>CAWCIO010000020.1:0-240387 GCA_963795585.1 uncultured Sphingobacteriaceae bacterium | reverse complement strand
CTGGATGCACCCGATCACGACCTCGATCACGATCAGCACCACGACTGCGATTTCCAGACGCAGCGAGCGCTGGGTGTCGATGATGTCGGTCAGCGCGTTGGCGGTTTCCGAGACCGCGGTGAGCTTGCGCTCGAGCGTGTCAAGGCGCTCCTTCAATTCGTACTCGTCTTCGAGACGGGCATAGAGGCGGTCGAGCTCGGGCTTCTCCCAGAGCACGTCCGGTTTCTCGGCCACCGCGACACGGCCGGCGACGCGCTGCTGGACCAGAAGCGCATTGCCGATCAGTTGCAGGATGCCCTTGCGCCGGGGCGGCGTGCGGCCCTGCTCGGCGAGCCCCCGCGCAAAGGGCTCGATCACGTCGAAAACCGCGGCGACGCGGCGCTCGTCGCGGGCGAGCGAGGTGCTCTTGGCGAGCGCGTCCGCAACCATCAGCAGCCGATCGTCGGAGAATTTGGCGAGGCAGATCGGCCCGCCGGGCTGGATCGCCTCGGCGTTCTCATCCTTGCAGAGCTGCGCCTGTGCGATCTCCTCTTCAAAAGGGCTGAGCTCGCCGGTCACCCGCGGTTTCAGGCTGTCGATCAGCACCTTCTCCTCCGAAGGGAGGAGGCCGATCAGCACCACGACGCCGTAGCGGAAGATCACGACGAGCCCGGCATGGACGCGGAAGGCAGCAGGCGTCGAGGAGACAGGTGCGCCAAGCTCGAGCCCGGACGGATTGATGCGTTCGCCCAGCATCACGGCGCGGATCCGCAGGGTCGGCGCGGCCTCCGGCTTCGGCGATGTTGGCGTGGTGCCAACGGGAAGTTGATCGGCGTTCACTGGACTATCTCACTTTGCGCGGCGAGCGTTGCACGTTTTTCCCGTCACAAGGTTTGTGTCAGACTGCCGGTGCAGCCTTGCGGAACGTGCCGTCCTCGCCCCGATCATATCGGCAGAGAAAGCCCCCGTTTGAAGCTCACGGAAACGACATTCGCGGAAACATTCGGCAACAGGGCCACCCCGCGCACGACATATTCGGCTGCGATAGACCGGCGGCGATTTACCATCGCATGCCGGAACACCGGCGAAAAGTTGCACTCGGCGACGCCGCGTGTTTATGACACATTCATAACAAGCTACGCTTCTCCCGAAGTGCAGACATCGAAGCCTCAATCATGCTGAGCGTCATCATACCGACCGAAGGCGTCGAGCAGACGGCGGTCGCAACTCTGGCCGCGCTGGTACCCGGCGCCGCCGCGGGCATCATCCGGGAAGTGCTGCTGGTCGACGGCACCCGCAACGGCGTCATCGAGCGCGTGGCGGACGTTGCAGGCTGCCGTTTCATCGGCTTCGAGGGATCCTCGCAGGGCGCCGCGCTTGCCGCCGGCGCGCTCCAGGCCCGTTCGCCCTGGCTGATGTTCCTCCCGGCCGGCGCCGTGCTGGAGACCGGCTGGATCGAGGAAACCACCCAGTTCATCCAGGCTGTCTCGACCAGCGGCAGGGATCGCGCGGCGGTGTTCCGCTACACACGGTCGCCTTATGCCGATACCGGGTTTCGCGACGTCCTCTGGGCCGTGGTGCGCAAACTGGTCGGCCCCCTCGGCGATCAGGGACTCTTGATCGCGCGCGATCATTACGACCGGATCGGCGGCTACCCGCCCCAGGCCCGCCGTTCCGAGGCGCGGCTGCTCCGGCGGCTCGGCCGCTCGTCCCGGACCATGCTGCGCAGCCGGATCGTCATGGTCGGCTGACGTCACCGATCTAATACTTGCCAAAGTCAAATAATTGTTTGACAATGGCAAGTATCGAGGTGACCCATGCCATCAGCCCTTTCGTCATCCAGCCCGTCGCCATCCTGCCCCGCTTCGACCGAACAGGTCGCTGACGACCAGGTCCAGGCGGTTCGCGCCTTCAACCGCTTCTACACCCGGAAGCTCGGCGTGCTCGACCAGCAGCTCCTGAAGAGCCCGTTCTCGCTGAGCGAGGCGCGCGTGCTCTACGAGCTGGCCCATGGTGGCGAGCAGTCGGCCAAGGAGATCGGCATCGCGCTCGGGCTCGACGCCGGCTATCTCAGCCGCATCGTGCAGAACTTCGACGAGAAGCGGCCTGATCGCGCGCAAGCCGCTTCCGGCGACCGCCGGCAGGTTCAGCTGAGCCTGACCGCGAAGGGCCGCCAGGCGTTCGCCAGGCTCGAACGCTCGTCCCAGGACGACGTCGCCGCGATGCTGCGGCCGCTGCCGGATGAGCGAGCGCAGCGAGCTCACCGGTGCGATGGAGACGATCGAGCGGCTGCTCGCGATGCCGCGGACGCCATCCCCGCGCGCGACCCTGCGCGAGCCCCGCCCGGCGACATGGGCTGGGTGGTGCAGAGCCACGGCGCGCTCTACGCCAGCGAATACGGTTTCAACTCCGGCTTCGAGGCGCTGGTCGCCGAGATCGTCGCCAAATATCATGACCTCCTACGATGCCTCGCGCGAGCGCTGCTGGATCGCCGACATCGAGGGCCGAGCCGGTCGGCTCGGTATTTCTGGTCAAGGCCAGCGACGACGTCGCCAAGCTGCGCCTGTTGCTGCTCGATCCGGCCGCACGCGGCCAGGGGCTCGGCCAACGGCTGGTCGCCGAATGCGTCTCCTTTGCCCGCGCCTGCGGCTATCGGCGGATGACGCTGTGGACGCAGAGCAATTTGGTCGCCGCGCGAAAAATCTATCAGGATGCCGGCTTCAAGCTGACCGCCACCGAGCCGCATCGCAGCTTTGGCCAGAACCTCACCGGCGAAACCTGGGAGCGCGATCTCTGATGCGGCGGCACGCGCTCATCACGGGAGAGCTCGTCGATCTCTACAAGCGCCGCGCACGACGGCTGCACGCGGAAGCGTGCCGGACTATGTGGCGCGTGGTGTGGGGCTCGCTGCGGCGGAAGAGCTAGTCGCTATCGCTGTCGCAGCGGGCGCGATGCGCATGATTGTGCCCTCGCCCCTTGCGGGAGAGGGCAGCGACGCCAGTAGATACGAACTCGCTTGGGTGAGGGGTATGTCTCCGAGCGGTCCGTGCGGATGGAGACCCCTCACCCGTCTCGCCGCTCCGCGGCGAGCCACCCTCTCCCACAAGGGGAGAAGGGAAGAGGTCCGCGCCTAGCTCAGCAAAGCAGCGTCAAAGCAACGCACTCACACCGTCGCGCCCTGCGCCTTTGCCCTTCGCAGATGCTCGTCCAGGCGCGGCATGATCTCGACGAAATTGCAGGGACGCGTGCGGTAGTCGAGCTGGGCCGCGAGGATGCCGTCCCAGCCGTCGCGACAGGCGCCGGGTGAGCCCGGCAGGCAGAAGATGTAGGTGGCGCCGGCGACGCCGGCGGTGGCGCGGCTCTGGATCGTCGACGTGCCGATCTTGGCGTGGCTGAGCATGTGGAAGGCGATCGAGAAGCCGTCCATGCGCTTCTCGAACAGTGGCTCGATCGCCTCCGGCGTGACGTCGCGTCCGGTAAAACCGGTGCCGCCGGTGGTGATGACGACGTCGATGCCGGCATCGGCAATCCAGCGGCGGACGACGGCGCGGATCGCCTCGACGTCGTCGGTGACGATCTCGCGCGCGGCGAGATGATGGCCCGCCGCGGTGAGGCGGTCGGCCAGCGTCTGGCCGGACTTGTCGTCGGCGAGCGCGCGCGTGTCAGAGACGGTGAGCACCGCGATGTTGAGCGGGATGAATTGTTTTGATTTCGTCGATCGAGGCCATTGGTCCTTCCTCTCGTGTCCCGGACGCGATGCAGCGCGTCAGCGGTGCGTCGCAGAGCCGGGACCCATAGCTGAGAGACCGGCATTGTGGGCCCCGGCTCTGCAGCGCACCGCTGAAGAAGCGCTGCGCTGCGTCCGGGGCACGAGTCCTGGCGACTACGACCCGCCGCCGAACGTGTTGCAGGCCTGGACGGTGCCCTGCTGGTAGCCGGTCATGAACCACTGCTTGCGTTGCGCCGCCGAGCCGTGCGTGAAGGAATCGGGCACGACGCGTCCCGTGGCCTGGCGTTGCAGCGTGTCGTCACCGATCGCGCTCGCCGTGGTCAACGCGGCGTCGATGTCGCCGGGCTCGAGGAAGTTCGGACGCTTCTTCGACTCGCGATTGACCCAGACGCCGGACAGGCAATCGGCCTGCAATTCGACCTTCACCTGGAGCGCATTGGCCTCGGCCTTGCTGCCGGCCTGCTGCTGCAGCCGCGTCACGCGCGGAATGATGCCGAGCAGGTTCTGGATGTGATGGCCGGCCTCATGCGCGATGATGTAGGCGGTGGTGAAGTTGCAGGCGGACTTGCCGGAGCAGCCGCGGAAGCGCGTCTCGACCTCGCGGAAGAAACTGGTGTCGAGGAAGATGGTACGATCCGGCGGACAGTAGAACGGCCCCATCGCCGACTCTGCCCGGCCGCAGCGGCCGCCATTGGTGACGTTGCGGAACAGCACGACCTTCGGACCGGTGTAGGACTGGCCGCTGGCCTGGAAGATCTCGCTCCAGCGGTCGTCGATCTCGCCGAGGATGCCGGAGATCATGCTGCCCATCTCGTCGGTCGGCGCGCCGCGCTTGGCGGAGGTCGACTGACGATCGGTCTGGTAGGAAGGCGCCTGGCCGCCGCCGGTGAGGATCTCGGCGCCGCCGATCAGGATGCGCGGATCGATGCCGAAGGCATAGCCGACCAGGCCGAGCACGATGATGGTGCCGATGCCCAGACCGCCGCCGCCCATCGGCAGGCCGAACCCGCCTCCGCCGCCGCCCATGCCGCCACCGCCGTCGCGGCGATCCTCAATGTCGTCGCTGCGGCGGAAATCATCATAACGCATGGCGGGTTTCCCTCAGGTCCTCAATTGGCGTCATTTGGGCGCAGAAGCGCGAAAGCTCAACGCGCCACACACGTAAAATTTCCAATGCGTTAATCAATATCCCGCTCGGCAATTATTGCCTAGTGCGACAGCATGCCGATGCCAGCAATTTTTTCCGGGGTCGTGCAATTTTTTCCGAGAGAAATTTGGTCTTTGACCTGACTGCTCCCGCAACGCGAAGAAATACGAAATACACTGGAAAACACGACGAATGCGCAGAGCGAAACGCGCACAATGCGTGATGCGAGGGCTGCTCACCAAAGCGGCGGGTTAAGTCGATTTTTACTTTGCCGCTCCATTGTAACGGTCAGTCGGTTGTTTGGTCCCGCGTCGCCGACAGCGTCGCCTGAGTCAGAGTTCTTAAGTCATGGTAGTGTCGCGTCGCGGGGCGTCTGCAAGGGCGCCCCGCACAAATTTTGAGTCCGCTTCGCACAGCATCATCCTCGGTGATTGCGTCGCCGAGATGTCGAAGCTTCAGGCCGGTTCGGTCGACCTCGTGTTCGCCGATCCGCCCTACAATCTCCAGCTCAAGGGCGATCTGAAGCGCCCCGACGAATCCCATGTCGATGCCGTCAACGACGACTGGGACAAGTTCAATTCGTTCTCCGCCTATGACGATTTCACCCGCGCCTGGCTGCTTGCCGCCCGCCGCGCGATGAAGCCGTCGGCGACGATCTGGGTGATCGGCTCCTATCACAACATCTTCCGCGTCGGCGCGATCATGCAGGACCTCGGCTTCTGGCTCCTGAACGACATCGTCTGGCGCAAGTCGAACCCGATGCCGAATTTCCGCGGCCGCCGCTTCACCAACGCGCACGAGACCATGATCTGGGCCGCGCGTGACGAAAAAGCCAAGGGCTACACGTTCAACTACGAGGCACTGAAGGCCGCCAACGAGGACGTGCAGGCACGGTCCGATTGGCTGATCCCGCTCTGCACCGGCGAGGAGCGCCTCAAGGGCGCCGACGGCAAGAAAGTGCATCCGACGCAGAAGCCGGAAGGCCTGCTCGCGCGCGTGCTGCTGTCGTCGTCGAAACCCGGCGATCTCGTGATCGATCCCTTCAACGGCACCGGCACCACCGGCGCGGTCGCAAAGCGTCTCGGCCGCTCCTATATCGGCTTCGAGCGCGACAAGACCTACGCGAAGGCCGCCGAAGCGCGCATCGCCGCGGTCGAGCCGCTGCCGGAAGAAAGCCTCGCTCCGTTCATGACCGCGCGCGAAGCGCCGCGGGTCGCGTTCTCCGAGCTGATCGAGCGCGGCATGATCATGCCCGGCACGAAGCTGTTCGACGCCAAGAAGAAGCTCGGCGCACTGGTGCGTGCCGACGGCGCCATCATGCTGGGCGACAAGGTCGGCTCGATCCACCGCATCGGCGCCGTGGCGCAAGGGGCGCAAGCCTGCAACGGCTGGACCTTCTGGCATGTCGAGACCAAGAAGGGTCTCAAGCTGATCGACGAGTTCCGCGCCGAGATCCGTGCGGGGATCGGGGCGGAGTAGTTTTCTCCGCGGTCCCGTAGGGTGGGCAAAGCGAAGCGTGCCCACCACCTTGGAATATGCCGCAAGCGACGCGGTGGGCACGGCGCTTCGCGCCTTTGCCCACCCTACGGCTCCTTGAATGCCGCCACAGCCAGGACTAGATTTCACCGATCAGCCCCGTCCTGACCGGTCCGGCTCCCATGCGACGACAGTCCGAGACATTGCTGCTGGTGCCGCTGCTGCCGATCTTCCTGCTCGGCATGTTTCCGATGTTCCTGATCGCCCTGCTCGGCTTTTTCGGCCTCGCCATCTTCGGCGTGCTGGTGGTCTGCGTCGGGCTGGCCAGCAGCAACGAGGCCCACGACAATTTCAATCACGACGTCATCGTGCACGGCTACGCGCGCGGATCGGAGCGCAAGGCGCGGGCCTCCAGCATGCACGCCGCAACGCGGCTCGCGATGCGGCTGGACGCTGTCGGCGCCGGGATGATCGTCATCGCCGTCGTCGGCCTGCTCTATTCCAGTTGAGCGTCGAGGCGCGGCCTCACGGCGCCAGACGGGCGATCAATCGATCGGAGGCATCCATGAGCGCCGTCGCATAGGATCGCTCCGCAGACGAAGGGCTCGGCAGGATCGCCTCAGCCTTGTTGTTGAGCATGACACCGCTGCGGCCGTTGAGATCAGGCGACACCAGGAGCGGCACCAGTCGCTCGGCATAGGCGTCCGGCTCGACCATCATGAAGCTGGTCAGCCAGTTGATCAGCGAGACGAGCGCACGCGACCCGAACAGATTGGCGCGAATATCGGTCTTCACGAAGCCGGGATTAAGGCCGAACACATCGACATCGGCAAAGCGCCTGGCGGCCTCGAGGACGAGCACTTCGTTGCCCGCCACGGTGTTCGAGTGGGCTGCGAACCGCTTGTAGCGCCGCTCCGAATTCAGATCGGCGACATCGGCCCTCTGCTCCGTCCCGGGGAATCCCATGACGAATATCCGAGACTTGAATGTGGCCGTGGCCCTGTCCCTTCCAAGACGAGAGGCGATCGCGTTCAGGATGACGAAGCGGCTCAGATAGCTGACGGCAAGATCGCGTTCGATGCCTTCCGCCGTCACCTCACGCCTGGGCCCCGCCATGATGCCGGTCGTGAAGACGACGATGTCGAGCGTCTCGGCGGGAAGCTCACGGCCGATCCGCCTGGCTTCTCGCATCAGGCTCAGATCGGCCTGCATGAATGCGATGCCCGGCACGTTCTGATCGCGGAACGTCTGGCCGACGACGAGGACACGCGCCCCCTTGGCCGCCAATTGGCGGCTGAACGCCCGGCCAATGCCGCCGGTGCCGCCGATCACCGCCACATTCAATCCAGCGAGCCTGAGGCCTTCGAGCGCCGGCGGATTCACCTTCAGGTTCTTGTCGAGTTCTACGCGTTTCATGGATGGCTTGCCCTGCAATGTCAGCAAAGGGCAGATGGACCTTCCACTCAATGGAATAAATGCCGTAAAATGGAACTGATTGATCCACTGATGGAATAATGAAATGGCGTTGTTGAACGATATGGCGCTGTTCGTGGAGGTCGCGAAGGCCCGCAGCTTCCGTCGCGCCGCCAAGACCCTCGACATGCCCAATTCGACGCTGTCGCGCCGGATCGATCTGTTGGAGAAGGAGATCGGGCTTCGCCTGTTGAACCGGACGACCCGCAAGATCGAATTGACCGAAGCCGGCCAGATCTACTTCGAGCGCTGCAAGCGCATCGTGGACGAGGCGCGCCTGGCGCATGAGCAACTGGACGGGATGCTGGCGCAGCCGAGCGGCATGCTCCGCGTCTCGCTGCCGGTGGATTTCGCGAACACCTACCTCGCACCGTTGATCGCCGAATTCGCGCGGCAATATCCCGACATCGATTTCGAATTCGACCTGACGCCGCGACGTGTCGATCTCGTATCGGAGCCGTTCGATCTGGCGATCCGCGTCGGAAAATCAGAGCCATCCCACATGATCGCGCGGCCGCTCGCCCGTATGCCGGGATATCTCTACGCCTCGCCGCGCTATCTCGAGACCAACGGCGAGCCGCATGAACCGGCGGACCTCACCCGTCATCAATGCTTGTGCATGACGAAGGTGAGTGCGTGGACGTTACACAGGGGCACGCAGATGGAGCAGACCGACGTCGGCGGCCGTTTTCGGCTCAACAACGTGGGACTGATCCGCCGCCTCGCAACGCTCGACACGGGCATCGCCTTTCTTCCGCAAGAGATCGTGGCCGACGAAGTGGCGGATGGCCGGCTGCGTCGCATCATGCCGCAATGGCAGGGCTCGCCCGTCACCGTCTACGCAGTCACCGAGACGCGCCTGCTGCCAGCCAAGACGCAGCGCTTCATTGAATTCCTGCGGGAACGGCTCAGCCGGACTTGAATTGTCATTACGGCGGCGATCGGCCTTTGTTACGCAGGCTGATCTGCGTACCGCGCAGACACCGCCCGGCAAACTCGCCGGTTGCTCTCCCCGGCCATGTTCAGGCACAGAAGGCCGCGACGCTGCATTCATTCTCTAAAAAGGGAATTGGGGAGACAAACATGCTCAAGTTCTATTTCAACGGTTCGCCGAACCCGACCAAGGTCGCGCTTTATCTGGAAGAGGCCGGCCTGGCGTTCGAGCCGGTCAAGATCGACACCCGCACGGGCGAGCAGTTCGCGCCGGACTATCTGAAGATCAATCCGAACGGCAAGGTGCCGGCGATCGACGACAACGGCACCATCGTGTTCGACTCGAACGCCATCCTGCTCTACCTCGCCGAGAAGACCGGCAAGTTCCTTCCCGCCGCCAACGTCCGCGGCGAGACGCTGTCATGGCTGATGTTCATTGCCACCGGCGTCGGGCCGTATTCGGGCCAGGCCGTGCACTTCAAGCATTTTGCGCCGAAGGACCAGAACCACGACTACGCGCATAACCGCTACCAGTACGAGACCGATCGCCACTACAAGATTCTCGACGGTCACCTTGAAGGCCGCTGCTACATGGTCGGCGACAGCTATTCGATCGTCGACATGGCGCTGTGGGGCTGGGCGCGGATGGTGCCGTTCAAGCTCGGCGACGATGCCTTTGCGCGCTATCCGAACGTGAAGCGGCTGGTGGACGAGATCTCGGCGCGGCCGGCGGCGGCGCGCGCGATCGCGCTGAAGGACAAGTTCACCTTCAAGGCCGAGATGGACGACGAGGCGCGCGCCAACATGTTCAAGCACATGACGACGAAGGTCGCCTGATCGCGCGACGCAGCTTTTGGAGGCCACGCGCATGCGCGTGGCCTTTTGCGTTTGCGGCTCAGGCGGCGTGGACCGAGCTCAGGAATTTTGCGACTTCCTGCTTCAGCCGGTTGCTGTCTGAAGACAGCGAGCGCGCCGCCGAGAGCACCTGCGAGGAGGCCGAGCCGGTCTCGGAGGCGCCGCGCTGCACGTCGCCGATATTGGTCGATACGCGCTGCGTGCCGTGAGCGGCCTGCTGGACGTTGCGGGAGATTTCCTGTGTGGCAGCGCCCTGCTCTTCCACGGCCGCCGCAACCGTCGACGAGATCTCCGACAGCCGCTCGATGGTGCCGCTGATCTCCCGGATCGAGCCGACCGACTCCTCCGTCGCGGCCTGGATGCCGGAGACCTGCTGGGCGATCTCGCCCGTGGCCTTCGCGGTCTGCTCGGCCAGCGCCTTGACCTCGGAGGCGACCACGGCAAAGCCGCGACCGGCCTCGCCCGCACGCGCCGCCTCGATCGTCGCGTTCAGTGCCAGCAGATTGGTCTGGCCGGCAATCGTGCTGATCAGCTCGACCACGTCGCCGATACGGGCGGCGGCCTTGGACAGTTCACCGACCCGTTCGTTGGTCCGCGTTGCCTGACCCACAGCCTCGCTGGCGATGCGGGCGGATTCCTGCACCTGGCGGGCGATCTCCGAGACCGAGGAGGACAGTTCCTCGGTCGCCGAGGCAACGGCCTGCACATTGGCCGAGTGTTCTTACATTTCCCGAACCAATGCAAACGACTTTCATTAAACCGCTTTAACTTCTTTTTGTCTTCTGAAAATTGAAATCAGAAATCCGATCACCATTACAATGGTACCAGCCCAATACAAATTGATATAAGGAAATTCAATTGCTTTAAAAACTACCCAATCTTTAGCTTGCTGAGGTTTTTCATAAATCTGAAGCTCCATCTTTTCCCTCATCAGGAATACACTTTAGTAAAACGGAATCGTAAGCCCGAGTTCATCAACCTTACGTGCGAAATCAAAAATATTATTGCCTTTTATTAAAAATATAGGCTCTGTTTTGTAAATTTTCCCGCTAACATTAATCTCAACGGCAAACCGACAGCAAAATCACCTGCCGCCAATACTAAATCTCTTAGCTGTAGGTTTCGTGTTTAAAGCTTTAACAGTAACTATTCCACTTCTGGTATGAATGGTATCCCCAACAGCTACCTTTACAATACGCGGTGCTTTATAATTTTCTTCTTCCGTATGCCCTTCATGGTCATCATGATCGTACTCTTCTTTTACAGGTGCACTCGTCACATGGGTATAAATATCGTAAGTCAAGTAATGCTTGGTATCAGGAGATGCAATTAAGCCCATTTTTTCATTTGACTGAATATGCGGATTCAACTCAAAATCTTCTTTAATCTTACCTGTTTTTCATCTATAACTTTAAAATTAAGCTTATAAAATTGTATTTGGTGCCATTGTAGTATCACTAATATAAGTTACCGTATACCGCCCCATTTTTTTAGGTTCATTTCTGTACAACACGATATTTTCGCCGGGCTTTTCTGCTTTTTCAAAATCCTTCACAGGAATAAATTTATTCGCATTGATGGAAATTGGCTTATTTGTAGCTGCAGCAACCAATGCACCGAAAAGTAACAAAGCAAAACCAATATGAGCAATTGCAGCGCCGACAAGTTTAGCTTTACCACCAAAAGCCTGACCAATATTGTTGCATTAGAAAGTACAGCAAATAAACAACTAAAAGTAATAAGGATGTACATCAGGTTATGATATACATTTCTGCTACATAAACAAAACCTGCAGTTAAAACAATTGAAAATACAATTGCAGCAATTAAGCTGCTATAAAATTTGCGCGAATCGGTTCGCTTATATTTCATATATTGAGAAAAACCTGAAATTAACGTAACTAACACCGCAAATGGAGCCTGCCATTGGTTATAATACTTTACAGCATCAATAGGAGGAGCGAATTTAGTACCGAAAGCCTTATTAAATACCGGAACTGAGGTCGAGAAAATAACCTGAATACAGGCAATTGTTACTACCAATGAACCGATAAACATCCAGAATTCGCTCGAATAAGTTTCTTCATCTTTATTGGTGATCGGAAATTCTTTCCATCGGACACAATAATACAACTGCTATCACAAGAAATACTACATTGTATAAAATCAAGTGCCCAAACATACCCAGATCTGTAAATGCGTGTACGGATGTTTCGCCTAAAATACCGCTTCTGGTTAAGAAACGATGCATAAAGCACCAATATAAAACTTAGAAAATACAAGTACAATTGCAGTAAAATAAGCATGACCAGTATTTTTATATGCAATCATTACGTGTAATCCCGCAATTAAGGTAAGCCATGGAATTATAGAGGCATTTTCTACTGGATCCCATGCCCAGAAACCACCAAAGTTTAATGCTTCATAAGCCCAGAAAGAACCCATAATAATACCTGTACCCAATACCATTACCGCAAATAATGCCCATGGCAATGCAGGCTTAATCCATTCTTTATATCTCTTTTGCCATAAGCCTGCAATTGCATAAGCAAAAGGAACAACCATACTCGCAAAACCAAAAACAAAGTTGGCGGGTGAATTACCATCCAGTAATTTTGCAATAATGGATTTAATCCCCTTCCATCTGTAATGAATTTTAAATAATTTTTGAAATTCTCAGGATCTGCAAAAACAACCGGAGCCACTCTTTTAGATTCAAGGCATCTCTTAAAAGGATAAAAGGAGAACTACCGATGCGCTCGACCAAAAATTTCTACACCCAATAGCATCGAGGTTAAAAAAACCTGTGAGAAGGCAACAACAGTCATTACGCCATTCTCCCAGGATTTAGCTTTCCAGATCAATAATGCACCCAAGAATGATTGCCAAAAAGCCCATAGCCAAAAACTACCTTCCTGTCCTTCCCAAAAGGCAGAAACAATATAATATACTGGAAGTTCTTTAGATGAGTGCGAATAAACGTAATAGTATTCGTTGTAGTGATTTAAAATTAAGTAAAATAAGGTTGCTCCAATACCAATAATGCTGACCCAGTTGATCAAGAAACGCAATACGGCCCAGATCGTCCAGGACTGATCTTCTAAATCTTTATTCTCGGCTAGCAAAAAAATATGCGATTGTGGAAAATAATGATGCTCTAAACGCCAGTACAATAAAAAACTGACCGATTTTACCCGGAAGGAGGTGTTCTCCAATAAATTGAATATCCATTAAGATTAGTTGTATTTTTTCACTTGCCGTCCTGTTTGACCTCAACCAGGTCATTGTTGTATTTAGAAGGACATTTCATTAAAATTTTTGATGCGTAAAATGTATCATGCTTCATTTCACCAATCAAAACCAATTTTTCTGATCGTTCAAAATCCTGTGGTTTTGTACCATTGTACACAACTTTATTAACATCGCCTTTTTCATCTTTCATATGAAAAGAAAAATGATTGGCATCCTTTTGAGCATCATAATACATACCTTTTGTTTTTTCCCAATACCCCATTACGTGAAACTCACGTGAATCCTTAGCAGCTTCAGTAAATGTCGAATAGCTATTGGTGTCTGCGCTAAGACTAACTAAGAATCCGACACACAAGGCTATTGTAATTAAACCAATAATTGCACTTTTTCTCATAATGGTATTGAAATATTAAAAAGGAACCGTACAAAGATAAAAAATATAAGTACCTATAACCTCTTTAAATCAGTCAATATAGTATGATGACAGTTTATTGACCGTCACTGCAGGCAGCTTATCGAAGGTATTCGGGCTTGATCAAGTCCGGAATTTCCTTTCTCATTTTCAGCACTTTGGGTTTAGATACATTTCGGATATATTCATCCCAGCTATTTTTAGGATAGTAATCCTGGTGTTCAGTTTCTGCAGGGTAAATGACTTTGAATGGTAGAATTTCAGTAGCAATCGGCTTTGTGAAATCATTTTTTGAAAGGCGCTCTTCGACCAGTTGATGGAGTATCTTGCGCTCCCTATCATTTCGGTAAAAAGCGATAGAACGATAGTCGGAACCGACATCAGGCCCTTGTCTGTCAAATTGTGTAGGATCGTGGGCGGCAAAAAAAGCCCTGCTCAATTGTTCAAAACTAATCTTTTTTGGATCATAATATACTTGAACAGATTCCGCGTGACCTGTTTTTTTAGACAATACCTGATCATACGTAGGGTTAGGTGTGGCTCCTCCTGAGTAACCACTGATCACTTTATGCACGCCTTTCAACTCAATCATACACTCCTGCATAGCCCAGAAACAGCCACCAGCATACGTTGCCAATGCTTCTTCAGGCTTCGCCTTAGATATTACAGCAAAGCCATTTTTACTTTCAAGATCCTGACCTCCGCTGCAGGAGAACAAAATCATGGAAATGACCATTAACAAGTCCCTTAATTTTCATACATTCAATATACGAAAAAAGGTGCCCAAATCCATGGGCACCTTCCTATATAAAATTAGAATGTATTCAAGTTTATGGCCAAACACCTAGGTTCATGTAGGAAATCGCTATCTTATCAATCGAACCAACAAATGCTGCTGTTCTTAAAGTCTCTACACCCGGCTTTGTAACCAGGTTTTCCCTGATTTCATGGTAAGAATGAATCATGGTATCCTCTAAGCCAGAGTTTACCAATTCCATTTCAGATGCACCTTTAACGATCATCAAACGATTTTCAGGCGGAATGGTTTTACCGGTAAAGCCTTCCAATGTATTGATCAGGTTAGCGTTTGAATTTTCAGCGTAACGGTTTTCCATACGGCCAAATGCTACGTGTGAAAGGTTTTTCAACCATTCAAAATAAGAAACAGTAACACCGCCAGCATTGCAATACATATCCGGGATAATGATACCGCCCATTTCTGTAAAAATTGCTTCAGCTTCAGGAGTAGTAGGTCCATTTGCACCTTCAGCAATGATTTTTGCTTTTATGTTTCTGATGTTGTGCTACTGTAATCTGGTTTTCCAAAGCAGCCGGCACCAAGAATATCACAATGGCTGCTCCAAACCTTCCATATGAATTTTTGAAATCTGTTGCTCCTGGAAAACCTAAAATAGAACCTGTATTTTTACGGTGTGCAAAAACCTCATCAACATTTAATCCATTTGCATTGTAAATCGCACCTTCATATTCACATAAGCCAACGATCGTAGCGCCAAATTCGGCAAGAAATTTAGCAGAATGATAACCCACATTACCTAAGCCCTGTACAATCACACTTTTATCACCTAAACCAGCTTTAAAACCAATTTTAGCCATATCTTCAGCAACATTCTACACATTCGCGTACGGCATAGGCAACGCCACGGCCTGTAGCTTCTTTACGGCCTCGAATACCATGTAACGCAATCGGTTTGCCCGTAACGCAGCCCAATGCATCCAAGTTGGCCTGGATTCATTGTCATATAAGTATCCGCAATCCAGCTCATTTCACGCTCGCCTGATCCATAATCCGGAGCAGGAACGTCGATACCAGGGCCTATAAAATTCTTTTTGATCAGTTCAGTTGTATAGCGACGAGTGATCGTCTCCAATTCCGCCACGGTATAATTTTTAGGATTAATATATATCCCACCTTTAGCACCCCCGAAAGGTACATTTACAATTGCACATTTATAAGTCATTAGTGCAGCCAATGCCATTACCTCATCCTCATTTACCATTTCGCTGTAACGGATACCACCCTTAGTTGGACTCATGTGGTGAGAGTGCTCTACACGCCAGGCATCAATCACTTCAAAACCGTTTCCTCTGCGAATAGGAAATTGGAAACGGTACACACTGTTACAAGCTTTAATCTGATTTAGTAAACCTTCCGGATGGGAGGTAAATTTTGCCGCACTGTCAAAATTACTTGCATACATCTGCAAAAAATTTTGTCTCATTTGCTGTATTAGCCATTATTCGTTTTTTATGAATTTGAAATAATTCGTTAGTGATGCAAAATTGCATTAAAAAAAGCGATTAATACAAATGCAAATTCACTTAGTGTATGGCACACACTACTAATAAAAACGGCTAAAAACAGTGCTTATCGCATTTAAAATTAGTTTTTATCCGAAGAATTTTTTTCTAACTTTTTTATTCTTTTCTCTAATGAGAATAGAAACAAAAGCAACCCCAGTAAAATCAGGACAATACACGCTACAACTACGTAGATTTTACCGGATGCATACAGGCTGTCTGAAATCGCTGAACCCTGATCCTGAGCAACTAATTTTACTGCGACCATCATCATCAAAAGCGTCGCCGAAATCTTTTTCATATTTATAGGATATTGTTGTTTTCTAATTTACGGACTCTGAAACGGATGGTATAAATCCAGCAGCCGATTAAAATCCATCCCAAACAGGCGGGATAAAATACCATTCTCATTCTGCTGTCCAGATCATAGGCATTAAAGCCCGGATTACCACCGTTTCCGGGGTGCAAAGAATCGGCAAGTCGGGGCAATACAAATAGCAGCACAACCATGATAGGAAATGCAAATATGTTATAAATGGCCGAAATTTTAGCCCGTTTCTGTTCCTCATCAATGGCATTTCGCAATACCAGATACGCAAAATAAAGCAAAATAGCAATCGCAGCAAAGTTCTGTTTTACATCAAAACTCCATGCCTGACCCCAGGTAAACCTGGCCCATATCGCACCGGTTACTATCCCCAAAATGCCAAACACAACGCCGACATTGACGCTCTCAACAGCTTTGATGTCATCATCAGGATTGTTACTGCTCAGATATTTAATACTGTAATAAACGGAAATACTGAAGAGCACGATCATCCCAAACCACATTGGCACGTGAAAATAAAGATTCCTTATGCTCTCATGTAGGATTGGCAAGGCAGGTACGTTAGACAAAAATCCCCATATCGTACTGTAAACCACCAGTAACGCTCCTAATATTTTCCACCAGTTCTTATACATCTATGTTGATTTAAACAGCGCCAAATATAATAACTGAGTATTGCATTTTAATCATAAAGATGTAATTGGGGATTTTAAGTCAGTTTTATCATCATTTATGCCAGTTTTGTTTTCCTTCTTTTCATGAACTTTGTCGCAAAGCGCAAGATGTTTTTCATAGATAATAAATGTATCCAAGATATAAATAAACCGCTTTTTTCAAATAAGCCGATTTACATTCAACATGCGAGATAAATTTAAACGCCTCTTATTAACGACACTACTTACGTTCTGCCTCCATTGCTTTTTATTTGCTGCCGACCCTGTGCCAAGGCCCGTTACTGTTTGTTCTGGAGCTGACGTCATTATCAAAGGAGATCAATTAAGCATGCTCACAAGTGCTTTCCTATGGGAATTTTACCAAGGGGACAGCTGGATTAGCGCCCCTGGTATAAACACGGAGCAGCACTACCTCGTATCCTCACTCCACAACCCGAGTACGGCCAACATAGCCTTCACTCTTAGACGGAAAACGGTGATAGCGGGGCTTACCGAGTACGACTCCTATTATCATGTAACCGTACAACCCATCATCCCCATTACTAATAATTTGATCACCCTGCCACTAGTCAATATTTTTTGCAGATCAGGAAATCCGGCTACCATTTCCGGAACTACTCCTTTAAGCGGTTCTGCTACATTTATTTACCAATGGCAAAGCTCCGCCGACAATATAACTTTCAAAAATATTGATGGCGCTTATTCCAAAGATTACACATCAGGGGCAATCACTGCTACCACGTATTTGCGCAGAATTGCGATATCCGATGGCTGTGGAATGACCACCGCCAGTAACTCCATTAAACTTACCGTTGCTTCGGCATTGGCAGATAATGTCATCACTGCCCCGACAGTCGCTTTGATTTGTTCACATGCAGATCCAGCGTCCATAAAAGGTGGAGTTCCCTCTGGAGGAACAGACACTTATATTTATAAATGGCAGAAATCTACAGATAATGACATCTTTACTGATATAGAGGGTGCAACAGGACCAGACTACGATCCGCCAATGCTGGCTGTTACTACCTATTTCAGACGTTCGGTAGTATCGGAACCGTGTAACTTTCCTTTAGTCAGCAATGTGGTAACCATCCAGGTTATGCCCGAGCTTATGGCCGCTGAACTTGAAAAATCATCAATAACTATCTGCTCTGGAAGTGGTGCCGCCCTGTCAGTCAAAAATCCAATAGTTGGAATTACATACCATTGGTATGATTCTCCAATAAGAACTAATCTGCTGTTTGTAGGTCAAACCTATCTTACCGAAATACTCAGGGCAGATAAGACGTATTACGTGGCCAGTAACAATGGCACCTGTTCCAGTACTTCACTGGGTATTGTAAGAGTTATAGTCTCCAGTCTGCCAAATTCCAACGTCCTTGCCAATGATAGCAAAGCGAGCACCTGCAGCGGTTCGAACGCAGTGTTTACTGTCTCGACTCCGAATGCTGACTTTACTTATAATTGGTATACAGACTCGAAAGGAGGTACAGCAATTGGGTCAGGTAGCACCTGGACCACTCCCAGTCTATCTGCAACTACCACCTTCTACATGGAAGTGGTAAATAAAGAGGGCTGTGCTTCGGCGACACGACAACCGGCTGAAGTAATAGTAATGCCCGCATTACAGATTCCTCTGGTTTTTGTTGAAAATACTACTCAACATAGTATTACTTTTAAATGGGATCCTGTAACGGGTGCTATTGGCTATAGAGTAAGCATAGATAATGGGCTGACCTATATCAATCCAAGTTCGGGAAGCAGCGGTCTGACGCATACTATCGAAGGACTTCGCGGCAGTGAATCAATTACCATTCTGGTAAAGGCAATAGGTAGTTTAGATTGCCAGGCAGGAGAACATTCAGTACCCTTTACGGCTGAGACGATAAAGGAATTTGACGACATCTTTTTACCAAATGCATTTACGCCAAATGATGACGGGAAAAATGATGTGGTCTATGTGCGCAGCCAAACCGTCAAAACCATGGCCTTTTATATATACAGTCAATGGGGTGAACAGATTTTTTTTAGCCCCAATACTGCAGTTGGCTGGGATGGCACTTACAAGGGCAGCAATCAGCCAGTAGGTGTATATGTCTACACAGTAAAGGCAACAATGAACGACGGTCGTCAGGTAAACAAAAGAGGAACAATCACACTTATCAGATGAAGGAATCTATAATATCTTTTTTTATACTGCTTATCTGGGTTGGTGGAAACACTGCAAACGCTCAGATAGACCCTCATTTTTCACAATACTATGCCTATCCGCTATGGCTAAATCCGGCACTGACAGGCGTCGTAGATGGTGAAGCAAGAATTACAGGTAATGTTCGTGAGCAATGGAGCGGGCTGAGCAGCAACTATAAGACTGCCGCAGTGTCAGCCGATTTCCGCCAATCTGATAAAATTGCGTTAGGTGTAAATATTTTCAATCAACAGGCTGGAACGGCCGGTTACAACTATCTCGCAGCATACGGTTCATTTGCTTACCAACTACCCATTTCGCCCAATAGTTACCATAAGCTAAACCTGGGATTACAGGCTGGTGTCATCAACCGCAGTTTTGATGTGAGCAAACTGCAAATGGATGATCAGTACAATATCTCCGTAGGATTTGATCCCGATATGGCTACAGCTGAAAACTTCGCAAGCACGGGTAAAGCAATCTTTGATGCAAACGCAGGCCTATTTTATTACGATGGTACACCTTCCGCCAAGGTTAATTTATTTGGTGGTGTAAGCGCTGCACATTTAACTCAGGGCAAAGATCGTTTTACCACCGATGGAGCACTAAATAGCAAAGTACCTTTGCGGCTTAATGTTCATGGCGGAGCCCGGATTAATACAACTGGATTTCTAGACATCACTCCTCATTTTTTGTACATCAAACAGCAAAAAAGTCAAATCAAGGCCGCAGGTGTCAATTTCGACTTCAGCCTCAACACAGATTACAGTGTGACAGTTGGTGGAATGTACCGCATCAATGATGCAGCTGTAGGTAATGTAGCATTTTATGCCAAAAATCTAATCATAGGAATTAGCTACGACCATACCACTTCTAACCTGCAAAGATTCGGAAATACAGGAGGAGGATATGAACTTTCTGTAAGCTATGTATTTAAGCGCAAGTTATCCGCCAGAGATGAGAAATGTCCAAGACTTTAAAAAAACACTATGAAAACTTATATACTTATTTTATTCATTTGTTTAGTCCAGCTTGCTACCGCACAAAATCAAACATTTAAAGCAAGAGCTCAAAAGGCTTTTGAGGAAAATGATTATGTAACGGCAGCCTACTATTATAGTAAATCACTAGAAAACGGAGCCGCAACTTTACAAGGTAAAGTTCCTTATTTTTCTGGAAAGCAGGGAACCGACAGTGCAACAGTCAGTGAAGTCCGCTATCAACTGGCTAAATCCTACCGGCTTTATCAAAACTATACATTGGCTGAAGGACTGTATAAGCAGGTTATAGAAAAATATGAATCAAGCTTTCCCTTATCCAGATTATGGTATGGCATCTGCCTGAGATCCAATAATCGACTCAATGAAGCCGCTAGTCAGCTCCAGCTATTTATCAATTCAAATACAGACAATAAAGAATATAAGCAGTACATGACCATTGCCAGCAATGAACTAAAAGACTGCTTATTTGCCATTGCACAAAGTAAAATCGGCACTGCAGCTACGATCGTAAAACTGGAAAATACCTTTAGCACAGAGGAAAATGATTTCTCAGTAAGCATAAACGGCGGAAAGTATTGGTTTGCAGGAACATTGTCTGTTGCAAAAAGTAAATCTTTCAACCAAATCTTTGTAAGCCATATCGATAGCCTCTCAAAAAAAATAAATCTCGGTTTTGCATCCGACGACAAATTTAAAACCCAGTTCGGGACACCAACTTTAGATTCGACCGGTAAGAAAATGTACCTTACCAGCTGGCGTAAAGAGGGCGGTAAATTGATTTCTGGTATTTATCTGAGCAGATATGTAGACGAAAAATGGACCGCTCCCGAAAGGCTTAATAATTATGTTAATGCCGGAGGTTTCAATGCCATGCAGCCATTTATCACGCCAGATGGGAAGCAATTGTATTTTGTATCGAATCGAGTTGGTGGACAAGGTGGATATGATATTTGGTTGAGTGATGTCGACGACAAAGGCTTACCTATAAACGCGGTAAATATGGGAAAAGGCATCAATACGGCAGCCGATGAAAATACCCCTTACTATCATCAACGAAAAAAAAGACTGGTTTTTAGTTCAAAGGGATATATAGGGATGGGAAACTTCGATCTATACGAAAGTATAAAGAAGCCAGATAGCAGCTGGACATTGCCTCGTAACCTGGGCGAGCCATATAATTCTACCAAAGACGATCTGCATTATTTCCAGGATGAAAAGGAAGAAGGCATGGCTTATATCAGCTCAGATAGAGAATCTGATTGTTGCTTAAATTTGTTTCGGATACATTTTGTCAAGCCACCTGCCCAATCGGCGTTACTCGTAGGAACAGTCATAGACTGCGCAACACAACAGGCCATGCAGGGAGTGAAAGTGGAGCTGATAGATGCCCTATCTAGACAAAGCCGGACATATACCACCACTGAGCTTGGCCGATATGAATTTAAAATTGCTGTTAAGCATGCATATCAGTTGCGATTAGAAAAGCAAGGTTACTTTACAAAAGTAATTACCATTCCGGCATTTCGCGAATTCAAGAAAGACACCTTACACAATGCCGACATCTGTTTGCAAATGTTCGTCCTGGATAAGCCCATTGTAATCGAAAATGTACTATACGACTTCAATAAGGCAATCTTAAAACCAGAATCGTTAGTTGTTCTCGACGACCTTGTTGCGGTATTGATTGACAATCCAAAAATCAAGATTGAATTGAGCGCACATACGGATTCCATTGGCCCCGGTGCCTACAACAACAAATTGTCCCAGCAGCGTGCGCAGTCTTGTGTAGACTATATCATCTCAAAGGGAATATCTGGTTTTAGAATATCCGCCAGAGGGTATGGAGAAACTAGACCCATACAAGCCAATAGCCTTCCTAACGGAAAAGACAATCGCGAAGGACGCAGATTAAACCGAAGAACTGAATTTAAGGTGATAAGTACAAACTAAAGGAGATGCTCTATTTCTACATTATAACTGTTCTCAAAGAGTTTTTTGAAATAGTTTGGTGTTCTAAATCCTGCTACATAAGATATTTCCGATATGGTGCGGTATTTTCCGCTTTGAATTGCTTCCATAGCAATCTGGAGACGTATTTTACGAACAAATTGATTTGGAGTCACACCTGCAATCGTTCTTATACGTCTAAACAACTGTCTTTCGCCAATTGCCAGTTCATCGCATATCATATTTAAATTGAGGTCGATTTTTCTTACGTACTTTCTAACCACACTTTCAAATTTGCTGAGCCAGAACTGATCCGCCGCAGTGTATACCGGTAGCATTTCTACTGTTTTTTGGTTTTTCAAGGTCGTGTTCTTACCAATTGCCAAAATGAGGTGTTGACTTTCTAAAGGAGTTGAGGTCCAATTAACCCAAATAATTTCTCCGCTTTTAGTAATATAACGACTTTCACAATTTAACCAGGAAGCTACCTGCCCAAATTTTAATGCGGTTGATGCTTGATCGTCCAAATGAATAAAGGATTTTATAGGTTTATCCAAGAGTTCTTCCGGACTATAGCCTAAGGTCTGCATCACCATGGGATTAACTTTTTTAAAGTAGCCGTCCCGGCTGGCAATGCAAATAAAATCAGGAGAGAATTTGAAAATATCTTCAAAATCGATGCGCTCATTTAAAATGGTGGATATCATAGTTTGTGGTTTACCTTATCTAAGGTTGAAAAACCTGAGCAGCTATTCTTGATTTCAGACTTTATTCATGTTCTGTTTTAAGAAAAGCGAACATTTTTTTACCCATGAGTCTACAAAAGGCTGTTTTTGGACACTTCCGTGTACTCGGATTCTAATGCAATTCCAGAAAGATACACTCCCGGACTCTTACCGGTTAGCTTTTTAAAGGCCGCATAAAATCCAGTTCTGGATGAAAATCCCGCTTCTAAAGCAATCCCTTCCATGGTCAGCTGATCCCAATTCGAATCATCTTTAATTCGGGCCAAAATATGATTGATGCGATACTCATTGATAAAATCGCTAAAACTCTTCCCATAATGTTTATTTAGAATTGCAGAGATCAAATGAGCAGGTATATCTGTTTCGTTTGCGATGAGCGCCAATGAGATTCTTTTTTTTAAAAAGGGCTTTTCCAGTTGCATAAAGTTCTCCAGTTTTGTACAATAATCCTGAATGTTAGTACCTGATGGCAGCCAATCGTATTGCCCGGATTCGCTGGATCTTATTTTTGCTTTGGAACTTGATTTGGATCGGGTTAAAAACGAGCCGTAAAGAATTTCCGGATGAACAAATAGGTATAAGCAGATTGCTATTACGCCCACAAGCATGATAAAAATACTAAATTCTTTTGCGGAATCCATGAGATTATCACCTCGGTATTGATCTAAAAGAAAAATCTGCGCGGCAAAATATCCATAACCTATCAGAATTAAAGTCTGCACTGATGTCAACAGTAATGCCCATTTTAGCTCTGGACTATTTATCTTTGAAAAAGCTTTTTCGTTAATTAAGATCATCCATTGTTTCATCATATAGTAAGCCCGCTGAAGAAACCGGGCATAATAATGAACAATTGAGGGAAGAAATCCTGCTCCCAGGTGTAATTCGGCCGAAGACATTTCACTGATTATCGAGATTTCATAAATACGGTGGGCGCTATTGGTATTTGCATAATACCAGCCAATATCGATAACACTGATCGCAAATGGTATAAAATGAAGAAGGTAGTGACTGAAAGATCTACGCTCCTTTTTAAGAATAAAAGTAAGATACAGATAAATTAATGGAGGCGTCAAATAGTAGAAAGGGCAACCAAGCCGGAAAATATACCAGAAATCAGCCAACCTTCCGGTCGACATGATAAAGAAAACGACGCTTTGAACTACAACTGTAAGGATGATGACTGCACTAAGCCATCTGTTTACAACATCGCGCTCTTTTCTCGTCATAAAAATAATAGCGACTAAGAGAGACAATGTAACGGATAGGAAAAGTGGCAAGAGCAGCATATGTTAATCTAGTATCGTAAATATAGTCGCAATATTGCAAATTTTGCCCCCGTTCTTTCTAATTCAACTGTAATCAGTTTCTCATTTTACTGGAAACATTAACAATCAAGGATTTAGTCACGCCATAAATACGGAAACAACAAGACACTAACTGCACATACCAAAAGGTTAATAACCAACAATAGACCAATCTCGTCGAGGCTTACACTCCTATCAAGGCCATCGATCGCATTTTTAGTAAGTTTGATCAGTACAATCAGTACCGGAATAATTACTGGAAAACTGAGGATCGCCATCAGCATCCCGCCATTTCCTGCTTTTGAAGCAATTGCCGAAATCATGGTGAATATGGTAGAAAAGCTCAAGCTACCAAGTACAGTTGCCAAAATGTACAGGCTAAGGTCTTCCGGCACATAGTCGAAGACTAAACTATAGAAAAACAGGGCGATTAGTGTCAGCAACACCATCAGTAAAACGTTATAGATCGTTTTGCTAATGATCAGGGCGAGCGGACTGGCAATGGTGTAAATGTATAGCTGACGACCCTTGCTCTCATGCAGAAAGCTCTTGGAAACAGCATTTAAGGAAGCGAAAAGCATGATGATCCAAAACAATGCATTCCAGGTAACAGGTTGTGAAATGCCTACGAAGGAAAGAAAACATACGAAAATGGTAGAGACCACATATAAAAGTATGCCATTCAGCGCATATTTCGACCGCCATTCCAACAGCAGCTCTTTCTTAACCAGGTATTTTACCTCTTTGATCAATTGCATCTCAAAGCAAAGATAGTTTATAACTTAAAATATCTATAATATTGTATAGCAATGATCGCAGTACACCGAATTAAATCTAAACCCATGAATGAATATGTTGATATAATACTGAGAAGCCTGGCTGTGTATGCTTTTATGCTAATTGCTATACGGCTTACCGGAAAGAAGGAACTTTCCCAGCTCAATACAACAGATGTGGTACTGATCCTGCTGATCAGCAATGCTGTTCAAAATGCGATGGTGGGCAATGATACTAGTCTCTTAGGGGGTCTTGTCGCGGCAGCAGTACTGTTTGCCTTAAATTTCGTATTAAAGAAACTCATGTATAAGAGTAAAATGCTGAGAGACCTGATCTCCCAGCACCCGGAAATTTTAATTCATAATGGAAAGTTAAACTTCAATATGCTCAGCAAGCTAGGCATCACCAATGAAGAACTGGAAGAAGCCATGAGGGAACATGGCATCGAGCGCTACAAAGAAGTAAAGCTGGCAATCCTGGAAGTAGACGGCAACATCAGCATCATTAGTGGCGACCAGCACTTGAAACAGTCACAGTATAAGCGGAAAAGGAAACACAAATCCCTTGGAGATCTGAGCTAAACTTTTTCCGCCGTTAATACCTTTGGCCTACGAACTGTCACCAGGATCAACGCCCCTGCTGCAATTATAAACCAGCCCCATTTATACTTCACCATCCCTGCAGCAAAACTGACCAGTTTCTTAAAATGTAAAAAACTGAACGAATCATGTGCTTTGAAATAAATACCAGCCAAAGTAATGAGCATCAATACGACTGCACCCCATCCTGCTGCCTTGATCAATACATGTTTTCCTGCGAAAGCACCAATGAAACCAATTACTACCATTACATAAAATGCGATGGCCAGCCGCTGATCTATATCGAAGTAATTCCAGTTTCCAATAATCGGGATATGCATCAAAGGACACATACCTCCTGCCGCCAGTAATGCGGATCCGATAATTCCCTGCGCCCTCATTTCGCTATCCTTGAGTATTAATACCCATTTTATCTGCAAAGTGCGCACAGTAATCACGCAGATCTTCTACAATAAGCTCTTCTCCTGTAGCCTTTAAAAAGCTGTCCCCCATGGTTTGCAATGTTTCATAAAAGAATCTTTTCATTTCATCTACCGGCATGTCTTTCGTCCAAAGGTCG
Source organism: uncultured Sphingobacteriaceae bacterium (assembly GCA_963795585.1). GTDB lineage: Bacteria > Bacteroidota > Bacteroidia > Sphingobacteriales > Sphingobacteriaceae > Pedobacter. The sequence continues at coordinate 214,683 of CAWCIO010000020.1, read as the reverse complement.
ATCCGCATAGAATTTTTATAATTGTGATCCCATAGCGCCAGCATCATAGATTTTACCGGCACTTTCTCCTGCGTCTCTGCATCAGTAGATTCCCAAAGGATATTTTCAGGTACGTTTTTATCGTCGAGTTCGACAGTAATTTTGATTTCTGCTTGTTTCATTAGTGTAAGCTAGCTTTTATAATAAATATTAAAATGATGATGAATACGATCAGGACACACTGAATCACCCAAAGCCTGCCAAGGCTGGGAACAATCTTTCTGAATATGAGATCAGAAATAAAAGCAACTAAGGCTGCTAACAGGCTAAATCCAATCAAAATAGCACTAACATTAACCTGCATATGATTTCCCGCCGGCTTTCTATCCAATAAAATCCAGACAGAAAATACAAGGCACAGGGCAGAAACAATGTTCAACGGTGTGAGTTTGATCTTCAATGTTTTACTTTTTAAACTTCTTTTTTTTCCAGGCGGGCTGCTTGTTTGTTTTGCTTCTCGCTGCGGCTGCAATTGCGGCTGCGTGCTTTTTTTCGTGAAAAGCACCCCTAAAGTCCGGATCTTCCTTACGTTTCTGATCGTCTATAGCGCGCGCTATAGCCTGCTTCTCCTCATAAGGTGTTTCATCCACAAAAACTTCTGCCGGTAAAGGTACAACAGGAATTTCCTGTCTGATCAGCTTTTGTATTTTCTCAATGTAATATTTTTCCCCTGGCGTGTAGAACGTAAGCGCATCACCAGTAGCATATGCCCTACCTGTGCGGCCGATTCTATGCACATAGTCTTCAATGATGATCGGCACATCAAAATTGATCACGTGACTTACGTCGGTGACATCAATTCCCCTGGCAGCCACGTCTGTAGCTACCAAAACCCGAATGTTACCCTCTTTAAAACTATTGATAGAATTTATCCTTGTGTTCTGACCCTTATTGGCATGAATAACCCTAACTGCATCGGCACCGAATCTCCGCTCGATAAAACTAAAAATGTTATCCGCTACAGTTTTCGTTTTGCAAAAGATGATCAGACGCTTGAAAGCTTCATCATCTTTCATCAAATGTTGCAGCAGGTTAATCTTTGTCTTAAAATTTGGCACCTCATATAAGGTCTGCGTTACGGTTTGTGCTGGTGTGGCCTGCTCACCTACTTCTATAATTGTTGGGTGTTTTAGAAAATCACCCGCAATCTTTTGCACCAGGTCACTCATTGTAGCAGAAAAAAGTAAATTCTGACGCCTGCGTGGGACGATCTCCAGAATCCTGTGAATCGACCCTATAAAACCCATGTCCATCATCTTATCAGCCTCATCCAGCACCAAAAACTTCAGATATTGGGTATTGATATGTCCAGCAAGATAAATGTCAAGGAACCTTCCAGGTGTAGCGACAATAATGTCTACCCCAGCCTTGATTTGTTCAATTTGTGTTTTTGGACCCAGCCCACCATAAACTACCACAGTACGTAAATCCGTATATTTTGAAAATATCTTCACATGTTCCGTAATCTGCATTGCCAGTTCCCTGGTTGGCGCTAGGATCAATGCTCTTGCAGCCTCTCCCTGTGCATATTTCAACTGCATTAAAATAGGCAGAACATATGCTGCAGTCTTTCCTGTTCCCGTTTCGGCAATGCCGAACAGATCCTGACCTGATAAAACGGGTCCTATTGCTTTTTCCTGTATTGGAGTGGCTTCAGTAAAGCCTGCATCTTCCACAGCATTTAAAATCTGTCGGTTAAGGTTAAACTCTTCGAATTTTTTTGGCATGCTGCAAAAATAGGCAAAATTTAGTTAAAACATTTTTTATAGCTTTGATCCTATGAATACCATTCTGATAAAAGCTGCTTCAATTGTCAATGAAGGCCGAATCATTGTAGCCGACCTACTCATTAAACAAGGATATATCGTAAAAATTGCGCCGGTCATAGATGAAACCGCCGACCAGGAAATCGATGCCGAGGGTCTTCATTTATTCCCTGGTATGATCGATGACCAGGTACATTTCCGCGAACCAGGACTTACTCATAAAGCAGATATCTTCACAGAGAGCATGGCCGCCGTAGCGGGAGGCATTACTTCTTTCATGGAAATGCCCAATACGGTCCCGAATACGCTAACCCAGGAATTGCTGGCCGACAAATACGCCATCGCAGCTGATGTTTCACTGGCTAATTACTCATTCTTTATGGGGGCATCTAACGACAACCTCGAAGAAGTCTTGAAAACTGATCCAGCTAATGTTTGCGGCATCAAGGTGTTCATGGGCTCATCTACGGGCAATATGCTGGTTGATAACGAAAAGGTATTGGAAAACATATTTAAGGAAGCACCGATGTTGGTTGCCACGCATTGCGAAGATGAGCAGACCATACGGACTAACCTCGCTGCCTACAAAGAAAAATTTGGCGAAAATATAACCATAGACATGCACCCGCTTATCCGCAGTGCAGAAGCTTGTTACAAATCTTCGTCAATGGCCGTGGCGCTCGCAAAACAATACAATACAAGGCTTCATATACTCCACATCTCCACTGCATCTGAGGTCAGTTTATTTGATAATATTATACCACTTGCGGATAAAAGAATTACTGCCGAAGCCTGTGTACATCACCTCTGGTTTGATGACAGTGACTACGCAACCAAGGGCAACTGGATCAAATGGAACCCGGCAGTAAAAACAGCTACTGATAAGGATGGTATCTTAAAAGGTGTGCTTGATGGACATATCGACATCATCGCCACCGATCATGCTCCGCACACCATCGAAGAAAAAGAACAGCCTTATTTACAAGCCCCTTCAGGTGGACCACTAGTACAACATGCTTTTTCTGCATTATTGGAAATGTATCATCAGGGAAAAATTTCACTGGAACAGATTGCAGAAAAGACAGCGCACAACGTGGCTATTTGTTTCAATATCGAAAAACGTGGTTTTATCAGGGAAGGATATTGGGCAGACCTGGTGCTGGTCAACCTAAATGATCCTGTAAAAGTAACCAAGGCAAATATTCTCTACAAATGCGGTTGGTCTCCTTTTGAAGGACAAACTTTCCGATCAGAGATCACTCATACCTTTATTTCGGGAAACCTGGCCTATCAGAAAGGTAGGTTCATGACAAATGAGAAAGGGAAACGACTAGAATTCAACAGATAATGAGGACGGCTTACGGACCGCAGCTCACACGTTTCACAGTAGTGGCTATCCTGTCTGTAGTTACCTTTCTTGCGGGCTTCAGCAGCAGCCTGGTACAGCATGTTTACTCGGAAGGGAGCTACCCTATAAGTTCTGTAACACAACGGTTTATCAGCGGGCTGATGCCATTTCCTTTAGGCGATTTTTTATACCTTTTGCTTATTTTATATTCGATCCGTAGCCTCTATATCTTTTATAGAAAGATTGCTGCAAGATCATTAAAGCGTATCGACCGATTAAAAATCCCCTTACAGGTAATAAATTTTATGCTCCTGCTTTACCTGGTCTTTAAAGTACTTTGGGGACTCAATTACTCCCGGCCAAGCATCACTAAACAATTGGCAATTGGTAACGAAAAATATACTACAGAACAACTGATTAAATTGGGGAAATTTTTCATTGCCCGACTCAATTCATTAAAAAGTGTCGAAAAAATAAGGTTCAGCATTGATGAACTACAGACTGAAGCAAAAGCCAGCTTTGCATTAATGGAGCAAAGCAGTTCATTTTTCCGGTACGACTGTCCGGTTGTAAAGCCGGCACTAAACAGCTGGGCCATTAGTAAAATAGGAATTGAAGGCTATTACAACCCCCTTTCTGGTGAAGCCAATGTGAACATGCGCCTGCCCGCAGTTGCACTACCTTTTGTCACCTGCCATGAAATTGCCCACCAGCTAGGCATCGCCCGCGAAGATGAGGCCAACCTGATCGGTTACTTTGTAGCCAGTCATAGTCGGCATCCTTATTTCCGTTATTCTGCGGCGTATGCCATGCTAAAAAGCATCCTTTTTGAAATCCGCATCAAATCGCCGAACGACTATGAAATACTGTATAAAACCATAAATGAAACTACATTGCAGGACTTTAGGAACGACAGGGAGTTTTGGCGAGCGTACAACAACCAGATGTTTGATTATTTGGATGTAGCGTTCGACAGGTTCCTGAAACTAAACAATCAGTCGAAGGGCACCGGAAGCTACCAGGACATTGTGCTTTGGTTGTACAATTACCATAAAGATGACTTAACGAATAAATAAAAGGTCAGAAAACATTCCTAAATTTGCCAGACTATGGCAAAAATATCCATCAACCTGGCAACAGGTTCATTACAACAAGAAGAAATTATAGTTGGAATAGATTTAGGCACCACCAATAGTCTGGTTGCTTTTATCAATCCAGACAAAAGCCCACAGGTAATTAACGATACCGGAAAAGGACTTTTGGTACCATCTATTGTACATTTTAATGCACATGGGCGATGCACGTTGTTGGCAATGAAGCCAAAGAATTTTTAACTACAGATCCTGCAAACACCATCTTTTCCGTTAAAAGATTGCTTGGGCCGTTCTTATAAAGATGTAGCTGGCCATCAGGATACTTTTCCTATAAGATCATTGATGATGATACAGATGCTCTTGTAAAAATTAAAGCAGGTAATAAATTCTACACCCCTATTGAGCTTTCTGCAGAGATTTTGAAAGAACTTAAAGCAAGAGCCGAACATGCATTAAAAACTCCTGTTAATCGGGCTGTGATTACTGTCCCTGCATATTTTAACGATAGTCAACGCCAAGCCACCAGGGATGCCGGCAAACTAGCGGGTCTAGATGTATTGCGTATTGTAAATGAGCCTACTGCAGCCAGTCTTGCTTATGGGCTTGGCCTAGATCCTAGCCAGCAGAAAACCATTGCTGTGTACGATTTAGGTGGCGGAACCTTTGATGTATCTATTCTATCCATTCAAAATGGCATTTTTGAAGTGTTGTCTACAAACGGAAATACCTTTTTAGGGGGTGATGATTTTGACCGGGCTATTGTAAATTACTGGATAGAAAAAAACAAACTTAATATTGATGAACTTGCCGCAAGATACATGTCTTAATGCAAACACTACGACTTACAGGCCGAAGCTGCGAAAAAAGCTTTATTACGCCAGAACCTATACAACGAAAAGTTTGGTGAAATTTGGTGCAGCTTAGATAAACAGACTTTTCAGGAACTTAATTGAAGTCAAGGTAGAAGAAACCATCACATGCTTGTAAGCAAGCACTAAGGGATGCAGATTTAACTGTTGCGGAGATTGATGAAGTGGTACTCGTTGGTGGTTCTACCCGCACACCCTTTATAAAGAACAGGTAGCGACTTCTTTAGTCTTGAGCCTCATGACCAGATCAACCCTGACGAAGTAGTTGCCCTTGGCGCTGCGATTCAGGCCGATATTTTGGCGGGAAACCGTTCTGATATCCTTTTATTTGATGTAACCCCACTTTCTTTGGGAATTGAAACTATGGGTGGATTGATGGATGTTATCATCGCCAGAAACAGCAAAAGTTCCTACCAAAGCTGGCAGACAATATACTACTTCGATCGACGGACAGGTGAACATGAAAATCTCTGTTTTTCAGGGCGAACGCGATCTGGTGAAAGAAAACAGAAAACTCGCAGAATTTGATCTGAAAGGAATTCCAGCAATGCCTGCAGGATTACCCAAAGTAGATATTAACTTCCTATTGAATGCAGATGGTATTTTAACTGTTCAGGCTATAGAATTAAGATCCGGTGTAAAACAGGAAATTGATATTATACCAAGCTATGGTCTTAGCGATGAAACTGTGGAAAAAATGCTCATCGATAGTATTAAAATGCCAAAAGTGATGTCGAACAACGTATGTTGATCGAAGCAAAAGTGAAGGTGAGCAATTGGTGTATACTGCCGAACGTTTTATTGAGAAGCATGGAAATTTCCTTAGCTCAGAAGAGATCAGCAATACTCAAAGTTATGTAGAAGCACTCAGGCAGGCGCTTGCTAAAGCGGAAAAAGATGAAATCCTTAAAAATGCCGATGATCTGAATGAATTTACCCGTCCCTTCGCAGAACGTGTGATGGATGTCGCTGTATCAGCTGCTATGAAAGGCAAAAGCATCGATAAATAACACCTAATATCTTTATTTACCTAATTTAGCGGATGAAACAACTGGTTTTATCCGCTTTTTTAATCGCAGTCATTTTTACCCTGGCTTCCTGGGGATTTTACGCACACAGACAAATCAATAAACTTGCTGTTTTTACGCTACCAGAGGGGCTCAGCCGATTCTATAAATCAAACATGGTCTACCTTTCAGATCATGCTGTAGATCCCGATAAACGACGATATGCTGATACTGCAGAGGCTCCAAGGCACTACCTTGACGTAGAACTTTATGAGGCTGACATAGACAGCATACCAAGAAAATGGGAAGCCGCTGTAAAAAGATACGGCTTGGAGAAGCTAAATAAAGATGGCATCTTGCCTTGGCACATTCAATTGAGTTACTACAAACTCGTAAAAGCATTTCAAGCGCAAGACTCCAATAAAATACTCAGTTGCTCTGCATATCTGGGACATTACCTCGCAGATGCCCATGTACCCTTGCATACCACAAAAAACCACAATGGCCAGTTGAGCAATCAGGTAGGAATCCACGCATTTTGGGAAAGCAGAATACCAGAACTTTTTGCCGGAGATTATAACTTTTTTGTTGGCAAAGCCCGATACATTGAGAATCCAGTTCAGGAAAGCTGGCGAATTGTCAGCCATACACATAGCCTCGTAGATTCCGTTCTCGACGTAGAACGAAAGCTCAGCGCAGAATTTCCAGCTTATAGAAAATACAGCTTCTCCAAAAGGAACAATATGGTAATCAGGCAATACAGCAGGGAATATGCTGCAGCTTATCAGAATAAACTGAACCATATGGTAGAACAGCAGATGCGTCAGTCTATCCTCAGCATAGGATCTTTCTGGTATTCAGCATGGATTGATGCCGGACAGCCAATTTTAGAAAACATGATCAAAACATCTGCCGATCCCAAAGATCTGCAAATAGAAAAAGGATATCAGAATGGAATAATTATAGGTCGGGAATATTAACTTCCTCTGCAACCGCCTTTTCCTCTGTTGCTTTCTTCTTGTTCAGCCTCGACTTAATTGCTGCAAATATTGCGGGGAAGAAGGTGACTACTGCAATCACTACGATCACAAGGTCAAAGTTCTTTTTAACTACAGGAATTTGCCCGAGCAGGTATCCCGCCAGTAACAAACTGCTGATCCAAGCTACACCACCGATGACGTTGAACAAGGTGAAACGACCAAAAGGCATTTTGGCGATCCCGGCAACAAAAGGTGCTATTGTCCTGAAGATGGGTAAAAAACGACTAAAGATGATGGCTTTACCACCATGTTTTTCAAAAAACTGATGGGATTGGTTATAATATTCCAGCTTTAAAATCTTATTTTTTTCTTTGAATACCTTTACCCCAAAAAAACTACCTAGCTGATAGTTGAGCGAATTTCCTAAGATCGCTGCAACAATAAGCAGTACCAGCATGAGCCAGATGTTCAAGCCTGTGTTGCCACCGGCGATCAATGCACCCATGGCAAACAACAAGGAATCTCCAGGTAAAAATGGTGTAACTACAAAACCTGTTTCGGCAAAAATGATGAGAAAAAGTATGGCATAAGTCCATGTACTATAATCTCTGATGATTTCTTCCAGGTGCTTGTCAATATGCAGCAGGAAGTCTACTAAAAACGAAAAAAATTCCAAGTTCTATAAATTAAGCCCAAAAGTAAAAATATCGTGGCAATAAACACGATATTTTTACTTTTAAAATGTCATAATTAATTCTGAAGGATAGTGAAGTAAGTTAGTTCCGTTGCGCTTGATCCACTAAACCATATGGTATAGTTTTTACCTGCGGCTAAATGGCCATCTACCACAGGGGGAGCAGTTACTCCAGTAGCGGTTAATACAAATTTAGTTCCCGGATCAACTGTAAAGTAATTTGAGGATTGAACTACACCAACACCATCTGTAAGTACAGTACCAGCTTCAGTTGCAATCTTGATTGACGCGGACAAGGAAATGTTCAGGTGTATAAATCTCACCTTCGCCTTACCTTCGACTACCGCATTATCTTCTGAGGCCAGGGCAGCTGAAGCTGCACCACTAGTATTTTGAAGATAAAAAACCGAATAGCTTGCACCAATTGGAACGATTTCACTCGTGCCGGCACTTATTGTAGTAGACCCTTGATTCGTAAAAAGAAAATCAGTCCCCCCCGAAGTAAAGGTGTAACTCGGCGTTGCTTGGCCATATACCAGTCCGGCACTATTCTTTTTATCAGAATTTACATAGCAGTCCTGTGCGCTTGAGCCAAGTCCAGCATTGATAAATCTAACTTTTGCCTCGCCAACCGGTACGGGAGTTGGTTCTTTAACGCAAGAGCTCAACAACAGCATTAAGCTCAGGCATGATAAAATTGCTTTTTTCATAACGGTAATGATTTGTATAATAGTATTTTAACGATCTAAAACAACAATGGCCTGGTCAAAAACCAAGCCATTACTTATTTCTTTTATAAATTAGTTGTAATTGTTTAGCATTACAGGCATCACCAACATCAGAACATCCTCATTTTCATCATTAGTCTGAGGAATCAATAAGCCTGCACGATTAGGGGTTGACAATTCCAAGGTAACTTCTTCTCCACTTAGGTTACCAAGCATTTCGATCAGGAAACGCGCGTTGAAGCCGATTTCCAAATCTTCACCTTCGTACTGGCAACTCAAACGCTCATGGGCCTCATTTGCGAAATCAAGATCCTCTGAAGAGATATTTAGCTCGCTACCATTGATTTTTAAGCGTACCTGGTGTGTAGTTTTATTGGCAAAAATAACTACCCTACGCAAAGTATTTAAAAACAAAGCTCTATCGATCACCAGTTTGTTAGGATTATTCGCAGGAATTACCGCTTCATAATCAGGATAACGCTCGTCGATTAAACGACAAACCAGGTTAATGTTCTCAAATTTAAAGAATGCACTTGTCGCGTTGTAATCTACAGAGACGTTTACATCTGAAGATGGCAAAGCACCTTTAAGTAGTGTAAGCGCCTTTTTAGGCAAAATAAAAGAAGAAGTTTTATCAGCCTTGCATCCATCCGCCGGTATCTCACCAATTTATGTGCATCAGTAGCAACAAAAGTGATATACTGCTCAGAAAGCTGACAAAATACACCAGTCATTGCCGGACGTAATTCATCACTACTTACTGCAAATATAGTTTTGGTGATCGCTTCAGTTAAAACTGAAGCCGGTAAATTTACAGAAGAAGCATTTTCAACTACGGGAATTTTCGGGAAATCATCTCCATTCTCACCACTCAATTTATACTTACCGTCTCCTGCGCTAATTTCTATTGAAAAAGTACTGTCGTCAATATTGAACGAAATCGGTTGATCAGGAAGTGTTTTTAAAGTATCCAACAAAATCCTTGCAGGAACGGCAACTTTTCCTCCTTCTTTGGATTCAACAGGCAAAGAGGTAGTCATACTTGTCTGCAAATCTGTAGCAGATATCGTCAAGTTTCCATCTTTTATCTCGAAAAGGAAGTTCTCCAATATAGGCAAAACGGTACTGCTGCTTGATGCACCATTTACCGTCTGCAAATGTTTTAATAACGTTGATGTGGATACAATAAATCTCATAGTATGATCTAGTCAGTTCTCAAAAATATAAAAATTACCTTGCATACTTGTGTTTGCGGTAATAATGTTGAAAAATCGCAAATGATATTAACAATAAAAGCGGCACAAGCACACTAAAAAGTTGCCACTGTAACTTTTCGACCCTCACACGTGCTTTATCCAGCAGCCTGACTTTTATATCTTTATTGCGAAGCGCGATCAATTGCTCATCTCCCGACATATAATCAGCAATATTCAACAATAAGGCCTTATTTCCAAAATTCCGTTGTGTGTAGCGGTCAAAGCCTAAGGGAAATACAGAGCCATCCTTACTGCTCACCTGATTTTTGAACACATCTCCGTCGCCGATCACAATCATTTTTGTCGGCTCGCTATGTGAAGGCGCACCATAATCCTGTATGATACCTTTAGGTAATGACCTACCTAAAAATACAGATGGAAATGATCCCTCCAACAGCACTGCAGCTGGTTGAGCAAAATTTGCATATTGCCTCGGATCCGGCTGTTCTGCAACCATTTGCAGGGAAAGTATCTTTGGGGTATTGTGTAATTTATTGAAATTAGAAGTGTGTAAAATCACTTGCTTCTTTATGCCTTTCACTGCTATCGTGTCAACGGTGCTTGCAAATTCTGCCCGCACCCCATCTATATTCCTGACCAGAGCGCTAGAGGTATCCGGCATCAGCAGAGGATAATAAACCCAGGGTGCCATTTGAATTTGTTGCTGTGGCCCCATACTCAATGGGATTTCTGCGCAATTTGCGTCTGCAATCAAGTTATAATTCACTCGCGCACCATAGATAAACAACATATCATCCAGGCTTAGCTGCCTGTTGAAGGCTAACTGCTCACCAGGTGCTGCTCCTCCTTTGCCCATACTGTCCAGTTCAGCAGATACCTGGTCGATGCACCATAATAGTCTTCCACCCTTCATCACAAAATAATTGAGCTTATACTTTTCAGCTTCCGTAAATTCCTGCTGAGGCTTAGCGACGACCAGCAGCTTAAGCTTATCAAGCCCCTGTTTATCAATCACACTAAGATTTACCCTTCCTACTTCATAACTCTCGGAAAGACTTTTGACAGCATCATCCAATTGGGCGTCATTCAGCTCTCCATTGCCTTCAGTAAAACCGATCCTCGGATAAATGCCACTTAAAACTTTTTGTATAGCTGAAGTAAAAGCATACTCAAGGTTCTGTATGGAACTATTGATATTTTCTTCATAATTGCCCGAAGCATCCAGGTTTTGCAAGAGTTTAACCGGCACCCCATTACCATTACCCTCTACCATCGCCATTGGAAAAATGATTTTTTGAGCAAAGCCATTGTCATTTTTAATATTGAGGGTGGTGGGCTCTATACCCGCCTGATAAAGTTTGTTTATTACCGTGTCCTGTTCCTCACCGGCAGATAAGCCCGACAAAGGATTTACAAAAATAACCCTTAGATCAGTACCCGAGTAAGCCTTATAGTCTGTAAGCAGGTCTTTCGTAGCATTTCGTAGCCGCCGGAATGCTGCCGGCATGTCTCCATCGAGATATACTCTGATTATGATCGGTTTGGTAGCTTGCCTCAATATAAATTTTGATTGATCGGTAAGCGTATATCTTTTTTCTTTCGTAAAGTCTATCCTGGCAAAAAACGATTGTCCGATCAGATTTAATGCGATGATTGCCAACACAAAAACGACTACGCAAACCCAGGTCGATTTCTTCTTGCCTACCATTTCCTGCCTCCTAATATCATTCTGGTAATCCCTGTAAATACCAGTACAAAACTGATGAAATAAACCATGTCCCTCGTATCCAATACCCCTCTGCTAATGGACTGATAATGTGTATTGATACTTAGTGCTATAAATGCATTTTCAAAATATGAATTTGCAAAAATCTTACTTATTGCATCCATTCCCTGATAGGCTATAAAACAAATAAATACAGCTACAGCAAATGCGACTACCTGGTTTCGGGTTATGGAGGATGCAAAGATACCAACTGCCACGAATGAACTGCCAAGCATCACAAGACCTACATAAGAGCCGATCACAGCTCCCATATCCATATTTCCTTTTGGAAGGCCCAACTGATGAACGGCATACACATAGACCAATGTAGGCAGCAATGCAAAAAATATCAAGACCAGACAAGCAAAGTACTTACCCAATACGATTTGCCAATTGGTCAGAGGCCTAGTAGCGAGCAGTACATAAGTGCCTTCCCGTCTCTCTTCTGCAAACGACCGCATGGTTATGGCCGGAATCAGGAACATGAACAAGAAAGGCGCCAAGCTAAAAAATCCGTTCAGTTCGGCATAACCGTACTCGAGGACGGAGGTATCAGGAAATACCCAAAGCAATAAACTGGTGGCAAAAAGGAAAACCCCGATAGTAATATAGGCCATCAGCGAATTGAGCAAACTGAATAATTCACGTTTAAAAACTGCGTACATGCATTTGAATTAATGATGACGAAGTTACAAAAAAACTGGTTTCTTTCGTGTGCTTAATCACTTCGACTTGTATCATAATTATAATAGAACACCATAGTTTAAGTTATTTTAACCCTGGTAGGTTTAGCTGTAGTTTTGTAGTCTCATTAAAAGAACATATAGATGAAAAACATATTCGTAATCAATGGCGGCCAGATCTTCGGACATTCCGGCGGCCGATTCAACAAAACATTACTAGATACTACTATCAGTTATTTCACAGAAAGAGAGGAATTTAATATTCGGTCGACCGATGTAAACCAAGACTACGATCCGGAGCAGGAAGTAGAAAACTACAAATGGGCCGATGTAGTCATTTACCACACCCCCATCTGGTGGTTCCAACTTCCTCATGGTTTTAAAAAGTACATAGATGTAGTATTTACAGAAGGGCATCAAAATGGAATTTACAAAAGTGATGGACGAAGTGCTGCAAATCCGGAAATCAATTATGGAACTGGTGGTATGCTGCAAGGTAAAAAGTACTTGTTAACGACCTCTTGGAATGCCCCTGCAGCTGCCTTCACCTTACCTGGAGAATTTTTTAACGAAAAAAGTGTCGATGAAGGTCCGCTTTTCGGATTCCACAGGATGAATGCCTTTACGGGGATGACACCATTTGAAAGTATCCACTTTCATGATGTAGAGAAAAATGCAGATATTCCCAAAGATTTAAAGCGCTATCAGACACATCTGAACAAAATATTTACATCAAAAAACATACTATGGAAATCTACTTAACTGCGCTGATCAAAAGTAAATCCGGCGCTGCCGACGAGATGAAAGGTTACTTGCTGGAATTATTGGATGCTTCTACTCAGGAAGCAGCTTGTATTCAATATGAACTGCACCAGTCAAGCGAAGAAAGTACTCAATTCATTTTTCATGAAACCTGGGCTAGTCAGAAAGGGCTTGACCTCCATAACCAACAGCCTCACGTCCAAAAATTCAGCGCAGCGGCAGGTCCCATCATGGAAGGTCCAGTGGCAATCATTAAAACCATCAAAATTGCATAGACAAAACTCATTTGTCATAAAAAGACAAAAAAATAAGGGGGTCTTTGCCCCCCTTATTTTTTAATCTCAGTTTATCGCCTACAAACCAAAGTTCCAGGCTAATCTCAAACCAATAGTCTGCGGAGTAACTGAGTTATCTCCTTTTTTACTCCAGCCTTCGTAACGAGCACCTAATTCAAGCGTCGATTTATCCGCTACAGGAAATTCAACACCAACACCTGGTGCATACGCGAACCTAGTTCCAAATCCTTCTTCTGTACCAAATACAGCTCCTACTTCTCCATTTACAAAAATATTTTCTGCAAGGAAATACCTAAGACCAGCTTTTACAGGAATGACGCCAAAATTATCTGCGGAAACTGTAACGCCTCCCAGAGAATAATCTTTACCAGTAAAATTCAAATAACCGGCATTGGCTGTAAAATTCAATTTTTCAGCAATTGGATGTTGATATAGTAATGATCCACCAACACCCAAATTATAAACGTCTCCGAAGTTGCCAGTAGGAAAACCAAATTCAACACCTATACCTAACTTAGGTCCTGACATTGCTGCATCCTGTGCTTTTACGTTCGAAAATACGAACATTCCGGCAATTGCAGTTAATACAAATAACTTTTTCATGCTTGTTTAATTTAAATGTGTTTTTAAATAATTAAAAGCTCAGGTGCAAAAACTTGGCCAATAGTTGTACAAAAACACATAAAATCTATCGTTTTGTTTATATGGAGGTTAAATAACTAGGTTGTAAGCTTCCTGAATATTTCTTCCAAAGAGTCAGTTTGATGTTGCTTTTTTAGATCAGAAATGGCCGAATTTGCTACAATTCGTCCTTTATCGATGATGACAACCTCATCACAGATAGCCTCAACTTCCTGCATGATGTGTGTAGATAATACCACTGTTTTATTTCTGCCCAGTTTTCTGATCAGTTCGCGAATCTCAACCAATTGATTGGGGTCTAATCCGGAGGTAGGTTCATCCAGGATCAATACTTCTGGCTGGTGGATAATGGCCTGGGCCAAACCTACCCTTTGTTTATAACCCTTGGAAAGCATGTGGATTTTTTTATGCTGCTCTGACGCCAATCCAACCATATCGATGGTTTCACGTACCCTTTCAGCGTTGTTGGATAAGCTATAGCTTTCGGCTACAAAAAACAGAAATTCCTTCACGTACATATCGGTATAAAGCGGTGTATTTTCCGGCAGATAGCCAATTCTCCGGCGGACTTCAAGAGACTGACTTTGTGTATCATATTCGCACAATTGCGCTGAACCTGAATCTGGTTGTAAATAACCTGTCAACATTTTCATAGTGGTGGATTTTCCAGCACCATTAGGCCCTAAAAACCCCAATATCTTACCAGGACAGGCTTCAAAACTGATGTTATCAACCGCTTTTTGTTTACCGTAATACTTACTTAAATGCTGTACTTTAATACTCATGACTATGCTTTAAAGACAAATATAGTCATGCTTTTGATCACATAGCTAAATCTCTTTGTCATTCTGCTTTTGATCTCTGACTATTCTCGAATTCCTGTATCTGCGCCATTACAATGAACAACATCCAGATGTATACAGTGCATTGCTCAGATTTATAACTTGTCTTCTCCCTTTTCATTTGGAGAAATGCAGCAGACAATACCATTTCGCAAGCTAATATATTGCCGTTTAAATACCGAAGCACCGTGCCAGATAATGCTGCTTTATAAGTATCATACAGAACCTGAACATCAGTATCCAGCTTTAGCATCTGATACGAATATTATTTTGCCTTTATCTTGATTATAGGTATGGTCATAATAAACTGCTTTCAGCAAATTAGCTACGTCCATACGAAAGCTGTTCAGGGTCTCATTACTGATAAGAAAATCTTTATCCGAATGACTACGATGATATTCAGCCAGTACTTGCAAGCCGTAAGCAAAGATCTGACTGTCTAGCAAACTATATTTTTCCCAAAAACGTCTTACATAGTCTTCCGGACAATAACCATCCTCGATATGGATGAACTGGAAATATTCATCCTGTGATCCCACTTCGTAATCAATATCAGAAAGGTTAATTTGGTTAGTTTTCATATCTCAGCTATTATTAATTAAAATAAAATGAGTTCTGCATGAAATTCGAAGAAAGTCTGATGACTTGGTTATCCAACGAGTGTTAAAAAACTAGATGTACACTCCTAAAATTGACAACACTATTTGCACCTTAAAAGTACAAATAGTGTTATAGTCATTCATCTATTCCAATTCCGATCTTTTGCAACTCACCAAGACAAAAATAAGTAAAAACAACTAAAAAAAAACGTGAAATTTCATTTAAGTTACATTAAATAACCTAGCGATTATATTTTGTGATTACTTGCAATATATTGTCTCATTTAGCAATATTCTGATATTATAATCAATATATTGAAGTTTAATTTATTTGGCTAGCTTATTCACAACAAGCCACCTTCCGATTTCCTCCAGTACTTCAGGAGCAATCGTTTCCTTAATGCTGGCATATTCTTGTTGCTGGCAGGTCACACAATGTTGCAACAGATGATTTAAACCTGGCATCAGTTTCGTGGTCACTTGTTTATTTCCACCTTTTGCAGGAAGGTTTTTCCAGTTTGCAAGATTAATCTGAGGCCTCACCATTAAATCCTTATCTCCATTTATTGCCAAGATCGGAACCTTGACACTGGGTAAAAAATTTGCCGGATCAAACTTCAGAAAATAACGGTACCATGGCTTTACCGCATTCATCACATAGCTGTAGACCGGAAATCTGAAATGATCAAACTGAATGTTCAAAGTTTTGAAATATACATCATCATTCTTCTTCCATTCTGCATAGGTTTCATTCAGTTTTTGCTCCATATTTGCTGAATCTACATACTTTCTCGCCACTGTAAACATCAGGTTATTGATCTCATTCGATCTGTTTTTATCATAATCCTTTAATTGGGAGGCATTGACCAGATCTTCGTTCTGGGTCTTTAAAGAGGTCATACCATCCAGTGCCAAGCCAGATAAACTGATCAAAAAAGCCACATCTTTTGATTGAGCGGCTGCAATTGCACTAGCAGCACCTCCTTCACTATGTCCAACAAGGCCTACTTTTTTAAGTTGAAGATCCTTTCTCGATAACAGGTACTTTACTGCAGATAACGCATCTGCGGCGAAATCTGCCGTAGTAGCCTGGTCGTATTGCCCTGTAGTTTTCCCTACACCACGATCGTCCATTCTGAGTACAGTTAAGCCCCTGGTATTGAAATAATCTGCTAACACTTTAAACCAAAGGTGACCGGCCATCTTGCCGTCCCGGTCCTGCATACCTCCACCGGAAACAATCACAACCGCATTTCGGCTATTATAACCAGTAGGTACAGATACCGTAGCACCAATGCTGATATCGCCGGCAGCATTTTTAAATTCTACATCGCTACTTTGCCCAAACGCGGCATTCAAATACAGCAATAACGAAGCTGTCCATACAATCCTCTTCACCTTATCCTCCTTTACGCGCCAGTTCCACCATCATGCTAATTTCATCAACTAATTCCGAAGGGCTACCCATATAACCAACTTCCGAAAAACGAAGCATACCATTTTTATCGATCACCATCTTGTGAGGAATTGGTCCGACGCCATAGCTTTTCGACATCTTTGCATCCGCATCAAACAACACGTTAAAATCGAAATTTCTTTCTTTCAAATATTTACTGACATAAGCTTCATAATCTTTCATTTTCTCCTGTGTATCCACAAAGTAAAAAACCACATCTTTATCATTTTTGTATTTCTCAACAGCCATATTCATTCCTGGAAATGCCGCTTTACATGGCGCACACCAGGAGGCCCAGAAATCAAATACCACTACTTTTCCTTTCAGATCACTGAGCTTCACCATTTTACCTGCTCTGTTGCTCTTTATATTGAAATCCGGAACAGCCTTTTTGATCATGGACTTCTTTACCTTGTTTTCCAAAGCAGAATCCAATTTACCATCCTTTAAAGTGGCTAAGTATGCCTGATAACCTTCTTCTGATTTAGTGCTTGCGACGTAGTTTTTCTTCAGCATCTCCAGCATGAGCGGACTCATTTGGTTCTTTTTCATACTGCTCTCCAACACAAATTTCAGTTTGTCTTTCTGGCCAGTTCTTTCCAAAAGAATAGCAGACACTTCATTTAGTGGTGAGTTATCATACTGATATTTTTGTTGAGCTGCAGTTGCAAAACCCAAAGCCATCTCGTCCTTTTTCAAATGCATCAGAATATCCGCATATGTAGCTGCATTTCCCATGTAAACCTCCATGAAGCCTTCCGGTTTAGCATCGTTAAATTGTAGCAAACGACCCATAATTGGACGAGCATACACGTAAGCTTCAGCTGCAGTGAAACTTTTCAGTGATACATAAGGAACTTGCATGGCCTTATAAAAAATATTAGCCAAGCTGGTAAAAGGTGCTTTTGCGACATATTTTTTGAAAGTAGCTGAATCTTTCTCTACAGATGCGATAATTGCAATAGAACTGTAAATCTTACTGTAGTCAATCCAATTGGCCTTATCAAAAGCACGATCAGCTTGGTACATAGGATAGCGCTCCAGGAAGCTGATGTTCATTGGCAGCATTTTTTTATAATCGCGTTCAGCTCCTATGGCTTTAAATGCGGCTAGTTTTTCAGGATTTCTAGCCTTTATTGCTGTCGAATCAATTGAAGCGATCACCTGAGCCATAGAATCAGCTGATGCGGGTCTGTCCAAAATCTCTGCATACACCTTTTTAATATTCTGAAGGTCTTTCAGGGAAAGATCAGTCTGGTTGTTCATATACTGAATGTCTTTCAGTGCATTTACTTTCGCTTTTTCCGCATCGATTTTCTTCTGCACTTTTAACCATGGATAAAAAATATCCCTTCTGCTAGAAGGTTCATATTTCACCTGCTGTTCCATCCAGTATACCAGGACATCGTCGCCGATCAAAGATTTACCATCCGTATAACCTGAATAAAATTCTGGAACCGATGAATTTCTTAAGAAAGCCCAACCTGCATAAGAACCGGGAACATTTCTTTCATTCTTTCCAAACAGCATCCAGCCATAACCATATCCGATGTCTGTTACTTTTCCGCTTTTAAACTTAAATGCAACCAAAGCCGCATCATCCGCCAACTGGTAATCTGCAGTCCAAAGGCTGTCTTTTTTTGTCAGCTTGATTTCGTTTTTACGCCATTCGTAGTTGCAAAACTGATAGACGATGGCACTGATGTCCTTCTTTTTTTCGAGCACTGTCCCCTTAGGATTATAGCTCACACTGATTTTCTCTCCGGCTACCGCTTTTTCTGGCGAAATTACAAAATGCTTAGTCTGCGCAAATGCGGAAATTGTTTGTATTGCAAGCGCTATAGCGCTTGCAATGATAATTTTTTTCATAAATAAATTATTTAGCAATAGATATTATTAAAGATTCCCCGCTCCTCTTGGCTTCGGTGAAACGTCTGTGATTTTCCCAAAGCCCTCAAACTTGTTCAAAGGCGTCCCATTAATTACTGCGGTCGCCGGGTTAATCGATAGCTCATACAGTCTACCTTGTGTGCCATCCCAGGTAGCTATATATAGAAGTCTTCCATCCGAATCGGTCAAATTAAAATTTGGGCTTGGCTTATACACTTTCATACAAGTGATGGTTTCGCCTGCCGGAACCTGAAAACCCACGGTCGGTATGTTTTGGGTAGTATAATCATACAGATAGACTTTTGTTCCGGTAGCGTAATAACAAACACTGGAAGCTTTATTTGCCTGATAAAACAGCGCATTGCCAATATCCGGTAAATTGCTCATATCATAATTACCAATTCCCAGCAATCCATCATCAGATTTATTGAAATTGATTACGTATAATGATCTACCATTCCCCGTTTTATTTTTAAAAAATGCCAAAGTCTGATTGCTGATCCCCCGATCCATACCCACCATATCTTTTCCGATACTGGTCAAATTAAATGGCTGAGTTCCATTAGCTGGCACTCTGAAATCCGTAATTGTGCCCGCTGTTGCAGAGGTCGGACGTATAAAACGTCCATTCTTTTGGTCGTAACCTACAGCAATCAATGAGCCTGAGGTTCCACTGACAGTAAATGGAGCTAAATAATAATCTCCGGTCAATGCCGCCGAAAAGGAGGCTACCAATTGATCTGAAGCATTAGTGATGTACATCTTTCCATCGTTGATCAAAGTCTCATAAGAACTAAGGTCACTTAGGTTATGTGCCTGAGGATTGATCACTGTACCCGGTCTTAAAAACAAGGATTCATTCTCTCTAAGAAACGAGAAGTCATTTCCACTAACACGTTGTAGATGCGAATCGGTCGCTACAGTAACCCAATTGGTCACAATAGCATTAAAACTAGTTCTCCTGCTCGGGCTAATGAACCTTCCCTCTCCTGCAAGCCTTGCACCTGTAGCGCTTAAATACAGATTCCTTAGACGCTTTTCAGGGATACTCGTAATGGGTACCGCATTTCTGGTAACTAAAAAGTCGACATCACTTGTCCCATTATTCGTGTGTAACACCATTAGGCCATATTCCATTCCAGCAGACACACTCAGATTGAATACAATATTGGTTTTCGCAGCATTTTTGGTATCGGTAACTATCAGTTCTACATAATAAAGTCCAAGTGGATCACCGATAGGTACGCTCAATCTTCTTAAGCTCGAAATTACCCTTGGAATATTCGTCTGTCCGGTAGCAACGGTCTGTTTATACAACATCCATTTATAAGTCAATGTACTTGTATCCAAACCATTCAACCTGATTTTCGGGTCAATGGTTAAATTAGCGTAACGCTCAATAGAGTAGCTTGCAGGAACCTGAGTGGTGTCTAATACAGGTGTATTTACGGATGTATAATCATACTTTCCAAGGTCCTTTTTACAGGAAGCTGCGAGACAAAGGAGTATTCCAATGCAAAAGTATGTATGTATTTTAAAAATTTTCATCATTCTTTCTTTAGTGGTTAATTTGGAAAGGTTACCAACACGTTGTTTTCATCCGTTAATGGAACGGTATGACTAGCATTATACGTTGCTAATGCTTCTTTAACTCTTAGCTTAACATCGTTCATCATGCTGTTGCTATATTCCCCCGGATTAAGGGGCACCCGACCACTCTGTTGAAGTGGAAAGTCCGTTATGCCGGTTACATCGATGATAAAACGGTATTTTGCTCTGCTATAAGTTCCGAAATAGAAATTTAGACTTATGATACCATCCCAATTTGCAGGCTTCACCAAATCGTCGCTCCAGTTCAAACTGAATGTCTGATCTTCTATCACACCGGGCTTAAAGTCTTTAGTTTCTGCAATTGTAAGGTTAAGCGTTAAGCTTTTGGTTTTGATATCTGCAGTACGGTATAGCACTACAGGCAAATATCCTTCTACTTGTCCAGCTTTAATTGTTCCTTCTACAAAAGCATAATTGGTACCTTCTGTAGCAGTAGTACCCACAAGTACAGTTACGCCCTTTAGCATCCGGTCATAATCCCGCGCCAGTCCCATTGTTTTTACCTTTATCTTTATCGTATCGGTCAGGACAGTTGACGGAAATGGTACGAAAGAAAAGGACTTTGAGCTAATTCTGGTCTGAACTAAATCCGCCGCTCTTTCGAAAAAATATAATCTGGGATCATCCTGGTAAGTATCAATCTCTTTTTCGCAAGAGCTGAGTAAGCTTGTTAATAAGGTAACAAACAATACAAAAAGTGTTCTGAATTTCATAATCATCGCTGTGTTATTATTTGTTTCCATATTCTAGTTCCTGATCTGGTTTTGGAAAAACGTATATCGCATTTGTACCTATAACCGTTGTGTATGGTATAGTCGCAGCGTTTACCCGCTTATAATAGTAAAACAGCTGCCCTTCACATATAAATTCCCTGCGGTATTCTTTAAAGATTTCATTTTGAATTTGAGCGGCTGTGTAGCTTGCAGGTATTACCGTAGTCTGTCCCCGGTTGAGTCTTACATAATTTAAATAATCTACCGAAGCCTGTGGATTGCTTTCCTTTAAACACTCTGCAGCAATATAATACATCTCAGACACCCTGATGATTGGCATCTTATTGCCAAATGCAGATGGAGCATTCAATAAAGGGATCAGCTTTGTAGGGAATAAAATGGAGGTCACATCCGAAGAGGCCGTAAAGTACTGTTTACGGTAATCAGTCGAAGCGTTGTCCATTTCTGCCAAGTAATTCGCTTCGCTTTTACCCAACAAATTTGTAGCAGTCCTAGAGAAAAAGCTACTTGCACGGTCTGCCAGTGTATTGATATTCAGAGAAAAAATGATTTCATCTTGAAATAACCTGTCATTTCCATTGATCACATTTGCAGTCTGAGCTGCAGGATATCTTCCAGAATTGATCACCTCTCTTGCACAGATCAACGCATTTGTCTGATCACCGGCATAGAGATAAACACGCGCTTGCAGTGCCTTTACAGCATAGTAATTAAACTTATAAATTCGGTCTCGAAGATATCCAGTCGATGTTTTGCCTTGTAGTATCGGATCTACACCTCGCAATGCATCAGCAGCAATTGTCAAATCAGCCTGTATCTTGGTTAATACTTCACTCACCGTAGATGTAGGAGTTGCCTTAGGTACAATGGTCTCCACATAAGGAATCGCCAGGCTCGTTGCTCCTCCGGCAGAAGCTGGAGCCGGAGCAAACATTCTTAACAGATCAAAATGTAAAAAAGCACGCAGGCCATAGGCTTCACCCTTGATCACATTCATGGTAGATCCTGAAAATATAGCAGGATCGGCAGCATTGATGTTTGTGATCAGTCCATTGGTATTCGCTACTACATTATACAATTTAATCCAGGAAGCATCCATTCTTTTTTTGATCGAATCCTGTGCATAGTTGTAAGTAGCGAAATTATTGTAACTGGAACCGCTGATATTGGTGTATTGCAAGGCCAAAACGTCCATCATCCCAAAAGTCAGTTCCTTTCCGTATAGATCACCAGAGGTCATACTTAAATAAAGTCCTGTAAGTGCATCTTTAAAACCTTGTTCGTTTCTAAAGGCTACTTCAGCTTCAACTTCAGTTTTAGGCTTCACTTCCAGCCATTTTTTGCAGGAAGACAGTCCTAGTGCAAGAATCAACACTAAAACGATATAAATATTCTTCATGTTCTTCATATTAAAAGTTAGCATTTATCGACATTGACATGGTACGTGCAAAAGGGTAATCTAATCCACGCTCCGTTTTAACTGTTGCTATCCTCGCAATGTCATTTAGATTGAGTGCCACGTTGATACGGCTTTTGTTGTTTGGCCCCATAAACTTTAGCTTATTGAAATCATAGCCCAGACTTATGGACGAAAAAGTAAGCTCACTCAAATCCTGTACAAATCTGGAAGTCGGCTTAGTTGGGGTATTATCCGCAATGTTTTTATAGATAGCAGCTTGTCCCGGAACCGACCAGCGTTGTTCCAGTGCCCGGACATCCACATTGTAGATAAAATCTGCATTCTCCACCTTTTGTACTAATGCCGTGTTATATGCCTGACCACCCAATCTAAAGGCAAAAGCAAAATTCATTGTGAAATTTTTATAGCGTGCATTACTTCCAATCGTTCCGTTCATAAATGGATTGGTATCTCCACCAACTACATAGTCCGCAGCTGACCATTCATAAGTTCTGGAACCATCTCGCTTGACAAAAATTTCCCGACCATTTGATGGATCGATACCCAGAGATGGTACCACCCAAATTGCGGACATAGATTGTCCTGGAACATACCTTGTAGAAGGATTCTGTCTCAGTGCCCTTTCTTCAGCATTCGTTCCGGAATTCAACTTATTCTGATCTTCCGAAGCATTCAATTGTTCCAATGAACTAGACACATTTCTGATCTTGTTGGTATTGTGAGCTGCATTCACAAATACATTCACCGATGAGCTATTTGACGAATTATTGTACACCCGCATATTGGCGCCAATCTGATAACCTTGATTTCTGACCTGCCCAATATTTTCTTTATAGCTGCTAAATCCAGTCGAATAAGGTAAAACCTGGTCCGATAATAAGTTCTGAGTATCTTTGATGTAAGCATCGAAACGCAGACTCAATCTTTGAAATAGACTAATGTCTAAACCAATATTCTTATCCATTACCTTCTGCCATTGCAAATCCGGATTGGCTAACGAAATTAAATTAAAACCTACATCACCATTGTAATTTTGCGATGTATTATACCTATACGAAGTAAGGGCATCATATGCACTAAAATTCTGAGTACCGGTACTTCCGATACTGGCACGAAGCTTTAGCATATCTACCTTACCTTTTAGACTGCTCATAAAACCCTCATTATGAATATTCCAACCTAAACCCGCAGACCAAAAACCACCCCATCTATGATTGGCACCAAACTGTGAACTTGCATTGGCACGGTAGCTAAAATCTGATAGAAAACGGTTATCATATGCATAATTGATAGCGGTAGTCACAGCCATCGTACGCGCAGTATTTTCCGATCCGGTAGGTTTTGCACCAGCTGCAAATCCATTACCTGCTGAGATGAAATCCAGATTATCATTAGGAAATCCTACAGCAGTCATCCCATTCATACTCGTGATATTTTGGGTAATCGAATAGATGGCATTAGCAAGAAACTGGTGTTTGCCTCTATTGTAGGTATAGGCAGCTCCCAAATCACTGCTCACCGCAGAGTTATTTCCGTTAGTAACGGTGTACTGACCTCTTTGTTGATATAAAGGTGAGTTTACTGGTACAGCGGCATAAAGGGTATTATTTGCAGAGATGTAATTCTCAGAATTGTTGCTTTGCATGTTCAGGCCCACACGCCCTGTAAACCTTAACGACGTAGATGGTCTCCATTCTGTATAGAAGTTCTCGACAACATTAGTGTATTTGGAGTTGTCCTTATAATTGAGTTCTCCATTATACAGCGGATTATAGACCGTGGCACCGAAGTTTGTATATGTTGGTATCAAATGACCGGATTCATCTCTTATCCTCCAGTAAGGATTCATCCTTGAATACTCACCAAAAGATCCATATGGCGAATTGTTAGCCGTGTTCCGGTCAATGGTTAGTATATTATTAAATGAAAATTTATTGATACGATACGATAGGTTTACCGCTCCGGTGATGGTTGTCCTGTCGGACCCTTTCATTACCCCAATGTTATTGTTGTAATTCATACTTGCCGAATAGGTTAATGCCTGGTCTCCTCCATCTACGGTAACGCTGTGACGTTGTCCATAACCATTTTGCAGAGGCTGGGAAAGCCAATAAGAGTCTACTCCCTCCAGCGCCGCCTTTTGGTTAATCGCATACTGCGCAGTTAAGGTAGATTCATTGACTGGATTTGCAGAAATATATTTACCAGCCAGAATCTCCGCCTGGATTTTTTGAGCCGAGTTGGTAAGCTTGTAGGATGATAAGTCTGGAGCAGTCAGGTTCAAACTTCCTGAATACGATACACGAAGCGCTCCGGGCTCCGGTTTAATTGTCTCCACAATCACTACCCCATTGCCCGCTTTAGAGCCGTAAATAGCTTTAGCAGAAGCATCTTTCAACAAAGTGACACTCTTGATCATATTGATGTTGAGGTCATAAATCCGCTGAATCGTAGTCTCAAATCCATCCAAGATAAATAATGGAAGATTTGGTGCATTAGCATATTGATCGCCGATGTTAGGAAATCCGGTTTGACCACGCAACTGGACATCGGGCAGCGTATTTGGATTTGAACCCAGATTATTGTTCTCTACAATCACAAAGGAAGGATCAAGCAGTGCGAGCCCCGCAATGAGGTTTTGATTCGTAACTACCTTCAATTGCGCATTGCTAAAAGTTGAAACTGCTCCTGTAAATGTTTCAATCTTACGGTCAAACAAACCGTTATTGATCACCACCTCGTCCAAATTCTGCTGATCTACTTCCAGTTGAACCAATTTGTAAGCACCTGATTTAATGCTGATACGCTTGGCCTTGTAACCCACATAACGTATCTCCAGTACACCGCTGGAATCTGGAACGGTAATGCTGAAATTACCTACGCTATTTGTAGTCGCGCCAGTTTTCGTGCCTACCAGCCATACACTGGCTCCGGGTATACCAATCTTGTTTTCATCGGTAACCTTACCGGTCAATTGGATTTCTTGTCGACCTAAATTCTTATTTGTGTAAACGTTTTGTTCATTCGCAGTGCTTGAGTTGATTTCTGATTTTTTAGTGATGACGATGTGTCTGTTTACTTGTTTGAAACCCAATGATGAGTTGGCCAGCAGGGCATCCAATAGCCTGTCCAGCGTAGTCGTGGTTTCTACCAGGTTCAGTTTTCCGATCTCGCTGATTTCTTCGTTTCTGTATAGAAAATGAAAAGGCGTCTGCTTTTCTATTTTCTCCAGTGCCTCAACCAGGCTCTCCCGGTTCAACTTCAGTTTCACACGTACGTCTTCCATTTGTTGCCCTTTAACATTGGAAGCAATCAGCATTTGCGCTGATATGGTGATGGTTAGAATGATAAACGAAGTAATGCGCATAAAATCAATCAGGATTTTTTTGTTGATACGGCGGACATACCCGTCCCCGCATTTAGCTGCAATTGCAGAAAAATTCATATATTCGAATGTTGGTGTGATTTAAATACCTTATGAGAATTACATTATGACAGGGCTTATAATCCCTTTGGGACTGCCCATGAGGTTCTGCAATAGTTCCATACCGCAAATATGTAGCTATAGCAGGGCCTTTTTAGTTATGAAGGTCTTGGTCTGTTCATTTGATTAGTTTTTTGGTTCAATTGTTACTTGTTTAGTGATCGGATCGTATGTATATACGGCATTATTAAAATCGCAGATCAAAGTCAGGCAATCGGCAAGACTCTGATTTTCAAATAGTGTGGTGGTAAATTGTTGTGCCGCCAGTTGCTTGTTGTCGATTTTAACCTTTACGTCGAAGCGTTCCTGAAGCAGCAATGCAGCATTGCTCATCGTGATGTCGTTAAACACCAAATCCTTCTCCCTCCAGGCCACAGTCTTTTCCGCATTGGTATCGTTTACAGTAGCCACATCGGTATCAACATTATAAAGCACTTGTTTATTTGGTGTCAGTGTACCCAGGGTCCTACCCTCTTTCTGCACCACTACTTTTCCACGGATTACGGTAACCCTAACCTCTCCACTCCTGGAATCCACATCAAATGCAGTTCCCAAAACCTGGGTGTTCACCTTACCTGTACGTACAATGAAAGGCTGATTGCTGAGGTGTTTAATATCAAAAAATGCCTTACCGGTTAGAAATACCTCACGGATTGGCTTGCCTTCAAAACTAGGGGAATACTGTAGCTTACTTCCTGCGCTAAGGATAACCGTACTTCCATCCGGCAACTGGATCAGATCGTTGGTTTTCGAAGTTGCGCTATTACTTTTAGAAAGTAATTCGGGAGCCAGCGCCGCTACATCTCTGTTCATAAAAAACACCGCAGCCCCGGCAACGATAAATAGTACCGCAGCAGCAGCAACCACTCGCTTCCATCCGCTGTTCAATTTCCTAACCGGAACGTCCCTGCCGATCGCATCGTCTATCGCCTGGTACAGCAAGGCACCGCGCTCCAGTTCCTCACCCATTTGATCACTGTCCCAAACCTTTTTCGTTTGAAAGTGGTTAAAATACTGATTGTACAGGGCCAACTCGGCATCAGTTGCTGTGCCATCGTTTACCTTATCTGTTAACTGAAAAAACTCTTCTCTTTTCATTAGAAACTACCGTTCTTTTAAAAGAACACCACACGTTTCAGGTGCCCCATTTATTATAAGGCACTTAAAAGCGGGGTACCCCCACAAATAAAATCACAAAAAGTTTAAATTATTTTAACATTTATGCAGAAAACGGTTTTTCAGCCTGTTAAAGAAGGAAAATAAGCAACAAAGAAAACAAAAACAGGCGCATCAAAGACAATCTTAATCTTTTTAATGCAATTGTCATCTGCCTTTCCACTGCTTTTTCAGAAATCCCCATCTTTTGAGAGATTTCTTTATTACTTAGGTGCTCATTTCTACTCAAATCGAACACTTCACGACAACGATCAGGCAATTCAGCTGTAAATTGTTGCAAAACCTCTTTCAATTCCTTCAATTCCAACTCACTGCTCGCGTTATCAAAGGAAGGTTCTACAGTTTCTATCTGATCCAGGAAAGATTGACGCAATTTCAACTTACGAATGACATTTGTAACCTTATATTTTACCGCAGAGATGAGGTATGATTTCAAAGAAAGGATTTCAAGGCTGCCTCTTTTGTTCCAGATCCAAACAAACACATCCTGTATCACGTCCATACATGCATCGTGATCCTGAAGCATATTAAAAGCAGCAAGGTACATCGCAGACCAGTTTCTGCGGTATATCTCGTCAAAAGCCTCCCTGCTATGCCCGTTTAACAGATCGACCAGTTCCTCATCTGAACAGCCCTTATACATCGACATTATAATATGTTGCAAATCAAATTTAATAAAATATATTTATATTTCCAGTCGTAGAGGATCTACGTAACTTGATTAACTAAAGCCAAATCTCTAAGTTTGCACCATTATGGCAAAAAACAATAACGACGAACAATTTAAAAATGTAATATCCCATGCTAAGGAGTACGGCTTTGTATTTCAAAGCAGTGAAATATATGACGGATTAAGTGCCGTTTACGATTACGGGCAGTTTGGCGCTGAACTAAAAAACAACATCAAGACGTACTGGTGGAAAGCCATGGTACAAATGCACGAAAACATTGTGGGGATCGACTCTGCAATTTTTATGCACCCAAAGATCTGGAAAGCCAGCGGTCACGTAGATGGCTTTAACGATCCGATGATCGACAATAAAGATTCAAAAAAACGTTACCGTGCCGATCAGCTGCTGGAAGATAAAATAGCCCGCTACGAAAAGGACGGTAAAACAGATAAAGCAGCAAAACTACAAACAGACATGGACGATGCCTTAAAAGCGGAAGACCTGCCTCGTTTAAAAGCACTGATCGAAGAACATGAGATCGCCTGCCCGGTAAGCGGCACCAAAAACTGGACAGATGTACGCCAGTTTAACCTGATGTTCAGCACCCAGTTTGGCGCTATGGCCGAAGGCTCTGACCAGGTTTATCTGCGCCCTGAAACTGCTCAGGGTATTTTTGTAAACTTTCTGAATGTACAAAAATCGGGAAGGATGAAAATCCCTTTTGGTATCGCACAAATTGGTAAAGCATTCCGAAATGAAGTTATCGCCCGCCAGTTCATTATGCGCATGCGCGAATTTGAACAGATGGAAATGCAGTTCTTTGTACGCCCGGGTGAAGATAAAAAATGGTTTGATTACTGGAAAGAAGCACGATTAAAATGGCATATGGCATTGGGTACACCTGCTGAAAAATACCGTTACCACGACCATAAAACTGGCCCACTATGCCGATGCGGCTACCGATATTGAGTTTGAATTCCCATTCGGCTTTAAAGAGGTAGAGGGTATCCACAGCCGTACCGATTTTGACCTTTCACAGCACCAGGAATTCTCCGGCAAAAAGATGCAGTATTTTGATGCCGAGTTGAATGAGGAGGGTAAACCATATGGGAACTATATCCCTTACGTGATCGAAACGTCTATAGGTCTGGACAGGATGTTCTTGTTGACCCTGATCAATGCGCTGGAAGAAGAAGACCTGAGTACCGAAGAAAGACAGGATAGCCGAACTCTGCTTCGTCTGCACCCTTGCCTGGCTCCCGTAAAAGTGGCTATATTCCCATTGACCAAAAAAGATGGCCTCCCTGAAAAAGCAAGAGAGATAATGAACAGCCTTAAGCTGGACTTTAACTGCATTTACGAAGAGAAAGATGCGATAGGAAAACGTTACCGCCGACAAGACGCTATTGGTACACCTTTCTGTTTCACTATTGATCACCAGACGCTAGAAGACAACACCGTTACGATCCGCCATCGCGATACCATGGAGCAACAACGCATTGAGATCAAAGACTTGTTCGATATCATAGGAAATAAGGTAAGCTGGAAAAACTTATTAAAATAAAGCCTTTTCAAATAAAATTGAAGCTCCTCTGACTGATATTAGGGGAGCTTTTTTATTTGTAAAAGTTCGGACAGGAAAGCAGATAAAATGCAGTCAGGCATATAACTTCTTCACACCTTGGTCATGTGAGGACGAGCCATGGCGCGTACTGCTTTTACTTCCTAATCCAACTGATCTGAGAACAAAACAAGAACTCAGTAGAATTACCAAAATGGCTTGGCTTTTGCAAGGAGCTCTTCATGAAAGTGTTTAAAGTTGCTATACTATTTTTGCTCTCTGCTTATTTACCTGCTGCTGCCGGGCCACAAAACAGACCCACGTGGTCTAAAGAAGAATTGCGACTAGCCAACACGGCGAAAACGGCAACATACCTCACTGCAGAAGAAAAAGACATGGTGATGTATATGAATCTGGTCAGGATGAATGGAGAAAAGTTTTTCCTAACTTTTTTCCAGGATTTTGTGGACAGCCACAACAAGAAAATGAGCGCTTACAGCAACTACAAAAGTCTTCGTATAGACCGAACCGACAAGTATTACAGCAGTCTGGAAAAAGACCTTAAAAATGTAAAAGAACTACCAATGCTTTATCCGGATGAAGCCATGAGCTGGGTAGCCCGACAACATGCGAAGGATATGAATAGATACAATTATGCAGAACATACCGCCCAGGACGGACGTACAGTAAAGGACCGCATTACAGCAATGTACCCCAAGAAAGCGTGTGGAGAAAACCTGGCCTTTGGTTTCTCGACCGGATTGGGAAATATTTGTATGTTATTGCTGGACAAGGGCGTACCGGATCTGGGCCACAGAAAGATCATCATAGATACTTCTTATAAATTCAATTACATCGGCGTGAGTATACAAGCCCATAAAAGCTATAAATACTGTTCAGTTACAGATTTTGTAGCACTTCCATAAAATGACTAAATTCGCTGCCTGAATTTAAAGCATTGAAAAAAACCTATACCACTAACCTGTATATCGCACTTGCTTATCGTTTTTTATTACTCCTGCTCATCTATACCCTTTGCAGAATCGGATTTTATGCATTTAATTATGGTTTGTTTCAGCACATTAGCTTGCCTAAGTATCTGTACATGCTTTATGGCGGTATTAAATTCGATGTATCGGCACTCCTCTATATAAATTTGATATATATCTTATTACAAGTAATCCCTTTTCCTTTCCGATACCGAAGGGGCTATCAGAGTTTTTCTAAATGGTTATTTATCGCATCCAACAGCTTAGGCATTTTTGCCAATTTTGCAGATTTCGCCTATTTCAAATATACTTTAAAACGTACTACTGCTACGGTTTTCGGTCAGTTCAGTCACGAGCAGAACAAATTTAAACTGTTCATCAATTTTATGGGGGATTACTGGTACCTGTTCTTGCTATTCATACTCTTCATCTGGCTTTTTATCAGACTTTATGACCTGGTAAAGCTGCATCCTATATCCCAATTTACCTGGCCAAAGTATTTGCTGCATACCGTGTTAATGGGCATTATCGCCTTCGCCTGCCTTATAGGCATTCGTGGTGGCTGGGGCTTCGGCACCAGGCCCATTACATTGAGTAACGCGGGCGAATTTGTGGATACTCCGGATCAGATGAGTATAGTACTGAATACACCTTTCAGCATTTTCCGTACATTGAAGGCGTCTAAACTGACACCTGTAAAATACTATAATGATACTGAACTCAATACAATCTATAATCCGGTTCACCTGCCGGCAGATAATGCCAAATTTAACAAACTTAATGTCGTGTTCCTGATCATTGAAAGTTTGGGCAAGGAACACGTTGGAAGTCTCAATAAAGACCTGGCAGGTGGCACCTATAAAGGATATACTCCATTTATTGATTCCCTTGTAGAGCAGAGTTACACTTTTACACATACTTACGCCAATGGCCGGAAATCCATCGACGCCATTCCTTCTGTGATCACAGGCATTCCATCTATCCGTGAACCCTTTGTGTTGTCTGTATACTCTGGCAACAAGACAACCAGTATTGCGAAACTATTGAGTGATAAAGGTTATGAAACTGCTTTTTTCCATGGTGCACCAAACGGATCCATGGGGTTCTCTTCCTATACGCACCTGGCCGGCATCAAGCATTATTTTGGTCTGAATGAATATAAGAAGAAAGGTGATACCGATGGTACATGGGGCATTTGGGATGATCCCTTTATGCAGTATATGGCCGAAACAATCAACACATTGAAACAACCCTTTTTTTCCAGTTTCTTTTCTTTGTCCTCTCATCACCCTTTCCGACTACCCGAAGAATATATAGACAAATTCCCCAAAGGACCGCTTCCGGTGCAAGAAGTGATCGGATATACCGATATGGCATTACGTAATTTTTTTCATACCGCCTCTAAAATGTCCTGGTATAAAAATACACTTTTTGTCCTTTGTGCCGATCACGCTACAGTCTCCTACTTCCCTGAATATCAAACTACAGCAGGTTATTTTTCAATTCCAATTTTATTTTATTATCCAGGGGGCGAGCTTAAAGGAAAATCAGACAAGAACGTACAACAGATTGATATCATGCCAACCGTACTGAACTATTTACATTATGACAAACCATATTTTGCACTCGGTTTTGATGCCTTTGCGAAAGGCAATGATAACTTTGTTGTGAATAACCTGGATGGAAGCTATAGCTTTTATCAGGGCGATTACCTGCTGATCAATGATGGTAAGTTGAACACCGCATTATATAACCTAAAGACTGACCGGCTAATGGCGCACAACATTCTGAACAAAGAACCGTTAGTTGCAGATAAACTGGAGAAATATTTAAAGGCTTTTGAGCAACAGTACAACAACAGAATGATAACGAACCAATTAATAGCACAATAAGGCATGCGCAAAGCCCTTCTAAAATTCATAGACTTCTTTTACACCCCTTTTTCCCGCTGGTTGTCCATACATACTTTCCGATACCTGGTTTCCGGTGGCTCAACAGCTTTGTGCGGTATAGTGTCTTATTATATTGCGTATAACTGGATTTTGCATCAGGAAAACGTGCGTGTAGATTTTATGTTTTTACCTGATTTGATCACGGCCCACTCTTTAGCCCTAGTCATCAGCACGTTTGCGTCATTTCTCTGGGGCTTCACACTCAATAAATACCTGGTTTTCACCCAGTCTAATCTGAAAGGCAGGGTACAGATATTCAGATATGCAATTGTGCTTGCAGTCAATTTTGGGCTCAATCTGGCCATGCTCAAATACATGGTAGAAGGATTGCATTTCTATCCTTCTCTTTCACAGGCCTTCATTACAATTACACTATCGCTCTGCAGTTATTTTTTACAAAAACACTTTACCTTCAGGGTCAAAAAAACCAGTTGATCTGTATCAGTTGAAGGTCATTGCATCGCAGTTTATTTGTTAAAAGCTCTGCATTGAAGTATATTAGTCTAGTTAATAAGAATAAGCAGAATGAGCGATTTTAATGACTTTAATAACGAGCAGGTAGCCAAATTACCCAGTCACCTGAGGCAATTTATTGTAAAGCAGGATTATGAAAAATATACTCCTGTAGATCAGGCAGTATGGAGGTATGTGATGCGGCAAAATTACAGTTATCTAAAGCACGTAGCCTATTACCCTTATATCAAAGGTCTGCAACGCGCTGGTCTAAGCATTGAGCACATACCGGATTTACAGACAATGAATGACAACCTGGGTAAAATTGGCTGGGGAGCAGTAACTGTAGATGGATTTATACCCCCTGCGGCTTTCATGGAATACCAGGCCTACCGCGTGCTGGTAATCGCGGCGGATATCCGTCAGATCAACCACATTGAATATACCCCTGCACCAGATATCATACATGAATCGGCGGGACATGCACCGATCATCGCCGATACGGATTATAACAATTACCTAAGCTATTTCGGCTCTATAGGAGCCAAAGCAATGTTTTCTTCCAAAGATTTTGAATTGTACGAATCAATTCGTCACCTCTCTATCCTAAAGGAATCTGCAGATGCTGATCCGCAGGAAATTGCAAAAGCAGAACAACATCTACAGCAGGTTTCTGAAAATATGGGAGAACCTTCTGAGATGGCATTATTGGGCCGGCTACATTGGTGGACAGTAGAATACGGGCTGATAGGCACTTTAGAAAATCCAAAGATCTATGGCGCCGGACTGCTTTCTTCTATAGGGGAGAGTTCTTCTTGTATGAAATCAGATGTGGAGAAATTATGGTACAATCTGGACACCATCAACTATCCCTACGACATTACAAAGCCACAGCCACAACTGTTTGTAACCGAGACTTTCCAAAACCTTATTGATGTATTGGAAGCTTTTGCAGATACAATGGCATTCCGACGCGGCGGTTCAGAAGGTATTATCAAAGCGATCGAGTGTAAAAACCACGCTACTGCAGAATATAGTTCAGGCTTACAGGTTACCGGTGTTTTTACAGACATGGGCATTGACCAAAAGGACGGACTTACGTTCATCAAAACTTCCGGCCCATCAGCACTGGCTATAGGCGGCAAACAAATGGAAGGTCACGGTAAGATTTACCATAAGGATGGCTTTTCTTCTCCTGTGGGCAAACTGAAAGGCATTGACAAGTCGATCGAAGATATGGAGATTGAGGACTTGTTATCCTGCGGCATTAAGCCCC
Source organism: uncultured Sphingobacteriaceae bacterium (assembly GCA_963795585.1). Classification (GTDB taxonomy): domain Bacteria; phylum Bacteroidota; class Bacteroidia; order Sphingobacteriales; family Sphingobacteriaceae; genus Pedobacter. The sequence goes on along the minus strand of CAWCIO010000020.1, from coordinate 180,679 downwards.
GAAACATTGCCGTACTGGAATTTGAAAGTGGCATTACAGTAAAAGGTGTGGTGATGATCATACACCAGACTAGAGAAGGAAGAACCTTCATGATCACTTTTGAAGAATGTACTGTGAAGGAAAGCAATGGGAATATCCTGTTCCAACCTGAATGGGGCATATATGATATGGCTATCGGCGAAAAAATCTTATCAGTTTATAACGGCGCTGCCGATAAAGATGCCTTTGAGGAAATTACCCATGTAAGCGAACAGCAAACGCATAAAATTATGTATGATGAGGCTACTTTTAAATTACACCAAATCTACAAAACAACACGCTCGATAAGAGAAACCGGATCTGATTACGAAGCACTGCCCGGTCTTTTTGAAACCTTACGCAACGAGCACAGGACTGATTGGTTATGTGCCTTAGAAATATTGGAAATACTTCAGCACAAAAAAATATATCCTGAAACGGAGAAAGAGATCCGGATTTACCTGGAGATGAAAGCTGGCTTGGAGCCTGACCATACAAAACTGATCAACGACGGTTTGCATGTGATTGAAAATCCGGTAAGCCAGCTGATCACAGCAGAGGAAGATTGAACGGTTTTGGATTAAGATAGAACAAAAATAGAACACTTAATGAACATTATATTAACAGGTGCTAGCAGTGGAATAGGATTCGAAGCGGCACTGGAACTCACTTTAAACAGCGCAAATAAAGTAGTGTGCATTGCACGCTCTGCAGATAAACTGAGAAAATTACTGGAAATTGCTAATGGAATTAATCCTGAATGTAATTTACTTCCGGTAGAGTTTGACATTGTGAATGATGACTATGCTGCGCTACGGCCCTTTTTAGAAGCACAACTTGGAACTGTCGATATCCTGATCAATAACGCAGGCTCTTTAGTGAACAAACCTTTTTTGGAAACCACAGAAGCTGACATGTGGCAGATGCTGGAGAGCAATGTGATGGGGCATTTCAACATGATCAAAAATGTGGTACCTATGATGGGTCCCGGGGGGCATATTGTAAATATCGGTAGCATGGGCGGTTTTCAGGGTAGTATGAAATTTCCAGGACTGGCTGCTTACTCCGCATCTAAATCTGCCCTGCATACGCTGACCGAGTGCCTCGCATACGAACTGACTGACACTGGAATTAAAATCAACTGCCTGGCTTTAGGTTCTGCGCAGACTGAGATGCTGGAACAAGCTTTCCCTGGTTATGAATCTCCGGTGATGGCTTTCGAAATGGGAAAATATGTAGCCGACTTTGCCAGAACCGGACATCGGTTTTTCAACGGAAAAACACTACCTGTTGCAGTAACAACGCCATAACCAATAAGTTATCAACATTTTTAGGGTTAAAGGATATTTTTAATACCTTTAACCTAATTGATATGAAGAAAACCATTATTCTATTCAGTATTGTATTTTGCAGCGTTTGGACTACCAGTGCCCAGACTACAATACCGCTTGAATACAGGGAGTTGGTAAACAAATTAAGCCAGCAGGTACCCCAACAAAAGGATAAAATAGAAATCCCTGAAACCTCGCCAAATAAGCTATTGGAATTTGCAAAATCTATGCTGGGTATCCGATACCGGACAGCGTCAAGCAGCCCATCCAGAGGTTTCGATTGCTCTGGTTTTGTGAACTATGTTTTTAGCAATTTTGGCTTCAAAGTACCTCGCTCTTCTCGTGATTTCGCCGTGAGCGGTTCTGCAAAAAAACTGGAAGATGCTAAAATCGGAGATGTCATTCTCTTTACAGGAACTAACAGCCGATCACGCACACCAGGACACGTAGGCATCATCTATTCCGTAGAAGGCGACGAGGTTAAGTTTATTCATTCCTCCTCAGGCAGCGCAAAAGGCGTCACCATCACTAGCCTGAATGAAGGTTTTTACAAGAAGCGATTTTTAAAAGTAGTAAGTATTTTATAGCAATACTATTTTCAATGCATCGGGCAGGTTTCCTGATTTCAATAACAGTTTCGCCAGTTCATGCAGTTCCCTTTCCCGGTTGCCAGCATCTCCTATCGTCGCATCGAGTATTTCCTTCACCTTCGGATGATGGTTCATAGCGTCTATTTCCTCATCAGTTGGCAATACTTCTACATTCCCTAATATTCCAAGATCATTACCACTGAGAACTATAGAATTCCGTACCGCATGAGGGAGGGCATCTACACCGATACCGAGGGTGCTAAGTGGCTTAGCTACTTTAAATAAATTTTCCGGCGTAACTCGGCAGTACCAGTCGCCGCCAAGACGCGCCACAAGGTCGATCTTTGCCTGGTCGATCTTTCCATCAGCATCGAGGATTTCCTCTTTGATGTGAATCCGTTTAATTTCTGCGAGAATGAGGTTACCTGCTCCTGGGTTTTCACCCATGGAAATCACTTCCGTTACAACGCATTCCATCTGTACCGGAGCTTCTGCTACCCTCGGTGGCTTAATGGTCTGAGAAGGCAGCATAGTAAAACCTGCCTTCTCAAATTCATTTATACCTTTGGCGTATTCCGTACTCGATAAACTCATTTGCTGTACCATTGGATAGTTTACAATATTGATTACACATTCCTTTACTTCCAGCACATTTTCCAGTGTATGCTTTGTGGTATTGTCTCGCACCCTTCGGGCAGGAGAAAAAATACACATTGGAGGATTGGTACTAAACATATTAAAGAAACTGAAGGGGCTCAGGTTGATGTTCCCCTCTTTGTCGATGGTTGTAGCAAAGCAGATTGGCCTCGGTGCAATTGCGTATTGGAGATAATTTTGCAATTGCGCCGGAGACAGTTCGGAGGTGTTTATGGTCAGCATAGAAATGAATACTTATTTTTTAAACTACTTCTTTAAAGCCAGGATAGAAAAACCGGTATCTGCTTTCTTGATGGTATTGCTCAGGTGTCCAAGTCCTGTGATCTCCATTTCTACCACATCGCCATCCTGCAGCCATTGCGGTTTAAAATCCGGATCATTCAACAAACCAGTACCATTTAATTCCAGGAAACATCCTGTACCTACGGTACCGGAACCGATTACATCACCAGGGAGAATATCTACCCCATAAGCACAACGCTCGATGATTTCCGCAAATGTCCAGTCCATATCAGCGGTACTGCCAGATGATACCTCTACTCCATTGACAATGCAGGTCATTTTCAGATTATAAACATCTCCGGTATGTCCGGCTTTAGCACTGGTTTTATATTGTTCCAGTTCATCCGGAGTAACCAGCCAGGGGCCGATCACGGTAGAGAAGTCTTTTCCTTTGGCCGGACCAAGGTTCAGTAACATTTCCTCCATTTGCAAAGTACGCGCACTCATATCATTCATCACCATATAACCCGCTATGTAACTATCCGCTTCCGCAGCAGTAATATTACGACCTTTTTTACCGATCACAACAGCAACTTCAAGTTCAAAATCCAGCTTTTGAAAATGATCCGGCATGCACTCAATCTCTCCAGGTCCCTGGATGGCATTGTGGTTCGTAAAATAAAATATTGGGTATTGATCGAACTCAGCGATCATTTCCACCTTACGGTTCCGACGTGCGGCAGCAACATGTTGGCGGAAAGCATAACCATCTCGGCAGGAAGTGGGATGCGGCACAGGCGCGAGTAATTCATAAAAAGCTTCTTCCTTTGGGTCCAATTCTCCCGATTTGATCTGTGCATCAATCTTTTTCGCCCTTTCCATCAGCACCTCTCCACCTTCCAGGAATGCATTCATATTATCCGGCAGGAGCTTATCGCAAGAATTTAAGTTATAGATGTGACCGTTAGCAAAAACACCCAGGTGTTCTCTGTCTTCTGTTTTATAGGATACCAGTTTCATTACCTTTATGATTAGTTTTTAATGTAGATGAAGTCTTCGGCTATCGGCTTCATCGTTTTTTTAAGTAGTTGACCAAAGCTATATAAAATTATAGCAAACACGATCATAAAAATATTCTGCACAGATTATTTAGGTAAGAGTTTGGCTAATGTTAGATTTAATAATTACTTTAGCCCAAGAAATATGATGACACATAGCAGTTTCATATACCAGAATCAAATTGCCAGACAAGCGCTGGCATCTTTCAGGTATGCTATGCTTTCCAAACTTATCTTTGCGCAATACTCCATTTAAAGCCTTCTTTCTGATGCGCTCCTTTAAAACGTTTTTTACGTTTTAATCGTTATTAATCTATATCATTTCAACCATATATAAGCTTAGCTATGCCAATTTATCATACGTTAGGAACTATACCCGCTAAAAGACATACGGTTTTTCGTAAACCGGACGGCAAACTTTATGCAGAAGAATTAGTTTCTACAGAGGGCTTTTCCAGCCTGTACTCACTGGTGTACCATTGTCACCCGCCTACCATCGTAAAATCCCTGGGAGAACCTTATTCAGTGGAGCCAAAAATCGCAAGAGAAAAGCACCTGAGCCACACGAGTCTGATTGGCTTCAATATCAAAGCGGAAGACGATTATCTGGAGAGCCGTAAGCCAGTATTGGTGAACAGCGACCTGCACATTTCCCTGGCAGCTCCACGTAAGTCCATGACCGAGTATTTTTATAAGAACAGTCAGGCTGATGAAGTGATCTTCATCCACCGGGGAACTGGCACCTTGAAGACAGGGTTTGGAAAAATTAAATTCCAGTATGGCGATTACCTGATCATTCCGCGTGGCACCATCTATCAGATTGAATTTGATACAGAAGACAACCGTTTGTTCATTATAGAGAGTTTTAGCCCAATCCGGACACCTAAACGATACCGCAATGAGTACGGTCAGCTAATGGAGCACTCACCTTATTGTGAGCGCGATATTAAGCGTCCACAGGATCTGGAAACTATAGATGAGTATGGAGATTTCAAAGTATTGATCAAAAAGCAAGGGCTAATGTATCCTTATATCTATGGTACCCATCCTTTTGATTTTGTAGGCTGGGATGGATTTCACTATCCCTGGGCTTTTTCTATCCATGATTTCGAACCAATTACCGGCAGGCTGCATCAGCCCCCCCCGGTACATCAGACTTTTGAAGGACATAATTTTGTGATCTGTTCCTTTGTGCCTCGGAAATATGATTACCATCCACTATCGATTCCTGCACCCTATAATCATAGTAATGTAGATAGCGACGAAGTACTATATTATGTAGATGGGGATTTTATGAGCAGCAAAAGTGTAGTGAAAGGCCAAATCACCCTACATCCCGGAGGAATACCACATGGACCACATCCTGGTACAGTAGAGAAATCCATTGGCAAAGAAAGTACAGAAGAACTGGCAGTGATGATTGATCCATTTCGTCCGCTGATGCTGACCGAAGATGCAATTGCTATTGAAGATGAGAACTACCATAAAAGCTGGCAGGAAAACATCGAATAAAAAGAACTTATTATTCATAAAATAAAATTGAAATGTCAACACAAACATTTGCAGAGAAAATAGCTAAAGCTCAGGACTTTCTGCCCATTAACGGAACAGACTACATTGAATTTTATGTGGGAAATGCTAAACAGGCTGCACATTACTACAAAACTGCATTTGGCTTTCAGTCGGTTGCCTATGCAGGTCCGGAAACAGGATTACGCGACCGGGCTTCTTATGTATTGCAACAGGGAAAAATCAGGTTGGTTCTGACGACAGGTTTAAAATCTGACAGTGCCATTGCAGAACATGTGAAAAAACATGGTGATGGGGTGAAAGTATTGGCCTTATGGGTAGATGATGCCTATAGCGCATTTCAGGAAACTACTAAACGTGGTGCAATACCTTATCATGGAACCAGTTACATTGACCGACGAACACGGCGAAGTACGCATGTCCGGCATCTATACTTATGGCGAAACCGTGCACATGTTTATTGAACGCAAAAATTATAATGGTGCCTTTTTGCCAGGTTATAAACCGATGAAAAGCGATTATAACCCTGAGGAAACTGGCTTGCTATACATTGACCATTGCGTAGGCAATGTAGGATGGAACAGAATGAACGATACCGTGAAGTGGTATGAAGATGTGATGGGCTTTGTAAACATCCTTTCTTTTGACGATAAGCAGATCAATACAGAATATTCGGCACTGATGAGTAAGGTGATGAGCAATGGCAATGGATTTTCTAAATTTCCGATTAATGAGCCGGCAGAAGGCAAAAAGAAATCTCAGATTGAAGAATACCTGGAATTTTATGAAGGTGAGGGCGTACAACATATTGCTGTAGCTACTAAAGATATTGTCAATACCGTAAAAGCATTGAAAGCAAGAGGCGTTGAGTTTTTGAGCGCACCTCCTGAAGCTTATTACAACATGATGCCCGATCGTGTGGGCGAGATTGATGAAGAAATTGCACAGCTGAAAGCGCTTGGCATTTTGGTAGATTGTGATGAGGAAGGCTATTTGCTGCAAATCTTTACAAAACCAGTGGAAGACAGACCTACCCTGTTCTTTGAAATTATTCAGCGTAAAGGCGCACAGTCTTTCGGTGCGGGTAATTTTAAAGCATTGTTTGAATCTTTAGAACGTGAGCAGGAATTAAGAGGAAACTTATAATTGTAGATTACCCTTTCAAAGGGGTTTGATTAGGGGGTATCTACATTATATAATAAGTCGCAGCGCGACGTTAAAGGGTTGTCCGAATCCGGGCACCCTTTTTTTATTGTCCGGTTTTAAAAAAAATGGTTATTTTCGAACTTTAAGGCAACCAGCGGGGCATGGAAATCAACATCATTAACAGAATAACCCTATTTTTAACGCGTTTCAGAATGGCATTCAAGCTATTCCAGGAAAACGATCCATTGCGGCTTGCCGGCGCTACCGCTTTTTTTGCCAATTTTGCGATCCCTCCTATATTATTAATACTTATACGTCTATTCGGCTTCTTTATGGATCGGCGGATTTTGGCTACCCGTATGTTTGAGCGATTAGCAAATATCCTGGATGATAGTAGTACCGGGCAGATCAGGAACACGCTAAGGAACATTAGGGGTATAGACCATCAATGGTATGCAACATTAATTAGCTTTGTCTTTTTTCTGTTTGTAGCAACCACACTTTTTACTGTGATAAAAAATTCCATGGATCAAATTTTCTCGATTGGAAAGAAGGCACATGTAGGCTTTATGTTTACGATGAAACTGCGTGCACGTTCTATGGTAATTATTTTATTAGCCGGGATCCTATTCCTTTTAGGATTTTTGACGGATGCCATCCAGGGATTTATAGGCGCTTATATCAATACCGCCTCACCCACATTTGGAAAATTTTTCATTTCTATACTAAATCAATTGCTATTCGTTGCTATTGTAATGATCTGGTTTACTGTACTATTTAGATTTTTAACAAACGGTCGACCCACCTGGATGTCTTCACTGCACGGCGGACTGCTTACAGCGATATTGTTCACGATAGGTAAATACATCCTGAGGATACTTTTGCCACTGAGTGGAATTGGAGATGTGTACGGAACATCAGGATCCATTGTACTGATCATGTTATTTGTGTTCTATTCTTCTTTCATCTTCTATTTTGGCGCCTGCTATGTAAAGGTATTAAGTGACGACAAAGAGACACCAATACGCCCCATTAAAGGAGCATATAACTATGAGATTAAAGAAGTGTTGAAAGAAGGCTAGGCTACGCGTGGGCCTGCTACTTTTTCAAATCCTTGCATTTCAAACACAGCAAGTTTATCTAACAGATTGTAATGAAGCGTTCCGAAGAAATTAATGATTCCTTCGTTATTTCTCCCTTCAATACAAATACTTTCCTTCACAATTTCCATATGTTCTAATTTTTGGTCGGTCAGTATCACATCTTCGTCCTGGATTTTTACGTTATCAGCGGAGATAGAGAACTGTTTTAGTAGTGCAGAGAAGCTTTGGCCTTTTAGCAATAGTTCTTTGATATTCATAACGGTATAGTTTAGGGTTAGGGAGAAATTGAATATCAATATTGAGGCCAAAAAGAAAGGGTAAACACTTAATGTTTACCCTTTTATAGAAAATGTGGATAACTCGACTCTTTCTTAGAACAGACGGTATGCCAAACCTAACGTAAACAAACTGAGTTTTTGTCCTTCGTATCCATTTTCGCCTAATTTAGACAAGCCCTGTTCATATCTAAGGTCAATACCCAGTTTAGAAATATCTAAACCAGCACCAAATTGCCAAGCTATGTTTTGTCCTTTAAAATTTCCTTTAAAAACACTGCCTGCTGCATCTCCGAAAGACTGATCATCGCTAAGGATGAACGAAACAACGGGCCCTGTATTCAGGCGAAGGCCTACACCTGCCGCACCAAATTTAGTTCCAACCAGCACGGGCACATCCAGACTCGTAAATTTCACATCATTTTCCTGACCTGCATCGTTTTTTAAGGTTGTATTTTTTCCACTTAAGTATAGTTCTGGTTGCAAGTGAATACCAGCTGCTCCAATACGGGCCCAAAGGCCAGCATAATAACCAGCTCTATTGTCGCTGCTTAACGTATTTTCTTTACTTAATTTGGAAAGGTTAGTTCCGCCTTTCAGACCAAACTGAAAACTTGGAAGCACCTGACTAAAAGCAGCAAGGTTAAGGCAGATGAATAATGCCGACAAAATGATTTTTTTCATAATACAATGATTAGTGTGATATTAAATTATCTATGTAAAACTAAGTATATTTTTAATTCAAAACTAAATTACGTAGTTTTATCATATAACACCAAACGCGAGCATTGGATTTTAATTTTAATATTTATTCTCTCTTTTTAATCTTCTTCGGTTTTATTACCATCGTACTATCTTGTTACATCTATACAAAAGAAAGTGGTGCCGTCCGTTTTTTCGGATTAATGATGTTCTGCAATGCCTTATGGTCTCTCGGCTATGGGTTTGAAATAGCCAGTCCTACTCTGGAGCAAGCACTTTTATTTAATAATATTGAGTACATCGGCATAGCCTGTATGCCTATCAACTGGCTCCTGTTTTGCCTAAAGCTGGCAGGCAAGAATGCATGGTATAAAAAACCACTAAACATTGGAATACTGTTGGTGGTTTCGGCATTCACCTTGCTGTTGGTATGGACAAATAAATACCACCATTTATATTTTACTTCCTATCAAATGGATTACAGTGGAGCTTTTCCGCTGGTAAATCTCCAAATGGGCCCTTTCTATTGGTTTTTCACTTGTTACTTTTATATTCTAATAGCATACGGTTGCTATCTACTATTGGCAAAATTTAAAAAATCAGACTCCATATACCGCGCCCAAAATTACAGTATTGTAGTTGCGGCCTGCATCCCGCTACTCGCAAACATAGCCTATATCATTGACATCCGGCCATTTGGAAATATGGACATTACTCCATTCGCCTTCATCGCTTCTATAGTACTGATAACTTTGGGCATTTATCGATTTAGGTTATTTGATATGGTACCCATCGCACGGGAGAAAGTGCTGGAACTAATACAAGATGGTTTTGTGGTATTGGATAAAAAGAAAAGGGTTATCGACCATAATGTCGCCTTTTTAACCTATTTACCTAACCATCAGGATGAAAAAATAATTGGCAGGCAGATCGACTTGTTATTTCAGGGACAAAAAGTACTTTCAGACTTTTTAGAACAACATCAATCAGGTAAAATAGAACTTAACCTGAACCACGATAACAAACCAATGGACGTAGAAGCTGATGTAAGGTATCTGGATACTTATCAGATTGACGATGAAACCATCATTATCAAATTTCAGAACCTCAGCCCTTTTAAGGAAGAAGCATTAAAAACAAAAATCCAGGCCGTAGAGTTGCATCGCTTAAATCAGTTGAAGGACAGGATTTTTTCTATTATTTCTCATGATTTAAGAGGACCATTAGTAAACCTTTCTGAAGTGCTGAAAATGATCAGTAACGAGGAAATGTCGGCAGAAGAGTTTAAGTTACTCTCCCCCACACTAAATAAAGATATCATCTACACTACAGATCTTTTGGAAAATATATTGCACTGGTCACGAAGTCAGCTAGAAGGATACGGTATTAAAAAAGAGTTTTTCGACCTGAAGGCTGTCGTTGTAAATGAGGTAAGTTACCATGGAACAGCAGCGAGCACTAAAAAAATTGAGATCATTCAGGATGTATTTCCTGGCGCCCTTGTATATGCAGACCTGCTGATGATCCAAATCGTGATCAGGAACATTCTGAGTAATGCCATAAAATTTTGTCATGAAAACTGTGTAATTCAACTCACCTCCGTATTTAAGGGGGAATTTATGCAACTCCGCATTCAGGATAATGGCATTGGTATATCTGAAGAGATGATCGGCAAATTGTTTACCAGCGAAAACTATTCCACCCGGGGAACTATGAATGAAAAAGGTACCGGACTAGGCCTTCTGGTATGTAAAGAATTCATGGAAAGGAATAGTGGAAGGCTCTCTGTAGAAAGTAAGCCAGGTCAGGGATCGATATTTTATATAGATATTCCTGTCGCATAAAAAAGGGGTTGGCTGTGAATACAGTCAACCCCTTCCTTCTTTTATTTCAAATTCTATTGTCCTGTAGCTTCATTAATAGCCTGTTGCTCTTTCAAAGCGTCTACATTATTTTTGTTTCCAAAATTCTGTGTCTTATCTGCAAAATAATCCAGAATGCTTACAATGGTGTCAAGGTTATCTGCTACCCTTTGGTGCATATCCGGAAGGTCTTTATCTAGTTTTTTGTCCCCCAACTCTATGTTGTCCACCTCTATTTTTCCTATCTTTTGAATAATAGCTTGCTGACTATGTTGAAGGTCTTCCAATTCTCTTACAATTTTCTGCATCAACTCGAACTTTTTTAACGTATCCATATGCTATTTTATTAAGATTAATACTCTATTTATTACTTTAATGAACCAATTACCCTGCCAATATGTTTTGATTTAAGATTTGTTATTCGAATAAATAGCCCTATACTCGTAATTCAATTGTTTATTCAGCGTTGTTATTTTATGAAGAAGTTGCTTTTATTTTGCTTGTTGATCAGTTTGTTCCAACCTGGTTTTACTCAAAACACCGTTCAGGATGAGTTGCCTAAACTAGCTTATGAGAACCTGCAAGCGGGTAAATTGCTTGAAGCAGAACAGCAATACACAAAACTCTACGCCAAGGATTCCGGGAATGTTACACTGATGCTCCAGCTTGCTGAGATCAGCGGTCGCCGGGGCAATCAAAGGCTTGCGCGCAATTACTATTTATCGGCATTAGCCAAAGACAGCACTAATTTCATTGCCCATAAGCAACTCGCTTTACTGGCTAAAAGCAGGTCAGGCATTCCTAGCCTTCAACTGCTGCAGAAAGCCAACAGGATCAATCCTAATGATGCTGATGTCGTCGTAGAACTATGTCAACTCTACTTTAAATCAAATGCTTTTGCTGAAGCCGAAAAGGTACTCGACCCGGCCTTGAAAGCGGATACTGCAAACCTGCGACTTTTAGAAATGAAAATGCCCATCGGAGTCGCAGCGAAACGTTATAAGGATGTGATTGCAACTGGTAATGCGCTCTTGATGGCCGGCGACAGCGCGAGCCTGGTATTGAATAATCTTGGAAAATCATATTTTATGTTGCTGGATTACAAGAATGCACTGAAAAATTTCCTTGACATCAGAGACACTTTAGATAAAGAAATCCTCTTCCAGCAAATTGCCGCAACTTACAGAGGCTTAAAAGATTATAAAAACGCGATCAATGCGCTGCAATCCGCTATAAAAGCTGGAGTATCTACAAAGACAGCCACTTATTATGGCCAATTAGGCGATTCTTACGAGATGAGCGGCAAGAATGAAGAGGCAAATGCAGCTTACAAAAAAGGGCTTCAGTTTGAAAATAATGGAACACTATATTACAATATTGCCTTATTGTATGAAACCAAACTCAATGACAAAAAGAATGCAATCAGTTACTATGAGCAATACCTGCCTACACTCAATGAGAAAACCCAGGGCAGACAGGTCATTTTCATTAAACGAAAGATCGAGGAACTAAAAAAATAACTAAAAGCCGGTGAGACGGGCTACATATTTACCAATGATGTCAAATTCCAGATTTACCTGATCACCCAGATGAACCTCTTGTAAGTTAGTATGTTCGAAAGTGTAAGGAATAATAAATACTGAAAATTCGTCAAGTTCAGATCCCACTACTGTAAGGCTGATACCATTTACACAAATTGAACCTTTTTCTACGGTTACATTCCTCTTGGAAGCATCGTATTTAAAACGGTATTCCCAACTACCATCCAGTTCTTCTCGCTTTATACAAATGGCAGTCTGGTCAACATGCCCCTGCACAATATGACCATCTAACCTTCCATTCATTTGCATGCATCGTTCGAGATTGACCATGTTACCCTATTTTAAATCATACAAATTGGTTTTCCGGAGTGTTTCATCTATAGCGGTAACCGTATGTGAACCTGTGTCAAGGGCAACCACCGTCAAGCATACACCATTGTGTGCTACACTCTGGTCGATCTTCAGCTCATGACTAATTGCAGATTTGATGGTATAATGGCGGTTAGTGCCTTCATTGCTAATGTTGGTGATTTCACCAAGAGTTTCTATAATGCCTGTAAACATAGTTACGAATTGAACTTTATCCTGTTGCTTCTCCATGCGCGTTGTACATCCTGCAGTTCGGATGTACTCGGTGCGATGGCTTTTCTTTTCAATGACTGCGCTGCAAATATGGCTGCCACCCGCGCTTCATCATCATCTTCTTCCTTCAAACTATCAGCCTTGAAATATTTTCCAACAAAATGAGTATCAAAATTTCCTTCAACAAAGGCCTTATGTTGCATTACAAATCTCCCAAAGTTTAAAGTGGTTTTTATACCCGGTAATGTCATATTCATCAATCGCACGCAGCATCCTTTGGATTGCCTCATTCCTGTTGCTGCCATAAGTAATCAGTTTAGCGATCATGGGATCATAATAGATTGGGATTTCCATACCCTGCTCAAAGCCGTCATCGACACGGACACCATTACCTTTAGGTGTCTTATAGGTTTGCAGGCGACCAATATCTGGCAGAAAATTGTTTTCGGGATCTTCTGCGTATACCCTCAACTCAATAGCATGTCCGTTAATTTTCAAATCTTGCTGCTGAAAAGTTAAAGTTTTTCCCCTTGCGATCTTAATCTGTTCCTTTACCAGATCAAAACCGGTGATCAATTCCGTTACCGGCATGTTCCACCTGCAAGCGGGTATTCATTTCGAGAAAAAAGAAATCCAGGTTTTCATCAAGAATAAACTCTACCGTACCGGCACCGATGTAATTGACCGAACGGGCTACATCTACAGCACATTCGCCCATTTGCTGGCGAATTTCCTTCGAAAGTATGCTGGAAGGCGCTTCTTCAATTACTTTCTGGTGGCGACGTTGTATAGAGCATTCCCGTTCAAAAAGATGTACTATATTTCCATGAGTGTCACCCAACACCTGAATTTCGATGTGGCGTGGTGAAGTTACATAGCGCTCGATGAACACTGAACCATCGCCAAAAGCCGAGGTAGCCTCACTCACGGCAAGCCCCATTTGTTCTACAAAATCTTCCACTTGTTCTACGATACGCATTCCCTTGCCCCCACCTCCAGCAGCCGCCTTGATTAAGATTGGAAAACCAACTTCGATTGCACGATGTTTTGCCTCGTTGACATTAGTTATGGCTTCATCTGTTCCCGGAACCATAGGAATATTGTATTTGAGTGCCGCCGCTTTTGCAGAAAGCTTATTCCCCATGATCTCCATGGCCTCTGGACTGGGACCAATGAGGATCAGTCCAGAGGCCTTCACCATCCTCGCAAATGCAGCATTTTCTGATAAAAAACCATATCCTGGATGAATTGCTTCTGCACCAGTTAGTTTACAGGCTTCGATGATCTTGGCACTCAGAAGGTATGATTGACTGGAGGCTGCAGGTCCGATGCAAACCGCTTCATCTGCATAACGCACATGCAAGGCATCTCTATCGGCCTCCGAATAAACGGCAACCGTTTTGATTTCCATTTCCCGGGCAGAACGCATAATACGTAAAGCAATCTCGCCCCTGTTGGCAATAAGGATCTTATTCATGATCTAAAGATTTTATCACTTCTATGGTTTTATCGATCATCTCAGGAGAAACATCCAAGTGTGTCACCAGTCGTACGGTGTCGCCGCCCATCGTGCTACAGAGAATACCTTTATCCGCAAATTTTTGCAGGATAACAGGTGCTTTAAAGCCTTTTGCAACCTTGAAAATCACGATATTGGTTTCAACAGGAAGCACAGCAGCAACATAGTTCTGTCGGCCTAATGCTTCTGCCAGGGAAGCAGCATGTAGATGGTCGACCCCAAGCCGCTCTATATGATGATCAAGGGCATAAATTCCGGCTGCTGCCAGGAAACCCGCCTGACGCATTCCGCCCCCGAAAGCCTTTCTGATTCTGGTTGCCTTCTTGATGGTTTCTTTGGAACCCAGCAAAACAGAGCCAACCGGCGCCCGAGTCCTTTGGAAAGGCAGATGGATATGCCGTCAAAATATTTCCCATAGTTTTTAGCCTTGTCACCTGTAGCCACAATTGCATTAAAAAGGCGCGCACCGTCCAAATGAAGTTTTATCCCCTTAATGTTACATAAAGTATGAATGGGCTCAATTTGCGCTAAACGATAACAGGCACCACCACCTTTATTGACTGTATTTTCCAAAACGACGAGGCTCGTATTAGGATAATGAATGTTGTCTTCGTTGATTTCCGGCTCTATCATTTCCTGACTTAGAATACCGCGTTCGGAATGCAGCAATCTAACGGAAGCAGCCGAATGAAAAGCAATTCCCCCACCCTCGTAACGATACACATGAGCAGTCTGATCACAGATCACTTCATCCATCGGCTGAGTAAAACACTTGATAGCTAACTGGTTGGTCATCGTGCCGGAGGGACAAAACAAGCCGGCTTCCATTCCGAGCATGTCCCGCTAGTTTATGTTGGAGTTCATTTACAGTCTCGTCTTCGCCGAAGACATCATCACCCACTTTGGCGTTCATCATTGCATCAAGCATACCTGCTGTAGGTCTGGTTACGGTATCACTTCTTAAGTCAACTTTCATTTATCAATTTTGAGAAACTACAAAGATTTATTTTTTCGCAGAAATATATCACTGTTGCGAATATAATTGATAGGTTTTAAAACCTCGTATTTTAAAATTTGGATTTTAAAATAACAAGCGTATTTTAGCTTAGTGTTTTTTTAACAATATGGTAACCTAAAAATCACGAGCAAAACCTTATAAAACGCTGCCCTTTACCCATTAAAGGCAGATAAATAAAAATGAACCAAAATAAAATAATTAAATTTATGAAAAGAAACCATACAAAAGAGTTAGGATTATTTACTTTTATCCCGAAAAAAACAAATTAAGATGATAGTTATTGCAGATGGTGGATCAACCAAAACCAATTGGTGTTTAATTAATGAAGCTGGCAGAAAAATTCATTTTAATACTGAAGGATACAACCCATATTTTTCGAGCACAGAATACATTATTGAAGTCTTTGAACAAATCCCTTCCGGATCACTTGGAAACTGAAAAACTAACAGAAGTATACTACTACGGTGCTGGCTGCTCTACAGACGCAAAACGCAAAATTGTGGCTGATGCGATGAAACAGGTATTTCCTAATGCAGAGATTAATATTGGACATGATTTTCTTGCTTCTTGCAGAGCTCTTACTTGGCGATGAGCCGGGTTTTGCGGCGATTTTGGGTACAGGAACCAACAGCTGTCTTTATGATGGAAATGACATCACATTGAACATTGATTCATTAGGATATTTCCTTGGAGATGAAGGCAGTGGATGCTTTATTGGAAAACGCATTTTTCTGACTACATGAAAGGCTACATGCCTAAAGGACTTAGAGAAAGTTTCTATGACAATTTCGCACTGACTAACGAAGATATTTTTGATCATATTTATAACAAGCCATTGCCTAACCGTTTCTGTGCAGGTTTCAGTAAGTTCCTGTATGACTTCAAAGACAACTATGAAGATTACACCTTTGCAACGGTTGACTATGCATTTACTGCATTTTTTGAGAATTTGGTAGTTCACTATCCAAACTATAAAGACTACAAGTTGAACTGTGTAGGATCTGTAGGATATAGCTTCAGAGATATTTTGAGCGTTGTAGCTGACAGATACGAAATGGGTATCGGTAAAATCATTCGTTCACCTATAGATGATCTGGTAGAATACCACCTGCTTGCCAACAAAAAAGCATAAGTAATTTTTAAAAAAAGAAATCCCCGGAGCGAAAGCTTCGGGGATTTCTTTTTTACGATATATGTGCTGTTTAGAAAGATATCTCCTTGCCGAATAGCTTCGCATATTTCCTTCTGTCGAACTTATATAAGGTAGCTGCACGGAAAGATACACCCTTCTGCTTTTCTTCAAGGTCTTTCAATACACCAAAACTCAACATCTTTTTACGGAAATTCCTTTTATCCAATTTCTTGTTGACAATCACTTCATACACATTCTGAAGTTGTGTAAGTGTAAATTTCTCTGGTAACAATTCGAAAGCAATGGGCTGGTGTTTGATTCTTCTTTTTATCTTTTCAAGCCCTTTTTCAAAAATTTGCTGATGGTCAAACGCCAGTTTAGGCAATTCCTTTACATTGATCCAGTGTGCCTGTTTTGCATAGGTACTGATTGGCTTTACAGCCTTATCGCCACCTAAACGGATCAAAGCGTAATAAGCGATAGTGATTACTCTTCCCTGCGGGTGACGATTGACATCCCCAAAAGTATAATACTGCTCCATGTAGATATCGCGTAAGCCCGGTAAGCTCATTCAAGATTCGGGAAGCAGACTGGTCTAGGCTCTCGTTTTCTTCCACGATATTACCTGGTAATGCCCACCAATCCTTAAAAGGCTCTTCATTCCTTTCGATCAGAAGAATTTTCAATTCTCCTTCGTCGAAACCAAACACCACACAATCAATCGAAAAAGTGGAATTAAACTTAGGTAAGACTTCTTTCAAAATATTAATTTTATAAATATTAAAGCAAATAAATATAGTTGTTTCCTAATTACATAAAAAAATAAAAAATAAATTACTTAGTGTAAATAATACACACTATATTCGTATAAATAAAGCATGAAACCAAATATCAAAAATATAGCCGTATTAACATCAGGAGGAGATGCTCCCGGAATGAACGCCTGCATCAGAGCAGTTGTCCGTACCGGCATTTACAATGGCATAAATATGTTTGGAGTTTTGCAAGGATATCAGGGATTAATTAATAATAACATTAATCCGATGGATGCAAGTTCTGTAAGTAACATCATTCACCTCGGAGGTACGATTTTAAAAACAGCACGTTGTCTTGAGTTCAAGACAGAAGAAGGACAAGAAATTGCCTTTAAGAATTTAAAATCAAGAGGCATTGATGGCCTTGTGGTCATTGGTGGCGACGGAACATTTACCGGCGCACAACGCTTTGGAAAGAAGTATGGCGTACGTGTAATCGGTGTACCTGGAACCATTGATAATGACTTATACGGTTCTGACTTTACCTTAGGTTATGATACTGCCATCAATACTGTTATCGAAGCGATTGATAAAATCAGAGATACCGCAGATTCACATGACCGTTTGTTTTTTATAGAAGTAATGGGCCGCGATTCTGGATGTATTGCCTTGAGAAGTGCAATTGCCAGCGGTGCAGAAGCAGTGTTATTGCCTGAAAAAGAAACCAGCCTGGATGAACTGATTTCAAACTTAGAAGCAGGTGCATCTACCAAAAAATCTTCTAGTATTGTGATTGTAGCAGAAGGCCATAAACAAGGCGGTGCTTACGATATTGCCAAAAAAGTTAAAGAAACGTTTTAACCATTATGATACCAAAGTAACTATCTTAGGCCATCTTCAACGCGGTGGCAGTCCAAGCAGTTTTGACAGGATATTAGGCAAGCAGATTGGGATTTGCAGCAGTAAATGACGCTTATTAAGAGGCGAATACCGATGCAAATGGTTGGTTTACGTGGCAATGAAATTAAACTAACCAGCATTGAAGAAGCATTGACCAAGCACTCATTTAAACTGGAAGCGATTTATTGGAAATGACAAAAGTATTATCTATATAAAATATGATAGCAGTAGTTTATAGCGGATCGAAAACTGCTTTCTGGAAAATAGCCAAAGACGGCAAAACCGTTGCCGAATGCACTATGCCTGGCATCAATCCTTGCTTTAACGATCAAAAATCAATTTTACAAATTTTAAACAAGAAAGTCATGCTCTGATTAACCATGCCGAAAGCATCAAAAAAATCTATTGTTTTTGCAGCAGGTGCATCTTCTGCAGAACAGGAAAAATGAACTTGCAAAAACCTTGGGCTTGTTCTTTAAATACAGTAAAATCATTGTAAAAGACGATATCTATGGAGCAGCTAATTGCAGCCTGTTACAATCAACCCTGGCATTGTTGGAATTTTAGGCAGCGGCGCACATTGTGCTTATTTTGATGGAAAAAACCCGGAACAGAATAATTTTGGACTAGGCTATATTCTTAGGTGATGAAGGTTCTTCCAATTACTTTGGCAAAATCGTATTGAAAAGCTTTCATGCAACAAAAATTACCTGCAGATCTGCAGAAACAATTTGAAGTAAAATACAATCTCGACCGGCCACAAATTTTGGAGAGGATCTATAAGAAACCCATGGCTCAGCAATTTCTGAGTTCGTTCTTTGATTTTTTACTGGAAAACAGAAATCACAAATATGTTGGAGAAGCAGTAGATGACGGCATTTGAAAAATACTTTAAAACTTATTTACTACCTACCACCAAGCAGCACCCTGAAGAAGAAATTCATTTCGTCGGCCTTGTAGCCGGAAATTTTCAGGATGAACTCAGACAGGTAGCTGCAAAGAACAATTTACAAATTATGTCAATTACTAAAGAACCTATAAATAATTTATTAAAGTACTATTCAAATTAAATAAAATGATGAAAATAGGAATTAACGGCTTTGGCCGTATCGGCCGTCTGGTTTTCAGAGCTGCATTGAAAAGAGGATTAGAAATTGTTGGTATTAATGATCTTGTTGAGCCTGATTACATGGCTTACATGTTAAAATATGATTCTACACACGGTCAGTTTCAATGGCACTATCGCTGTTGAAGACGGACATTTGGTGGTTAATGGTAAAACTATCCGCGTAACTGCCGAAAAAGATCCTGCTAACTTGAAATGGGATGAAGTAGGTGCCGAAGTTGTAATTGAATCTACCGGTTTATTCTTAACTCAGGCAGCTGCTCAAAAACATATTGATGCAGGTGCTAAAAAAGTAGTATTGTCTGCTCCTGCAAAAGATGCGACACCCCTACTTTTGTAATGGGTGTTAACCACAAGAAATTAACTGCAGATCAAACTATCGTTTCAAACGCATCATGTACTACCAACTGTTTAGCTCCTATTGCTAAAGTATTAAATGATAAATTCGGTATTGAAGAAGGTTTAATGAGTACTATCCACGCAGTAACTGCAACTCAAAAAACAGTTGATGGCCCATCGGCTAAAGACTGGAGAGGTGGCCGTGGTGGTTACCCTAACATCATCCCTTCATCAACCGGTGCTGCTAAAGCAGTAGGTTTGGTTCTTCCTGAATTAAAAGGTAAATTAACAGGTATGTCTTTCCGCGTTCCTGTTGCCGACGTTTCTGTTGTCGATCTTAACTGTACGTTTAGAAAAACCTGCTACTTACGAGGACATTAAAGCAGCCATGAAAGAAGCATCTGAAGGTGAATTGAAAGGCGTATTGGCTTATACTGAAGATGAAGTAGTATCTGCAGATTTTATAGGCGATGACACGCATCAATCTTTGATGCAAAAGCAGGTATCGCATTGAATGATAACTTTGTTAAAGTGGTTTCTTGGTATGATAACGAGTGGGGTTATTCAACTGCATTGGCCAAATTCGTAGAATACTACGGAAACTTAAAGTAAAACCCGTTCATACAGGTTTATATTTGGTTAGAAAAGGGATGATCGTGGATGCGACATCCCTTTCTTTTTTCTTGGATATTCTATCTTAAAGCTTACTTTTGTCAGAAACAAAACTTTTTACAAGATCAAATACCAATGAAAAAATTATTTTGCGCACTCGCAATTTCAGCTATTTTCGCCAGCTGCCAGAGCAACGATACAACAAAAACCTACCTTCCACGCACTATTTCTGTAAATGAGCGCTTTAATGACCCTCAACCAGGGGCTGACAGCGTCTTCAGAATTGTACAGATCAGTGATGATAAACGGGCCGGAACTCCTGAAGATCCGAAGGTATGGTATCAGATCAAACGCGGTGATACAACCATCCGCATTCAAACTAATCCATCTGATTCTGCTTCAGGTGTGGTAGACTTCAAAGATTTTACATTCGTAAATACACAAAAAACTTGTATGCTCGCCCAGATCAAAGACAATTCTGGACTTACTGCTCCTTATTACCTGATTGCATTCAAAGATGGAAAAGTAGATGTTGTTAGTCTTTACCGGGCATCTAAAGGCACACAGGATGACAAATTAATGGGACTAAGCAGAATTGGAAGAGATGGCTATGTGGTTAACCATGATTTCTTCATCACCAATGTAAATGCGAAATTATATTTCATCAAGAGACCCGATGAAAGCGAAAGGATTAAAGGGCAGTTTGTAGTAAAATCACCAGACAAACAAACACTCGTATTCCTGATGCCTTCTTCTGATCTATACCAGGTAAACTACATCACAAATGACACTTACAGCGTGCCTTTGGGAATGAAAGGTGATCTGGATGGCGTGTACGCACATATCCAGACCAAATTCAAATGGAATAAGGATAAAAAAGGAGTTCAGTTCCTTAAACCTGGAAACGACGACCGCGTTGTGGACATGAGTGAATTTAAATAATTACAATTTCATACGCTGTATCCTTACCGCGTTAAGTATGGCCAGCAAGGCTACCCCAACGTCGGCGATAACCGCCTCCCAAAGGGTAGCCATGCCTCCGGCCCCTAAAATCAAAACGGCAACTTTCACAACCATAGCCAGCATGATGTTCTGCCAGACGACCTTTCTGGTGATCTTTCCAATCTTTATTGCGGTAAATATTTTTGAAGGTTGATCGTTTTGAATCACAATATCTGCCGTTTCTATCGTCGCATCGCTTCCTAAGCCACCCATTGCAATGCCCGCATCAGCAAGTGCCACCACCGGGGCATCATTGACACCGTCGCCCACAAAGGCCAGATAAGCCCCCTCCTTCTTCAACGCAGATACCTTTGCTACTTTGTCTTCCGGCAACAAATCACCAAATGCCTGATCTATCTTCAAGAGCCCTGCTACTTTATCCACCACACTTTGCTTGTCGCCGCTCAACATCACGGTGCGGATCTGCAACTGATGCAATTTGTTAATCGCCTGCACAGCATCTTCCTTGATTTCATCCGCAATGGTCAAGTATCCGGCATAGACGCCATCTACGGCAAGCACGACAATCGTATCTACCTCCTGCGCTATCTTCGGGTCGTACTTTACGGCAAACTTGTTAAGCAGCTTTGTATTTCCGGCCAAAACGACCTTACCGTTAACTTTTCCTTTTAAGCCATGTCCCGCAATTTCCTCTACAGCATCAATACTTGCCTGCTTCCATCCCTCTCCGGCGAAGCTACTGATAGCCAGTGCAATCGGATGGGTAGATTTACTTTCAATAGCTGATGCCAGCAAAAGCAATTCCTTTTCGTCGATACCCACAGCCTCTACCTGCTGAACTTTAAAAACACCTTTAGTCAGGGTTCCGGTTTTGTCCATCACCACGGTATTGATCTTGGTCATTACATCCAGATAATTGGATCCTTTAAATAAAATACCATTCCTGGAGGCCAGGCCAATCCCTCCAAAATAACCCAAAGGGATAGAGACGACCAAAGCACAGGGGCAACTGATCACCAGAAACACGAGTCCACGATACAACCAATCTCTAAACACATAATCCGGTACGATGAAAAAAGGAAGCAAGACCACCAGTACGGCAAGAAGGAAAACGATGGGGGTATAAATTTTGGCGAAGCGGGAGATGAACAGCTGGGTCTGCGATTTACGGGCGGTAGCATCTTGCACCATTTCCAAAATCTTACTGAGTTTACTGTCTTTGAAGGCTGATTTCACCCTTATTTCGATCAGCTGATTGAGGTTGATCATTCCTGCGAAAACCTGTTCGCCTTTCGTTTTATTGTCTGGTTTACTCTCTCCGGTTAGCGCCGCGGTATTGAAAGTCGCCTGCTCAGACAACAGCTCCCCATCCAGGGCCACCTTTTCTCCGGGCTTTACCTGAATCACCTCATCTATATTTACTTCCCCGGGCTTTACCGTTTTCAGCTGTCCATCCCTAATCACATCAACCGATTCAGGCCTGATGTCTAACAAGGCCTTGATACTGCGCTTTGCATTACTGACCGCCGTATCCTGAAACCACTCTCCTATAGAATAAAACACCATAACCGCGACCCCTTCACTGTAGGACCCAATAGCAAATGCACCAATGGTAGCCACACTCATCAGGAAGAATTCGTTAAAAAAATCCAAGCGGAGGGCTTTTCTAAAGGCAAGGTTCAGCACATTATACCCGGCCAGTAGATAAGCGGGAACATAAATCAGGATTTGTGTTAACTGGCTAAACCGAATGTCGAAGCCATATTCCAGGATCATCATCGCCACCACAACTAACAGGGCTGTGAGCAAAGGCCAATGTGCTAGCCAGGTTCCTCCTTCGGAATCGCCATGGTTGTGGTCATCATGCTCATGATCGTCATCGTGCTCATGTTTGTGTTCGTTATCTGATTTCATATCTTCAATTTAATGGTCGTGTTCTGCTGGTCCAGAAGATTTAGACTGCAAATAAAAGGCCCCTTTTGCGACAACCTTTACACCTGCGGGTAATTTTTCCAAAGGGCTAATTTCTATATATCCCAATTCTGATACTCCTGCCTTTACCTCTACCTTTTTGAAATGAACAGATTTTTCTTCCTTTTCGGCCTTATGTTCTTCTGAGTTTTGATGCTCCTTTTCATGTTCATCAGCCGCAGCATCATCTACAATAAAGATGTACTCCCTACCGCCTACCCGTACCAGGGCATCTACAGGCACCGCATCGGTCAACTTTGTGCCTACTCCAATAAGGCCGGTAACATACATGCCGGGAATCAGGTTGGCACCTGGTTTTTTGATGATCGTATGCACCACTACTCCTTTACTATCGTTTTCGAATGATTTATTGATGCCATAAATCACACCTGCTATCGCTTCATTTTTTTGGTTCGTCAATTGAAAATCAACATTTTGTCCGACCTTAATATTAGACAAATCTTTCTCAAAGACAATCAGGTCGGCATGGATCTTAGAATTGTCTACGATGTCCATAATCGAAACCCCTGGCTGAGCGTAAGAGCCTGTTTCTGCCGTGATCTTGCCAATGGTTCCATTGATTGGTGCAGTAACCGGCACTTGAGTGGTCAGGTTTCCTGATGCAAGTCTACCTATGGCTATTCCATATTGCTTCAATTGTTGTGCTAGCGCATTGATTTTGGAACGCTCCGCATTGTAATTGGCTTCTGCCAGTTGCTGTGCCTTTCCAGTACCGGCACCAGCTGCTTTTAACTGCTGCTGCCTGTTATATTCTGCTTCCACATAACTGAAACCTCCTTTTGCGGTAACGTATTCCTGTTGTAGCTGCAACAATTCCTGGTTCTCTACGGTCACCAACACCTGTCCCTTCGTTACACGCTGACCTTCTATCACATTGATTTTCCTGATGATCCCGCCAGACAATACATTGATCTGTGCTGCATTCTGAGGTGGTACAGCCAGCTGTCCGCTCGCTTTAACTACAGCGGTCAGGTTTTTTTGTTCAATCAGACCAATTTGTATTCCTACCGCCTGGAGTTGGGCTTCGCTCAGTTCCAGTCCTTCTTCATGCCCATGTTCTTCATGTTCGCCTTCCGCTTCTTTACTTTTCTGGCTTCCATCGCCACTACAAGAAGTTAAAGCAATTGCCAGCAGCATTACAATGGCCAATGTCTTCTTCATTGCTGATATCTTTTTCATCTAATTTCCTTTTAAAAATTCTAATTGAATAACTGATTGATTGAGTTGCTGCACCGTTTCCAGGTAATTAAATCTGGTTTGCATCGCAAGGGACATATTCTGAATGAACTCAAGATAACCGATCTCACCCAGTTCATAGGAAACCTGGGCAATGCGGATTTGTTCATCAGCCTGCTTAAGTCCCATAGTCAAATAATAATCCGCCATCTTTCTATATTTATTGTACTTGAGCACTTCCTGTTCCATTTGAAGTTGCAGTTCACTTTTCGTACGCTGGAACTCTGTTTCGGCGATTTGCAGGGCGATCTTCTCCTGATTGACCCTGGCACGACCCGCAGTATTGAAAATTGGGATACCCAAACCTAATTGAATGCCGGCAATACGTGTCCCTGGTGTATAGTCGCGGTTCAGCTTTGCCGGATCGAAACTCCGGATTACCAATTGCTGGGAATAGCCGAGGGTAAAGTCGGGCATAGCCTTCGATTGCTCCACACCGATCTTGGCTTTAGCGACCGTTACCTGCTGGCCATACACCTCCAGCAATGGAGTTCCCAGCTTTCCATCTATCTCTGGAGCAGGCAAAACAGGAAGCGTGCTGGTTTCCATTGGGTAAAACATAAAATCAGCATTCACCAACTGTCTCAAACTAGCCAGCTGACTCAGGGCTTCAGCCTCCACAGATTCCCGCATCAATTGTATTTCCTGGTATTTGTTTTTTGCTGTAATTAACTCCAGATTAGAGGTTTCACCAACTTTATAACGCAGTTCTGATTTTTGGATAAAGTGTTTATAAATACTATCCTGCTGTTTTAATGCCCTTAATTTACCCATGATAAACAGGTAGTTATAATAGGCCATCCTGGTTTCACGTACCACCACCGATTGGGTGTAACCACCCGAGCGCCCCGTTAACCTGGTCTGCTCGGTTAGCAGCTTTTTTTGCCTGCTGTATACCCCGGGCCAGGCAAAGTTTTGGGAAATGCCAATTGAATTGTCATTTCCACCCCCACTACTGGGATCCTGAGAAAAATTGATGTTCGTTTTTCCCGGATCAAAAGCTGTACGCTCCAGAGCTTTCGATTGCTGTAAGGATAATCCCGATCCTTTCATCTGCAGGTTATTTTTCAGAGCCTGCTCGATCATTTGCTTTTCAGTAAGATTATTGGTTTGGGCCTTTAGCTCCATGGAACCGATTCCGGTTAATCCAGCCGTCAACAGCAAAAAGACGACTAAAGGTTTTACGTTCATTTGAATAGATTTTCCAGGTTTGCTAAATATAACATACAAACAAGGCAATACGAAAAGTGTGAGCAAAGTCGCAGAGAGTAAGCCGCCGATAACTACCGTAGCGAATGGTTTTTGCACTTCAGCACCTGCGCCGCCAGATAAAGCCATCGGGAGGAAACCAAGAGAAGCCACCGCTGCAGTCATAATAACCGGGCGTAGCCTTCACCTGTTCCTTCGAATGACCCGTTTATAAATATCTGTAATCCCTTCTTCTTTCAATTGGTTAAAATAGCCAATCAGCACGATGCCGTTGAATACCGCCACGCCAAACAGCGCAATAAACCCTACCCCTGCAGAGATACTGAAAGGCATCCCACGCAGCAAGAGCGCAACCACACCTCCCATGGCCGATAATGGCACTGCCGTAAAGATAAGTATGGTCTGTCTCGACAGACCGAAAGCTGAAATAAAGAAGTCCAAGGATCAATATCATAGCTGCAGGAACGGCGATTGCAAGCCTGCTTTTTGCTTCCTTTAAGTTTTGAAACTGTCCGCCATAAGTCAAGTAATATCCGGATGGCAATTTAAGCTTGGCGTCCAATATGCCTGGTAATCTCCTCTACCGTACGTTCCACATCCCTGTCCCTTTACATTAAAGCCCACATAAATACGTCTTTTGCCATCCTCACGTGAAATCTGTGCCGGAGCTCTCCAATAGTTCCACTTTCGCCACCTGGTTTAACGGTACTTTATTGCCGGATGGCAAAGGGATATATAGGTTTTCGACGCCGGAGATATTCTCGCGCAAATCGCGGTTCAGACGTACGACCATATCAAAGCGTTTCTCCCCTTCAAACACCACACCTGCCACGTCGCCGGCAAAGGCCGTTTTCAGGATCATTATTGATATCACTATCTTTAGTCCATATTGCGCGATCTTATCGCGGTTATAAGCCACTTTCATCTGCGGCAAACCGCTACCTGTTCTATATAAGGCTCACTTACGCCCTTTACAGGAGCAATGAGCTTGGCTACCTTTTCGGCCTGCGTGCCAGCACATCCAGATCTTCTCCGTAAATTTTGATGGCCACATCCTGCCGTATACCAGTCATCAATTCATTAAAACGCATTTGCATAGGCTGGGAAATTTCTACATTGACACCAGGCAATATCGACAATGCTTCCTCCATCTTTTCCGTCATCTCTTCTTTGGAACCGGCAGTTTTCCATTCTCCTTTTGGCATCATGGCAAGCATCATATCACCCCGTTCCATCGGCATGGGATCTGTTGGAATTTCGGCACTACCGATCCTGGTGACTACCTGCTTGATCTCTGGAAACTTATCCTTAAGAATCTTTTCGGCCTTGCCGAAAGTCTTCACCACCTCGGTTAGGGAAGTGCCCTGCATCATGGATATTTCCACCGCAAGATCCCCTTCTTCCAACGTGAGGTAAAAACTCACCACCCATATTTACTGAATGCCCAAACTGTGAAGGCAAATAAAGCCAGGGCAATCGCTACAACCAATCTCTTAAACCGCAAAACCCCTTCCAATGCAGGCTGGTAAACGCGCTTTCAATCCGGCAATGATCCGGTCGGAAATGTTCGTTTTGTGCACGTCTTTTTGCTTAAAAAAAGAGCGATGACCATCGGAACATAAGTCAACGACAAAATAAAGGCACCTAAAATGGCAAAAGCCACGGTTTGAGCCATCGGCCTGAACATCTTGCCTTCAATACCCACCAGAGATAATAAAGGCAAGTAAACGATCAGGATGATGATCTGCCCGAATGTGGCACTGGACCTGATCATTAGCAGGAGCTTCGAATACCTCCTGATCCATTTGCTCCTGGTTCAGTTTTCAAGGGCTTTTCTTTAAACAGCTTGCTTTCGTGTTAGCCGAAATATAATGGCTTCAACGATAATCACCGCACCGTCTACGATGAGGCCAAAATCGATCGCGCCGAGACTCATCAAATTGCCGGATACGCCGAACAGCCGCATCATGGAAAAAGCAAACAGCATGGCTAAGGGAATTACCGAAGCGACGACTAAACCTGCCCGCCAGTTGCCCAAAAGCAATACCAGTACAAAAATCACAATTAATGCACCTTCAATCAGGTTCTTTTGTACGGTACCGATGGCACGGCCAACCAATTCTGTGCGGTCAATAAACGGTTCTATCACCACACCCTCAGGCAAGGATTTTTGGATCTGCACCATTCGCTCTTTTACGTTTTCAATCACCTCGCTAAAATTCTCTCCTTTGAGCATCAGTGTTACTCCTGCGACAACTTCGCCTTCACCGTTTCGGGTAACCGCGCCATATCGGGTCGCACTGCCAAACTGAACGGTTGCGATATCACGGATCAATAATAGGTACCCTTTGGTATTCTTCACGACGATCTTGTCGATATCATCCAAGGTTTTGACCTGTCCCAAGCCTCGGATGAAATAGGCATTGCTTTGCTGTTCGATATAAGAACCGCCGGTATTTTCATTGTTCTTTTGCAGGGCCTCTAAACTTCTGCGGATGGTATACCTTAATGGCATTCAGTTTCTCATTATCGAAGCGCAATCTCATATTGCTTCACATAACCGCCCCAGCCGCTGACTTCTGCCACGCCTATTGTGCCTGCCAGTTGGGTTCTAACCATCCAGTCCTGTATGGTACGCAGGTCGGTAGCGCGTGTACTTATTTTCATAGCCTTTTTTAGTATGCAGCACATATTGGTAAATCTCTCCAAGTCCGGTAGTGATCGGAGCTAGACTAGGTTCACCCAAACCTTCGGAATACTATTCTCGGCTTCTTTTAATTGTGCGGCTAACCTGTTGCCGGGCCCAGTAAATATCTATCGTTATCTTTAAAAACAATGGTAATGACCGAAATTCCGGAACGGGATATGGAGCGTTTTTCGATGATCCTGCGGCGATATTGGCCATGGATAATTCTATGGGAGCAGTAATGAACTGCTCTACCTCCTGTGCGCCAAGGCTCGGCGCTTGAGTAATGATCTGTACCTGGTTATTGGTAATATCAGGCACCGCATCAATGGGCAGATTTTTTATAGAATAAGCACCCCAGACAATCAGGGCAAATACCATTAAAGCAATGGCCAACTTATTCTTTATGGAAAAGTGAATGATTTGATCAAACATGTTGATGAACCTCTAAAATTGAAAAATAAAAACCAATCACCAGTGTATGATGCACCAGTGTTCTATAGGAGTTTATCCCAATTTAGGGGGTTGCCAGACGGAAAGGCTGACATCGATAGAACGTGCCTCAAGACGAGGTAAAGATAAAATTTGATGGTGTGGAAAAGGTACAGAAAGTTTATTCTCGACCTTTAGCACTACAGAACTGGCACAGCATGAACAATGGCAAAATGGAGTACAACCATCTTCAATAGACATATGACCGTGTGAATCCGTTACAGTTAACCGGGCAGTAGTCGTCTCGAAAGACTCATGCGTATCCGCACATGGCACTAGATTTAGTACCAGGACAATGATTATAAATATGTATGAAAATAACCGCATGTGCTCTAAGCTGTAAATATATATAATTTATTGTAGCATTTCAGTTATTTAACTACTTATCATCATTCACTTCAAGCCAGTGGCCGTCAGGATCCTTAAAGTAGATCTGGTTCACACCGTCAACCCTTTTGGTTACTCCTTTAGGATTACCGGCCCAATCCTCAAAAGCGATATCTTTTGCATTTAGCTTTTTGATAAACAGTTCGATAGAGGGTACACTAAAACAGAGGTGCTCATTTTTATCATGAATAGTCTTGCCTTTAGCACCCGAAATGATATGAAGGTGTCCGGCAGCACCGATTGAAAACCAGGTATGCCGGCCATCTTTAAAAGGCTCAGGAATAATTTCCAGTTCAAATATAGTTTTATAAAAATCTGTAGCGACCTGGAGATCTGCCACATATACAGCGATGTGATTCAATATTGCTGTTTGTTTTTGCGCTTTCTGGGCCATAGATTTTTGAAAAGGCATTGCAAATAAAACCAAAAGAACTAAAGCTTTCATATTCAACATTTAAATTTTCTTCATCAGGATCGTCAAAATCCTTGGGATTTGCGTCCTGTTGTTATCATCAAAATATTCATCCAGTTCTACCAATGCCAGTCCATGCTTTTTTCCCGCATGGATGAAGTCTGATACATTGTGATTGAAACATTCCACCAACTGTGTACCTTCATCGGTATCAAATCTGGCTTTGGTGCCAGTGTACTGCTTAAATGGATGCAATTCACCGATATAGACATAGCCTCCCGGATTCAGGGATTTGGCAACCTCATTGAACACATAGTCCAGGTTATCGATGTGCTCTAATACCAAAGAGAAAGTGACCAGATCATACAGACCATCGCGGAAATTCCAGCGTGAGGTAATGTCGGCCTGTTTAAACTGAACCCTGTTGGAACTGATCTTATCCTTAGCCCTCGCCAGCATTTGTTCAGAAAAATCGACTGCAGTGATCAGAGCAGCCTTCTCTATAAGCCATTCTGTGTTTTTCCCCGTTCCACATCCAATCTCTAAAACTTTATTAAAGGAAATGCTTGTCAAGGAAAGCTTCAGCGCAAGCGCTTCGAGATCCCGTGTTTTATTACTATTCGTATCGTATTGTGCAGCCCAGATGTTGTAGGCCTGTTTCGTATTCATATCCATCGTAAAAATTACTGCCGCAATATAAGGATAAAAACAATCATACCCTTAGACTAAGGATGTCATGTATCGCATATTTTGCCTCAGAAAACTGGAATTTAAAGCCGGATTCCAATAGACGTTTCGGACTTACCCAGCGGCTTTTCAGCACCAGCTCTGTTTCAGAACCGATCAGCCACATACCGATTTCCAGAAGCCACTGCGGACTTGGAAAACCGAAGGGAATACCATAGGCTGTCCTGATCAGCTGCATTAGCATAGCATTTTTGACGGCATGAGGTGCTACACAATTGACTACGCCTTCAATCGCCTGCTGTCTTATCAACCATTCCGTAGACCTGGCCACATCCTGCTCGTGTACCCAGGCGACGTACTGTTGTCCATCGCCCTGTCTGCCTCCCAGTCCACATTTCACCAGGTTCAGCAAACGCGGAAAAACGCCATCAGAGCGACCCAATACAATCCCCATCCTCAGCGCGACCTTCCTTGTTCCAGGGCTTTCGGTCTCAAAAAAAGTCTGTTCCCATTGCTTACAAACCTCGATGGAAAATCCATAGCCAATTTCACCTTCATCTTCGTTTTGAGGCCGTCTTCTGCATGCCGGTAAATGGTGGCAGAAGTTACATTGATCCATAATTTAGGCGGACGTTCCAGATTCCCTACCACTTTGTTCAGCAACCTGGTCGGCACTGTACGGGAAGCGATGATCTCCTCTTGGTTTTTCATCGTATACCGGCAGTTCACATTCTTACCACAAAGATTGACCAGCAGATCAGCATCCTGCAAGGATGATTTCCAGTCACCTTCCGTTTTACCATCCCAGACCAGCGTCTTTACATTGCCATTCTGAGCCGCAGCTTTTCTGCTCAGAATGATCACCTGATCTGCCTGATCTTTGTAATAATCTGCCAACACCCTGCCCAGGTAACCGTTACCTCCAGCAAGTACGATTTTATGATATTTCATAAGAATTTATATTTAATGACATCCACAATCAGTTTGCACGTTCAGATAAAAAGTATAAGCACCAAGAGTAACAACCGATACACCAACCAGCTTAAGGTAGGTAAATGCCCTAGTTGAAGCAATTTCATCCTCCTGAAGTGTTCTAAAAACATGAGTCCTGCTACCAAGACAAAATACCCGGTATAGACCAATGCAGGCAAATGAGCGAAGTTGTTAAAAACCAAAGCGGGCAATAACAGCAGAGCTCCTGCGAAAGAGATCGTCATCATATTACCAAGGTATTCCCAGGTTCGTTCTGGCGCAACAAACCGGATCACAACCGCTTGAAAAAATAGTTGTCCGGCGCAAATAAAGTATTCTCTTAAAGGTCCGCCCACAGGAACGAGGCCAGTAAGCAATACCGCATATTTCGTAAGTATAAAACTCGCCATGAACCAGGTAAAAAACAAGTAGCTCAATCGGTAGCCGATCCGAAAATCAGGTTGCAAGCTATTATTTTGCTGATCCAAAGCCACCGGAATGATTACCTTCCTGTTGTAAGAAATAAAAGCATATACTCTCGTCATCAGCCAAATAAATGGTCGGAATGCAAAAAGCGGGGCAAATACCGGGATTGAAGTCCCCAACACCTTAAATAGACTATGGATTCCGTAGCTCACCTGCCCTGTATGATTATCGACAAGTGCAATTTCGTTTACTGCCCGCTTCTGGTCTACAAACGTACATATCGCTGTTGGCATTTGTTGATAAGGCTGTGCTCCGGTCTTGTCAAGCATACCAACACTTGTAAAAGCTTTAGTATACATCCTGCACATCGGGCATTCTGCATCATAAAGGATCGTGTGGTTCTTTAAAGTTTTCATAGATCAAATATAAGCATTAAAACTAAACTTTCAATAAATACTGAAACTTTAATCCAATATATTACATTTATTGAATTTTCTTTTTTTAGTTTAAATTTGTGAGTATGAAATTTAAAACAATACTTCTTTTAGTTGCGCTGTCAACCAGCTTTGCAGCCTGTAAAAAAACTAAATCTATTGATGTGGAAGCACAGTTTAAAGCAGATACAATTTCTATCCGGAATTACGTAACGGCTAATAACATTCCTGTAGAAAAACACGCTTCTGGGATTTTCTATCAAAAAATCGCAGCTGGTTCCGGTAGCGTGAGCTATAACGGTTCAACGCAGGTTTCTGCCGACTATCAGGGAAAGATATTGGGTGGAGCTATCTTTGACGACTCTAAAGGAACGCCAATAACATTTGCTTTGGGTCGTGTGATCGAAGGCTGGCAAATCGGCATCCCTTTGATCCAAAAAGGTGGTAAAATCAGGTTGTTCATCCCTTCATATTTTGGATATGGTGCTGCAGGCGCTGGCTCTATTCCTCCCAATAGCATACTGGATTTTACTGTAACCCTCGTTGACGTACAATAGTTATTTCATAACAAAGGCCAGTACATCATACCAGCCTTTGTTTATTATAACGCCTAAATTTTACCTGTAGCATCCACTATTCGGTTCAGTAAAATTGAGAATTGTTATTTTGATATCCAATGAATGCCAACAATTCCATAAATTTTATGGAAAAACACCTTCTAATTGTACTTTTTTTCAATTACACTCCTCAGTTCGACTTTTTTGCTGTCTTTTTTTCAATTTGCAAATCGACTGAGTTTATGCAAGGGCATTTTCTAATGCCTGCCAAATCAATGTCCATAATTAAACAAGGTGTCCATTCTTGAACAATTCCAAGCGGCGCACATAACAGTAATCATCTGTAAAACAACATTATAACATTGGCATCATACTTGAATTTCGGGCTATCCAAATTCAGTATCGTATGGACAGAGCATTGTCGGCATCATTCAAGAAAAAACGGCTTACAAAAAACATCGGACTCGCTGGTCTGCTGGTAATTGGAATTTTTTCAGGCTCCCTGATCATGAAGAAATCTATGGAGCCATCAGTCCAACGTTCTGAACTTAATATAGCAAAGGTCGCAGAAGGAAGCATCGAGGCTACCCTTAGCGCATCTGGTCAGGTGATGCCAGAGTACGAATTCCTGATTACCAGCCCCATTCACGCGAAGATCGAACAGGTACTTCGCCATTCCGGCGAAACCGTACAAGCCGGTCAGTCTATCCTACAGTTGAATAAAGAGGAAACGCTGAGCAATTATAACAAAATGCTGGATGAGCAAGCGGTCAATCACAATAGGGAAGCACAACTGGAGCTGAATCTTGAGAGAAGCGTCAGCGAATTGAATACGCAATACACCATAAAACAGATGAATATCCAAGGCTTGGAAACTACTCTGGACCATGAGCGTGCTTTACTAAAAATTGGTGGCAGTACGGAGGAGAAAGTGAAACAGGCCGGTTTAAACCTGGAAATTTCACAGTTGGAACTTCAACAGCTGAAAGGACAAATGAAAAACCAACAAAAGCTAATGCATTCTGATCGTAAGGGTTTAGGCTATCAGATCAGCATCCAGCAAAAGAATATCGATGCCTATGGCAAAAAGCTCAATGAAGCCGCAGTGCGTTCGCCGGCAAAGGGAATTGTAACCTGGGTAAACAGCAAAATAGGTGCGGAAGTAGGTGAAGGTGCTGAAATCGCAAGAGTTGCCGATCTAAGCAGCTATAAAATTGAAGGGAAAATCGCTGACACCTATGCAGGTTCACTAAAAAATGGCACCGAGGTCATTGTAAGGATTGAGGATCAGGAACTGCGTGGCAGCATCAGCAATATCCAGCCGGAAGTAGATGGGGGTTTGGTCAAATTCTTTGTTTCATTGAAACAAAACAACCATCCCCTTTTGCGCTCTAATCTCAAAGTGGAACTCTACCTCGTGACTTCAGTAAAGCACAAAACCCTGTGCGTTAAAAACGGGGCTGCATTTACAGGTGCCGACCAGCAACAGGTTTTTGTATTGAAAGGCAAAGAAGCGGTAGCCAAAACGATAAACGTGGGCATCAGCAATTTTGAATCTATAGAAGTGCTTTCGGGCCTCAGAGTGGGTGATGAAGTGATCATTTCGGATTTGAAAGAACTGGGAAATGTGAAAAAGGTGACCATAAAGGACTAAAACATGAAAAATCACGCTTTACATATTTTCTTTCTATTGCTTCTGGTAGCTGCCAGTGGCTTTGCTCAGCAGGCTAAACCCGCGGCACAGCAGTTGAGCCTGAAGGCCGTAATCCAACTGGCCCGGGAAAATTCTACAGCAGCCCTCCAGGCGGCTACGTTAAAGGAAAACAAGTACTGGCAGTACAAGAACTTCCGTTCGAATTATCTGCCTCAACTGAACCTGGATGGTCGGCTACCTGAGTTTACACGAGATAATGTAGCGGTGACACAGCCGGATGGCACCGTACAGTTCAGGGCAGTGGCCAATGACAATTCCCAACTCAACCTTGGAATTTCACAGCAGATCGGTGCTACTGGCGGACAGATCTTCCTCAATTCGAACCTATTGAAATTCACTGATTTCGACCGTAAGGAAACCCGGTACTCGGGCAATCCCCTAGTGCTGGGCTTTAGTCAGCCACTCTTCGCTTTCAATGCGCTATCCTGGGATAAAAAGATAGAGCCCCTGCGTTATGAAGAATCCAAAAAGAAATACCTGGAAGACCTGGAAGACATCAGCCGCAATGCCAGCAGTATGTTTTTTGAACTGCTAATCTCGCAGATCAATCATGAAATCGCACAGAAAAACAAAGAAAATAACGACATGTTGTACCGCATCGGAGAGGCAAAATCCAAAATGGGGAAACTGTCGAGAGACGAATTGCTACAGTTAAAGTTGGCAGCTCTCAATGCTGGCAAGGCCTTAGCACAGTCTAACCTCTATGTAGAAAGCGCGATGCTGCGGCTGAACTACTTCATTGGCGATAAGGAAAATACGGCCATAGAACTGATACTTCCGGAGGAACTTGCTGTGTTCGACATCGATATTAAAACAGCCATTCGCGAAGCTAGGAACAACAAATATCAGACGGTAGAATTTCGAAGAACTTTGCTGGAAGCCAAAAAAGAAGTCGCACGGGCACAGGGTGAAAATGGGCTGAATGCCAATCTCTTTGCTACTTTTGGCCTCAGTAACCGCTCTAGTGATATTCCAGGAATTTATAGAGATCCGGTAGACCAGCAGAGCTTGAGGATCGGTTTTCAGATCCCGATTGTGGACTGGGGAAGGTCGGCAGCAAGAATCAAGACCGCAGAAGCCAATAAAAAGCTGGCTGAATATAGTGTAGCCTTACAGGAAATCAATTTCGATCAGGAGATCTATACCCAGGTGAGGCAGTTTAGCATGATCCGTGACCAGATGCAGGGCAATATTCTGGCAGACCAGACCGCACAGGAGCGCTATGGAATTGCCAAACAACGTTACTTGCTCGGCGACCTGAGTATTACCGACCTGAACATCGCGCTGCAGGAAAAAGACCAGGCAAAAAGAGATTATGTTTTGGCATTAAAGAATTTCTGGGATGCGTATTTTAACATCCGGATCCTGACGCTCTATGATTTTGAAAAAGGAATGAAGATAGGAAATGACCATTTAAACTAAATATACAGATGATAACATTAGAAAATATAGAAAAGGTGTACCGAACCAGCAGTATTGAAACCGTGGCGCTCAATAAGGTGAACATCCACATAGAGAAGGGAGAATTTGTTTCTGTGATGGGGCCTTCCGGCTGTGGAAAAAGCACGTTATTGAATATCATGGGACTGCTGGATGAACCTAGCTCCGGCAGCATCACCATTGCCGATACCATGATCACTGGTTATGCCGACAAGAAACTCGCGCATATGCGTAATGAAAAGCTGGGCTTTATCTTCCAAAGTTATCACCTCATTAGTGACCTCTCTGTGCTGGACAATGTAGAGATTCCTTTGCTGTACCGCAAGGGGATCTCGGCTTCGGCACGTAAAAAGTTGGCTTTAGAGGCATTAGAAAAAGTGGGGCTGAACAGCAGGACCAAGCACTTCCCCGGTCAGTTGTCGGGCGGACAAAGACAGCGCGTAGCCATTGCACGTGCCATCGTCGGCAATCCGGAAATCATCCTTGCAGATGAACCTACCGGAAACCTGGACAGTGTAATGGGCGAAGAAATCATGAAGATTATGCTCCATTTGAACAAGACAGCGGGGACCACGATTGTGATGGTAACCCACGATGAGCATATGGCGAATCAGACACAAAGGGTGATCAGGTTCTTTGACGGCAGACAAGTAAACTAAGCAAAATGTTAAAAAACTATATAAAAATCGCCCTTAAAGTGATGATGCGACAGAAGTTTTTTACTTGTGTCAGCTTGTTTGGGATCAGTCTTACCATCATGATCTGCTCCGTCTCCACAGGACTGTTTAACCTTGCTTTTGGAAATTCCTATCCTGTGGTAAACCGTAGCAGAACCTATTACCTGGACAGAATATCAGTCACAGATGCTTCGCAGACGAATTTTTCCTACTTTGACCAAAACCAGGACTTCTACCGAGAACTAGCCAAAAGCAAGTACATACAAGACATCTGCGTTTACAAAACCGATCAGATGCGGGTATTCAGAAAGGATAAAATAGTTAGCTTTAAAATTGCCTATACAGATGCCAAATTATGGAATATATACAACTACGAATTTATAGCAGGCAGGCCGTATACCAACAGCGATGTCATTTACGGTAAGGCATATGCGGTCATCACGGAATCCGTGAAGCGCTTTTATTTCGGGGAGGCAAATGCTATCGGGAAGACCATCGGGGAATCACCAAAGTTGACAGTCATAGGGGTGGTAAAAGATGCAGTTATACTGGTTCCAAATGGACCCGAATTTTCGGGCATTCTTGCTCCATACAATCCGATGATCACCGGATACTACAGCAGCAATGGGGCTGTAATTTTGGCAAGAAGCGACGCAGATCTGGACGCCATTAAACCAACGATTGAGCAAATTGTGAAAAAAAGCGAATGGTTTAAAAAGAGTGCGATGAAAGGCTTTTATACTTACGGAAAAGTTGTAAAAGAAGACCGGGATTTTAAAAGCATATTGATGTCTGTCAGCATCTTTCTATTTTTCATCATCATCATACCTGCACTTAATTTAATTGGCCTCAATGTCAATAGAATTGCAGAGAGAAGTTCTGAAATTGGAATAAGAAAAGCATTCGGGGCTTCTTCCAGTGTTTTAGCCGGCCAGTTCATCATTGAAAACTTGATCATCACGATAGTGGGCGGATCATTGGGCATTTTGCTAACGGTGCTGATTTCCGACTCATTCATCAAGCTGATTTTCTTTGAGACACCCGAATCGGTAGACGCCATAAAAAATGTACTCATCAATTGGACAACCATGTTTTATGCGATAGCCGCAATTCTGTTTTTTGGCTTACTTTCTGGAATCATCCCAGCATGGAGAATGTCGAGACTGCATCCAGTGGAAGCTTTGAGAGGAGGACGTAAATCATGATCAAGCATATTTTTAAACTCACCTGGAATAAGAAAGGTCAGCATATTTTCCTTATCGCAGAGCTATTTTTCTTTTTTCTGGCCGTCAGCTTTATCGCATTTGTACTAGTGTCTTCTGCCAACAAAAAATCTGTTGAAACTTTTTCCAGAAAAAATCTACTCAGCATCCAGCTTCCATACGTAAATAATTCCAACGAATCGCAGGCAAAAAAAAAACTGGCTTCGCAAATCAAGGGCGTAAAACTGGTAAGCTTAACCAGTAGCACTGCTGATTTTAGGAGCTGGAACGTAGTTAAATTAAGCTATAAAAAGAAACATCTGGGTGCTACGGTCATCAATGCCGATGAAAACTTTGCGAAGGTAATGGAACTGCGGATGCTTGAAGGACGCTGGTTCGACCATCAGCAATATACCAATACCCGGATCCCGATAGTGATCAACCAAAATCTTAACAAGGCTTTATTTAAAGGCAAGAATGCGATCAATAGCGTACTAAACCTGGAATCGGCAGATGAGAAATACCGGGTTGTCGGAGTTTTCGAAAATTTAGATAAGGAAAATGACCGCGATGATGGAGAGCATATTTTTTATCGATATAAGCCAGATGCAGAATATTTTCAGCTCATGGTAAAACTAGATACCATATTAAATGATCGAATTTATTCCGCTTTGGAAAAACTACAGTATGCAAATGATCCTAACCTGCGCATTGGGGAAATCACTTACCTGGAACAGAAAAAGGTAACGTCACAAAAAAGCGAGACCTCTTTTTTCATAATTATCTTGCTCATCTGTAGTTTTCCCATCCTAAATATTGTCCTGGGTCTTTACAGCATACTGTACCAAAACATCAATCGAAGGAAGGAAGAAATCGGCATCAGGAGAGCAGCCGGGGCCACCTCGGGCGATATTTACCGGCAGATTGTTTTCGAAGTGCTTGCACTGAGCACCCTGGCCCTGCTTTTGGGCTGGATCATAGGTTATCAGTTTATGCTTTTTGACGTGTTGAAGGGAAAACCTGGGGATTACGTAATCGCTATGGTTATAGCCTCTGTTTTTATCTATATACTGGCTACCCTCTGTGCACTTTACCCGGCCTCCCTTGCCGCAAAGATCCATCCGGCAGAAGCCTTACACGATGATTAAAATTATGTTATTTTAGCCTATTATTATAAGAACGATGATCCTGATTATAGACGATGACCTGGCGGTACGCACTTCACTAAGCCTTTTTTTAAAACATGAGGGCTGGAGCACGCTGACTGCCGCCGATCCCGAGGAGGGCTATGCACTCATCGCCGAAAAAGAGTTGAAAGCAGTACTGCTGGACATGAATTTTTCAAGGGAAACCTCGGGCACAGAAGGCCTGGCTGCTTTGAAACACCTCAAGGAGCTAAAACCGGAGCTGCCTGTGATCCTGATGACGGGTTGGGGATCTATCCCAATTGCGGTAGAAGGAATGAAAATCGGGGCAGCGGATTTCATTAATAAACCCTGGGACAACCAGAACCTGCTGAATTCGCTGAAGACAGCTATCGGTCTGTCGGCATCGGCTGCTGAGCTGCCGGAAGGTTCTGCAAGCCGGAAGCAACTCAATGAGAAATACGGTTTTGAGAACATCATCGGCGATGACCCGCAACTGCAAACAGTCTTGAAAACCATCGGCAGGATCAGCGCTACAGAAGCTTCTGTGCTGATCATCGGGGAAAGCGGCACTGGAAAAGAACTCATCGCAGAAGCCATCCATCAAAATAGCTCCAGGAGAAACAAACCTTTTATAAAAGTAAATCTGGGCGGCATCTCTTCTTCTCTTTTCGAAAGTGAGATGTTCGGCCATAAACGCGGTTCTTTTACCGATGCCAAAAACGACCGCATGGGCAGGTTCGAAATGGCACATAAGGGCACTATTTTTCTGGATGAAATCGGCGATCTGGACCTAAACAGTCAGGTGAAATTGCTAAGGGTATTGCAGGACAGGACCTATGAGGTACTGGGCGATAGCCGCACACGAACGGTAGATGTTCGGGTGATCTGCGCTACCAACCGGAATTTGAAGGAAATGGTGGCAGAGAAAAAGTTCAGGGAAGACCTGTACTACCGCATCAATTTGATTTTAGTGAACCTGCCTCCCTTGAGGCAACGCCCTAATGACATCCCCCTGCTGGCCAATTACTTCTTAAACAACCTCAAAGAATTATACAAGCGCTCTGGCTTAAAGATCAGTCTAAAAGCCCTCAGCTGGCTCAAAGGGTTATACCTTTCCGGCAATATCCGCGAGCTGAAAAATATGGTGGAGCGCACCGTATTGGTATCGGAAAACGACACTTTAGAAATCAAAGATTTCGAACAGCAGATGGAATGGGCAAGTAAGCCTCCGGCAGAAGCCGGATTACCGGCAGTTGGCAGCATGACAATCGATGAAATGGAGCTTTCGATGATCCGCAAAGCAATGGAGCACCACCAGCAAAACATCAGTAAGGTGGCACGCTCGCTCGGCCTTAGTCGGGGCACGCTCTACCGCAAACTGGAGAAATACAATATCCCCTATGAAGCTCAGAAATAAGTTCATCCTTTCCGCTGTGCTCATGCACCTGATCCTGCTGCTGCTATTGATCAGCCTACCCGCAGAAAAGCGTCATATTTTTGTGGCTGGAGAGGTACTGCTGGCACTCTCCCTGGCTTGTTCAATTTGGCTGTACCGAGGGATCAGTCAGCCTGCCAATTTGATCTCATCGGGCATAGAAGCCATCAAAGACCAGGATTTCAACAGCAGACTGGTGCTCACCGGGCATACTGAGATGGATGAACTGATTGGGGTATACAACCAGATGATCGACCAGCTTCGGGAAGAACGCATCAAGCAAAGCGAAAAGAATCATGTGCTGGACAAGTTGATCCAGGCCTCCCCTGCCGGAATCATAATGCTGGGTGAACACAACCGGATCGACAACCTCAACAGGGCCGCAGCCCAGATGATGCAGGTAGATATTGTAGGTTCCAAAGGAATCACGTTATCAGAAATAAATGGACCATTGGCGCAGGAGATGACCAAACTAGGCGATGGGGAATCATCTATTATCACCATCAACGGCTCGGCCATCTACAAATGCCAGAAGGCCCATTTTGTAGACCTGGGCTACTCTCATCACTTCATACTCATTGAAGAACTGAACGATGAAATCTATAAAAAAGAGAAAGGTGCTTATGAGAAAGTGATCCGCATCATGTCGCACGAGACCAACAATTCCATTGGCGCCATCAACTCCATCTTGTCGACAGTCATCCAGTTTAAGGATCAGTTGCATCCTTCCAACCGTGTCGACTATGAAAATGCGTTAAATGTAGCGATCAATAGAAATAAAGCCCTTACGGAAGTGATCTCTAATTTTGCTGAAGTGGTGAAACTTCCTGAACCTCAAATACAAGAAACTGAGCTGAATCAGCTATTGAATTCCGTGCAGTTATTGATGGAAGCAGCAGGAAGGGAAAAACAAGTGAAATGGGAGTTACAGCTTTGTCCTGGTGAATTGTGGCTGATGATGGACAGCATACAAATGGAGCAGGCGCTGATCAATATTTTCAAAAATGCATTGGAGGCGGTGGAGATGCAGGGCACTATCCGCATAGGGAGTAGCAGAGAACCTGCCAGGCTTTGCATCTCAGACAATGGATCAGGTATCCCGGGAGAAATCAGCCAGCAACTTTTCACACCATTTTTCAGCACCAAAAAGAATGGACAGGGCATTGGACTAACGCTAAGTAAAGAGATCCTGTTGAGCCATCAGCTGAGTTTTTCCCTGAAGACAGAGGGCGACTGGACGCATTTTAGGATTACTGGTTTTCCGGAAGCCAATTAACCACCGGATTTCACCCTACCTGCCTCAGCATCAGCACTACCTGAACGCTGCCGGGCGGCCTTGATCTCATTGCTTCCGAAACGATAGGTACAGGTAAACCGAAATACCTGACTCTCCCAGCGCTCCCGGATGATGTAATTCTGTGAAGCTAGAGCGCTCGTCACTACACTTCGTTGCAGTCTGAAAACATCATTTGCAGCCAGTTTAATATCCATCTGCTTATTGAGCAGTGATTTTTTAAAACCAAGGTCTATACTGTATTGATCACGGATCAGTAGGGTGCCGTAGACTTGCTTGGACTGGTAATAGCCAGAGCACTCCAAAGTGGTACTTTGGTTTAAAGCAATGGTTTGATTGGTATTGAAGTTAAAAGCCAGTTTCCCGCTTTCATAGGCTTGTCCGGCCAAATCCGGCGCTTTAAACTGATTATAATAGGTAGTCAGGTTATTGCTG
This sequence comes from uncultured Sphingobacteriaceae bacterium, assembly GCA_963795585.1. GTDB lineage: Bacteria > Bacteroidota > Bacteroidia > Sphingobacteriales > Sphingobacteriaceae > Pedobacter. Next base: position 138,863 of record CAWCIO010000020.1, on the reverse strand, counting down.
CTGTTCCACCATTTAGTGATCTTCAGGGGATAACTGAGGTTCATGTTAAATGAGTTTTGGGTAGCAAGGTTCTGCTTGGATATAAAAATGGTCTTAGCAGCGGTATCACTGAGCAGAGCATCCGTGATAACGTCTGTAGTTCGACTAAAACCGAGGCTCAGGTTGAGCGACTTTTTGTAAGAATAAGACAATTGAAAGGCATCTGTGTATTGAGGTTTCAGGAAAGGATTGCCAAAACGGTAAGAATACAGGTCCAGGAAAGACATAAAGGGATTCAATGCACCATAATCGGGCCGATCGATTCTCCTGCTGTAGGACACTCCTGCTTCATGGTTCTTTCCCATTTCCTGATTGATGAATATGCTTGGAAAAAGATCGAAATAATGCCTGCTGACTACCTTTTGCTCTGTGACAGAATTTCCTTTGGAATTGGTCTGTTCTGCGCGAAGACCCAATTGTACACTGGTCGTTTTGAATTTTCGGTTCAGGTTCAGATACGCGGCGTTGATGTTTTCATCATACAAAAACTGATTGCTGCGCTTTGGATCACTACGCCAATCATTGCTTTCAAAATTCTCAAAGGAGAAGTTATTGTCTGTTTTTACGATGCTGGATTTGAGCCCGGTTTCCAGCTTCATGGATTTGTTGATCGGGTAGACATAATCCGCTTTTGCAGCATAAATACTAGTTTGTGTCGGTCTGCTATTCCTGAACCGATAGTCTGGCTTATAAGTTTGTCCAGCCGCATTGAGGTACTGATTGTTAAAATTACTATGCTCATCCCCGTTATACTTTGAATAATCTGCATCTATGCTGATCTCCTGCCCCGCAGTGTCCAATATGCCTTTGTAGTTGAGGTTGTAAGACATGCCATTGTATTTGAAATTATTGGGATTCCGTGCCAGGACGGAAGAGTCTGTCTGGCCCGGCACCGCGCTGATTAAAGTAAGCACATCTGAAAAATTCCTGCCATTACTGTTGTAGCCGTTCGTAACAAATCCGAGTGTATGCTGTTCGCTGATGAAATAATCAACACCCGCTTTGTAATTGGAGTTATTTCTATACCGGAGATCATGGTTCGTCTGATCGAAGTGGGTCTGCGCTGTAGTACTGAGATTTACCCTGCTGATGTCTGTACCTCCGAAGCGCTTGTTGCGCCCATAATCAAAATTGCCGAATACATTGAACTTCTTAGCCCGGTGGTTGAGTGTCAGTCCTCCATTCGCTTTGTAATACCGTCCATAACCAAAACCTCCTGTTACCGAACCATTGGTGCCGTAGTTACGGTTTTTCTTTAGTTTAATGTTAATTATCCCGGAATTGCCAGAGGCATCATATTTTGCTGAAGGATTGGCGATCAGCTCTATAGACTGTACTGCACTCCCTTCTGTTGACCGCAGCAAGTTGGCGACTTGCTCAGCAGAAAGGTAGGTCGGTTTACCATCTAACATTACCGTGACTCCCTGCTTACCCATCAACGCGATATTCCCATCCTTATCTACGGTCACCCCAGGAGATTTCTGAAGGATCTCCAGGGCAGAATTACCGGCAGCGATCGCGCTGTTCTCCACATTGATCACCACCTTATCCACCTGCCTTTCGATCAGTGGCTTTTGCTTCACTATGTTAACACTTTTAAGTTGGCGACTTTCCTGTTGCAGCTTGATATCATCCAACTGATATGGATTTCCGCTTGTATTGAGCTCATGAGCTTTAGTGATGACTTTTTGGTAACCGACTACATACACAGACAAAAGGTAAGTTCCTGCTTCAGCAGAAATGCTATAATTACCTTGTTCTGCAGTCATAGTTCCCTTCACCAGGCTGGAATCTTTAACATTCAGAAGGCTGACAGTCGCATAAGGGAAAGGCATATTGTTCTCGTCCAGCACCCTGCCTTTTATTTCTATCATGGCAGGCCCGCTACCTGCGCTGGTTTGAGCAGATATACTTAGTGCAAAGCACATAACTAAAGCTATAAATAAGCTTAAAAAACGATGGACTGGCTTCATGATGTGTAAATATTTAGGGTGATCGTCTTGTATAAGACGCCCCAGGCATGAAGACGTTGCAGCAATGCTGGCTCAATTATACCAGTCTAAGGGAAACTCCGACCAACAAGGGAATTACATCGACGAATGCTTAACGCAAAATGCGGGCAAGTACCTCTTCCCGCTTCTGACGGGATATTGGAACCTGACTGCCATCTTCCATAGCGATGTAGCCTCCTTCAGTCTTGACATAAGCCGAGATCTTGCGGAAATTGATGAGGTGCGACTGGTGGGTACGGATGAATTGATGGGATTCTAACAATTCCTGGTATTCTTTTAATGTTTTGCAGACCAGGTGATGTTTTTGGTCTTCCAAATGAAAATGTGTGTAGTTGCCCTCAGCTTCTAATCGAATAATCTTACCAATAGCAATGAACTCAATCTTATCGGCCAGGGGGACAGCAATTTTTTGTTCCTCGTCCTTGCGGTCGATATTGGCCACCAGCTCCTTCAGACGCTCATTTTTCTTTTTGGGACCGATCTGCTGGATGGCCTTGTCAACTGCATTGCTCAGTTCCATGATGTTGATGGGTTTCAGCAGGTAATCTATAGCACAGGCCTTCACCGCCTGAATGCCGTAGTTATCGAAAGCAGTGACAAAGATCAGTTCAAAGCTCTGTTTGCCATTGAGCAATTTCAATAGGTCAAAACCGGAAAGTTCACCCATTTCTATATCCAGGAAAAGCAGATCTGGCTGATGCTCGGTAATCAAGCCCAAGGCTTTAGTAGCCGAATCTGCTTCTGCAACAACTTCTACAGCAGGACAATATTCTGCCAGCAGCTGCTTTAGGTTGCTCCTGCTTTTGGACTCATCGTCAACAATGATGCTTTTGATCTTCATTTTTTAATCTATTGGAATGGTCAGTGTTGCGGTAACACCACTTTCATTTTCTCCTAAATTAGGGCTTATATTTAATTTCCCATCAGCACCTTGTTCATTCAACAAGTTTAAGCGCTCCCTGACCAGCTTTATGCCGAAGCCAGTTTTCGGGGAAATATCCATATCTTCTTTCAAACCAAGTCCATTGTCCTTTACCTTTATTACCAGATATTTGCTTCCATTGCTAATATGAATCTCTAGTTTTCCCGTAGTTCCCTTTTGCGCAATGCCATGAAGGATGGCATTTTCAACCAGTGGCTGGATGATCATACCCGGAATCTCTATCAGATCTGTATTGATACTCTTGTCAATTGAAATGCTGAAGACAAAATCAAAACGCAGTTTTTCCAGTTCCCCATAAAGCGTGACGGCTTCCAATTCGTCAGACAAACTCACAAAAGTCTTCTCTGAATTGTTGAGCACCCTCCTCATCAATAAGGAAAACTTCTCCAGATACACGTTGGCTTCCTTGTATTGGTGGCTATTGATCAGTGACTGGATAGAATTTAATGCATTGAACATGAAATGTGGGTTCATTTGAGAACGGATGGCCTTGATCTCCAATTCCTTGATCTGTCTTTTTAAGGTCTCTTTTCTTTTGATTGAAGAAATCCTCACTTTATAAATCCAGAAGAAGAGCAAACCGGCAAATAGTATGGAGCCTAGGCTCCATACTATTGTTTTTATCAATTCAGCTTTATCTTCTGTGCTCATTTTTTTTGGAGACAATGCTTTTTGGATTGCTTCTTCGAAGGCTTTGTCCTGAGGTAGCTTATTAGGGCTATCATCGATATTGTCTTCTACAACCTGCAGTTCAGGATCGAGGACGAATGTTTTGATGTCAAAGGTATTCAGTAAAACAGCATCTTCTAGTTCTTCATTTTCATTAGAAATCTCTACATAAGTTACTTGAGATAGCTTCTTGAATTCTTCTGCGATGTTAGATGGCGGAAATCCGTTTTCTTTCACTTGTACAATGAGGAAATGAACATTTTTGGCATCTTGCTTTTTGATTCTTTCCAGCAATCGCTTCAATTCATCAGGATAATGATGGTTAAAAGTAATGCTCAATGCTTTGCCTTTAAATTTAGACAAGTCCAGGATACTACCATCAGCAAGTTTAATATGCTCCAAGGGAATCAGTTTACCGGGAGCCCAGGCTGAAAGCACCTGCCATTTTTCCTTCACCACACTGGTTAAGGATGTATCTCCACAGTTGTTGATGAAATCATCATAGTAGGGTTTTAAAGTCTGTGCAGCTTTCCAACTGTTGCTGCTTAATTCATTTTCAAAAGCATCGGCCAGGGAGGAATACAGGGGGAAGCGTCTGAAGTAGTTCAAGGACAAAACGTAATCCCCGAGAAAAAAGCCATTCGTTCCGCCATTGTATTGTCCCGACTTCCAAATGGTGTACATCTTGTAAGAATTGAGAAAAGAGCTGTACCAATTGGCCTGCGTGTAATCGACCATTAGAACGGGCAGCGTATCTATCGCCATGAAGAATCTATCCGGAAAGCCTCCAAAAGTTCCTTCGGCACCGGGATTCGATAAGTATTTTGTTTTACTGAGAAAATCTAAACGTGCATTGGCTTGTTCAAATGTAAACCTGAGCTCATGAAACTGATACGACTCTTTACTGACCAGTGCCCTACGATCCCTAAGTACTTTCAGGAAATTTGTGCGATCTGATTCCTGTGCCTGCATAAAATCCTGCGCAGAAAACGAAGTCGGGGAATAGGAAATTTCCGGTGTTTTCTTATACTGAACAACTTTAGCCAGCGCTAAGCCTAGTGCAGCTGCCGGAGCGGCACTGCCCTTAAACTGAAGGCTATTGATCAGCTGATCACCATCCGCATGGATGTCCAAGCTATCCCCCGGTCTCAAAAACAAAGGTATTTCCCATTCTTGTGCAGCCATTACTACATCGACTCCAACTGGGTACGATTGATCAGCACCCTTGCTTTTCATTGAAAAACGGTAGCGTAATGTAGCGGCGGTGCCTTCCGTAATGAAAGCAGCCAATTTGAAACTTCCATCTTTAGCAATCTGAAATTCCTGATCTGAGTTTGGAAGGTATAGACTCATACCATCCCTAACTTGCGGATTGACATTGCTGATCTTTCCCGCTATCCACACGTTGTGCTGAAGTGTAAATGAGGCTGAAACGACCAGGAAACTAAGCTTCGAATCCTTGTATAATTGCCCATTATACCAATTTTTTTCCGCATGGCTAATTGCAGTAATGATGAGTTGGGAAAAATATTTCGCTGTTTCTTCATGAATGGGTTCGAACTCTGCAGCACTTCCCCCGTATTCCTTCCTTGAACTGATTTCATGGAGCTCCATCTTGGGGAAGATCCCCTGAGGTATTATACTCAGGATTTTTCCATTTTGATCTGCCTCGGTGATAAACGAAGGCTTCTCTGTTTTCTGTGATAAACCTTGTTTATAGGGAGGATAATAAGAGTCATAACCTAGCGGCATGTGCTTTCCAGGTGCAAAAACCACCCTGATCCGCTCAAAAGTTACCGCATATTCTTTGCGGCCATTTCCACCCACTTTCTTTAATAAGTACCGGACGTTGTAGCGGTAGCTTTCATCGTTGGGTTTCCTTGCGGTATCTGACACCAGTACTTCAAACCAGTCGTCTGGTTTCATCTTCAAGAAATCTTCACTCTTCTGCGCGAAGAGTAATTGTGGCAGCCATAGCACGGCGAATACCAGGATGCATAAATGTTTTTTCTGTTTCATAATTCTAAGATTTGAATCAAAAAAACACAAAGTACTGCTGTGTACACCTGGTCATTTAGCAGACGACAGGTTTGACCGATTATTCTGTTGCATCTCAGTTCAAACGGCCCATCAACTCCTGTGCTTTGTTGTAATTGGCCGTGCCTTCAGGGATTTTCTTCAACCATTCGGTCGCCTCGCTTTTCTTATCTTCTTTTAAGAAACTTAGTGCAACATAATAGGCTGCATCATATTTAAAGGCAGATTCGCCCTCATGAAGTTTCATCAGCACAGTTCTCGCTTCGTATTCCTGCCCGGTCTCTATCAGTGTGATGGAAAAATAATACGACAACAGCGGGTTATTTGGATTCTCCATGTACAGCCTTTGTAAAATCTTACGTGCTGCAGCATAATCTTTTTTATTGAACAAAGTTGCGGCCTGTCCCAATGGCTCCTCCTGAGCGATACCGCGCTCCGCGACCGACATCTGGCGGCTAATCGCATACTGCTCATATAAATTTGCCGACCATGGTGCCCATACCAACAATCCAATGATCAATACGGCAGCTACGCTGATCCATTTCAGGTAAGTTTTCATAGAAACAACCTTCGCTGCTGCCTTTTCCGGCAGCGCCTCTGCTTTGAAATATTGCTGGTTCAAGGCTTTCAATGTTGAAAGCATTTGCTGATCCTGCGCATCGGGTGCCAACTGCATTTTTAAGCTCTGATGAATGTCCTCATACTCCCTTACGACTTGCTGCAGTTCTGTATCTGTCTGAAGTTGTGCTTCGAATCCTTGCTTTTCCTCCTGCTCCATGTCGCCCTCAAGGTAACGCGCAACAGCTAATAATTTCTCCTCATTCATCATTCTTCCGTTTTAGTAGATTGAACCAATTTTACCAGAGTTGCCATGCATTCCGACTTCTTTTTCCTCAGGTAGCCATAAGAAACGCCCAGGGCTTCGGCTACTTTTTCCTGTGCCTCACCTTTCATGCTCCATGATATGATCTCGCGACAGCGTTCCCCTAATTTTTCAAATGCACTGAAAAACAGTTTCGACTGCGCTTCCTGGTTTTCCAGATAGTCTGCGTTTGCAAATGTATCTTCTCCGATATGTAATAAATCCTCCTCACTATTTGTTACCGGCAGAATTGATTTTTTCTTGATTTCATTGAGCCATTTGCGCTTGCAAATCAATAAGATATAAGGTTCGAAGGGACAGGTCAGTTCCAGCCCTTTATACTTACCCTGTTTGTAGACATCCATCAGGGCTTCCTGGAAAATGTCTGCCGCATCATCTTCAGTCCCATTATTAAACAGGATCCAGGATTTAATTTTTCCTGCACAGCGCTTATAGATCTCGTTGATGATCGCGCTGTCATTTTGCACCAGTCCGATAATAAAGCGTTGATCTGAATGTATGTTTTTGGCCATTGGCGTGGGGTATATATAGGATACCGCCACTAAATTAAAATATTTTTCGAAACAGGGGGTAACAAAAGTTGAGCAACACTGATATCATTACGAATCACATAAATGGCGGACGCTGAAAAGCCTGAAAAGAGTAAGCAAATTTTAAAAACGAAACATCATGAAAACTTTAAACTTAAGCTCAGCATTATTCATCATCTTAATCGCCCTTGGCGTAGCTTGTAAAAAAGAAAACAGCGACATCAAAACCAGCACCGTCAATACTGCCAGTGAATTCACTGCTAAATTTGGCGCACAGAAACAACATAAAGAGATCAACGCATCGGCATTGCCACAAACAGTAAGCTTTTTAGATGGTACCAAAATCACCTTCCCTGTCGGCTCCCTGACTAAAGGCGGCGTAGCCGTAACAGGAACAGTAACCGTAGAAGTATATGAGGTACTGAAAAGAAGTGCAGTGATCCTGACCGGTTCCAATACCAACCATGCTTCAGGTGCTCCCCTGGTGTCTGACGGTTTCATCTTTGTAGATGTGAAAGCAAACGGTGTAAGCGTGGACCAAAACCTGGCTGTTCCGATTAAAATCGCCATTCCTGCCAAAAGAGATGGTGCCACTCAACTTTGGTTGGGTGTAGACCAAAACAATCAACCCCTGGTAGCAGGTGCCGCGGCACAAATGGCATGGGCTGCTCCCAGAAATGCCAATGGTGTAGGCATGAAAGAAGTGGGTGCTTCACAAGCTGCCTTTACTTTTGACTTCGGAAACCTGGGCTGGGTAAACTGTGATACCTTCTACAACAATGCCAATCCAAAAACAACCATCAGGGTACAAGTCCTGAACAATCCAGGCAGCATGGCCAGTTTCCATGCCTATAGCGGCGAAACCTTCGTGTACTTCTGTGCTAAAGGTGCCAATGTAGTAGCACAATTGTATACAGCTGATGGTGCCAACACCGTAAAAAGCTACGACAACAGTATGCCAATCGGATCGGAAGGCCGCATGTTCTCCTTCTCCATCAAAGATGGCAAATACTATTACGCAGCAGTAGAGACTACCTTGACTGCCAATCAGACCATCAACCTGAGCTTAACGGAGACTACTGAAGCTGCCGTACAAGCAGCAATCAGTAGCCTGGACAACTACTAACCCGTTCTTACCATCTGCTTATAAAAACAACAACTGAGATAAAGTCCTGTAACCGGGACTTTATCCTTTTTTAGTTTTACAGAAATTTTTACTAATATTACTTACAGGATGAAAGGCTTTATTTTCACAATTTGTTATTTGTTTACGCTGAGTGCAGCAGCACAAAAGCAGTTGACGCCCAAGGCTGGTCCGCCATTGGTGCTGCCTGCGGATACTGTGCCTGCGGTCATCAACCACAAAACTGAAAACGGCCTTGTGAAATTTAGCTCAGTCCTTCGCCCACTCCGCCAGATCGCCGGGGCTCCTGAACCCTTCTATACTTACTTCTGGGAATTTGGAGATGGAAAATTTTCCTTTGAAGAAGCACCTGAGCACATTTATCCGGACGACCTGCTCTACAATGTTAGGCTATTTGCCACGAACAGCTATGATGATGGTAAACCACCTCCATCCCGTCCGAAACCTTTGAAGCCGGGAAGTAGCAGGCCCGTGCTGGCTTCCCTGAATACGACCGAGCATGCTTTCTTTAAATCCACAGGTTCTATTGAACTGAAAACGAACTGCATGCCTAAGCCCGGTGAAGACATGATACTGGTATTGGGCTATAAAAATAAGCGCGAGAATGGCATCGACAAGCTCAACGGAACGCTTTCCGTTTTGTACAATGACAAGGAATTCAGCAAGGACAATTTCGAACTGCTGGAAACCAGGCCCTATCATGGGGAGAAAAAGACTGTACTGGAGAAGCAGGCTAACTTCGCTGCTTTGAAGGCTGTAAATGCAGAAAGCTCATTTTATGCCAGTCTTGCAGGCCCTCAATGGCCCGAATCCAATCAGTTTGTGTTTGATGAGCAAGGGACTGCATTAATCAAAGAAAAAATGGAGGCTTTCAAAAGTTCCGAAAGCTGGAAATTTGAGAACTTAAAGGCCGGCGAAGAACGCTTCCTGTTCCTGCAGTTCAGGACCACGCCAGACATGATCAAGGACACCAATGCTGTACTGAAACTGACGGGTATGTTTGTGCCGGACAATCCCCTTGCCAGCACCGGGTTTTTCACCATGGAGTTACAGATCGTGGCCTCACATGACCCCAACAAAATGATGCTGAAGAATAGCCGCATGAACTTCCGATTTGTGGGTAAGAAAAAACAGCTGACGTACAGGGTACGCTTTCAGAATACCGGTAAAGGACCTGCTAAAAAAGTAGATGTAGGTGTAGTGATTCCAGAAGCCCTGGACGCCAGTTCTATCCGTATCCTGGATTCTAAACCTAAACTGATCATGGCCGATTCGGCCTATGCCAATCAAAGTGCCATGGATACGGTACATACTGCCGACAGTGTACATTTTGTATTTAAAAACATTTACCTGCCGGGGATGAAACAGAAAGGCGTAAAGGATGCCGATTCTACCATGGGTTACGTGGAATACAGCATTGGCTTTAAGGAAAAACCTAAGAAGCTGCCATTTAAAAGCGGGGCGGCAATTGTGTTCGACAAGAACGAACCGATCTATACCAACCCTGCAACCGGCAAATATAAAATGGGACTTTCACCTGGAATCATTGCTGGCTATGGATTTCCTTTCGAAAGCGGGAACACGCCGTTTTCCGGACAAAGGAACCTGACTTTCGGCCTCAGCCTGGCACCCTATGCCCCGCAACGGTACTACTGGCAGGTAGAACTTTATGCCAGTACCTTTGCTGAAAAGTCGTATCTCATAAAACGCACACCTGGAGATGGAAGCATCATTTCTTATGCAGGAGCAGATGGCAGAAAGCAAGAGGCCAGGATCAGCTACATAGACAGCTTAAACAAGACTAAAATCCTGACCTTAAACCTGGTGCCTTTGCAGATCCGGAGAAACTTCAGCAAATATATTGCTGCAGGACTCGGTACTTTGGTATCGGTCAACCTGGACAAGCAGGTACTGCCTTCCAGAACAGGATTATTGGAACTGCTGCAATCGGGCGGCACAACCAGCGTAAGTGCTTCCTATGATAAAATCAAAAGCAGCTTCAGCGATTTTCAAAATACCCTTTTTGCAGATGTGCAGCTCGGTAAAGTCAGGGTTGGCCCTTCTATAGGCTTCCGTTACCTCTTTACCCTGCAGGGGGCCGACAACCGATTGATCACTTACGTCACGTGGAAATTCTAAACCGGTTTCTATGGATTTCGCTATGGGTATTTAGCCTCATACAAACACCCGAAATAGCCGATCCGCAACTGCGGAACCGGCTGGGTTCATTAAAAAAACGCGATGACTTGACCGAATGGCTCTATTCCAGAATCGACTACAGTAACCTCAACCGGAGACAAAACCTGTCATTTCTAATGGATACCGAAAAGGAGATCTGGCGAAAAACAAAATCCCTTCCTGAACAAGAAGCCTGGCTGATGTTCCTCAGCAACCTGGGATACAACCAATTGTACTGCGGCAATGTATTGGCTTCCATCAATAGCTACGAACAAGCCTATAACTATTGGTCGGAGCGCGACCTGAATATCGACATTACCGACTACGTGCTAAAGCCCTGGGCAAATAACTATACACGCCTGGGCGATTATGAGCGCGCCTTATTTATTCAGCAAAAAATCCTCGATTTCGCCATTAGAGAAAAAGATCCGGCATTGGCCTCCTCAACCTATAACAACATGGCCATTTCCTACCGCTCCTTAGGTGATCAGCAAAAGGCAATGGCGTGCATCCGGTTGGGAATTGTGCAAGCAGGTCAGCATACCCAGCTAAACATCCTGCTCAACAATACCCTGGCCGACATCTACAAGGATTTAGGTCAGTTGAATGATGCCGAAAGTGTGATCCTTAAAAACATTGGCGTTCAAAAGAAACTAGCTCCAGACCAGCAAACGGCTTATTGGCTGTTGAGCAGCTACATTACCGCGGGCGACGTTCAGTTTGCCCGGCAGCAATTCACTCAAGCACAAAACTACTATGCCCTGGCTTTGCAGATCAACCAGCAATACTACCGGGGAAACCGGCTGAGAGAAAAAGCCTATACCATTACACAGTTGGGAAAGATCTCCCTCCAGCGTAAAGAAGCAGAACAGGCCCTCACCCATTTTAACCGGACTTTGCAGACACTGGGTATTCTAGATGGCAAGCTACATCTAAGCAAGAACAAGATTTATGGCGACAATAGGCTGGTCGACGTCTTCTACCAAAAGGCACTTGCCTATCTTCAGTCAGGGAAAGATGAACAAGCACTGGAAAACATCCGGCTTTCCTTATTTGCAGCGGATCAAATCCGCCTGGAACTATCGGATGTAAAAACCAGACAGCGCTTTCAGGCAGACAGCAGAAACATAGCCGAAAATGCCATGGACATTGCCTTCCGTTTGCTGCAAAAGGGTGGCGGGCAAAAATATGCTGAGGTGATCACAGACATTATAGAAAAATCTAAGGCCCGCAGTTTACTGGACGACATCAGAAAAAATCAGCAACAACTGACCTTACAAACCAAGGATACGCTTTTTTCGCAGAAGCAGGGACTGGAAAGGGCCATTGCCTACAATGAAACCCAACTACTGCGTGAGCCCGAAGAAATACAGGCACTGAGCAAGCATAACGCCGAACTTCAGTTTAAACTCGAAACGGTCGAAAAAAAACTGCGACACAAATATCCGGCAATGAGCAGTTCAGCTTTGAATGAACAAACTGCAGCCCAACTTATTGGCCAACTGCCAGACAATGCCCAGGTCATCGAGTTTTTCATGGGAAAACGGAGCCTGTATGCAGTTGAGATTAAACATAGAAAAATAAAACACATCAAGCGAACTGGAAATGCCAGTTTGATCCGAAAGAAAATCTCTGATTTCGTAACCGAATACTACCACAATGGACCGGCGGCAATGACGGATAAGCCGAAGGACTTTTTCAATGAATCTCAGGAGATCCATAAACTGCTTCTCGGTTCTCTGGACATCAGAAATAATGACCGACTAATTATCATTCCCGATGAAGTATTGGGCTACCTTTCATTCGATGGACTCATTACGAAGGGCAAATATACAGCAGCAATTTCCGGATGGCCTTTTCTAATCAAACAGAACAGTATTTCCTATGCCTTTTCTATTCAGACGCTATTAAAGCAAGCCCAACAAAAAGCACCTAATTCAGGGGGCTTCTCAGGATTATTCATCACCCACCAATATAAAGGTAAACAGTCGATCCCTGCTGTAAAAAAAGAAGCTGAATCCCTTAAAGCCTTGGTTTCCGGCGACTTCCTATTGGATGAAAAAGCTACTGCAGAGCAGTTTTTCAAGGCCTTTGACGAATCATCTGTATTGCACATCAGCACACATTCTTACCTCTCGGGTATACAGCAGGAGCCCAGCCTGGCCTTTGAGGACAAACCGGTATTTCTTTTTGAACTTTCGGCGCGGAAATCTGCCCCCGCATTGGTGGTGTTGAGTGCTTGCCGTACGGCTGATGGCATGATGGCAGAAGGTGAAGGCATCGTTAGTCTGAGCAGGGGATTTGCAGCTATTGGCACCCAAGGCACCATAGCCGGACTCTGGAATGTAAATGATGACGCGGCAGCCAGTATTACTTCCGCCAGCTATAAAAACCTGATGGCGGGCGCCACTGTTAGCGAGGCACTACACATGGCAAAGCTCAACTGGCTAGCGGGCGGGAGAAATGCTGAACAGGAATACCTGCCCTATTATTGGGATGCTTTAATTTATATGGGACATGACCAAAAAATAAAGCTGGAAGCGCCGATAGCATGGCGCGGCCACCTGATTCCCGCAGCGGTACTGCTTTTTGTAATATCTGCTATTTACTTTGCTTTAAAACGATGGCGGCCAAAGGTGGCACATTGATTTCTATAGAAAACTCACGCCCATGACAACTTTCTTTTTGAGGCTGTAATACCTCCGTATTCAGTTTCCCCGTTCCAAAAAATTCCTTTTCATCGGTATTGAAGATTTCTTTCCATTTGGCTTTGAAAGGAAGTCCGACGCGGTAGTTTTCACGGTACACTGGCGTAAGGTTTAAAATCACAATCAGCGTATCCTTCGCCTTTTTTCCTTTGCGGATATAGATATAAATGGAATGGTCTACGTCATCTGCATTGATCCATTCAAATCCTTCATGCGAAAAACTATGCTCATACAAAGCAGGCTCCGAGCGGTACAACTGATTGATAGCTCTCACTGTTTTTTGCATCCCCAAATGTGGCGGATGTTGCAGCAGGTGCCAATCCAGTGAATTCTTAAAATCCCACTCATGGGTCTGTGCAAACTCATTGCCCATAAACAAGTAGTTTTGTGCCCGGCTGAGTAAACATGTAGGCATACAAAACCCGGAGGTTGGCAAATTTCTGCCATTCGTCGCCAGGCATTTTATAAATCATGGAGGACTTTCCATGCACTACTTCATCATGTGAAAATGGCAACATGAAATTTTCGGTAAAAGCATAAGTATCGCTAAAAGTCAGCTGGTGGTGATGGTGCTTCCTATCAATTGGGTCATTCTTAAAATACTTTAGGGTATCGTTCATCCAGCCCATCATCCATTTCATCCCAAATCCTAAGCCCCCTGCGTAGACAGGATGCGTGACTCCTGGATAGGTACTGCTCTCTTCGGCAATGGTCTGTACGCCTTCGAAACTCCCGTAAATCGCCTCATTCATGTCCTTCAAGAAACGTGATGGCACCCAGGTTTTCCCTACCGCCATATTCATTGGTTGCAGCATCTTCGGCTTTTCTGGAGAAATCATAATACAACATAGAAGCTACAGCATCTACGCGCAAACCATCTGCATGAAATTTATCCAACCAATACATCGCATTACTGATCAGGAAAGAACGTACTTCGTTTCTGTCGTAATTGAAGATGTATGATTTCCAGTCGGGATGAAAACCTTTCCGCATATCGGCATGTTCATATAAATGCGTACCATCAAAATTGTACAAGCCATGCTGATCTCCAGGAAAATGCGAAGGCACCCAATCTAAAATCACAGCAATATCATGTTTGTGCAGTTCTTCGATCAGGTACATCAAATCCTGTGGTGTGCCATGCCTGGAGCTTGCTGCAAAATATCCAGTAATCTGATATCCCCAGGATGGGTAATAACGGATACTCCATGATAGGCATCAGCTCCACGTGGGTAAAGCCCATTTCTAAGCATGTAGGGCACCAGGCTTGTCGCAATTTCTTTGTAAGTCAATACCCGCTTTGGCTCGCTGGGATCCCGTTGCCAGGAACCCAAATGCAGTTCATAAACCGACATTGGTTGATCTAGTGCATTGATCTTTGCCCGCTTTTTCAGCCAGGTTTTATCTTTCCACTGATAATCAGTATCCCAAACAATCGATGCGGTTTCGGAGGATGTTCCCATTTGGTAGCGTAAGGATCACCTTTTTCTATTCAGATGTCCATCAAATCCTTTGAATAGAATATTTATATACTTCCCCTTTCTCTACTCCAGGAATAAATCCTTCCCAGATACCAGAGGTATCCATCGATTGATTAAGCGAATGCGCAGTTTTGTTCCATGCGTTAAAATTGCCCACTACATCTACATATTGTGCATTGGGTGCCCAAACGGCGAAATAAGTTCCCTTAACTGCATTACCTCTATGAAGTGTGCACCCAAATTTTCGTACAACCGAAAGTGCTTGCCTGAAATGAATAATGAAATGTCAAAATCGCTGAATAAGCTGTAGGCAAACACCCCCATTTAGTTGTAATATTTTTATTAGTTGTGAAATTTTTATTTGATTTAAAACGCAAACAGTTGCGTTCATCGAGATGTATAATCTGTAATTATCAACTATCATCTACAATGATTTTGTTTACACTCAAATGGTAATCCGATTACATTATAATCATAAAGTTCATAATTCGGGGTGTATAAACCTTCTCTGGTCTGCTCAATCGACAACGAATTGGCCATCTCCCTTTACCATGAATTTCTTTTCCGAATAAATATCCTGCTCGTAGGCAAAAGTTTCGCCATGATCTTCAAACAGGAATGAATTGACCTCATAATCGGTATAATAAACATTCAATATCACTTCTTCGATGTCCTTTTCGCCAACATACTGCATTACCGGATATTCGGGGATTACCGATCCTGCCCTTACAAATATTGGCATGTTTCCAGCGGTGTAGCAATCGTATACTCACTTTCCCCTTCAACAATCTCATGTGTCCAGAAATTGTACCATTTGCCTTTTGGCAAGTAAACCTTACGGGATTTTGCGCCTTGCTCCAAAACCGGGCAAACCAATATCTTATCGCCATAAGTAAACTCATCCTGGCGGAAGTGGTTGCTTGATATCTTCCTGCTCCAGCATTACCAATGGCCTCAATATAGGGAAACCATAACGGTGATGTTCCCAGAATACCGAATACAGATAAGGCATCAAACGGTAACTCAGTTCGATAAACTTACGGTTGATGCTGGTATAAGGCTCGCCAAAGCTCCATGGCTCGCGCTCTGTGGTATCACCTGCAGAGTGCGCGCGCATAAACGGAGAGAAAGTCCCCATTTGGATCCAGCGGGTAAATAATTCGCCATCAGGCTCGCCGCTAAAACCGCCGATATCTGTTCCGCAGAAAGGAACTCCGGATATGGACATGCGCTGGCACTGGATATTACCCAATTTCAGATGCTCCCAGGAAGCCACGTTATCACCCGTCCATACGCATGCATAACGCTGCACGCCAGAATATCCTGCACGTGTAATGGTAAACGGACGTTTATTGCGCATCAGTTTTCTCAACCCTTCATAAGTAGAACGTACCATCTGCATACCATAAACATTATGTGCCTTACGGTGCGACCCACGGTAACCATCATAATGGTGGCTCACATCATTCGGGAAAGTACCTGCTCCAAAAACGGCAGGCTCGTTCATATCGTTCCATACTCCTGCAACGCCTATTTCCACCAATTCTTTAAACAAACCACCCCACCATTCCCTTACTTCGGGATTGGTAAAATCCGGGAACTGGCAACGGCCCGGCCAAACATGGCCTTCCATAAAGTAATCGTCGCTGCGGCGACAGAAGAAATTGTTTTCTTTACCTTCTTTAAATACCCAATAATTATCATCAACCCTAATTCCCGGATCGATCATCACCACGGTTTTAAAACCATCATTGGCCAGTTCCTTGATCATCCTTTTCGGATCGGGAAAATATTTTTTGTTCCAGGTAAAACAGCGGTAACCATCCATATAATCAATATCCAGGTAAATGGCATCGCATGGAATATTCCTGGATCGCGGAAGCCTTCAGCGATTTCTTTTACTTTCTTTTCAGGATAATAGCTCCAGCGGCATTGGTGATAACCCAAAGCCCATATTGGTGGCATCGGGTGTGTACCGGTTAGGGTTTGGTAACGTTTTACCACGTCCATCATATGCGGACCATGGATATAATAGTATTGCAATTCGCCACCATCGGCCCAGAAGCTGGTTTTGCTATTGTCTTCTTCCCCAAAATCAAAATAAGATTTGAAGGTATTATCGAAGAAAATACCGTAAGCAGCTTTATCATGCAAGCTGATATAAAAAGGAATGCTGCGGTAAAGCGGATCCTGGTCCCAGCCAAATGAATAGGCATCTGTATTCCAGTTCTGGAAATGGCGGCCACGCAAGTTCATGTTGCCAGATTTGTCGCCAAGTCCGAAGAAATTCTCTTCAGGCTGACATTTTTTGGTCGCATAAACGTAATAACCACCAAACTCTACATTCTCTTCCCAATGCATTGGAGAAGCATCTTCACTCATCACCATCTGGCTCTGATTTTCTGTAAAAGAAATCATGAAAATCTGCTTTTCGAATCTTACAGGTAACGGTATTGGTTGAAATTGCGTAAAATTCCTCGTGCTCCTCCAATTTGAAAGTAGTGACCTTTTGATCTACGACAGGCACTGCATACGAAAAATCATCCAGAAACACGCCGTGAGGCGCGAGGCGAACCCGAATAATCTCATCGCTGACCACGCGTACTTCAACCCGGGCGCTTCCGTCGCCAAAAAAGAACCTATTCCCTTCAGCAACCACTGCTTTTACACCTCCCAGGTATTTCTTTACAATAGGCTTCAGATCAGTAACAGGGTTATTCAGGTGCTGAATAATTTCCTCTGTCTCGGCAGCATTTATATTTTCTATTAATTCTTTTCCCTTTTCGTTTGTCTCTTCCATGAAAATCGCTTTAGTACCTAAAAGTGTTAATTTTTAAATGAAAACCAAAGGATTATTTGAGATAATCAGCACTCATAAAAAAAGGCACCGATGTTTCCAACAGTGCCTTAATTCCTAAGAAAAGCTTTTTACAGATTTGGAATATTATGGGTTATATGTAAAACCAATATAGTATAGCGCACCTACTGCAGGGTTTCCATATGAAGTAAAGTAGTATTTATTAAGAATATTTGAACCACCGATTTTGATCATTGATTTCACTGAAGGGATCTTCAGATTAACCTGTGCATCGACAGTAGTAAAGGAGGGAACATCACCAGATGCAAAAGAAGAATTCCAGTAGAATTTATCTTGCCAACGGTAGTTGACGTTGAAACCCACATTTTTGAAAACTTCCCTGTTTCCAAGTCCTAAATTGTAACGAATCTCAGGTGTATTAAAGTCATTGATATAATTGACCGGAAGATCACCAATTTTATTGTAAGATACGTTACCACTTAAATTAAATTTACCCAATAAGTAGTCTACACCCAAAGCAGCGCCATAGGTATCCACTTCGCCCTTGGCATTTACGGGAACACCGAATTTTGAGAACCCGGTTCCATTTTGCTGATATACCTCAACTGCAGTAATGAAATCTTTGTAAATATTGTAATAAGCATACGCATCGATCAGGAATTTACTTCCCAGGAGACCTTTGTAACCAACTTCGTAAGCCTGTACGCTCTCTGGACGAACTCCCCTTGGATCAAACTCATAAGTTTGCAGCAAAGCAGGATTAGGAGTGCCAGTAGCGGCCGAAGCTAAGAATGCACGGTAACTGACATCAGTATATGCTTTCTTGTCAGTTAACAATCCATATTTATTTAACATCGAAGGCAATCCCCCAATTAAGCGCTGAACTCCACCTGCCACAGATAGGTCTATGTACTGGTTTTGAGTAGTAGGGTTGCGATAACCAGTCTGGTAAGAAACACGCAGGTTATTGTTTGGCGCAACGGTCAGTACACCTGATACTCTGGGTGTAAACCTACCATCAAAATTGGTGCTTTTATCGTACCTGCCAGAAACAGAAAGCTTAAATTTATCAGCGAACATCTTCTTCGCCAACTGAGCAAAAGCTCCGTACTCGTTGATGTCTAATTTTGTATTCAAATCATCGAATATGGTTCCACCAGACCTTAATTGATAAATCCTGTAAGATCCGCCAACCTGAAATTCTACTGCATTGTTAAGTGCATTAGATAAATTGTACATACCCTCGTAATGGTATAAATTAGTTTTATCGTTGAACTTCGCTCCGTAAATTTTATTTGGTATATCAGTGTCGACAATCGTCGTATTCATGATCTTAGATTTTGTCGCCTCAAATTGAGGAGTACCCGGTATCAGTCGGCCCTGATCAGCTGCCGCTCTAGCGGCAGCATGGGCTTGAGCATCTGTAACTGATGGGCTGGAAGCACGTGCACCAATGTAATTGCCTACATACTGAGGATACCATGCCTGAGAAGTTTTTGATGATTCATTCATGAAATTACCCAGGATGGAAGAAATGTAAGAATCTCCAGATCTTTCCTGAGTAGTATATCCACGTACAAAAAAATCTTCTCCTTTTAGTTCAAGTTTATATTGGCCAATCTTGAAATTGCGCAAAGAATACCGGTCTGACCCAGTATAAACTGAGGTACCCATACCCCAGTTCAATTGAGCGATTGCCTGTATTGTCGGTGTGATTTTGTAATGTAAAGATCCCGATGCTTTAAGAGATTCAGTATTATAATCTACAAGAGAAACCTCCTCATAACCAGTTCTGGAAACATCCTGACTAGGTAATAATCCGGGTGTATTCAATCCAAGATAGAATGGTCTGGTCTGGGCATTCGTGGTTAAAAAAGTAGTAATCTGAGTTGCATTTGGAACTAAACCGCCTGTAGCTAAGCCATAGTTCCTGATGTACTCTTGTTGTCCTGCGCTTAAAACCGCCTGTGCCACATTACGCATGTTCTGAGCTCCCTCATCACCATATACATTTACACCGTCATAGGCCGGATCCGTACTTCTGTCGCCGGATTTGAAGCTACGGGATGCACGGTCGAAGTTCTCATAATTATCCGCCTGCCAGTCCTTAGCCTGCAGGAAGGAAAATGTGCCTTTCACCGCGAATCTATTATTCCAGGCTTTTGCCATCCGTACATCCAGCTGGTTGTATTGCTGATTTCCGGTATTGGCATCGTTTAGGTGATTAACGCCTGTCTTAAACTGAAAACTGGCACCTTGATAGTCGAAAGGATTTTTGGAAGTCATTAGCATGGTACCATTGATACCCCCTGCACCATACAAAGCGGAAGAAGCACCAGGCAGTAGTTCTACATTATCTACGTCGAGATCCGACAGTCCGATAATGTTACCGACCGAAAAATTAAGACCTGGCGCCTGATTATCCATTCCGTCGACAAACTGGTTGAAGCGGGTATTCCCATTTGAATTGAAACCACGTGTATTAATTGACTTGAAAGTTAAACTTTGGTTACTGGTCTCCACCCCTTTCAAACTGCTCAATGCATCGTAAAACGAAGGCGCAGAGATTTCTTTCAATGCTGCAGGCCCCATTCTCTCAATAGAAACAGGAGATTCCAAAATTTTCTCAGGTGTTCTTGAGGCCGAGACCACCACTTCTTGGCCCAATACAGTACTGGATTCCAACTCAAATTCTAAGTTAGAGGTGTTTCCTGTAATTTCTTTTTCAATTGAAGTATATCCTATAAAGGAGACAACAATCGTAAATGGGGCTTTTAGATTAGTCGTAAAAACAAATTTACCATTGTCATTTGTGGCTGTGCCTGAAGTTTTTCCCTTGACAGTAATCCCAACACCTGGTATTGGTTCCTTAGTAGCCTTGTCTGTAACAATACCACTAATGGTTACACTTTGTGATTGTGCTGCCGCCACTGTAATACACAACATGAAAAGCGTAAAGATTGCTTTGGTAAAAGTTTTACTCATACTTATAATTTTATAATTGGTTAATTTTATTCTAATCTAATACAAATTTTTAATTTTACAAATTGTAATCGAGAAGGTGATTAACCAGGCAATTCTCCGCACAGCAGAGCTACTCATCTGCCAGATAACTTCTTTACGACTTCTTTAATATCGCTACTGTGGCACCGTATGCACAACGCAAATCAGACAGGGATTTTACAGGCATAAAACAGCGCTTTGCCCCTGTTATCCCCCTGTTATCCCCCTGTTACCTCCCTCTTATTCCCCTCTTACCTGAAGTACAGTTATCAAGCAATTATATATTTGCCATATGCTGCCCTAAACGACTTTATTTTCGCAATTCAAAATTCATTGCAATTGATTTAAGTTTTATGCTAAATTGCAATGCAAACCAAATATTGTAATTTCCAGGAATAGGCAAAAACCTAAATTGAATAATGATGAATAAAATCAAAGCTTTCATTTGCATCCTCATCCCATTAGCAATGACCTATCTCCTGAATACTAAATTTGGAGACACCCCCCCTTTGCTAAAATTCCTGAATCCATATAGCGGATTTTGGCAGAATGCTGAGGACATGGCCATCAATCCAACGAAAAAAATAACGTTGAAGGGTACCCATGAGGCGGTAGATATCTTGTTTGACGACCGCATGATTCCACATGTTTTTGCTGAAAATGACCATGATGTGTACTTTGCCCAAGGCTATGTTACGGCGATGCACCGACTCTGGCAAATGGACTTCCAAACGCGTTTTGCTGCTGGTCGCTTATGTGAAGTAGTAGGCAAAAAAGCCATAGAACTGGACCGGTACCAACGGAGGATGGGGATGGTTTTTGGTGCTGAACAATCGTTGGAAGGGATGATGTCAGACCCTAATTCTAAAGAAATGATCCTTGCTTATACTGCAGGGATCAATGCCTATATTCACTCTTTATCAGCTTCCAGGCTTCCTTTGGAATATAAGCTATTGGATTTTAAACCTGAAGATTGGACACCTTTAAAATGCGCTTTACTTCTGAAACAGATGTCGGCAGTGCTGGCAATGGGTTCAGATGAATTTTACATGAGCAATATCCGTAAGCAATTTGGCAGTGAGGTAGTTAAGGATCTGTTCCCAGACTATCCTTTTAAGGAAGACCCCATTATACCTGTTGGAACGAAATGGGATTTTAAACCACTCCCAATACCTGAAGTTCCAGCAGCAGCAGAGGGTTTTATTGCTGCAAATACCATTCGTACAAAGCAGAAAGAAGAGGGAATAGGTAGCAATAACTGGGCAATATCTGGTGTGAAAACAGCTTCCGGCTATCCAATTCTGGCCAACGACCCTCATCTGGATCTCAGCCTTCCATCCATCTGGTACCAGATCCAACTGCATGCACCTGGACTGAATTCTTATGGCGTATCCTTACCCGGAGCTCCTGGAATCATAGTAGGTTTTAACCAAAATATTGCATGGGGCGTCACTAATGTGGCTGCTGATGTGCTTGATTTTTATCAGATAAAATTTAAAGACAGTACACATACAGATTATTGGTACAACAATCAATGGAAAAAGACAAATGTAAGATTGGAGAAAATTGGCATCAGGGGCGAAAAAGCAGAAATTGATACAGTTTTTTACACACACCATGGCCCTGTGGTTTACCTCAAGAAACCAGAGAAATTCTCCAAAGTCCAAAATATTCCGGAAGGAAGCGCACTGAGATGGATTGCTCATGAAAAGTCCAATGAGCTGAAAACTTTTTACCTGATGAACAGGGCGAAAAATTACGCCGATTACCGGAAGGCACTGACCTTTTTTAGTGCTCCGGCACAGAATTTCGTTTTCGCATCTGCCGAAAATGATATTGCTATAACGGCGAATGGTAAATTTCCACTAAAGTGGAAAAATCAGGGTAAATTTGTTATGGATGGCAGCGATCCGAAAAATGACTGGAAAGGCTGGATACCTGCAGATCAAAATCCAACTGTTAAAAATCCTGAAAGGAACTTTGTGAGTTCGGCCAACCAATCCTCTACTGATCAGAGTTACCCCTACTACATCAATTGGGAATTTAGCCCATATGAGCGTGCAAAACGCATCAACGACAGGTTAAGGCTGATGACGAAGGCGACAGCGGACAGCATCAGACTCATGCAAACAGACAACTATAGCATCTATGCTCAAAACGCGCTTTCAGCCTTGCTGTCAAAGTTAGATACAACAGCCCTGAACGCTACCCAAAAGGAAGCTCGTTCATTGGTTATGAAATGGGACAAACGCTACGATGCCAAAGAAGTTGCAGCCAGTGTCTTCGACCTTTGGAACAAGCGTTTGCAATACAATATCTGGGATGATGAATTCACTATCACTGGGATACCGATGCGCTATCCTTCAAGAGACAGAACGCTCCAACTCATTTTAAAGGAGCCTGATGCTAAATGGATAGACAATATCCGAACCCCGGTGAAAGAAAGTCTAAATGATCTGGTCAATGAGGCTTTCAAATATAGTTGCGATAGTCTTGAACGTAAATACGGACCTATTGGAGAATCCTGGCAATGGGCAAATGTAAAGCATACCAGTGTTCAACATCTGGCAAAAATACCAGGCTTGGGATCCAAAACACTCTTAATCGGAGGCGGAAAGATGACCATCAATGCCATGAGTGAAAACAATGGCCCTTCCTGGAGAATGGTGGTAGAACTGGGTAAAATGCCTAAAGGTCATGGTGTGTTTCCAGGCGGACAATCCGGAAATCCGGGAAGTAAGTTTTATGATAATATGATCGACACCTGGGCTAAAGGTGAATTATACGATCTGTTCTTTATGCAATCCGTAGATGATCCTTCTGCCAAAATTATTACTAAACTCAAATTAGCAAAAAAATAAGCTCATGGTATTCATTGTCATTCTCACAGCAACCGCCTTACTGCAATTGTTTCTGCCCTGGTGGATCATCGTACCTATCAGTTTCGCGACTTGCGGCCTTATCGGTAAAACAGGAAAAATCTCCTTATGGGCTCCGTTCTTTGCGGTTTTAGTATTGTGGACAGTGGTAGCGTTACTGAAAACCCTTCCCAATCAAAATCTACTAGCAGGCAGAGTCGCTGAAATGTTAGGCGTGAATTCCTGGATACTCGTATTAATTTTAAGTTCATTGTTAGGCGCTTTCGCTGCCGCGATCAGCGGTTACTGCGGGTATCATTTCAGGAAGGCTATACTTGTCAAGAAAACAACTGCGTAATTAAAACTTAGTACGTATTTTTGTAGTGTGAATCATTTATCAACTGAGATTTTTTCCATTACTACACCAGAACAATTTGAGCATATTTGTTTGGAGGTATTTCGGTACCAGGTAAAAAACTGCAAGGTATATCGGGATTATATTTCCCATCTTCGAGTTGAGATCAATGCAATTGCTTCATCAAGAGATATCCCTTTCTTGCCGATTTCCTTTTTTAAGTCGCATCAGGTATTGAGTTGTTTAAACGAAGAACCTGAGATTGTATTCAGTAGTTCTGGCACTACCGGCATGTCTCAAAGCATGCATCTGGTGACAGATCTTTCAATTTATGAAAAAAGTTTCAATGCGGCTTTTGAACAGTTTTACGGCAAGATTGAGGAAACATGCTTTTTAGCATTGCTGCCCTCCTACCTGGAGCGAGATGGATCTTCGCTGATCTATATGGTGGATGCGCTGATTGCGCAGAGCAAGCATCTTGACAGTGGTTATTATTTACATAACCATCAGGATCTGTATGATAAGCTGGAAGAACTAAAGCAGACCGGTCAGAAAACAATATTGATCGGCGTGACTTATGCATTACTGGATTTTGTAGAGCAGTATAACATAAATTTTCCGGAAATGACGGTGATGGAAACTGGTGGGATGAAAGGTAAACGTAAGGAAATGGTGAGGGAAGAACTACATAAAATCCTGCAGTCGGGCTTTGGTGTAAAGACTATTCACAGCGAATATGGCATGACTGAACTGCTGTCTCAGGCTTATTCGTATGAAGAAGGCATTTTTAATAGCCCAGCCTGGATGAAAATCTATCTGAGGGATACCAATGATCCTTTATCGCTTGTAACTGAGGGAAAGACCGGCGGCATCAATGTCATAGACCTGGCAAATATCAATTCCTGCTCTTTTATCGCTACTCAAGATTTAGGAAAGGTATATCCTGACGGATCTTTTGAAGTGCTTGGCCGGTTTGACAATGCCGACATCAGGGGATGTAATTTATTGGTCAATTGAGATCAAGGCCATTCGATTCGAAAAAAGCCTTGATCTATAATTTAAATGTTATTCAGCAATCAGCAGAAAATAATTCTTTTTGCCTTTTTGAACGATGATATATTTATCGTTTAGCAGGTGATCTGCATTGAACGTTTTAGCCATCTCGTTGATCTTCTCTTTATTGAGAGACAGTCCTCCACCTTGTATGGTCTTCTTTACCTCACCTTTTGATGGAAATACTGTTGATTTCTCAGCAAGTAAAGTAGCCGCATCCAAACCTTGTTCAAGTTCTGCTTTAGCAATTGAAAATTGAGGTACACCTTCGAAAATCTCCAACACCTGATTATCATCTAGTGTAGCGAAAAACTCAAGAGAACCATTTCCGAACAAAAACTCAGAAGTTTTGATGGCTGTTTCCAATGCTTCTTCAGAATGGGTCCTCACCGTTATATCTTCTGCCAGAGATTTCTGCAGCATACGTAAATGTGGTGCTGCATCGTGTTCTGCTTCTAAAGCTTCTATTTCTTCCTGGGTTTTCAGGGTAAAAATACGGATCCATTTCTTTGTATCCTCATCAGAAGCATTTAACCAAAACTGGTAAAATTTATATGCTGAGGTTTTTTGGGGATCTAACCATACGGCTCCACTCTCTGTTTTTCCAAATTTAGTGCCATCGGCTTTTTTGATCAATTGCGTGGTGATTGCAAAAGCTGTTCCCGCATCCTTACGCCTGATGAGCTCTGTTCCGGTTACAATATTTCCCCATTGATCCGAACCGCCCATTTGCACCAGACAATTCTGGTTTTTCCAGAGATAATAAAAATCGTAACCCTGGATCAGCTGGTAACAAAATTCGGTAAATGATAATCCCGAATCACCGTCCAGTCTTCTTTTCACGCTGTCTTTTGCCATCATGTAATTGACGGTAATGTGTTTACCGACATCCCTGATAAAGGTAAACAAGTTCATATCTTTAAACCAATCGGCATTGTTGACCATTACCGCCCCATTACCTGCCTCATCGAAATTCAGAAATTTCGACAGTTGTCTTTTCATCCCAGCCAGGTTGTGCTCTACCATATCTTCGGTCTGAAGATTACGCTCATCGGATTTTCCTGAAGGATCACCTACCATTCCGGTAGCGCCACCAACCAGCGCATAAGGCTTATGTCCAGCACGTTGAAAGTGGATCAAAGTCATGATCTGTGTAAGATGTCCAACATGCAATGAATCTGCAGTCGGATCAAAACCGATATAACCGGAAGTCATTCCTTCATTGAGTTTCTCCTCAGTTCCAGGCATCATGTCCTGCAACATGCCTCTCCAACGTAATTCTTCAACAAAATTGGTCATATTTTATCCTTTTGCGGCAAATATAGGAAAAGCACTCAACAAAATTTCATACTTTTAAATCCATGAATTTCCTATCCCATTTCTATTTCGACCGCTGCAATGACAATGAAAATATAGTAATGGGGATCGTTTTACCTGATTTCATCAAGAACGCGCAAAAGGATTGCAACTTGTATCCGCTGAAAGAAGCTGAGCAGTTTTCGGATGATCCTGCAGAACTTTCTATACTTAGTGGCTGGGCAAGACATGTGCAGGTCGACAATATTTTTCATTCCTCTGAATTTTTCAGAATACAAAGCCATGAGCTGAAACTGATCCTCCTGCCAATTTTTGGGGAGAGTCCGGTAAAGCCTTTCTTCCTTGCACATATCGGTCTGGAATTGATCCTGGATCATTTGCTTACGATTCAGGGAATGGTTAACATCAATACATTTTATGAGCAGCTGCAAAAAGCAGATAAGCATGCTTTGGAGGCTTTTCTAAATAAAGCCGGCATGAATGATACTGCTGTTTTTTTCAAATTCCTGGAAAGCTTCATTTCCAGCAGATACCTTTTGAGTTATCAGAAGATAGAAAACATTTCTTATGCGCTTAACCGCATTTGTATGCGACTATGGGAAAATCCTTTCACGGAGAACCAGTTGTTCCTACTTACAGACAAACTTGCACTTTTTCGCGATCAGCTAAAATCAGAATACCTGAGTATTTTTAAGGAAATCGATCTCAATCTAAATCCTTTACAAGCTTAGTTTGTATCTTCGCTTTCATGTCACTATTTGATATCAAAGACAAAATGGATGCTTTGGTTAAGGAGCTTAACCAGCATAGCTACAACTATTATGTATTGGCCATGCCAACTATTGCCGATTATGAATTCGACAAAAAATTAGATGAACTGGGCAAACTCGAACAAGCACATCCTGAATTCGCTGATCCCAACTCTCCTACGCTAGAGAGTCGGCGGAGACATCACCAAAAAATTTACTACTGTAAAGCACAGATGGCCGATGCTGTCTTTGGGCAATACTTACAATGAGCAGGACCTTCGCGATTTTGATGAGCGGGTGAGGAAGACGATTGGTGAGATTTTGAGTATGTATGTGAGTTTAAATTTGATGGACTATCAATTAGTCTGACTTACGAAGATTCCAAACTGGTACGGGCTGTCACCACGGGTGACGGTGCAAAAGGCGATGATGTTACCACCAATATTAAAACAATTAACCGAATTCCGCACCAGCTGAAGAGCGATGCCGTGCCTCCCCTTTTCGAAATCAGAGGGGAGATATTGATGCATCGTGCGGCCTTTGAGCGGCTCAATAAGGAACGCGGGGAACTCGGCGAGGTCCTATATGCCAATCCGAGAAATTTTGCTGCAGGAACCGTTAAAATGCAGGATTCCAAAGAGGTGGCCAAACGTCCTTTGGACTGTTTCCTGTATTCTCTTAATACCGATAAAAATTATTTTAAAACCCACTGGGAAAGTCTAGAAAGTTTGTAATTCTTGGGGATTTCATGTATCTGAGCATTCATAAACTGGTCTCAAATATTGATGAGGTCCTGGATTTTATCAGGTATTGGGAGAATCAGCGTTTTAAATTATCTTATGATATCGATGGAATTGTATTGAAGGTCAACAGTTATGCACAGCAACAAGAATTGGGCTTCACTGCTAAATCTCCACGCTGGGCCATATCATATAAATACAAAGCCCAGGAAGTTGAGACTGTACTGGAAAAAGTCACATATCAGGTTGGACGTACGGGAGCTGTCACGCCCGTTGCAAACCTAAAACCTGTTCTACTAGCCGGCACCACGGTCAAGAGAGCAACTTTGCATAACGCCAATGAAATCGATGCGGCTAGACCTCCATGAAGGCGATAGCGTATTTGTGGAAAAAGGTGGTGAGATCATCCCAAAGATCATCAGCGTAAACCTGGATAAAAGGAAGACTGGAGCATCCAGAGTGATCTATCCAATTACTTGTCCGGAATGCGGCACTGAATTAATTCGCAAAGGGGCAGAGGTTGCATTTTATTGTCCGAATGATGAGGCCTGCCCACCGCAGATTGTTGGGAAAATACAACATTTTATCAGCCGTAAGGCAATGAACATTGATGGCTTAGGCGACGAAACAATCGAAACGTTTTATCAGCATGGTTTGGTGAAGCACATTAGCGATATTTATACCCTGGAAAGTAAAGCAGATGAGCTTAAACAAATCGATCGGTTTGGAGAACGCTCTATTGAGAATATGCTAAAAGGCATTGAACAGTCCAAACAAATGCCTTTTGAAAAAGTGCTCTTTGGATTAGGTATCAGATATGTAGGAGAAACGGTAGCCAGGAAGCTTGCATACGGAACAAAGGATATTGACACGCTTATACATGCCAGTATTGAAGAATTGACTGCCATTGATGAAATAGGTGAACGTATTGCTGAAAGCATTAAAGAATACTTTGGCAAAGATGAACATCTGGATCAAATTCAAAGGTTAAAAGCCAGTGGATTGCAATTTGAGGTAATAGAAAATGAAATAGCTCTGCAAAGTGACAGGTTAACTGGAAAAACATTTGTAATTTCGGGAGTTTTTGAAAATTACAGTAGGGAAGAACTAAAGGACCTGATCGAGAGCAACGGTGGTAAGATTTTAAGTGGTATATCTGCCAAGCTAAACTACCTGGTCGCAGGAGAAAACATGGGGCCTTCCAAATTGGAGAAAGCCAAAAAACTAAACGTACCCTTGATTTCAGAACAGGATTTATTAGCGTTATTGAAGTAAAATTAAGAATGAAAAAATTTCATGGAACTGGTGTAGCTTTAGTTACACCATTTAAAGCAGACGGATCAGTAGATTTTGATGGGTTGAAAAATCTCATCAACTATCTGATAGACGGAAAGGTAGAATACCTTGTGTCTTTGGGCACCACAGGCGAAGCATCAACGCTTAATAAAAACGAAAAGAAGAAGATCTGGGAATTTACTGCTGAAATAAATAATGGTCGCTTACCTTTAGTAGCCGGTATCGGTGGAAATGATACTGCTGCTGTAATTGAAGACATTAAGACTTTCGAGGCAAATGGTTACAGTGCTGTTCTTTCTGCAAGCCCATACTATAATAAACCAACGCAAGAAGGGATCTATCAGCATTATAAAGCACTGAGCGAAGCCAGCCCGATGGATTTGTTCTTATATAATGTTCCCGGACGTACCGGAAGTAATGTGAGCCCTGAGACAACATGCAGGTTAGGCAATGACTTCAAAAATATTATCGGAACAAAAGAGGCTTCAGGCAACTTCGACCAGTTCAATCAGATCATGAGAGACAAGCCTGCGGAGTTTTTGTTGATTTCTGGAGATGACCCGGTTGCTATGCCGATGATTTCATTGGGTGCCGCAGGGGTAATTTCGGTAGTAGGAAATGCCTTACCATCACAGCTATCTGACATGATCAGATTATCCTTAAATGGCGATTTCGCAGCCGCTCTTCCATTGCACCTTAATTTAATTGAATTCACAAGATTAATATTTGCAGAGGGGAACCCTGGGGGTGTTAAAGCAGCATTGAAACATTTTGGAATCTGCGAGGAGCACCTTCGCTTACCTTTAGTAAAGGTAACAGATGCCCTACGTGAGGCAATTATTGCTGAATCTCAACGCATTAGCGCTTAAAATAAAAAGCGTCCCGAATATTCGGGACGCTTTTCCATCAAAACAAAAAGAAGTCGGTTAGCCTTTGTTTTTTGTTTCCTGAACCTCTAAACGAATAGCCTGAGCTAGGTTTTTAAGATCTTGCATGCCTTTGCGTACACGTGTACCTGCAGCGCTGTTGGCCTTGTTGTAGAATTTGTCTGCATCAGCTTCTAAAGATGCAACAAGCTCCTTTACTTCATTGAATTTTTTCATCGTTAATTTACTCCTTTAGGTTTAAGGTTTTGATTAATACTCTCTTACTAAAGTAAGATGTTTATTTTAATAAAAAAACTTTTGGAATAATAAATGAATTTCGTAAACCCTCTTTTTTTCCACAATTAAAGCGGTTATACACAATAAATTGACCAAAAAAAACAATCAACACATTGTTTTTCAATCAATTATAGATAGATATATAATAAAAACGGCCTCTATTTAGCATAGAGGCCGTTTTTATTGAACTTAGTTTTACTAAGTAATGGAAAATTGATTTTCCTTATAATAGCCACTTTTCAATTTTTCAGACACTTCACTAAATGCATCTAGCGTACGCTGTACGTCCTCCAGTGTGTGGACGGCCGTTGGTATCAATCTAAGTTCGATCAGTCCTTTAGGAATCACCGGATACACTACAATTGAACAGAATATACCATAATTTTCTCGTAAGATCCATTGTAAGTGCTGTTGCCTCAAAAAGTTCACCTTTTAAAAATACCGGTGTAACCATTGTATTGGTTACACCAAGATCAAAACCACGTTCCTTAAGTCCTTTTTGAAGCTTAGTTGCTATATTCCCACAATTTCTCTCTTAATTCCGGATTGTTTTTCAATAATTCCAATCTCTTCAATAATCCAATGACCATTGGCATCGGCAATGCTTTTGCAAAAGTTTGCGAACGCATATTGTACCTGAAGAAATTAGTAATCTCTTCAGTAGATGCCACAAATGCACCGATACCAGCCATTGACTTGGCAAAAGTACCGAAGTAAACATCTACACCGTCAATGCAATTCTGCTCCTCATGGGTACCTGCACCAGTTGTACCCATTGTACCAAAACCATGTGCATCATCAATCAAGATACGGAAATTAAACTCTTGCTTTAAGGTCAACAATTTCTTTTAATTTACCTTGTGCACCGACATGCCGAAATACACCTTCTGTAATTACCAATATTCCACCGCCGCTTTGCTCTACCAGTTTCGTAGCTCTTTCCAACTGTTTACGTGCACTTTCAATATCATTGTGCTTATATACAAAACGTTTACCCATGTGCAAACGTAATCCATCAATAATACAAGCATGAGATTCTGCATCATATACAATAACATCATTTCGATCTACCAAGACTATCAATAATAGAAACCATTCCCTGGTATCCGTAATTTAATAAAAAGGCATCAGGCTTACCTACAAATGCTGCAAGTTCCTGCTCCAATTGCTCATGATATTTTGAGTTCCCAGACATCATACGTGCACCCATCGGATATGCCATTCCGAAATCAGCAGCGGCCTTTTCATCAGCTTCTCTTACTTCCGGATGATTTGCTAATCCCAAATAATTATTTAAACTCCATACCAAATGCTCTTTTCCGCGGAAGTTCATGTGTGGCGCAATTTCACCCTCTAATTTTGGAAATGAAAAATATCCATGAGACCATTTCTGGTGCTGCCCAATCGGGCCCATGTGCTTTGCTATCTTTATCAAAAATATCCAATGTTATATGTATTTATTTTTATTCTTTTCTTGCAAATTTAAGCTTAATATGCCTGAAAATCAACACACCTGCTTGGTGATCATTATGCTAAAAAAGCCCCAACAAGTATTTTGTTAAGGCTTTTAATATTATCTACAAAGTTAACATTAGTCAACGTTATCATGTAAGAATGAATTGTTCGGTCTGATCTCAGTAGAACCATCTTCATCATTGCTCAAAGTAAACCTAGAGACCTGAGATTCAGAAGAATGCTGAACCTGTTGCAATTGCATTTGTTTACGTTTATAAGCTGGTTCATTCTCCAATTCCTGTAAACCATTGGTAGTCCGCAATTTCATGCTCAAATCTTTCAATCGTCAAAATTCTTTCCTTAGATTTCCTCAACTGATCTTCGATTGATTCATCATTTTTATCGTCATCCAAACCTTTTTAACAACCTCGTTCCTTATGAGGCTCTACATCATTGTTAAAAACAGCAACCGGGGTTTCAAATACAAAATCTGTCTCAGCTAATTTGATCTCGAACTCAAATCCAGTTTCCTGAGGACTTTCTTTAACAGGTGCTTCTTCTTCAATCAGCGTATGTCTGAACGATGATATTTTCCGGCTCTTCAGTTCTTCTTGCTTTAGTTAATGTTAAACAAATCTCCAAAAAGATCTGATTGCTTAACTTCTTCTTTAGTTTTCAACACAGGCTCCTAAGACTGAATCTCAACCTTTGGGTGCAATAAACGAATTTACAGGCTCAACCGGTCTGAACAAGCGGAGCCTCTTCTGGCGTTAAGCAAAGAAATTTTCTTTTCATTTTTTTTATCCTGTTCCCGTTGCTCTTTTGTTTGGAAACCTGTAGCGATAATGGTTACAGATAATCTTATCACCAAGATTTTCATCAGTGCAGTTACCCCAGATCAAATCTGCAGACAAACCTGCTTTTTCCTGGATGTAATCAGTAATGATTGTTACCTCATCCATGGTTACTTCACGAATTCCCGAACTGATATTTAATAGGATGTATCGTGCACCTTCAATTTCATTATCTTTTAACAACGGAGATGCTAAAGCACCTTCCACTGCATTCAACGCACTGTTTTCGCCTTCAGCATGCAAAGCTACCCATAATAGATACGCCGCTATCTTTCATTACAGTACGCACATCTTTAAAATCGACGTTGATGTAACCTGGAACAGTGATGATCTCGGCAATACCTTTTGCAGCAGTGGTTAAAATATCATCAGCCTGAGCAAATGCAGAACCCAAAGTTAGGTTTCCGAAGATTTCACGCAACCTGTCATTTGAGATTACCAGGTAAGAATCTACATATTTTTTCAACTCATCCATACCTTCATCAGCCTGCATTTTACGCCTTTTCCTTCAAAGGAAAATGGAGTAGTAATGATGGCTACAGTTAAGATATCAAGTTCTTTAGCGGCTTTAGCAATAATTGGACTTGCACCTGTTCCTGTACCACCACCCATTCCTGCTGTAATGAATAGCATTTTGGTTGTGCTACCCAACATCTGCTTTAATATCATCAATATTTTCTATAGCCGAATTTTTACCAACTTCAGGAATAGAACCAGCACCCATTCCTTCGGTTAAACTTGCACCCAACTGCACCTTGTTAGGTATCGGGCTAAATTCCAAAGCTTGGGCATCCGTATTACAAATAATAAAATCTACACCAGTAATACCTTGACGGTACATATGGTTTACCGCATTACCACCACCGCCACCAACACCAATTACTTTGATGATTGATGACTTATCTTTTAACATTTCGAACTGCATATCTTTATGAATCAGTTATTTAAAAATTCGTTTAATTCCTGTTCATCTACTCTATGTAATATTAACACTTTTTCAACAGGCGTTTTCCACAACTGTTAATAATGTGGAAAAATCACGTTTTGTGGAAAAATATTACGGTTTTATGTAATCTTCATCACTTACATTCATGTCGTCTTTAATAAAATCCTTGGTTTTTGCCAGTAATTTATCAAACAAGCCTGCCACCGAACGTTTTGCTTTTTCTTTGTCCTTTGGTTTCTCCACAAACACACCAGGTTGCTTCATTTCCTCCAGTAAGTTCTTCAGCTTTTTGAATTCCTTTAATCAACAACCCAACACTGGTTGCATACATTGGGCTTTTCAAATCATCATAAATCGTTTTAGGCATATCTTCATATTTAGATAAATGCTCGTTTGGATATCCAACACGGCAATCCAAACCAGTTACATATTCTACCAACTGAGAAAGGTGCTTCAACAATGCACCACCACCTGTAATTACAATACCACCGATCAGTTTTTTCTCATAGCCAGATGATTTGATCTCATAATATACATGCTCTATGATTTCTTCCATACGGGCCTGGATTACATAAGCAAGGTTTTTAACCGAAATCTCTTTTGGTTCCCTGCCACGTCAAACCAGGTACGCAAATGATCTCATTCTCTTTATTCTCTTCAGCCAATGCAGAACCAAACCGCGTTTTCAACAATTCA
The DNA here is from genome assembly GCA_963795585.1 of uncultured Sphingobacteriaceae bacterium. GTDB lineage: Bacteria > Bacteroidota > Bacteroidia > Sphingobacteriales > Sphingobacteriaceae > Pedobacter. The sequence goes on along the minus strand of CAWCIO010000020.1, from coordinate 104,936 downwards.
GCCTGATTGCGCATTACTGAACAACCTTCTCTAATATCTTCCGTAACACTGTTACCACCAAAAGGAATTACGGCTGTATGACGGATAATGCCTTCATGGAAAATAGCGATATCGGTAGTACCACCACCTATATCAACCAATGCAACACCGGCTTCTTTTTCTTCATCGCTCAACACCGATTCAGAAGAAGCCAATGGCTCCAAGATTAATTCCTGAGTTTGCAAACCTGCATTGGTTACACATCTCATGATGTTTTTCACAGCCGTTACCTGACCTGAAATGATATGAAAATTCGCTTCCAGACGAACCCCTGCCATACCAATCGGATCTTTGATTCCCGGCTCGTTATCAACCGTAAATTCCTGTGGCAACACATGGATGATCTCTTCTCCTGGAGGCATTACCAGCTTAAACATATCATCGATCAACTTATCGATATCTTTTTTACCAATTTCATTGTTTAAGTTCTCTACGTGTTAAAATACCTCGGTGCTGTAAGCTTTTGATGTGCTGACCAGCAATACCCACGTTTACAACGCGTATTTCCACATTTGATTGCCCACTTGCAACCTCTACTGCCTGAGAAATCCCTTGTACTGTTTTTTGAATGTTTGAAACCACGCCACGGGTTACACCCGCCGATTCTGCTTTGCCTATTCCTAATACTTCTATCTTACCATGCTGTGTTCTGCGACCAACGATAACACAAATTTTTGTAGTACCGATGTCCAATCCTACTACAATTGGAGACTGAGTGGTAAATTTTTCTTTGCCCATAATTTATCGATTTTGTTGAGTTTATTAATTGTTTTTCCTGGTATCTGTATTTGTTTCTGTCTGTTCTTCTGTCTCCGCTGCCAAACCATTACTGAGAGAATCTGCCGGCTTCGGAGCACCTTTTACTTTGTTCAACGATGAATCTATTTTATTCTTCTCGCAAACAATCTGATTGGTGTATTTTATATTTATCGTCTTATAAGTATCCCAACCTACTTTCGGCATGGCCTTTTTATAAAATGCCAGCAAGTTTCTCATCTTAACCTCTAGCGAATCTGCTACACCTAATATGATTCGTTGATTCCCTACCCTGGGTACGAATTCTATATCGCCTTTTTCATCTACATACAACTGCTCAATCTGCGCATCCCACAATGTATCCTGCTTAATAAACAATGCTGTCCTGTACAGGTCTTTTGCCATCTTCGTGATCAAGGTATCTACCCTTCCACTAAAATGCTCTAATATCTTTCCATTGGCCACCAGGACATTAGCTGTAAAATTTGGCGAAACCGGCATTTTCAATCCATTTTTATCAATATAAAAATCCTGGTCACTGGAATTAATTACCCTCAGTATAGGCTGACGTTGCTGTATTTCAATATGTATGACACCATCCATATCTGCGTAAACCTTACTGAAGGCGATATAAGGATTTGACTTGATGTGTTTTTCTATCTCCTCAAGATTGATCTGCTCAAGACTACGGCCTATCAATGTACCCTGACTTTGCCGTAAAATCGCGTCAATCTCTTCTCTTTCTATAAAATTATCTGCACCAGGAATAAGAATTTTTACGTTGGTGCAAGTTACAGTCTGCCTTTTAACGCCAACGAAACTCATAAGAACTACCAGTCCGCTCAGACAAGTTATCCAGGCAAAACATTTAAGTACCAATGTCCAATTTATCCGCTTAAGCATTTGTCAGTATTTCTTTAAGTGGCTGTATTAACATATCTATATCTCCAGCGCCAACTGTCAGGAGCAATTCCGGTTGTTTGACCTTTATTTGCTCAAGCGCTGCTTCTTTTCCAAACACACCTTTCGCCGGCAATGTGATTTTATCCAATATAAAGTTAGAATTGACACCTTCTAATGGTAATTCCCTTGCAGGATAGATCTCCAACAATAATAAGTCATCTGCGGTACTTAATACCTTTGCAAATTCATCCGCAAAGTCACGTGTACGCGTAAACAAGTGTGGCTGAAAGATCACCGTCAATTTCTTATCTGGATAAAGTTGACGTACCGCATCAAAACAAGCTTTTAATTCTTCCGGATGGTGGGCATAATCATCTATATAAATACGATCCTCCGAATTGACGATGTATTCAAATCTTCTCTTAACACCTTTAAAATTAGCTACGGCAGCTTTTATTTTATCTTCAGCAATACCCAGTTCTAAAGCAACAGCGATTGCAGCAACGGTATTTTCAACATTGTGCTTACCTGGAAGCATCAATTGAATACCCTCGATTTTCCGGCCATTGCCAACGTAATCAAATACGAAATTCGCATCAGCAATATGGATATCTATCGCTTTCAAATCTGAACCAGCTCCTGCACTATAGCTAATTCCTCCTGACAAAGGCAAACCTGATTTAATAAACAAGGTACCCCCCTCCTTCAGTTGTCCGGCAAATAAACGAAATGATTCATCCAACTTTGATGCATCACCGTAAATATCCAGGTGATCTGCATCCATTGAGGTGACCACTGAAATGTCGGGATGAAGTGTTAGAAACGACCGGTCATATTCATCAGCTTCTACCACCACCACGTTGTTGTCCGACAACAAAAAGTTACTATTGTAATTTGACGCAATGCCTCCCAAAAAGGCAGTACATCCATACCCACTATCGGTTAATATATGTGCTATGATCGATGACGTAGTGGTCTTACCATGCGTTCCCGCTACAGCAATACAGAATTGCCCTTTGCTGATGATGCCAAGAACCTCTGAACGCTTCTTCGGGACAAATCCTTTTTCCCTGAAGTGATGTAATAATTTCGAGTCCTTGGGTATGGCAGGAGTATAAACAACCAACATCTCTACATCATGATCCTGGAACTGCAAAGGCAATGTGCTAACTTCATCATGGTAAGAAATAGACATTCCTTCTGATTCTAATGTAGCAGTAAGGTTAGTTCTAGTCTTATCATAACCACAGACTATGCAACCTCTATTAGCGAAATATCTTGCTATCGCACTCATGCCGATGCCGCCTATTCCTACAAAATAAACTTTCTTAATCTTGTTAAGCTCCATGACCTCCTCCTTTCCCTGCAAGGATCATAACTTCCTTCGCGATCAGGTTGTCAGCATCAGCCAAAGCCATCCGTCCGATATTTTCGGCCAGCATCTCACTTCTATCCCTATCTTTAAGTAAGCTAAGCGCCTCCTTAACCAAGGTATCCTCAGCTGAACGGTCTGCAATCATCATTGCTGCACTGTTCTGAACCAAAGCCAAAGCATTCTTTGTCTGATGATCTTCAGCGACATTCGGCGAAGGCACTAAAATCACAGGTTTTTTTATTAAACATAACTCCGCAATTGTACCGGCACCTGCTCTTGAGATGATAAGATCAGCTGCTGCATAAGCCATATCCATTTTATTCAAAAATTCCAAAATCCTAACGTTAGGATGAAAATCAAGTCCGATGCGCTCAACAATCCCATTATAATAAAACTTACCTGTTTGCCAGATTACTTGTACATCTTCCTTTATAAATTCAGATAAGTGTTTCTCTATGCTTTTATTCAAAGTTCCCGCACCTAGACTACCACCGGTCACCAAAATCGTCTTTTTCAGTGGATCAAGCTTCAACAATTCAGCTCCAGCGTGATGTTTGTTCGTAATATCTACAACATCTTTCCTAACTGGATTTCCTGTCTTAAGTATACTGGCTGAAGGAAAGAACTGATCCATATTATCAAATGCTACACAAACTTTGGCGGCTTTCTTACCTAACCATTTATTTGTAATGCCCGCGTAGGAATTCTGTTCCTGTATCAAATAAGGAACATTTTTTAGCGAGGCTGCAAACAAGATTGGACCAGAGGCATAACCTCCTACTCCAACTACTACATCAGGCCTGAAATCCTTAATCAACAGCAATGCCTTGCTCATACTCGAGAACAACTTACCAGGCAGACTCAGATTCTTCATCAAAGACCCTCTTTGGATACCGCTAATATTCAAACCAATAATTTTATATCCAGCAGCAGGGACTTTCTCCATTTCCATCCTGCCCAGGGCACCAACAAATAATATTTCACATCCAGGCTCCATGCGCCTCAACGCATTAGCTATAGATATGGCAGGAAAGATATGCCCTCCTGTACCTCCGCCTGAAATAATTACTCTAGTTGCTCTCATTATATTTTTTTATGCCATTGCAGGAATTTCCCCAACAACGACTTTTTTATTTCCATTATTTGCCTCTACGTCCTTGCTTACACTTAATATGATGCCAAAGGCTATACTTGTAAACAGGATAGAGGTACCTCCCATACTTACAAGTGGCAAAGGAACGCCTGTTACAGGCCCTAATCCAACAGCTACTGCCATATTCGCAAAGGCCTGAATTGTCAAACTAAAACTCAGTCCTGCAGCTAATAATGCACCGAATGCCTTGGGACTTTGGGTAACAATTCTTACACATCTGTATAACAGTACCAAATACAATACAACCATCACTAAAGCACCTAACAAACCATATTCCTCTACGATAATCGCAAAGATAAAATCCGAATAAGGATGCGGTAAGAAGTTCCGCTGAGTGCTATTTCCAGGCCCCTTTCCAAATACACCTCCGGTTGCCAGTGCAATCTTCGATTGATCACCCTGGTATGATTTATCAGAATTTACAGTTTCGGGATGCAAAAATGTCTGAATCCTGGAGCGGTAGGTTTCTCCCCTTGGCCCGAGCAACATTACAACAGCTAATAAAGCACCACCGGCAACACTAACTATTGCGATTTGCTTGATACTAATCCGCCCAATAACCAACAATAAAATACTTACGCCAAATAGCATGAGCGCAGTAGACATATTTGCTATCGCAATCAATACCGTAACAAGACAAACGGAACTTATGATCGGAATAAATGCACTTTTAACATCTTTAATATTTTCCTGTTTTTTGGTTAGCATTCGCGCAAGAAAAGTAATCAATGCCAATTTTGCCAAATCCGATGTCTGGAAAGTAAGACCGATAACGGGTATTTTAACCCAACGGGACGCGTCATTTACATGCGCACCGAAAATGAGGGTATAAAACAATAAGGGAATAGTGATGATCATTAATATCTTAGAAATACCAGCGTAATATTTATAATCCAGCAAATGGGCGACGTAGATCATTCCGATACCAAGGATCACAAAGATCACATGTTTAAACAATAAATACTTCTCTACCGTCACTCCTTTATTGTACGCAATAGTACCAGTAGCGCTATAAACCGTCAAAATAGAAATCATAGATAAAAGAATGATGATCAGCCAAATCCAGCGATCTCCTTTAGTCTTGTCCAGAAGTGTATTTATTGCGATCATAAACTATAATTCTTTAACAGCACTCTTAAACTGGTTTCCTCTATCCTCATAGTTCTTAAAAAGATCAAAGCTGGCACAGGCTGGAGATAACAAAACTGTATCTCCCTTTTTTGCAAGGTGATAAGCTACTTGTACTGCTTCATGAGCAGAAAATGTATTAACAATGATCTCGACATCATCCTCAAAAGCTTCATGAATTCGTTTATTATCCTTACCTAAACAAACAATTGCTTTTACTTTTTGATGTACCATGTCTTTCAACATTGCATAATCGTTGCCCTTATCTACTCCACCCATGATCAAAATCACGTCTGTACCTACACTCTCAAGCGCATACCAGGTAGAGTTTACATTGGTCGCCTTTGAGTCATTAATATAGTCAACACCTGAGATTTTGGCCACATGCTCCAAGCGATGTTCAATGTTCTTAAAATCGCCCATACTCTCGCGAATGGTAGAATTTCTGATCTCTAATACTTTAGCTACTATGCCCGAAGCCATAGAGTTATAAATATTATGCTTGCCCTGAAGGGCTAACTCTGTAATAGACATGGTTAATGGGTTATTTAGGTTTATATTTATATGTATGTTGTTGCTTTCCAGATAGGCACCGTTCTCAGTCTTTTTTCTAATTGAAAAGGGATGCATTTTTGAGTCAACTTTAGTGTTCTTTAATACTTTTAATGTTTCTTCGTCATCCGCACAGTAAATAAAATGATCTTCACTGCCCTGATTCTGAACTATCCTCATTTTTGAAGCTGCATAGTTTCCAGCTTATATTCGTACCTATCCAAATGATCAGGTGTAATATTCAATAACACAGCAATATCAGCTTTAAAAACATGCATATCATCCAACATGAAACTCGACAATTCCAATACATACCATTCAAAATCTGATGTTGCAACATGTGCAGCAAAACTATTTCCGATATTTCCGGCAAGACCTACATTCAAACCTGCATTTTTCAGAATATGGTATGTAAGCATTGTAGTAGTTGTCTTTCCATTTGAACCGGTAATACAAACCGTCTTGCCCTTGGTGTAACGTTTAGCAAATTCTATTTCCGAGATCACTGGAATTGCCTTTTTCTTGATTCGCTTTATGATAGGTGCAGTGTCAGGAATACCTGGACTTTTAATCACCTCAACAGCATCAAGAATATCTATTTCGGTATGCTGTTTTTCCTCAAATCGCACATTTAGCTCCTGCAATCTTTCTTTATATTGAGTGGCGATTGCCCCGAAATCGGAGACGAAAACATCAAAGCCCTGCTTTTGCGCAAGCATCGCAGCGCCTACACCACTTTCACCCGCTCCTAATATGACGATCTTATCCTTTTTCATTACCTCAATTTTAATGTGATAATGGTGATAATGGCTAATATAATCCCTATGATCCAAAATCTGGTTACGATCTTAGCCTCATGATACCCTTTCTTTTGGTAGTGATGATGTAATGGAGACATCAGAAAAATGCGCCTTCCTTCTCCAAAGCGTTTTTTCGTATATTTAAAATAGGAAACCTGCATAATTACAGACACCAGTTCTATCAAAAATATACCGCATAAAATCGGGATCAACAACTCCTTACGGATCATGATGGCATAGGTAGCAATAATACCTCCGATAGCCAAACTACCCGTATCTCCCATAAATACCTGCGCGGGATACGAATTATACCATAGAAAACCTACGCAAGCTCCTACGAAAGCACCTGCGAAAATCATCAGCTCTCCTGAATTGGGGATATACATGATATTTAAGTAATCTGCCATCTGGGTATTACCCGAAACATATGCCAAAACCCCCAATGTTATTCCGATTACTGCAGAGGTTCCTGTTGCAAGACCATCAATACCATCGGTGATATTTGCACCATTAGAAACCGCTGTAATGATAAATACCGTAAAAGCCAGGAAAACAAGAAATGCATATTTTTGATAATCACCCCCCAGAAACTTAAGTACCTTGGCGTAATCGAACTCATTATTCTTATAAAAAGGAATATTAGTTTTGGTCGATTTCACATCTTGAGTATAATAATTCGTCTTGTCGGCTTTATTTTCTCTCAATACCATTGGGGCATCGGATTTAGAAATTGCAGTTTCATCTACTGTTTGTCTCACAACAATATTGGGATGAAAATACATTGTACAGCCGATAATTATAGCCTAATCCGACCTGTCCAACTACTTTAAACCTGCCTGCAAGCCCTTCTTTGTTTTTACGAAAAACTTTGATATAATCATCCAGAAAACCAATCGCACCCATCCAAACAGTTGTAACGATCATCAAAATAACATAGATGTTTCCGATGTTCGCAAACAACAAAGTTGGAATTAGAATACCCAGCAAAATAATAATCCCACCCATAGTAGGAGTTCCCTGTTTCTGCATCTGTCCTTCCAGCCCAAGATTTCTTATTGATCTCGCCCACCTGTATTCTATTGCAAGTAATCGATGATTCTGCGACCATAAACCGTGGTAATGATCAATGAAATAATGATAGCCAACGAGGTACGGAAAGTGATGTATTGAAACAACCTCAAGCCAGGAAAATCATAGTGCTGATTTAGATATTCAAATAATATAATATAACATTAGCTGATGAGGTTAAATTGTTCCAGTTAATATTTCTTTATCATCAAAATGATGTCTTACACCATTTATTTCCTGGTATTTCTCATGCCCTTTTCCTGCCAGCAAAATGATATCACCTGGCTTTGCCAAATGGCATGCAGTTTTTATGGCTTCTTTTCTATCTAAAATTGTCAGTGTCTTACGACGATTTGTGGGTGATACCCCCTGCTCCATATCTGCTACAATCGACTGCGGATCTTCTGTCCTTGGATTATCTGAAGTTAAAATCACCTTGTCGCTCCAATCACAGGCCACCTGCGCCATAATCGGACGTTTAGTTTTATCCCTATCACCACCACAACCTATGACCGTGATCACCTGTTCTGTACCCTTCCTGATGTTCTGAATTGTACTCAACACATTCTGAACCGCATCAGGAGTATGTGCATAATCCACAATTCCAATGATATGCTGACTGGAAGTGATATAATCAAACCTACCTTCCGCGCCTGTCAACATACTCATTGCAGTCAATACAGTCAGCTTATCCTGCTCCAGGAGCATAGCTGTTCCGTAAACCGCCAACAGATTGTAAGCGTTAAAAGAACCTACCAGTTTGAAGAAAACATCTGCATTATCTATCTCAAGATGCAAGCCATTAAAACTACTTTCTATAACCTTCGCCTTGAAATCTGCCAACTGCTTTAGCGCATAGGTTTTTTTGACGGCTTTAGTATTTTGCAACATGACCATCCCGTTTCTATCATCGATGTTCGTCAGTGCAAATGCAGACTTTGGCAGAATGTCAAAAAAGCCGCGTTTGGCTTTAATATAGTTATCAAAAGTCAAGTGAAAATCAAGATGATCATGAGTGATATTGGAAAATACCCCACCTGCAAACGTCAGGCCGGTTCATCCTGTGCTGAACCACTGCGTGTGAACTCACTTCCATGAAGCAATAACTGCAACCATGAAGCACCATGCTTTGTAATAACTCATTTAGCGCAATTGGATTAGGCGTAGTATGCGTGGCAGGAATCACCCGATCATCAATCTGATTTTGTACGGTAGAGATCAAACCCACCTTGTATCCTAATTCTCGAAAAAGCTTGAACAGCAATGTCGCAATAGTAGTTTTTCCATTTGTGCCAGTGATACCTATCAGTTTCAATTTAGCAGAAGGATTTTGATAGAAATTAGCTGCCATTATCCCTAAGGCTACCGAACTGTTCTCCACTTCTACATACGTTACCTGTTCGTTTACTTCGGCTGGTACCTTTTCACAGATAATCACAGAAGCCCCTGCATTGATGGTTGCCTCCACGTAATCGTGACCATCTGACAATGTACCCTTTACAGCAAAAAACACACTACCTTCAGCAACCTTACGTGAATCAAATGCGAGCGCCTTTACATCCCTGTTGGTTATACCAATCAGGTTCTTAATCGCTACTGCATATAATATTTCCTGCAACTGCATCTTATTGTAATTCTAATTGTACCAACAAACCTTTTCCAATCCTACTACCCGCAGCGATGGATTGTCCTGTCACTTTCCCTCTTCCTTTTACGTGGGTCTTTAAACCCGCATTTCCCAGCAAATACAAGGCATCTTTTAAGCCCATTCCATTTACATTTGGCATTACTCCTTTTAAAGAAGCAAAATCTTCATAGGCAAGTCCATTGCTCGTATCTACTTTATTGAAATACTCAGATTTCGCAGCATATAAAGTTTTAATTCCAAAAGCATTGTAAACTTTTTTCACTGCCTTCGTTTGTCCTGCCTTTGCTTCCGGGTTATTCGTATTTCCTACCAGATGCTCTGGAATATTATTGTACATCTGTATATCTCTGGCATAGATTCTGTCAGCTATTTCTTTAAATACCGGACCTGCTACCTGAGCTCCATAATAGCCATTCTTAGGTCCGTTAATACTCACCATCATTGCATATTTAGGTTTGTCAGCAGGAAAATATCCACAGAATGACGCCTGATATCTACGTTTACCACGGTACCCTCTGTTATCATCTGCAACCTGAGCTGTACCCGTCTTACCTGCTACCCGGTACAAAGGTGAGCCCATTTCTTTACCCGTCCCTTTGGTCACTACACTTTCCAGCATTGCCTGTAATTTTTTAATTGTTTTAGGCGAACAGATCTCTTCTTTGATCACTCTTGCCTTAAACTGCTCAATTGGATTACCCAAACGCCTGATCTCTCGCACAAAAATTGGCGCGATATATTTCCCATTGTTAGCCACAGCATTATAAAATGCCAGCATTTTAAGCGGCGTAATCTGCATCTCATAACCATATGCCATCTGCGGCAGGGTCATGTTTTTATTCCAATCTTTATATTTTGGATTTTTAATGATCGGCCTAGGCTCTCCGGGAATCTGCAGACCAAGGCGCTCATTCAAATGCATTCATAAAAATGATCGGTAAATTTTGAAGGGTTATCCTGATAATGCGTGTTTACCAACTTAGCCACTGCTGCATTTGCAGATTGCTCAAATGCTTTTTTAACTGTCACTGTTCCAATACCACCATGAGAATCCTTGATCGTATGTCCAGGAATCCTGTAAAAACCATCACCCGTAGCACCATCGTATTTGTATCCACCATTATTATCTTCTAACAAGGCCATATATGAAGCCAACTTAAACGTAGATCCTGGATCCTGACTACCAGCAACAGCATAATTAAACTTCTCTTCATATACTCCTTCTTTCACCCGTGTATAATTCGCCACAGCCCTTATCTCTCCAGTATTAACTTCCATCAGGATTACAGTACCATGGTCAGCATCACTAATTTTCAGCTGTTTCTCCAGTGCTTTTTGTGCCAAATCCTGCATATTGATATCAATTGTTGAAATGATATCAGCACCTTCTTTAGGTGCTACTTCAGCTTCATCATTGACTGGCATCCAAACGCCACCCGAAATCCTCTGCATCAATCGTCTTCCGCTTTCTCCATTAATGTATTCACCATAAGCACCTTCTAACCCAACACCATTTCTTACATTTTCATTTTTGTAACCGATAGTACGGGCAGCAAGGTATTTAAATGGTATGATGCGTTTATTCTGTTGAACAGCAATTAAACCACCAGTATACTTACCTACATTATACAAAGGAAATGTCCTTATCGTTTTCAATTCCTGATAACCTACTTTACGCTTGATCAGCAAATAACGGGAACTGTCACGTCTAGCAGAACGCAGGTACCTGGAATACTCCTTAGGACTTTTATCTTTAAAGAACTGGGACAACCTTAAGGCCAAGGGAATCCACCTTAGCATCAAAAACACGGGCGTCAGCAATGCCTCCTGCATAAATATCCATACGTAGTTCATATTCTGGAATCGAAGTAGCCAACAGACTCCCATCTTCAGAATAAATGTTCCCTCTGGCAGCTTCTACATTGATATACTTTGTAGAGAGACTATCGGCCATGGCACGCCATTTATGTCCCTCCACAAACTGCACATCGCACAGCCTGAACAGTACTGCCACGGCAAACAGCACTATCAGTCCGAAAGACAGATAAACACGCAATAATATGTTTGCTCTAATATTCATTACTGTTTATTACAATTTTTTTTGGTGGCTCAGTTAATTCTTTAATTCCTAAAGTGTCTACCTTTTTAGCAACTTCCGTCAGCTTACTTTTGAACATCAAATCGGCTTTTAGCGATTTATATTCCCAGCTTAATTCTTTTACTTCCTTACTTAATTTATCTATATTTCTAATGTTTTTAACTGCCATATGACTATTGCCGATATACAGCATACATAGCACAGCGATAAAAATCAAAAATGGCAGCATCTCCGTTGCCGCCTCTTTACTCACCACTCCTTCAGTAAATAATTTTCTAAAAAATACACCTTCATTTCCTGAAGATTTCTTCTTCAGCTTTATCTCAACTTCTTCTTCCAGTTCAGATTCCTGCTCCTCTACCCTCTCTCTAAATCTGTTATTCATACCTTCTCTCCAATCCTCAACTTCGCACTTCTCGCCCTGCTGTTGCGTTCCAATTCTGTTTCATTTGCCACGACAGCTTTTCTGGTCAAGACCTTAAAAGGCTTGTCTCATTCCCGAAAAAATCTTTTTCCACCTCGCCTCTAAACTTACCTTTAGCAATAAAATTCTTAACAGGCCTGTCTTCTAAAGAATGATAAGACATTACCACCAGCCTCCCACCTATATTAAGCACATCGGCTGATTGAAGCAGAAAACTCTCCAACACATCAATTTCTGCATTCACCTCAATTCGCAGAGCCTGAAAGACCTGAGCCATGTATTTATTCTCTTTTCCTTTTGGAATATGAGCAGCAACAGCTTTTTTAAAATCACTAAGCGTTACTATAGGACGCTCTACACGACCAGTCACTACTGCCTTAGCTAATGATTTCGCATTTTTTACTTCTCCATAAATTCCAAAAAGCTTATGTAACTGATCTTCTGTATAAGTATTCAATACAGTAGCCGCAGTTAATTTCCCTTGCTGATCCATGCGCATGTCCAACAGAGATTCAAAACGGGTAGAAAAACCCCTTTCAGCTTCATTGAACTGATGAGAAGAAACGCCAAGATCAGCTAATATGCCGTCAACAGCCTTGAAACCCAACAAACGAAGATTATTTTTTAAAAAAGCGAAATTCTGATCTACAAAATGAAAACGCGGATCATCAATTTTATTTCTCTGGGCATCAGGATCCTGATCAAATGCAATCAGCACACCGTCTTTTCCTAAATGCTTTAATATTTCCCCGGAGTGCCCGCCACCACCAAAGGTTACGTCAACATACACACCGTCTGGCTTGATATTCAGACCATCAATACACTCTTTCAACATCACAGGAACATGGTAATTATTTTCCATCTTCCCTCCTGTTCATATTACCCATTACTTCTTCCGCCAGATTCGCAAAATCCGCAGGTTCTTTATCAAACAACGCTTCATATGCCTCCTTACACCAAACCTCCACTTTATCAAATTGACACGCCAATACCAAATCAGTATTGATTTCTATGCCCACAGACTCCAGGAGAGACTTAGGAAGATTTACCCTTCCGGCAGCATCCAGCGTCAACTCTGTCGCACCACGTGTAAAATAACGAATGAATTCTCTGTTTTTTTGTTCGTATGGATTCAGTTTACTTAGGTCTTCAACAATACCTTCCCATACTTTCTTAGGATATATCACCAGGTGCTTTTCAAAACCCCTATTGATCACAAGTCCCTCTTGCTCAACACTAGGCAATTGTTTTTTTAGACTCGAAGGGACCATCAAGCGGCCTTTCGCATCTAATTTACAATCAAACTCTCCTAATAGTTGAACCATATCAATATGTGTACTTTTTATGTAGTGTAAAAATAGGTACTTCTACCACTTTCTACCACATTCTACCACAAAAAGTTTTCCACATATTAATTTCTTACCACTTTACCCCATATTTAGTATAAAAAGGCCATTATTGGCGGTGGGAGAAAGTGGTAAAAAAAACAGGCGTTTCGTTAAAAACGAACGCCTGTCCTTAAAATTAGTCAAAGTGTCTAGTCGTTAATCGCCTTAACACCAGGCAATTCTTTACCTTCCATATATTCCAGCAATGCTCCCCCACCAGTTGAAACATAACTTACTTTATCCTCCAAATTAAACTTTGCAATAGCTGCTGCAGAATCGCCGCCGCCTATCAATGAAAAGGCTCCGTTTTCCTGAGTAGCAGCCACAACTGCATTTGCAATAGCGCGTGTTCCCTGCTCAAAGTTTTCCATCTCAAAAACACCCATCGGGCCATTCCACAGTAGTGTTTTAGAATCCTTTATCACTTCTGTAAATAACTCTACAGTCTTCGGACCAATATCTAAACCCATCCAGTCTGCCGGGATTTTTCCTGAATCCACTGCATCTTTTCTTGCTTCATTATCAAATTTATCAGCAATGATGGTATCTACAGGAAAGATCAGATTCACCCCTTTAGCTTTCGCTTTTTCCAGCAATTCCAAACAAAGTGCCATCCGGTCTTCCTCTAACAAAGAGGTACCAATCTCACCACCCTGTGCTTTTGCAAAAGTATAAGCCATACCTCCACCAATAATCAGGTTATCTACTTTATCTAATAAACTCTCAATCAGCAAAATTTTATCAGAAACCTTCGCACCACCCATAATTGCGGTAAATGGCTTTTCTGCACCATGATTTACTTTCTCTGCATTTTTCAATTCTTCAGCCATCAGATAGCCGAAGTATTTATCAGTAGGAAAAAATTCAGCTATAATTGCTGTTGAAGCATGTGCACGGTGCGCTGTTCCAAAAGCATCATTTACATAGACATCTCCTAATTTCGACAATTTCTCTGCAAAATCTCTATCACCTTTTTCTTCTTCTTTATAAAAACGAAGGTTTTCCAGCAACAATACTTGCCCGGGAACAAGATTTTTCGCCTTATCGATAGCTTCAGATCCAATGCAGTCATCCGCAAAATGAACTTCGAGATCAAGCATTCTAGATAGATCTCCTAAAATATGTTTTAAAGAATATTTATCTTCTGGACCTCCTTTTGGTCTGCCCAAATGAGACATTAAAATCACACTACCACCATCATTTAAAATTTTCGTGATTGTCGGTAGCGCGGCACGCATTCTTTTATCATCGGTAATGTTAAAGTCTTTATCTAAGGGCACGTTAAAGTCTACCCTGATCAAAGCCTTTTTATCGGCAAAATTGAATTGATCTATTGTTCTCATTTTTTAAATTTTTGTTATCTTAAGGTTTTGGGTTGTATTATATGTGTCTAAATCTTTAATGTCACGGCAGAAATAAATCCCCTGCTGCATCAAATATAAGAACCATTAGCGGATGTACCTAATCATGAGCTTCGATTATCTGCTCTATAAGGTCTACCAATCTAGCTGAATACCCAGACTCGTTGTCGTACCAACCTACCACCTTCACCAGATCTCCCACTATTGATGTGAGTTGCGAATCGAATATACAAGAGTGTGGATTGTCCAAAATATCAACCGAAACAATAGGATCTCCAGTATATTCTAAAATAGCATTCATCTCCCTTTCCGAAGCACTCTTAAATACAGCGTTGATTTCCTCAATGGTCGTTTCCTTTTTCAAAATACAGGTAAAATCAGTCAGCGAACCGTTTAAAACGGGCACTCTAATGCCCGCACCACCCAATTTACCTTCCAGATGAGGAAATATGTTAGTTATTGCCTTCGCAGCACCAGTACTTGTAGGTATGATAGAAGCTGAAGCTGCTCTAGCCCTTCTTAAATCCTTATGAGGGGCGTCATGCAGGTTTTGATCTCCGGTCATCGAGTGTATTGTTGTAATGTATCCATCCAATATACCCCAATTGTCATCCAATATTTTCACCATTGGAGCCACATTGTTAGTTGTACAAGATGCATTCGAAAGTACTGTTGCTTTAAGGTCTATGGTGTGATCATTGACACCCAGAACAACCATTGGAATATCTTTATCCGCTGAAGGGGCTGATATAAGAACCTGTTTTGCCCCAGCTTTCAAATGGCGCTCTGCACCCGATCTACTTGTAAATTTACCTGTAGATTCCAGCACAATATCTATCTCCAGCGAAGCCCAGGGTAATTGTTCTGGATCAGATTGAGTAAATACAGCAATCTTTTTACCATTTATGATCAAGCCATCAGCCTCAAAACTAACTTGCCCTGGGAAACCCCTGTGCACCGTATCGTATTTAAAGAGATGGGCAAGGGTAGCTGGATCACCCAGATCATTGATCGCTACTACGTTGATGTTTTTCTCAATTGCCCTGCGTAAAAAGATACGGCCAATCCTGCCAAACCCATTAATTGCAATGTTCATTCTGCTTGTTTTGTTTATGCTAGCAAAAGTACTACATTCTTCTACCTTTTACATAACTAAGCGATGCATTTCCAACCACGCATGAGATAAATGACATGGTAATCACAACGGTGTTACCCCATTTGGCTAAACACATAGAGAGCACCACTACCCAGACATTAAAACAAATTAGGACCGAAACAACTTTCCAATCTTGCATTTTGAGCGCTTTTAACCTATGATGGATATGGGTCCGGTCTCCAACAAAGGGAGATTTACACCTTAATATACGAAATGCAAAAACCCTGAATAAATCGAAGACAGGTATGATCAGCACTGAAATACAAATACCTAAAACTGAGCCCGACCAAGAAATAACCCCAGCACCGGCACCATAGACAGATAGCAATTTCATGACCGAAGCCACACTAATCAATCCCAGTAACATCGCGCCTGAGTCTCCCATAAATATAGTTCCTGGACTATAATTGTACCTCAAAAAGCCAGCTATTGCACCAGTTAAGGCAAATGAGATCAGTACCCAGGTCATGTTTCCTATATACAAAAACAACGTACCAAATATAAGATTTGCTAAAAAAGCAATGGCTCCTGCCAGTCCATCTAATCCATCAATGAGATTGAAGGCATTGACGACTATTATAATGGCAAACATTGACAATATTGGACTCAACCAACAATTTAATTCATCAAATCCGAGACCGACAACATTCAGTTTATAATCACCCCAGCAACTCAGAATCACAGATGCCGCGACCTGGGCACAGATCTTTTCTGCTGGCCCAAGTCCTCCGCCAATATCATCCTTTAATCCAACAATAAAAATAATAGCACAGGAACAGATCAATGCTAAAATATCAGGACTGAATACATTAGCGACAACCATCAACATAGCCATAAAAGTCGAGAAAATACCTAAACCTCCAAGTCTTGGTATCCCAGAAGCATGACGCTTTCTATAGTAATCTGATTCATCATACAATTCAAAGAAATCGCAAAATTGAATTATGAGTGGAGTCTTAATTTCAACCAGCATGTAACTGAAAGAAAATATCGAAAAGATCGCGATAGCATTCACCGGATAAATTGTTTAAGTTTCCTGATTTTCTTGCCAAAAAGAGCCTTCGCGGGACACCTTACATTATGAATTGTTAAAGCACCATAATCCGTTAGCAGCGACAGCGCTCTTATTCTAAACGAACGGCTTCCCATTCCCCCAGACCTCATAATTACCAGCAATTTATTCAAAAAGAACGCAGTGATGTGCTGTGTATAAAAAAGCCTCAGGACCATTTCATAATCTGCGCTGCATCCTAGATCTAAAGTGTAATTCCCAAAATGCATGAACAATTCCTTTTTCAGATATAAAGTAGGATGTGCAGGCATCCAGCCAAATTCGAGATCACCTCTATTAAAAACTCTGGATTTCCATGACCGGAGAAGCCAGTCAACATTCCCTCGCATAACTACATTGAGATTTCCATACACCGCATCACAGGAATTTCTGCGAAAACAATGTGCGATCGAAGAAACTACATCTATATCCGCAAGCAAGTCATCCGAATTTAAAATTCCGACAACATCGCCTGTAGCCCTTTGAATTCCTTTATTCAATGCATCATACATTCCCATATCCGGGCCTGTTTCAAAATAACCAATGCAATCAAGGTATTTATGTACAACAGCCAAAGTACCGTCAGTAGACCCGCCGTCGATCAAAATATATTCCAGGTCTCTATAGTTCTGGGTCAAAACAGACAAAATGCAATCTTCAATAAAATCGACTCCATTAAAAACTGCTGTAATTATCGTTACTCTCATTTATAATTAACATATTTGCGAACAAGATTAATTAAAATAATTAATAAAACAAAAATGTATATTTTTAAATATTTTAAATTTCTAATTAAAATATTGTAATGCTTTTAAAAACACTAATGAACACATACAAAATCTCGATTATAAACAAAAAATACTGATCCGATATGAAAAAAGATATCAGTTATTTAAAGTTACTGAGGCTGCTGCTTAGCAAGTGGCTTTGGTTATTTACAGCCTTAATAGCAGGCGTTTTACTTGGTTATGTTTATCTGGGATTAAATAGTCGCATATACTGTTCAAGCAGCACGCTAAAATTCGAAGATAGAAAGTCGGAACTTTCCGAGCTAACAAGTATCCGTAATCTGTATGAACGCACCAATAAGATTGAGTCCGAAAAGCTGATCATAAGATCCGCCCGGGTAATTAAAGCTGCATTAATAGCTTTAAACTATGATACTGAGTTCTACACAGAAGAAAAACTGAGTTTATCAAATACATATCCGAAAAAACCACTCACTATAGATATCTTACATAAGGAGGCTACTGCCATACCCGCCCGGTTTAAGTTTCAGCAAATCAACACGCGTAAATATTTGCTATCTTATCCAGATCAGGATGGCGCAGAGATAGAGCGGGAATACCACTATGGGGAACTAGTGAAGCATGATCAGATAAGCTTTAGAATAAACCATTCAAATACATCTTCAACAGACCCAGTTTTCTTTCATTTCACCTATGAACCGGATTTAATAGAAAAAATAAATAAGGCACTCAAAATCCAAGACCATCAAAATGTCAATGTGATTGGCCTAAGTCTTACCGACCCTAACCCTTATTTTGCGACGGACATGCTAAACGCGATCATCGCTCAATATTTGAATTTCGACAAGATGCTCCATTCCTCATCCGCATCACAAACAGAAATTTTCATCTCCAACATGCTAGCTCAACTCTCGTGTAATTCCACTGCAGCAGCAGATAAACTTCAACAATTCAAGTCAACAAATCCATCCGGCAACATTGATGAACTCAACTCAAAACTTCATTTACTGGAAAACGAAAAACACGCCTTAAAGTTACAGGAACTAAATATTGGTTTCTTGAAACAAAGCATCTCAACCGCAGCCAGCTCCTACAATCAAAATCTACAAGGAATAACTGACCCTCAACTCAATATCTTATTAAGTAAGTTAAATGATTTAATTGCGAAAAAGCACGATAAGCTCATTCAACTTCAGCCCGCAAATCCCGGCATTCTGGAATTAAACCTGCAGATCGCTGTTCTCAAAGAAAACATCCAAAGTAACATCAATAGTCAGCACAAATTGTTGAATGAGAAGAATGAATACTTGACACTGGAGATCGCCAATCTAAAAAATCAACTTAAAAAACTACCGTTCTCAGATAGGATTTATACCGACTTACAATCAAAAGTTGACATCCAGAACAAAGTAAACACCTATCTCGAAGAAAAAAAGCTGGAAGCACAAATCTCAAAATCTGCCGTTACGCCGATTGCCATCGTCATTGACCCTGCAACTTACCCTACAGGCCCTATAGCACCGATCCCCAAAAACATTTATACCATCAGCATATTAGGCTGTCTGCTTACGGCCATCTGTATCGTATTATTTATACAATTGAACAATCCATATATCCATAATCCAGAGGAAATCGAAGAACTAACAGATATTCCCGTAGTCGGTATTATTCGACAACATTATCAGCTTCTTCAGCACCCCATCCCTTCTATAAGCATACCCAGATCAGCATTTTCAGAATCTATAAGAGGATTAAGAAGTAATCTCAATTTCCTGCCAACTGAACAATCATGCAAGGTCATCTACCTAAGCTCTGAGATTTCCGGAGAAGGGAAGTCATTCATTGCCTTAAATCTGGCAATTGCGTTATCGTTGACAGACAAAAAAGTATTACTAATTGCTGCTGATCTCAGAAAATCAAACTTACACGAAATACTGCAAATCGATAACAACATAGGATTAACCAATTACCTATCCGGACAAGCTTCCGGAAACGAACTGATCAAAACTACACTATTGGAAAACCTACACTTTATTCCCTCAGGCATCTCACCGCCAAACCCCTCAGAACTACTGTTGAATCAGCGCATGAACGACCTCTTGACAGATCTCAAAGATGTATATGATTTTATTCTTTTAGATTCAGCGCCTATAGGACTGGTTTCTGATGGAAAACCCTTAATAAAATTGGCTGACATTAGTCTTTTCATTCTAAGATCCGGACTGTCCAGGCACAGTTTTGTATCCACTGCCGAAAAGCTCAAAAAAGAATTCCAACTCCAAAACATTGCCCTGATTCTAAATGGATTTGAGGAAAATAAATACCACAGCCCTTATCAATATCGCACCAACCAGTATCAAGACTATTTAGAGCTTTAGAGATGAATGATAAAATAGTATTAATTAGTTTAAACACTTTTAGTTGCACTGGTGGTATTCCTCAGGTTGCTAAAAACCTCACTTACGCATTATCTCAAATTTGCAAAGAACAAGGTCGCCATTTTCAGGCACTGGCTTTATATGATGAGACGTCTGACATCAGATATGTCGACGCTCGCACATTTAATGGCTTTAAGCAAAATCGATTCCTGTTTCTTCAACAAATTATTTCACATCAAAAAAAAGCTGAAATCATCATCCTGAGCCACATCAACCTCCTTCCCTTGGCTTTTATCTTAAGGAAAATCAACAAACAGGTCAAGTTAGTATTGATTGCTCATGGCATAGAAATCTGGTCTAAACTTCCGAACTGGAAAAAGCGCCTATTAAAAAATGATATATATACCTGGTCGGTAAGTGAATTCACAAAAAGTGAGATGACCTGCATGCATAAAGTTCCAGATGCTAGAATTAGTGTATTGCACAATTGCCTGGATCCCTTCTTCCAGGTTCCCGTTTCGTTCAATAAACCTAGAGACCTGGTCAAAAGATATAAATTAAATGACGTGAAAATCCTATTGAGCATTACTAGAATGGAAAATCACGACATACACAAAGGATATGATAAAATCATTAAAATCATGCCTGATTTGCTTAAACGATATCCTAAACTTCATTACCTTCTCTGCGGAAAAGGCCATCCCAAGGAAATATTAAGGCTTAGACAACTCATCAAAGAGCTACAACTAGAGAGACATGTCACCCTCACCGGCTTTATAGCTGTTGAAGAATTGAAAGATCACTACTTGCTGGCAGACCTTTTTGTTTTGCCAAGCAAAAAAGAAGGGTTTGGAATTGCTTTTATAGAAGCGGCTGCGTGTGGACGCCATACAATTTCAGGAAATACAGATGGCAGTACGGAAGCTATGCTAAATGGAAAATTAGGTCAAATGATAAATCCTGATGATCCCGAAGCACTTCAGCAAGCAATAATAAATGGCCTTTCAATCCCAACTCCAATCTCAATGCAACACCGACAACGGTTATGCTTGGATCATTTTAGTGCAATTAAATATCAGGAAAATATAACTAAGCTACTCATATCGTCATTCAAATGAAGTCAGACAACTACTGGATCATAGGCCCCGCTGTTTCCTTATTAAAAACTAAATTGACTAATATCTATCCATATCGTTTTTTGCTGCGAAAATTAGTGCAGCGGGAGATTAGCCTTTACTACAAACAGACGTTATTAGGCCCGATATGGTTTGTCCTGCAGCCATTGCTCAGCACATTTATTTTTGTATTTTGTTTTGGAAAACTTGCTGGTTTATCAACAGACAGCATCCCTAAACCACTTTTTTACTTATCCGGCATCATCATCTGGAACTTTTTTGCCGAGTGTATCAATAAAACGGCAAACGTATTTAAAGACAACCTACAACTCTTTAGTAAAATTTATTTTCCGAGAATACTGGTACCACTGGCTACCATAATTGCAATCATGGTTAGGATGGCAATCCAATTGTGCTTATTCGCCTTCCTCATCTTTTTCTATGAATTATTTGGCTACACAATAAACCTTAGTGCAGCATTGCTCCTAATTCCCGTTTTGCTATTGCAGATCGCTGCATTGGGATTAGGTATCGGACTAATTGTATCTTCTGTCACCACCAGATATCGTGACTTCAGTTTCCTGGTTGCATTTGCGATCCAACTTTTGATGTATGCCAGTTCAGTTATATTCCCGCTTTCTATGGCTCCGGCAGAATTGATTGGACTCATACAGATTAACCCTATGAGCTCTATCGTTGAGGGTTTCCGATCTGCTTGTTTTGGCAAAGGAGTATACAGCGCAGGATCATTCTTATATACCACAACCTGCAGCTTGACCGTACTCAATTCTGGAGTTATAATTTTTAAGAAAACGCAACAAAATTTCGTAGACATCATTTAAATTATGGACGGTAACATTGTGATCAAAGCAGAGCAACTCTGTAAATTTTATTTCCAGACACAGCCAGAGCGAAAGGAAGTTCCGGCGTTGAAAAACCTCAATTTTGAAATAAAGAAGGCTGAAATCCTGGCACTATGCGGAAACAACGGCGCCGGAAAAAGCACTTTATTAAAAATATTAAGCCGTGTTACTGCTCCCACAACAGGAAGTGTAAAAGGACGGGGAAGAATCAATGGCCTACTGGAGATTGGGGCAGGCTTCCATCCTGAACTTACGGGCCTGGAAAACATTTACCTCAATGGGGCAATGCTTGGTATGAACAAAATTGACATCAAAAATAGAATTGAAGCAATCACCTGCTTTTCGGGCATACAGGAGCATCTCAATATTCCTGTAAAAAGATATTCTTCCGGCATGTATATGCGGATCGCATTTTCTACCGCGATACATCTCCCTGCTGAAATACTCATTCTCGATGAAGTACTCGCCGTTGGGGACCATAGTTTTCAACAGGCATGCCTGAAAAAAATCTCGGAAGTGAATATGCTTGAAGGACGGACCATCATTCTGGTTAGTCATGATGCGCAGCATCTGAATCAGGTATGCACTAGAAAAATCACTTTAATGAATGGAGAAATCGCCTTATGAGAAATCAAAAATTGGCCGTCGTTATCACTCATCCAATACAATATTATAGTCCTGTTTTTAAACTGCTCTCAGAACACACGACCGTCAAAGTATTCTATACTTCTGCTACAGATCGCCAGTATGATCCGGGTTTCGGAAAAATAATCAAATGGGACATTCCATTACTTGAAGGTTACAACCATGAGTTCCTTCAAAAGAGCAATCAATGCCAATCCATTAGAATTTTTAATCCGACTCATCTTTTAATATATGGATGGGCCCATCTTTCTCATCTCCGAATTCTGCGAAGCTTTAAAAACAAAACAGTCATTTGCTTTAGGGGTGACTCGAATCTTTTAAAGAAATCTAACATTTTTAAAGAACTGCTCAGAGGATTGGCGTTAAAATGGGTATATCAACATGTGGATCTGGCATTTTATGCAGGTAGTGCAAACAGATCTTACTTCTTAAAATATGGTTTAAAAGAACACCAATTGCATTTTGCCCCCCATGCAGTAGACAACCAAAGATTTGCACAGCAAGATGCTGAGATTTTAAGAAAACAACTGGGTATTATGCCGACGAAAACCCTCGTTCTTTTTACTGGAAAGTTGAATCGAACTAAAAACCCTCTACTCTTGCTCCGCGCATTTTTAGAGCTTAAAGATCCAAACACCGCTTTGCTTTTTGTCGGCAGTGGCGATCTGGAGTACCGACTAAAAACCATTTACAGAAAAAGTAACCAAGTCAATATTTTTTTCCTGCCCTTCCAGAATCAAAGTAAGATGCCAGCTGTCTACCATGCTTGCGATCTATTCTGCATGCCATCCGAGCATGAAAGTTGGGGTCTTGCTATTAATGAAGCGATGGCGGCAGGAAAGGCAATCTTAGCCTCCGATCGCATTGGTGGAGCAACAGATCTAATAAAAGAGTCGAATGGTGCGACCTTCAAATCAGGATGTATTAAGGATCTGAAACTAAAATTACAGTTCATGACTCAAAATAAACCTATACTTTTCAAAAAAGGTCTTGCCTCAAAAAACGTGATCAAAAATTGGACTTTCCAAAATCAAGTAAAAAGAATTATTGATGGAATCAGTTGAGCAATGCCATAAAACAAGGAAAATATTGCCATTATATCTGCCCTGGTTATTTGCTATGGCAATTCAATATTACCCTGTACTTTCTTATTTTATCGCTTGGGCTGGCTCACTCTTCATCTTTTACCTGAGCATTTCATCAGTGAAAAACAAACAGGTTATGCAGCCCCTTATCCTCATACAGCTCATTTTTGCTGGTTTTATGTGCTGCAGCTCAATATTTTATTTTCTTCATCACCTTGATAAATTAAATTATGCTGGCTATTTCCTGGACGCAGCAGCGAATGAACAAACTTTACTGATTGCAGAATGCCAGCGTTATGCTCTGCTGGCTCATGCGTCCTTGATAAGCGGCATCATATCGCTCCGAAAACCACTTATCCATCCACATTGGCAGATTCGGAAAGATCGAAATGCTTTAATCAAAATCGGGTTATCTACATTTCTCATCGCGAAGATATTGAATTATATTCCCGCTATTGCCCAATGGTCCATTCCATTGTCAAACATAAGTATGGCATGTAGCGCCTATATGCTGGTTAAAGGTCTTTCAAAAAGAAGCCTAAAAGACTTTGTCCCGGGTGCCGTCATTTTTGGCAGCCAGCTCCTCAGTGCTACATTAACGGGGTATAAAGAAAGCCTCATTATTCAGTTTATTCTCCTGAGCTTTATATCATTTCATAAGTATCCCAGAGCTATAATCTTTATTTCCCCAGTTTGCATGCTGCTGCTACTCTACATTCTCCCCACTTTCACCCTCATCGTCCGGACTCAGTCCTGGGTATTGGGAAAATCCAGCCAGGAAGCAAGATTAAATGCTTATCAGACCTTTTTCGATGAGCAAAACGAAGATCAGATCATGCTCAATAACTGGGATTTTCTCACAAATAGACTCACTGAGATAGATATGTTCACTAAATATGTCAGCCAAAGCCAGCAATATCAATATGATATTAACATCCTTACCAGTTCCTTATATGCACTTATTCCACGATTCTTCTGGACAGAAAAACCTACCACGGAAAAAGTAGCCATGGAACGTGTATACCGATATGGAGTCGCTAACAGAGCTTCCAATGTCTCCGCCAAAACACGCCCTTTGGTAGATGGATACCTGATGGGTGGCACAGTAGGCATTTTTTTATATATGCTCTGTTACGGAATGGCAGTCCAAAAGCTATGCAACCTATCAGAAAAATTATTCGGAGGGTATCAATTCGGATGTGTAATACTGTTCAATAGCATATTTCAACCGCTATGGAGGGGTAATAACCTGGAGTTTATATTGAACAATGTCTTCTACGGCATTATTCTTTTACTGATCATCCATCAGATATTTTCCGCTACCGGTCTTATTGTAAAAAAAGAACATTATGAAAATTATACACATTAGTCCTTCCTACAAGCCAGCCTGGTGCTATGGTGGTCCTATTCAATCGGTATCCTTGCTTTGCGAGTCGCTACAAAAAAAAGAGCTCGAAATAGATGTAATTACTACTACAGCTAATGGAAAAACCGAGCTTGATGTCCCCAGGGAAATTGCGGTATTGAATACAGGCGTCAAAATACATTACTTCAACCGGCTCACTAAAGACCATACTCACTTTTCTCCGAAACTACTGCTACATCTTCACCGAAATACGAATGAAAAAGACACCTTATTGCACATTCATTCTTGGTGGAACTTAGTATCTATGCTCTCCTGCCTGATCGCAAAAATAAAAGGAATACCTGTTGTCCTCTCTCCCAGGGGAATGTTGTGCGACTACACTTTTAAAACCAGGAACAGTTTTTCAAAGGCAATTTTACACCAAATTATTGGCAAACAGCTCCTTCGTTATTGCCAAATACACTGTACCACACAGCAAGAAAAACAGGAAATCATTAACATTGGACTGCAGAAAGACATATCTGTCATCCCTAACTTGATCGATACCAACCTTGCTACCGCAAAAAGTACCATTAATCACGAAGATTGTAGCTTAAAAATAATCTTTATCTCCCGAATCGATCCCAAAAAAGGTCTGGAGATGTTGTTCCAGGCATTAAGTAAATTGCAATTTAGCTGGTCACTGAGCCTTGCCGGCAAAGGAAAAGTAGGATATATCCAGAGCCTCCATGGGCTTGCAGATGATCTGAATATTTCACATGCCATCACATGGCATGGTCAAATAGATAATACCAAAAAATACGCATTAATTGCTCAACACCACCTCTTGGTTTTATTTTCACATAACGAGAACTTCGGCAACGTCGTGCTCGAAAGCTTATTGACCGGAACACCAGTTGCCATATCCGAAGGCGTCGGACTATCAGACTATGTTAAAACAAACCAACTGGGCTGGACAGTGCAATTAAACCCCAGGCAGATAGCAGAAGCGCTCCACCATGCTTACAAAAGTCGCTGGAAACGTTCATACATTCAAAAAACGGCCCCGTCACTTATCAGAAAGCACTATAATCCAGAACTATTGTCAGAACGTTACATCGAGCTCTACCGACAACTTTCATGAAAAACCTAGATATTTCATTCATCATCCTCAGTTATAATGAGGAAATACACTTGGCTAGGTTGCTAAGCTCTATTAGCTCTCTAAATGCATCAACTTATGTCCTGGATTCATATAGTACCGACAGTACACCAGAGATTTGTAGAAAATACAACATAAACCTGGCCCAGCATCACTTTGAGAACCATCCAAAACAATGGGACCATGCACTAAACGTCTTTCAAATATGCACACCCTGGGTTATTTGCCTGGATGCTGATCAGATCATCACAGCAGAATTGCTTCAATTACTTGTCGACTTTAGAGACGAAACCTACCGTCACATTGATGGCATCTATTTTAATCGAAAAAACTACTTCAAAGGTCAATGGATCAGACATGGGGGTTATTATCCGAAATACCTGCTAAAAATGTTCAGATACAATAAAGGCTGGTCAGATCTCAACGAAAACATGGATCATCGCTTCCATGTTACTGGAGAAACCCTGATATGGAAATCCGGACACCTAATAGAGGAAAATTTAAAGGAAAACCGAATCAGCTTCTGGATCACTAAGCACAACCATTATAGTGATCTGCTAGCCCTGGAGGAATTTCAAAAACAAAATAAACACCCTTCCATCGAGCCCAAACTCTTTGGCTCACCTAATAACCGTAAGCTATGGGCAAAAAACCTATGGATAAAACTGCCCCTATACCTGCGGCCAACTCTTTATTTTATTTACCGGCTCATAGTCCTGAGGGGATTTATGGATGGAAAAACAGGTATCATTTTTCATTTCCTACAAGGATTCTGGTTCCGGCTGATGGTCGATATCAAACTAGAGGAGCTTAATGAAAATAGGGTTTCCTCATTTAAGTTCATTATGAAATTTACAGTAGCCTTCTGCCTGATTTATGGCCTGAACATTCTTTTCATAAGTTTAGTCAGCCCAGGGGGGATTTACCTTCACTGGCTGGATCAACACTTCAATTACATCAGGGCATGGCGGGAATTTAACATCTCCTCATGTGCCATAATATTAAAAAAAACGGGGCATCAAGTAAAGACTACGTCAATAGGACTTACAGTGACTGGCTATTCCGGCTTCCGACTCATCTATTCTTGTCTGGGATACGGGATCATGAGTTGTTTCGCGGCCTTCATCATCGCCTTTCAAAAACCAAAAAAAACAAAATTTGTGGTGCTAATAACGGGATTGACAGCCATTCAACTACTAAATATAAGTCGTCTCGCGCTTATTGCCCGGTTTTATAAGGGATCGCTTCCATGCGATCATCATCTTTTATTCAACATTAGCATATACCTTTTTATCACCGTATTTATTTACAAATGGACAAGCAAAGCCAACTAAGAAAAAAATTCCATAAGGGATCCTTCAACCCTGGTGCCTCCAGATTAAAGCTCATATCCTGGTATTTCACCAATCTGCTACTTTTCAGATCTGGAATCATGCCATTCAGCGCTATCTTAGCGGCAATACTTAGACTATATGGTGCTAAAATAGGACTTGATGTCCGCATCAAGCCATTTATTAATATAAAATACCCTTGGAAGCTAAGCGTCGGCGCTCATTCCTGGCTGGGAGAATGCCATATCGAAAACCTGGATGAGGTAAAAATTGGAAGGAATGTGTGTGTGTCGCAACACGCGGTGCTACTCACAGGAAACCACGATTATACTACGGAAGCGTTTAGTCTTTACACCAAGCCCATTGTGCTGGAGGATGGGGCATGGATTGCAGCTGGTGCTATTGTGTGTCCGGGTGTAAAAATCCGATCACATGCGGTACTCTTAGGTGGATCGATTGCTAATAAAGATCTCCTACCTTATACAGTTTATCAGGGAAATCCTGCTCAAGCCCTTAGAAAACGAAAGATAATTTAATTGACCTCTAAGTCATCTTTCGCAGGTAGTCTGGGGAAGGCGGCATGAGGCTCCGACTGGTACCAATAAGCGACTGTAATAATGTCCGACTTCTGCGCAAGGTAACGCCCTCCATCACGCCAGCCCAAATCCTGAATCGTCACCTTCAAATCCTTATCAAAACGAATCGGATCCATCACATGCCAGCGATACATTCCAAATCGCTGTTGAGCTCTATAATTTCCATCTGGCCGGATAACCTGATGAAATCCGGCGTAAGGCGTGCTAAACTCCACATATTTACCTCCACGGTCAAAATTGTATGACCCGCAAAAATAATCCTCCGTACCCGTACCTGCAATGGTCGGATATTCTTTATCCCCATCCATAAAGAACTTGATTTCGCCCTCTCCCCACCAGCCGTTGTTATTCACACCAATGCCCATATACGTCCCAACATATTGCCCCTTACCCTTTACACCATCAACAATTGTATGTACAGACGTCGTGTTTGGATTCGATCTCCTATATTGAGCATGAAAATAAGCTTCATCTTCTCCAACATTAGTTAAGGTATAGTTGATCTGATAATATAACCGCATCTCCTCCCGGCTATTGATGTTTTCCATTGTTATCCGACATTTTTTACGAAACGGCATCTTCCAATAGCAATTAAATGCACTGCCAGGGTTTACAGTAACTGGCAAAGAATTCAAAGGCGCGTACTCACCCCAACCCATACCAAAGAAGGCGCCCACGGGAGCTTCTATTGATGGTTCTTTCTCATCGTCCCAGTAAAACCTGAGAATCGAGAACTGCCAGTTGCCTGTAGGGGTCATCCAGATCTGCTGAATTGCACCAGGTCCTTCCATCTCGGCTATCGTTACGGTTTCACCGCTTTTAATGATGATGAAAGGGTTTACCTTCCAACCTACTCCCAAATCACGTGCTTCATTCGCTGCATTGGCAACATTCCGCTGTCCTTTCTGCTTTATGGGATCTGCCATAGAGCCTTTTCCCTTCTCACCTGAAAAATTTTCTGGACTAATTGACCTTGTCCTGGCATTAGAAAGTCTGGACAAATTACCAAGATTCATATCCAAACCATTAAATTTTGTAGGTTCCTGAGCATTTGCAGTACACAAAAAGAAACTAAGCGTAAACAGTAATAGAGTGTTTTTCATGAGATCAACTGTATTTTAATACAATTGAATCTACACAATATTTTGCAAAGCGCTATATTTCAAATCAGGTAGCGACGAAACTCCTGATTATTAAAAAACAATTTTTCAAAACTGTTCATTTTATTTAGCTGGACAATCCATAAACACTCCCAACTGAACAACTTGAATGAACGAAATTTTAACTCATACTATTACATTCGTTTCGATGTTTGGCCAAACAGAGGCGGAACCTGAAAAGCCTGTAACGAGTAAGGAAAAAATACTACCTCCTATTATTTAGTTAACAACCCTATTTTAAATGCGACCGTTACATTCTGTTTTTATCTACTGACGATGACGAAAAAATATGTAGTGGTTTCATTAAACTAAAACAAAAATTATAGACCAATGAAAAATCTCGAATTAAACAACTTTGGTGTTCAAGAGATGAACAACATTGAAATGAACAAAATTAATGGTGGCGGGCTGCTAAGCGGACTGCTTGGCGGGCGTTTAAACGGCGTATTAAACCCCGTAACAGACACTGTAACCACTGTAAAGAACGACACATTTGTATACCTCAGCAAACAAGTTGATTCAGTGATTAAACTAGTCTGGAACCTTTAAACCCTATGAAAGCTACTGCAAGCCTCCCAGCGCAGTAGCTTTTTTTTTAAAAAACTGGCCACATGTCTGTTTCCCGATACTCTACAGAAAATATTTCACAAAATTCACTGGTCTATCGCAGTAAGATCAATCAATCTACCCAACTGATCTATATAAGCACGGTGCTTATAATTTTATTTTCCATCATCGTACTGCCTTTTATCAAAACACCCATCAGCATCAAAAGCGCCGGATCCTTTCAATCAGCAATAGAGAAAACCGAACTTACAATACCCGTCAGCGGACGAATCAGCAAATTCAAACTTACAGACAATAAAAAAATAAAACAAGGCGATGTACTACTGGTAATAGATGCTGCATTGCCTAAGCAACAGAGTTCTTTGGTTGCTAACCGACAGGGCCAGTTACAGCAGTTTTTACAGGACATTAGCATTCTGATGGTCTACATGAAACGAAATGGCTTTAGTTACCCCAAATTGCAAACAGGACAATATAGTGCATCATGGCAACAGTTTGCTCAAGAACTGGAAAATGCACGTAACGCACTAAAACAGGCTGAGACCACCTTCAATAGGTACAACAAACTCTATCAAAGCAATGTACTTACCGAATCGGAATACCAACGCTACCGTTATGAATTACAGCAAGCAGAATCTGCCTATCGAATGATCGGAAATAAATACAAGATGCAATGGCAGACCGAAGCCAACCAGTATCGGAATGAACTTCGCGAACTTTCGGGCCAAAAGGCAAATCTAGATGAACAAGCCAAGCAATATGTCCTAAAAGCGCCTATCAGCGGATCATTGCAAAGCCTGAGCGGAATCCAAAATGGCACCTATGTTTTTGCCAACCAAAAAATCGGAGAAATATCACCAGATACCAATATTATTGCGTTCTGCTACATCAGACCCGCAGATATAGGCCTTCTAAAAATCGGGCAGGAAGTCCGTCTTCAGGTAGAAGCGTATAACTATAACCAATGGGGACTGGCTAAGGGAATCGTGACAGACATCTCCGACGATATCGTTCTTATCAATGAGCAGCCGCTCTTTAAAGTAAAATGTAGCCTAAGCAAAGGATACCTCGTGTTAAAGAATGGCTATAAAGGTTATCTGAAAAAAGGCATGAATTTCACGGCGCGCTTCAGAATCACCGAACGCAGTTTATACCAGTTGCTATATGATAAAGTTGACGACTGGGTAAATCCCAATATCAACGAGAATAGTTAAATAAGGCCATGACCATCAAAGTAAAACAACGAGATATAACAGACTGTGGTGCAGCTTGCCTCGCCTCTATCAGTGCTCATTACAAGTTAAATCTGCCGGTAGCCCGTATCCGTCAGTTGGCAGGCACAGATAAAAAGGGCACGAATATCATGGGCATGGTGGAAGCTGCGCAAAGGTTGGGATTTGAGGCGAAAGGTGTAAAAGGGCCTTTCGAAAGCATTTTTAAAATTCCAATGCCCGCCGTAGCCCACCTTATTGTCGACAGTATCCTGCAGCATTATGTTGTCATTTACAAAGCAACATCAAAATACATCGAAGTCATGGATCCCATCGATGGGCAGTTGCAGCGTAAAACGCACGAGGAGTTTGAAACGGAATGGACCGGCAACCTTATCATCATGTTACCCTCAGAAGATTTTCATGCCGGAAATGAAAAAGCATCAATAAGTGCGCGCTTTTGGAACCTCATTAAACCTCACCGCGGCATACTCATACAGGCACTCTTCGGTGCCGTTATCTACACCATCCTGGGGCTTTCTACTGCAATTTTCGTACAGAAGATCGTAGATTTTGTACTGGTCGATGGAAACCGCAATCTGCTCAACTTCATGGGTACAGCGATGCTTGTCATCCTGTTCGTGCAATTATTCATTGGCACAGCTAAAACAATATTTACGTTGAAGACCGGACAACTAATGGATGCACAACTGATATTGAGTTATTACAAGCACCTGCTCAAACTACCTCAACAGTTCTTCGACACCATGCGCGTTGGCGAAATCATGTCACGAATCAATGATGCCGTAAAGATCAGAACCTTTCTAAATGACGTTAGCATCAATTTTTTGGTTAACGTATTCATCGTATTCTTTTCATTTATGATGATGTTTACATATTACTGGAAATTGGCACTCATGATCCTCGGAGCTATACCGCTTTACCTGGTCATATACCTGATCAGCAACAAATTCAATAGAAAAGCACAGCGCAAACTCATGGAAGATTCGGCTGAATTGGAATCCCAACTGGTAGAAAGCCTAAACGCAGCTGGTACAATTAAGCGTTTCGGATTGGAAAATTATGCCAATGACAAAACAGAAACCAGATTTATAAAACTTCTGCAATCCGGCTTCCAATCGAACCTCAATACTGTATTTTCTGCCACCTCTACGGAACTGCTCTCGCGAATCCTTACCATCAGCCTGCTCTGGGTCGGCGCAGGTTTTGTACTTGATAATAGCATCACGCCAGGTGAACTGCTCTCATTTTATACACTGATCGGCTATTTCACCGGACCTGTTTCTTCATTGATCGGCATGAACAAAAACGTACAGGATGCTGTAATTGCTGCCGACCGTCTTTTTGAAATCATGGATTTGGAACGTGAACAAGATGACAATCAAATCGAAATCAGCAGGGATAAAATCGGCAACATCCACTTTGAAAATGTTACTTTCCGCTACGGTAGCCGTCTACCAGTGTTTGAAAACCTATACCTAAGCATTCCTAAAGGAAAATTTACAGCGATAGTTGGTGAAAGTGGCTCTGGAAAGTCCACACTGATGTCAATACTTCAAAACGTTTACCCCATTCAACAGGGGAACGTAAGCATCGGACAATATGACCTCAAATACATTCAAAATACTTCCCTAAGACAGCTGGTATCTGTAGTACCGCAGCAAATTGACTTGTTTTCAGGTAATGTCATTGAAAATATTGCGATAGGTGACTATGAACCCGACATGCAGAAGATCATCGACATCGCTACCCAGCTTGGCATCATTGATTTTATAGAAAGTCTACCAAGAGGCTTTCAGACTCATATCGGCGAAAACGGAACTACCCTTTCCGGCGGACAGCGGCAACGCATAGCTATTGCCAGAGCGTTATACCGCGATCCAGAAATCCTGATTCTGGATGAAGCTACTTCTGCACTGGACTCTGCTTCAGAGCAGTACGTACAGCGAATGATCAATGTATTGATGGCAGAAAATAGAACCGTTATTGTAATTGCACACCGTTTGAGCACACTTCATAATGCGGATAAGATTGTAGTGCTTGACAAAGGAAAAGTAGTAGAAGAAGGTACCACCGCGAACTGCTCAACAAGTCAACTTCATTTTATGCCAACTTATGGAAACTACAAAGCCCTAACCATTTTTGCAACAATTAAGTTACCAGATCCAATTAAACCTATTGCATTTCATTAACTCCAAATGACAATTAATAACCAACAACTTAAGAAATGAAAAAATTAATGATGATCTGCATGCTTGTTTTTGCTGCAACTACATTCGCACAGGCTCAACAAGGTCAAGGTGGCAACCGTATGGGCGGCACACCTGAGG
Source organism: uncultured Sphingobacteriaceae bacterium (assembly GCA_963795585.1). Classification (GTDB taxonomy): domain Bacteria; phylum Bacteroidota; class Bacteroidia; order Sphingobacteriales; family Sphingobacteriaceae; genus Pedobacter. Next base: position 71,478 of record CAWCIO010000020.1, on the reverse strand, counting down.
AAAGAGCTAAAAGAAACGTGGAGCAATTGAATGAAAAAGTAAAACTAACTGAAGATCAGAAAACTAAAGTCACTGCTTTATACCTTGAGCAAGGCACTAAAATGGCAAAGGTGTTCGAATCTATGCAAAATGGCGGCAACCGTGATTCAGTTCGTGTAATGATGACCAAAGCAAATGAACAAACCAACGTTAAAGTAGCTGCATTACTTAACGATGAGCAGAAAAAAGCATTCACTGCATGGCAGGCAGAACGCGCTGAAACGATGAAAAAACGTATGCAAGAGCGTTCAGGAGGTCAGTAAGCTGAACCACTAAAAACAAAAAGCCCCTGAACAAAATTTGCTCAGGGGCTTTTTCGTGTATCTTTGCATCACAACATTTTATGAAGATCCTCTTTTCCATAGCTTTACTCACATTCTCTATTACTGCCAATGCGCAAGTCCTGCGCAAAAGGACAACCATGCTCATGGGAAGCCGGTGGCAGGTCAGCATTGTCGCCAATGATTCCGCGGGAGCGGAACAAAATATAGATACAGTTATCCATGAAGTTGCCCGTATCGAAAACCTCATTTCCGATTGGAAGCCGGAATCTCAGGTATCGCAGGTCAACATAAACGCGGGGATTCGCCCCATAAAGGTCGACCAAGAAGTGTTTGAACTCACTCAGAGGGCACTAGAACTATCAAAAATAACTAATGGCGCATTCGACATCAGCTTTGCAGCCATGGACCGCATCTGGAAATTCGATGGCTCCATGACTGCCATGCCTTCTCCCGAAGCCATCGCAAAATCAGTGGAAAAAGTAGGCTATCAAAATATTATCCTCGATAGTGTACATTCCACCATCTTCCTGAAATTGAAAGGTATGAAGATTGGCTTTGGCGCACTGGGCGAAGGCTATGCCGCAGATAAAAGCCGGGAACTGATGCTGAAAAAGGGAATCAAAGCAGGAATTGTCAACGGATCCGGTGACATGATTACCTGGGGCAAGCAGCCTAATGGAAAGGACTGGACAATTGGCATCACCAATCCCAGAAGCAACAACGACTTACTCGCTACCCTGCCCTTAAAAGAAGGTGCTGTAGTCACTTCCGGCAACTACGAAAAATTTGTTTCGTTCAACGGTAATCGCTATTCCCACATCATCAATCCAGTCACAGGCTATCCGGCTACCGGAATCACCAGCGTTACAGTTTTCGGTCCCAGCACAGAAACTGCCAATGGCTTTAGTACCTCCATGATGGTCATGGGAAAAGATGCCGCTATACGCTTCATCAAAGCATTCCCGCCATACCGCTACATCATCATTACAGATGATGGACAAATCCTGTCATCACCCTCGCTTAAATTCAAAAAACGACAGCTAAAATAACCTTAGTAACAGTCCGTAAGGATTTGCTCCTGCGCCTGAAAATGGCTGATGCCTTTACCGGTCTTTCGCTGGCAAATATGCTCCAGCGCATCAATCACATCTTTTTGCATAGCCAGAGATCCGCAGATCATGACCACACCTTTGCCGATGAGCACATTAACAATTAAGTCTGCATCCCTTTGGATCAGATCACTCACATACCGCTTTTCGCCCTCACGGGAAAAAGCAGGACAAAGATTAGCTACCTTTTTCAAGGAGCGGTTTTCCTCCAGGAAAGCTTCATAACGTTCATAAGACGAACGCTCCCTGAATCCGCAGTACAAATGACAGGGCTTTTGTTTCGAATTCTCACTGATCATGCCCAGAAATGGCGCTATGCCCGTCCCATTAGAGATCATGATCAGCTCAGGAGCAGCTTCAGGAAAATGAAAGTGCACATTTTTGATGATCCTTGCCTTGATCTGTTCGCCTGAGCGCAGCTTCTGTAAAAAGCCTGAACCCAAGCCATGCTCATGAAGTTTTATATTCAGACGTATCTCTTTGTTGATCACCCCTATGGAATATAAACGCTCACGGTGGTCATTCTCGGGATAAATGGCCAGCAGATCACCGGAACGAACCCTTAGCCTTTTTCTCGGCTGAAGGCTTACCGTGAATGAATCACCCGGGACTAAGCCAGTTGCCGCATTTTCCAGTACACTAAGCTTTTCCAAACGCTTGGTTTCCGCACTGTACAACTCAGGCAATACGGTAAGCGGAAGCCCCGACTGCTGCGACCAGGCTTCTGCCCATAAACTGAATTCTTCAGGCGATTTGTCGTTCACCGTATGGATGTCTGTCAGAGGTGTAGCCCAGCTTTGTAAAGACATCAGGCGGTTCAGTTCAAAGGCAAACTTGCAGAAATCAGGATAAGCATGTGAGCCAAAACCCAATACAGAATAATGTACCGACTGATGCTGCGGATGCTTTTCCAGCAAAGCAGCAAACTTAGCAGCATTTGTAGGCGGATCGCCCAGTCCGTATGTAGCCGTAACGATGATGAAATGTTCCGCTTTGGGAAAAAAAGTGTAGTCATTGAGTTCCGTCAGGAAAGATTTCTCTCCCGCCTTCAGCAGCTGCCCATGTATCGCCCGGGCAAAGCCAAAAGTACTGCCATTTTCGGAACCCACAAGGATGATGAATTTGCTTTCTGCTGCCCTGTATTTATTCCTGGTCCGGTTAGCTCTCCGCTTTAGGGTAATGGCAAAACCGGAATAAATAAAAAATAAAATATTGCCTGCTGCTATGGCCAGTACAATCGCCCAGAGGCTACTGGCCCTACCCGTATGCAGATCTAAACTCAGGTTGGTGAGGAATAAGGCCACCGGATATTTGGTCTCCCCCAATATTTCGCCGGTCAGCTGATTCAGTGCCAACTCCCCGGTTTTCAACTTCAATGTATAATAATCTTCTACGTCTTCTGAGAAGGGAAACTCTACAGATTCCACATCCGCAAGATACGTTCTTTTGAAAAGCTCGAAATCGACCTCTTTTTGAACAGGCTGATCACGGATGGCATCAAAGTCTACCTTTGGCGATTCCTTACCTACATTGATCAGTTCAAACCTTGCCAGTGACAGATAAGTCCCGCTTATGGAAATGATCAAAATCGGAATCAGCGACCATCGGCTGAGCAGCACATGGTAGTACTGTGCAAAACTGTCCCTGGAAATCCGCTTAAAAAAACGCTTGATCCCGCGCTGGCGCTGGATTACCAGCATGGTTCCAGAAACGCGATCAAAGAGCAGGAATGCGGTTAGGCCAACAAAAATCTTCCCGTCTCATGCATAAAAAGAGAGCGGTGCAATCCCGTTACCCATTGAAAGAACTCGTTTTGTTTTATCAGTTGCCCAACAATTTCCCTTTAACCGGATCAACATAAACCAGCAATTGTTTCCATCATTATCGATGCCTTTCATCTGACAAACCGATTGGACTCAACTTCAATTCAGTGATCCATGAAACTCTTTCGGAATAGCCGGTAGATTGTGATCCAGTTGACTTTTCAAAATCAGCCCTTTACCTGGTACGACTGGAATTTTTCACTGACCGGTTCAAATGCGAGTATAATCCCGGTTACTCGGCAAGTATTATAAAATACAAAAGAAAATACAGCCAATGCTAAGTGGCTGTATCTCCATATAGAAATCGTCATGATTTCGTATTATGAACTTAGTTGGCACTAAATCGCACGTAACTGATGTACCCTGTTCCTTCTTTTTTTCGGCAATACCTTCTGTTGTCAGCGGAATCTTCCAGGTCTTTTCATAATAATCTTTGTCCTCTACCGCACTTTCAAATCTCAATTTGTAACCAGCATTGATCTTTGTATTGTCGATTTCGATCACATTAACGCACGGTCCCCACCTGTTACAGAAGCACCAGTGATGGCGCTTATATTTTCGGCTTTTTTAACAAAGCTTTTGCCATTCCTTCAGGTCTTGGATACCATTTTTTATCAGAACCCATCACATACAAGGTTTTTTCGTACGCTCCTTTACTGTCTATCAATGAAACAACAATATAGGCCCCTTCCCCCATATAGTTCGTCATCTGGATCATGCATTTATATTTTGTTGGTACTTTGTGCCGCAGCTACAAATGGTTTTGCACAGATAATCAGAAGGGCGAAAATTGCTGTTTTATATAATTTCGATACCATAAATAAGGAAGAGGCTATTTTAAAAAGGTAAGAGATATGTTATTTTTTTTAAGCGTTTCATTTTCAGAAGCGAGATCAAAGGCCGTTTCCTCAAAACTGGTTGCTGCATCTTTCTTAGCACCGGCTTCAAGCAGGTATTTCAGTATCACATCGTCTTTAGCAATCAACGCTGCTTTATGCAATGGGGTAAATCCTTCCTTGTCTTTCGTATTCACATCAAGACCCAAAGCCTGCAAACGTTTCAAGATCGCTACGTCATTTTTTGCAATAGCCACATGGAATAGGCTGCTTCCATTTTCCTGTGGAGCTTTGATATCCAGACCGGCTGCCTGAAGTGCTTTGACCTTGTTGTCAAAATCTTCAGGTTTAGGACCCATTCCTGCAGTACGACCACCTTGACTACCCTGCGGACCACCAGCGCCCGAACCAGCTCCGGCGCCTGGACGTGGACCTTGACCAGCACCGCCCATGGCCATCATCGGCTGCGTAGAATGCGGGCGATAAGATTCAACTGCATAGAAAGCAAGGCTGTTGCCTGCCTTATCCAAAATTTTCACATCAGCTCCCTTACGGATCAAATAGTCAACCACCTCCGGCGAATTACCACGAACCGCAACCGACAGTGCAGATAAACCTTTTTGGTTCGCATGATTGATGTTTTTCACGTTTGGCAATAACAATGCTAACACTGCAGTATCGCGATTAGCAGCCGCAGCATTCATAAATACAGAATTGCCGTCTTCATCTACCTGGTTTACATCTGTACCTTTAGCCAAAAAATACTGGATAATTTCATTCTGACCCGGTCTGCGCACGATCGAATGCAGTGCATTCTGACCATCTTTGCCGGTCACATTGGCTTTTAACTGCAGGCTCTCCAGGTATTGGAAAAGTTCCAAAGTATTCGCACCACGTCTGGAACCTTGTGCGGCCATCAGCATTGCGTTTGCGTTTGGCTTGATGCCTCTCTGCTGTAGTTTTTTCAACATTTCTATATTACCAGATCTGGCAGCATAGCTGAAAGCATTGTTACCGGCAGCGTCTGTGCTATTGATGCCCAGCCCTTTCGACACAAAATAATCTGTCAGTTTCATCTCCGGATCATTGGAAATGGCCAATAGCAACGCGTTTGCACCTTCAGCATTAACCGCTTTTTTCAAATCCACACCCTTAGCGATCAGCAGGTCATACACTTTCGTGTTTTGTTGTCCACCACCCGCAGCAAATAAGATCGGTGTAGAACCATGACTGTCTTCATTATTGGTCTTCGCACCCTTAGTCAGCAAAAACTCCATGATTTCTGAATTGCCTTTGCTGGCTGCCCAGTGCAGGTAATTGCGGCTGTCGTGCGTAGTTTTGTTGATGTCATTGCCCGGTTGAGCCAACAGATACTTGATCGATTCGATCGGCGCATCCGCATTAATTGCCATCACTACCGGGTCAAAACTGGAGCTGTTCATCTGTGATGGATTACTGCCCTTTTCCACCTCTGCTTTCACTGCAGCTGCGTCTGGCTTACCTTGCCAAAAAGTGGAATTCAATAAAGTATTTTGCTGTGCATTCGCTGCCAGGGATGCCAAGGCAAAAAGTGCTGCAAGAATTATTTTTTTCATGATTATAGATTTAATGTAAGTATTGAACCACTAACTTTCACAATCACATAAAAATCAGATGCCGGTAAAACTGACATCTGATTTTCATATGATTGTGCAAATGATTTAGACCTAGCTTAATAAGCGCCGATAAAACGGTGTCCTGTACCATTTGCCAACTTAGCACCTTTAGTAAGTACGCCAGTTTTCCAGTTGTAAACGAATACGTTTCCTGCCTCACTAACCGGTGTCAAAGGAACGTATACATTATCTCCCTGAACAGCAATACTTTGGTGTTGATCAAAGTTCAGTCTTGCTTCATATTCAGTTGGGATTTTAGTAGCTGTTTTTGCAGTCAAATCAATCAGGGCAAGGTAACCACCTGCTCTGTTGATGTCATACATCACAAATCCTTTGTTATTTCCAAGGTATCTCCATGCTTTAATGCCTGCACCGGTTACACCCAAAGCCTGAGACAAATCGAACAAATACGTATTGTCATACTCATTGGTATTTTTGTCGATACGCAAGATGTGTGGATAACCTGTAGTATTTACACCTGTGGCTTGATATACATGACCATCATCGCCAATATGCTGAATCATAGTCCTGTATCCGTTATTTCCATATTTACTTTGTGTAGACCAGATCAGTTTAGGGTTTTTCAATGTTGGATAATCAAGAACAATCGTCACTGTACCTGCAATGTTTGCAGCATCGCTTGGCCATGATACCACTCCTGAATTCGCATTTTGAGTAGGCGTACCAGTTGGATTGATTTTAGAAATACTACCTCCAATGTATACCTTGTTTTTTGCTTGATTGATGATTGGTACATCGATACGGCTAATTGAATAGCCTTGTGCCAACTGCGCTGGAGTAAAAGGAACATCAAATGATGCCGTATTTAAGATACTTGGATTATCAAGATTCAGAGAGGCTACGGCCGCAGTAGATTTGATTGAACCAAAAGTAACCGCAGGAAAAGTTCCGGTAAATGAAGTTTCAGTAGCAATACTTACACCGATACCCACACCTTCAGCCGATTTTACCCAACGTGGGGATGTTCCTAAAATGATAGCAGCGTTTACTTCATTACCAACTCGTACAAACTTACCTTCGCCATCTACCCTGAACTTTTGGAAGATACCACCATCAGCACCAGTATACTGGATGTCGTACAAGAATTTACCATCAGCCGATGCCTGTACACGTGAGGTACGCGGAGACTCCAGTTTCAATCCTTTACCGACAGGGAAGATATCCAATTCATATGCTGGATTAATGGCCTGATCGTGTGTAATTGCGTAAGCTAACGTTCCACCATTACCATCGCCATCTGTTGTTTGCTTCAGTGCCGCAGTAAGTGTAATCCATCTTGCGTCACTCTGAGTTGGTTCTTCAGTAGTTGGTTTATCATCCTTTGAACAACTTCCTAAGGTAAGGGAGGCAATTACAGCACTGAAAAGTGCATTTTTTAATAATATTCCTTTTTTCATATTCCTATTTATTTGTTTTATTGTTTACTATCTATTTAAAATTTACCTATGGTGTAATTCAGCTTAAAATAAACCCCTCTTCCTGGCTTTTGAACCCCAAAATTGTCGTACAAAGCCGAATTGAATACATTCTTCGCATCTAAACTGGCGATCATCTTTCCCGAGGGGAAACGATAGCTGGCTCCCAGATCATGCGAAAACTGGCGGGGTGTAAGACTCCCCTCTGAGGGATGCCAGGCGATGTCATATGCGCCGACAAAACCTGCGTTGTAATAAACATTGGTGATGGATTTACTTTGAAAAATGTCATTTAACCTATACTGCACGTTTGCATTTATCGTAAAAAACGGCTCGTTTGGCACTTGAAGGTTATAGCGATCATCTACCGCTCCATTCTCATCGCGGTCACGTTTATACAAAGCATTGAATCTTGAAAAGTTAAGCGAAGTATTTAGCCTGTTGTTAAACACATACATTACCTCTGCCTCTACCCCCCTGGCTTGTGTTCTTCCGAGATTGATAAATGAGGTCGCCTGTATATCCAGATCAGAATCGGTTACTACACTATCAACCGTTTGCCGCGTGACTTTGTCGTATCCGTTACGCCAAAATGCACTGCCGTAAAATGAGATCTTATGTTTGCCGGATTCCAAATTCCCTAAGCGGAAACCAATGTTATAATTGATGTTCTGTTCGGGACGCAGACCTAAGTTGGCTAAGATGTTATTCTCCAGGTTTCCGTACATCTGCTCTTCCGTGGGCATGATGTAACTGTTCTCCATAGAGGAGATCAAAAAAAGTTTAGGTACGATATTATAGGAAACAGTTGCCCCATAGCCAAAGTTGTCATCCGAAGTACGCCTGGTTACAGGATTTAGCTGATAAGAACCATCTGCATTATATGTTGCCTGTGGGTCGGTCTGTGTAGTATTGTTCACCGTATACTTTACAAGCGCATTGGTGCGCAATTTGCCACCAAAAGTTTCCGCCTCATAATTTGCAGAGACAATATTTTTAGACACTTGCATTATGGTGACAAGATCCTTATTAACCGGTCTCAAAAGATTTTGATCATCCCTGTCGGTTCTTTCAAATTTGTGGTTCAGGGAAATTCTGTGGCCAGGGATAAAGGTATATGCCAGATTCGAACGCGCATTGGTGATTTTTCTATCCACCTGACTGATGGTAGGAGCACCTTGCTGGGCCCCATTTCTGGGCGCTTTGATAACTAGAGGAGCTTCCCCATCTGCGATCATTTGATCTGTATGCAGTATTATTGGCTTGCCATCCCAATTATATAGTGTGGTTACCGTATCCTGTACATAGGTGCTACGACTACTTCGCACCGCATTAACATTCAACGACAAGCCCTTTAGGAAAAGGTTGTTTTTATTGTAGTTCAAACTAAAAACATGGGCCTGAAATTCTGTAAAGCGTCCCACATAAGGTTGTCCGGTTGTGGTGCCATGCGGAATGTCCTTATAGGTGTCCGATATATTGTATCCCAGGAAAAACTGGTCTGCCCATTTCACATCGGTAAATCCGGCCTCAAAACGGCCTCCAATTGATCTGTAAGTATCATTAAATCTTTTCGCCCGAAAATCCCGGGTTAGTATCCCTTTTCTATCAGTATACTTAGCAAACTTGCCCCACATCTCGTAACTGTTGTCTGAATAAGTATAAAAACCTGATCCTCTAAATGAAAGGCCAGATTTCTTATCCCGGGCGATTAAACTGGCATCTGCATTATAAGTATTGAAAGATCCATAAGACACAGCCACAGTCGCATTGTTCCGGGAAGCATCTTTCTTCAATACCACATTGATAGCCCCTCCAACATAATCTCCGGTCAGGTGAGAAGGCAATACACCCTTATACACTTCAATCCTTTCAATCATCGCCGGGGGAATATTATTCAGGTTGAAAGAGGATCCATAAGTAGAAGCTTCTATACCGTCGATAAAAATCCCGATTGTGCTGCCCGACATCCCATTCAAATTATACTCTACATTTGAACCTATTCCTCCATTTTGCCTTACCCGAACCCCAACGGCTCTGTCCAGCAATTCATTAGTCGTCAGATTTCTCAGTGAAGCCTCTTTAGTTTCTATGATCGCTACCGCGAAACCAGAGGTTTCCGCAGCCTTCTTCAGCGTTTTTCCCTCTATAGATATCTGCTTCAGATCAGTATTTTCCTTGGTCTGTACCCGAACATTCATGGTGGTACTGATAGCTTCCATTGTCACCTTCGTATTCTTTACAAGGGTTTCTATGGAAGTAATTACCAACGTATAAACTCCTGGCTTCACAGCCTGCAGTTCATACCTTCCCTGCTCATTGGTCATGGTTTTTCTTCCCAATTCCTTCAAACTCACTGTTGCGCCTATTACCGGCGAACCCTTTTCATCAGTCACACGGCCAGATAGCGTTCCCGTTTGGGCATTGGTAACAATAGAAATGAGGGATAAAAAAATAATGAGTAGAGTTTTATGCATATGGTGTGTAACTTTTTAGCGTATTTCTTTAGAATAGGTCTTAATAACAATAACTTTGGCGCAAAGATAAAAGCTAGACATGACGCAATCGGGAGAACAATTAACGCTAAAGGGAGAATCTAAGCCAGAGCCGGAAAATGTATTTTCATTTCATAAATCATTAGCCGTAAGCCACTCAATAGACATTGACAGGCCAAATGAGCTGGAGGTAAAAATGTTTCAAGTCACCGCATCGCCTGCCCCTCTTTTTCAAATGATCTTCGTCATCAAAGGAAGCGTCAGTTTTTTGAAGACAGGCTCAAAAGCAAATTATGCCCAAATCGAAAGTCAGCAGCACAACCTTTGCTGCATAGCACCTGAATCTACCCGCATGCTTCTGGATAACCCAAAAGATGAGGTCATCTGCATCAACCTCAGCGGTGCTTTCCTCGACAGATACCTACCCAACAACCATCCCGTCTGGCAGCAGTTGAACACCAACCTGACTGAAAAAGCACCGCAATTGCTTTCTGAACTCAACATGCACATCACCCCAGAGATCAATGCCATTTTGCAGCGACTAGAACAAACCTCGCACAGCGGATTCTGCGATCAGTTGTTATTAGAATCTAAGGTTATAGAACTGCTAGCCTTGCAAATCTCGCAGTTTGAAACATTTCAAGCCGTAAAACAACCCCTATCGCTGAAAAAAGAAGAAATGGACAGAATGCTGGAGGTTAGGGAAATCCTGATCAACCATACTGGTGAACAACTTTCTTTAAGGTCTTTGGCACATCTCGTGGGCACCAATGAATTCAACCTAAAACGCAACTTCAAGACCGCATTTGGCAGTACGGTTTATGGGTATTTGAACCAATATAAGATGGAACAAGCCAAGACCATGCTCATCGAGAAAGACCTCACTATAGCTGAGGTTTCCTTAAAAATGGGCTATAAATACGCTACGCATTTCAGTACCGCCTTCAAGAAATATTTTGGTTATCTTCCAAACAGGATCAAATCCGGAAAACTCTCACTACTGCTTTTTATAGAAGATTTTTCTATTGTATTTGAAAATTTCGGCTTTTTAATAGGATAATTATAGGACAAGGAGCAGACAACTACTGTACAACTAGCTAATGACTCCAACATGAATCCAACATAAGTCCAGGTTGAGTCCAACTTTTACTAGAAAAACCTGGACTTTCTCTGTACTGATATTAGATTAAAAAAGGATTTATATAGTACCTGTCCTATAGTTGACTTCACTAAGGTATAAACAACTATCAGTTATTATCACGTATTTTATCTTCATATTGATTAGTTTAGGCAAAAACTTAGACAACAAAGCAGGATTGAGAGATTTCGGCTCCGTCATAACCTTTGATATTCAGAAAAAATGAAGAAAAAACAGAATTGGAGCATATTAATCGGTGCTGCCTTCCTGATGGCATCCTCTGCTATTGGCCCGGGCTTTCTTACACAAACCGCTGTATTTACCGAACAGTTGGGTGCAAGTTTTGCATTCATAATCCTGCTGTCCATCATTCTGGATGCAGTCGCCCAACTCAATATCTGGAGGATCATAGCGGTAGCAGATCGGCCAGCTCAGGACATCGCTAATAAAGTACTTCCTGGCGCAGGTTATTTTCTTTCTTTTTTGGTTTTTCTTGGCGGAATGGCTTTTAATATCGGAAATATTGCTGGCGCAGGTCTGGGCCTCAATGTGTTATTCGGAATCAGCGTAACTCAGGGCGCCATGATCAGCGCAATTATTGCGATCGGGATTTTTGTCTATAAAGAGGCCGGTAAGGCGATGGACACTTTTGCCAAAACCATGGGTCTGCTAAAAATCGGGCTGGCACTCTTCATCGCTTATGTGAGCGATCCTCCGATTGCGGAAGCCGTAATACGGTCAGTAAACCCTACACAGTTTAGCTTTACCGCGGTGTTGACCATCGTAGGGGGCACAGTAGGCGGATACATCACCTTTTCCGGAGCACACCGCCTACTTGATGCCCGACAAACCGGAATAGAGAACCTCGGATCTGTAAATAAAGGCGCACTCAGCGCCATAGGACTGGCATCTGTGATGCGGTTGCTCCTCTTCATTGCAGCATTGGGGGTGGTGAGTACCGGGGCAACATTGAACCCAGATAACCCTGCGGCATCAGTATTCCAACTGGCCAGTGGCCAATTTGGTTATAAAGTATTTGGGGTAGTAATTTGGGCGGCAGGGATATCTTCGGTAGTCGGCTCTGCCTATACCTCTATATCTTTCATCAAAAGCTTCCACCCAAAAATCTTATATTATAACAGAGCGATAACGATTGTATTTATCCTGATCTCCTGTATAATCTTCGTCATCATCGGCAAACCAGTGAGCATCCTGCTTGCAGTGGGCGCTATAAACGGACTCATTCTGCCGATCGCATTGGGCATTATGCTCATTGCCGCCTACCGCTCTAGAATAATAGCCGATTACAAGCAGCCGCTGTGGCTGACTGTAACCGGCGTTGGCGTAGTAGCCATTATGATCTGGATGGGTTATGGAACAATCATGCAGATGATTGAGTAAACAAAAGGGGCTTGATATTGCTACCTCGCCCCTAATGCTAATCATCCCTATTGCTGCGAATATATTTAAATTTGGTAAAAGTGTCTAAGCACAATCTATATTTTCGTGAAAATACCCAGAAGCGGGTATTTCTATTGAAACAAAACTTCAGCGTATAAATACCTTTTTTCATAAATTATTTGGAATCAAAAAATGAAGTTCAGATTTTAGTTGTTTAACTGAATGACCTAAATGTATAACAAAACTTTACTTCCTTATCACCAACTTTTCGACCATGCCCCAATGTCTGCGGCTATTTTAGATGTAGATCAGCTCAAACTACAAATGGGAAATCAGGAAGTACTTAAGCTGTGGGATAAAAACGAATCGCTCATAGGTATTCCACTTCTGGATTTCTTACCTGAACTCGTTGGCCAACGCTTCCCGGGCTATCTCGAAGAAGTAGCCAAGACCGGTAAAACGATTCAGGAAAAAGGTGCACGGGTAATACTGGAACGAAACGGGAAAGAAGAGGGTGTCTTTATGGATTACAGTTATTCCCCTATTTTCGGAGATCGTCACACACCCACGGGAATTCTCGTGCTCGCTACCGATGTTTGTGAACGTGAATTGAATAGGTTGGTGCTGCAACAATCGTCCAGGGACCTCCGTACACTGGTCATGTCTGCGCCCGTACCTATGTGCATCTATATGGGAACTGAATTTAGACTGGAAGCAGTCAACAACCGCATGCTTGACCTGTGGCAGGGAAATCCTCAGGTACCCACTAACATCTTGAATTACGTACTCCATCACTGTATCCCGTATACCACTACTGAAAATGGCATCGAATATTCCTATACAGCTTTAGGCTCTCATGAAAATGGTGCCTCAGGTGTATGTCTGGTTGCTACACGCGTTTAGTCGACCTTATACTTATGCTTCACATAAACGCCCCATTCTTTATAATCTGAATTCATTGATCTTTTTAAGTATTTCTTAGCATTCTCCATATCACCTTTCAAAACAGATAACTCAGCCAGGTATGCATCAATGAGACCACGATACTTGTTTTCGTAAGGGAATTTATCCAGGTAATTTTTGGCCACTTCGTACTGCCCTGTTCGCTTTGCACTTTCAATAATGAGTAAGTATCCATTGATATAAGTGCTTCTCTTTTTTAACGAATAAGTAGCCGCCTGAAAACTCTGACCATAATCGCCTTCATTAAAGAAACTCAGCGCTTTTTTGAAGTACGCGTACGAATAGGCATAACCCTCGTCAGCGATCTGAAAAGAAAGATTGCTACTGTTATAATAATAAACATCGATGTAATCAGGAATATCTCCAAATAACAAAGACGGCTCATGAGAAACTATGATGCTATCATTAGGGCTGATTACTTGCCCAGAATTCAACTTAATTGAGCTCAAATTGATCCTCACCGTATTTTGCGCATTCACAATGTCTTGAGTATTACTCGCGAACTTAGGCGCATTATCTGGTAGCAAATAACGCTCCCCCTCCCCCCTGGTAAGGATTCCTTTCTGGACCATTTGTTCTGTTTGCCTGTTCATCTCTTTTATTTGCAAATCAGTTGCGACATCTTTCCCGGAAATCCTTTCCCATGCCCTGGTGGCTGCCGACTTATTTCCCTGCTCAAGACTTTCCAAAGGCAGAAAATCATAAACTCTTACGGGGACAAATACGTCGCCAATCTTGGGTGTAGGAAAGCCCTTAGCGGAATTGAATTTTAATTCAGCGAGATCTCCTGCCTTCGCAAGCACGCTAAAATTGGTCATATACCCATCCTTTCCGAAAAGAAAGCCACGGTTGTCTGTCCAGCCAGCCAACTTACCTGCTGTGTCTACCAAAGCTGTTCCTCGGATCATCATCTTGGGCTCACCCAAAAGATCAAAGACCAGGCTATCTTTTAGGAAACCAGATTTTTGATGAGCGACATCATACATAACATAAACTTTGGATTGGCCTTTGCAAATTGACAATTGAGCAAAGAATACTATGGAAACTAAGAGCTTATACATATCATCAAAACTAGCAAAAAATTCAGAATTTGATTAACATTGTACTCCTACTTCCCTTTTATGCAGACAACAGCACTTCAAGCCAAAAAAGCCACTCAAGCCATTTTCCTCGTCTGCGGACTGGGTATTTCCAGTTGGGCACCCATGGTTCCATATGCGAAGGACCGCTTGGGGCTCAACAATGCGGACCTGGGACTGCTGCTGCTCTTGCTCGGCGCGGGAGCCATCGCGATGATGCCGGTAAGTGGTTTTATTGCCCACCGTTACGGTAGCCGCATCGTGATCAAATATGCGGCATTGATCGTGGCAGTCACCCTGCCCCTGCTCTTGCTGATCAGCTCCCCAATCCTGATGGGACTGGCCTTATTTATTTTTGGTAGTGGTGTCGGCGTTGTGGATGTGGCCATGAATGCCCATGGCGTACAGGTGCAAAATGACCTGGAAAAACCGATCATGTCGTCACTGCATGGTTTATTTAGCGTGGGTGGCTTACTGGGTTCGCTGGGATTGGGCTTTTTAATGAAGTTCGGATTGAGTCCGATTACTGCGGCCACCTGTATTTCGCTTTCTATTGTCCTGATTCTGTCCTGGAACTACCGTTTTCTTTTTGATGTGGTCAAAGAAAGGGAGGTCATTGCCAGATTTGCTGAGGTACCTTCGGAAAAAGCGAGTACAGGCAAATTGTCCTGGCTCAAGGGTACTGTACTCTTCCTCGGTTTCATGTGCTTCTCCGTGTTTTTAAGTGAGGGAGCTATGCTCGACTGGAGCGCCATTTTCCTGCGCGACAATAAAGGCATCAACCCTGAACTCGCTGGAATGGGTTATTCGGCCTTTTCTGTGGCTATGGCAGTCATGCGTCTGCTTGGTGACAAAATAGTGGCCCGGCTGAATGGCAAAACGGTAGTCGTGGCCGGTTCGCTTATCGCTGCCCTGGGTTTGTTTATCGCGATATTCAGCCCCTGGATCGCTACAGCACTATTGGGATTTGTGTTGCTAGGTATCGGTGCGGCCAATATTGTTCCGGTATTTTTTAGTGAGGGCGGCCGCGTCAAAGGCGTTCCGGCCACTATAGCCATCCCTGTGATCAGTACGATGGGTTATGCGGGACAGCTCGCAGGACCGGCCTTGCTGGGCTTTATTGCCTTCCAGTTTTCTCTAAATGCAGCCTTCGGCTTTATTGCTGCGCTGCTCTTGCTGGTTGCCCTCACCTATGGTTTGAGAAGAACGAGTGCCTAAACCGGAAAAAAACATCCCGAATTTGCTGAACCAATATTTTAGTATTACTTTAGCCTCAGCAATATACGAATGGTAAATATTCTAAAAAATATCATCAGCAGACCTTCTTAATTCAGGGAAATCCCTGAATCCAACTGGTATATTTATACCAACACCACATTTAATTTTTATTCAATTGCATCTGGCCTTGAGGTCAAAGATGTCATTTATGTTTGATTAATCTTTTTGAAAAATGATTTTTGAAAATAACCTGGCTTTTGCGCAAAGTCTGGACCAGCAAGATCCACTCAAAGCATTGAGGAACGAATTTCTATTCCCTCAGCAAAACGGCAAACCTTTTATTTACCTCTGCGGCAATTCATTGGGACTGCAGCCAAAATCTGCAAAGCAATATGTAGACGAACAACTTGGTAACTGGCAAAACCTGGCGGTAGAAGGCTGGTTTGAGGGCGATAGCCCATGGATGTTTTACCACAAAACACTCAAAGAACTGATGGCTCCGATCGTTGGCGCCCTTTCCCAGGAAGTATGCCCAATGAACACCCTAACGGTCAACCTCCACCTGCTGATGGTGAGCTTTTACCGTCCATCCGGCGGCAGGTTCAAAATCATCATGGAAGCCGGCGCCTTCCCTTCCGATCAGTATGCCATCGAAAGCCAGGTTCGCTTCCATGGCAATGATCCCAAAGAGGCGATCATTGAAGTGGCACCAAGAACGGGAGAATACACCTTACAGACGGAAGATATCCTGAAGGCCATCGCCGATCAGGGAGAGGAAATTGCCCTGGTGTTATTTGGTGGGGTCAACTATTTCACCGGCCAATGGTACGACATGCCAGCGATCACTAAAGCGGGGCATGAAGCGGGTGCTATTGTAGGTTTTGATCTGGCCCATGCAGCAGGTAATGTGCCTTTGAAATTGCACGACTGGGAGGTCGATTTTGCCTGCTGGTGTTCTTACAAATACCAGAACTCCGGGCCGGGTGGCATCAGCGCGATCTTTGTGCATGAAAAGCATTTTCAGGACGAGCAAATGCAGCGATTTGCCGGCTGGTGGGGGTATCAGGAAGCGCAACGCTTTAAGATGACCAAAGGCTTTGTACCGGAAGCAGGTGCAGATGGCTGGCAGGTAAGCTGCACGCAGGTGATCCCTATGTCGCTCTATTATGCTTCCCTGCGCATCTTCGAAACAGCAGGATTCATTGAACCCTTAAGGGAGAAAAGCATCCGGTTGAGCGCCTACCTATTTTATGTGATTGAGGAGGTGAATAAAAGCCTTGGAGAGGAACAATACCAGATCATCACACCGGCTACTGCGGCCGACCGTGGCGCTCAGGTTTCCATCGTAGCCAAACACAAAGCCAAAGAGGTTTTCAATGCTTTGATGGCAAACAACGTTCTTGGAGATTGGCGCGAACCTAATGTCATCCGCCTGAGTCCTGTGCCCTTATACAATAGCTTTGAAGATGTATATACAACAGCTGAGCATTTACTGAACATCAGCAAATCGCTGATCTAAAGCACACATTTGAAATCGAATAAAGAAAAAGAGATGGAAATTACACCAGAAATTACCGACCGCCTTTCCAAGCTTCAGGAGAAGTTTACTGCAATGGGTCAGGATATCAACGCCTACCTGGACGGACTGCTTTATGCAGATTACCTCACCTATTGGGATTACATACACTTAGATACGCTATTGAGTCTGCAAACGCCTAAAACCCCTTTCCCGGATGAAGAAATCTTCATCATGTACCACCAGATCACAGAATTATACTTTAAGCTCAGCCTGCATGAATGCAAGCAGATTGCCGCACATCCTGCACTGACTTCCGCTTTTTTTGCAGAAAGACTGAAGCGCATCAATGCCTATTTTACCGCATTGGTATCCTCATTTGACATTATGGTCGATGGTATGGACAAATCTCAGTTCCTGAAATTCAGGATGTCATTGTTGCCCGCTAGTGGTTTCCAATCGGGCCAATACCGCATGATAGAAATCCATTCCACAGACCTCATCCGTCTGGTGGATAAAAGCAAGCGAGAGGAATTGGGAGCTGCCAGTGTAGAGGAGCAGTTCGAATACCTATACTGGAAATTCGGTGCTTCTGAACTTTCCACCGGAAAGCAGACCCTCACCCTGCAGCAGTTCATCGCGAAATATGCAGCACAGTTCCTCCGTCTGGCAAAGGACAGTAAGGAAAGCAACTTTACCGCACTTTACCGCAAGCTGGTAGCAGAAGGTCAGGATGTCAGCCTGGTTGAGGAAGAAATGCGCAAGCTCGACCTCTTCGTGAATGTCGAATGGCCGCTGTCGCATTACAAATCGGCTGTGCGTTATCTGGAAAAAGATCCGGCCGATATTGCCGCTACAGGCGGTACCAACTGGCAAAAATATTTGCCTCCGCGTTTTCAGAAAAGGATCTTCTTTCCCTTCCTATGGACAGAAGAGCAAATTGAGCAGTGGGGCAAGACTTGGGTAATGAATGTGCTGAAGAGTTACAAAATATAACAATGAAAAACCTTTTTCATGCGTTTATAGTTGTAATAAAAGAAATAGAAAGCTTATGAACACTACCCCTATTTTAATTGAAAGAACCTTTGATGCGCCTGTTGCTGAAGTCTGGGCCGCTATTACCGATGCCGACAAAATGCGGGAATGGTATTTTGACCTTGAAGATTTTAGACCTGAAGTGGGTTTCAAATTCCAGTTTATGGCTGGAAGCGAAGAGAAACAATACCTGCATATCTGTAAAGTGATGGAAGTGGAAGAAGGCAAAAAACTATGTTATTCCTGGCAGTACGACAATTACCCGGGACAATCGTATGTTACTTTCGAACTCTTTGAGGTAGGAACTAAAACGCGCCTAACCTTAACGCATACAGACACAGCTTCTTTCCCTGCCAAAGACGATCCTTCTTTCAGCAAGGAAAGCTTCAGCGCAGGATGGACGCACATCATCGCAACTTCACTAAAGGAATATCTGGAGAAAGAATAATTTTATATAAATTGCGTGGCTAAATATACCTGACCACATGGCTCAATCCCGTAAAGCTGCGCTTGGCTTCATCTTCGTTACCCTCCTCATTGATGTGATGGGCTGGGGCCTGATTATACCTGTAATGGCCGACCTGATCGCCCAACTCAAAGGTATCCCCGTAAATGAAGCCAGTACCTACGGCGCGCTGCTCTTGTCTGTATTTGCGATCACGCAATTTATATTTTCCCCTGTCATCGGCAACCTGAGCGACAGGTTCGGTCGCCGTCCCGTATTGCTCAGTTCCTTATTGGGCTTTGGACTGGACTATGTGATTCTCGCCCTGGCTCCCACGTATGGTTGGCTGTTTATCGGTCGTGTCATCGCCGGAATCACTGGTGCGAGTTTCACTACAGCTACAGCTTATATTGCTGATGTGAGTACAGACGAGACTTCAAGAGCCAAGAACTTCGGACTCATTGGTGCTGCATTTGGTCTGGGTTTCGTGCTGGGTCCTGCTCTAGGTGCATTATTGGCCACCTGGGGCATCCGCGCTCCGTTTTATGCCGCGGCAGGCCTCTGCTTCATCAATTGTATTTTTGGCTATTTTTTCCTACCGGAATCCTTGAGTAAGGAAAGCCGCAGGCCATTCGACTGGAAGCGTGCAAATCCTTTTGGTTCTTTAAAGTTTCTTAAACGGCATCCGGAAATTGGGGGTTTGGCAGTTAGTTTCTTCCTGATCTATCTCGGTTCGCAGGCGGTACAGGGAAACTGGAACTTCTTCACGATCTATCGTTTCAATTGGACTGAAAAAATGGTAGGCATTTCTCTTGCGGTAGTGGGCGTACTGGTGGGCGCAGTACAAGCTGGCCTAACCCGTGTCATCAATCCAAAAATCGGCAATGAAAAGAGCATCTATCTGGGATTATCGTTTTACACATTAGGATTGATCCTTTTTGCTTTCGCAACAGAGGGCTGGATGATGTTTGCCTTTCTTATCCCTTACTGTCTGGGTGGCATTTGCGGCCCATCGTTGCAGTCCATCATTTCAGGACATGTAGAGGCCAATCAGCAAGGGGAACTTCAAGGCGCCTTAACCAGCTTAATGAGCTTAACTACCATTATAGGCCCATTGCTCATGAACAGCACATTTAGCTATTTTACTTCAGATAAAGCACCTTTTTACCTGCCGGGAATCCACTTTTTAATTGGTGCTGCCTGTATGCTGGCAAGTATTTTCATCACACACAAAGTGCTAAGCAGGGAACGAAAACTATCCTAAGCTTCGCTATGCTCGTTGATCGCTCTCCAAAGCATGTCCTTAAGTTCGATGATGCCCTTTTGAGCTACAGAAGAGATAAAGATAGATGGAACGTGTTTCGGTAATTCCTTCTTCATTTCAGCTACCAGTTCATCGTCCAGCATATCGGCTTTAGTCACCGCCAGGATGTGCGGCTTTTGCATCAGTTCGGAATTGTAATCTTTCAATTCGGATTTCAGGATCTCGTATTCCTCAGCAATGCTTCGGTTGGTATCTGCAGGCACCATAAACAGCAGTACAGAATTACGTTCGATGTGTCTCAGAAAACGGAAACCTAATCCCTTGCCTTTAGATGCGCCCTCTATGATTCCGGGAATGTCGGCCATCACAAAAGATTTGCTATCGCGGTAAGAAACGATCCCCAGGTTGGGTACTATGGTAGTAAAAGGATAATCAGCGATCTCCGGTTTAGCGGCAGATACCACGGAAAGCAAAGTTGATTTTCCCGCGTTCGGGAAACCTACCAGACCTACATCAGCAAGCACCTTTAATTCCAATACCATCCATTCCTCTTTTCCAGGTTCACCCGGCTGGGCAAAACGCGGAGTCTGGTTGGTTGGGGTCTTGAAATGCCAGTTACCCAATCCACCCCGGCCACCGGCAGTAAGAATCTTAGTTTCTCCTTCCTTAGTGATTTCGAAGAGTGTCTCTCCAGTTTCGGCATCCTTAGCTATGGTTCCCAGGGGAACATCCAGGATCTCGTCTTTACCAGATTTACCAGTGGAGGTAGCACTGGAACCAGGCTGGCCGTCTGGTGCAATGATGTGTTTGCGGTATTTCAAATGCAGGAATGTCCAGAACTGCGAGTTTCCTCTCAGGATGATGTGGCCACCGCGACCACCGTCACCACCATCCGGACCACCTGTGGCAGTCCTTACGTCGCGGTGCAAATGTGCAGAACCTGCCCCCCCTTTACCGGAGCGACAGCATATTTTAACATAATCTACAAAATTGGAACCTTGCGACATAATTTTCTGTTTTTTTATAAATAACAATAGCGGGCAGCATTGTGTTCTGTCCCGCTATCGTGGTAATGTGTAAATTAGTATTGATCGATTACAGCACTGAGCTCTGCAAAGATATCATCGATTTTTCCGATGCCATTTACTTTACTCAACTTTTCCTGCGCTTCATAATAAGGCAAAACATGGATGGTTTTGCTGAAATATTCTTCAATGCGTTTTTGCAATTTATCTGCCTGATCGTCTACACGACCAGTTCTCCAGCTGACGTTGCGCAATGCGTTTGGTCAACTCATCCTGGTCTACGTCCAAAGCAATTACTCCAGCAATCGAAGTTCCTTTACTTTCCAGGAAAGCGTCCAGTGCTTCTGCCTGAGGAACCGTACGTGGGAAACCATCAAAAATAAATCCTTTGGCCTGTGGGTTTTTGTCCACTTCCTCTTCCAGCATCGCGATGGTGATGGCATCAGGAACCAATTGTCCTTCAGCAATCAGGGCACTCACCTGCTGTCCCAATGGGGATTGATTTTTAATATGGGCCCTAAAAAGGTCGCCTGTAGAAATGTGAATCAATTGATAGCTATCAATTAATTTTTCAGATTGGGTGCCTTTGCCTGCACCCGGTGGGCCAAAGAGAACAAAATTCAGCATTTGGGTTGTCTTTAAAGTTAAAAAGCCTTCTGCTTTTCAGAGGTTACTTTTGAGGCTGCAAATATATAAAATTTTAGCTTATATGCTTACCCTATGCGAATTATTGACTTTATGATAGGTATTTACGTAATCTTTTGGTGAACTTCCCACTACACTTTTGAAGACCCTGTTGAAGTTGGTAATGCTATTGAAGCCTGCATTATAAGCCACTCCTGAGATACAATCGGCTTTTTTGCCAGATACCAGGTTTTTGCAGGCTTCATTAATCCTTACTTCATTCAGAAAGGAAATGAATTTACGGCCGGTATGCTTCTTAAAGTATCTGCAAAATGCCTGTGGTGTCATAAAGGCTACATCCGAAACATGCTCTAAAGTGATCGGTGTATTGTAGTTCTGCATGATGTAATTCAGGATGTTACTCAGCCTGATCCCTTCATTCTCGGAAATATCTGAAGAGTACATGGCAGGGCACAATGGCTCTGCATCTTCTATAGCCATAAAATCATTGAAGAGCTCCAGAAACTTAAATAAAAGATCGGTTCCTGCCGACTGATGCACTGCGAGAAGTTTAGATGCGATCTCTTTACTATACTCTTCAGGTATTTTAAACCCATGTTTGTTGTTTTGCAAGAAAGCTTTTGAACTCTTCATTTCCGGAAGGTCGAACAAAGATGCCATCACGCCCCTTGGATTAAAATACAAAGAGCAAGCTTTGATCAGCTTTCCGCTATCGGACACAAAGTACTCCGGGTTGTTTTTGAACAGGTGAGGTAAGTTAGCTCCGATCAAAAAAACGTCGCCGGACTGAAAGTCGTGCATGTTATTTCCCGCAATCAAAGTACCCTCGCCTTCCTCTATCCAGGTAATCTGACACTCGTCGTGACGGTGCAGATGCGGATAGAAATGTGGGAGTTCAACTTGTTCAGAAATGACACTTTTATCATCTGGTACTAACAGCGTAAATGGCAATACTTTCATGGTTGTAGGTTTGGTTCGATGATTCAATATACGGATATTAACAATAATTCCAAGCAAATAAGCTATATAGGTTAAAATATAGCTACAATTAGCCAATTATTTGTCAATATGACGCTTATTTCATGGTTTTGAACCATAAATATTAATGCCGCACACCGCTGATGGACTCAACGATGGCGGCCTGAACAACCTATCACACATGGTATTTTATAGCAGAATTACCGCTGTGGTAAGAATGCCTGAATGTCTATTTCAGTTTGTTTTTCGGAGAGGATCTGACTGACGAGTAAACCTGTAGCCGAACCTAAACTCAGACCCATCATCCCATGCCCGGTAGCGATAACCAGGTTATTGAATTTCGGACTGCGGCCGATATAAGGCAAGCCATCCGGCGATGAAGGCCTGAAACCAAACCAAATATCTTTGATAGCGGGTATAGCGGGTTTCAGATCCGGAAAATACTTAGGCACCGAACCTACAATCCCTTCGACCCTGTTCATGTTTACCTGGTTATTGATCCTGGCAATCTCCATGGTACCTCCGTAGCGAATTTGCCCGTTCATTGGCGTAATTGCCACTCGTGCTTCACACAATAACGCGGGTATGCTCATCCGATGCTCAGGTTCTGCCTCCATAAAGGAATAGCCTTTGCCCGGCATCAGGTATATATTCAGACCCAAGAGTTTAGCTACCGCGGGCGACCATGAGCCAGTGGCCAGCACGTATTGGTCTGCTTTCCATTCCTTCGTTCCTGTAAAGATTGAAGTAATGCCGCTGGCATTGGTAGTCATTTTCGTGACTTCCTGGTTGCGGATGATCTTCAGGCCTTTTTGCTCCAGGTAACGCAGCAGATCCTGCATTAGTTTTACCGGGTACAGGTGTGCATCGCAACGGTAGTGCACCGCACCCAGCACATCCAGCTTCAGTTTTGGCTGTAAGGCCTCACATTCGGCCTTGCTAAGCACCGCCATATCCAGACCGAGCTCTATTGCTCTTTTTGCCAAATGGGCTTCTTCTTCCGCTGCTTTCTCCGTCTTGTAAAAAGCCAGGATACCATTGTTGCTCAATTCAAAATCGAAGTCAGGTTCTTTGGCCAGATCCTGAAAAAGCTGTTTGCTCAATAAAGAAAGATCCCGAAGCGGCAGGGCCGATTCCTCAACATGCTTTTGCGTAGACTTCATCAGAAACTTCAATCCCCATGCAGGGAGTCCACCGCCCAGTGAAGGTTTTACATAGAAAGGGCTCTTGCTGTCGAACATCCATCGGATGCCCTGACGGATCATGCCAGGAGCGGCCAAAGGCACAAAATGACTGGGTACAATCATACCAGCATTGCCAAAAGAGCAATTATCGGTAAGGTCGCCTTTGTCGATCACCGTAATCTGGTGTCCCTGCTTACTTAGGTAATATGCGGAGCTGAGTCCGATGATGCCCCCACCAATAATGATGATATCAGCCATATTGTTATTTTTTAAATGACCTGAAAGCCATGGGCGTAAGGGTCGTTATTGTCTATTTTAATGGTATTGTATCCGTATACACGGGCCCAACCTTCAATACTTGGTATGATGGCATCATATTGTTCCATTTTGACCACATCTTCCACTTTTCCGGTGAATTTACTGCCGATGATGCTCTCATGAATGAACAAATCACCCTTTTTCAGTTTGCCTTTGGCATGCCACTGCGCCATGCGTGCAGAGGTACCAGTACCACAAGGTGAGCGGTCAATAGCTTTATCTCCATAGAATACGGCATTTCGGGCTGTTGAGGTCGGGTCGATGGTATCACCTGCCCAAAGAATATGACTGCAGCCATTGATGGTGGCATCCTGAGGGTGCACAAAAGTATAAGCCTCGTTGATGCGCTTGCGAATCACCTGGCTCCAGCTGATCAGCTGTGAAGCGGTGAAATCCTGGATACCTGCAAAGTTCTCCTGCGGATCTACGATCGCATAGAAATTTCCGCCGTAGGCCACATCGAAAGTCAGCATACCCAAATCCGGACATTCTACCTGCAGGTTTTCCGCAGCCAGATAGGCCAGCACATTACGCAGCTTCACCGAAGTGACTTTACCATCCTGTTCTTTGTAATCGATCAATACCAATCCCGCCGGTGCTTCCATACGGATCACACCTGGAGTTTTCGGTTGTATCAAGCCCTCTTCTACCGCAATGGTGATGGTACCAATGGTACCATGTCCGCACATGGGCAGGCAACCACTGGTTTCTATAAAGAGCACAGCGACGTCGTTTTGAGGGTCATGAGGTGGATAAAGGATACTGCCCGACATCATATCATGACCCCGGGGTTCAAACATCAGACCTGTACGGATCCAATCGTATTCTTTCAGGAAATGTTGGCGCTTTTCGCTCATGTTGGCTCCATTGAGATTAGGGCCGCCTCCTGCCACCAGTCGTACCGGATTTCCGCAGGTATGTGCATCTACACAGAAAAAAGTCTTGCTGTCCATTATTCCTTAGTCCATTTATTGTCTACCAATCTGAATATATTGAGTGGATTGCCGTCTTTCAGTTCATCGGGAAGCAAATCATTGTCCCAATCCTGCCAGGCCACCGGACGTGCAAAACGCAATACGGCTGTACTCCCTACAGAAGTGAAACGCGAATCGTTAGTCGCCGGAAATGGTCCGCCATGCTGCATCGCTGCACAAACTTCTACGCCTGTTGGCACGCCGTTCAGTATCAACCTGCCTGTCTTATCGGTTAAGGTATTGATGAGCGCAGCATAATCTTTAAGCTCTGCTTTTTCGGCCATCAGGGTGATGGTCAATTGGCCTTGTAATACATTCGCTATCTCCTGCAACTGCACAATATCCTCTGCCTCTACCAATAAAGAATAGGGACCAAAAACCTCCTCTTGCAAGTCGGGATTGTTCAAAAATGCGGTACCGCTTACCCTGGCTACTTTTGCCAAAGCCTGGTTCTCTGCGCTTTCATTTAAGTTAGCCGATGCGCCGACCAAACTCAGGCCTGATCTCTCAAGTGCTTCTGTAGCCAGTTTATTGAAATTAGCACAGATCCCCGGTGTCAACATGGTAGCCGAAGGCACTGCGCTGATCGACTCGCTCAATTGCTGAGCGAAGCTCTCCAATGCAGGTGATTTTAGTCCGATGAGCAAACCCGGATTGGTACAAAACTGACCAGCACCTAAGGTAATCGAACCCGCATAGGTTGTGGCCATCTGTACTGCCCTGTTTTCCAAAGCCTGTGGTAAAAGAAATACCGGATTGATGCTGCCCATTTCGGCAAATACCGGAATAGGTTCTTTGCGCTGTTGTGCCAGTTTTACCAATGCCATGCCACCTTTATAAGAGCCGGTAAAGCTCACCGCCTTAGTTGCAGAATGTGCTACCAAAGCAGCACCTATCTCGTAGGCATCATCAAAAAGAATAGAGAAAACTCCTTCTGGAAGGCCAGTTGTTTTCACCGCGCGAAGAATCGCTTCTCCAACAAGCGCACTGGTTCCCGGATGTGCCGGATGTGCTTTGACTACCACCGGGCAACCTGCAGCGAGTGCGGAAGCCGTATCGCCACCGGCGACAGAAAATGCCAATGGAAAATTACTCGCACCAAACACCACGACCGGACCTATAGGAACAAGCATCCGGCGGATGTCAGATTTCGGCAAAGGTTTACGTTCCGGTTGTGCGGTGTCTACAACTGCATTAACCCAGGAACCTTCTTCAGCCTGATTGGCAAAGAGTCTCAACTGCCCAGTTGTACGTCCCATTTCACCTTGCAAACGGGCAAGCGGCAGACCACTTTCTGCCGAAGCCCTGTTTACGAGAACATCACCTAAACCTTCAATTTCTGTAGCTATGTTTCTTAAAAACGCAGCCCTGGTAGCACCAGAAGTATTTTTATAAATTAAATGCGCAGCAGATGCCGCAGCCATTGTGGCCTCGACATCTGCTGTTGTTGCAATAGTATATTCACCATCAAGAAAAGCTCCTGTAGCAGGATTGATGGCTTTAAAAGTTTTTTTTATCATGCGGTCTGACTTTCTAAAACACCCCAGCTGTTTTCAGGCAGTTCAGGACGGTTAGCCAAAGCGTCATTGATGACTTTCAGCACGCGCTCGCGTTCTGCGCCTTTAAGTGCCAACCTTGGTGCCCTTACGTTTTCCGTACCGATACCTGTAGCTACTTCAGCCAGTTTAATGTATTGTACCAATTTTGGGTGGATATCCAACTCCAACACTGGCAAGAACCAACGGTAAATCGTCAATGCTTCTGCGATCCTGTTCTCTTTTACCAAACGGAAAATAGCAACAGTCTCCTTTGGAAAGGCATCCACCAAACCAGCCACCCAACCGTGAGCACCCATTACCAGACTCTCCATCGCCAGAGGATCTACACCAGTAAAGATTTTGAAACGGTCGCCAAAACGGTTGATCATACGGGTTACATTAGAAATGTCGCGGGTAGATTCTTTCACTGCCTGGATGTTCGGATATTTAGCCAGTTCCTCAAACATATCAAGGGTTACTTCTATTTTATAGTCTACAGGATTATTGTAGATCATGATCGGCAAGTCTGTGCTTTCTGCGATAGCTTTAAAGAATGCAAGGGTTTCCTCTACATCAGCATAGTAGCGCATAGGTGGCAGCAACATCAGTCCACTTGCACCCAGCTCTTTTGCTTTTTGCGCAGTAGCGATTGCTGCTTTCGTAGTCGATTCCGCAATATTCAGCAGCACCGGTACTTTGCCCGCTACGAATGCTACAGTATGTGCCAGCAACTCGTATTTTTCTTCATTTGTAAGCACACTTGCTTCACCTAATGATCCGCCAAGGATCAATCCTTCGGCACCTGCTTCCAGTTGTGCCTCAATGTTTTTTTCGAACGCGTTAAAATCTAACTGATCGTCGTCTGTAAATTTCGTTGTTACAGCAGGAAATACGCCTGACCATTTAATATTCATAGTAATTTGTTTTTATTCAAAAGTAGAGGTATAGTAAATGGAATTAGCAGTGGAAATTAGCAGGTGTTACCAATAAATTAACAACATTGATGTTACAAAGTACCTGCATGATCATGACTCAACTTAAGGTAATACATCTTAGAGACCGCATCTGCTGTAAAGCCCTGTAAAAGGCTTGCCTTCATCTTGCTTTTCTGCCATTCTTCCCTAGGATTCAATTTAAAGTCTTCCGTTCCGATTTTCAGCGATATGGGCAAATTAAAGCCTTTAACACAGTTGGTATAGCGGTAGCTGAGTTGATCATCCTCCATTTTATATTCCAGCACAGGAACTTGAATTGTTCTCAAGTACTGATCAAAAACTTTGCTATAATCGAAGCCCGCCTTTTTAGAGATATAGCGTTCCACCTCTCCCGTAGTCACGGTTTTATGGTAAAACTCCTTGTTTAAGCCCCGTAAAATCTGGCGGAATAACACATCATTATTTATACTGTGCCTGATGGTATGGATCATGTTACCACCCTTAGGGTACATGTCGCCACTCCCCTGTGCATTTACATTATAGTCGGGAATAATTGGTTTATCGTTCTTGATTCCCGTCCTGATGCCATAATTGTATTCATTGCCAGCCTGGGTACCAAAATGATAGTCGACAAACAGGGTTTCACTGTAATTGGTAAATCCCTCATGAACCCACATATCTGCCAGGTCATTAGTGGTGATATTATTGCCAAACCATTCGTGCCCGCTTTCATGGATGATGATGAAATCCCATTTTAATCCCCAACCATAACCGGACGCATCGCGACCCAGATAGCCGAACTTGTATTCATTTCCATAGGAGACGGCCGACTGGTGTTCCATTCCAGTATGAGAAGCATCTATAAGCTGGTAGCCATCTTTGTAAAAAGGATAAGGGCCAAACCAGTGTTCCATACTCTTGAACATCTTATGTACCTGGTCTGGCATATAGGTTTTTGCTTTTTCCAGGTTATAATCCAGCACCCAGTAATTCACATCCAAGGGTCCTTTTTCACCGGAATAGTCCTCTTTGAAGTTGACGTATTTACCGATATATGGAATGATGCAATAGTTGCTGATCGGGCTGACTACATTGTATTTGTAAGTGGTAGTACCATTACTGTTTCTCTTTTTGTATTCAAGGCGTCCATTGGCCACTGCAGTTAGGCTATCAGGCACCGTCATTGTCAGGGAAGCACCTAAATCAGGCTCATCACTCTGGTGGTCTTTATTTGGATACCAGATGGAAGCCCCCAGACCCTGGCAGGCAACGGTCATCCAAGGCCTTCTAAGCGAGTCTTGTCCAAAAATAAAGCCACCATCCCAGGGTGGTCTGATCGCCTCATGTACCTTTCCATGGTAATAAATCAGGACGCTATTCGTTTTAGACTTTTGTTGTGCTGGCACTTCAATATACCAGACGCTACCCTCTTTGCTGAATTTCAACAAGTGCTGCCCATTATAGCGTACACTATCGATATCCAAGGGTGCTGCCATATCAATCTGCATCCGGATGCTTCCACTATTTGCCCTTACCACTTTATAAACGATCTCATTAGATCCCGATAAGCTTTTACTGACGAAGTCGGGCTTAATGGCAAGTTCATAACGCTGTACATCCCACCAGGTCCGTTCCGGACTGAGGCTTCCCCTCAGGGTATCGGCGTGACTATAATGTTGAGCATTCGCAATACTGGTAATTAAAGAAAAAAGTAATAAAACAGGGGCAATAAAATATTTCATGACACTTCAGGTTTGTGGAGTTTATTTTTGAACTGGATCAAGTAATAGATCGGGATACCGATCAGGGTGATGACCATTCCCGGCCAGGTAAATTTTGGTTTAAAGATGACGAGTAAGCTGCAAAAAGCCAGACCCATTAGAATATACAATATGGGCAAAACAGGATAACCTATCGCTTCATAGGGCCGTTCGGCATTAGGCTGTTTTTTCCTGAGGATAAAAATACCGATGATGGTCAGCATGTAAAATACAACCACGACGAAAGAGATCATATCCAGCAAGTCGCCGTATCTGCCTGTGAGGCACCATGCACTTGCAAACAGGCACTGTACCCAAAGTGCATATCCCGGCACAGAGTTTTTGTTGAGCACAGCAGCTTTTTTAAAGAACAATTTGTCCTTTGCCATAGAATAATAGACCCTTGCTCCTGCCATGATCAGTCCATTATTACAGCCAAATGTGGAGATCATGATCATGATGGCGATCATCTTAGTACCTAAATCACCGAAGATCACTTGAGAAGCCGCCACTGCCACCCGATCTTTTTCTGCACCTGCCATTTGCGGAAGCGTAAGCACACCGGTATACATCATGTTCGTTGCCAGGTAAATGACGGTTACCAACAGTGTACCAAGCAGCAAGCTAAGTCCGATGTTTCGCTGAGGATTTTTCACCTCACCAGCTATGAATGTAACGTTGTGCCAGGAGTCGCTGCTAAAAATAGCACCAACCATTGCTGCAGCTATTGCACCCAATGCCGGCACAAAGGTATAGCTTTCCGATGCGCCCGAAGGAAATAGCTTGTGCAGGCTCCAGGCATCGCGCCAGTTGACTTTCCAGATTTCCTGATCAAGCGCACAAAAGCCAAATACGATAAGGCCACCCAAACTTAGTATTTTAACAATGGTGAAAGAAGTCTGGATGAGTTTACCGCTTTTCACGCCACGCGTATTCACAAAGGTCAACATAACAATCACACAGATCGAAAGGATCTGTGCCGGAGAAACCGTCATAAATCCCATATCTGCAAAAATCAGGTCTTCGCTAAATGATGGAAAAATATAAGCGGTGAATTTGGCGAAAGCGACACCCACAGCTGCAATGGTAGCCGTTTGTATGACTGCAAAAAAACTCCAGCCATAGAGAAAGCTCATCAGGGGATTGTAAGCTTCTTTGAGGTAGATGTACTGACCACCTGCTTTGGGAAACATCGCGCTGAGTTCACCATAACTTAATGCCGCCGCTAGCGTCATGAAGCCAGTGATGAGCCATACTGCCATCAACCAGCCGGAGCTGCCTACGTTTCTTACAATGTCTGCACTAACAATAAAGATGCCTGAACCGATCATGCTGCCTGCCACGAGCATGGTGGCATCCATCAGCCCCAGAGAAGACTTAAAAGAAGTTTTTGGTTGGTTCATTAGCTGAGTTTGGGTCTAGGTTTCAAAAATAAACCTAAGCCCCAAGAATGAGCCTGCATTTATTACCAGCTATTAATTGAATATTAACCGATTATCAGTGCAATTACTTTTCAAGAGAAATGTAGAATGTCGAACCTTCACCCTCCACGCTTTCTACATGTATACTGCCCCCGTGATCGGCAATGATTTTAGCAGATATGAATAGGCCCATGCCAAGGCCATGAACTGATTTACTAGATTGCTCTACCCGATAGAACTTATCAAAGATCTTGTCCAATTCCTCCGCAGACATGCCCATTCCATGGTCTTTAATAGATATGACCAGATAATTTTCTTTTAGAAATGTACTAAGAATGATTGTTGAACCAGGGGAAGAATACTTAGATGCATTGCCAATGATATTATTCAGCACTTGCTCTATTCGAAGCCTATCGATCTTTAGGGACACAGACTCACAAAGATCCAGCACCAGCTGGTGTTTCGGCACTAAATGATGCAGCAGATCTGAAATTTCCGATATGTATGCATTGAAATCTACTAATTCAAGGTGATAATCCAACCTGTTATTCTCTGAGCGCGCAATGTCGAACAACTGTAGAATCATAGTTTGCACCTTGCCTGCCTGAATATCCACTTTTTTGAGCTGGGTATGGACTTCAGGACTACAGTCTGATCTGAGCGCCATTTGTGTAAAAGCCCTTAAAATAGTTAATGGTGTTTTTAGTTCATGACTGGCTACCGAGAGAAATTCGTTTTTTTGTTCTATCAGGTATTCTGCGTGTTTGAGTGCCAATTCAGACTGCTCGTTGCTGAGAAAAAGCTGCATATTTCTTTTCCTTACTTCCTCATAAGGCGTTGCTGGTTCTACATGCTCGAAGTAGCTCTGTATTTCTAAGATCCTGATATAGCTTAATTTAGCAGACCTTGGTATATTAAGCTTTAGAACAATACTCCCTTTACCCTCAAGAACATAATGATCAAAAACAGGAATCAGCTTACGTGCATAAAGCAAACCCTCATGAATACTGCCAGTATCAAGTACCTCTGTATAATTAATTAGCCCAACAAGAAAGAACCGGTGAGCTTCTGTGATGACCTGAACTGCCACAACACCATCAAGTGTCTTATCGATTATCTCCCGACAAACTTCAGAAACAGCAGTCGCAAATGCGGTTTGCGTAGATAGTGACAAACCTACCAGTTCAGCGGCCTTAATCGACTTTCTGTAAGCTAAAGTTAAGTCCATTTCATTTTCAACGGAAACCTGGAGTAGCTGTGTCATTTTTGATTGGGTTTAGCAATTATCACTGTCATGTCATCGGTTTGTCGACCGAATTCCTTATAAATGGCTGCAGCCTGAATACTAAGGTCTGCCCTTCCTATTCCTGGCAACTTATTCAGATCCCATCTGGATTTAATTCCGTCAGAACAAAGCGTGATCAATGAGTAATCTTGTGCAGATATGGACTGGTCGTTGATCGTATTGGGTATATTGTGACCTACAATCCCATTATATGACATGATATTTTTAGCAGCTGCAAAGGAAGATAACCGCGCTGATATATTCCCGACCCCTGCTATTTTCCAACTTCTATCCTTGAAATCAAAAACAACAACTGTTGCCACCGCACCTCTTGTCTTTCTGATGGAATTGTGAAGATATCTGATCACCTCGGAGGGTGAATGATAGGGACAGGTCTTAAAAGCAATAACGGCTTCATTTACGGCCCTGTTTGCTTCCTCGCCGTGGCCCAGGCCATCAGCTACCAATAGTTTGAAATACTGATCGGTAGATTTAAAATAGATACCATCGCCACTTTTTTGCTGACCCGGCATACAAATGACAAGAGGCCTTACCATCATTGGAAGGCCATTTGGTTTTACTTTTAGCGTTTTGCTATAGATACGACACAAGATAATAGTGCCCCAGTCTTTCTGAGAATAGATATCAAATACATCAGAAAGCCGTTTGATACTTCCGAGCCCCATTCCCATGGTATTGGAGCTGGAAAATCCGTCTGTCATCATCCTTCCAGTGTCAGCCATACCAGGCCCTTGATCCAGGCAGAGCAGCTCTATAAATTTTAGATTTCCTTCTGTAAAAATTCCACATAAAATCTCGCCTTCTTTTGCATATTTATGCAGGTTTGATGTCATTTCTGACACTACGATATCCAAATCTCCCAACTTGTTGGCATCAAAATCCGCCAAAAATGCCTGCTGGTGAATTTCCTTTTTTAGTATGGAAAAGTAACTTCTGTCAGCGGCTTTATACCTAACATGCGTAGCATCAACCATTAGCCCATTTAATTACAGTAACGACTGTGCCTACACCCACTTCGCTTTTAATGTCGAATTCATTGACAAGTCTTTTTGTACCTGGCAGACCCAAACCTAAACTTTTTCCGGTAGAAAATCCATCCTGCATTGCACGTGGAATATCTGCGATTCCAGGTCCCTGATCCGTGAATATCAATCTAATGCCATTATCCCTACCTCGGGAAACGATTTCTATAGAAACTTTACCTCCGTTACCGTACCGCAACATGTTTCTTACTAGTTCGCTCGCCGCAGTAATTAGTTTGGTCTGGTTTACCAAACCCATTTTAGTCCTGACTGCATGTTCTTTTACCCGGTTGCGAAACAAGACTACATCCTGCTCCCGGCTAACTTCCATGACGTCCTTATTCAGGGTTAATATCGTCATCATCCTGTTCTATTTGATCATCGAAGTCAATCATTGATTTCAACAGGTCCATGCCTT
This sequence comes from uncultured Sphingobacteriaceae bacterium, assembly GCA_963795585.1. Taxonomy (GTDB): domain Bacteria; phylum Bacteroidota; class Bacteroidia; order Sphingobacteriales; family Sphingobacteriaceae; genus Pedobacter. The sequence goes on along the minus strand of CAWCIO010000020.1, from coordinate 38,218 downwards.
TCTCAACATTTAAGGCCGTATAAACGCCCTTTAAAGGTAATCCTAACTCAACTAATGTAATCGCTACCGCTGGCTGCATACCCACCACAACTGTCTCTGCATCCAAAAGTTTCGACATACTTGCGATATTTCCGAGAATTCTCCCCATAAACGAATCGACGATGCTTACTGCAGATATATCAATCAAAACGCCTTTGGCAGATGTCTTTTCTACCATTCGTACCAAATCTGATTCCAGATCCAACGCAAGTCTGTCGTATAGATCAATCTGAATGGTAACCAACAGAAAAGGGCCCATCTTCAAAATAGGTATTCTCTCCATAAACTATAGTTTTACAAATGACGTTTTATTTTCTGCACCTGATTTCCTGACTTCAAGACGCAACGACTTGAATGCATGCTGTAATGCACTCGCAAGCGAAGCCTTAGTTACGATCTGCGAAAGATCGATGCCTAAATGAACAATCGTTTGTGCGATCTCCGGGCGAATACCACTAATAATGCAATCCGCACCCATTAAACGGGTTGCGCTCACCGCTTTCAATAAATGTTGCGCTACAAGTGAATCGACAGTTGGCACACCCGAAATGTCTAAAATGGCAATGCTACTTCCGGTATTTACCACTTCCTGAAGAAGGTTTTCCATCACTACCTGGGTACGTGCACTATCTAAAGTACCAATAATCGGCAAAGCCAATATGCCATCCCAAACTTTGATTACTGGTGTAGAAATATCAGTGATTTCATCTGTTTGACGTAAAATGACTTCTTCTCTTCCTTTAATAAAGGTCTCAAATGTCAAGATGGTAAAATTATCTAATAACCTACTCAGCTTTAATGAGCTATCGAACAAATCATTAATATCAACGACTTCCTTCTTCAATACTTCCAGCAAAGCTTCTTTAAGACTAAGCACGAAAGTTCCAGTCTCACGGGGACTAAAGCCCTGTCTGGCACGGATGATTGAAATTCCGGATAAAATTTCAATCACCTGATCAAAATCAGGCGAGTTTACCTCAGTAAGGTTATTTTCATTCAAGCTATTGATCAGGACGCCTACAAGTTCTTCTGATTGTTGATATAATTCCTGATTTTCAATAAAATCATCCCTAAGTCCACTGTTTTGGGTTTGATTTTGAATCCAAAGTTCAAGGACTTCATTCTTTTTGTTTTTGAGCGTTTTAGATATATTTACTGACATAAGGCATATTATTGATATCGATATATTAGATATCAAAGCTACATATAATTTTTCTTTGTTTATTGTCATGTAAACAAACCTTAAACAATTTATAGCTCCCCAGTATCACCTAGTTGGATATCAGATGATTACAAGACACTTACCGAAAATTGAATGTTTTTATTTCGTTTAGTTGAATGCCAAGCTATTTGAACGTCGAGCTAATCGTTTTCAGGTAAACTTCATTATTGGATTTCTTAAAGACAATGTCCCGGCATTCGTTGAAATGCACGAAGGCTTCCAGCTCAGCGGCAAATTTACTGAGGGTATGCTGATCGAGCTCCACAGCTTCAAAATGGATATTATGAACCATCAATATTTTTTGCTTGCGGTCGGCCTTGGCGTCCATCCTTGCAATAAAAGTTTCTCCCGCGAGTATGGGCAATGAAAAATAGCCGTATTTGCGTTTGGGGGCAGGCACGAAACATTCGATCTGATAATCGAAATTGAAGAAATCCTTCAGGCGTTGTCGGAAGACATTGAGGATATCGAAGGGGGAAAGAATAAACACATCATTGGACACACTGAGGTTCATATTCTGACCAGGAAGCATGTAGAGCGGAGTTTTGACCGAGTCCACGACTACCTGATTTAGTTCGGCACTCCGCAGCATTTTTTCCAGTTCGGATTTGATGAGGTTGTCTTTCACATGACGGGCTCGCCATGCCATTTCTTTTACAGAAGCTACGCCTAATGCTCCTAAGGTACGCCGGATGACAAACCTGGCATATTCTTCGGCTGTCGGCATATCCAAGTCTGTGTCCTGTGGCACTAGATTCATTGGCAGATCATAAGATTTATGAAAGCTTTTCGTACGGCTGATCATGAGACTACCATTGAGGTATAGTCTCTCCAGGGCAACCTTCGCAGGCCTCCAGTCCCACCAGCCCGAACTGGCTTCCAGCCGATCATTCTCAAAATCACCAACCATTACGGCACCTTCTCTTTCTACCCGGTCCATAATCCGTTTCATCAGATTAATTTCCGGCATACTGAGCGGCTTCGCCCTATTTTCGAAAGCTTTTTTAACCGGCAGCGAAAAACGGAAATCAGACATCGGAAGATATCCGGCATCTGAGGTGACATACTCAAATACACGGCCCTCTTCGCAAAGTTCGGAAAGCCATTCCCGTTGATAGCCTGGCACCCTTGCGGCCATTACATGATGATGGGCACGCTCCACGACGTAATTCGTATCCAATTGTACATAGCCAAAATGATCGATTAAGCGGTAAACCGCATCGATCCCTGTCCCGAACTGTGCCTTACGGGCAAGTCCGGCAGCCTCAAGGATGATTTTCCGCGCTTGCGATTTAGTAAGGGAAATAGGCTCCATGACGCTAAAATAAAGAATGTAAAGTGATTTTACATTTTGCGCGAAACAATAAAAGAGACTAATTCACCCACTTCGTAAGGTTTAAGGTATTGTTGCCGGGATAATCGATCCAAAATGCAAACAGTTCCTTGCCCTGAACCAACAATTTTTGATAAGCGCCGAGATACTCATCAAATGCTGAAAATGATTTAGCTCCCAGTAAATCTTTTTGTTTTAATGATTGGTATTTCTGATCAAGCATTTTATAACCAATATGGAACTGTTGCTGCCCAAAGTCGGTATATATGGCATGGATATTACCTTTCCGATCAAAAGCTGCGGACAGCAAATTACCATATTCCGTCATGCGAAAAGGCTCAGTCCATGTGTTTCCATTGTCGGTGCTTGCAGTCATCCAGGTCTCGCCTCGCTGATGAGCATTTTGCCAGGTCAGTATCAATCCTTTTTTGTAGGTGGAGAATTCAGTCATCGCCATGCCTTTGGCCTTGGGTAAATTAGCCACAATTCTGGTTAGCTCAAAGCCCAGACTATCTGTACGTTTTTTAGCAAGATATATATTCTTTCCGGCGTAAGTTCCTGTAGCCACAAGGATTTGCTTTTGTTGTGAAACGGTTATGGAGGGACCCAGGTAACTCACATTAGCTTCATGGAAAACATCTACAGCTGCTGTCCATGTTTTACCCTTATCCGGAGACATCTGGTACTTAATTGAATTCCTTCCCCGTTTTTGATAAGCGTTATAAACGAGGTGTATTTCATTGCCTAAACAAACAATGGAAGGTTTGTCCAAGAGTTGGCTATCACTTTTAACCGGCACCGATTTCAAACTGAACTGCTTTGTTTTTCTGTCAAACTCATAAAGCGAAATGTTACCGGAATAGAAGTCCATTCCGATATGCATTACGACAGCATAAGCGTCACCCTTAGCATTGTTTGTAATGAAAGGGTTACCTGTCCCAAACGTACCCGCCAAATCGATGATGCCTTTTTCCGTCCAGGTTTTACCGTTGTCGGCTGAAGATTTATAGGCAGCACGCATATCTACTGCGTCAGCGTTATTGTCTTTTCGCTGAGGCCGCTTTTCCATCCAGATCGCGATAATTTCCTTTTTTGAAGGCTTGCAGGCGCTCACTTCGAAGGTCCTGGTATCATTTAAAATTTGGGTAGCACCGATTTGCGCCATTAGCGGAAAGCCAGTAAACAACAACAGTATTAAGAATAAATTTTTAAGCATTTTAGTTTTTTTAATCAAGAACGGTCGGCAGGGGCCGACCGTCTAACAGTTTAATTATGAGCGTATAATTTTATTGAGCGACTGCATCTTTTCTAACCATATCGATCATTGTTTTGATCTCCGGGATAGCCTCATCTACTCCGATGTAGCCCGCAGTTCTGTACCTAATTACCCCATTCGGGTCAATCACCAATTTTGTTGGCAACATACTTACCTTAAAAGCCGACATCATCGGATTTTTTCCACTTGCCTTATCCTTCAAATCCATGTACACATCAAAACTGTGTTTTTTAGCTGCAATCATCTTCTTGGCTTCCTCAGTTGCGTTGCCATTTTTTTCTGCGGTATGTACAAACATAAATACCACCGAATCATCACCTTTATAATAGTCTACGGCCTTTTGCATACCAGGGAAAGAAGCGACACAAGGCACACACCAGGTAGCCCAAAAATCAATGAACACTGTTTTTCCCTTCAAGCTTTTTAGGGATACCCGATTTCCTTTGAAATCAGTTATTTCGAAATCAGGAGCCGCTTCATTGACCTTCATTTTTTCTACTTTCGCCAGCATTTTCTGAGCTTGGGCTTGATCAATAGAATCCAGTATTGCCTTGAATCCTTTATCGTTCCCTTGCTTTTTAACAAATAATGCTTTAGCCTCCGTTTTGAAGTCATCGCCCAGATGGGAAGCTTTACTCATGACCTTATTCATCTCCGCAAAAGCCTGATCGGAATTCCCCGAACGGTTCAATGCCATGGCATACAATTCCTGAACCTCTCCGTACCTTCCAGCGCCAGATGTCAAATAAGGCAGGGCATCCTTATATTTGCCCTTTTTATAGAGGATCATACCGTAAAGCCCACGGAACTGAGACTTTTCACTATCAGATAAGCCAAATTCTGAATTACCTTTAGCCGTATCTACAATGGAAGCAACAATCGCTTCCGCATCTGCAATTTTTCCGTTCTCGGACAAAGCTTTGACCACAGCAGATATCGCAGGAAGTTTCCAGTCATTTCCTTTAATATGAACAATCCAATATTTCGCCTTGGCTACATTACCAAGCTCAGCAAAAGCAATGGCCGTATTTTGTGCACTCATATCTACAAGCATTTGATCCCGTTCACCTTTTGATTTTTTGATCATCTCCTGAAGCATCAATTCCATTCTAGGCGCATCCACTTCCGACTTAATTGAGTTAAAGAGGCCCGTGAAACTGGTATCCGCTGGTAAAGATTGTGCCTGTAGCGGTAAAGCCGAAGTAAGTATCACCACAAAACTGACTACAGCCTTGCATAAAATATTTTTTCCCATTTGTTCTAGTTTTTGATGTCCTCGCTAAATTGCTGTGCGTGACAATTCGATCATGGCAGAAAGTTCATTCAGCAAGGCTTCTTTAGTACCACCAAATCCTGCGGTTTTAAAACGAATGTTCCCATTTCCATCGATGACAAATTTTGCGGGAATTCCTTTCACATCAAATGAAGAGACGGCAGGGTTTTTATTGGTCGCCGGATCCTTAACATCCATGTACAATGGCAATCTGTAGTTGTTATCCGCCAGGTATTTAATGGCTTCCTCTTTAGGATTGGCCACGCTTTCCCAGGTGTGAATGAACAGGAACTTTACATTGGGATCGGCTTTGTATTTATCTACTGTCAACTGCATACCCGGCAAGGCCGCTTTACAGGGGCCGCACCAGGTAGCCCAAAAATCGAGCACCACTGTTTTACCTTTGAAATCAGCTAATGACACTGTTTTACCATGGATGTCGGTGACGCTGAAATTAGGTGCGACCTCAGTGATCATTTTAGCGATCAGTTCAGCTTTTTGCTTTTCTTCAAACTGCTTAGCCAATCCAGCCATATAGGATTTCCCATCTTTACCCGGGTTTAATTTACCATAAGCCGCCTTCAATTCCGCTTTTATTTCTTCCGTGGCCACGCCAGCTAACACTGCTTTTTCCAGTTCAGGGAGTGCCTCCTGCTGATTGCCAGATTTGCTCAACAGGTAATAATAATTGGCCGTTAGTCCGGGGCTCTTCCGTTGCGCCTGCTCATAGTATTCTTTAAAAGTCGAAAAGGCATTTGTGTGCTCTCCCTTTTTACTGAAAATCTGGCTCTGTACATTGAGTAAAGTCTGACGATCCTGAGCAGAATTGTCAGTTTTTGCAAGTTCAGTTTTCACAAATGCATCAGCTGTCTGTACATCATAAGCCAAAATGCCTGTCACAACCGTATTCAGGTACATGCTGCGTTGTCTTCCCTGTAACTGATTAAAATAATTTAATGACTTATCGGTATTTTTTGCTGCTGCGAAATTACCCGCCAGCATGGCCTTATATTGTTCAAAATTATCATTTGGATTGGCCTTGATCAAACGTGTAATGATCGCTTCCTGTTTGAGTGGATCAATAACGATCTTCAACGAATCTAGACTGGATTTATAAGCCGGAGCGGCTTGCTGACTGTAAGCTGTAAAACCTGTTGAAAGGCATGCAGCAAGTATAAGTAATCTTTTCATATATCTAAGCTTATAAATATTGTCTGGCTGGCACAACCTGTATGATCTCACCAAATCCAGTAAATTTCTTTGTATAAGTATTATTAGCGAATTGTCCAAGGGCATTGATATCGAAATAATAGACTTCGCCTGCGGTACCTGAATTGATTCCTACTGCCAATTGTTTGCTGGTACTTCGCAATAACTCGATGTCTTTAATGACAAATCCAGAAGGGAAAGTATATATCAGCGTGGAGGAGTTGGCAAGCATGTCATACAGATAAATTTTGTTGCCAACTGTATAATACATTTGCTTTAAGACGGATGATGTAGCAAAGTTGTCGGCATTAGCAATTTCCGGGCTGTTCAATATCTGTTGGTTAATTCCTGGAGTACTGGCACCAGCAGTAGACGTTATCGACAATAAATGGCGGCCGGCACTATTTTCCATGATGTAATACCATTCAATTCCCTGGTTGCCTGCTGTGGATATTCCTCTGTCATAGGCAATCATTTTCTTGCCTACGTTGGCCATATTAAAAGAGGCCGCAGCAGTAGCCGGGGAATAGTCTATAGTTCTTCCCTGGTACTCTACCTGCATAAACCGCATGGCGGTATTGTCATAGAAATAAGTGAGGTACAGATTGCCGGGAAACACACCCTGAAACAAATTGTAAGTCCCGGGGATTCGTTCGGTAAATGGTTTTACATTACTGGCAACATCTCCAGAAAGACCTATATACAATCCGCCATCCGCTACAATATATTGATCATATTTCAGATTGCCCGGTGAAAAACAGGGGCCTTTGCAAACGGGAGTGAAGTTGCCAGTCCAGGGAGTACTGAACTCGTCCCACCTAGTTCAAACCAATCATTCATATTGAACCGGTAAGCACCTTGATCTGTGAAATAATAAAACAGGCCCGCACTACCATAATTGTAAAGTCCCATTGGTCGTCCGGGATAGCTCTTATTATTGGCCAGTTCCATTGGATTATCGAAGATCACTTCATCGGTACGGATCAACGAGGCTTTACCTTTTCCGTCTTTCGTATTTACCACATACCATCCATCCGGATAGGCACCGTTAACGGTAATGGCGTACCTTGCAAATGCAGAGATACCATTTTTATTACTTTGGACTTTATATACCGCGGTATAAGTGCCGGGGCTCAACAGCATTTTCAACCTCAGGTTTTTCGATTCAGAAACCACTTTTGAATCCAGCGTCCAACTGTAAGAAAACGACTCGCCGGTAGGCAAGCTCTCAACCAGATTTGGGGTAATAATCAAAGAATCCATCTGAACTACGATGAAACTTGTAGTTGCATCCTGGATTTTAAGGTCATTTATTTTCTCGTATTCAAAGGATTGTTCATCCTTGCAGCCTGAAACCATTAAGGCTATGATGAAAATGAGGCTTATTTTGAAATAATATTTGATGTGCATGATAATTTAAATTAAAAAGTAACTCTCTGACCATTTTCGTCTACCAGTGAACCATTTGCTGCTTCGTAAATAGTTAATGCATTCCTTAAGGTAACAGGAAAATTCAAGAGACCATCCGTCCCTATTTTACTATAAGAAAAGTCTGTAATACCGAGCGTTTTTACCATAAACTTATATTTTACGGCACTAAAAGTCCCAAAATACGGAGCTAGATCAGACCAGTACGCTGGCTGAATGTATTGATTGGTCACATCAATTTTCAGATACCTAAAGTTTTCTTCAGTTCCTAATGTGGTAGTGGTCGCTGGAGTCTGACCCAAAGTACCTAGTATTAAATCTTTAGTTTCAGCCGGTTCCAATACAATCCTGTAAACATTACCGGCCATTCCAGGCGAATTGATCAACACTAATGGATAATTAAAGACATACGTATTTGCAGGTATAACGACTTCCTTCAGTTCAAAATCTACTCCGGCCGTTGCCGTTGTTCCCGAAGCCGTTTTAAGCAATACCGTACGTGGACCTTCGGAAAGTTTTCCTGTAATGCGCATAGGTATAAACAAGGTATCATTTTGTTTTTGTGTCGCTTGTAAAGCAAACGAATAACTTCTTACCGCAGTAGTATGCAGAAGCTCATAATAATAGGCAAAAAAGCTGACTCCGTCTCTGCCCTGGTAGGTCTCAACTTTTTCCTTTTTACAAGAGATAAAGCTGAAGCAAAATCACCATATATAATAGATATTTCATAATATTTGTTGGATTAATTGTTATAATTCGGGTTAAATTGAAGTTCAGCATCCGGAATTGGCAGCACGTACTGTTGTGGAGCCATATCTACCTCCCTGAACTGCATTCTCAGCGCCTTTATCCGCTTATAGTAGAAAAACAACTGTCCTTCAGCGTAAAATTCTTTCTGGTACTCCTTTGTAATTTCTGCGGTTAGGGTAGCTGCTGTAATGATGCTTGCCAAATTCGCCAGCCCTCTGTTTAAACGCACCGTATTCAGAAAGCCTACCCCGGTGGCTGTGGTCCCAGCGGTTTCTGCCAGGATGTAATACATCTCTGAAAGACGGATACCAGGAACATACTGGTCCAGTAGATTATCACTGATACTGGTAGTGGCGGTAGAAGCCTGCCAAAACTTAGAAGGGAATAAAGTACTTGCGTCTTGCTCCAAACGGAAGAGGTAACGGTAGTCTGTCCCTCCCCCTGTAGTCGTTTCGTACAATGTGTTAAAATTGGCCTGCGTTCGTGTAAGGCTAAGGTTCGCAGCACCTCTATACCTAAAATACGCCTGTACCTTGGTGAGTATTTCCCGCACCCTGATCATGAAGATCTGTTCATTGAAATACAAGCGATCTCGGACCACGAGTCCAGAAGTTACCGCAGAAGCGGCAGCCTGAGTTACAAAGGTATACTTAGCAGAATTAACCACAACAGTAGCTGCAGCTGCAGCCCCTGACTTGTCGCCGCTATACAACCTGATTCTTGCTTCCAGCGCCTTCACGCCGAAATAATTGATCTTGTTGCGTCTGGTGCGCAGGTCATTAGTAACAATTGGATCAACAGGAAGCAATAAATCTTCTGCTTCTTTCAAATCTGCCAGCGCCAGCCTGACGACCTCCGCTGTTTTCGCAGGGACAATGGCATTTTCATTGACGTCTTTTTTGTATGGGATTGCTTTCAATTCGGCGCCAGCCACATATTCCGGGCCAAACAGGCGCAATAAATCAAAATGTAGAAATGCCCTCAACGCCAAGGCTTCACCGCGGATCAGCGCATAGGAATTGTCATTAAGCACAGACCTATTTTCCTGGGTATTGGCAATGACCTTATTGGCACCTGCTATTGCACTATAGCTGGTAGCCCATATGTTTGAAGTATATCCAGCTACCTCCGTTGAAGTATAGTTCAGCGCTTGGGTTTGTTGCAAAGTCACTGAACTCCCCGCAGCGAGCGTTGTATAATTCTGTGCGAGCGCCGAAACGAAGCCCATAGATAAGTTATCTCCATAAAGGTTGTTACTGGCCAATTGGGCATAAACCCCGGATAATGCCTGCTGAAAACCAGCTTCTGAGGTAAACAATTGTTCTTCAGACAGACTGGTTTTGGGTTGTACATCCAAAAATTTGTTACAACCTGCAAAAGCTGCTGCTATTGCCAAAAAGGCTATGATTAAAGTTGTCTTTTTCATCTTCTTTAGTTTTAAAATCTGGCACTCAAACCAAAAGTATATTCTCTCGCAAAGGGATTCTCTGTTCCGCGTTCTATTTCAATGGTACTGAAAGTTGCCAGGTTATTCGTGGTCGCACTGAGCGTGAGGTTCTGTAGTCCTAATTTTCTCACAAAAGGTGTCTTAAACTGGTAGCTAAGATTTACCGTTCCTACCTGGATATTATTGTCATTCTGTACAAACCGAGACGTCAACTTGGTCTGCGTTGGAGAGGAGGTAATCCTTTTATAAGGACTTACACTGCCAGGCCCCGTCCACCCTAGCTCATATGCTCTCCTGTCCACATTATTTGCTGCATTTACAGACTCCACTCTGCTCAGCAAAGTACTGTTGTAAAGTTGAGCACCATAGTTGTAATTTAAACTAAAATTCAAAGTAAAACCTGCATATAGGAAATTAGAATTGATTGCACCAGTCCAGTTAGGACGGGTATCACCAACATATGTTTTGTCGTTAACGTCCCATACAAAAGTGGGTGTACCATCTGCTTTCAGGTATACTTCCTGACCCGTGATCGGATCTATACCCAGTGACCGTACAGCGTAGATCGCTGTTGTAGACATCCCCTCAATGAATTGAGCATTATCTGCAGTCTGGGCAGTATTGTTTGTATTCAATGCCGCATTGAAGGCCTTGAGTTTATCAGATAATTCTTTCAATATTGATTTGTTTGTTGCAGCATTGGCCGAAAGAATCCACTTCAAACCTTTTGTCGGTCGATTCAGGATGATATACACCCAATTCTAACTGAACTCCCCTGTTCTGGATTTTTCCAAGATTTTCCGTGTAAGATGGAAAACCGGTAGATGGCGCCAATGAAACTGTAGTTAGGGCATTTTGCGTCACCTCATTATAAAGTTCCGCATTGAAATTTAAACGGTTGTTAAAAAATGTAGAGGCCACACCGATGTTTGATTTCAATACTTGTTGCCAACTCAAGTGTCGGATTTCCAAGTCCTCCCGGGATTGCACCTACTTCACCAAAATATCCCGTGGTGGTTCCAAGGTTATACCTGAATTGCGAAGCATAAGGATCCTGAACAGACGTACCTGTAGACCCGTAACTACCACGAATCCTCAAAAGATTGACCACCTTATTGTTTTTCAGGAATTCCTCATTGCTGATGTTCCATCCCAATCCTGCCGACCAAAAGTTTCCAAATTTATTGTTATCGCCATAAGCAGACGAACCATCCCTGGTGTAGGTCAAGTCACTGAAATAACGGTTATCATATGAATAATTGGCACTTCCAGTATACGATAAGTTGTGGGTAGTGCTTTCAGTGCCTGTAGGCCTGCTGTCCATATACTGGGCAGCAAAAAGCACATTATCCAATCGATCAAATGGAAAACCTTGCGTAGACAGGGTATAGGAATCTGTACGCTACTCCTGCAACCCTAAACCCTGCATAGACCGTAATGCCGTGTTTATCAAAATTCCTATTGTAGTTTACTGCCCCATTTCCGTCCATGTGTAAATGAATTGGAGTTATTGATGGTGTAACTGCCTTTCGCATTCAAATCTGCTGACCGCATTAAATCGGCTGTCCAATGCAGAGTAGAAGTTATCTATCGTGCCATTCACTTTAGTGATTCCTAAACCTCCTGTAAACCATAAATTTTTACTGTAGTCGTAACGGATGGTAGTGTTGTTGCGGAAGTTGAAATTCTTATTTCTGTTATTAATGGTATTGTAAGTAATATCCATCAAAGGATTCAGGACCACAGAATTCTCCTGTACTTCCGGTCAAGAAAATATTCTCGAGGTATTTATTTATGTTTCCATTTTCATCGTAAGGTTTCCAATATGGATTTAGACCCAAGATATTGACTAAACTCTCCATATGGAGAGCATTAGAAACCACCTGAGTGGCGATGACGTTATTCTGTAATGTGATCTTTTTTGTTCTGTAACTCAGTGTAAAATTACCGCAGTAATTGTCCCTGTCTTGTCCTTTCATTACGCCTTGTAACAGGCTTCCGCTAAAATTAAGGTTGAAAGTGAGCGCGTCATCTCCACCACGCAAGCTAAGGTTTGTTCTATTGTTTATAGCCTGTCTGTACCGGAATGGATTTCCAGTCTGTATTTACCCCACTGACCATTGCCTTATACCGCTCGGCATTGATGTATTCCCTGCCGTAACTGTTGATGAGACCAACTCGTCTCTCGAAATCCAGTTTCTCCGCTGAGTTCAACATGTTATATACTGATAGGTCAGGCTTAGAAAGTGTGAAATTATTAGTTAAGGACACCTCTACACGGCCTTTGGGAGGCAGAATTGTCGTTACAACCATTACTCCGTTACCGCCCCGGGATCCGTACATCGCAGTTGCCGAAGCATCTTTCAACAGGGTCACAGATGAAATCTGGTTCATATCTAAATCTGCAATGGCCTGCAAAGCAACCTGAAAGCCATCCAAGATAAACAGTGGAAGGTTTGGATTACCAGCCAGTTCAGAACCTAAAGTAGGATAAGAGCTTTGGCCACTCATCTGAATTTCAGGCAAAGCATTGATATTACCGCCTACTGTATTATTGGGTATGATCCTGAAAGAAGGGTCGAGGGCGGCAACCGCGGTAAAAACATTGATTGGGCTCACTTGTTTTAGTTCCGCTGCCGTCATGGTTTTAGCTGCCCCGGTATAGGTTGCCGTTTTACGCTCCATCATGCCGGTGATCACGGTTTCCTTTAGCGATTGCTGATCTTCTTCCATATAAATGGTGTAATCAGCATTCCGCTCAATCGGTATCTCGACAGTCTTATAACCGACGTAGCGGAACTCCAGTGCTTTCGCACCAGAGGGCACACTGATCGTGAACTTTCCGTTTTTATCAGTCTGTACAATGGATTTCGTCCCTTTAATGGATACGTTTACCCCTGGGATCGGCTTGCGGTCTCTCTGTCCCCCACAAGACCGGAAATAATGTCCTGCAATGGTGCTTTGGCAGCTTTAATGACCACCGTTTTATCGCGGATCAGGTAATCCAGGGACTGACCTTCAAAGATCAGTTCCAGCACGTCTGCCAATTCGGAATTCTTCACATTGATACTTACATCCGAACTATTCTTCAATAGATTATCAGTGTAAAAAAAATTATAACCCGTCTGTGCTTTCAATTCCTTAAAAATTGATTTCAAAGGCACATTCGATTTAGACAAGGTTATTCTTTGGGCGAGGCTGGAAGCACTCACCTGCATGAAGCATACTATTAATATTACGATGGTTAGGCGCATAGTTCGCAATAATTTTAGGTACAGCCGTTTAGGCCTACCAAATTTCCGGGAATTTTGATACATTAGTTGTTGGTTTGGTTGAGCAGATTCTATGCTTTCGACGGTTGAGAATCTGCGGTTTAGTTGATTAATTAAATGTCCCCAAGCTAAAACCAGGTCCTAATAGCTATTGGGATCTGGTTTCATCTAATTCTGTAGTTATCGTAGCTTTCTTTTCATGTGGTTTAGTTAAGATTAAATATTCTTGTTAGTTATTGGTCTAGGCTCTTCTATTTAGATACGTATATTTTTCTTCCTTTAATTTCAAAATGGGCTTCCCCGGTAGATTCCACAATGTCCAGCACTTTAGAGACCTTATCAAACCTGGATACCCCCCCGCTAAATCGCTCATTAGTCTGAGCACCCACATAGATCACCTCAACATTATACCAGCGTTCTACCATTTTCATGATGGTTTCTATACGCTCACTTTCCACTACAAACTCATTGTTTTTCCAGGCCACAGCTACATCAGTATCTACTTCTTCAATCCGAATTTTACCAGCAACCAATCTAGCTTGCTGACCCGGCTTCAATGTCCTGGTCAAATCAAAAGCACTCAACTTCACACTTCCTTCCAGGAGCGTGGTTTTAGTTACTTCATCATCTACATAGCTGTTGATGTTAAAATGAGTACCCAACACCTCTACCTCCTCTTTATCTGTTTTTACTATAAATGGATGAGCTTTATCCTTTGCAATCTCGAAATAGCCTTCGCCACTCAGTTTAACCATACGCTTTCCATTTTCAACTAATGAAGTATTGTAAGTTAAACTCGAGGCGGCATTTAAAAAAACAAGAGATCCATCCGGTAAATGGACCTGGTAAGTTTCACCTTTGGCTGTCGTTAGTGTGTTTAAATGACCTACCTCTGAATCATTTCCCTCGATATGATAAATCAACTGTCCATTTTCAGTTTTGGTGATCACTACACCAGCCTCTTTGGCCAGCTGCCCTTTTGCTACATCAGCCAACCTAATTTTCTTACCATTCGCTAAAGTCAAGGTGGCCCCAACTTTCCCCGGTATGATCTCTTCCTTTTTCGCAACCTGTGAACCCTTATCTTTTCCGGATTCAGGAGAGTTGAAAAAATATGCGCCTATTATGATAAACGCTACAGCAGCAGCAACGGCTGCCAGATATATGTAAAATGACTTATTGGCTGAAGGCTGCTTCAACTCCAGGGATAAACGCGACCATATCGCCTCCTTAGTGGAACTCATGTCAACTTTAAAAGGTTGCTCCAACTCAGTTTTTGTAATCTGATTGTACCATTTGTCAACGATCAGTCTTTCCTCCCTGGTAGCAGTTCCATCCTGATATTTTGCAATTAACTGTTTGATACTTTCATTATCCATCTTTACACGTATTTTTCTTGGAGTATATAGGTAAGACACCTTTCCCTTAGGGAAAGACTAGTCAATGAGAAAAAATATTTAAAGAAAATGAAGATTAGTACAGAAGCCTTCTAAAATTATTCTGTTTTCTGCCAGGCATTAGCCGATCATGGTTTCAAAAGAAACAAAATCAACAAAGAAGGAAGGTCCAGTCTGTCTCGCAGGATATCTTTTGCCCTTTTGATCTGATTTTTTACTGTGGATTCAGATTTACTCAATTCCAATGCGATTTCGGCATTGCTTAAATGCAGCTTCCGGCTCATTTCGAATACTTTCCTAATTTGTTCAGGCAGATTCTGGATTTCTTGCTCGATTAAGGCCTGCAATTCCTTCAGGTGCATGAGCTCATCAGTGGAGGTGGTTCCCTCTTCATAAAAACGCTTCAGATCATTAAGGTAGTTAGCAGCAACCCGTTCATGGCGGATGTCATTCAATATTGCGTTTTTAACTGCACGGTACAGATAAGAATTCAGACTGGTTGTTAATTCGAAATCTGCCGCTTTCTTCCAGAGTATCGCAAACACATCATGCACAGCATCTTGCGCCAAATCCTCATCATGCAGAAGACGTTTTGCATGCAGGTACAATACAGACCAATAGCGCTCATAGATTTCAGTGAAAGCAATATCATCTTTACTTTTTAAGAGAGTAATTAATTGCTGATCCGTATAAATGCTATAATCTTTCATGAAATCCACTAGCCTCTAAAGTACAAATATAAAATCAAAGCATCGAATTGACTTCGTCCGGATACTAGTTTATGATTTGCTTTTATAAATGACTTGGCCATGTACCTGATGGCTTTTAATTTCCTGGGTATGGATCTTAGCATAAATCAAAGCCCTCAGCACTTTCAAGAAGAGTGGTCTCCAGGCTTTATCCACTACTGGGCTCAACTGCTGATAGAGAAAGAACGCAGTGCAACCCCGGTCAAAACAACCTGCGTTTTTAAATTGTACCAACTGCTTTTGCACAAACTCAGAGATCATCAGGTCTTGTGATCCATCACGAACAAGAGACTCTACAAGGTTAACCGGCTTGTTTTCTCCTTTGATCTTCCAGGGATGGATGACATCAAAAAAGCGCTGGGTGTCAGTTTCCATTACAGAACCACGGATTATGCGCTTTTCATTGGAGATATCTATATCGTTTGCTTTGGTTTGGAACATTAGCGCAGCCGGTGGCAGCGCTTTAAAGACAGCCGCCATCACTTCATGATCTTTGTAGTCCATTTTTACATGAGCACCTAGTTGCTCGTAGTCGGTGATGTCATTGCTGCTCTTCCCCATTAGGAAGGCTAGTTCGGCTCTGGAAAAGCCATTGCTGATGCGCTGGATGGTAAAGATGTAGCGTTCTACAAATTCATGCTGGTTCAGCATACCGGAGATTTTAAGGTGGTGTTGATTTTTCATAAGCTCATTTTTAATCGTTAAAAATGAGTCTCGGGGCGAGATTTAGAAAGCTAGACTTTCGTTTAGGAGTCCTATTCAATATAGACAGGGCTATAAAAACGAAGATGCAAATAGCGGGCTCTAAATACCGGACTATCAGGCTTTCTCAGGGCCTTGGACACGGATTTACAATAGAGCCCATAACGCTATTTGCACCTGCGAAAGTACAACAAATATTGCTATGGGCATTAATCTACTGTCTCTGTCCGATTTTTGAGAAATTTGATAGTCGAGACTCTTGAATTAATACCTCATTTAAGAAGTAATCATATGTTGTTGTATTTCTTTATTTCATTGCGACAATTGTAGTTTTAATATTTTAAGTAATCCCTTTTCAATCCAGTATTAGGATCAAAAATTGGCTAAATCGTAACTCACATGATTTCTTTAATCATAATGCTTGAATTTGTTCTTCAGAGAGCCGAGTAACTTTAGCGAGTTCAGCTATATCAAAACCTATAGCTTTTAAACTTTTAGCTATTTCAATTGCCTTAGTTAAAGCACCTTCTTCACGCCCTTCCTCAAGGCCCTTTTTTTTCCCTTTTTCCATTGCAAAATCAAGAACATTCTGATTGTCCCATTCTTCTTGTTGTGCTGTTCTGTACATTTCTAATTCCTCCTTAGTAAATTTAGCGCATCTCGCCGATTCAAAAAACACCCTCATTTCTTCCGCAAATTCTGGTTCTTTAGTCATCGTAGATGCATTTTTCAAACTATAAATCCATTTATCCAAACCGGTTTCAAGCGCAGATTCTGCCTTCTTAAATTTTTCCAGTTCGATATAAATGAAATGAAGCTTATCATAAAAACTTGTTCCCTCCACGGTATCACACAACGCAACGTTGTGCAGATATACCTCTCTATCAGTACCTGGTAAACAGAATTCTTCAAGCAGGGAAATTACATAGACAGGCTTTAGCTCGTAGTTCCATTTCTTTCCTTTTGGTGTCTGGTCACTGATGAGTCTGCTGGCATAAAACAAGGAACGATCCTTAAAATAGGTCTGTTGTGTCCTCTGCAATTCCACGAGAAAAGAGATCCCATCTTTATCAATACAAACAAAGTCCAGCACAGCCCCTCTCTTATCCTTTAGCTCTCCCGGATATTCATTCTTACCATAGGCAATAGAGACAATTTCCCTTTTCCCCTTCAGAACTTCATTTAGAAAAGCTTTAGCTACCTCTTTATTCGCCTCACTGGCAAAAATCCGCTTAAAAGCCCAATCTACTAAAGGGTCGATAAAAGGATTCTTCTCTCCAACCGAATATTCGACAGCAGATTCCGCAATGTTATTATTAGCTGGTATATCTTCTAAATTATCGTGGTATTTTTTCATCTGTTTAGCCTAAATAATAAGTTGAAACGAATATACTAACAACAACTAAAACAAACAAATATTTCTTCAGGATTAATATTTTGTGATAAATTTAATAATACTGGTAGATATCACAATATTTTGGGAAACCACTCAATATTTTAATAATAAAGGAAGCCGACCTAGACAAGCTAATCAGTTATACCATTCCACAATGACTAGCAACAGGCCCTTATGCTATAATCCTAAACTAAATTAACGATTTTATAACGCTGGCCTCGTGATGCGCTAACATCGGCAGCCTAGCTTCGCATTTTACAAAAAAATAAAATATGAAAAAAAATCTACTATTTAGTCTCCTGATTTTAGTGATGTTCAGCTGTAGAAAAGACCGACCTGCTGTTGTTGAGCCGGAATTCTTTGTCAATGAAGATGCCGGCAGCTTTGCGGAAATAGGAACATTTGACGTGGGGGAAACCGGCGCGGCTGAGATCACGGCATTCGACCCTGCTACAAATAAGTTATTTGTGGTGAGAAACGAAAACGAAGGATTACCCAATCAGCTGAACCAAATTGAAATCATAGACTTTAAAGATCCGGCGGCAATGAAGTCGATCGGCGTAATCAGCATGACGCCCTTTGGTGGCGCAGTAAACAGTCTTTCCGTGCATGATGGAAAATTAGCTGCAGCGATCCAGGCTGCCGACAAGCAGGCCAATGGTAAGGTAGTTGTTTTTAAAACCAGCGACCATTCCAAAATCGCAGAAGTAAATGTGGGTGCATTACCCGACATGGTTACTTTTTCACCGGACGGCAAATACATTCTTTCTGCGAATGAAGGAGAACCCAATACCACTTACACCAATGACCCCGCAGGAACAATCTCCATCATCTCCGTCAATGAAAATTATGCGGTGACGACCATCGACTTTTCAGCTATGCAAGGACAACTGGCAGCACTGAAAGCGAAAGGCTTCAGGGTTTTTGGCCCGGGCAACAATTTCGTTAAGGACATTGAACCGGAATACATCACCATCTCTTCTGATTCGAAAACTGCTTGGGTAACGCTTCAGGAAAACAATGCGATTGCAAAGATCGACATCCAAGGTAAATCCATCACTAACATCTTTCCATTAGGATTTAAAGATTATGCTACATCAGGTAATGAAATTGATCCAAGCGATTCTGATGGATACAAAGCAGCAAAATGGAACATTAAAGGAATCTATCTGCCAGATGCCATCGCCTTGCTGGAAGATACAGGCACGCCATACTTATTTACCGCCAACGAAGGCGATGCCCGGGAATATGATGGTTTTGCTGAAGTGCTGCGTGTGAAAAATAATGGAGTGAGACTAGATCCAACCGCATTCCCGAATGCAACGACTTTAAAGCAAGATGCCAATCTTGGACGCCTGAACATCACGACCACTTTGGGTGATACTGATGGCGATGGAGACTTGGATGAGTTGTACTCTTTGGGTGCAAGGTCCTTCAGTGTATGGAACGGAAATACTGGCGCACAGGTTTATGATAGTAAAAATGAACTTGATGTAAAGGCCTTTGCGGCCAATACCTATGATGACGGGAGAAGCGATGACAAAAGTGTGGAACCTGAAGGCATCACTGTTGGCCTTGTAGGTCATAAAAAAGTGGCATTTGTAGGAATGGAACGTGCAGATGCTGTTGCCGTATATGATGTAACTAGTCCTACTAAACCCTCATTTTTACAACTATTAAAATGTGGCGATGCTCCGGAAGGTGTATTGTTTATTCCAGCGAAAAATAGTCCGACCAAGAGAAGTTTACTGGTTGTGAGCAGTGAAGGTGACGGCGTGATTAAAGTATATAGCCCGAATACCATATAGTAATACAAACAAGGACCTTCATATGGAGGTCCTTATTTGAATCTGATGCTTGCTTGTTAGTGGGACTAAGCCCTTTTTTAATTCTAGCCATTTTTTTCCCGAGTACACTGTATCCATTCCTAAATAAGGTTTACATAGGGTCTAATACGGGTTTCCCTTCGCATTTGCGAATTAGTTTTGTAAATTGTCGATTTAGGACTAATCAGCTATTCATGTCATTCCTCAAAATAATTCTGGTTGCACACATCCTCCTATCTGCCAGCCTTTTTTCAAGCGCTCAGCAGAAGCAAGTTCCCGTAGCCGACAGTTCCGCACTCACTGAAGCGCTGCTGATCAAAGATGAACAGCAGAAAAAAATCGATTCCCTGGTGAAGCAGCAGCTTCAGCAGGAACTTGTAAAAGTCAGCGGAGATGCAGGCCGAACCCGGGAGCTGGAAGCCCAATTGAGAAGCATTGCCTCAGCAGATTCTTTAAGGAACATCAACCAGATGAAAAAGCTGAGTGCCTTAAAGAAAACGACAAAAGGATATCCCGTTAGACTAAACCTGGATACGCTATTTTTCATTTTTACCCGTACTGGATCATTTAATCCTAAAGAACGGGCTGAAGCCATTACTTCCAAAATAGAAAAACTATATAAGGCCGCCGTCTTTAAATCCGACTCCCTGGTGGTCGTAGAAAACGAGGGCAACTATGACATCACCTACAACAACGACGACATCGTCATCAGTGTAGGCAATCTCGATGGGCTCTGGCTGGATAAAACGAACGCTCAACTTGCCCGGGAATACCTGGACATCATAAAAAAACACATCATCCTGGAGCGTGACGAACACAGCCTTACCAATCTGATCAAACGGCTGGGAATGGTTGCTTTAATCATCTTATTTCTTGTGGTGATCGTCTTCGTGATCAATAAGCTGTTTAGGCGTATATCCAGGTATGTCTCAACTCATAAAGAGCAATACCTCAGTACGCTACGACTGAAACAGGTGAAAGTGATCACGGCTGAGCACCTGGAATCGGGCCTATTAAAGTTTGTCGGCATCTTAAAATTGCTGGTCATCATCCTCATTATCTATCTTTCCTTACCATTGCTCTTCAGCCTCTTTCCGGAGACAGAAGGATGGACCTGGACACTATTGGGTTGGATCCTGGGGCCACTGCGATCAGCAGGAAAAGCGATCATCGACTACATGCCCGACTTCTTCAAAGTAATTGTAATCGTTTTACTTTTCCGGTTCTTGTTGAAAGGCATACGTTACTTGTTTTATGAAGTAAAACGCGGCAACATCCAGTTCCGAGGTTTCCATGCCGATTGGGCCATCCCCACATTCAACATCCTGAGGTTTATTCTATACGCATTTATGCTGGTGCTCATCTTTCCCTTCTTACCGGGTTCCAGTTCACCTGCTTTCCAAGGCGTGTCTGTATTCCTGGGAATCCTGATCTCGCTGGGCTCTTCAAGCGCTATAACCAATATTGTTGCGGGTTTGGTCATCACCTACATGCGCCCTTTCCGCATAGGCGACCGTGTAAAGATCGGTGAAGTCGTAGGTGACGTGATGGAAAAGTCTATGTTGGTCACCAGAATTAAGACCATCAAAAATGAGGACATTACTGTACCCAACTCCCTGGTGCTATCCAGTTCTACAGTAAATTATTCCAGCCATACTAAAAGTGAACGTCAAGGTCTAATCATTCATTATACCGTAACTGTAGGCTATGATGTGCCCTGGCAACAAGTCTACCAACTACTCATTGACGCGGCTTTAAGAACAAATCAAATCCAGTCTGAACCCATGCCATTCGTATTGCAAACCAGTTTGGATGACTATTACATTTCCTATCAAATCAATGCTTACACAAAAGAAGCCAATAAACAGGCTTCCATTTACAGTAACCTTTTAGAAAATATTCAGGATGTGTTTCGTGATGCTGATATAGAAATCATGTCGCCAAGTTACCATGTGGTCAGAGATGGCGGAAAAGAAAATCATAAACGGACTTAGATTATGTAGCCCTTTCGATGGCCGATTTAATGGTACTGACCTGCCTGCGGGTGTATATTATTATGTCATAGACTTGAAAAAAGGCTGTGGAGTAGAAAGAGTAAGTTTAACCATTATTCGCTAAGCTCACCCTAAGTTCCCTCTACAAATTTCCTCAGCGCCTGTGCTGTTATTGCAATACTGCTGGTTCTGCTATACCGTGCCATGTTGATTCCGATGAACTTTCCGCTGATGTCAAACAGTGGACCTCCGCATTCATTCGGCTTCAGTTTACCATCGTGCACCAGGGCGTTCTGAAAACCATCTCTCCGCTCACTTTTTCCATCGCTGAACTTTTCGGCAATATGGTTGGATGAAAATGCCGGACGCCTGCCCAACTTAATAGCCAGCGTATCCAGCTTTTCGCCTTTAATCACGACCAACTTTAAAGTGTCATTTGGCTGGTTTGCCTGCACGGCCTTAACAAATGCGTCAGGATCAGTCAAAACACGTCCTCCAACGCTAACTACCTGTCCGCCTACCTCCAATTTCGCCATACTGGCAGGGCTATTGGGTTGTACCATACTAAAAATCAGTTTAGCATCCTTTATGGCAACCCCCGCTCCCAGATAGCCGGAACTGTAAGTTCCTTTAAGCTCAAAAGGCAGCGTGCTCAAAGCACTCCATTCTCCCTCATTGTCTGGCTGAGCTGAGATGAGTATTTTACCCAGGTCTGCAAAGACCAGCGTATCTGAGGAGATGTCTTTGAGGCTTATCGAATGCTTCAGTTTTTTATTCAGTTCTAAAAGCACGAGGTCGTTTTTTAAGTCTCGTTTTAAAACCTTGACGGGCATGAATTCATTATTTCCCAAATCTATTCGGGGATTGCTCTTTACCATAGAATTTTTACTGAGCAGGTAACTTTTACCGGATATAGCCTCCTTGTCCTTTAGACCTTCAAGAGAAATCAATGTACCAATTATCGAGGTACCAGAGGTATCACCACTTACAATTTTATAACTGGCAGATTGCAATTTACCCTCCAACTTTTGAATCGATAAGGTCGCGACTTGGTAAGCTATAAATTCTACTTTTTCCGACCTTAATGGGTCAACAGGAACATTGTCTGCCGCAGGCAGCTCGCTATAAAGTTCAGGTTTTTGCAATGCAGTCCAGTATTGCCTGTAAAAGTCTACCGGAATCTCATAGTTATTTTCAAGCGCATTGTCGATGCTACTGTGCAAGCCTACTACCCTACCATGGAGATCAAACACCGGCCCGCCTGAATCTCCAGGCTCCATTAGGCAAGTACTCCGAAACCTTCGGCCACGCTGCACATCCAATTGTGCCACATAACCCAGTCGAATTACATCTTTCTTAGGCGTGAAACTTCCAGGATAGGAAATTCCGATCACGGGCTCATTCACTTTAAGCGAAGATGACCAACCCATTTCTGCAAAAGGCCATTTGCCGCTTTCTGAAATCTTCATGATGGCCACGTCCAGACGACGGATACTGCCCAAACCGGTAGCGATGTATTGCTTCCCATCTGGGAAGGTAACCTGATAATACTTACCTGGTGAACACGCATGTGCCGCAGTAAGTATGCGCCCCTCTGCATCTATTACCACACCACTAAATCTACCGCTGTTTGCCCTTTTTGTTTCAGGATAATAATTGCTGATGTATACACTTGCCGGATGGCCTTTTGCTATGGCAAATTTCAGCTGTGATTGTAATTTATTGAGCTTCTTGTCCTGAGCAGTGGCACTGAAAAAAGTAGTGATCAGCAAAAACAACAGCCAGTTTAGTTTGAATACCTTCATATGGTTTGTATAGTTGCTATTTCGACTGGGCAATCTCAACTGGGTTTAATACCAAATAGTAACAAATCGATGAAAAGCATATGCGCAGCTGATTGCCGCCAAATCTACGCCGCTTTGCCTTTTTTCCGGAATTTCAACAGCAGATTTTCTACGATCAGGTACATGCTTGGGACCACAAACAGTGTCAGAACCATAGAGCTGGTCAGTCCGCCGATGATCACCCAGGCCATTCCATTCTTAATTTCCGATCCTGCCCCGCTGGCCAAAGCAATGGGCAGCATCCCCAAAATCATGGCCAGTGTAGTCATCAAAATCGGGCGCAAACGCTCCTTTCCTGCTTCCAAAAGTGCCTCCACTACGCCATACCCTTCTGCCTTCAGCTGATTGGCAAAGTCGACAATCAGGATCGCATTCTTGGACACCAGGCCCAGGAGCATGATCACCCCGATAATTGAAAAAACATTCAACGTATCCATCGTAAGCGCCAGGGCCAGGAAGGCACCGATCAGGGCAACAGGGATCGAGAAGAGCACCACAAAGGGATAAATGGCATTTTCATACAGAGCCACCATTATAAGATACACCAGTACAATAGCCACCACCAGCGCAAATCCTAAACTGCCAAAAGCATCTCCCTGATTCTTTACCTCCCCGAGGTACTCCACGGTGATGCCCTCAGGCAACTTGATCCCAACGGCTTTGGCCTTAATGTCTTCTGCTACAGAACCGGTTGGCCTGCCGGCTACATTGGCCTCTACAGAGATGGAGTTCAAGCGGTCACTACGCTGCAATACACTCTCCCCCATTCCTGTTTTTACTTCGGCAAACTGGCTGAGCACAAATGTCTGCCCTTCATTATTGCTGAAGGAAAGGTTCCGTACATTGTTGATATTTGAGCGGTCGTAGCTGTCCAGGCTGATTAGAATGTCATACTCATTGCCCGCCTGCTTAAACTTTCCCTGGTCATTTCCACTGAAAGCATTCTGCAGGGCTGCCCCTACCTGGCTGGCATTGATGCCCAGCGTGGTCATCTTCTCCCGGTTCAAATTGACCTCAACCTGTTGCTTCTGGTCCTTCACGGAAAGCTGCACAAAACGGGTTCCGGGTACGGAAGCGGCTACTTTGCGGTATTCCTCTGCCACTGCGCGGATTTTACCAAGGTCCAGGCCCCGGATCGCAATCTGTATCGGCGCGGCATTGCCTCCCCCGGCCAGCGAAGTGGGGGCTGCAGTGATTTTGGCACCGGGCAGTACCCTGCTTAGCTGCTTCTGCATCACGTTCCCAAAGGCTTCTGCCGTCATGCTCCGCTCTTTCTTATCTTTTAGCGTGACTGTAATGTCTGCAAGGTTACTGCTGTTGCTGGTACCAGCTACACTACCACTCACAAATCCAATACTGGAAAAAACACCGGTAACTTCTGGCTGTTTCATGATCATCCGCTCTGCTTCCTGGGTCAGCATATTGGTCTGGTATACGGAAGCGGAAGGGGCCAGCTCCATGCTGATCAGCAATTGGCCCTGGTCTGCCTGGGGCATGAAGGCTGCACCGATAAAACCAAAGGGCAGCAATGCCAGGGAGCCGATAATGAGCAGGATCACCCCGCCCAGCAGCCATCTTTTCCGGCGCAGCACCACTTGAAGGGCCTGTACGTAGTCTTCTTTCAGGCCATCAATGAAATTTTCGAAGCCCAGGTTGATCTTGCCCCAAAGCGTACGGCTATGCAGCTCTTCTACCTTACCAAAGCGACTGGCCAGTAGTGGTGTGACCGTAAAGGATACAAATAAACTCATCAGCGTGGAGAACACCACGACCAGGGAAAATTCCTGCAAAAGTGAGCCGATAATACCTCCTGCAAATGCAATCGGCAGGAACACCACTACATCCACCAGGGTGATCGCCAATGCGGTAAAGCCAATTTCACTGCGGCCTTCTACCGCAGCCTGCCGCTTGTCTTTGCCCATCTCCAGATGACGGTAGATGTTCTCCAGTACGACTATAGAATCGTCTACCAGGATGCCCACGACCAGGGACAGTGCCATCAGGGTCATGAGGTTGAGCGAAAAACCGAGGAAGTACATGACAATAAAGGTGGGGATGATGGATGAGGGCAAAGCCACCAGCACGAACATGGAGCTCCTGAAACTGTGCAGAAAGGCCAGCATGACGATCCCTACGATCAGCACGGCAAGGCCAAGGTCTTCCATCACCGCATCGGCAGATTTCAGGGTATAGATACTCTGATCGGCAGAGACTTCAAAGTTAATCGCATTTTGCTTGTACTGCGCTTCAATTTCCGCAAATTTCTTCTTCACTTCTTCCGTAACTTCTACGGCGTTGGCATCGCTTTGTTTGATGATCTGGATCCCGATAGAAGGAATGCCGTTGATGTGGTTGATCGCCGTAGTTTTGGCCGTTGCATCCACCACCTCCGCCAGATCTTTGAGGTATACGCTGCCCATCTGCGGGCGCTGCAACACGATGAGTTCCCGCACTTGCTGGATGCTGGTTACATTCGCGTCAAAGCGGATCGACAATTGTTCATCCCTGGTTTCTATACTACCTGCCGGAAAGGATTGATTGGCATTGTTGATGGCTTCCGTAACCTGATTGATCGCCAGGCCATAGGACCTGAGCTTTTCCTGGTCTATATTGACACGGATCTGCCGCTCATCGCCCCCGATGATGTTCACCTGCCCTACGCCAGTCACGTTCTGCAGTACCGGTAGCAGTTGCTGGTCTACAAAATCATAAAGGGGCCTGGGCGCCATATTGGAGGTCACCCCGGCACTGAGTACTGGTGCTTCTTCCAGGTTGATTTTATTGACCACCGGCTTTTTCACATTATCTGGCAGCTCATTCTGGATCTGATCGGCTTTTCGCTGGAGATCGCGCTCGGCCTGGTCGATTTCTGTCCCGCTTTTGAGCTGTACCACCACACTGGATATCCCTTCCTGTGAGGTAGAAGTAATTTTATCGAGTCCCTCAATCGATGAAAAGGCATCTTCGAGCTTTTTCGTCACCGAAGTTTCTACTTCCGCCGCCCCTGCTCCCGGATATACGGTCGTGATGGAGACGGTCGGGATTTCCAGTTTGGGCAAGAGGTTGTAGTTTAAGCCAAAGTACGACTTCGCCCCAAAGATGAACAGAACGGTGAAAATAACGACGATGAGTAGGGGCCGCTTAACGGCTATTTCTGTAATTGACATGTTGCTTTCTTTATTTGGAAATGCTGATTGCTGTACCTTCTTTCAGGTTGATCTGTCCGGAGGTGACTACACGCTCGCCTGCTTTCAGACCGCTGATGATCTGGATCGTACTGCCGATTTCTATTCCGGTCTTCACAGGGCGCTGGCGTACCTTATCCTGATCTGCAACATAAACAAATGCATCTTTCACACTCTCTGTGATGGCTTCCCGAGGGATCAGCAGGATTTTCTGCTCCGTTTTCCTGGAGAAATCTGCATATACAAAGGTGCCGGAACGGAGGAGGTTGCTCTGCTTGTTTTCTGCAATGAGCTCTACCTTGTAACTCCGGGTTTCATCGGCCTGCGGACTGATGAAAGAAACCTTTCCTTTAAACTCGGCATCGGGATAAACATCTGTGCTGATCTTCACCTCCTGGCCTTGCCTGGTCTGGTAGACCTCCGATTCCGTTAGGTTCAACTGAACCTTGGCCTGCGAGAGGTTGACGATCGTGGCGATCTCCGCTCCCGCATTGACGAAGACACCTGGCTCTACTGCTTTGGTGGCGATGGTGCCGCTGGTTGGGGCCTTGATGTAAGCATCCGCAATCTGTTTCTTCAACTGCTCCACCTGATTTACAGCCTCAGCATGGCTCTGCTTCAGTTCATTCACCTTCTCCTGGGTGGCGGCCTGACCGGCTAGCAGCTCGGTATACGTGGCCAGATCACGCTCCAGCTTCCTGGCACTGCTGAGGGCCTTTTGCAGGTCGAGTTGCATGAGCCTGGTGTCAATCACTGCCAAAACCTGTCCTTCCAGTACCTGATCACCCAGGTTGATTTTCAGTTGCGCGATCGTGCCGCCCATCGGCGCCAGTACTTTCGCCTCCTTGAATGGTGCAAGACTGCCTGTTTTGACCAGATTAATCGTCCGCAGTTCTTCCACTACAGTGGCCATCTTTTACCGGGATGCGCACAAGGGTATCTTTTTCAGGCTTCTTCTTTTCTTCCAGGCTACGTTTATTGGAACTAAGCTTAAAAATGATCAATCCGACAAGGACCAGAACGATGAGGACTATGATGTGTTTACGTTTCATAAATGAGTAGAGGTATAAAATGTTTTCAGCTTGCCGGACGCTTTTTCAAGGTCTAAACCAGCTTGCAGATAGGTTATAAGGAATTGAGGTAATTGTTTTGGGCGGTGCTGATGGACTGCTGTGCATTCAGACCATTCAGTCAGGCTTTCCACACCTTTACGGTACTGCAGGTCGGTCACTTTAAACACGGAATGGGCCAGGTCGATGTTCCGCTGGTCGCTCTCCAGACTGCT
Organism: uncultured Sphingobacteriaceae bacterium; assembly: GCA_963795585.1. Classification (GTDB taxonomy): domain Bacteria; phylum Bacteroidota; class Bacteroidia; order Sphingobacteriales; family Sphingobacteriaceae; genus Pedobacter. The sequence continues at coordinate 10,591 of CAWCIO010000020.1, read as the reverse complement.
TTGTGCCTTAACGAGCTTCGTCTTTGCATTTTCATATTCGAGCTCGATATTTTCCGGCATCCAGGTTCAGTTGTTCCATGGCATTGAGACTTTTGTATTGAGCCTGTTTGTACTGGGCATTCCTTTTGAAAAAATCGAAGAGGGGGAAGTTCAGCTTCAGCCCGATAGCGGCATACTCATTTAAATCGCGGACTCCGGCCCCAGTTCACTGCCAAAACCATTTCCGCCATAGCGGATATAGCCGGAGAGTTTTGGCAGCCAGCCGGATTTGATCCTGCTGAGCTCTATCGACAGGAGTTTGGTATTGACCTCAGACAATTGGTAATCTACATGGTTCAGAGCAGTAAAGCCGGGCTGCGGACTCAGCTGAGTTGCTCCCCGGGGAATTCCCTGCCGGAAAGGCTGTCTACCAGAATTTCCTGTTTGAAGGGATAACCCATTTCATATTTGAGCTGGTTCTGCGCCAGGCTTAGGTTGCTTTCAGCTATACGCAGTTCTGAATTTGCATTGTTGTAGTCGACCATCACCTTTTCCAGATCCTTTTGCAGCGTCACCCCTTTCTGCACCTGCAATGCAGAAACATCCATCTGCTTTTGATAGGTATTGATGTTTTCGCCCAGCAGCCTCAGTTGTTTCCTGTACACCTGAATCTGGTAATAGGCATTGGCGATGTTGTAAATGATCGTCTCCTGGCTTTTCCGGACATTCAGCTGTGCCTGCTCCCGGTTGTATTTATTGGCCTTGAAACCGTTCAGCAGCGTTCTGATCGTAAATCGTCTGGTCCAGCTGCACTGCTGCATTGGTATTGTATTTCTGACTAAAGGCGACCTTGATATCCGTGGGACCGAAAACTCCGGCAGGTATGATTGAGGTCTGCACCTTCAGGTTATTGTCCAGTGTACCAGTGATACCAATTTTAGGCAGGTATTCGGACAGGGCTTCTTTCGCTGCTGCGTCTGCCGCTAATTTTTCATTTTCGTAAATAACACTATTCCGATTATTCTTCAGGCCAAACTCGATACATGCTTTCAAGTTCCAGCTTTCCTGGGCAAACAGGCAGACTGGAAAAAGCAGCATCAGCGCCATTGCTGTTTTCTTTTTCATATTCCTTTGATGGAACAAAAGTACCGGGCAGCTTTTTCCGGCCCGGCTTTATCGAAATGAAAAGGACAAAATCAGCCTTGAAGAGGACAATTACATTTCCATCCACTTCAAAAAAGATGGCGCCTTAATTTTACTCACGACGATCTTTTCCGGGAAATTTTTTTTAAGGGCCACGATGAGCTTCCGGTTGAAGTAGTATTCGATGTTCTGGATAAAATCCCGGTTAATGATGAACTGCCCGTTGGCCCTGAAAAACTGCCGCGGGTTCAGCAGCGCTTCCAACTGCTCTATCGTGTACTGAACAGCATAGGATTTTTCGGTGCCGGTATGGAGGAATACGCTGCCAGGCCGAGGCATCGATAGCTGAATGTCGATGGCCCTGACAGGAATGATTTTTTCCCTGAAATTGACCAGGATATTTTGCTTATACCGGGAGTTCATCTGAACCAGCACCTTCTCCAGGTTTTTACCAGGCTGCTCGGTATTCAGGAGGTGCTCTTTGAAGCGGATGTATTTTTCCATGTTCTTCTGCAACATCCCCTCTTCAATCGGTTTCAGCAGGTAATCGATGCTATTGGATTTAAAAGCCCTGATCGCATAGGCATCAAAGGCGGTACAGAAAATGATGGAGGCTTCTATCTTAACGGCCTTGAAGATCTCAAAGCTGAGACCGTCGCCCAACTGGATGTCTGAAAAGATCAGCTCCGGCTGGGGATTGTTGCTCAGCCAGGTGATTGCCAGGAGACCGACCTTAAAACGGTCAGCACTTCTATATCTTCATCGAGCGCCAGCAACATGCTTTTTAGCTCTCTGGCGGTCTTCAGCTCGTCTTCTATGATGACAACTTTCATGGCTTTAACAATGGAATGGTGACAGAAAATTTGCGCTGGTCATTTTGAATGTCGATGCCCCGGTTTGCCAGCAATTTGTAGCGTTCAGCAATGTTTTTCAAGCCCATGCCTGTACCGTTCTCCTTTATGTTTTTCGGTTGAAAATCGTTCTCCACCGTCAGGCTGAAGGGATCATTGGAAAGGATCGAGATGTGCAGGGGCTGCTCCGGGGATATAGTATTGTGCTTGATCGCATTCTCTACCAGCAACTGGAGCGACAAAGAAGGGATCAGCAGGTCCAGCTGTACTTCATCAATTTCAATATGAACGTCCAGCGTTTCTTCAAAACGTTCGTTTAAGATGTAAACATAGGATTTGATGAAATTGAGTTCTTCTTTCAGGGGGGTGAGGTAACGTTCATTGAAATTGAGCACATAGCGGTAAACGCTGGACAACTGGACCACATAATTCTTCGTTGGCTGATCCTGCGCAATGGTCTTTAGCGTGCTCAGGGAATTGAACAGGAAATGCGGACTGATCTGCTGCTGCAGCGAAATGAGCTGCGCGCGCAGGTGGTTTTGTTCCAGTACCTCATTCTTGTATTTTGTATCCTGCAATACGGTATTGGTATGTGTACTGTAAAAGACGATGTAACAGATGAGGCTGACGAAAAATGAAGCGCCGATGTGCTGCTGAATCTCTGCAAAACTTTCATAACCCACTTCTCTTTTGGCCATATAATGATCAGGCACCAGCCAGTCCAGTACAAAATTGATCACAAATATAGCGACCATCGACAAAGCAATTGCCAAGGCATACCTTTTGAATCCGACCAGCAAGGGCGAATTGCGGGTCAACACATAACCATTGATCAGCCATCCCGTTAACAACGTGGTGGTCACCCGGAAAATGTAAATAAGAAAGCCCCCCAACTGGAATTTGCTGGAAGATTGCTCGCCCAGAAGCGTTGCCCCCATGATCAGGACAGAGATCAGGATGAGAAATGACTTCAGCTGGTATTTTTTTAACATTTTCAAATGTAAAATAAATAATTAAGCTACCGGATTGATTTTAGGAAGGGCAGGAAGGAAAGCGATAAATTGACGAAAGGAACGGTACCGCTCTTCATTTTTACGAGATAGTCGTTCATATCGGCATTGTCCCTTTGGATGCGGGAACTGAGGTTAGACACGAGTCCGCCCCGGACACCGACAACGAGTTTTTTTCCCAACATGTGTTCAACACTTGCACTTGTACGCAGGTCGAGCATATTGTGTGTGAGGTTCATCGACATGTTTTGGCTGCTGGCATTAAAAAAGCTAAAGTTTGGATCTATGGCAGTTCCAAATGTCGTCCAGGCAACTGTGAGAAAGCGGGATCCGGAAAGATGCACCATAGGGCAGCTGGAGGTCAAATTCCAATTTATTACTGAACTTGTGCCAGTAGCTGAAAAATGGAACAGGGAGTATCCCATTGGGCCCGATGGCCAATATTACGCCCACATTGGTCATGGTATTTACCTGCTGTTTCAGTGGGAATATCATGGTACCCGAATAACTGAGCCTCCGGATGGAAGTGAGTTCATTGCTAAAGGCTATAATTCCTGCGCTATAGATCACCGGCCTGTTGAACAGCGAATCGCTGCGTGAAAAGGTTGCGGAAAGGCCAACTGACGCTCTGTCTAATGATCCCGGGGGAGACTGCATTCCACCGTTAAAATTCTGGCCAAATGCATAATGCTGTTTCTGGTAGACGACGGCGGCATTCAACCTGTTTTTGCCCCAGGATGAAATGGGCAGGTTGAAATTCATCTTCATGCGGCTGATCTCCGTATCGCCTCGATAGAGCAAAGTTCCATCTTCTGCGAGCAGCCTGGAACTTGTGCTGCCGCTTACATCATAAGAAATCCCTCCCTGGCGCAACATGGGCTGCCGTTTGGCAAATTCGGTCAGGTAGACCATAGTCATAGAATCCCTGAGCTTCTTCATGGCCGCTTCCCGGGCAGTTTGGGCATAAGCACTGCAGGTGCTTAATAGAACAAATAGCGCAATCAGTTTTCTTTTCATACAATGTCCCGAAAGTATTGAATTGACTGGGCAGCTGTAAGAAATTGAAAGTGAAGCGGACAATTTGAAGCCTGAAACACCCGATTGGAGAATTGATGTTGCGGGTTGATCTCATCACCGTCCGTAGAACCGGTATTCCTATTGTAAAAGATCCTTTTTCATCATCAGATCTGTCTGCTCCTCCTCGCCTAGTCTGAAGATGTGCTTATCAAATTCCTTAAAGCCATTCTTCTGATAAAATCGGATGGCCCGCGAATTTTGTTCCCATACACCAAGCCAGACATAAAAAGATCCGAGTTCCACAGCTACCTGAATCGCCTGATCATATAACAACTGTCCCACCTTCTTACCATAATAAGCCCCAAGCACATAAATCCGTTCAATCTCCAGTCCATCCTCTTCTTTCAATTCAGTTTGTGCCTGACCGGTATTCAATTTCAGATAGCCGATCACCTGACCATTTAATATAGCGAAATAAAACACCGATCCTGCATCGCTAAGCTCCCTAGCCAGCTTTTCTGAAGAAAATCCTTCTTCAAGATATTTGAGCAAATTTTCTTCAGAGTTGCTATCGGAAAATGTCTCGGCGAAAGTTTGCCTGCCGATTTGTTGAAGGGCAATGATGTCCCCTGAACTTGCTCTTTTTATTTCTATATTTTCCATTATAATATTAACAGGCTTATTTGATTAAACTACTAAGGTCTTAATGCGATACTGCTTTCAGCCCAATAATGGAGCCGATCAGCGTAGTGAGAAACAGGATCCGCAAAAGAGAAACCGGTTCTTTAAATACCAATATACCAAACAATACGGTACCCACCGCACCTATGCCCGTCCAAACCGCATAAGCTGTTCCTATAGGAAGCGTTTGTGTTGCCTTAATCAAGAGTGCCATACTTAAAAATAGCATCAGCAAAAAACCAGCGTACCATCCGTACACGGCAGTTCCGCAGCCTCCTTGGCTTTCCCCAGACAAAACGCAAAGGCGACTTCGCAAAAACCACCGATAATTAGATAAATCCAGTTCATATTTATATTTCTACAGTTAATACTTTGACTTTTGATCTGTCACAAAGCTACATCATTCTATAATGCAATAAAATACTAATTTAGCATCAACTAATATCAATACAGCATTAATGAACCTACAACAGATCAGATACTTTTTAGCCCTGGCCAAGGAACTACACTTTTGGAATACAGCTGGTAAGATGAACATTGCCCAGTCTGCGCTAACCCGTCAAATTCAGTCCCTGGAATCTGAGTTGGGGGTTCAATTGTTAGAGCGCAACAAAAGGAACGTAAAACTGACAGCTGCAGGAAAATTTCTAAAGGAAAAATGGGAAGTTGAACTGAATGAGCTGGAATTTTTTCATGAGCATGCGCGACAGATCCAATTGGGTGAAACCGGAACTATAATCATAGCGCATCCGGATTCAATATCTGCATCTCTTATGCCAGATATGCTCAGCAGGATCTCTGCCTCTCTTCCAAAACTAAAAATTGAACTTGTACAGGTACGGTATGAGGATCAGCAGGAGTTTTTACGAAATTATAAGGTGGACCTCGTAATAACCAGGGATATTAATACGTCAAGTGATATCAGATCGGAGAAAATATACACTGATCATTTAGCATTTGTCGTTCCAGAAGACCATGCTTTTCATGAATTGAAGGACATCAGCCAGGAAACACTAAAGACACAAAAATTCATATTGCCGATTGAGGCTGAAGGCAGTAGCTACAGTGCTATCATTCAACAACTGTTCAAGTCTTTTGAAGTTCTTCCCGATGCGTACTTAAATTCGGAATTTGGTTCAGCAATCATTGCATTGGTAAAAAGAAGACTTGGCATCGCCGTTCTGCCGGATTCTTATAGATATCACGAAATTCCGGGCATCAGGTTCATCACTTTGCCATTTCCTACAGACTTGTTTGTCAACTGGCGCGTTGATGATCATCATCCTGTGCTGTCTAACGTATTGAAATTAGTTTTGTCCTGACTTATTTGGATGTTATCAACCTAACAGGCCCCTTGATTCCAGCATTAAACTCATCCAGCACCGGATCAGTTGAGAAGCCCCATGACCATGTCCTTAATTTATGCAAATCATTTTGGAGCGACATTTCGTTGACCGTGAGATTGCCGATACGAATGCGGATTTTATTCTCACCTTTTTTCAAAGTACCTGCTAAGTCAAAAGTATAGGGTGGCCATAAACGCGCACCCAAAGATTTTTCATTAACAAAAACTTCTGCCATGTACTTTACCTGTCCCAGGTCTATTGATGTTTTTTGATTTTGTTGATCTACATTAAAAACTGTTTGATAATCTACATACCCAGTATATTCATCCAATCCATACTGAAACCAGTTATCCAGCTTAACGGTGGCTGGAGTACTGGTAAGAAATTTCAGAGGTGATCGGGGAAGATGCTCTTCATTGGCTAATGCAAATGAGATAAGCGATGCTTCTTTTGAAAGTGTTTCCTGCCCTCCTTTCCAACTGATTTTTTTACCGTCCAGCCAAATACTTGCCTTTGCTAATTCCGTAGGAAAAAGACCGAAGTTGCGCCTTTTGGAATGATGACCGCGAATACAAAAAATTACCAGATTGTACTTTTGTTTGTTTTTTTAAAGAGCCACTGATAAAAGCAGACCTGGACCAGGCCGCGTCATTTAAGCTGGGACTAAAATTTTCTTCATGCAAAATAGATTCGTCCGTAAAAAGTGCCTTAGCTGAAGTTCTGTATATGGTATCCCGACCCGGATAGGATATCTGCCATTTTCCATCTAAAATTGTTTCAGATAAGAGCGGTTTAATTGCTGCGACGTTGGGCTGCAACTTTTTCTTAGCATCAAATACAAGCCAGTAGCCTTCATAGGGCTGTAAGACCAGGTCTACTTTTCTGTATCCGTTCACAGATGTTGAATTTAGCATTGCAACTGTTCCATTTTCAGAATTCCATATTTCGGCTGGTCCGACAGCGTCCCGCAGCCATGCAGAGAAGTTTCGTATCGTGTCGGTATTATTGGCAAACCAATAAAAATCCACGCCTGCAGATTTTCGGTGTGCTGTATATAACCTGCCTGACTTTTCCAGCAGAATTTGAGGGCGTGCATTTTTATTGAGCACTGTAACCATGGTTTTCATCTTATCCGAATCTGCAGATAGATCGATTACATTATCATATTGTTTTAACGATTTCATCTGCTGGATGATCTGCGGATCTGTAGCTCCAACTTCGGGAGAGCCTTTAGGAAGATCGCCCAGTAAAACAATGGTTCCCCCCTGACGCGCGAATTCAAGTATTTTTTTCGACACACTTTGTGAGATTATTGTAGTTACTGGCAGCACAATAGCCGAAAAATCATGATCGTTTATGGATAACTTAACCGAATTACCTTTTAATTTAAATAAGCCTTTATTGATGTAATGGCTATCGCCAATAAGAAATTCAACATTATTCTTGTTCAGATACCGCATCGCCTCTGCATACACGGTGTCAATTCTTAACGAAGCCTTGCTCCAGTTGGCGGCATCCTCACCATTCGCCATCGCTCCATTTTTAGCAAACAGCCCTTCTGAATCAGCCCAGACGCTTTCCATTGGGTTTAACAACAAAACATCTGCAACCAATTTACTTTGTCTGTTTATAAATGACGCTCGTCTGGAAAAATCAGTCCAATAATGCAGGTATGGCCAGAATGGATTTTCGGTATACCAATCTGCCGGAAAGGGATAGCTCTCTGTCCGGCGATTTAAATAGATGCCATGCGGCACAACGTGATTTACACCAAATGATGTAATGGAATTGATCGTCATCTTCATCATTTCAGGGCTTTGTACCCAACCCGCAACGCCCATTACCTCGCTCATGAACGGCCGGTCTTCAAACTCCGCAACGCTTTGGGTTTCTTTAAAATCATGAACATCCTGTGATTTCATTACCAAACAATCTGTGCCCGGCATGCTTGCTGTCCGCGTTATACGCATAAAATCGCCAACCGCCCCAGCTTGTAACTGTAATGACTCTTCCCAAAGATTTGAAATGTAATACATGTTCTTCGCTTTCAACCAATTGTTTATGGGCTTAAAAAAGCTTTGGTCATAAACATCGGTAATTAACTCAAACCAGTCACAGCGGGCTTTAACGAAGAGACCAGCATTATCTTTCTCCGTCAGAAGAGGTAACCATAACCTGATATCACGCTTCTTTTTCAACTGATATGCCTGGGCGAGGTACTCCGACCATGCCATCTGCCAACCGTAGTCACCTTCGTTATCCACGAAAACCCCGGGAATGGTTTTACCCATATCTCCAGAAAACTGCTTTGCATACTGCTCATGAACCATGGGGATGAATGCCTTCATTACTTTTGGGTCAAGATAATTCACCTTCCCGCCATCAATACCGGGATGATATTTCTTTGCATACGTATAGACTACCCAACTTCCTTCAGGTGTCTGCCAGTTAACAGTTTCACCTTCACCTATTATCCGCAGGGATGAGGCATCAATTTTTCCTCCGGATAATTTAGCGGCAACAGCGAAATCAATATTAGCGTAGGATGCTCTACTGTTCCCTTTCAGCTCATAACGTGTCCAGGCAAGGTATTTGGCCTCCAGTTCAGGGTATTTTTCAAGTACTCGGCCAGCTGCCTGTCCGCTCGGCCAATCATATTCATCACAATAGCCCAGGTAGAGTCCTTTTTCTCTGGTCTTTTTGACAGCATTGCCTAAGTTATCAAACCATATCTTTTCAAGGTACTGATTGTAGGGTAATGAAGGATATTTAGCATTCTGCCGATCCATGGAGCTCCGTGGATGTGCATATCCCGGATTCAGCCTTTGACCTGCCATCTCATTGACCATCCTGACAGGAAGGTGATCATTCCTGAGCGTATCATCCCAAAACCAAAATGCATGTGGGGCATAAAACATAGGAGGCTCCTGAAATAATCTGCGCAGCGCTCCGGGCTGGTCATATTTCCTTTTCCATTCGGACTGGGCAAAAGACGATTTGCAACCGATCAGTAAAAACATGCTGAAAATAAGGATATCAATTTTTGATCTCATAGTGCTTCGCTTAGGGCACTGCAACATAGCTATTAAATCCAGACCTAATATTTTACCAAATCAACATATTTTTACACTTTTTGATAAAAATAAATGAGTCATTGGTCGCAAGGTAGAATACCGCATGGAGAGTCAAGGGTGTGTTAAGGGTGCGTTAAGGTCTGCGATATACCTGCGTCGTATCACGGATATCCCTTCGTTATCCTTCAGATATCCGGAGATAACGCAACCATAACGGTGGTACCCTGCAGGGACATTCCAAACATGGACGCATCCTTAATACACTCAAAGCGCATTGCTGATGAAAGATGTCCGCTCTAACTTACCTTACAAATCTCAAAATGGTATAAGAATGAGCAGGAAATTCATAAACCGGATTGGTACCTGGCAAATGGATCTTTATATTTTGTGTTTTGTATTTCTCAGGCTTGTCCGGGCTATTCCTGGCGTTCAATTCTCCTGAAAGACTTGCAACTTCAACTAAATCTTTCCTACCTTCAAATCCCTGGAATTCCAGTTTCGTCGGATGAGAAATACTACGCGTATTCACGACATGTAAAATCAGTATTTTTCCATCTTCACTGCTGCTGGCCGTAACATCCAGTCCTCCCGCTACGCTAGTTTGCACCCGTAATGGCTGGTGTTGGGCAGTCTGCATCTGTTGTGCATAGAAGGGAGGCATGCCCCAAACCTGATCAGGGCTAAAGAAAATTTGTCCCTGGTCCCAGTCATTGTCATTTTGTAAATAAGGTTGTAGTGCATTGGCAGGACTGGAAGTCAACACAGATTCGTTATGCCTCCTGATTGCATTCAGGTTTGTTGCGTGCCCTAAAGCCCGCTGTATACCATGCTTACTGCCATTTTCTTCAAATATCGCGACTTTCATCGTACTGACCGGATCCCATTGTTTGAATCTGTTGAGCATTCCCAGCAATTGTTTTTCTGTCTCTGTTCCCGCATCTGGATCATCTCCGCCGACATGCAGATCCCAGTAGTCGGCCTTTCCGTTAAGTTCCCGGAATACGTATTCCATATTAGGCGACTCTGGCCGCCACCACGCTGCATGTATGAATTTAAGGTTGTTATCTTTGGCTTTCATTGCCTGTTGCAGGAGTTTAAAACGCTCTACATATTCTTCATATGCTTTTCTGCTGTCGCCGTTAAAGATCACTTCTTCATTGCCGATCTCTATATAGCGGACACCATAAGGTTTGGGATGACCGTTCCTGGCCCGCTTTGAGCCCCAGACGGAGCTTGCGTCGCCATTCAGGTACTCGATCATATCTGCTATATCCTCCGGTGTTTCGTAGATATTTACCGCGAACGAAGGCGTAATGCCAGTGACCTCGCAAAATTGAAGAAACTCCTCGATCCCAAAACCATTGGTGGTATAATGATTCCAGTGGCCACGGTAAGGTGGTCGACGGTCCGGGTCACCGATCATATTTTTAAACTTATATTCCGGGGAATTGACCATGGTGCCCGCATAACGCAGAAAAGTAAGCCCCTTC
>CAWCIO010000019.1:0-107222 GCA_963795585.1 uncultured Sphingobacteriaceae bacterium | reverse complement strand
CAACCCCGATCGTGCGCCGGCTCTTCCTCCTCGGCATCACGCTGGCCTTGACCGTCTACATCGTCGTCTTCTTCACCCTCGGAGTGTTCAGCAGTACCCACGGCGCCCATCGATGATCCTCGCCGCCACCGTCCGGCCCGGGAATCATTCCAACATCCCACCGATCCGTGGCGCTACAACCCCCATCCCGAGGCGTGGCTCATCGTCGTGGCGTGGGCCACGGCCTACTGGTACGCCATGACCCGCATCGGTCCCCGGGTCGTGCCCCAGGGCGAGAAGGTGGTCACCAGGCGCCAGGTCGTGGTGCTTCGTCGCCGGCGTGGCCGACCATCTACGTGGCGTCCGAGCTGGCCTATTCACGACCTGGGCCGAGGACTACCTGTTCAGCGTGCACATGGTCGAGCACCTGCTGATCAGCCTGGTCGCCCCGCCCGCTGCTGCTGCTCGGAATCCCCCAGTGGTTGACCCGCTGGATCCTCCGGCCCCGATGGGCGGCGGGCACCGTCCGGGTCCTGGCCCGCCCCCTCGTGGCGGCCGTGATGTTCAACACCGTCGTCGCCGTCAGCCACGCCCCGTTTTGGGTCAACGGCACCCTGTACCACCACTTCTGGCACTTCTGGTCCCACCTGCTGCTGTTCACCGTGGCCATGTTCATGTGGTTTCCGGTCGTCAACACCGTGCCCGAGTTCCCCCGGATGAACCGGCCGATCAAGATGCTCTACCTGTTCATGCAGTCGATCATCCCCAACGTCCCTGCCGCCTTCCTGACCTTCGCCACCGGCGTCGTCTACACCTACTACGCGCATGTCCCCCGGCCGTTCAGGATCAGCGTGGTGACCGACCAGCAGATGGCGGGCGCCATCATGAAGGTCGGCGGCACGTTCCTGATCTGGGGCGTCATCGTGGTGGTCTTCTTCCGGTGGTACGCCGAGCAGGAGAAGCGTGACGCCCTGACCCGCAAGCAGGAACGGGACGCGGCGGCGGCGTCGGTGCGCCCGGTGGCTGCTGGCTGACCTCGACATGGCAAAGTCGGACCAACCCGAAGTCCTGACCTGGGAACACGTGGTCGGCGAGCTGGCCAAGACTCCCCCGGCCCAGCCCGGACCTTCAGGCTGAAGGTGGTGCGGGGCCGCCGACGGTTGCTCCTCATCGCCGTGGCCATCATCGCCGGCGTGACTGTCGTGGTCCTCCTACTGGTGCCCTCATCGGGCTCGTCGCAGGGCAACGTGGGCACCCGCGCCGCCCTCTTTGTCAGCACCGACCTCGATGGTCACCCGGTGGCGCTGGTCGACTACCGGGGCCGGCGGGTCCTGCTGAACTTCTGGGCGTCCTGGTGCGTGCCCTGCCGGGCCGAGTTTCCGATCCTGAAGAAGCTGCAGGTGACCGGCCCCGAGTCGTGATGCTGGGCGTCGTCTTCCAGGACAGCGCCGGCAGCGCCCGCTCCTTTCTCCGCTCCGAGGGTGGCCGACCTGGCCGGGTGTCATGGACCCCGCCGGGCAGGTGGCGTCGGCCTACGGCGTCCACGCCAAACCGGGAATCCCGGTCTCGATCCTGATTGACCCCTCCGGTCGTATCCGAGGTCGCCATCTCGGCCCCCTGTCGGATGACGCCGCCGCCGCCCAGTTCGTCGACCTGGCGCCGGCGCACTAGCGGTGCGAGGGGGCCAGTCCGGCCTTCTTTGGTGATGGAGCTACGAAATACGCATCTGGGGCACCGGAGTCGTCCGGTCGGCTCGGATGTGCAGAGCGGTACGGCGCCACACCGACCTGGTGTCCGGGGGCTGGACCGGTAGCAATGAGGCGTCGCCGGGCGGACAGCACGGGCTCGGGGCCGTCGGGGATCCCGCTTTTCTCCGCGTTGCACTTGGTGGCGGGGCGGAGGGGGCCCCGTCGGTTTCTTTGGTGCCGGAGCTCGGAATGGGTATCTGCGGCACCGAGGAATGCGGCCGATAAGTAAGTCCGGGCCCCCCTTCCTGGACATTGCGCTCGGTGGCGGGGAGGGGAGGAGGCCGCGGTTTCTTCGGTGCCGGAGGTGCAAGATGGGTATCTGCGGCACCGTGGAACTGGATGTCCAGTTGGCTCCGACGTAGAGACCGGTAGGCGCAGCACCGGAGATGGTGTCCGGGGGCCGGACCGGCGGGGAGAAGTGTGCCGGGCGGGGCGTGGGCTCGGGGTGCCCGTTGGGGATCTCCCTTCTGCCGCGTTGCACTTGGCGGCGGGGAGGAAGGGGCCCGTCTGTTGGTCTTCGGTGCCGGAGCTACGAAATCTGTATCTGCGGCACCGAGGAACGAGACGTCCCGTTGGCTCAGACGTGCAGAGCGGTGGGCAGAGCGCTTTAGGTGGTCTCGGGCGGAGAAAGGGAGCCGTTGGGGATCCCGCTCTTCTCGCGTTGCACTTGGTGGCGGGGAGGGAGGGGCTCGTCGGTCTTCGGTGGCGGCGATCCGAAATGCTCTGCGGCACCGAGGAAAGGCGCCGGCGCGCGGCTACGTGGCGCCAGGCGTTAGCGGCGGCCGGGTGACCGAGGTGAGCACGGCCGATCGACCGGGTTGCCGATCTGCCCGAGCCCGAGCCAGGCCAGGCGGGCGCCCGAACGCAGCAGGACCAGGTCGTAGAAGTGGGCGGGACTGGCCAGGGCGACGGCGACCACGTCGTCGGCGGTGACCGTCGGGGCGGTCAAGGTGCGCACCTGGTAGGTCGTCGTCGGCCCGTTGGTGTCGTCGAACTGGGAGCAGGACGCCCCGGCGGCCCGGAAAGCTGGCCGCCTCGGCGCTGGCGGCCGCGACCGACGGGTACATGGCGACGGTCTCCTTGACGGTCTGCTGGCTACCGGCAGTGTCGAAGGCGACCGCCGCCTGGCTGGTGGTCATCGACGTGTCGCCGAAATGGGACCCACACGGGATGGGCGTCGGAGCCGGTTGGGGGTTGCTGAGTACCCGGCGAGCTCGGCGGCGCCGAGCAGCAGCGACGAAGGGGACACGGCAACCGTGTGGCGCCTCGGCAACGAGGTCGACGTCGACGTGCCCGCCGCCTTGGACCCTCCTGAGCTGCAGACGGCCAGGATCAACCCGGCCGCCACCGCCACCGCTCCGATCCGATCGATGTTGGCCATCTCCCTCGACGTCCTTCTCGACCCTGCCGCGGTCACTCCCAGCGGAAGGTGAGCGCGGCCGCCACCGGGGCGGCCACCGCCCAGACGGCCAGCACGATCCAGGCCCGGCCGGGACGGCGGCCGCCGGCCGAGCGTGCCGTGCAGGGCTCGGACAGGGCGGCGGCCGGGCAGGGCCCGGGCGACGTCCGCAGCCAGCCGGGCAGCTTGGCCAGCGGGATGACCATGCCGCCGAGCAGGAGCAGCACCAGGTAGAGGCCGTTGGCCGCGGCCAGGTTGACCTCGGCCCGAGCGCGCCGGCCATGCAGCAGGCCGAGCCGGCGAAGGCGACGGTGGCGAGCAGCATGGCCGAGCCGACCGGCCAGCACCGGCGTCGCCGTCGCGGGCGCCAGCCCAGGAGCGAGCGCCACGACGACGAGCACGGCGACCTGGACCACCTCGACGGCGCACGATGGCGGCGATCTTGGCCGCCAGCAGCGCGCGGCCGGCCGAGGGGGGTGGCGCCCAGCCGCTTGAGCACGCCGTACTGCCGCTCGAAGCCGGTGGCGATGCCGAGGCTCGACCATGGCCGTCGACATGACGGCCAGGGCCAGGATGCCCGGGGCCAGGAAGTCGACGGGTGGCGCGGTCGCCGGTCGGGCAGCACGTGGACCGAGCGAGAAGAAGACGAGCAGCACCGACCGGGATGCCGAGGGTGAGCAGGACCGACTCGCCCCGGCGCAGAGTCATGGTGAGCTCGGCCCGGGTCTGGGCCGCGCAGCGCCCGCATCCGCGACCGGCTCGGTCCCGCCGGCCCGCCGGCGCCGACCCCGCTCCGGACGGCCGGCTCGGGTCGCGACGGCTCGGGCTCGCCGCGGTCCGGTGAGGCGCAGGAAGACGTCCTCCAGGGACTGGCGGCCGGCCCGCAGGTCGGCCAGGGGCAGGTCCCGCTCGGCCAGCCAGGCGGTGAGGGCGGCCACGGTGGCCGGCGTGGCGCTCGGCCGCCGACCCGGTAGTCGCCGGGCGCTCCTCGGTCGACGGCGCGCCGCCCGACGGCGGCGGCCAGCGCGGCGGTGTCGAGGCCGGGCGGCGCGCCGAAGCGGATCTCGTCGGCCGTGCCCTGCGGCCATCAGCTCGGCCGGCGTGCCGTCGGCCACGCACCCGGCCGTGGTCGATGATCACGACCCGGTCGGCCAGCCGCTCGGCCTCGTCGAGCTCGTGGGTGGTGAGCAGCACGCACGACGCCCGCGGCCCGCAGCTCGGCGATCACGTCGCGGATGACCAGGCGGCCCTCGGGGTCGACCCCGGCGGTGGGCTCGTCGAGGAAGGCCACCTCGGGCCGGCCCACCAGGGCCAGGGCCAGCGACAGCCGCTGCTGCTCGCCGCCGGACAGCCGCCGCCACGGCGTGCGGCGCCACCGCGGTCAGGCCGACCCGGTCGAGCAGGCCGTCGGGGTCCTCGGGGTCGTCGTAGTAGCGGGCGAACAGGCGAGCACCTCGGCCGGGCGACATGCCCGGGTAGACGCCGCCCCGCTGCAGCATCACCCCGATGCGCGGGCCAGCGCGCGGTGGTCGCGCGACCGGGTCGAGCCCGAGCACCCGCACCGTGCCCGACGTCGGGCCGGCGGTAGCCCTCGAGGGTCTCGACCGTGGTGGTCTTGCCGGCCCCGTTCGGGCCCGAGCAGGGCCACGACCTGCGCCGGCCTCGGCCGCGAAGCTGAGCCGGTCGACGGCCAGTCGACGTCGCCGTAGCGGACCACCAGGTCGTCGACACTCGATGGCGGGCACCGGCCGAGCGCTAGCGCGGGCTGCGCAGCGGCCGGACGCCGGTCCGGCTGCCGGCGGCGGGCGTCCACGGCGTACCGCTACCGTGCCGCGCCATGATCGATATCCGGCTGGTGCGGGACGACCTGGACGGCGGTGAAGGCCGCCCTCGGCCGGCGCGGGCATCGACCCCGCCGACGTCGACCGGGCCGGCCGAGCTCGACGCGCCGGCCAGCGGCCGCCGTCGGCCGGCGGGACGAGCTCCGGGCCGAGGTCAAGGCCCTCTCCAAGCAGGTGGGCGAGGCCCGCCGGCCAGGGCGACGCGGCCGCGGCCGAGGCGCTGACCGCGCGAGAGCCGGCAGCTGGGCGACGAGGAGCGGCCGCTCGACGCCGAGGCCGAGGCGGCTCGGAGCCGGAGCTGCGCGGACCTCCTGCTGCGGATCCCGAACCTCCCGGCCGCCGACGCCCCCGACGGCGCGGTCCGAGGCCGACAACGTCGGTCGCTCCGGGTCGAGGGCTTCGACCCCGACGGCTACGGCGAGCACCAGCGGGTGCCCCACTGGGACATCGGCGCCGAGCTCGGCATCCTCGACCTCGAGCGGGGGGCCAAGATGTCCGGCTCGATGTTCCCGCTCTACCGGGGCGTCGGGGCCACGCTGGCCCGGGCCCTGTGCCAGCTCGCCCTCGACCGCAACGCCGACGCCTTCGAGGAGGTCCGGCCGCCGACCCTGGTGCGCACCGACGACCATGGTGTCCACCGGCCACCTGCCCAAGTTCGCCGACGACGCCTACCACCTCGAGCGCGACGACCTGTGGGCCATCCCGACCGCCGAGGTCCCGCTCACCTCGATGTGCCGGCGGCGAGATCCTCGACGAGGCCGAGCTGCCCCTGCGGCTGATGGCCGACACGCCGTGCTTCCGGCGGGAGGCCGGCTCGGCCGGCCGGGACACCCGGGGCCTGCTGCGGGTCCACGAGTTCGACAAGGTCGAGCTGCTCGCCTACGCCACCCCGGACCAGGCCGCCGAGCTGCACGCCGAGATGCTGGCCCGGGCCGAGGGCACGCATCGCCGGCCCTCGGCCTCCCCTACCGGGTCGCTCGACCTCTGCACCGGCGACCTGGGCCAGTCCGCACGCCCGCACGCTTCGACATCGAGGTCTACGCGCCCGGCGTGCGACCAGTGGCTCGAGGTCTCCTCGGTGTCGCTGGTTCAGCGACTACCAGGCCCGGCGGGCCAACATCCGCTACCGGCCGGCGACGGCAGGCGGCACCGACGGTGCTGCCACACCCTCAACGGCTCGGCCCTGGCCGTGCCCCGGGTGTGGGCCGCGCTGGTCGAGACCCACCGCCAGCCCGACGGCTCGGTCGCCCTCCCCGAGGTGCTGCGCCCCTACCTGCGGGGCGCCACCGCCATCACCCGCCCGTGGCGACGTCGAGCCGTCACGCCGCAGGTTTGCGAAAGAGGCGTTGACAGGGAAAAGTGACGACGTAGGACCGAGCCCGAGACCGGGGGCCGATGGCGACCTCTGCGGGGCCCGACCTGTGGCTCGTGCGCCACGGCGAGACGGAATGGAGCAGGACCGGACGCCACACCGGTCGCAGCGATCCGCCCTGACCGACGCCGGCGAAGCGGAAGGCCGCGCCCTGCGCCCCGTCCTCGCGGCCGGCCATGGTCCCTCGTGCTCAGCAGCCCGCTCGGGCGGGCCGTGCGTACCGCCGCCCTCGCCGGCTTCGACCAGCCGGAGCATCGATCCCGACCTGCTCGAATGGAACTACGGCGGCTACGACGGCCTCACCACCGACGCAGATCCGTGCCCGCGTCCCGGGTTGGACGGTCTGGACGGCGCCCTGCCCGGGCGGCGAGACCATCGACGCAGGTGGCCGAGCGGGTCGACCGGGTCGTGGCCCGGATCCGTCAGTGCCCGCCCGGATCGACGCGCCGTCGCCTTCGGCCACGGCCACTGCCTGCGGGTCCTGGCCGCCCGGTGGCTCGGCACCCACCCGACCGCCGGGCGGTGGCTGGTGCTCGGCGCCGCCGGCGTGAGCGTCCTCGGCTGGGAACACGAGACCGCCGCCATCCTCCACTGGGACGACCAGAGCCACCTGATCGGCCTCTGAAGCCCGTACCCGGCCGCCGTCGGGCAGCATGGAGCCTCCATGGCGCACACCGAGACCTGCTACCGCCATCCTGATCGGCTGACCGGCATCCACTGCACCCGTTGCGGGCGGCCCGTCTGTCCGGACTGCATGGTCGCGGCGCCCGTCGGCCACCACTGCCCAACCTGCGTCAAGGACGACAACAAGGGCGTGCGTCAGACAACTGGCGGCCCGGGACGACCCAGCTCGGCGGACACATCACCCCACGGTGAAGGTGATCGTCGCCCTCAACGTGGTGATCTACCTCCTGACCTCACAGATATGGACGCCAACATCGTGCGCTTCGGCCAGCTGGGCTACGCCCTCGATGGCCGCGGGCGCCTGATCGGCGTTGCCCACGGTCAGTACTACCGGCTCATCACCTCGGCGTTCCTGCACGTGAGCGTGGCCCACATCCTGCTCAACATGGTCGCCCTGCTCATCGTCGGGTCCCCCGTCGAGGCCGCCCTCGGACGGGCCCCGGTTTGTCGTCCTCTACGTGCTGGCGGCTCTGGGCGGCTGCGTGCCGTCTTATCTTTTTGCTAACCCTGCGACGGTTGGCGTGGGTGCTTCAGGGGCGATCTTGGCCTTTTCGGTGCCTTCTTTATCATCGCACGCTCCCGTCGCGCCGATACCAGTGGGATCTTGGTTCTCATTGGAATTAACCTGGCCTTTTCTTTTACTGACAAGCTGATCGATTGGCGGGCACACGTCGGCGGCCTGGTCATCGGCCTGGTCGTCGCCGGAGTATTCACGCTGGCCGAGCGACGCCTTCCGAACCAGAAATGGCTGGTGGAGGCGGTGGGATGTGCGGCGGTGGTGTTCCTGCTGCTCGCCCTCGTTTCGGTGCGAACCCAAAACCTTAGCGGATCAGTTCCAGAAGTGCAAACAGTGTTGGGTTGTATAAGGTCTCGACCGAAATCCCTCTTAGGAGGTCGAGATAATAAGACGAATTACAACTGCCCTTACCGCAATCGCCGTCGCCCTAGTAGCAATCGGTGCACCAATCGCTCTGGCCAAGCCACGTCCGCGTCGGCATCGGATGAGCAGGCCTTCGTCAGCGCCGTCAACGGGGTGCGGGCGGCCCACGGCGTGGGACCGCTGGTGGTGGACAGCCGGCTGACTTCGGTCAGCAAGTACTCCTGTTGGTGTTCATCCTGTTAGGATAAAGTATGATGTGATTTACGCTATCCCGAACAGGGCTTTCGTAAGTATACTTGGTAATGTGTTTGATCTTGAATTCAGGCATATGGTATTGATTTAAGATAGAGAGAAGCAGGTTTGATTGAAGGCATTTCCGATGCCATATAGTTCCGACTTGATTTCCGTGAGGTAAAGGTGTAGTTCGTCTTGCTTTAACCCCTTAATGGAACTGTATTTTACTTTACTCTGTAAACGGCCCATTAGAAATGAGAATTTCCAGGATTTATGTGATCGTCAGCTTTTAATCTTTCAAAGTACTTAACCAACTGATTGAGGGCGTAAATGACTGAGCGGGGAAATTCATTATGTAATACGACCAATTCGAGTACTTTTTCCGCTTCAAAACCCTGACGATAAGTTTTGAGGTAAAGCTCATATCCACCGATGGAAAGCAAAAGGTGCTTCCAGTAGGATGTATTAGTAATCAGGTCAGGATTATGATCAACAGATCCAAACTTAATGTCCAGGATGTTGACCGACTGTATGCTGCGTTCCAGGTATTTTCCGATTCGCATAAAGCTGCTGCCTTCGTTTCTTGCCATTGTGATTTCTGTGGTGCCGTAGAATAACATTCCTTGTCTAATTAGAATATCCAATACGGATATAGGATCGTCTTTTTTAAGCATATTGATTAGCATTGGGTCTTTTATCGCGTGATAATACTCGTTTAGACATTGCCATACATCCTTAGTGATATGATCTTGTACACTCCGGGCATTTTCTCTCACCTGTGTGATGATATTAATGATTGAATTTGGGTTTTCCTTATCGGTTACCATATATTGCAGTGCTTTCCTGCTGTTGAATTCCATATCTTCGAATCCTTCTGTATCAAGGCCACAAAAAATTTGAACAACCGGACTCCAGGAGAATTCGGACGTAGAATCCTGTGCCGAGGCATAATTTATTTTAAGCATGCGCAACATGCCATCTGTTCTTTCAATGTACCTGCCTATCCAGTACAAGCTTTCTGCAACCCTGCTTAACATATTTGTTTACTGATTTTGATCGTGTTTAAAGATGATTTATTAAGATAGTACCCAAGTGTCCTTACTTCCACCTCCCTGAGAACTATTGACCACCAGAGAGCCCTCTTTTAGTGCTACACGAGTCAGCCCACCAGGTATAATCTCTATGCCGTCGGGGCCGCAGAGTGCGATATGGCCGGAAGTCGACGCGCCTCGGTTTCAGTACACCTTGCATATAGCAGGGTGCCGAAGAAAGGCTTATGGTCGGTTGAGCAATAAATTGCCGTGGATCTTTCAGTATCTCCAGTTTGTAGTCTTCGATCTCTTCAGTCGTCGCGGCGTGGCCCATTAGCATACCATAGCCACCGCTGCCATTTGTTTGTTTAACCACCATGTTATTAGATGTTCTCAAATACATAATCGAGTTCTTCTTGGATTGCCCAACTGATAGGTGGGTACATTTTTTAGAATAGGCTCTTCATTCGAGGTAATATCTGATCATATCAGGTACATAGGTATAAACCGCTTTATCATCTGCCACGCCATTTCCTACTGCATTTACGATGGCTACATTGCCTTTTCGGTAAGCACCCATTAATCCTGCTACACCTAGTATACTATCAGGATTAAATACTAACGGATCAAGGTATTCATCATCTACCCTCGGTAAATTACATCTACCTGCTGAAGTCCGGTGTGGTTTTCATATATACCTTGTGGTCTTCAACGATAAGATCACGTCCTTCCACCAGTTCTACTCCCATTAATCGGGCCAATGTGGTGTGTTCAAAATAGGCAGAATTATAAATTCCGGGGCTAAGCAGTACAATTGTAGGATTTGCAATTTGCCGGGGCGACAGTGATAATAAGTTTTTATAGTAAAGATGGATATTCGGTTACGCTTCTGTACGCTGCATTGTGGTAGCAGATCGGGGAATAAACGTTTGGTGATTTCCCTGTTCTCCAGCATATAACTTACACCCGATGGTGTACGTACATTATCTTCAAGGATGTAAAAGTTCCATCGTTGTCACGGATCAAGTCTATACCGGCAATGTGTATGTAAATATCATGAGGTACCTTAACGTTTACATCTCCCTCAGGAAATGTGGACAAGAATAAATCACATCAATAGGAACAATCCCGTCTTTTATAATAAACTGGTTGCTATAAACGTCTTTTAGGAATAAGTTTAGCGCGGTTACTCGTTGTTTGATTCCTTTTTCAATAAGGTCCCATTCTGCTGAAGTAATGATTCGGGGGATGATATCGAAAGGAAAGATTTTTTCTATACCTTCGCCACTGTTATAAACTGTAAAAGTGATGCCCTGACTCATGAATAGGCGCTTCGCGAGGTCTTCTTTTTTGTTTAGTTCTTCTGTTGACTCTAATTCTAAGTAATCCATGACTTTTTTATATTCATTTCTTACTTTTTGGTCTTTATCGAACATCTCATCCCAGGTATTTTTAGGGAAATTATATGTGATTGCGTATTTATTTTTAATCATTTTTAATTTATTCGTTAAAATTTCGCAAAATGATGTTAATGTTTGTTACAATTAACTGATTTTTTTGATAAAATCAAATATTTATATGTTGTTTGTCTGCTTTTTCTCTGTTTTTCATTTAATTTTTATGAAAAATAATTAGAACAAACGTTTGCGTTGTGTTTTTGGGTCTGTTATTTCATATTATTTTATACTTTTAACAAGTGAGTGCTATTCCTTTTAAAAAGGAATTTTATTCATGTGGAATTATAAAATTGAAAAAAACATGACCAATCAAACCAAATCTTCAGTTGTTTCTCCTATTGTTGTGATAGGAGCTTTGTTTTTTATTTTTGGATTTGTCACCTGGGCAAACAGTACTTTGATCCCCTTCTTGAAGCTGGCCTGTGGTTTAAAGACAGACTTTGAAGCTTTTCTGGTGACTTTTGCTTCCTATATTGCTTATTTCTTTCTTGCTTTACCTTCTTCATGGATTTTGCAGAAGATGGGATTTAAGAACGGGATCATTTTCGGTTTAATAATTCTTGCTTTTGGATCTCTAATCTTTATTCCTGCAGCAAGTTCTCGAAGTTTCGGACTATTCCTGACTGGGATTTTTATTCAGGGAGCGGCTTTATCTTTACTCCAAACGGCATCTAATCCATACATTAGTATCATTGGCCCAATAGAAAGTGCGGCCAAGAGGATGAGTATTATGGGGGTCTGTAATAAATTTGCTGGAATCATTGTACCAGTGATTATGGGAACCTTATTCTTGAAAAATGCATCTGGTATAGAATCGAAGATCAATGATGTGACTACAACCATTGCAGAAAAGGAGGCTTTACTTACTGAGGTTTTAGGACGTGTATACACGCCTTATATTGTTTTGGCTTTACTATTCACAGCTTTTGCGTTGTTCATCAAGTTTTCCACCCTGCCTGAAGTGGATTTAGATAAGGAAGAGGTTGTGGAAGGAGAAGATGTTAAAACAGGTAAAACTTCGATTTTCCAATTTCCGCATTTGTTCCTTGGCGCTTTCTGTATTTTTTTATATGTAGCTGCTGAAGTCATGGCCGGAGACATCATTGGTGTTTATGGAAAGGCTTTAGGTATCAATGCTGACATCAGCAAATACTTCACTACATTGACCCTGACGAGTATGCTCGTTGGTTATTTTATAGGAATAGCTACTATTCCTAAATATATTTCTCAACAGGCAGCACTAAAGATATGTGCAATACTTGGGGTGGTATTCATCTGTGGAGCCTATGTCACAGAGGGCTATACCTCTGTAATCTTCGTCGGTTTACTAGGCTTGGCTAACTCGCTAATGTGGCCTGCAATTTTTCCTTTGGGAATTAAGGGTTTGGGTAAGTTTACCAAAACAGGTTCAGCAATCATGGTAATGGGTATTTCGGGAGGAGCTATATGGCCATTAATTTATGGTTATTTAAAAGATTATGCAGGTATGCATTTTCAGCTAGCTTTCTTTATAAGTGTTTTGCCATGCTATTTATATATCTGGTTTTTTGCCGTGTATGGACATAAAATTAAATTCAGGGGCTAAGCGTTATAGTTATATTGAATGAAATGAATAGCCTTCATTTAAATGAATTTTAATCTAAAACCCTAATTTTAATATAGTCCGGTAAATGTTCAGGCTTATATAAATTAAAGGGATTGTCTTATGACCTCTACTTTTCGCAGGAAATTGAACGATGTATCGATTTCCAGAAAATTGTATTTTACAATTGGATTCACGGCTTTATTGGTGATTATCGAGTTGTGTACATTGTGGTTTTCAATAACTACACTCTCAGCAGTGCGGTCGTATGTAGGAGGAGAAGGACTATGGTCTAAAGCGCAAAAAGACGCCATTATGAGCCTTAGAGAGTATGCTTATACTCATGAGGAAAAGAGTTATGAAGATTTTAAATACTTTTTAGCTGTTCCGCATGGAGATAAAGCGGCGCGGTTGGAACTGCAAAAGCCGAATCCTAATTTCGATCTGGCGAGGCAACATCTGTTGCAGGGTAGAAATCATCCAGAAGATATCGAAGGGATGATGAACCTTTTAAGAAGATTCTATAATGTCCATTACCTTAAAAAAGCGTTTACTGCGTGGGCTAATGCAGAGCCTGCACTGGAGGAACTGATTGTAATCGGAGAAAAGCTGGACAAACTGATCAAATCAAATGCAGAGCAGGCTGACGTTGCCTTATTGCTTGCACAAATAGGTCAGATCAATCATCGTTTGACGAAACTCGAAGATGATTTTTCATTTACGCTCGGTGAAGGTGCCAGATGGCTCGAAGGCTTAGTGCTTAAAATCGTAATGACTTTGTCGCTAACTATAGGTGCAGCTACAGTTGTATTGTCCGTTTCTATTAATAAGAGCCTGCAGAAGGGTGTAAATGCAATTATTGAGGGTGCACAACTTATTAGAAGTGGTATAGTAACGACGCGTGTGCCAATATATTCTAAAGATGAAATCGGCATGATTGCAATTGCTTTCAATGAAATGACGACGACAGTAGAAGAAAATATAAAGGCCCAACATAGCTTTCTTATTAACATGAGCCATGAAATGCGTACACCGATGAATGCCATTCTAGGTTTTTCCCGGCATCTTCGAGAAACCAGTCTAAATGAAGAGCAGCAGGAGTCTCTGAAGATGGTTATTGATTCTGGTGATCGGTTACTGGATACACTAAATCATGCATTGAAAAAAATAGAGAAGACGCCCCGGGAAGGAACGTTGTTCCCTCCTCATCAATTGGAATGCCGTATCCCATCGCCCGGAACTGTAATAGGTAAAGGAATTAAAGTGCTCGTTGTGGAAGATAATGAGATAAATCAGTTGTTGGCCAGGAAAATCCTTGAAAAGCATTCCTTTGAGATTGAGATGGCGGAGAATGGGAAGATCGGACTGGATAAAGTAATAAAGGCAGATTTCGATATTGTGCTGATGGACCTGCAGATGCCGGAGATGGATGGATATGAAGCAACCCGACGCATAAGAGCATTGAACTCAGCTAAAGCTGATATACCTATTATTGCCATGACCGCACATACGGTCGATGGTGATCGTGAGCGATGCATGGCAATAGGAATCAATGAGTACATATCTAAACCCTACAAATCGGCGGAGTTGTATGAAAAGATGCAACTCTTATTAGGGATTAAAGTCCAAGAAGTTCAATTACCTGTGCAGTAGCATTTTTTGTATCTACCTTATTGATAATGTGCGCAATTTTGCCCTCTTCGTCAATAAGAAATGTAGTTCGGTTGGTGCCCATGTATTTTTTTCCATACATATTTTTCTCCCCCCATACACCATAGGCTTCTACAATTTGCTTGTCAGGATCAGCCAGCAATGTGAAAGGAAGGTTATGTTTATTGGCAAACTTATTGTGTGATTGTTCATCATCTATACTGACGCCAATGACGGTAATTCCCTTTGCTGTCAGGCCTTGATAATTGTCTCTGAAATCACATGCTTCTGTGGTACATCCTGGAGTGTCGTCCTTCGGATAAAAATACAATACTACTTTTTTGCCTGCAAACTGACCAAGGGTAATCGTGTCACCATGTTGGTTTTTTGCGCTAAATCCCGGGGCTTTCTGTCCCTCTTTTAATTCAGTCATGATTGTTATTTATAAAAGGTGATAGAATATTTTCTGGTATTGTCTTTCATGTCGGTGAGTAGCAGCTCAAAGCTGTGTTTTCCAGGACGAGTGTTTTCATCGAAACTGTGCCATAAAGAGGCTGTTTTTGTGTCGAATTCCATGAGTATCCATTTGCCGTCTATATAGCCATTGAAACTTTTGATGCCGGACATATTATCACGGATCTTAAAGGACATTCTGCTTAGGCCATTCATGTTTTTGCCATTAGCAATATTCACTGGTGTGATTACTGGTGCAATGGTGTCTATGGCGATGAAGTAACTGCCAAAGGTGCGGGGTTTCGCCTTTACATATCCATTTTCATAATAGCCGCCCTGTGAGCCCCAACCGGAGTTAACGATCAGTGCCTTATCTCTGTATTTGCTTAGGCTGCTGTCAGCCTTGATCCAGATTTCAAAGCCGATATGAAGCGGGGTCAGGTTGTTGTGGATCTGATGCATGGCTGAATACGCATTCCCAGCTGGTCTTGGCAATTTCTTATACTGAAAATTGAGGTCATTGTACAACGTTCCTTTGGCGAGGATCACCTTTAGGTCAGGAGCATTGAATTCGTTTACATTATTATAAGCATACTGGGTGCTTCCTGCCTGAGAATCAGGTGGGTCAATCACGGCTTTCGAATCGGACTGGACTTTGAAAACTAGAGTGCTTTTATTACCCTTTCCATCTGTGACGGTGTATCGGAGCTGGTGCAGCTTCCCGTCAGTAAAGGTGATTCTCCCGTTGTTGACCAGGTTGCTGTAGATTTGCAATGGGTTGCCAGGGTCTACAAAGCTTTTCTGGATGCTGCGCTTGGTATTGAGGTAAGTAGGGTAGTCGATGTGTGAATTGATGGCCTTGCTGTTTTCAAAGCTGAACCGTTCCAGTGCTGAAGTGAAAATGTGTTGACCATCCAGTTCCAGTTCTATGGAATACACGCCATTAAGTCCTGATGCACCGTTATGTCTATCCGTAGCAACGATGCCAAATCCTACTTCTCCACTAAGGTTGATCGTGTTGACGCCGTTGAGTCGGTAGTTGCCAGAACCACCGCTCACCTGAAAATATTGTTTTGGAATGAATTCGTTAAAAGGCTTCTTATTCAGGCGGTAAACATACATCGAATAGATCACCGGAGGGATATTATCAGGGATTTCCAACCCAAAAAGCTGCGGGTTGATGGTAGATTCGGTTTTCGTATCTCTGATTTCGAAATGCAGGTGAGGGCCACCAGAGCTGCCTGTATTACCGCTATAAGCTATAATGTCGCCTTTTCGGACGGGGATCAGTAATACATTTGGAAATTCATCGATTTCGTATGATTTTTTTTCGTACTGAATGGATTTCACTTGCTGCGCGATTTTACCGCTGAATCTTTGCAAGTGCCCGTAAACAGATGTGTAGCCATTAGGGTGTGTAATATATAATGCAAGTCCGAAGCCACTGTTTTGTACGCGGAGACGAGAGATGTAGCCATCGGCAATTGCATATACCGGATAACCTTCCCGCTGGTTAGTACGATAGTCCATTCCAGAGTGGAAGTGATTGGCGCGAAGTTCTCCAAATGAACCTGCAAGGGCGGGGGGAACAATATCCAGAGGCGTTCTAAAATCAACAAGTGGGTATTTATTGGTGCTGAAGATTTGCTGGCCTAATACATTTAAGGAAAGGACTGACAGAAACGCTAACAGGATTGACTTATTGATCATCAAGATTATTTTATATCGAAATTAAGAAATTGTTGTCCTTGCATCCAAGCCTCAAGTTTGTCGCCTTGTTTTACCTGACCTACACCCTCTGGGGTTCCGGTGAATATGAGGTCACCTTTTTTAAGTGTAATGTAATGTGAAACAAAAGATATAATGTAATCAAAAGAAAAAAGCATATTGCCTGTGTTGCCAAGTTGTCGGCTATCCTGATTGATCTTCAGCTCAAATTCCAGGTTGTGCAGGTCTGCGATTTCTGATTTCGAAATGAAATGGCTAATGACGGCTGAATTGTCGAAGGCTTTGGAAAGCTCCCATGGCAGGCCTTTTTCTTTAAGTGTAGATTGGATATCACGTGCAGTAAAATCAATTCCCAAACCTACTTCCTCATAGTAATTGGAGGCAAACTTCTCAGCGATATGTTTACCTTCCTTGCAGATTTTCAGCACTACCTCAAGTTCATAATGGATATCGGAAGAAAAATCAGGTATGTAAAAAGCTTTGTTGTCCTTTAATAGCGCAGTATCCGGCTTTAAAAATATGACGGGATTTCCAGGTACGGGGTTATTTAGTTCTTTGGCATGTGCAGCATAATTGCGTCCTATTGCGATGATCTTCATGTTAGCAAAAGTAGGAAAGAATTTGCAGGATACAGAACAGTATAGTCTAACTATTATAAAACTGATATCCGTTTTACAACTGTTTCAGCTCCTGCGACTATCTTCAGAAAATAGATGCCTGTATTAAGTCTGTTTGGAATGGTATAGCTTTTTGTTTGTTCTCCAGGAGGTATGCGCTCATTGGAAAGTGTGACCACCTCATTTCCTAAAAGATCCATGATCTTAACAGACAGGTTAGATTCCTTGTCCATTTTGAGGAGCAGGTTAATCTGGTCATCTACAGGATTAGGGTAAACTTTCAATACTGTAAGTACCTTTTCTGGTTTAACAGATGTCAGACTTGTAGTTTTTGCACTAGAAATGAGATCACTGTATTGTATAAAGCCCAAGTTGTATTTAGGCTTATAGGTAGGGATATTAACTTTTATCTGAGGTGTTTTATTAATCCTTTTTGCTCTAATGCTATTAATGGAACTATCAGGTTTCTGGGCAAAAACAAGCACGCTGCTCGATATGCTTATGCATATGATGCAGAAGATATTCATAAGAAGCGCTTTTTGTAGTTGTTTGCTCATGTTTGGATAAAGCCAAAAATATAAATAATAAAACAAAAAAATCAATGATTTTGTTCAATTAATAAATATTTAACAATATTTAACAGGTTCTTACGTTTGCAAGTTCTTATTGCCGTAATTTTATCGCCAAATTTATAGAAGAAGTGACGAGTCAAAAAAAATTAAACGCCCTTACTGCCGGAGGTTTATTAGTTAGTTTGGGTATTGTTTATGGAGATATAGGTACATCACCGTTATATACCTTAAAGGCTATTTTTAATTCCGCTGTCAATGGTGGGCAGCAGATTGATGTAAACCTGGTGCTTGGTGCCTTATCCTGTATCATCTGGACGCTGACACTTCAAACGACGATAAAATATGTCGTAATTACGCTTAGAGCAGATAACAAAGGGGAGGGAGGAATTTTCTCTTTGTATTCACTTGTAAGAAAAAATGCTAAATGGCTGGTCATTCCAGCAGTTATTGGTGGTTGTGCCCTGCTAGCCGATGGAATCATTACCCCAAGTATCACAGTCACTTCTGCAATTGAAGGGCTTCAACTGAAGTTTCCTGATGTACACGTTATTCCGATTGTGATCGCCATTATTACAGCTTTATTTATCATTCAGCAATTTGGAACCGATCTAGTCGGTAAGCTATTTGGACCAGTAATGTTTTTATGGTTTGCCGCACTTGGTGTGCTTGGTTTATTATTTGTTGTGCAGGATTTCAGCATATTACGCGCTCTTAATCCCTATTATGCTTATGATTTGCTTGTTCACAATCCGATGGCACTACTCATTTTAGGGGGTGTATTTTTATGTACCACAGGGGCAGAAGCATTATATTCTGATATGGGACATTGCGGCCGTAAAAACATACGGGTCAGCTGGGTATTTGTCAAACTCATGTTGATCTTCAGTTACCTGGGTCAGGGTGTATGGGTCTTACAACACGGTAATTATGATACTAGTTTAAACCCATTTTTTGAGATCGTTCCTCCTCAGTATTTGCTATTTATGGTAGCGCTGGCTACTTGTGCTGCTGTTATCGCCAGTCAAGCGATGATCACGGGCTCATTTACATTGATTTCGGAGGCTGTAAGACTCAACCTTTGGCCAAAAGTCAGAATCAATTATCCAAGCAATCAAAAAGGTCAGATTTATGTACCTTCCATCAATTGGATCCTTTGGGCAGGTTGCGTTTGCATAGTGTTGATCTTTCGAAGTTCAGGAGCAATGGAAGGTGCATATGGCTTGGCAATCAACCTAACATTTCTGGCAACCACCATATTGATTGCGGCTTATATGAAGCGTAAAAAAATTCCGCTCTACGCAATTGTCGTATTTTTGGTTATTTATACGCTATTGGAACTTACTTTCCTGGTCGGAAATATGGCTAAATTTTTTCATGGTGGGTGGGTGACAGTAATGATTGGTTCTCTGCTGTTTACTGTAATGTGGAGTTGGTATGTGGCAAGGAAAATCAAAAATCGTTTCGTGAAATATGTAGAGATTGAAGACTATTATCCAATCATAAGTGAATTGAGTAACGACATTTCTGTGCCGAAGTACTCTTCTCAGCTGGTATATCTTACCAGTGCAAACTTCAAGACTGAAATCGAATCAAAAATTATTTATTCAATCATCCAAAAGGAACCTAAGCGTGCAGATATTTATTGGCTGGTTCATGTGGATGTCGTCGACGAACCTTACACGCGTGACTACAAAGTTGAATTTCTGATCCCTGGAAAACTCATAAGGATAGATTTTAAGCTTGGATTTAGAGTTGAACAGCGTGTAAATTTATTGTACCGTAAGGTGATAGAGGAGTTAGTGAAGAACGGGGAGGTGGATATCACAAGTCAATATACTTCATTAAATAAACATAAGATTGCGGGAGATTTTCGTTTTGTATTATTAGAGAAGCACCTGTCAAAGTTCTCTAAGCTCAGTTTCTACGAAAGAACCATTATGGATTATTACTTCATCCTGAAACGCCTAAGTCTTTCTGAAGAACGAAGTTTCGGATTGGATTCAAGTTATGTAGATGTGGAGAAAGTACCATTAATATTTGTAACTCCGGACGATATCGAATTGAACAGACTGCCGGTTTAGGGTAGCATATACAGCAAGAAAGGAGTGACAGTCGTGTCACTCCTTTCTTCTATTTGGACCTTTTACCAGCCAGTGTTCTGAACAACCAGTGGTACTTTTTGGACCTCTCCATTCGGAATTGGCCATAGGTAGTGTTTCTTTTCAAATACCCTGGATTCTTGTTGAACGATGTTATAGAATCCCGTCGCGGCATTCTTATTGATGTCAAGTCCGAGAATAGATCTTTCAGTAGTCTCCGCAATTTTCCATCTTCTGGTGTCGAAATAGCGGTGCGATTCGAAAGCAAGTTCTACCCTTCTTTCTCTTCTAATTGCGTCGCGTAAGTCCGTTGGTATTGGTAGCATGCCCGCCCCTGTACCATATTGAGGAATTCCTGCACGGTCCCTGATCAGGTTTAGATAAATTAATACATCAGGATCGGCAGCGTTGACTTCGTAAGCTGCTTCAGCATAGTCAAGGTAAATCTCCGCCAGGCGAATCATGATCGCAGTTCTGCCTCCATCGCCGCTTAAGCCACGGTTTTTACGTTGTGTGTACCCTGTAGATGAGTAGTCATTGTTACTAATGGCTCCTCGACCAGCATTTCCGTTGAATTCAAAACTGGTGATTAATGTTGTGTTCGGGTTGATCCACTTACGATTTGTATAGGTTATGCCTACATAAAAGCGAGGCTCTCTGTCAACATACATGTTTTGTACCGATCTTACAGCATTGTCATCCGGTGCCTGATAATTCGTAAATCCAGTTCTGGTGAATCCAGATGTATTGTCATCTGTAGGTTTTCCATTTGCCATAAAATAGGCTTCAACTAATTGTTGGGAAGCGGAAAGGAATGAACCGCCTTTATCGCTTCCTGACCCGTTGCTGTGATTTGGCGTCATGTTATACTGTAAATTCGTTACATCAGCATTAGGTTTCGCTAAGATCACCTCCGAGTTCCAGTCTGTCAACATAACATCTCTGCAGGCAATAAAAGCATTGTTGAATACCGAAGGGGCTGTAGGATGCACTTTCTTAAACAAGGTAAAGTTCGGATAAGTAGTAATAAATGATTTTGCAGCCATTGCAGCACGTGACCATTTGGCTGCACTATAAGTCTGGTTAATCAATTGTTTACCATCTTTATTGACCAGTGTTGCATAATCTGTGTTACCGTTGAACAGGGGGCTTGCAGCAGTTAATAATACCTGAACTTTATAAGCGTGTACAATCGCCTTATTTATGCGGCCGTAATCTTCGTTCGCAGAAGGTAAAGCAGGGAGGCCTTGGGAGGCTGCATCAAGTTCGGTAACGATGTAGTCTACGCACTCATCAAATGAACTTCTTGGAATACTAATGGCTTCAATTGGTGCATCTGCAGCGATTGGATTATTGCCCAATAGCACTACTGGTCCATATTGACGAAGCAGGTAGTAATAATAAATAGCTCTTAATGCACGTGCCTCGTTTTTATAACGGCTGATATAGTCCGTTCCACTGATATTACAATCGGTACATTTATCGACGTTTGCGATAAAATTACTGGAAGCCTGGATTCCCCTATAGTACAATTGCCAAATGGTATTCACCTGACCGGTAGTCGCATCCCAGTTGCCGCTGTTTAAGTTGTTGGAGAAACTACTGGGTAAAGTATAGTCTGCCTCATCGGAAGCACCTGTCCAGGGACCTGCCGTGTATCCGTTTGCAGGAAAACGCTGTTGCATTTCGTCAGGTAGAGTAGAATACACATTGGCCAACAGCCTGTCAACTGTAGATTTGGTCGCAAAAGACTCGTCAAAAGTCAACCTATCGTCTGGAACCTGGTCTAAAAACTTCTTGCATCCATAATTGCCTAAGATGAATAAGGCTACTATGATAAATATATATATCTTCTTCATAATCTTAAAAATTAGCAGTTAAACCGAGTGAATAGGTAGACACTAAAGGATATTTCGTTCCATTGTTGGAAGCTAGTTCCGGATCCCAAATTTTGAAATCACTTATAGTGAAAACATTGTATCCGGTAAAATAAACTCTCAATTTGTTCACACCTATTGCTTTTATTCCTTTGTTGAGTGTATAACCAAAATCAAGATTTTTCAAGCGCAAAAAGCTGATGTCACGTTGCCACCAGGTACTGGTTTGGAAGTTATTGTTGTTGACGCCGTAAGATAAGCGGGGATAGAATGCATCCTGACGTGGGTTGTCTACCGTCCAGCGGTCTGTAGCAATGGCGTGTAGGTTTCCAAGGCCTCCCGATGCAGTAAATGGTTGTAAAGCATCGCCGCTAAGAACTATGTCTGCATTGTGCTGACCCTGAAAGAAAGCACCTAAATCAAATCCTTTATACCTGGCAGAAAATCCGAAGCCATACATTAGCTGAGGGTACATCACCACGACCAATGATGGTACGGTCAAAAGCATCAATTATGCCATCGTTATTTAGGTCTTTGTACTTGATGTCTCCGGGGAGCAATGTTCCAAATTGTTTGGCGCTGGCATTGATTTCTTCCTGACTTTCAAATAATTTTTCTGCGATATAACCCGAGCGGGCAAGGATGTTACTACCCCTTAGTTCCTGATAGGCATATTTAGTAGGGGCCTGATCATTCTCAATGATCTGGTCTTTGTTATAAGTATAATTGGCCCTGAAAGTAATATCTAGATCCTTGCTAAACCTTGCGTTATATTCCAATGATCCATCGATACCTTTATTTTTCGTCTCTCCCAGGTTACCTGATGGATTCGATACTAAACCAATATAATTCGGTACGACGCCCCTCCCTAAAAAGATACCCGTTCTGTGTTCTTTAAATAAGTCGACAATTAAGGAAAGCTTATTATTGAATGACTTCAGCTCAAAACCTAAATCTTGCTTTCGTGTCTCAGACCAGGTTACATCTACTCCATAGGCTGTTACATTCAGTCCACTAATCCTGTTCTGCTAAGACCAAATGAGTAGCCATTAGCATCACCTACTTTGGTAAGGTAATAAAAGCGCTCACCCTCAGATCCCGCATACCCAGAAGAACTACCACCTGAACCCACAATACCGTCGGAATACCTAAATTTAACAAGTTGAAATGCATCTTTCAAGTTTTCAAAGAATTTCTCATTCGATAAGATCCATCCCACACCGAAAGCAGGGAACAATCCAAAACGTTTGTCTGGCGCAAAGTTTTCAGAACCATTGTAACCGAGGTTAACTTCAGCAAAATACCGATCGTCATAAGAATAGCTTGCGCGACCAGCCACACCCATCATACGATAAGGAATGGACAAAGTAAAATTGCCCGCGAAAGGCGTGAGGTTGTCATTTTGATTATACAGCAACAAGCCTGATACCGAGTGTTTGCCAAAATCGCGTTTATAGTTCAATGCCAACTCAGCATATAGTTTTTTGTCGCCGCCGTTAGTGAATGCATAGCCAAGAAAATTCTGGCCCTGCAAGGTCTGACCGTATTTATAAGAACCATCCGTATTATATGGGTCGTTAGGATTAACATAGTAAGTGCTTTCCCGCTTGTTCCTGTTTACAGTATTGCTGTTAGCCACGTCGAATGAGAACATCCCAGTTACAGAAAGTCCAGGTGTTACAACTTTGAGGTCTTGGGTCAAACGCAGATTTGAGAACAAAGTGTTATTGTAATAGGTACGATACCCCCTCCTTGTAATGTCCGCATAAGGATTTCTTTGATCTGACTGAGCACTGATTCCTGGAATATATCCGTTTGGGTACATGATTGGGAATGAAGTTGGATTGATCTGGAAAGCTTGGTTGAATACACCTTGTGCATTGTCTACGCCGGGATTATTTCCTTGCCCCAATACACCTCTGATACCTAAGTTTACCTTCGTGCTGGAGGTAATATCCCAGTCCAGATTGGTACTTACAGTATACCTGGAATATTTTTGAGTTGCATTATACGACTGAGAATCGTCTGTTTTGAAAAGGCCTGTTTCGTCGTAATAGCCTAGTGAAACATAGTAGCGTGCATTAGTTACTCCTCCCGACAGGTTAGTTGTCACTGTGCGATTTTGACCAAATCTTCTGAAAATTGCATCTAACCAGTCTACATTAGGAAAAAGGATGGGATCTTCTCCAGAAGCAGTTTTCTGTATAGTGGCCGCACTGTATCTGGGAGTATAGGTTCCTGTATTTGCTGTCCTTACAAACTCTGTTAAACCTGCTTCATTTGCTAAATTCATGTAATCAACCCCATCAATTAGTGTCGGTTTCTTTGTGAAGGTCGTTAAGCCCTGAAAATAATCAAGACCAATCGTTGGTTTACCTGTTTTACCTTGTTTAGTTACAACTAAGATTACTCCATTAGCGCCCCGGATACCATATACTGCTGTAGCAGCGGCATCTTTAAGAATGGTGAAGGATTCAATATCATAAGGACTTAAACCATTTATAGGACGATTAGGTACACCATCAACCACAATTAGTGGATTCCTGTCCCCGCCGATATTTGTAATACCGCGAATCCAGATGTCTGCCTGATCTGAACCTGGCTCTCCGTTCCTGTTCACAGCGATCAAACCAGGTAATCTGCCGGCAAGCATTGAACTGATATTAGCTACTGGTTGTTTTAAATCAGAAGCTTTTACTGAGGATTGTGCGCCAACAAGGCTTTCTTTCTTTTGTGTACCGAACGCTACGACAGCAATTTCTACTTCGTTCAGTGCAGTTCCCGAAGGTTTCAGTTGAATACTTAATGTGCTTTGCGTACCCACAATTACTTCTTGAGTTTCGTAGCCAATATAGCTTACGACAAGTACAGCTTTCTCGTCCGGTACTCTAATGCTAAATGTTCCATCTACCTCAGCTGAAACTGCAGCAGATCCACCCTTAACACGTATTCCTGCGCCAGGAAGAGGCAAGCCAGCTTCATCCTTAATGACACCGCGTATAAGAATATCGACACGATGCGCATTAGATGATCTTGACTGAAACTCTTTTTCTCTAACCACAATAGTGTTGTTGTCGATGTAGTAAGCAAGTGGTTGCCCCTCAAAGCATTTATCCAGTACTCTTCTCAGAGATTCGTCTTTTACATTTAATGTAATGGCTTTCGCTTTCTGAATTACATCATATCTATACACAAAATCGTAGCCCGTTTGTCTCTTGATTTCTTTGAAAACTTCAGTCATTGAAATGCCCTTTCTGCTTAAAGAAACATTTTGTCCGTTTGCAGCAATGGAAGGTTGCATAAAGACGGATGTCAACAAAATTATAGTAACGTTTATTCTCATAAGCCACTTTTTTTGATTTGGTTGTCTGAGAACGTTATACCAGCTTTTGGAAAATAGATGGGTTTTGGCATGACAGGTTAGGTCATACCCTTTTCTAGAGTAAATTTTATACATTTGTTTGGGTTTATTAGTGCGATTATTGTTTTGACTCAATATTGAAATTAAGGGACCCTAAATCTTAAATAGGGGCGCGCCAACGCTCCTATTTCTTTTTTAGTTATCCATTTTTGTTATGGCATAACTAATATCCTCCTTCCCTCGATTTTAAAATGAACTCCTTTTGTCATTTCCAGTACCTTTAGCACCTCGTTGATGTTTTTTGTTCTGGAGATTGATCCTCCGAACTTCAGGTCTGCGATTTTACCTTCGTATTTTAAATCTACATTATACCATCTGCTGATTTGCTTCATAATAGAGCCTAGAGATGCACCTTCGAATACAAAATCTCCGTTCTTCCAAGCCATTACCTGATAAAGGTCGGCGGTCTGAATGTCTATCAGGTCTAATTGTACGGACGATTGCTCTCCGGGATGAAGCATTTTTTCTTCGTTTTTGGTCTTTACTTTTATACTGCCTTCTAGCAGTGTTGTTTTTACGGCTCTCTCGTAAGCGTCAATGTTGAAATGCGTGCCCAAAACTTTGACTTCCTGCTTGGCTGTTTGTACCACGAATGGCTTTTCCTTATCTTTACTGATCTCAAAATAAGCTTCCCCCGTAAGCATAACCTTTCGTTCTTTAAGGGTTGCAAAACTGGTCGGATAAGTAAGGGAAGAAGCTGAATTGAGCCAGACTTTACTTCCATCAGGGAGTTGCAGCTGGTACTGCCCGCCAAAAGGAGTTTCAAAAGTGTTGGAAGATGCTTGTCCAGCATTCTGATCTTTCGCCGTATAGACGATAGTGCCATCTTCGGTTTTAGTAATATCGATGCCGGATTGCTGAGCTACCTCGCCGTTTTTCACGTCATTGAGTGCGATCCTTGTACCATCTGAAAGGGTCAGGTATGCCTTGTTACCTCCTGGTTTAATATCATTTTTGAGGGCCGCCTGTTCCAAGCTCATTGGAGTTTTGTTGGAGGTATGAAGATAGAATCCGACCGAAAACAGAACCAATAAAGATGCCGCGATTGACAATTGTCTTCGCCATAGCTTTTTCTTTGTTGGCTGTACTTCCTGTAAATTTAGGAAAACTGCTTCCAGGTCTTTCGAGCGTTCTTCGATATCGAATCCAGTGGTTTCTGGTTCCCGATAGCTAAGGTACCAGCTTTCCATCAAAGCAATTTCCGCTTCGTTCGCTGTTCCGGATCTAAATTTTTCTATCAGTTGTATTACTTCTTCTTTTTTCATGGATATCAATAGTAAGACAAGTTAGGAGAGAGGTAGGGGTATTCTAAAAATAAAAAAAAATGTTTTTTTTTAAGAAACGCCCTTAAATCGTAATAATCAGGATCAAAATAGTCAGCATTTCGAGCTTAATTCTCAAAACACGAAGCGTATTTGTCATTTGTTTTTTTATAGTTTGTTCAGAAGTTCCCAATCGTTCCGCGATTTCTCGGTGTGTAAGGTGCTCAAGTCTGCTCAACTTAAAAACTTCGCGCATTCTTGGAGGAAGTGCGTCTATTTCCTGATCGATCAATAGTTTTAATTGGTGCTCCCGGATCAGGTGATCAGCGATAACTGGCTCATGATTTGCAAATTCATGGATAGAGGCGACGTATTTATCTTGTACGTTCTGGCGCAACATTTGGTTAAGGATGTGGTTTCGAAGGCTTGTATATAGATAACCAGAGAGATTGCTAAGTTCCAGGTTGCTGCGTTTAGCCCAGAGTGTAGTAAAAATTTCCTGAATACAGTCTTGGGCCTCTTCTCTGTTCCTGGTTTTATTCCAGGCATGGTTGTGCAACGTAAACTTATACCTGTGATAAATCTCGGTATAGGCGCGCCGGTCATCCAGCTTCATCAAGTTTACCAGGTCGGTGTCGGACTTTAAGCAGTACTCTATCATCAATTAGGTCCTGTTATAGTTTTTTTGTGCTCAATATTAATTATATTTCTGGATATTATGTTAGATAGTCTTGTTTTTCTCTTGTATTTGATGAAAAAACAGTGAGTTTTTATTTTTTTACTATATTTTCAAGTAAAATTTCGCTAGCTGAATAGGGTGTTGTTATTTTTAAGTCCGGATTTCGATTTGTTTCTCTTCGGATGGTGAAATTTGCTTCTTTGTTTCTAGCCCAACTGCGTCTCGCTAAACCATTATTTACGTCGAAGAAAAGCATGCTTTTTAATTTTTCGAAAGCTGAGTCACTGCCGTCTAATACCATTCCAAAGCCTCCATTGATCACTTCGCCCCAGCCTACTCCCCCTCCATTATGAATAGATACCCAGGTGGCTCCCCGAAAGCTATCACCAATCACATTCTGTATGGCCATATCTGCTGTAAAGCGACTTCCATCATAGATATTACTTGTTTCTCGAAAAGGGGAGTCTGTACCACTAACGTCGTGGTGATCGCGACCTAGTACAATAGGGGCAGATAAAATACCTTTTTTTACTGCTTCGTTGAAGCGGGAAGCGATCTTTTCCCTGCCTTCTGCATCAGCATACAGAATCCTGGCTTGAGAACCCACCACGAGTTTATTGGCCTCAGCCTCTTTAATCCAGGTAATATTATCCTGCAGCTGTTGTCGAATCTCCAATCGTGCTTCCGCTTTAAGCGCAGTTAACACCTCAAGTGCAATGCTGTCTGTGAGTTTTAAATCAGCTGGATTTCCTGATGTGCATATCCATCTGAATGGACCGAAGCCATAGTCGAAACACATTGGCCCCAGTATATCCTCCACATAGGAAGAATATTTAAAATTAATGCCATCGGGAGCTGTCACATCACCCCCAGCTCTGCTACATTCCAAAAGAAAAGCATTACCATAATCAAAAAAATAAGTGCCTTTGCTGGTATGCCGGTTGATAGCTGCGGCATGTCTAACTAACGAAGCTTTTACTAATGCTTTGAAGGATTCGGGGTCTGATACTATCATTTCGTTTGCGCCTTCATAGCTTAACCCTGCTGGATAATAACCGCCCGACCAGGGATTGTGTAAAGAGGTTTGGTCAGATCCGATGGTAACAAAAATGTCTTCCTGATCGAAATATTCCCACACGTCTATAATATTTCCTATGTAAGCAAGAGATACTGTCTCTTTGGCAGCTTGTGCATTTTTTATTCTTATAGCTAGACTTTCAAGATCATCCAACAGTTCATCTACCCAGCCTTGGCGGTATCTTTTTTGTGCCGCCTTAGGATTGATCTCTGCACATACTGTAATGCAGCCGGCTATATTGCCGGCTTTAGATTGTGCGCCGCTCATACCTCCTAGTCCTGCTGTAAGAAAAATATTGCCGGCAGGACTTTGGCCTGCCTTCAGTTTCTTTCTAAATGCATTCATCAGCGTAATGGTGGTGCCGTGTACAATACCCTGAGGCCCGATGTACATGTAGGATCCTGCGGTCATTTGTCCGTACAATGTAACTCCCAAGGCACTGTATTTTTCAAGATCATCCTGAGATGAGTAATTTGGTATCATCATTCCGTTCGTTATCACAACCCGTGGAGCAGCAGGGGAAGATGGAAATAAGCCTTGCGGATGACCGCTATACATATTCAGGGTTTGTGCATCGGACATAGTAGCTAAATATTGCATGGTCAACAGGTATTGTGCCCAGTTCTGAAATACAGCTCCATTACCTCCATAGGTAATAAGTTCCTGCGGATGTTGCGCAATAACAGGGTCTAAATTGTTCTGGATCATTAACATGATGCAAGCTGCATGTAGGCTTTGATAAGGGTACTCATGAACTGGCCTTGCGTACATTGCGTATTCAGGTCTAAAACGATACATATAGATTCTTCCGTAAGATTGCAATTCCTCCAGAAATTCTGGTGCCAATGTGCTGTGCCATTCCTCAGGGAAATAACGAAGTGCATTGCGAAGTGCCAGTTTCTTTTCCTCTCTATCTAAAATATCTTTTCTCATCGGCGCATGACTGACCTGGGCTTCGTAGATTTTTTTTTCGGGCAACTGTGACGGGATGCCCTGTAAAATAAGTGCTTTAAAATCCATAGTTGAATATTAGAGAGATGAATAACGAAGGTTTCCGTCTTTCCAGACTTGAGTAGGTTTGAGTTTACCCTGCTGATATAGTATCTCACGGTAATCAGAAGTTTGAAATAAGTTAAAATCAGCCAGGAATCCAGGTTCGATCTTTCCTCTATCGTATAGCTCTAGCGCCTGGGCTGCCCTGAAAGTGATGGCAGCCAATACTTCAGCATTACTTAGCTTTTCAAATGCTCCTAATATTGATGCTTGTGCGAGGAGGTCGCCCATGGGAGCAGAACCAGGATTCCAGTCGCTGGCAATTGCCAAACTTGTTCCGGCATCCAATAACTTTCTAGCAGGTGTAAAGGTGCAGCCTAGACCTAAGGAGGCTCCAGGAAGTGCTATGGGAATGGTATTACTTTGGGCCAATGTACAAATTTCCTGTTCTGTACTTGTTTCGAGATGGTCAGCACTAACAGCATTAAATTCCACTGCCACCTTGCTTCCTTCAGGGCTAAACTGGTCTGCATGAACAATAATAGAGAACCCACAACTATTGGCAGTGTGAAAATAAGGAGTTATCTCAGCGGTGGAGAATGCGCCTTTTTCTATGAAAGCATCGATCCGTGTGCTCAACCTTTCTTTCACAATTAATGGAAATAGCGTTTTGGCTATGTGAGTAAGGTAGTCTGCTTTTGTGCCGCTGAAATCTTTTGGGACAATATGTGCAGCAAGGCAGGTTGCAACTAAATCTGATTTTGCAATGCGACCGGCGGCTTGAATTGCGCGGAGCATTTTTAATTCATTTTCTATATCCAGACCATAACCGCTCTTCACTTCAATTGTGGTTACGCCTTCAGAAAAATGCCGATCTGCACGATGCAAGGTCAGGCTAATCAGTTCTTCAATACTAGCTTGCCTCGTATGTTGTACGGTATCCCAAATGCCTCCACCTGCTTCTGAGATATCAAGGTAGGTGCTACCAGCATTTTCCAGTTAATCTTTCTTGCTACTCACCCACTGTTTTGCTTTCCTCAGCTCCGCAAGCTGGAACCCTTTTGCTTCACCAGGAGCCAGGTAGCTAAATAGGTCTGTGAATGTTTCTACTGCTTTCTGGTCAGTGACAATTGCCATTTTTTTCCATTTTGTGAAGTGTTTAAAGCCTGCGATCATATCTTGAAACCACGCGCCTGCTGTGAAATTTTCGACACCAGTTTCCAATACAAGCAAGTAGTAGATTTCCCCATACTGCTCGGTTAATCTGCTTAGTCCCGGAAGCAGGACGCTCTTAAGGTCTTGTTCGTCCACTTCTGCCGTGGCACGTACGCCCAATACATAATCGGGTAGGTTTGGAATCAGTGATAGCATATTATTTAAACATGAATGTCTTCAACTTTGTTTTTTTGAGGCAAGATTGATATCGGTACAAAAACAATTGTTAACATAACTTAAGAGAAGAGTTTTTACATTTATGAATGGGTGCTGGTAAAATAGCATTTTGAATGATTTAGGCCTGACCTACTGTGCTGTTGAATAGTGTCTCGTTTTTTTTATGTCCCGAAATATCAATCATATAATAAGAAAGCCTATTTTAGTTCTGTATTATCAAGCTTTATAATGTTGGTGTCATGCAAGAAACATAGCGACTGCAACAGAGGAACTGCAGTTCGGTTTTCGCTCCATTGAAAGACCGGGGCTTGTGCTGTTTGCAGATAAAGCCTGAGTTCTATAAATTAATAGATATGAGATATCTGATTATAATTTTTGTGCTATTGATCATCTCGATAGAAGGTCATGGGCAAGAAAAAACTGCTGTAAATCAGCACGGTCAACTTAGAGTTTCCAAAGGAAAGATCGTCAATCGTTACAATCAGCCGCCACAGTTGCGCGGCATCAGTTTATCCTGGAGCATCTGGGAAGGCCGTAAATATTACAACAGTGAGGTAGTAGATTGGTTGGTTGATGATTTTAAAATCACTTTGCTAAGAGTTTCGATGGCTGTTGAACCAAAAAACGGCTATCTGCAAGATCCCAAAGGACAGGAGTCACTTGTGACTAAAGTAGTGGATGCTGCGATTAAGAGAGGTGTATATGTGCTTATCGACTGGCACGACCACCACGCGCATATGCATCTGGAACAAGCCAGGGCTTTTTTTGCAAAAATGGCTAAGCGTTATAAAGGCTGTCCAAATGTGATTTATGAAGTATTCAATGAACCCGAGCGTATTGAGTGGTCAGTTGTTAAAAATTATGCTATTCAGGTCATCAGAGAAATCAGGAAATATGACGATAAAAACCTGATCGTTGTAGGTAGCCCATCCTGGGATCAGGATGTGGATATGGCAGCCAAAGACCCGATTAAAGAATTTAGTAATATTGCTTATTCTTTTCATTTTTATGCGTCAGAGCCAAGCCATCAGGAAAGACTTATGAATAAAGCTGATGATGCTATTAAATCTGGTTTGCCGCTATTTGTAACTGAATGGGGCGTGGGGGAAGCTGATGGTAATGGCAAATTTGATAAGGAAAAGAACGCAAATTGGCTTAATTGGATGGAGAAAAACAAATTGAGTTGGGCAAATTGGAACGTTACAGATAAAGAAGAAACGACAGCTTTGTTGAAACCTGGGGCTAAGGTAGAAGCTAAATGGTCGGAATTGGAACTTACGCCAGCGGGATCTTATATTCGTAAAAAACTTCGGGCGCTAAGTGGAGTTAAATAAAACCCTTTTACCGGGAAAATTATCCCTGAACTCTTCATAGGTCTGCAATGTTTTTTTTGGCTTTTAGCCGTGAATTGCATCCTATGGCTGATCTTCGCTTGCATTGAACCTATTATAAAAGAATTTCATAAATGAGGGTTTTCAGGTTGCCTGCTCTTTATGGAAGTCTTGCGCTATCCAGATGAGATTGGTTCAGACCAGTAGCAAACTGGTAGGAAAGTCCTATGGCTAATAGCCCTGAAACTTGCCGAGCCTATCCTATGTTTTTTATTGGCTCTATAAAACAATAAAGGCTCCGGGGAGGAGCCTTTCATTGCGGTTGTCCAACCAGCAATTTTTATAGGGATAATTAGGAAGGTAATTAAACAGGCCGAAACCTGTTAGGGCTTTAATAAATCTAATGTAGAGAATAATTCTCATAATGTAGAATTTTTCTAAAAAAAAATGAAAAAGCCCATGAATTGGGTAATTATTGGGAATTTAATTGCTCAATAAAAAAGCGATGACCTTAGGTCATCGCTTTTTTAATAGAGTTAGATTAGACTAGTGTTTACTTTCTAAACCGAGTTTACTATGTTTAAACCCGTATAAGAAATACACAATCAGACCTATGATCAACCAGATGCCAAATCCGATCCAATTGGAAATGCCAAGCTCACACATCATGTATAAACAGCTGATTAGTCCCAATACAGGGATTAATGAGAGATTTTTTGTAATACAATAATAGCTTATGGCAATACAGATAAATAAAAAGATCCACATTGGGATTTTATGTTTAAAAAGTTTCCATCCACTTTCGTACTTTTTCTCATGGGAAATAGTAGAATGATCAATGAACTGCTGATATTGAGCATTCGTGAGTTTGTCTAAATAGGCCTCTACATCTATGGTAGTATTAATAATTCCTTGCTTTGCTTTCTCCGCAACAATCTCCTGTTTAACAGTATTTAATTCAGCGTTTTCTAGTGAGGTAATGAAACTTACAGGATCATAAGTTCGATCCTTGTTCAAAAGAAACGAAATACTCTCTTCTTTATATTTTGTAAATGAGATGAGTAAGGAGCCAACCAGCACTAATGGTATGACAAATTTTGAATTGATATAGGGGATTTTGAATTTACCCCGCTGAATGTCTGGTTTGTTTTGGAGAACAAGGACGCCTGCACATACCAATACAAAAGCAAATAGCGTTCCTATTGAACAAAGGTCCGTTACGATAGTCAGATTCATGAACAATGAAGGTATAGCTACTACAAAACCTACAACTACCGTTGCAAATGACGGAGTTTGGTATTTAGGATGAATTCTAGAGAAAGATTTTGGCAGCAGTCCGTCACGGCTCATACTCATCCATATTCGTGGCTGACCCATCTGAAATACCAAAAGTACGCTGGCCATAGCAAATACAGCACTAACAGCAATGATTCCACTCATAAGTTTGAGATCAATTTGATCAAATACAAATGCCAGAGGATCCCCTACGGCAAGCAATTTATAGTTGACAATACCTGTTAGTACCAATGCAATTGCTACATATAAGACTGTACAAATAATAATTGCCCACATCATCCCGCGTGGCAGATCTCTTTGCGGATTTTTGCATTCTTCAGCGGTAGTGGAAATTGCGTCGAAACCAATATAGGCGAAAAAAACCGCGGAGACGCCTTTCAATACCCCTGATACGCCATTTGGAGCAAATGGATTCCAATTGCTGGTGTCAACATAGAAAATCCCGACAGAAAGCACAAGCAAAATAACAGCAAGTTTTACGATTACCATGGCATTGCTGGCATTTCTTGATTCCTTCATGCCTCGGTATACGAGCCATGTAATGAATATAATGATACCTAATGCGGGCAAGTCTGCAACGATATGAAAGTCTCCTATCCGGGGAGCAGTTATCCAGGCGTTATTAGCTATGCGTGTCGCATCGTCCAGATCAGCAAAGTTTTTACCTGCATTAATTAAAGCTTCAGCGTGTTTGTGACCATTGAAAGCACTTAAGTAATCCATGGTCATCCAGTCGGGCAGATGAATGCCATTAATTTCAAGGGCCGGGATTCGTATGGAGGAGAGGAGTCCTGTGAAATAGTCTGACCAGGAAATGGCTACTGTGATATTTCCAATAGCATATTCCATGATTAAAGACCAACCAATGATCCATGCAACCAGTTCCCCAAATGCAACGTATGAATAGGTGTAAGCACTTCCAGATACTGGAACCATAGAGGCAAATTCCGCATAAGCAAAGGCGGCAAAGCTACAGGCTACAGCAGTAAATATAAAGAGGAAAATAACCGCAGGGCCTCCATCAGCACTGGCTTTTCCGATCGTACTAAAAATTCCTGCTCCAATAATAGCAGCGATTCCAAATGCAGTCAGGTCCCTTACTCCTAAGGTCTTATGTAGAGAGGTGCCGTGCTCTCCGTATCCTCTAGATGCGTCGTCGAGGATTCTGGAAATGGACTTTTTTCTGAAAAGTTTTTCAAACATACGTGAACGGCTTAGGTTTTGTGTTCAAAATAAAGATTTGATGGTAAACTTAGCCTAATTTTTGCAATTCTTCGCTTACAAAACTTGCTAATTCCTGTATATAAGATAAACTAAAGTCGAATTTAATTCCCGCTGTCTCGTAAATTTCATTTATTGGCTTGCTATAACCTAGAGAAAGTGCTGAAAGATACTGCTGCATAGCTTTTTCCGGGTTTTCTTTGTAGTTTTTCCAGATGGCTATCGCTCCCAACTGTGCTATTGCATATTCAATATAGTAAAATGGTACCTCGAATAGATGTAATTGCTTTTGCCATATATTTCCGAATTCCGCATCGAGTCCAGACCAATTACTGAATCCTGCTCCGAATCGATTATAAATTTGTTTGAACGTTT
Organism: uncultured Sphingobacteriaceae bacterium; assembly: GCA_963795585.1. GTDB lineage: Bacteria > Bacteroidota > Bacteroidia > Sphingobacteriales > Sphingobacteriaceae > Pedobacter. The sequence continues at coordinate 72,971 of CAWCIO010000019.1, read as the reverse complement.
CCTCTCGGTCGGCTGCGGTATGAAGTGGATTGGTATAAATCCAGTGTTGAAATTGATCGATCACTGCTACCCATGGCAGTGTCTTCAATACATCAAGCAATTGCTCCTTTTTTGCCCGAACCAGGTCTTTTTCATTATCAAAATAAAGATGCCAGTTGTCCATAGAAATCAACTCCATGCTCATAGAGGCGAGTTCTGCTACTTCGGAAGGACAATGCTTAAAGTCATTCAGCTCCAGATTTGCGGTAAGGAAAGTATGTACTGCATGTCCGCCCTCGTGCACCATAGTAGTCAAGTCCCTTAGGGAGTTGGCGGAATTCATAAAGATAAAAGGAGCGCCTGTTTCCGCAAGGGGATAATTGTAGCCACCTGGTGCCTTGCCTTTGCGACTTTCGACATCAAAAAGATCATTCGCTTTCATGATAGCAAGCATTTGTCCTAATTGAGGATTAATTGCATTGAAACAGTCGATACTTTTGTCAATTAAATCTTTACCATCACGGAAAGGTTTTAGTGCTGGTTTTCCTGTAGTACTTACGTCCATATCCCAAGGCTTTAGTTTCTCAATCCCTAAGGCTTCGGCTCTTTTTGTAGCTTGTGCTTTGAGAATTGGGACGATTTCTTTTTCAATAGCCTCATGGAAGTGGTAGCAATCCTTAGGCGTATAATCAAATCTGCCGAGCGCCTGGAACATGTAATCGCGGTAGTTTTCGAAACCTGCATTCAGCGCAACCTGATGGCGCATAGCAATAAGGTCATCGAAGAGTAGGTTCAGCTCTTCTTTGTCAACCAGCCGTCTTTGCTGTATGGTTTTCCAAGCTTGTTCTCTGATCTCGCGGTTTGGATCTTTTACGAAATTAGAGGCTTGCTCAAGAGTATATTCTTGATCATTAATATTTACACTCATAGCACCAGTAATAGACTGATATTTTTGTTGTGTCACTTGTAACTTAGTCAGAAGTTCCACATTTTCTTCTCTGTAAATTTCTATTGCTTTTCTGATCGCTCTGATGAAAACAAAATATTTCTCCTGATCAAGCTCATCTATATAGGGACTATCATTAAATTTTTGATTGAGTTGGTTAGCAATAGGGGAAATCTTTGGCTCTATTTCTGTCGCGAAATATTGAAAACTCCTAACTAAATCTTCATTAGCGGTATCACAGCTCATTTTTATATATCGCCATGCGAAATCTTCCTCCAGAGCAGCTTCCAGTTCGCTTTTATCTTTCAGCCATTGTTCCAATTCTTGCACATGTCCGATCGGACGGTTCAGTAATTCATTCAAAATGGGTTCGAGTGTGTCCCATTTCATTTCGAGTTTTTGAGGAATGTATAGTCTTTTCTTTTTTGGAATGGTTAGGTCGATCATGTAATTAGAAGTTGAAGTTTGTTCTTAAAAAAGCATCTATTAGAAAGCATAAGGCGAAAACTACCGATGCATAGCCGTTAGTTGTTGCGAATGCCCGGTTAACCTTACTAATGTCGGTAGGTTTCACCAAGAGGTGCTGATAGGTGAGCATAAAGCAAAAGAATGCGACACCCACATAGTAGAAATAACTGAAAGAGGTAAAAAAAACAGGCAGGATAACACATGATGCGGAGCAAATGTGCAATACTACTGAGAGCCTTAACGCATTTTTTATACCTAAGGTAGCAGGAATAGAGTGCAATTGTTCATGTCTATCGAAATCTTCGTCCTGTAGCGCATAAATTATATCAAATCCGCTGACCCAGAACAACACTGCAAAAGAATATAATACAGGTACAATATTGAAAACTCCAGTAACTGCAATATATGCGCCTATTGGAGCAAGAGATAGTCCGAGTCCTAAGACAAGATGGCATAATGCGGTAAATCTTTTGGTGTAGCTGTAGAAAAGTACAACAAATAGTGCTACGGGAGATAAGTAAAAACAGAGTGAATTAATAAAGAAGGTGGTTACAATAAAAAGTATACAGTTTATTATTACAAACCAAAGGGCTTCATTTGCAGAAACTTTTCCTGATGGAATATCACGCATCTGGGTCCGGGGGTTTTTTGAATCAATATCCCGATCAAGATAGCGGTTAAAAGCCATTGCTGAGTTTCTGGCAAATACCATACATAGTAGAACTAGGACCAGCAATAACCAACTGAAAGGCTGGCTAGTAGTTGTTATACCAAGAAAAAAGCCTATCATAGCAAATGGTAGGGCAAAAACAGAATGTGCAAATAGTACTAATGAAAAATACTTCTTCATATTTTATTCTTGATAGTCTTCTTTTGATGATAAAATTGGCATAACAAAATCCAGATTAACTTGTTCAATGAATTCAAGCACCTTTTCTCTACCCTGGCTTTTTTCAGCAGAGGTCACGAAATAAGGTGGAATTTCTTCAAACCAGCCGCCTAATGCCTTTTTGAAAGCAGCAACATTCTGATCTGTTTTAACAGTAGATTGCTTATCAGCCTTTGTAAACACCAGTGCAAAAGGGATCTGGATTTCACCCATCCAGCAGCAGAACTCCAAGTCGATCTTTTGAGGCTCCAGACGGCTGTCGATCAAAACAAAAACACATTGCAGGCTTTCCCGTTTTGTGATGTAATTTCTAATGAACTTTTCCCATTTTTCCCTACTGCTTTTTGATACCTTTGCATATCCATAGCCAGGTAAATCGACAATATACCACTTTTCGTTGATTAGAAAATGGTTGATCAATTGTGTTTTTCCCGGTCTTTGGGAAGTTTTTGCCAATCCGTGCTGGTTAACGAGCATATTAATTAAAGAGGACTTTCCTACATTCGAACGCCCGATAAAAGCATATTCCGGCATATTGGCTACAGGCAGTGCTGAAACCTTGGTATTGCTGCAAATAAATGTTGCTGATTTTATAATCATTTGACAAAGGTAGAAAATTAGTTTTCAACAATACTTATCTTTGCAGCTTACCATGAACGAAAACATCACACCATACCAATCTGAAACGGCGACAAAGAAGGAGCAAGTAGCCAGTATGTTCAATAACATCTCCGGAACATATGACTTTCTAAACCATTTTATGTCCTTGGGAATAGACATCATATGGCGGAAAAAAGCTATTCGGGAATTAAAATCAATTCAGCCGAGGATTATGCTCGATGTGGCTACGGGTACCGGAGACTTTGCTTTTGAGGCGATTAAGATCCTTCAACCTGAGAAAATAATTGGTGTAGACATATCAGAAGGTATGCTTGATGTAGCACGTAACAAGATTCATGATCGGAACCTGCAGCATGTTTTCTCCGTACAACTTGGTGACTCAGAAGGGCTGCAATTTAAAGACGATTATTTTGATGCGATTACAGTCGCTTTTGGCGTAAGAAATTACGAGAACTTGGAAAAAGGACTTGCTGACATGTACAGGGTGTTAAAGCCAGGTGGTAAAATGGTCATTCTGGAATTTTCAAAACCAAGAGCTTTTCCCGTAAAGCAAGGATATAATTTTTATTTTAAGCACGTGACGCCGCTGCTTGGAAAAGTCTTTTCCAAAGACCAGCGTGCTTATGAATACCTTCCGGAATCTGTAGCGGCTTTCCCCGATGGAGATGCCTTTCTGGCTCTGATGAATAAAGTTGGGTTTACAAATACCAAAGACAGGCGCCTCACCTTCGGAATAAGTGCAATATATACTGGCATAAAATGAAACTAGGGATTAAACTGCTTTTTTTGTTCTTATCGGTCGCTTCTGCAAGCAGTGCGCAAAATTGGGGCGGAGGAGTAGATGATGATGATATTCACTTTGGCTTTACTTTTCAATATGTAGGCTCTGAATATAAAATATTAAAAAAAGCAAATTGGCGGGAACCTTATATCGATCCTGTTGATTTTTCCATTCTAAGTCCATTAAAGTCTGTCTCTTCTAAATCATCACCTGGATTTGGAATTGGATTTGTAGTCAATAAGCGCGTTAGCGAAAATGCAGATCTCCGTTTTACCCCTATTTTGGTTTTCAACGATAGGCTTTTATCTTACAAGTATGAAGATTCAAACCTTGACATAGAAAAGAAAACACAGGCCACCATGGTGGAATTTCCCTTGGGTTTTAAGTTGAAGTCCGATAGGAGGAATAATTTCAGGGCTTATGTACTGGGTGGTGCAAAATATTCTGTCGATATCTCTTCAAAGAAAAAAACCAACAACGATCTAGTTACAGATCCGGCTGAGAAAGTATTGAATAACAAGCGTAGCTTTTTGTCTTATGAGGCTGGGTTTGGCTTTGACCTTTATTTTGAATACTTCAAAATGTCACCCGAATTAAAGCTTTCTTATTCTTTAAATAGTGTGTTAAAGGATGAGCCTCACCGTTACGCTGCGCCTATCGATAAGCTAATGCTACGTCATGTAACGTTCAGTTTATTTTTTGAATAGCTAAGGCTTTCAAAAAAGTTATAGCTTTGTTTAATAAATAAATATCACAGATGTCTAAGATTGCATTAATTACAGGCGCTACTTCAGGTATTGGGGCCGCCTGTGCACATTTATTTGCGGCCCAAGGGTATGATCTTGTATTGCTTGCAAGAAGAGAGCAGCTGCTTTCGGAAGCGGCAAGGCACCTTGAAGATAAATATGCCGTTTCTGTTAAGCGTATTGTAGCGGATGTAAGGGATCATGAGGATCTTTCTTATAAGTTGGAAACATTGCCTGCTTCGTGGAAGAAGATAAATGTGTTGATCAACAATGCAGGTTTGAGTCAGGGGCTGGACCCTATCGATAAAGGCAGTATTACAGATTGGGATAAAATGATCGATACAAATGTGAAAGGGTTGCTTTATACCACTAAAATTGTGTCCAACTGGATGGTGGCTCAGAAAAGTGGTCATATCATCAATATTGGCTCTATAGCTGGTCAGGAAGTGTACCCTAACGGAAATGTTTATTGCGCGACAAAACACGCTGTTGATGCTTTAAATAAAGGGATGCGCATTGACCTGTTGCCGCATGGTATCAGGGTTACCGCTATTAATCCGGGCATGGTAGAGACTGAATTTTCAAAAGTACGCTTTAAAGGAGATGAAGGTAGAGCAAAAAAAGTGTATGACGGATTGGAGCCGCTAATAGCGAATGACATCGCTGAGGCCATTTGGTTTGTGGTAAGCCGTCCCGCCCATGTAAATATCAACGATATGTTGATTATGCCGACTGCGCAGGCGACAGGAACAATTATTAACAGAAAATAAAAAAAGAATCGAAATGATATCAAATACAATAGATCAAGAAATTAAACAGGCGATGTTAGCTAAGGATCAGGCTAAACTTAGGGGTTTGAGGGCGATTAAAGCAGCATTATTGTTGGCAAAAACTGAAAAAGGTTCAACTGAAGAAATCACTGAGGAAACTGAATTAAAGATTCTTCAAAAGCTGATCAAGCAACGTAAAGAATCAGCAGACATTTACATTGGGCAAGGCCGTACGGATCTTAGTCAGATAGAGGAAGAGGAGATTGCTGTGATATCAGCTTATATGCCAAAGCAACTAAACCGTAGCGAGATTGAATCTGTTATTGTTAATATTATACAGGATTCGGGAGCCAGTTCTGTAAAAGATATGGGTAAAGTGATGGCTGCAGCGAATCAACAACTTGCAGGTAAAGCGGATGGGAAGCTAATCGCTGAGATTGTGAAAATACAATTGGCATAAATTGTGTTGCACAAAAGTAATAAGGCAGTTTTCTTAAAAATAATATTTTAAATTACATTAAATTAATTTTAGTCTACTAACTTAGTAGCATACCTTACATAACATTGAACATGAGATACGAAGTAATAGAAGAAGAAGGGTTTAAATATATTGAAGCTGGAAAAGGTGAAACCCTGGTATTACTTCATGGTTTGATGGGGGAGTTGAGTAATTGGGAAGATGTTATTGATCATTTTAAAGATAGGTATCATATTTTGGTTCCGATTTTGCCAATATACGAACTGCCAATACTTACACTAGGCGTAAGGAGTCTTTCTAAATATGTAAATAAGTTTATCAAACACAAAAAATTAAACCAGGTTGTTTTAATCGGTAATTCCTTGGGCGGTCACGTTGGCCTAGTTTTTACAATTGCTCACCAAGAAAGCGTAAAAGCACTGGTGCTTACAGGGAGTTCAGGGTTGTATGAGAACGCTTTTGGCGGTTCTTTTCCTAGAAGAGAAAGCTATGATTATGTTCGCGAGAAAGTTGAATTTACATTCTATGATCCAGCAACTGCAACAAAAGAACTTGTGGATGAGGTGTATAAGACTGTAAATGAACGGACCAGAGTGATTCGTATTCTTGCACTGGCAAAATCTGCTATACGCCATAATATGTCAAAGGATCTTTCCAGGATTACTATTCCCGTTTCCTTAATCTGGGGAAGGCAGGATAAGGTGACGCCACCAGAAGTAGCGGAAGAATTCCATGAGCTTTTGCCAAATTCTGAATTGAATTGGGTAGATTTATGTGGACATGCTCCGATGATGGAAAGATCTGAAATCTTTAATGGTTATCTGGAGAAATTTTTAGATAGAGTATTACTTAAATAAATGCTGGCATCTGAACTCATATCAAATTCTATTCCTCCGCTAATGACTTCTGACACGGTTCAGAAATCCTTGGAAAGGATGACTGAGTTCAAATTATATCATTTGCCTATTGTAAATGAAACACAGTTTTTGGGACTTTTGTCAGAAGAGGAACTGATTGAAGTAAAGGATGGGACGCAACCAATAGGAAGTCTTTCTTTATCGCTTTTAAATCCTTTTGTATATGAAGATACGCATATCTATGACATCATCCGTCTATTTCATCAACTACAACTTTCAGTAGTTCCGGTATTGGATTATAAAAAAAATTATCTAGGTCTGATTTCCATCAACAGCCTGCTGGAGTACACTGCAGAAATTTATGCAGTTAAAGAATATGGCGGAATCATTGTTTTGGAAATAGGAAACAGAAACAATTCCCTTGCACATATGGCACAAATTGTGGAAGCAGACAATGCGCAGATACTGTCTTCCTATATACAATCCTTTCCGGATTCTACTAAACTAGAAGTTACTTTAAAAATAAATAAAACTGATTTATCGGGTATTATATCGTCTTTTGAGCGGTATAATTATCAGGTTAAAGCTGTTTTTAATACTACAACATCAGACAATGGAACCGAGGACAGATTTAATTCATTTATGAATTTTTTGAATGTCTGATTTTCATGTTCAAGAAAACCAGCTTACTTAATGAGGATTGCAATCTACGGTAGAGAATTCAACAACAGTGTATTACCCTATGTGCAGGAAGTTTTTAATGTTCTGGAAGAATCGCATTGTCCTGTTTTTGTTTACAAAAAATATCTGGAATTCATTAAAGACAAGATCAAGCTGCCTGCAAATACCAAGGTATTTACAGAACATTCGGATCTGCTGGGAAACACAGATGTATTGATCAGTCTTGGTGGCGATGGCACGTTATTGGATACTTTGGCCCTGGTAAGGGATTCCGGGATTCCGGTAATAGGAATTAACTTTGGAAGACTAGGTTTTTTAGCTAGTATAAACAAAGACGAAATCAAGAACGCAATACATGCGCTCCAGAATAAAGAGTATTCTTTAGATAAACGTACGCTGTTAAGTCTGGAATCGAAGCAGGGTCTGTTTGGAGATGAGAATTTTGCACTAAATGATATTACCATTCACCGGCGTGATAATTCGGCTATGATGATTATTCATGCCTATATGAATAATGAATTTGTGAATTCTTATTGGGCGGATGGGTTGATTATAGCGACACCTACCGGATCTACGGCTTATTCCCTGAGTTGTGGTGGCCCCATCATTTATCCGAGTTCCCAAAATTTTGTAATCACACCAATTGCTCCACATAATCTGAATGTAAGACCTTTTATAATTCCAGATGACGTGTCTTTAACTTTTGAAATTGAAGCAAGGAGTGCGAAATTTTTGGTTTCATGTGATTCAAGAACAGTGACGGTGGACAGATCTGTTAAAATCATTTTAAATAAAGCAGCTTTTCATGTAAATCTGATTCGATTGAATAATGAAAGTTATCTTACGACGTTAAGAAATAAGCTATTATGGGGTATAGATACACGTAATTATTAAAATGGTGGAAAGACGACTGATATATTGTTTTCTGATTCTTTCGCTAATAGGGATAAATGTGTCAAACGCTCAGGTATTCGAGCTTGGAGCTTTTGGGGGTGGCGCTGGGTATATGGGAGACCTGAACCAAACTAAACCATTGAAAATAAGTGGGCTTTCTGTTGGGGGATTTGTAAAAGTTAATTTTGATCCTTACTGGGCGCTTGGTCTGCATTATGGCTATGGAAAGATTAAAGCTGATGATTTAAAATCAAGTAATGCACAATTCAGAGATCGTGGACTAAATTTTAACAGCGCATTGAACGAAGCTAGTTTGCAGGTAGATTTTAATTTTCTGGAATATTTTGCAGGAGGAGGGAGAAAGACGTTTACGCCTTATATCTTCACAGGTATCGGAGGTGTTTTTTTTAATCCAAAAGCAAGGTACCCTAATGACGTAGTATTAGGAGATGAAGAGTACAAGCTAAGGTTTTACAAAACTGAAGGGCAGGCCGATCTATATAGAAATTACGCACTGACTGTACCTTACGGGATAGGAATGAAATTTAGAGTGAAAGAAAATTGGGGTTTATTTACTCAGATAGGATACCGTACTGCTTATACAGATTATCTGGATGATGTAAGTGGTAATTATCCTACTCCGGCGAATACTAACTGGCCTTCGGATAATAATTTGCCGATCAGAGTTAGATTATCGGACCCTTCTTTAATACCCGGATATGGGGCTCAAGGTACACAAAGAGGAGATTTTAGAAAAAGAGATACTTATATGTTTGTAGGTATTGGCATATCTTATACCTTTGTGTCCCAAAAATGTTATACATTTTAGGCATATTTGCACAGAATTAATGGGATTTAAAGAACAAATTGACAGTACTCGTTTACCAGAACATATTGCAATCATTATGGATGGTAATGGAAGGTGGGCGAAAAATCAGGGAAAATTCAGGCATTTCGGACATGAAAGTGGTGTGCTGTCTGTCAAGGATATTGTAGAAGGCTGCGTCGATATTGGGATTAAACACCTTACTGTTTACGCATTTTCTACTGAAAACTGGAACAGGCCGATCGAAGAAGTAAATGCGTTAATGGAATTCTTGATTTCTACGATCAATCAGGAAACTGCAACATTGACTAAAAATAACATTAGGTTAAATGCTATTGGAGATATTGCCTCTTTACCTCAGAAATGCATTGATGATTTAAAAAGTGCGATGGACAAGACTGCAGGTAATACACGTTGTACACTGACACTTGCTTTGAGTTACAGTGCAAAATGGGAGATTATTGATGCCGCTAAAAAAATGGCACAACTCGTTAAAGAACAAAAGCTTAATGTGGATGATATTACGGAAGAGAATTTCTCGGCACAATTGACTACTGTAAATATACCTGATCCTGAGCTAATGATCAGGACTAGTGGGGAGCACAGAGTGAGTAATTTTCTTTTATGGCAAATGGCTTATACTGAATTTTATTTTACTGATAAGCTGTGGCCGGATTTCAGACAGGAAGATCTTTTTGAAGCCATCGTAGACTACCAGAAACGCGAACGCCGCTTTGGCAAAATTAGTGAACAACTAAACTAATTTTACTTTTAACACTTTTTAACATGTGTTTAAATTAACTTAGCATCGATTTTTAGATTGTAAATGAAAAGGATATACCAACTTATATTATTGTTATTGATTGGGTTACCATCAATAGCACAGATCACACGCCCTCAGCCGAATCTAACGCCTCCCAGCTTAAAAGTTAACGGGTTAGATCTGGATTATTTTAACCCTAAAGAGTATATCATCGGAGGAACTACGCTGACTGGTAGTAAATTTGTAGAGAAAGATGTGATCATTACACTCTCTAAACTAATTAAAGGTGAGCGTATCGTGTTGCCAGGTGAGGCCACATCAAATGCAATCAAGATTTTGTGGGCACAAGGTTTGTTTGATGATGTACAACTTGATGTCACTAAAATTGAGGGAGACTCTGTCTATTTTGACATCGAGGTGGTTGAACGTCCAAGATTAGCTTCTTTCGAGATTAATGGTGTAAGCAAATCCCAGCGTACAGACATTCTTGAGAAATTGAATGAAAAGAGTGGTAAATCTGTTATCAATGATAATCTCTACAATTCAACAACAACAACTATAAAGAAATTCTTACTGGAGAAGGGTTATTTCTTTACCTCTGTAGACTTCAAAACAAAGCCTGATCCTAATATGGAGAACGGAATGATATTGGAAGTGTTCATTGATAAGGGACGAAAAGTAAAAGTTCATGAGATCAATTTTACAGGTAATAAAGACTTTTCTTCAGCTAAGCTGCGTAAGTTTTTGAAAAAAACTAAGCAACAGGCTTTTTATAAAGTCTTTGGTTCTGGTAAGTTTAATAAGGAAAAATACGAAGAAGATAAACTTAAACTAGTTGCGAAAATGCAGGATAAAGGCTATCGTGATGCTACTATTTTAAAAGATAGCGTTTATCAGTATAGCGATAAGGCCGTTGGAATTAAGATAGATCTTTACGAAGGGCCTAAGTATTATTTCGGAAATATCACTTGGGCAGGTAATGCAAAATATGATACACAATATCTGGAGCGAGTCCTGGGTATTGAAAAAGGAGAGGTATTTAGTGAAGAAAAATTAGAAAAAAAATTAAGGGGTAGCGCAAATGGAGACGATGTTTCCAGCGTTTACCTGAATGATGGATACCTTACTTTTCAGATCGATCCTGTGCAGACCAAGATATATAATGACACTGTCGAAATAGAAATGCGTATTGCAGAGGGACCTCAATATACGAACAATCGTATTACAGTTAAAGGAAATACAATTACGAATGATAGGGTAGTCATCCGTGAGTTGAGAACTAAGCCAGGAGAGAAATTCTCAAAGGAACTATTGGTCCGCAGTGTACGTGAGATTGGAGCTTTAGGTAACTTTGATGAATCAAAAACTAATCCGCTTCCAAAACCAAATCCGGCAGACGGAACAGTGGATATTGAATATACTGTAGAAGAAAAACCTTCTGATCAGATTGAATTATCAGGTGGTTTTGGTGGTGGTCATATCATTGGTACTTTAGGACTTACCTTTAATAACTTTTCATTGAAGAAACCTATTTAATCTGGATGCTTATAAGCCCTTACCAAAAGGTGACGGACAAAAATTAAGTTTACGTGGACAAACTAATGGTAAGTATTATCAGTCTTATAGCTTCTCTTTCTCTGAGCCCTGGTTGGGAGGGAAAAAACCAATCAGTTTTGGTGTGAGTGCATTTACCTCTTTGCAGTCTAATGGTGCAGACAGAACCAGTGCTAACTTTCAAAAAATTCGTTTGAATGGAGTTACAGTGAGTTTGGGTAGAAGACTGAATTTTCCTGATAACTATTTCCAGTTGAGTTATGCTGTAAATGCCCAACAGTATATATTGAATAATTATCCGGGATATTTGTTCAGTTCAGGAACTTCATACAACTTTAACTTGACTCAGGAATTGAGCAGAGATTCTAGGAATCATCAGATTTTTCCTACTGAAGGATCTTATTTCAGATTCACCATCCAGGCAACTCCTCCATATTCCTTGTTAAATAATTTAAACTATGCAACAGCGTCTGATAAACAACGTTATAAGTTCACGGAGTATCACAAATGGAAATTTGAGTCACAGTGGTTCCAAAGTGTAGTTGGAAAGATGGTTGTTAAAGCTCAGGCGCAATTTGGTTTCTTGGGTTATATAATAGGGAAGTGGGACAATCAGCATTTGAACGCTTTAAATTGGGTGGAGATGGTATGCAAGGATTTGACTTCTTACAGGGTTCGGAGTTGATCGCAATGCGGGGATATGCTAATAATACCGTTATTCCTTCTGGGGCTAATCCAACTATCGCTCAAAATTCTGGTAGTCCAATTTTTACTAAATATGTAATGGAATTGAGATATCCTGTTATTGCAAGCCAACAAGCAACCGCATTTGTTGTTGCGTTTGCCGAGGGTGGTAATACTTGGAATAAGTTTAGTGATTTTAATCCCTTTAACGTTAGGCGCTCTGTTGGTTTGGGAGCAAAGATATTTTTACCGATATTTGGACTGTTGGGGATAGATTATGGATATGGATTTGATAAGATCCCTGGTTTACCTGATGCTAACAAAGGTCAGTTCCATTTCAGTATCGCTCAACAGCTAGGAGGGTTTAACTAATAAATTGAAAGAAATGAAGAAGTATTTTTTAATTTGCCTTTTACTATTTGCCGGCATGGGTGTATCTGCCCAGAAGTTTGCTTATGTAGATACCGAATACATTCTTAAACATTTGCCTGAATATAAATCATCTCTAAATCAATTAAATGTGTTGTCTGAACAATGGCAGCAACAGGTTGATAATAATTTTACGGAGATAGATAAGATGTACAAAGCCTATCAGGCTGATCAGGTATTATTGACAGAAGATATGCGTAAGAGGCGTGAAAATGAGATTATTGAAAAGGAAAAACAAGCTAAAGAGTTTCAGCGCAGAATCTTTGGTCCGGAGGGAGAGCTTTTTCAAAACCGCACTAAGTTGCTGAAACCAATTCAGGAAAAAGTAAGCAAAGCAATTGCTGAAATAGCTAAAATTAAACTACTGGATTTTATATTCGATAAAAGCAGTGAAGCAACGATGATGATTTACGCCAGCAGCACTTACGACGTGAGCAATGATGTAATCATAAGATTGGGTTATCAAGCCAGGAACGGTACTTAAATAATATACACACAGATAATAAACTAAAAAACAATTATTAAGAAAAATAAAGATGAGAAAGTTAATTAACGCATTTTTTGTAGCAGGAGGATTATTACTTACTGCCAACATCGCAAATGCACAACAAAAATTGGCACATTTGAATTCAGCGGTAATTATTGATGCGATGCCTGAAGTAAAAAAAGCCAAAGAGTCACTTGAAGCTTTGAACAAAACCAAGACTGCTGATATTGAAAAAATGATCACTGAGTATCAGGCGCTGTATAAATCTGCTCAGGATAAAGAAAAGACTTTAAGCGAAGCCAATAAGGAAGTAGTAGGTAAAGAACTACAAACACTGGGTGCCCAATTACAGGATCTTGAAAAACGTATTAATGATGCAAGAACTAAAGCCAGCAGGAAATGGAAGCTAAGAATGCTGAATTGTTTAATCCAATCCAATTGAAAGCAGATGCAGCAATAAAAGCGGTTTCAAAAGAAAAGGGTTATGCTTATGTATTTGATACTGCAAACCAGGCAATGGTTTACTGGGATGGTGGTGAAGATATTACAACCTAGTTAAAACGAAACTAGGTATTCCTTTAACTGCAGCTGCAACTCCAGCTTCAGCAGCACCTAAAAAATAAATCAATACCTTCTGTCTGATTTACGGGTTTGAAGGAAAATAGTTAAATTGCGGGATCAGGTGATAAAACCTGATCCCGTTTTTATTAGTATGAATCATAAGAATGCTATTGGTGTATTTGACTCGGGTTACGGAGGGCTGACGGTATTTAAGGCGATTGCCAAACAGCTCCCGCAATACAATTATGTCTATTTTGGAGATAATGCACGATCTCCCTATGGAGATCATTCTTTTGAAACCGTATATCGTTATACTTTGGAATGCGTAGAGTGGTTATTTGACCAGGGATGCCCTCTTGTCATTCTCGCCTGCAATACTGCATCAGCAAAAGCTCTTAGATCCATTCAACAGAACATTCTTCCTTACAAGTATCCTAATCATCGCGTGCTCGGAGTAATCAGGCCTACCGCGGAGGTCGTTGGTCAGCACACGGCAACTCAGCATATCGGAATAATGGGAACGAGAGGTACTGTGAATTCAGAATCCTATTTAATGGAAATTAATAAGTTTTTTCCGGAGATTGATGTATTTCAGCAAGCTTGTCCGATGTGGGTTCCTTTGGTTGAAAACAATGAGCACATTGATCCAGGTGCAGATTATTTTGTAAAGAAATACATTGATCAGTTATTGGAAAAAAATGATCAGATTGACTGTATTCTCCTTGCTTGCACACATTACCCTTTACTGATTCCAAAGATCACAGCTATGCTTCCGAAAAAAATTCGCTTGCTTGGTCAAGGAGATATCGTTGCGAATAGTTTGAGCGATTATCTCGAAAGACACCCTGAAATCGCCGGTCAGCTGAAATCCACCTCTACAAAAACATTTTATACTTCCGGTGATCAGAAAACATTTGATGAACATGCTTCTGTATTCTTTGAGTCTGAAATAGAATCAGAACATGTGGATTTAGAAAGCTAAATAACCTTACCAGCTTCGACTGAAAAACACGAGATCGAATTTGCATCTGTATTTTAACAAAGATTTTTGTGGCTTTGTTAACTCTAAGTAATAGTACACTAATTACGCATTTCTTTCTAGGTTCTGATTATTTTTAAACGGTAAATTTGCGGCTCAAACAACACACCAATGAGTGATCAGATAAAACATGAATGCGGAATAGCCTTTATCCGCCTTTTAAAACCACTCTCTTACTACCAGGAAAAATACGGGACTGCACTTTACGGCCTAAACAAACTGTATCTTTTAATGGAAAAACAGCATAACCGGGGTCAGGATGGGGCAGGTATTGCAACTATTAAACTTGATATGAAACCAGGACACAGGTACATTAGCAGATACCGTTCCATGGCCCAAAATGCAGTAGCAGATATCTTCGGATATGTTCAGAATAAGTTTGTGATATTCAAAATGAAACACCGGAATTAATGCAGGATGCCGAATGGCTGAAAGAAAATGTTAGTTTTATTGGCGAGGTTCTACTAGGCCATTTGCGTTATGGCACTCATGGCAAAAACAGCATTGAAAACTGCCATCCTTTTTTACGGCAGAATAACTGGATGACGCGTAATCTGGTCATTGCAGGTAACTTCAACATGACTAATGTTGATGAGTTATTGGAGCAATTGTATGAGTTAGGTCAGCATCCAAAAGAAAAAGCTGATACGGTTACTGTTCTTGAAAAAATCGGTCACTTTTTGATGATGAAAATCAAGAGTTGTTTGATGAATATAAAAAAGAAGGACTTCGATAATGTTGAGATTACACATAAAATTTCGAAGCATCTAGATATTGCGAATATCTTCAAGTTCTGCGAAAAATTGGGATGGTGGATATCCATTTCTGGTATTGTAGGTAATGGTGATGCCTTTGTACTTGCGTGATCCTTCAGGAATTCGTCCAGCATATTATTATCATGATGATGAGATTGTTGTTGCGGCCTCAGAAAGACCAGCAATACAAACTGCATTCAATATTCACTTTCAAGATGTTAAAGAAATTGAGCCAGGTCATGCTTTAATCGTTAAAAAAAATGGAAAGGTGACTCAGGAGATGTTCAGGGAGCCTAAGGAGAAAAGAGCTTGTTCTTTTGAACGTATCTATTTTTCGAGAGGCAGTGATGCTGAAATTTATAGAGAACGTAAACATCTGGGGCTTTATTATGCAAACAGATTCTAAAGGCTGTTAATCACGATTTAAAAAATACTGTATTCTCTTTCATCCCTAATACTGCTGAAGTTTCTTTTTATGGGATGGTTGATGGTATTACACAGTTATATCAGAGATGTTCAAAAGGATACTTTGCTTAATAGGAAAGAATACATTAAATGATGAGCAATTGGATGAATTATTTTCGATGGCACCACGGGTTGAAAAACTTGCCATCAAAGATGTTAAACTGAGAACATTTATTACACAGGATGCTGATCGCAGGAAATGGTGGCTCACGTTTATGATACTACTTATGGCGTGATCAAAAACCATCAGATACTTTGGTGGCTGTTGATGATTCTATTGTTCGTGGTACAACCTTGAAACAAAGTATCATTAAAATTATAGATAGGTTACACCCTAAAAAAATTATTATTGTTTCTTCTGCACCTCAAATCCGTTATCCTGATTGTTATGGTATTGATATGTCTAGTATGGGACAATTTGTTGCTTTCGATGCAGCAATACAATTGTTGAAGGAACGAGGAATGGAGCATGTTATCGAAGAAGTTTATCAGAAATGTAAAGCTTCTTTGCTATTGCCTAAAGAAGAGATTGTAAATCATGTTAAAGATATTTACAGACCCTTTACACAGGAAGAAATCTCTGCAAAATTACTAAGATCATTACACCTAGAAATATCAATGCAGAAGTTGAAGTGATTTATCAGACTTTAGATAACTTACATGTGCTTGTCCAAATCATAGTGGCGACTGGTATTTCTCTGGAAATTATCCAACTCCAGGAGGAAATAAAGTAGTAAATAAAGCTTTTGTTAACTGGAAAGAAGGAAATAATCAAAGAGCTTATTAAGATTTAATAATTAAATCATAAAAAGCCCATTGTGCTGTTGCATGATGGGATTTTTTATTTAACGTGGAACGGACTGATTTTATTTGTAATATTTCAGTAGAACTTTAATAAATATCCGGATAGCAAATATAATAATTACTGCACCCGCAATTTTATTTAATGTCTGTATATTCTTCTTTGATTCTGTACCGGAGTTTACTGGATAATACGTTTTGATGCAATCCACAGTAAGTTGTGTGGCCATGGCTATAACAAAGAAAACTACTTTTTCTGCCATATCATAATGTAGCTTTACCGAAATAATTCCGCCTACCATTATCCAAAACATTAGGGTAGAGGGAGTTAATATGCACATCAAAAAACCCTTTAAAATATATCCTCGTTTTCTAATCTTTAGCGTGTAGACACTATCATAACTTACTTTAACTTTATTAACAAGATAATATATGCCTATTCCAAGTAAAAATAGCCCCCCAATGATGCCTACATATTGATTATACTCTGCTTTATAGTCTACAAACTGAGAGCTGAATATGGTCAGTGCGATAAATATAATGTCACTGATAATTACGCCTATTGCTAAAGAAAATCCGGCTTTGAAGCCTCTCTCTATGCTGGTTTTTATCATTGAAAAAAATACCGGCCCTGTTAAAAACGAAAACAAAATACCCTGCACCTATCCCTTGTAATATTGCTTCAAACATTCATTCTATCGTTTATATTATGCTAATATGCAATTTTAAAGATATAACGATGTATTTTTTCTGTGAAGTTTTTAGCACACCTATTGCGCGATTTTGTGTGAATAGTTTGATGTTGAACGTTTAAGTGTTTTTGTTTTGAGCCTTTAATATAAAAATAAACCGTTTTAGCTACTCTTCGCTTTAGCTTATAGTTTTTTTTATTTATGTTTAGCCACTAAAAACTAATTTAAAACATGAGTTCAGAAAATTCACAAACCAAATGGGGGCAATTTATTCCTTTAGTTACGGTATTCTTTTTTTGGGGCTTTGTGGCTGCCAGTAATGATATTTTAATACCTGTATTTAAAAAAGCGTTTGACTTATCACAAAGTCAGAAGTCAATTGGTGTCCTTGGCATTTTATATTGCCTATACTGTAGGAGCATTAATCTATAACGGTAATTCTGTTCTAATAAAGCAAGATATCGTTAATAAACTTGGATATAAAAATTCGTTTGGCTTTAGGTTTGGTTATTTCAGCAGTAGGTACATTGTTATTCTATCCGGCAGCAAATTTGGGTTCTTTTCCATTGATGCTTTCGGGATTGTTTATTGTTGCATTGGGATTTTCACTACAACAAACCGTGGCCAACCCATTGGCAATTGCATTAGGACCAATTAATACGGGTTCTCAACGTTTAACTCTGGCAGGAGGTATTAATAACTTTGGAACAACTATTGGTCCGCTTATTGTGAGTTTTGCCATTTTTGGATCGCTTTCAAGGCTACAGAGCAATATAAGTATTGAAAGTGTTAAAATTCCTTATCTGATTTTGGGGGTCGCATTTATTGCAGTTGCAATTTTCTTAAAATTCTCTTCCCTCCCTGATAGACCTGCATTGGTAGAAGCTTCAGTGGATGATCCAAGTCTGAAAGGTTCAGCATTGAAATATCCTCAATTGGTATTAGGTATGATTGCCATCTTCGTCTATGTGGGTGTTGAAGTATCTACCGCAAGTAATTTACCAGCTTACATGGAGAAAGATTTAGGTTTTGCTATTAAAGGATATTGCACCATATATTTCTCTTTATTGGGCAAGTATGATGATTGGCCGCTGGACCGGTGCTGTTGAAGCGTTTACTGATAACGTAAGTACTCAAAAGATATTAAGATTTATTGCACCATATTTGGCTTTTGGTATTTTTTTAGGAGTTAATGCAATTGCAATCACGATCTTGCACCATTCTATGTATATGGACTAATTATTTTAGTATTGATCGTAGCGGACATGGCTAGTAAAGGTAATCCGGCGAGAATGTTACTTATCTTTTCTGCTATTGGGATTCTTGCTTTATTGATCGGCATGTTTACCACTGGGATGATAAGTGTTTATGCATTCACCAGCGTTGGTTTATTCTGCAGCACGCTTATGGCCTTGTATTTTTACTTTAGCAGTAAGCGGTTTGGGTAAAAATACCAGTCAAGGTAGTAGTTTCTTGATCATGATGATTATGGGCGGTGGTATTATCAGTTGGATTCAGGGTTATGTTTCTGAATATACAGGTATTCAATATAGCTATATTGTAGGTATATTGTGTTTTGCTTATTTGGCCTTTTATGCTTGGAAAGTAAGTGGAATTTTAAGATCACAAGGTATTAACTTTGATAAAAAGATTTCTGGCGGTCATTAATTAATAAAAGATCTAAAGAGGCTGCTTGTTCGTGAAACAGGTAGCCTCTTTATTTTTAAAATATGAGAGTAAAACCAGGATTTAAACGATATTTACTGAATTTGGCTACAGATCTTGCAGCCCGATCACATTGTGTACGTGCACATGTTGGAGCGGTATTGACTAAAGATACCAGGATTATTTCCATTGGCTACAATGGCCCACCATCAGGTACCCACAACTGTGACGAAGAATGGCCGGAGACTGGATGTGCCAGAGATTCGCGTGGAAGCTGTTCCCTTGCACTTCATGCTGAGGAAAATGCCATTCTTTATGCTGTAAAAAATGGATCGAAGATTAGCGGTTCTACGCTGTATACTACGTTGTCGCCATGTATTGCCTGTGCAAGGTTAATTTTGTCTTCAGGAATCAAAACGGTATATTTTAAAGATTCATATGCAGCATATAAAGGCTTGATTAGTGATGAGGGCGTAGATTTTTTAAAGCGGTTCGGTGTGGAAGTAATTAAATATTCTTAACTTTGGCCATGCTAGAAAAAATCATTATTCTCGATTTTGGTTCTCAATACACACAATTAATTGCCCGTAGGGTACGTGAATTAAATGTCTATTGTGAAATTCATCCTTTTAATAATATTCCTGAAATTTCATCTGATGTCAAAGGCATCATTTTTTCAGGTAGTCCATATTCTGTGCGTCAGGAAGATGCACCACAAATCGACTTAGAAAAGTTTCATAATCAATATCCAGTGTTAGCAGTTTGTTATGGTGCTCAATATATCGCACAGCATTCTGGTGGTGAAGTTCAGGCCTCTTCAACTCGGGAATACGGCAGGGCTAACTTGAATTTTGTAGCTAAAGACAATAAACTATTCAAAAATATTAATATCGACTCACAGGTTTGGATGTCACATGGAGACACAATTACCAAAGTACCTGAGAATTTTGAATTAATCGCAAGTACTGACAACGTAAAAGTTGCCGCCTTCCAAGTAAAGGATTCTCAAACTTATGCCATCCAGTTCCATCCGGAAGTAACACACAGTATAGATGGTAAGCAACTTTTGGAAAACTTTTTGGTAGACATTTGCGGATGTAAACAAGAGTGGACCCCGCTTGCTTTTGTGGAAACTACCATCGCAGACCTGAAAGAAAAGCTCGGTAATGATAAAGTTGTTCTCGCACTTTCAGGCGGAGTGGATTCCAGTGTGGCCGCTATACTATTGCACAAGGCTATCGGAACAAACCTTCATTGCATATTTGTAGATAATGGTCTATTGAGAAAAGATGAGTATGAAGCGGTATTGGAGCAATATAAACATCTGGGTTTAAATATTAAGGGTGTAGATGCAAAAGAGCGTTTCCTGAGCCAATTGGCTGGAGTTTCTGATCCTGAGTTAAAACGTAAAGCCATTGGAAGAGTATTTATCGAAGTATTCGATGATGAGGCTCATCAGGTAAAAGATGTAAAATGGTTAGCACAAGGTACAATCTATCCAGATATTATTGAATCTGTTTCTGTAAAAGGACCTTCAGCTACTATTAAGTCGCACCATAACGTGGGCGGTTTACCTGATTTTATGAAACTGAAGGTGGTGGAGCCTTTAAACACACTGTTTAAAGATGAGGTGAGGCGAGTGGGAACATCTCTTGGTCTTGAACATTTCATTATCGGCCGTCATCCTTTTCCTGGACCCGGTTTAGCTATCAGGATTCTTGGGGAGGTAACAGCAGAGAAAGTAGCGATCCTTCAAGAAGCAGATGCGATTTATATCAATAACCTGAAAGATGCAGGTTTGTATGATAAGGTATGGCAGGCGGGTGCAATTTTCCTTCCGGTTCAGTCTGTTGGTGTAATGGGAGATGAGCGTACTTACGAAAATGCGATCGCACTTCGTGCTGTTGAATCCGTGGACGGCATGACAGCAGATTGGTGCCATTTGCCATATGAAGTACTAGCAAAAATTTCTAATGAAATCATCAATAAGGTAAAAGGAATTAATCGCGTAGTATATGACATTAGTTCAAAACCACCTGCTACAATTGAGTGGGAATAAGCATTGGCTGATTGCTTTCATCTGTATCGTGTTAGCGGGATGTTCACCAAAAGTGCAGACCACTACGATTAAAAAGCCACAAGTCCTAAAAATTGAAAAGGAAGTCGAAAAGCCTGCGTCTAGATTTACGCAGGCTAATATTTCTTTACTGGTGCCGTTCAGACTAAATGACATCAAGCTGAAAACTGCATCTAAATCTGAAGTTGAAAAGGCTGCCATGGCTATAGATTTTTACCAGGGATTTAAACTTGGAGTAGATTCTGCAGCGTCATTGGGACTCAACTTCAAGTTGAATGTTTTTGATACCCGTGATAACAATGCCCGTCTTGATGAATTGATTGAAAATGGAAATCTCAGTGGTAGTAATCTCATCGTCGGACCCGTCTTTCCAGATGGGCTTAAGCACATGAAAAACTACGCGTTAAATAATAATGTACCTATCGTAAATCCGCTTGCCGCTACACATCCAGATGAATTCGCTAATCCGAATTTAATAACGATTGTCAATAATATTAACCTTCATGCTGAAAAGCTTGGTGCATACATTACCAGGCATTATAATCCTGCAACGACGGTAGTAGTATTGATAAATCCAAAATCTGCTGAAGATGAAGTGATGGCATCACCGATAAGAGCTTTTTTTGCAGGTAATAAAAAACCTTTCTTTTTTCAGGAATTTGCTTCTGTATTTACCCTCGAAACCAAGCTGATAAAAAATAAAAAGTATGTCATTCTGGTTAGTTCATCCGATCGAAAATTTGTTGTGCCTACGCTTGATAAACTGATGAAAATGAAAAATGCAGGACTTAGTGTTGATCTTTTTGGACATCCCGACTGGGTTAAACAGAACTACAATACGGATAAACTCCAGGCTTTACATACAAGTATTACGTCATCTTATAAAATTGACTACACCAATAGTTCCGTAAATGCATTTATCCGTAAATACCGTCAGGCTTTCAATTTCGAGCCAGGAGAGTATGCTTTCAAAGGATTCGATATTGGTCTCTACTTTTCAAAGCTTTTGGCTAAACATGGTCAAAACTATGTGCAATACCTCACCAAAGAGCAATATAAGGGGCTTCACAATACTTTTTCTTTTTGCCATGACGCAAAGCTAGGTTTCATCAATACCCATTTGATGTTATTAAGGTATCAGGATTTTGCTTTAAAAACTATAGAATGAGAGTAGAGCATCACATTAGGGCATTTGAACAGATCTTTAGTAAGTATGATGGTATACTTCCGTTGCATCGATTTCTGTTTACTTATTTCAAGACCAACAAGCAGATGGGCTCGTCTGACAGAAGGTGGGCCTCCAGGCACATCTACAGTTTCTTTAGACTAGGGAAAGCCTTAGCCAAGACCGATCAGATTTTCAGGCTTGCGATAGCAGACTTTCTTTGTAACCAGACTTTAAGCCTTGTGGTAGAAGAGAAGCTACCTGAGCTAAAGGATAAAATAGGATTGCTGATAGAAGAGAAACTTGAATTGATAATCCAAAGCTATCCGGAATTTAAATTACATGAAGTATTTAGTTTTCATGAAAACCTAAGTAAGGAACTTGATAAGCAGGCTTTCTATAAATCTTTTTTTACACAGCCGGACTTATTCCTCCGCGTAAAATCCGGACATATAGATTCGATATTGTTAAATTTGCAGCAAGCGGGAATTGATGTCAGGCAAATAGGAGATCAGACATTAAGTCTTCCAATCGGTACTAAATTAGAGTTGATATTGCCTGAACCGCCTTATTATCAGGTGCAGGATCTTTCTTCCCAGAAAACAGGAACGTTATTTCGACCTCAGCCCTGGGAATATTGGTGGGATTGCTGCGCGGCTTCAGGAGGTAAATCATTACTTCTTTATGATCTTGAACCAACAGTACAGTTGCTCGTCAGTGATATCAGAGAAAATAGCCTGAATAACTTGGAAGAGCGTTTCAGAGACGCCGGATTAAAGAAGTATCAAAAAAAAGTATTGGACCTGCTACAAAACAATGAACAGGATCTTCATCATTATGAGTTTGATGGTATTATACTTGATGCTCCATGTTCCGGATCTGGTACCTGGGGCAGAACACCGGAAATGCTTTATTATTTTGATGAACATAAGATCAGTTACTTCTCCCGATTGCAAAAGACTATAGCAGGCAATGTGGTTAAATACCTTAAGCCCGGTATGCCATTAATCTACATTACTTGTTCTGTTTTCAAACAGGAAAATGAAGAAGTTGTGGAATGGTTATTGGAAAATCTTCCGTTAAAGTTGGAAAAAATGGAACTCATCAAAGGTTATCATAGTAAATCCGATACCATGTTTGCCGCCCGTTTACTTAAAATCTAAGCTTTTAAAGACCTGTATTGTTTCTGAATAGTTTGATAGCGATAGCCAGCAGAATGATTCCGAATGCTTTTCTTAGTACATTAAGTCCCGATTTGCCAAATAGCCTTTCCAGACGTTCTGTGTTTTTTAGTACGAAGTAGACAAACACCATATTGATAACGATTCCAATAATGATATTTTGAGTAGCATATTCCGTTTTTAAAGAAAGCAATGTGGTCATGGTTCCAGCTCCTGCAATTAATGGAAAGGCAAGAGGTACAATTGAAACTGTTTCAGGAGCGTCGCCTTCTTTAAAAATGGTTAGTCCAAGTACCATCTCCATGGCGATGAAGAAAATTACAAATGAGCCCGCAATGGCAAATGATTCTACATCCAGACCAATTACTTTTAATAAGGTCTCTCCAGCAAACAGAAAAATAATCATCAAGACTGTTGCCACTATTGTCGCTTTTTCTGACTCTATATGACCTGCCTTTCTCCTAAGTTCAATAACAACAGGTATTGCCCCTAAAATATCAATAATAGCAAAGAGAACCATTGATGTAGACAAGATTTGACTGAAATTGAATTCCATAGCTTTATTGTTGTAATGCAAAGTAACAAAAAAAAGAGGCGGCTTACCTAAATAAACCGCCTCTTTTTCATGATTTAAATATTTCTATTTAGGCTGAACACTTCCTGCTGTGGTTGCGCGGTATGCATATAATAAGATATGTGCAACTGCGAAGACCAATGAGAAGTAATACAAACCTACGTCATCTCCATTCGTAATGCTATGGTGTATCAATGCAACGCCTACCAGCATAACTGCCAACGCCAGACCCACATAGGAAACTACTTTTGTGCTTCTAATCAGGGTCGATTTTACATTGTCGGACAATAAACTATTTTTGATTCCATAGAATAAATATACGTTAATACCAATAATCATCCATACCAACAGACGGATCCAGGTATCAAGCGGTAAGAATACCATCATACCCAAGCACACCAATACACCAAGGATAGGTATAAGTGGTACCAACGGCACTTTAAATGCTCTTGGTAGTTCAGGCATACGTACCCTTAGGATAATGATTCCGATACAAACCAGGATAAAGGCGAATAGGGTTCCAATACTTGTCATCTCACCAACCACTCTTGCAGGTACGAAAGCAGCAAATAAACTCACGATTACCATGAACAGCAAATTGCTCTTTGCAGGCGTGTTGAACTTAGAGTGAACATCAGAAAATACTTTTGGTAAAAGACCATCTTTACTCATAGAGAAGAACACACGGGATTGACCCAATAGCATCACAAGGATTACTGAGGCATAGCCTCCCAGAATCGCAAGAATGATAAGTTTGTTCAACCACGGGTAGGCTGGAGTTACAAGACCAGCAGCATCTTTAGCACCCATATTGTCGATCGCAACTGCAACCGGTGCAATACCGTCCTGACCTTTAAACAACTCATAGTTGGCTACACCAGTCATAACGTGTGCGAACAGGATATAAAGGATGGTACAAATAAACAGGGAAACCAATATACCAATAGGCATATCTCTTTTTGGATTTTTCGCTTCCTGCGCAGCAGTAGACACAGCATCAAAACCGATATATGCAAAGAATACGATACCTGCAGCTCTAATTACACCTGACATACCGTACTCACCAAAAGTACCGGTATTGTTGGGAATGTAAGGTTGAAAGTTATCGGCATTGATGTATTGCCATCCTAATAGGATGAAGATAATTACGATTACTACTTTTACTGCTACAATGATACCATTAATGAATGCCGATTCCTTGGTGCCTTTAATCAGTACCAACGACATCAATACCACGATAAACACAGCAGGTAAATTGAACATACCAGACACTATAGATCCATCTGCTAAGGTCACACTGTCGAATGGCGACATCGTTACTTCCGGAGACAGGTGTATATCGAAATATTGAAGAAACTTGACCAGGTACCGGCTCCAGCTAATAGATACCGTAGCGGCGCCAACTGCATACTCTAGTACCAAATCCCATCCAATGATCCAGGCAACAAATTCTCCCATTGTTGCGTAAGAGTAAGTGTATGCACTACCTGCAACAGGGATCATGGACGCAAATTCTGCATAGCACAGTCCGGCAAATGCACAGCCTACAGCAGCAATGATAAAGGAAATGGTAATCGCAGGGCCTGCGTTATTGGCAGCAGCGGATCCGGTGATGGAAAATAATCCCGCACCGATGATGGCACCAATACCCAAAGCCACGAGATTAACGGGGCCAAGGGTCCGCTGTAGGGTACCCTCTCCGCTTGCCGAAGCTTCTTTTGTAAGTAAGTCAATTGACTTTCTAAAATTCATAATTTAAAGTTTAGTTTTAAGTGTATCTATAGTGTCGCTTAATTTGTGATTTTAAAAGTCAAACCTAAATAAAATATATCTAAAAATAAAAGGGATTCTTTTTCAAAATCCCCTTTATGAGTAACAATTCTAATTAATTTTTATTTTCCACTGCCTTCATCTGTTCATTGATCCGTTTATCTAGCTCTTTTTGGAGCGAATCCATGTGTTTTTGCATCTCCGCCTGCAAAGCAGAGTTCCCCCGCTGCAATTTCATTCGTAATGAGTCGGTATTTACCGTCACTTCGACAGAATTGGAATCTGAAGTTGCAGTAATGTTCATTCCATTGATGCTGATTGGATTTCTGGAGGTCATTTGAGCTGATGACACGGCAATATAGGGTGCAATAACAAGCGATACGATCGACATCAGTTTGATCAGGATGTTCATCGAAGGGCCTGAGGTATCTTTAAAGGGATCGCCTACCGTATCTCCAGTTACAGAGGCTTTGTGTGGCTCTGATTTTTTGTAGTACATTTCCCCATTGATTTCCACACCTTTTTCAAAGGATTTCTTGGCATTGTCCCAGGCACCCCCGGCATTGCTCTGGAATATACCCATTAATACGCCGGTAACGGTTACTCCCGCAAGTAGCCCGCCCAGTACTTCGGGGCCAAAAATGAAACCAACAACAACTGGTGTGATCAGGGCGATTGCACCGGGCATCATCATCTCACGGATAGAAGCCTTAGTAGAGATCGCTACGCATTTTTCATATTCAGGTTTTGCTTTATATTCCATGATGCCCGGAATTTCCCTGAACTGTCGGCGCACTTCCTGCACCATATCCATAGCGGCTTTACCTACAGCCTGAATGCACAGCGCAGAGAATACGAAGGGGATCATTCCCCCTACAAACAGACCCGCTAGTACGGGTGCTTTATAAATATCTATGGCAGAAATTCCTGCGATGCCTACAAAGGCTGCAAATAATGCAAGGGAAGTGAGTGCTGCCGAGGCGATCGCAAAGCCTTTGCCAGTTGCCGCAGTGGTATTTCCTACAGCATCAAGGTTATCTGTGCGCTCGCGGACTTCAGGTGGCAATTGGCTCATTTCTGCAATACCTCCTGCATTATCCGCAATAGGGCCAAAGGCATCAATGGCCAGCTGCATTGCTGTTGTAGCCATCATACCAGCGGCGGCAATAGCCACACCGTAAAGACCTGCGAAGTAATAGGAAGCCATGATTCCTCCTGCCAGTACCAGGATTGGGATCACCGTTGATTTCATCCCTACAGAAAGACCGGCAATGATGTTTGTCGCATGTCCTGTGGATGATTGTTGTATGATGGAGTTTACAGGCCCCTTGCCCATAGCTGTGTAGTACTCTGTTACCACACTCATAATGGTGCCAACTACCAGGCCTACTATAATTGCATAAAAGACATTAATGTTGGAGAACTCATACCCACGAAGGTTTAAACTTGGCGGCAACATCCACATTACAATAAAGTAAGAAGCCACCCCGGTAATTACTATGGAAGACCAGTTGCCAAGGTTCAATGCATTTTGTACACTTGATTTTTCATCTTTAATGGTCACAAACCAGGTTCCTATAATAGAGAATAAAATACCTAATCCGCAGATCACCATAGGTAATAAAATTGGTGACATACCGCCAAATTTATCCGTTACCGTAATTTCCTGTCCCAGTACCATAGTTGCCAGGATTGTTGCCACATAAGATCCAAAGAGATCAGCACCCATACCTGCAACGTCGCCTACATTGTCACCCACGTTATCTGCAATGGTTGCAGGATTGCGTACGTCATCTTCAGGGATACCTGCTTCTACCTTACCTACCAGATCGGCACCTACATCTGCTGCCTTGGTGTAGATACCACCACCTACGCGTGCAAACAATGCAATAGATTCTGCACCCAACGAGAATCCGGTCAGCACCTCAATTGCTGTTTTCATATGAATTGGATTTACACCGTCCACACCGATAACATTAAAGTAGTTTAGGAATATAATGAACAAACCGCCCAGTCCCAGTACTGCAAGCCCTGCCACACCGAGTCCCATGACGGTTCCTCCTGTGAATGATACTTTTAGTGCTTGTTTTAAACTGGTTCGGGCTGCCTGCGTTGTGCGTACATTGGCCTTAGTGGCCGATCTCATTCCAATATATCCAGCAGTGGCTGAAAATACCGCTCCGATAACAAAGGAGATTGCGATGATCCAGCTGGAGTGAATGGGCTTTCCATTGATTTCGTGAATGGTACCTGAATATGCCAGTAACGCGCCGGCAAAAAGTACAAAAACACTCAGCACTCTCCATTCTGCTTTTAAAAAAGCCATGGCGCCGTCTGCTATATAACCAGCCAGCTCCTGCATGTTCCTGTCGCCCGCATCCTGTTTGTTCACCCAGGCACTTTTGACCGCCATTACGATCAGGCCAACTAAACCCAAGGCAGGTATAGTATAGATCAAGTTGTTTTGTAAGAACTCCATAGAATAATTCGTCGTTTAATTAATAGGATTAGTTTATACTTGGTTAGTTAAGAGGATGTAATATAGTTTTTTTTTAAATATCTTAGCATGCCTTCAAACAAAACTTTATTAGGGCAAAAAAAACAACAACCAAACAAAAAACAAACCATTAGATGAAAGAAGAAATTGAAGACGGTTCATTCAAAAGAGAGTTAGGACTGCTGGACGGCACCATGCTTGTGGTAGGTTCTATGATCGGCTCCGGGATATTTATCGTGAGTTCGGATATTGCTCGTCAGGTAGGTTCTGCCGGATGGTTGATCCTGATTTGGGTACTCACTGCGGTCATCACTGTAATTGCGGCAGTAAGTTATGGAGAATTAAGTGCGATGTTCCCAAAAGCAGGCGGACAATATGTTTATCTGAAAGAGTCGTATAATAAGTTAATCGCATTCTTGTACGGATGGAGTTTATTTGCGGTAATACAAACCGGAACTATCGCAGCTGTAGGGGTTGCTTTTTCTAAATTTGCTGCTTACTTGTATGAACCTTTCAGCAATGAAAATGTGCTGTATACAATTGGTAGTTTTAAGCTGAATGCGGCGCAACTGGTTTCTATTGTCACCATTGTACTGCTTACGTATCTCAACAGCCGAGGGGTAAAGGACAGTAAAGTACTACAAACGATCCTGACCATCATCAAAATTCTTTCACTATTCGGGCTGATTATCTTTGGTTTTATCCTGGCAGCTAAGGCTGAAGTATGGAATGCTAACTGGGCCAATACCTGGGAAACACGTTCTTTCAGTTTGGATACCCAAAGCTGGACACCCATTAGTGGTAGCTTATTGCTTTCTGGGATCTGTGCCGCTATGGTTGGTTCGCTGTTTTCCAGCGATGCATGGGCTGGCGTTACCTTTATTGCTGGTGAAATCAAAAATCCCAAGCGCAATGTAGGACTCAGCCTTTTTCTGGGCACATTTATCGTCAGTGTCATCTATATTCTTGCTAACCTGATGTATCTCGCAGTATTGCCTATGGACGCCATCATTAATGCAAAATCAGATCGTGTCGCAGTCGTTGCTGCGCAGTATATCTTCGGTGAGGCGGGTACAATCATCATCGCGGTCATGATCATGATTTCCACCTTCGCCTGTAATAATGGACTGATCATGTCGGGTGCCCGGGTATATTACACCATGGCAAAAGATGGGTTGTTTTTCAAGAAAGCAGGAATACTGAATGCCTCAGATGTTCCTGGCTGGGCCTTATGGGCTCAGGGAATCTGGGCTTCTGCTTTGTGCCTCACAGGAAGGTATGGTGATCTACTGGATTTTGTAGTGATCATCGTGATGATATTCTACATCCTGACAATATTTGGGATCTTTATTCTAAGGAAAAAGATGCCTGACGCTGAACGCCCCTACAAGGCATTTGGCTATCCAGTTCTGCCTTTCTTATATATTATACTGGCTACCGCATTATGCATCGGGTTGCTCATCTATAAATTTGAAACCTGTGGATGGGGGGTATTGATCATGCTGATCGGTCTGCCTGTCTATTACCTCACGAAAGAAAAAGAAATAGTGTCTTAAAAAGGAACAGGGATAGACTTAAAATAAGCTATCCCTGTTTTATAGATGGTTGATCCACCACAGATCAACCTAAACCAAACAAACCGCATATATAACGCAGAGTATTGTGGAATAGTTTTAAGAAAATAAAAAAAAGTTCAAATTATTTGGAACTGTATGATACAGTGTTGATTAAAATGAAAAAACGTATTGGCATTAGCTTCAGCGAAGCAAATTTTCAAAACTATTGGAACTGGTTTTCCGAAAAGGAGCTTGGGGCAGACCTGGAACTTGTCGAACTCTCTTTCCTGAAAAATAACATTGATGAACTTGATAACTGTACTGGTCTAGTATTAACCGGTGGTGTAGATGTGATTCCCGCCATATCGGGTGGAGCCTCGCAGTATCCCAATATGCCTGACGAATTTTTACCGAAACGGGATGAATTCGAGCGATTGATCTATGCCTATGCCAAAGATAAACGCCGACCTTTACTGGGGATCTGTCGGGGGATGCAGTACATCAATATTCTTGAGGGTGGAAAGGTGCTGGATGATCTTGGACTGGCCAATGAGCAACACAGACGGACAAGTATAGATAAAATCCATGGTCTTGATGTCCTCAAAAGTACTTTATTACATGAGATCACCGGACTGGATACAGGGTATGTCAATAGTGCCCATCATCAGGCTATAGATCCCAGGCAACTTTCATCAAGCCTGTTAATCAGTGCTTATTCAAATACCGAAGACGCAACGATTGAAGCCATAGAGTTCAAAGATAAAAGCAATAAGGCCTTTATGATGGGAATCCAGTGGCATCCCGAAAGGATGCAGGGGAAAGAATCAAGCCCCTTATCTCAAGGGATTAAAGAAAGGTTCTTAAAGGAAGTGCGCAATACCTAAAGCTCTTTCAAATCTGAGATCTTGAGCCAGCCTTTGGTTGTTTCTCCATCATTATTGCTATGGGTCACATATATAAAACCATTCTGTTCATCCACCTGCTTAAATTTAGCATTGGTCCACAGGCCTAATACCGACCTTTTCGGCGCAGTAGCATCTGGCATTTCATAAAAATTCAAAGCACCTTTTGGGAGTTGGTATTTTTTGCCATCACTAAATACGATCGGCTCAGCAGTTTTGTTGCTGTTTGCAGGTACTGGTACTGGTGTTGGTTTTGGAGTACCGGCAGCCATCTGCTGTTCAAATTCTTTCTGCAGACTGTCCGTATTTGTTTGCTGAGCCACCGTAGAGTCCACTAGAACTGGTTTTATCGTTGTGGTATCTACTGTTGTTACTTCTTCTCTGGCGGCAGTATCCGATTGGTTCACGATCGTTGTATCTGCATAAACAATTTCCTTTTTCGATGAATTGTTTAAAATGGTGGAGTAAGCTGAGTAAAGACTGAGGGCCACCAGGCAGAGTATCATTACATAGAACCAGGGCTTAGCCACCTGGATTACATCAGGGTTCGCTTCTTTCGCTACGACAGGTGCCGCTAAGGGAGCCACAATTGGAGCTGCAGCCTGTATTTGCTCTGTGCTATGGTGCATGAAGGCCTCTTGCAAAGCTTCTCCATTAGCAAAACGCTTTTCAGGATTCTTTTC
The DNA here is from genome assembly GCA_963795585.1 of uncultured Sphingobacteriaceae bacterium. Taxonomy (GTDB): domain Bacteria; phylum Bacteroidota; class Bacteroidia; order Sphingobacteriales; family Sphingobacteriaceae; genus Pedobacter. The sequence continues at coordinate 41,735 of CAWCIO010000019.1, read as the reverse complement.
TAAGCATCGCTCAATAACCCGAAGCAGCCAAGCAGGTATATTCATTTCCCGGCTTTTAACCAGCTCAGGCCAGCTTTCTGGCAGGTGGAGTCTGCGCTGCGCCAGCAAGTCTGGTACGGGCTTCTCCATATGGGCAAGCATTACCGTATTTCGTGCAGTCTCTCCTTTACTAGTCATAGGAAATGGAACGGTGCCCGCCAGCAATTCATAAAGAATCACTCCAAAGCTATAGATGTCTGTCTGAAAGAACATCTCACCATCATGCTGTTCTGGTGCCATGAATTCTACCGCTCCAGCATGCCTGATGCTACTCCGGCGCTGCTCGTCTGACATAATAGCGAGTCCGAAATCCAATAGAATATAGTTGCCGGTGTCTGTATTGAATTTAACGTTGTTACTTTTAATGTCGCCATGCTTTACACCTACCCGGTGACAATGAGCCAGGGCATTGGCCAATTGCTCAGACAGTTTAATGGCCTCCCTGATGGTAAATATCGGCGCATGTGGTGCTTTAAGTAAATCTTCCAGATCGGGTCCTTCTATGTACTGCATTTCAATAAAAGGGAATGACCCACTTTCTGTCAGCCCGGAATTCAGTATTTTGACCACATTAGGATTGGGGATCTCATTCACTTTTTTGAGCTTCTCCACTTCGTTCTTGAAATTTCTAAAGCTCCTGTCTTCCGCATTTTCGGTATGAATAGGGGTGGGCAATATTTTTACTGCCGTGATGATAGGCCCCATACGCTTACCTTTGTAAACAGAACCCTGTCCACCGGTGCGTAGCGCTCCCATGTTTTCTAATCCTTCTGTTATGGTAAATACTTTGCTCATAATACTGTCAATTATACTTTAAAAATACGGCACATCATCCACTAATCCGTCTTTTGTTTTCTGATTTTTTTTTGGTGCTGCCGGTTTTGGAGATGAACTTAATGAATCTGACTTACGCTTGTTCGGAAGTTCAATGCGGGTAGGAGGCAAAGTGGCGTTGGTAACATCCTGTGTAGCTGCTCTGTCTGATGTCAAAGTTTCACTACTTTCAGGTTCCGAAAATACATTAAGGGCCACTGCAGCAATGCTGGCCAAAAGAAAAAGTACTGCAATTACCAGCACCTGGGGTTTAGCCAATCTTTTGTAATTACTCAATTGTGTTCTGAGTTGTTCATTTTCGTTTCGCAATTCATTGACCGCCAGTGCAACTTCTTCGTTGCTCAATAAACCTTCATTGTTGCTGCAAACTGCTTCATATAACTCAATTCCATTCGGATATCGGTTTTCCGGTTTTTTCTCCAGGCATTTGGAAATAACCAATAATAGCCATGTCGGCACCTTCATTTCTCTAATGCGCTGCTCATCATCCCAATTTACTGGAAGTTGGTTTTTACGCAGTTCCATGAGATCAGGTACCGGCCTTTCCAGATGTGATAACATCACCATATTGCGTGAGGTTTCATTCTTATTGATCAGGGGGAAAGGTACTGTTCCTGCCAATAATTCATATAGTATGATGCCATAGCTGTACACGTCGGATTGCAAGGTCATTTCTCCGTTATGTTGCTCTGGAGCCATAAATTCAACTGCTCCTGCATGGCGCAGACTAGATCTGCGCTGCTCGTCCGACATCACGGCCAATCCAAAATCCAGTAGTACGTAATTGCCGCTTGCCTCATTGTATTTAACATTGTTGCTCTTAATGTCGCCATGTTTCACGCCCACCTTGTGGCAGTGCGATAACGCATTTGCGAGGTGTTCGGCTAATTTAATGGCTTCTCTTATCTTAAATATTGCCGGATGTGGCGATTGTAGCAGTCTTTCCAGATCTGGCCCGTCAATATATTCCATTTCTATAAATGGAAGTGAACCACTTTCTGTCAGTCCAGAGTTCAGGATCTTCACTACATTCGGACAAGGTTTTTCATTTACCTTCTTCAATTTATCCACCTCGTTCTGAAAATCCCGGAAATTTTTATCGCCTGCATTTTCCGCATGGATGGGCGTAGGTAATAATTTTACAGCTGAAAGTACGGCACCCATTCGCTTGCCTTTGTAAACAGAGCCCTGTCCACCTGTGCTCAGGGCACCCATGTTTTCTAATCCTTCTGTTATTGTAAATACTTTCGCCATTAATGATTCATTATAGTTCTATTCCCTCTCAAATGCAAATTATTCCCCATCTTTTCTGAAGCTGAAGCCTAGTACAGCAGATTCTCCAAGGATAATCTGATCACCTTCCCGTAGGTTGTGCCCTAATTCCGTAAACGTAAGTTTTACCGGATTATGTTCTCCTACGGAAAGGATCTTCACTTTATTGCGTGGGGGTACACCACCATCATCTGCAAATAAGACAAATGAACCTGCCTCATTGTTCCATTCTATATGTGCATGTTGTCTGCTGATGTACTTATTGCAGGCATTGCTGCTTTCGCTGGGAAAGGCAATGTCATTCTCGCGCATAAACCCTTCGCCATCCTGCGCTTTTCTTTCCCTGCCGATATTTATACGTCCCGGGCCGGCATGGAGCTCATAACTTGCCTGCTCCGCTTCACCATTCAGTATCTGTATATACGCTGTTTCAGACTTTTGCAGGGGCACATGCTCTGGTGTTTTGATCAGTAGTCCCGCATCCAAATTGGGTATTTTAATGGATTCAGCTGGTAGTTCTTCCGCAAACAGTAATTCCAATTTCCAGCTTTCTGGCAGGTCAATTGCAAAATCGTCGGCAATGCGCTGTATTTCATGCTTAAAACGGTCTTCTTCTTCCATGAAAACTGCCGACTCATACATGTAGCGCTCAACTGGCCTGCATGCCAGGTACAGCTGAAAGCCTTTGATGTGTTTGCCTTCGCCGCCTTCCATTTTTTGCAGTTCCTGTTTGATGAACACAATCAGTGCCTCACGGATGGCTTTTACATCCTGAGGCTTTTCTGGTGTATTTTTATTAAATAGGTTGAACATCGTTATCTTTCGGTTGAGGTGCTTTTTTTTCCAGCACAGGTTTAAAATCTTTAATATAACCCAGTTTCAGGAGGGCGGGGATCACATGCTGACCCGCCAGTAATACAGCTTTGCTGGAACCACGGGTTTTCTCTATCCTTACACAGACTACAATATGTCCTGGGCCAGAGGCCTTCGGCGCAAAAAATACGTACCAGCCATCGTTGATGCGCTCTTCTTTCCAGATGCGCTCAGGTGTACCAGTCTTACCTGCTACAGTCATTTTTAAGGTGTATACCTTGCCAGCACTTTGTTTCAGCATATAGTCCGTCATCAATGCTGCATATTGAGGATCATTGGCTAGTTTAATCCCTGGATCTACTTTCGTCAGGGAATCACTGATCTTTAATACATACCTGTTACCCACAATTGTTCCTTTGTTGGCAATACCAGATACCATCCTGGCTACTGCAGCAGGGGTAGCAATCAGTTCACCTTGTCCCCATGACATACCAGAAATCCCTTTGGCTCTCGTACGCCTGATCCTTGCAGGGTCGTAAGCCGGTTTCGTTTTAAATTCCGTTCTGCGCCACAGTTCCTTCCATTTCTCTTCCTGGTTCGTATTGTTTTTCGGATGTTCATAATAATAACCGCCTACACCCCTTAGGAACATACCTGTTTTCAGGTATACATCTGTCATTTCTTCCTGCAGATGTTGTTCATTGGCCAGTTTGATGAAGTAAACATTGTTTGATTTTACTACTGCCTTCTCCAAAGTGATGACTCCTGTCTCATCAGGCTCTATACCTTTGGTCCTGATCCGCTCCGCCATACTCACCCGATAGGTTTGTTGTGCTGCAGCCATTCCAAGTTTGTTGAAGGCGGCCATGGTCGTTGCCAGTTTGGCTGTAGAGCCGGGCTGTGTGGCATAAGTAAAACCGAGGTCACTCGTTGTAAGCCATCCCGCCAGCTTATTTTGTTCTGCGCTGCTCATGGTCAGCTGCTCCCAGTCTTTCACCGGTGGCAATGGGTATACGGCCGAACTCAGCACGTCGCCAGTATTGTCTTCCATGATCACTACAGAGACCCGGCTTTTTTTCAAGGAATCATCCTGGGCCATGGCATGTTGTATGCTCGACTGCAGTTGGGCATCCAGCGTAAGTTTCACATCTCTGTTGCGTTTCCTAAACGACATTACTTCATCACTATTGATGCCTGCAAGCAGGAGTGGGGCCAATGCTCCATAATCCTTTCTACTTACCGTCATTTCTTTAACACCCCTCGGCAGAAAACGGTTCTCCTGGTATTTACTGGCCTTGGCATTTAGTGAAACGGTCGGTGTATGAAAGCCCCTCAGTTCCGCGGCATGTTCGTATTCTGCGAAGTAGCCATTGGTACTGCCATTAAATACACCCGAATTGGCATCACCTGTCCAGAAGAAAGTTTGCTCTTCATAAGGATAATATCTGTCTACCCGCTTATGTACCGCAGAATCCAAGTTGTAATCAGTTCCTGAAGCACGTAACAGGTTTTGTTGCTTTCTAATCAATTTAGGGTCGCTGGTTGCCAATATTCTTCCTTTTCTGTCGTAAAGTTGACCGGCTTCCAATTTGTTCATCAGGATCGCAATACGTGGATTGTAACTGAACATTCGGCTTCCGCTGCGGTCGGCCACCAGCGCTGGCTGTACCACCCATTTTTTGTTATTGGCAATGTATCGGGATACCGTAATACAGAGTAACAATACCGCCACACTGGCAGAGAGTAATGCCGGCACCAGGTTCTTGTCCTGTTGCTTGCTGATGAATTCCATCTGCAAGGGGGTGCCGCGAATCAGGGAAATAGATAACAGGATTCCTGCCGCTAGCATATTGACCACCAGTGAGGAGCCTCCATAGCTAATATAGGGTAGGGCTACGCCCGAAAGTGGCAGCGCACCTGTAGAGCCTCCGGCGATGAGCAGGAACTGCACAAACATACTGATGCCTATCCCTGCACACAGGTAGAACAGGAACGGTGTTCCAGTTTGTCTACCAATGGTGATGGCCCTGTTAAGGAAGATTAGGAAGAGGATAAAAATCCCAACAATCCCTGCCCAGCCAAATTCTTCCCCAATAGCAGGAAGGATCATGTCGGTATGCGCTTCCGGAATGGTCTTGGCAAAGCCTTCGCCAACACCTTGCCCACTGATGCTCCCGCTCGACATTGCCCAGATGCCATTGGCTACCTGGTCACCTCCATATACCTCATTGTTCCAGGGATCTTGCCAGATCGATTTGCGTTCGGTAAGCCTATTTACAGGCCCTGGTATCAACCAGGTCCAGGTAGGGGATCTGGTCAATGAGCAGGAAGCCTGCCATGACCAGAATGACCATGATGCCCGATTCACTGGTCTGTTTTTTATAGATCATCGTGAGGACTACCAGAACCACCGTGAGCAAAGTGGCAATCCAGATGTTTAAGAACCACACACTAAGGGTGTAGATCAGGATGGCAATCAGCATCAGCATAAAATCACCTCTCGAGAAAGAGAAGAGAATTATAAAAGTAAAGCAGACCACCATTGCCGGGCCCAGATCTCCTAAAACCAGGTACATCAGAATGGCACCGCCCATGGCTACTAAGGCAAAAGAGAAAAAGTACCAGCGCTTTTGCCAGCTGCGGTATTCGGCTATGAAACGTTCGTTGCTGGCAAAAAACCGGCGAGGAATAAAATGATTGCATATTTCACAATCTCGCTGGGCTGCACGCCAAACAAGTTAACCTTTACACCGCTTCCTTCTGGCCCGGTTCCAAACACAATGGTGAGCGCCAGTAACGCCAGGGCCATTCCTGCCCATTGCCAGCCATTGGCTTTTCCAGTATTTCGGTTTAAAACAAACATGCGGTAAAAGCCGGAATCTACGGTAAGTTTCCTGAAGTTGATAAAAACCATGATCATAATCCCCAATATTCCCATTCCATAGAAGATCAAAGAATCTTTTGCCAGAAAACGATCACGTAGAGGATCCTGTAAACTTAATAAAGTGATGAACGACAGTCCAGTCATCAGCATGATGACTGGCAGGATGAGTGGATCAGCTTGCGGGAATTTTAAACTAATCAGCGCCTGCATCAGCAGAAAGCCAGCAAAAAAGCTCGCCACGATGATCCAGTACCAGCGGTTGTATTCTTCGGGTGTCCGCACAATCAATGATTTCTCTTTCTTCAGGATCTTGAAATCCCGGGTGGAGAAGAGCCGTATCATGTGCGGACTCTGTTTAAAATTAAATGTAGCATCCGACTGAAGTTCCTGTATGCCCTGGGACCGCCCAAATTGGAAGCCTGGCTGCAATGGAAGAACTGAAAAAGCTTTATCCTCCGGAAGGTTGTTGAATGCATAGCGGCCATCTTTACCAGTACGTAAATATGCAATAAGTGACTTTTTTAAATTTCTGTCATCTGATTCGGTAAAGGCATCTTCGGCTTCAGCATAAGCACTATCCTGCGGTAGAATCATCTGAAGCTTGATCAATACTCCCGCGACGGGTTTTTTGTCCTGATTCAGGACTTTTCCACTAATGTTATATTTCCCGGTATGAAGATCGATCGTATTAGGATGGGGGGCGGGATTGCGGATTTCTTTTTTAAACAGTTCGGCGTCCTCACCGCTGTAACCCAGCAACGAGCGGGAGTCGCTCACCCTCTTCCTGAAATTCTCCCCGCCTTGTGCATAAGCTATATCTGCCTCAGCAAAAAAATTGCGTTTATTCAGTTCTCCAATATTGTCTATATCACCTTTGAATGAAGTTATACCGGCGCTCACCATTTTTTCGATAAAAGCAACGTCAGCCTTATCCTCAAAATAATAGCCTTTTTCCAGTAATTTACTAATACCTTTTCCAGGATTTTTATCATTTAGATTCATCATAGTTCCACTGGCCAGACGTTCATCGACATCTACAAATCCTTTTTGCAGCTGTTTGAACAGGGTGAAGAACAATGCGCCCAGTACCAAGGTAATCAGTAAGATGAAAAAGCGTGTCTTAGTCATTTATGGTATAGCTAGGGAGTCTATTTTAAAGGTGTTGCGGGATATTTTTCCGTTTATGAATTTACCTTGTGGAAAAGGATAGTCACTGCTAATCGCATTCGCACAGTCATTGAACCTGATATTTTTTAGTACCAATTCATTGTTGTGCGCAGAAATGGCCGTGCTAAAATTGTTGAACGTAAGATTTTCCAGGAAGATGTATTTGCCGACAGGCTTTATGACAATGGCATTTCCTTTAAAAGTAGAATCAGCCTTAATCAGTAGTTCTTTCCTGGATTTGATAAATAGGGTGTCGCGGTTAAACACCAGCTCTTCTGTCAATGTTATAGGTGAGCTAAATAAAGAGTCGCTGATGATCAGGATATTGCCTTTCATTTTGTTAATGGTATCCTGAAGTTTGATCTCCTGCGCGTTACGGAGATTGTTAGTCGAACTTAAAGGTTGTTGCGTTATAGAATTTTGTGCTTTTGTGTGTATCCAGAACAGATATAAGCATATGCCGAAGAGAACAATACAAAGTACAATAAGAAAGCCTACGATACCTTTACTGCGTTGCTGCTCCCGTATTGTAGTGGGTACAACATGGTCAGCGACAGGTGTTTGCAAAATTGATTCTGCTTCTGCGATTGGTCGCTCTGTTGTTTTCTTTAGTGTTGTTAACGCAGGTTTAGTGACCTCATGGATCAGCGATTCATTACCATTTTTAACCAATACCACGGTAATGTTATCTAGTCCGCCATTCCCATTTGCTGCCCGTATCAGTTCTCTGGCCTGATGTTCCAGGTCACCCTCTCCGAGAAGTATTTTGGTAATTTCATGCCTGTTCAACATATCAGACAAGCCATCACTGCACAGTAAGATCAGGTCGCCCGGCAGAAAAGGCGAAGAGCCTACTTCTATATAATCTTCCTGACTAGCGATCTGTGCGCCAAAACCCAGGGCCTTATTAATCTCATTGCGCTTAGGATGCTTCATGGCCTGCTCCTCAGTTAACCGGCCACTATCTTCCATAAAACCTACAAAGCTTTGATCCTTAGATATTTTTATTAGAGAACGATCTCTGAGCAGGTATAATCTTGTATCGCCTACATGGGCATAATGGAATTGGTTTCTTTTTAGGTCCACAACAGCGAGTGTAAGTACACAAGCCATGCTTTCATAGTCCCTTACCCGTTGCTTCTCTGCCATGATTTGCGCATCTGCAGCGATAATGGCAGTTTTCATGAGCATCGGTAGATCATTTGTAGGGCGACCTATGCCCTCGAGGATTTTTTGCCTGGCAATACTAGAGGCGATCTCTCCTCCAGAGTATCCGCCTACACCATCAATGACGCAGGCAATAATTAAATCTGCCCCGGCAGTAGTTTCAGCAATGAAAGTATCCTCATTATTATCCCTTACTTTTCCGGTATCGGTTAATCCAAAATAATTCTTCTTCATGCTATTTATGAGATTTTTTGATGTCCCTGAAATGTGCGATCAATAAAGCTACACACAGGACGAATAGGGCTATGGCCAGGATTTGCGACATCAGGATTTAAATATATTTACACCAATGATACCATTTAAAATAATCCTGGAATTCACCGGGAGTTCTGTCCATTTTGGACCGGTAATGTCACTTCTCTCCACCAGATTTTCATTGACTATGGTCTTTTCCCCGAAAGATGCGAGATAGAATTTCTCTTCGGCGTCATTGTAGCGTATTTTAAGATGGGGAGTGTTTACCCATTCAGAAGGAATCTTAAAAATATTATTGCTCTCTCTGGTTTCCTCATTGCCAGACACAGTAATGTCATTGGCCTTCATCAGGTATTCTAGTTTCTGACCTACATACGCCCTGTCAGGTATGGTGGTTTCAAAACGTGCGAGTAAAGTATCATTAGCAGGAGCTTTAAATTGCTGATCATATTTTAGTGTGTCCACATACGGTATTTCATAATAGCCTTCGCTATAAAAAATAAAATCCTTTAGTACATCATCGTTGATGTCGAAGGTCTGTGCCATTCCGGTCTGTCTGGGAATGAAGGTTACCCTCAGGTTTTCCTCTTTCTGATTATTATCCGGCAGCAATTTACCAATGAATCCTATATCGCCTGGTTTATAATCAGGGTGCGATACAAAGCGGAATACCCATTTGTTACTGGAAGGTTCTGCCTTCTTACCTTGTTCTATTTTTTGGCTCAGTAATTCGTAAAAGCTCTTTACAGATTCCTGGGCAATCAACCCCAATATACCTTTTTTATTGTCCATAAACTCGCGGTAATCTGCCGTATTCAAGCAAATGATATATTCGTGGTAAAACACCATGCGTTCTGCAAAAGAAAGTTCAGCCATTGAGGACTCGAACTTTTCTATGATATATGTGTAGACAATATTAGGAGTAAGGTGCTTTAAACTGGCAGAAGCAGCATTTCCATTGTTTTTCAGGAACCAGTCCTGAACGCCCAATCGCTGCCAAAAGGAGGGTTTTGTAGTCATTTATGCTATTATATGTCGTGATCGTAGCTGAACATAAGTATAAAGCTACTGAATGTAAATAAACAAAAGATATGCCGGAATGTTATATTCCCCAGGCAGTAATCAGTATTTGTCTTGCTCCTCCCTGGTTGCGGTGCTCGCAAAGATAAATTCCCTGCCAGGTACCGAGTGCTAGTCGCCCGTTTCTTACAGGGATCGTTATTGAACTACCCAGCATCGCAGCTTTTAGATGTGCCGGCATGTCGTCCGATCCTTCATAATCGTGCTCATAATCAGGATCATTTTCTGGAACAGCCTTGTTGAAATACATCTCAAAATCTTCACGAACTGTGGGATCTGCATTTTCATTAATAGTTAATGAAGCCGAGGTATGCTGGATGAATACCTGGCAAATCCCATTTTTTATTTGTGAAAGCTGCGGAAGGGCATGCTCGACCTCTGTTGTGATCAGGTGAAAGCCCCTGCTTCTGGCTCTTAAACTTAATGGTTGCTGGAAAATCTGCATATGGAAGTAAAGTTAAACAGAATACCTTACTTTAGCCAATGCAAAAGACCATGCTATGAATGAATATGCTTTAATCACCGGAGCGAGTAAAGGAATTGGAAGATCAATCGCATTTAACCTTGCCAAAAAAGGCTATAACTTATTGTTGGTCGCCCGTTCCGAGGCCGAATTGAAGGAATTATCGGAAACCATAGCAGAGCAACAGCAGGTCAAAGTGCGATACCTTGCTATAGATCTTTCACTGCCGGAAGCGTCCCAAAAATTGGCCGAATGGTCGGTACTGCAAAGCAAAGAGTTAAACATCCTGATTAATAATGCTGGTTATGGGCTTTTTGGTGATTTCGAAGCCTTGCCGCTAACGGAACAACTGAATATGATTCGTCTGAACCTTGACGCTGTCATCAGTGTTACACATCTGCTCATTCCTTTCCTTAGAAAACAAGCCCAAAGTTATATATTAAATGTAGCAAGTACCGCTTCCTATCAGGCTATGCCTGGACTGGCTATCTATGCGGCCAGTAAATCTTTTATCCTCTCCTTCAGCAGGGCGCTGAATTTCGAATTGAAATCCAGCAGCATTTCGGTCAGTTGCGTTTCCCCTGGACCCACGGATACCGGTTTCGCTAGCAGAGCAGGACTGGATGCTTTTGCCGATCTGGCAGAAAAGTTCAATATGAACCCCGATGAAGTCGCTTTTATTGCAATAGAGGGGATGTTCAACAAAAAGCTAGAGATCGTCGCCGGATTCCTCAATAAACTGAGTGCTTTTGGTGCAAGACACCTGCCTAAGTCGCTGATAGAGCGGATAAGTGCGCGACTCTACAAGCTTTAAAAAAAAACTTTTCAATTTATTTCTAAAAATATTTGATACCACAAATATTTTCCTACATTTGTAATGTCTACTAAATTAGTAGTCTTTATAAATGACACAGAACAACTACATATTCGCTGCATCCACGATGCGAATGCCCTTGCTGCAAGGGCCAGGTTGTTGCTGTTGTTGTTGATCCCGATATCATATCTGATCAATCTATAGCCATCGCCTGTTTTGCAGCGATCTTGGCATTCTATTAACCTATTTCTACATTTAATACAACTTAGCTATGAGCACAACGTATCGTAAATTTACCCTTGGCAGCACCATAACAGACGAACAACAAGAATTCTTCAATCATAACGGATTCATTCATTTTAGCAACTTCATCAAACAGGAAACCGTAAGCGATATCATCAATGCCTCCCGACAGGTAGAGCAGGAATGGGTTGACAGTCAACGTGTAAAAGTGAATGGCATTCCGGTCAAATACGGCAAAGACCTTGACGGATCACCGATTGTTCAGCGTTTTGCATTTATTAATCAGCACCATGATCTTTTCGCCGAACTGCCCCGCGATCCTAGGTTTGAGGTATTGTTAAACTTGATTGGTCCTGGCGCAAGATTGGGAACGGAAGAGAAAGATGGTATGGTACTTAACCATTATGTCAATGGGCCAGATAGCAAGTTTACTCAGATGGGCTGGCATACCGATGGATTGAGAGACATCTTCCATGGCCAAAAGTTGAACCCGATGCTGAATGTCGGAATACATTTGAGTACTCTTGCCCCAGAAAATGGTGGCTTAAGGGTGTTGCCTGGTACGCATAAGCAAAGTATTTACCAGATGTTGTTTCGTAAGAAATACTTTCTCGACAACAAAGCAGATCGTGATGAAATTGCCATTAATCCAAGTGCGGGCGATCTGACCATTCATGATGGTCGCCTTTGGCATCGGGTAGCACAATCGGCTGTGACCGGAGAAGAAAGCAGAAGAAGAGTGATCTACCTGCCGATCATTGCAGGGAAATATGAGCCAAAGCATGAAAATAGTCCGACTGCTTTCTACCAACGTTTTGCCGGTTTAGTTAAATAAAAACGCCCATGCTTATCGCGATACTCATTACCTACCTGATCCGTAGCGGAAAAATGGATCAGATCAAGCAAGCCTATCACGGAAGTTTTGGCTTTATTAAAAGAGGACAAAACTGAAATGGTAGGCCCTAATTATCTTCCGGCATATAATCAAAAGGCAACTGATCGCCAATCCTTTTCTTACCCCAATATCCCTGGATCAGTAATTTGGTATGATCCGCATACTTTCCCCTGTTGTCCACCTGGGAATTTAACACTAAGACAGAGCCGGTTTTCTCCAAATCCCTAACCTCAGAAGTTCGGTTAGTCGGTTTTACGGAAGCTGCATCTATCCTGTTATATACCGTGTATAAGCGTTGCGGATAGGTGATTGTGATAAAATTGCTATCAATACGCTTAGTGATCTGAACTGTTGCTGCTGGATTAGGATCAATAATTACTGGAGGTGTAAAATTCTTCATTGCGTAAGTCAGAAATCCTTATTCCTGCGTCTTGTTGGTTCTAAATTCTAAGGCTTCCGGGTTGATGATCTTGCAAGCCTTTGCATTTTCAGAATCCCCCATAAAGTATTTTCTAAACAGTTTCATGAAATTTTCCTTACTACCTTTGCCGATTTCCACTGTATTCAGGATTATTGCTTTTTCCTGCAGGATGGAGTTCCAGATAGTATCGCGGTCTCGCAGTACCATATTACTTTTTGCAGAGTGGTAGCCCAACATGTTAGCTACTACCTTGTAAGATCCTGAACGGAGACCCCAAAAATGGTATTTGCTCTGATCGGTCTGTAGCGGTAATCATTAGTTTAGAAGCATCTATAAAAACGGTGGCGCCAGCAATACCTTCACCATTTGCTCGTGTAATTTTTCCGCCGATGCTGTGAGTTTGTGCTGCTGAAATGAAATAAATCATCAGCATGAAAGGTAAGAGAAGCGCTCGTTTCATACATTGAAATTTTCGTAAAAAAAGTATTCATCTTTTTGAGATCAGGGTAATTTATTTTAACATATGCGTGACCCTTATTTTCAATTAGTTCTCTTACTTTGATTATATTTGCTAATATTTGTAGCATTGAGACATTTTTTAAGATGAACGTAACCGTACTACCTATCATAGAGCCGCATGCGAATCCAGCCCCTCCTTTAACCAAAGTGATGGACGAAAGACTAATCCGTTTAGCTAAAGAACTGGAAGAAAATCACTTGAAAGACCTGCAATCTGTTGAGCCAATGTTTGAAGATGTGGTCATTTACATCAGTTACAACAGTAAATACACCATACGTTGGAAAATCGTAAATGATGTATCAAGGGAAGTAGAAAATATTGTGGCAGAACAATGCGCACAATTGGGCTACATTGCCTGGAAATTCTCTCCTTATGTGGTTAACATCCGCCGGGATTCCGGACTTTAGAAAATTGAATTATGTATATTCAGGTATCGGTATGAGGCTAAATTTACTGTTCTTTTTTTTGCTCTTAATTTGCACGAAGGAGCTATTTGCTCAGGATACGCTCGATTGTGAAAAATTGCTGGATCAACAGCCCTATTTTGTAAAGCATAAGTCGGGAGAAAAAGACATGGCGCTGAAGCGGGATATAGAGATTCTGAAGAAATGCGGCAATTTCAATAGCGTAGACAGTACTTTATTAAAGGGCCCTATCCTCGGTGTCCTCATGCTAGAACAGGTAAATGCTGGTAAACCGGCAACTTACCGGACAATTATCGATTTTTTTAAGAATTTCAGAAATACGTCTAAATATAAGGATTTCGTCTACGGACTGGAGCTATATAAGATTACAGGGTGGAAAAAAGTAAATCCGGAAAGTTGGGATCTCGATAAAGAACTCTTCGTAAGGATGGGCTTTACTGTTAGCGATCTTGAGGATTTTAAGCTGTTTATGATTAAACCTGAGAATACCGGGCAAACCTATATGGTTGTATTTTCCAAATACATGACCGAACTGGAAGAAATGAGGGTGGATAAGAAGTGAGTTTTTTAATACATTAAAAAGCTGTATTTTTGCAAGAAAAAAATAAATTGGGAACTCTACTTGATCAAGGAATAAAGGGATACAAAAACTACGGCACGCACCTGAGGGAGAAGTATAGTGGGCAACGGGTATTTAAAGTGATTGTTGATGGAGGTTTTACCTGTCCTAACCGAGATGGTAGCAAGGGCTATGGTGGTTGTACTTATTGTAACGTAGATTCCTTTACTCCTGAACTATCCCGTAAACTACCTACCATCCGTGAACAACTTGAGCAGGGAATGGAGCGTGGCAAAGGTTTCTACAAGGCGGATAAATTTATAGTCTATTTTCAACCTAATACAAATACTTATGCGCCTGTACATTACCTAAAGATGATGTATGATGAGGCGCTGTCTATTAATCCTGATGATGTGGTCGGCTTTGCGGTAGGTACTCGGCCAGATTGTATTGATGCAGAGAAAGTTGCTTTGCTGGAAAGCTATACTGACCGCTATGATGTTGATTTGGAGATGGGGATGGAGTCTATTTACGATGAGACGCTGAACCAGATCAACCGCGGTTGCAGCCATGGAGAGTTTGTTGCTGCGGTAAAATTGTTGGAGAACAGTAAGCTTGACTTATGTGTGCATACCATATTTGGTTTCCCCTGGGAAACTGAAGAGATGATGCTGGGTTATATTCATGAGATCAACCGCTTTCCACAGATTAAATTCGTTAAATTTCATCATCTTCATATTGTTGAAGGTTCAATCATGGGGGCTAAATATAAAAAGGCGCCTTTTAAATTATTCTCTCTGGAAGAATACACAGATCTTTTATGTAAGCTGATTCCTTTATTGAGGCCGGATGTTGTGATTCAGCGCTTGTTTGGTATATCAGACTGGGATTTGTTGATCGCACCAAACTGGGGGCTCAATAAATCTGCAATACAGACTTATATTGATAAGGAAATTGAGCGCAGGGGAGTAGTTCAGGGTTCGGAGTACGCAGGAGAGTAGTCTTAAGAAGGAGAGGAGCCAAACAATTCAATTACTTTCTTCTTCCTGAAATCAAAGATGTGCTGTAGTCTAGCGGCAACGAATATTTCATTTGCCATTCGGCCAAATATTCCCATAGGCAAACCATAAGTTAGGATGTCGGTCATTTCTGTGCCGCCATCAACTGCTTTAAAGTGGTGTTGATGATGCCAAAATTTATAGGGCCCAAATCTTTGCTCATCTATAAAATACTTTTCATGTTCCACCTGGGTGATTTCCGTCATCCAATCTAACTTAATATCCAATATTGGCGATACCTTATATGTAATGATCATTCCAGGGTACATTCTTTCGGTGTGCTCGGGATTGGAGGTAATTGTGAAAGCCATGTCTTCTGGAGTGATTTTGGCCAGATTGAGCGGAGAAGAGAAAAAATCCCATGCTTCTGAAACTGTGAGTGGCAGAAATTGCTTAAATTCTAGTTGGTATGATTTCATAATTGTATTTAAAGATACAATAAATCATTAAATATTGTTTTTGCTGTTTTTTTTGGCTCCCGCCGAATTTTATTCTATGATTTTGATTTTTTAGCATCATTTTATGTAATTTTTATTTTTTTATCAAAAAAACAGTGTTTTTTATGTCTATATCTTACAAATGTTTAAATATTTCAATGGTATATTGTCAATATTTCATGTTTTTGCTAAAAAAATGGCGAATTATACAACGATTTAGTCAAATTGTTTTGATAAAAATATCTTTTAACAGATTTTTTTACTAGTTTTATGAAATAAATCAAACAAATTATAATCATAACCAGTAAAAATCTAACATTTATGGCAAAAGTTTTATTTAAACAGTGGGGACCATTTGCAGTTTTATTGATAATTGCAATTCTTGCCCTATTTATTCCCTTAGCTCCGAACTTTGATGAGGGAAAATACAGCGGACCAGACATCGCTTTTGTTTTAATCGCGGCAGCTTTGGTATTTTTAATGACTCCCGGACTTGCATTTTTCTATGGTGGTATGGTACATCGCAAAAACGTACTTTCTACCATGATCAAAAGTGTGGTTGCAGCAGGTGTGATCTCGGTACTTTGGGTAGTAGTAAGTTTTAGTCTTGCCTTTGGTGATACGATTGGCGGATTCATCGGTAACCCTAAAACATTTTTCTTTTTCCAAGGTGTAAACTCTAGCCCATCATGGAGCCTGGCAGCAACAATCCCACTTTCTTTATTCGCGGTATTCCAATTGATGTTTGCCATCATTACTCCAGGATTGGTCGTGGGTGCGGTCGCTGAGCGTATCCGGTTTACTTCTTATATTTTATTTATTGTTTTATTCTGCTTTGTTCGTGTACTCTCCGTTAGCACATTGGACATGGCATCCAGAAGGACTTCTTTTCAAAATGGGCGTACTAGACTTTGCTGGTGGTACGGTTGTACACATCTCTGCAGGTATGGCTGCTTTAGCTGGTGCTTTGGTTTTAAAACGAAGAAAAAGCCATCAGGATCATCAGGAAGTTCCACCAGCAAATATTCCTTACGTATTGATCGGTACAGGATTACTCTGGTTCGGTTGGTTCGGTTTCAACGCGGGATCTGCTTTAGGAGCTAACAGCTTAGCAGTTTCAGCTTTCTTCACTACCAACGTAGCGGCAGGTGCAGCGGGATTGTCATGGATGTTTTTTGATGTATCCAGAGGTAAAAAACCTTCTGTATTAGGATTTTGTATCGGTGCGGTAGTTGGTCTTGTAGCCATTACTCCGGGTGCAGGTTTTGTAAGCATCCCTTCTGCGTATTTTCATCGGTGTTATTGCTGCGGTAATCTCTAATATGGCTGTTTCATGGAAACAAAAAACCAGTCTTGATGATACGCTGGATGTATTTCCTTGCCATGGCGTAGGTGGTATCGTGGGTATGTTGTTAACAGGTGTCTTTGCTACTAAAACTGTAAACAGTGCTGGTGCAGATGGTTTGCTATATGGCAATCCTGAGTTCTTCGTCACTCAATTGAAAGGTGTAGTGATCACTGTGGTTTTCAGTTTTGTAATGTCATTCATCATCTTCAAACTGATTAATTTAGTACAGCCGATCCGTGTTACTTCTGAAGAAGAAGAAGAAGGCCTGGATGCTTCCCAACACAATGAAAAATATTCCCAGGGTACTTTGATCGTTGCTTCAACTGGTCAGGAACTGGAAAACGAACCATCGCTGTAGAACCACAATCAGCTAAACCTAAACTTAACCAACCACAATCAACCAAACCTAATATCTAAATTTTAACCTCAAACCTTAAACTAGATTATGAAATTAAAATCATTATTGACCATAGCAACTCTATCAATTGCATCAGCGACTTACGCACAGGAAGCAACACCACTGCAAATTTCCGGATCAGTTGATACTTACTTTAAATATGATTTTGCAAAACAGCCAAACATTAAAACGTATTTTGCAAATGAGCAAAACTCAGTTTCGATTGGTATGATCGACCTTGCATTGAAAAAAACTACCGGTAAAGCATCATTTGTTGGAGAGCTGTCTTTTGGACCACGAGGACAGGCGCAATCAATTGTACCTAGTGCTGATGGAGAATCTTTTCACATCCAGAATTTGTATGTGAACTATGCATTCACCGATAAGTTTACCATGACTGCAGGTTATATGGGTACATTTGTTGGTTACGAAGTGATTTCTCCTGCTGCCAACTTCAACTATTCTACGTCATATTTGTTTGGTGCTGGTCCATTCCAGAATGCTGGTGTCAAAGGTACTTACGCATTCTCTGATAAAGTAAGTTTGATGGTTGGCTTGTTCAACGATTGGAATGCTTATCAGGATCTTAACGGAGTGTCTTCTGTAGGTGGACAATTAATGGTTTCTCCTATCGAAGGATGGACAGCATACATTAATGTTTTGAACGGTTTCCATTCGGGTGGCGCATATGGTTCAGGAACTATTGTGGACTTGACTACTGCTTACCAAATCACAGAGAAATTTAAATTGGGATTGAATGCTGCTGATTATTCTGCTTCTGATGATGCAGGTGGTTATACTGGTGCTGCCTTGTATCCTCAATATGCCTTTACGCCTTCTGTAGCTTTGGGTTTAAGGGGAGAATATTTCAACATCAAAGGTGCTGCAGGTGCCGCTGATGCGGCAGTAACTTCAGTTACTTTGTCTGGAAACCTGAAAGCTGGCGGATTGACTTTCATTCCTGAGGTTCGCTTTGATAATGACAAAGATTTGTCGCAGGCATTCATGAAAAGCAGTGGTCTTTCTACCAAATCTGCCAGTCAGTTCTCTCTGGCAGCCGTATATACATTTTAGTCTCTGTTACGTTAACTTAAGCCGCCGGACAATTTATCCGGCGGCTTTTTTATATCTTTAACTTATGAAGTTTTTATTTGGATTGAATGTTTTGCTTTTTGCTGCAACCCTTTGCTTTGGACAGGATAAACCGCTTGCGTACGACGAAAGAGGAAAACTAATCTTTTACGAGGTGGTGGAAATGAAGGGTGTGACCAAAGACCAGTTGGAAGCCAGGGCTACAAGTTTCATCAAAAAGTCTTCTAAGCTGATGAAATTCAAAAGTAAAGCTAATGATACGCTGATGCAGGCAGCTGGTAAGATCGTGATTACTAAGACTGCACTGGTACTTAGCCACCCTTCCGGCGAAGTAAAGTATAATTTATATGCGGAATCAAAGGAAGGTAAATACCGTTTCTGGCTGACGGATTATGAATTCATTCCTTATCAGCGCGATCGTTATGGTAATTTCGTACCAAGTACTGTCGTCGGAATCCCACTGGAGTGTAAGCCAGGAAAGTTGAATGCTGGAGAGTGGGAGAACTATTTAAAATATGCTATAATCCAATCTAATGTCGTTGCAGGTCAGTTTAAAGATGCAATGGCTGCAAAGAAGGAGATAACCCCTAAGGCAAAGCCGGCTGAAAGTATCTCCACTAAGAAATGGTAGTTAATGCACCATTTTATCTGCGCAGGTAGAACTGGCAAAGGCTTCTGGTTTTGCTTTAAATATAAAACCCATACTTAAGATATACCCCATTGCTTCATTCAAGGCTTTGTTGGACTTGAATACAGGATTCGTGTTGATGTCTGCATGAACTTCGAGATCTACGTCATATAGATCTAATAGGTCACATATAGAATAAGCTGTTTCAATCGATTTTTGAACCTCTACCAACATTCTTTCTTTAATACTCATCTTTTGAGGTGTTTTATCCTGATGGATGTACATAAAGCCTCCATGATGCTCTCTGAGTAAAACGATAACTGTGGCAAAGTCTGTGAGGGGTCCCTTAACCTGGGAATCCGTTCCGATACAGACCTTGAGGCGATAGCCGTTCTGTGTTTCCCGGATAATAGCATTTTCGATTTCTTCCAAGATGTGCGAGTGGATCACCTCGCCGCTAAATTTCTTCCAGGTCATACATTAATTGGTTTTTGGTGAACAACCCGTATTCAGGTTTCTTAAAAATAGTGTTAATAAATTAAAAATGCGTTAAGTTGCTGTTGTTTAATTGCTAACAATCAGAGTGTTGTACACAGCTTTCAGAATATTTAAACACGAGCGGTCTGCTTTTGTTGTATAATGGACTTGGAATCCTTTTTAATTTCCACATTATTTGATTAAATTGTATTGACCATTTTTTATCGACCTAAACGAAACATGATGAAAGCAGAACTGATCAACGAGTTTTATTTGATGCAACAAAGTAGAGTAGCCAATAAGTATAATGACGTACTGGAAGAAGAAGTATACGTTCCATTGAAGAATGCCAATCATAAAATGACCACTTGGATTTCTGAAAGAGGACAGATGCTGATGAGTCTCGACGCGAAACTCTATCACTCCATGAAGCACTTACGCAAGAAATACCTAAAGTTTTAATATATCCGGCTATCTTTGAGCCATGATGGTAGAGAAGATACTGGAAAAGTTGAAAATTACTTCCTTAAACGACATGCAGCTTGCTGCGATATCGGCAACAAAAAAAGGCAGTGACGTTGTGCTATTGGCGCCCACGGGGTCTGGAAAAACACTTGCTTTTCTAATACCCGTGTTGAATAAGCTGAAGCCGGGCATTAAAGGTGTACAGGCATTGGTATTGGTGCCTTCACGTGAACTCGCTTTACAGATCGAAACCGTATTCAGGCAAATGGGAACCGGCTTCAAAGTGAACTGCTGTTATGGTGGTCACCCCGTGCGTACAGAGCGGAACAATTTTGAAGAAGCGCCGGCTATATTGATCGGTACACCTGGAAGAATTGCTTACCATCTGCGACATGAGAATTTTGATGAGTCGGGCATCACCACCCTGATACTGGATGAATTTGATAAAGCACTGGAATTTGGATTTCAGGAGGATATGTC
This sequence comes from uncultured Sphingobacteriaceae bacterium, assembly GCA_963795585.1. Taxonomy (GTDB): domain Bacteria; phylum Bacteroidota; class Bacteroidia; order Sphingobacteriales; family Sphingobacteriaceae; genus Pedobacter. The sequence goes on along the minus strand of CAWCIO010000019.1, from coordinate 21,502 downwards.
CTACATCATCGGTAAATTACTTTCACTTAACCAGCGGATGCTCACTTCGGCAACGGCAATGGAGCAGATACCAGATTTTACGCGGATTAATAAACCTGTGGAGATCGATTTTCTACGTGATGTAAAGGTGGCGCCTGATCTGAAATTGAAAAAAGTAGAAACCACAGCAGCAGATAAGTTAGATACCCTGTTTCAATTGATCTGTAAGATCGGCGATCAGCGGACACTCATTTTCTGCAACCATAGAGAAACCGTAGATAGGATCAGCGATTTGCTGATCGACAAAGACTTGGCCCACGATATTTTTCACGGCGGGATGGAGCAGGATGAGCGCGAGCGTGCGATCCTGAAATTCAGAAATGGTAGTATTAAAATGCTAATTACGACAGATCTGGCAGCACGCGGACTGGATATTCCAGAAGTAGATGCAATTGTGCATTACCAATTGCCCTATACAGAAGATGCATTTCTGCACAGGAACGGTCGCACTGCAAGAATGAATGCTAAAGGCACAGCTTATCTAGTGATTACTGAAGACGAGAAATATCCCTTTTTGAAAGGAGATATAGAAACCGAAAGCCTGAGTGGCAAGTTTGCTTTGCCAAAAGACAGCGAATGGCAGACACTGTACATTGCCGCAGGAAAAAAGGATAAAGTGAATAAGATTGATATTGTCGGCCTGTTGCTCAAGAAAGGTGGACTACAGAAGGAAGATGTAGGCTTGATTGAAGTAAAGGACCAGAATTCTTATGTTGCCATCAAACGCAAGATGGTAGGCCGCGTGCTGAAAGCATTGGCCGACGAGCGTATCAAAAATAAAAAGGTGAAGATAGAAATAGCAATGTAATATGAGTAATAACGATATTTTTAAAAAACTGCGTGTGGCGCTGGAGCTTACCAATGATGACATTATAAAGATCATGGCTTTGGTGAATTTTAAAGTAAGCAAAAGCGAATTAGGCGATATTTTTAGAAAAGACGATCATCCAAACTTTAAGAAATGTGGAGATCAGATTTTACGTAATTTTCTAAATGGACTGGTGATTTATAAACGCGGCCCACGTGAATCTAAGCCCGAAACCGAATAATTGACTTCAAATCGCGGTATTAAAAATATTTTCTCAATTAAATTTTGCTAAAACGGTTTAAATGACTTTATTTGGTTAACAGAATTTAACATTCTGTTCTAGTTTAACCAACATAAATCTCAAAATGAACATTAAACCAGCTGAACTTCCTTTTATAGGAGTGGATATAGGTGGATCCCACATCACAGCAGCACATGTAGATTGCAGATCATATAAAGTTATAGACGATAGTCTGATGCGCGTAAGGGTTGCATCTATGGATACCGCGGAAGTAATTTTCGATTCTTGGGTAGATGCGTTGTCGTCTTTGATTTTGAAAGATGAAGACCGTCACATCAGGATAGGTATTGCGATGCCTGGACCCTTCGACTATGTAGAAGGTGTTTCTCTGATGAAAAATCAGCAGAAATATGATGCCTTGTATGGTATGAATGTTCGTGACGTTTTATCAGAGAGATTACATATTCCTAAAGATCACATTGTATTCATTAACGATGCTGAAGCATTTTTAAGAGGAGAATTGGCCTCTGGGGCCGCTTCTGATTTTGAGAAAGCAATTGGCGTAACCTTGGGAACCGGACTAGGTTCTACTAGCAGTTGCAAAGGCCAGGTTGTTGATGTGAATCGTGCATTCGTGCCATTTCATGACAGTATCGCCGAGGAATATATCTCGACCAGATGGTTCCTGAAAAGGTATAAAGAGCTTACAGGTCTGGAGGCGAAGAATGTGGAAGAGTTATTGTCGACCGCAGAAAAGACGATTATTACTGAACTTTTTGAAGAGTTTTCTACAAACCTTGCTGCATTTTTAGATGATTTCATCGCAGATGAAAAGCCGGAAGTACTGGTGATTGGTGGTAACATTGCTAAAACATGGGACCATTTTATTACCTTGCTTCAAGACAAAATACAAGATAAGACTGTAGTAATCAGGCAGAGTCAGATGTGGGAAGACGCAGCACTGGTAGGCGCTGCATGTACCTGGATCAATAAATAACTACAAATGAAGAAGATTTTTCTTATCGGGCTTTTTGCCTTATTGGGTTTTTTCAGTTTTGCCGCTCAGGTAGACACGGTTGTAACCTATAGCAATTCCATGAAGAAGAACATCAAGGCCGTGGTGGTAACTCCACAAGGTTATGAGGAAGGAAAATCTTATCCGACAGTATACTTGCTTCACGGTGCTGGTGATTCATTCTCAGGCTGGGTCAATAAGGTGCCATTGATCAAGAAATATGCAGATGATTTTCATTTGATCATCGTTTGTCCCGATGGTAATGTAACCAGTTGGTATTTTGATAGCCCGGAAGATCCGACATGGAAATATGAGACTTACGTATCTACGGAACTGGTTGCAATTGTAGACCAGAAATACAAAACCGTCAAAGATAGGAAAAGCAGGGCCATCACGGGTCTAAGTATGGGCGGACATGGGGCATTGTATCTCGCCTTTAGGCACCAGGATGTTTTTGGCGCTGTTGGAAGTATGAGCGGCGGGGTAGACATTAAACCTTTTCCCTTAAACTGGGACATTGCAAAGCGACTGGGCCCTGAGGATAAATATCCTGAAAGATGGAAAGCAAATTCGGTAATCGACCAGTTGCATTTACTGGTTCCTAATAAACTGGCCATCAATATTGATTGCGGTAAGGATGATTTCTTTTACGAAGTGAATATGAAACTGCACGAAAAGCTGCAGTATAATAATATTCCGCATGATTTCACCATTAGACCGGGTGCTCATAATTGGGAGTACTGGACAAATTCCATTGGCTTTCAGTTGATGTATTTCAGCAATTTCTTTAATAGGAAGTAAGATTTTTTTTTTTGCTATATTGGGTTCTATGAAAACACAGAACCGCAGAGACTTTATAAAAGATATAGGTCTGATGACTGCTGCTGCAGGCATCGCCACTGTAACTCCTTTTGATGTACTGGCATCAGGTAAAAAGGAATTCTTCCAGATATCGCTTGCAGAGTGGTCTTTTCACAAGGCACTTTTTGCGGGTAAAATGACCAACTTAGAGTTTCCGATAAGGGCAAAGAAGGACTTTGGAATCCATATTGTGGAATATGTCAGTCCCTTTTTTAATAAAAAGGAAGCCGATTCCAATTATTTGAAAGAACTGTTGACTATCACAAAAAACGAAGGTATTCAGAATCACCTGATTATGGTAGATGGAGAAGGGGAGCTGGGCAACCTGGATGAAAAGCAAAGAATAAAGGCAGTAGAAAACCACTACAAATGGGTAGATGCTGCGAAAACGCTAGGTTGCATGACCATACGGGTAAATGCGGCAGGACAGGGTTCGGAAGCTGATGTGAAAACGGCGGTGATTGATGGATTGGGCAGGCTGACAGAATATGGCAGAAAAAACAAGATAAATATTATTGTAGAAAACCATGGTGGCTATTCATCCGACGGGAAATGGCTTTCTGAGGTTATGATAGGAGTGAATAGCACGTACTGTGGTACATTGCCGGATTTTGGTAATTTCAGGATTAATGAAACCAAACAGTACGATATATATCAGGGTGTTAAAGATTTAGTACCCTTTGCTAAAGGGATTAGCGCCAAGACTTTCAAATTTGACGCAGCGGGAAATGAGCCGGATATTGATTATACACGTATGTTTAAGATCATCCACGATGCGAAGTTCAAAGGAATTGTGGGTATTGAGTGGGAGGGGGATAGTTTCTCCGAAGAAGAAGGGATCAGGAAAACAAAAGCATTGTTGGAAAAAGTATTGCAACAATACAAATAAAAAAGGCCGGGGAAAATCCGGCCTTTTGCTTTTTATACTAGTTTTTTATACCTGATGCGGTGAGGGGTTACATCACCCAAACGTTTTCTTGCGGTTTTCTTCATAATCGCTATAGTTACCTTCAAAGAAATAAACCTGCGAATTGCCTTCAAATGCCAGGATATGCGTACAGATCCGATCCAAGAACCAGCGATCGTGACTGATCACCACCGCGCAACCGCCAAAGTTTTCCAAGTGCTTCTTCCAATGCACGTAAGGTATTTACGTCAATATCGTTGGTCGGCTCATCCAGCAGCAATACGTTCGCACCCTTTTTTAGCGTAATGGCCAAGTGAACCCGGTTACGCTCACCGCCTGATAGTACGCCTACTTTTTTCTGCTGATCGCCACCATTAAAGTTAAATTTTGATACATACGCACGGGCGTTGACGGCTTTATTGCCCAACTGAATATTGTCCAGTCCGTCGGTAATGTTTTCCTAAACGGTTTTATCTGCATCCAGGTCATTGTGCATCTGGTCTACATAACCCAATGCTACTGTTTCACCAACGCGGAAAGTTCCGGCATCGGCTTTTCCTGCCCGGTAATTAAACGGAACAAAGTAGTTTTACCCGCACCGTTTGGACCGATAATACCTACAATACCTGCAGGAGGTAAGTGAGAAGCTCAGGTTTTCAAACAATACCTTATCGCCATAAGCTTTGGTAACATTGTTGGCTTCAATTACCACATTACCCAAACGCGGCCCGGCAGGGATGAACAGCTCCAGTTTATCTTCTCTTTCTTTTGTTTCTTCGGAGGCCAGTTTTTCATAGTTGGCTAAACGTGCTTTAGATTTTGCATGTCGTGCTTTTGGCGCCATACGTACCCATTCCAGTTCGCGCTCCAATGTTTTCTGGCGTTTGCTTTCGGTTTTTTCTTCCTGAGCCAGACGTTTTGCTTTCTGGTCTAACCAGGAAGAGTAATTGCCTTTCCATGGAATACCTTCGCCACGGTCAAGTTCCAGGATCCATCCGGCAACATTATCCAGGAAGTACCTGTCGTGGGTTACAGCAATAACAGTTCCTTTATAGTTTTTCAGGAATTGCTCCAGCCAGTCAATACTTTCCGCATCCAAGTGGTTGGTAGGCTCATCCAATAGCAATACATCAGGTTCCTGCAAGCAACAAGCGGCACATTGCCACACGGCGGCGCTCACCACCTGATAAGTACGCCAATTTTGGTTTCCGGATCAGGACAACGCAAGGCATCCATAGCCCGTTCCAGTTTCGTATCCAGTTCCCAGGCGTTTACGGCATCAATTTTATCCTGCAATTCACCCTGTCGAGCCATCAGTTTATCCATGGCATCGGCATCGGAGTAATATTCCTCTAGGCCGAATTTTTCATTGATTTCTTCATATTCCTTTAAGAATTGCCGTGATTTCGGCTACGCCTTCTTCAACTATTTCGCTCACGGTTTTGTTTGGATCCAGTTCAGGTTCCTGGCCAAGTAACCAACGGTATAACCCGGCGAAAACACCACTTCGCCCTGAAATGATTTATCTAAACCAGCAATGATCTTTAAAAGTGATGATTTACCCGAACCGTTAAAACCGATAACCCCAATTTTAGCGCCGTAAAAAAAAGACAGATATATATTTTTTAAAACTTGTTTTTGAGGGGGATAAATCTTACTTACCCCCGCCATAGAAAATATTATTTTTTCGTCTGACATATTTAATTTCTAAAATTATGTGGACAAATATAGATAAAGCTAAAGACATATAGTTAATAGGGCGATTTTAACTTCGCCAGTTTTTCTGTAGCAATCAACTATTATAGAATGGATAACTGACATTTTGATAGTTCTTAGGTTGAATTGATGCAATATTGACAGTTAAAACTATCTGTAAAATGATTACATTTAATTGGACAATTGGATGTACTAAGGGTAATTTCGTATACTGTACCTTTTTTCATGCATTAATAAGCCATATTTACAGGCGGGTATATCTAGGTCAGAAATTTGGTAACATTTACTTGAAATAACTAATAGTTGTGACATCACAATTGCCTGTCCAAATGGCGTAATTGTTGATAAAATAAAACTGTCAGGACGTGCATTTATAAAACAAATTTTATAGTTTAGGGCATTCCGGATTTAGAAAGGTATATATGGAAGCTAAATTTTCGCCACGGGTTAAAGATGTGATCTCTTATAGCAGGGAAGAGGCCCTGCGCCTTGGTCATGATTATATTGGTACAGAACATCTGTTGTTGGGACTTATTCGCGAAGGCGATGGTATGGCAATTAAATTATTAAAAGGATTAAATGTTGATACCGCTAAACTGCGCCGCTCAGTTGAAGATGCTGTAAAAGGTACCATCAGTGAACAATGTAAATATTGGCAGTATTCCGTTAACTAAACAAGCAGAAAAAGTATTGAAGATCACTTATCTGGAAGCTAAAATATTTAAAAGTGATGTAATTGGCACAGAGCATTTGTTGCTGTCGATTTTGCGCGACGAGGATAATATCGCATCGCAGATATTGTTGCAGTTTAATGTTAATTACGAGATATTTAAAGGCGAAGTTGAAGTCGCATAAAAATGATGTTACCGATGAAATGCCGGGCGTTCATCAACCGGTGGCGATGATGATTTTAAAGAAGAAGAATCTTTCAGCCAGCCTAAAAAAGTTTCAGATATTAAATCTAAAACTCCTGTTCTTGATAATTTTGGCCGCGATTTGACCAAAGCTGCCGAAGATGGCAAACTTGACCCGATTGTTGGCCGTGAAAAAGAAATTGAGCGTGTATCGCAAATTCTGTCACGTCGTAAAAAGAATAACCCTATTTTGATTGGTGAGCCGGGTGTTGGTAAATCTGCCATTGCCGAAGGTTTGGCATTGCGCATTGTTCAGCGTAAAGTATCGCGCGTGTTGTTTAACAAACGTGTGGTTACTCTTGATCTTGGCCTCTTTAGTGGCAGGTACAAAATACCGCGGCCAGTTTGAAGAACGCATGAAAGCCGTAATGAACGAGCTGGAAAAATCGACCTGATGTTATTTTGTTTATTGATGAGATTCATACCATTGTTGGTGCCGGTGGTGCTTCAGGTTCGCTTGATGCATCGAATATGTTTAAACCTGCTTTGGCACGGGGCGAAATCCAATGCATTGGCGCAACTACTTTAGATGAATATCGTCAGTATATTGAAAAAGATGGTGCTTTAGACCGTCGTTTCCAAAAGGTAATGGTTGAGCCGGCTACACCTGATGAAACTATTGAGATCTTAACCCGCATTAAAGATAAATACGAAGAGCACCACGGTGTAACTTATACTGCCGAAGCTATTAATGCCTGCGTTAGCTTTAACTGCAAGATATATTACCGACAGGTTTTTACCGGATAAAGCTATTGATGCTTTGGATGAATCAGGCTCACGTGTTCACTTGACCAATATCCATGTTCCGCAAAATATTTTGGATATTGAAGCAAAAGATTGAACAGATTAAGATTGAAAAAAATAAAGTTGTTCGCAGCCAGAAATATGAAGAAGCTGCTAAACTGCGCGATACCGAAAAACATTTGCTGGAAGAATTGGAACAGGCTAAAGCAGCTTGGGAAGCCGAAACCAAAATCAAAACGTTATACAGTAACCGAAGATAATGTTGCCGAAGTGGTATCCATGATGACCGGTATTCCTGTTACAACGTGTTGGGCAGGCCGACAGTCAGAAACTGTTGAACATGGACGAAACTGTTGGCGAGAAGATTATCGGTCAGGATGATGCTATTAAGAAATTGACCAAAGCTATACAACGTACACGTGCCGGATTGAAAGATCCTAAAAAACCAATCGGTTCATTTATATTCCTAGGCCCTACTGGTGTTGGTAAAACTGAGCTGGCAAAAGAGCTTGCCCGTTTTATGTTTGATAGCGAAGATGCGCTGATCCAAATTGACATGAGCGAGTACATGGAGAAATTTGCGGTATCACGTTTAGTAGGAGCGCCTCCGGGATATGTGGGTTATGAAGAAGGTGGACAGCTGACTGAAAAAGTACGCCGTAAACCTTATGCTGTTGTATTGCTGGATGAGATTGAAAAAGCACACCCGGATGTATTTAATATCTTGTTACAGGTGTTGGATGAAGGTCAGTTGACCGATTCTTAGGCCGTAAGGTTGATTTCAGAAATACGATCATCATCATGACCTCTAACATTGGTGCACGCCAGTTGAAAGATTTCGGACAAGGTGTTGGTTTCTACCACATCAGCAAAAACTAATCAGGCTGATGCACATTCAAGAGGTGTGATTGAAAATGCTTTGAAACGTGCTTTTGCTCCTGAGTTCTTGAACCGTATTGATGATGTGATCGTATTTAATTCTTTAGGTAAAGAAGAAATCTTTAAAATCATTGATATTGAATTGAAATCGTTGTTTGGACGTGTACATAATCTTGGTTATGAAATTAAAGTTGACTGATAACGCTAAAGAGTTTATTGCCGATAAAGGTTTCGATTCAGCAATTTGGTGCACGTCCGTTAAAACGTGCTATCCAGAAATACCTGGAAGATCCAATTGCCGAAGAAATCTTGAAAGGCGAAATCCATGAAGGAGATACTTTAGAAATTGACTATGATAAAGAAAGTGATCAGATCATAGTGGAAAATAAAAGCCCAGGGAAAAAGAAGAAAAAAGAAGAAGGTAGCGTAGAATAATAAACCTTCTTTAACGTATACAACCCCGGTCTGCTTAGCAGACCGGGGTTTTTTATTATTTCTGGTTTTGTAACAACTTAGTGTTCTAATTACACATTTTATAAATAATCTGGTTTTATATTTTGGTTTATCGATAATAGCCTCTATTTTAGGGAGTAAATAGATTAGGTAACTATTTATAACACCAAGTATACAAATGAACATACAACAATCATTGCTGATTCCGCTATTGGCAATATGCATTAAAATTGCAACTGCGCAGGAAAAGCCAGTCCCCTATAAACAAAATATAGATGGCACTAAACTATCGTTCGACATGCAGGCTATTCCCGGAGGTGAATTTATGATGGGTAGTAAAAAAGGTAATCCAGACGAGCTGCCCTTACACAAAGTAAAAATAGACCCCTTCTGGATAGGCATATATGAAGTAACATGGGACATTTATGAACCCTTTTTATATAGAGATTACGAAACGGCAAACAGCACCACTCCAGTTCCGAAAAATGTAGATGCTGTGACCAGGCCGACTAAGCCCTATCTGGATATGACTTTTGGAATGGGTAAAGAAGGACAGCCCGCCCTGGCAATGACGCATTATAATGCAATACAGTTTTGCAAATGGTTGTACGCAAGAACAGGGTTTTTTTATAGACTGCCCACTGAAGCAGAATGGGAGTATGCCTGTCGTGCTGGAACAACTACAGAATACTCTTTTGGTAATGATGAAAGTAAATTGGGGGATTATGCCTGGTTTACTAAAAATAGCGATGATAAAACACATCTTGTAGGCAAGAAAAAACCTAATCCATGGGGACTTTATGACATGTATGGTAATGTGGCCGAATGGACGTATGATCAGTATGAAGAAAATGCCTACAGTTCAGCAAAGTCGAACAACCCTGTTGTGGTGCCTGATAAATTATACCCGCATGCCATTAGAGGCGGCGCGTATAATGATGAAGCGAAAGATTCACGTTCTGCATCAAGGCTTCCTTCTGATCCTTCCTGGAAACAGTTGGATCCACAGATTCCAAAAAGTAACTGGTGGTTTCCGGAGGCTCCTTTCGTAGGAATGCGTTTGGTAAGGCCTGTTAACCCACCATCAAAGGCCGAAATTGATGCGTATTACGATAAGGCACCAATTAAAGACAATTAATTCGTCAAAACACAAAATAAGAACCATATAAACCTGAATTAAAATGAACAATGAAGAACTGCGTGATCAGCGTCGCGATTTTTTAAAAACTTCTGCCTTAGTGGCTGGAGGTGTGATGCTCAATGGTGTCGCTTTTGCAGGAGGCGGACATACTTCTGTAGATGATACCATTAAAATTGCATTGATCGGATGTGGTGGCCGTGGGGCTGGAGCAGCTACACAAGCCCTGAGTACTAAACAAAATATCAAACTTGTCGCGCTGGCCGATGCTTTCCAGGATAGACTGGATGAAACTTACAATTCCCTTGTTGAGAAATTTAAGGATAAAGTTGATGTGCCTCAGGAGCGTAGATTTGTGGGATTTGATGCTTATGAGAAGGCAATTGCATTAGCAGACGTGGTGCTTTTGGCAACTCCTCCGGGATTCAGACCAATGCACTTTGAAGAAGCAGTGAATAAAGGAAAGCATGTGTTTATGGAAAAACCGGTAGCAGTTGACTCTCCGGGAATCCGCCGGGTGCTTGCTGCTGCAGAGATTGCAAAGAAAAAGAAACTCAATGTAGTGGTTGGTCTGCAACGCAGGTACCAGACCAATTATAGAGAAACAATAAAGCGAATTGAAGATGGTGCTATTGGCGATATTACCGGCGGACAAGTATACTGGAACAGTGGTGGTGTATGGGTAAAACCTCGTCAACCCAACCAGACGGAAATGGAATATCAAATGCGGAATTGGTATTATTTCAACTGGCTATGTGGAGATCATATCGTAGAACAGCATGTGCACAATATTGATATTGCAAACTGGGTAAAAAATGCCTATCCGGTGTCTATCCAGGGAACGGGAAGTCGGGCCTGGAGAACTGGTAAGGACTATGGTGAGATCTACGATAACCATGCTGTGGAACTTACTTATGCAGATGGAGCAGTAATTTACAGCCAATGCCGTCATTTCGAAGGCATTTCAAATCGCGTAGATGAAACTTTCCAGGGTACTAAAGGCCGTGCTTATTTATCTGCCGGAAATACCGGTAAGCTGTGGGACCATAAAGGAACGCAGATTTATAACTATTCCTCAAAGACCAATCCTAATCCATACCAGACTGAACATGATGAATTGTTTGCTGCGATAGCAAAAGGTGAATATAAATTCTGGGATGCAGAACGTGGTGCAAAAAGCTGTCTTACTTCGATCATTGGACGTTATGCTACCTATTCTGGCCAAACCATCAAATGGGAAGATGCGCTAAACGCCAACAATAGTCTATTTCCAGAGAGATTAGCATGGGATGCAAATCCTAAGCTGATGCCAGATGCTAATGGTTTGTACCCAATACCTACACCAGGTCAAACGAAAGTACTCTAAGTACACCGGATGCTTTCTTTTAATAAAACTCTTTTATTAAGTATAACGCTGCTGATCCCCCTCTTTTTTAAAAAAGAAGATCAGCAGCAATATATCATCCATGGTTATGCGCAGGGAACCGATTATTCGGTGAAATATTTTGCGAAAGATAGCATCATCACCAAATCTGCAGTCGACAGCATCCTGATGGCGATAGATTCGTCAATGTCGCTTTACAAACCTTATTCACGCATCAATCAGTTCAATATGGCTCAAAAAGGCATTCAGCTTGACCCCGGTTTTAGCAAGGTGATGGCCAAATCTTTTGAGATCTATAAGGCAACTAAGGGTGCTTTTGATGTAACCGTAGCACCGCTTGTCCAGGCATGGGGCTTTGGAGTAAAACCGATCGAAGAATTTCCAGATAGCCTGACCATCCTGAAAATCCTGAAACGCGTCGGCATGAAGTATCTTCACCAGAAAGGGGACTTTTTAAAAAAGGACAATCCAGAGATACAGATCGATCTGAATGGAATTGCACAGGGATATAGTGTAGATGTAGTAACAGAATATGTTTTGAGGAAAGGTATCGAATCTTTTGTCGTGGAAATAGGCGGTGAGATTAGAATGAAAGGCCCAAAGCCGGATGGAAGCCCGATAAAAATAGGTATCGAAGGTCCTTCCGGTGAGTCTGGTGCAGAACCAATCATAAAACATGTGCTGAGTATTAATGAGGGAGCAATTACTACATCCGGCAATTACCGGAAATTTTTGCAGAAAGGGTCGAAGAAAGCCAACCACCTGATCAATCCTAAAACAGGGTATCCTCTGGACAATTCATTGATTAGCGTAACTGTATATGCAAAGGATGCAATCACTGCCGACGGTTATGATAATGCCATTATGGCAATGGACGTAAAAGAAGCATTGGCTTTTGTATCAAAGACAAAAGACATGGAGGCATACATCATCTATCATCGTAATGATGGAAGTATAGCAGATACACTGTCGGTGGGGTTTAAGAAACTGATCACAGATTAATTTTATTCAAATGAACAGAACGGAATTTTTAAAAAATAGCTTATTTGCAACTGGTGCACTTGTCGCTGGTTCATCCATAAATGCAGTAGCAGGGTCTAATCCGACAGATGCTCTGGCTGGCAAAACCTTTAACCTGGATTATGCGCCTCATGAGGGAATGTTCAAAAATGCCGGGGGCGCAACTTTCCTGGATCAGATCCAATATATGTATGATCAGGGCTTCAGATCTATAGAAGACAATGGATACCTAAACAGATCCCTGGAAGATCAGACCAAAATAGGAAATCTCCTCAGCAAATTGGGTATGCGCATGGGTGTATTTGTTGTGGATGGCGGCGATAACTGGAAGACTTCACTGACAACAGGCAAAAAAGAATTCAAAGACAAGTTTGTGGAAACTTGCAAACGGTCTATCGAAGCCGCAAAACGCTGCAATGCGAAATGGCTAACCGTAGTGCCTGGGTTTTACGAACGTAAATTGCCTCATGGAAACCAATTTGCCAATGTGATCGACGCCATGAGGGCCGGCGCAGAGATCTTCGAGCCTCATGGTTTGGTGATGGTATTAGAGACTTTGAGTGATACCCCTGAATTATTCCTTCAGCAAACACACGAAACCTACGCTGTTTGCAAAGCTGTGAACAGTCCATCATGCAAGATTCTGTATGATATCTATCACATGCAAAAGACGGAAGGACAATTGATCGTGAATATGGATAGGTGTTGGGATGAGATCGCTTACATTCAGATTGGTGACAATCCAGGTAGAAATGAACCGACTACAGGGGAGATCAATTACAAAAACCTATTCAAGCACATTCACGAAAAAGGCTACAAAGGAGTAATGGGCATGGAACACGGCAACTCTAAATCTGGAAAGGAAGGAGAGCTAAGGGTGGTACAGGCTTACAGGGAAGTAGATAATTTCCTGTTATAACGTTAAAATAAACGGAGCTGTGGTTTAGGAATCTGGAAGAGGCTTGAATCCAGCTCAGTTCTTTTTTCATTGAGATGATTTATGCGACAGTGCAATTTAAACGTATCCCTGATCAATTGAGCGATATTGCCATCACCCCTCATGCGTTCACCAAATCTGCTGTCGTTTACATTTCCCCCATGGCAAGATTGAATCATGTGCCAGACCTTATCAAAACGGTCCGGAAAATTTTTCCGTAACCAGTCTTCAAATATTCCACCGATTGCTCCGTTAAGTCTTACAATAGTATATCCTGCAGAAGTAGCCCCGCAATTTGCAATTGTTTTCAGGATCGCTGGAATCTCGTGATCACTTAGTCCCGGTACCAGTGGAGCCACCATTACACCTACCGGAATTCCTGCGTTGCTCAGCTGTTCCACAACTTTCAACCTTTGTTTTGCAGTGGTAGTTCTTGGCTCCATCTTTTGTCGCAGTTGCTCGTTGAGGCTATTAATAGACACGTAGACTGAACACAGTTTTAGCTTTGCCATTTCCTGAAGCAAATCTCTGTCTCGCAAGATCAACGAATTTTTCGTAATCATGCCAATTGGCTGTTTATACTCCAGGGCAATTTCCAATAATTTTCTTGTGATCCCGAACTTTCTTTCTGCCGGTTGGTAGCAATCAGTATTTCCAGACAGCGAAATTACATCTGCATTCCATCCTTTGCGCTCCAGAAATTTCTTGAAGAGCGCAGGCGCATCTTGCTTTACAACGATCTTACGCTCAAAGTCGAGTCCAGCGCTAAAGCCCCAGTATTCGTGTGCGTTGCGAGCATAACAATAAGTACAGCCATGCTCGCAGCCCTGATAGGGATTTAGTGAATAGAGCATGCCTACATCGGGACTATCAACTTTATTGACAATGCTTTTTGATTTTCCAAAAATGAACAACGTCTTATGGTCTTCTTCCTCCCATTCATCAATCCCCTCGTCATGTTCCTTTACATAGTCATTTTTTGCAAAACGGTTGTGTGGATTGAATTGTGCCCCTCTGCCTTTAAAATAGTTTCCAGGTATTTCCTCTGCTACTGCCATTAGCTAAAATTACTAATAATATTAGTAATTATCAAATGTCAAGACCGGAATATTTATTACATTCCTAAAAGCTCTTGGGCATTCTTCAGGGCAGAGGCCCCGGGAGCTTTTCCGCTCAGCATTTCTGCAATAGCGCTAATGCGTTCCTCAGTTTTTAGACGTTTGATACCTGTAGTTGTGCGTTCGCCTTCTTCCTTTTTATAAACAAAATAATGAGCATCGCCTTTGGCTGCAATTTGTGGAAGATGGGTGATGCAGATTACCTGCATATTTTGTTCCAGTTCACCAATGACATGTCCTACGCGAACTGCTGTTTCGCCTGAAATTCCGGTATCGATCTCATCAAAGATCAAGGTTGGCAATGCCGTATGTTTGGCCATGATGGATTTGATAGCGAGCATCAGACGGGAAAGCTCTCCGCCAGATGCAACTTTACCCACTGGTGCAGGTGCCTGACCGCTATTGGCAGAAAACAAAAGGCTGATTGAGTCTTGTCCATCCTTATTTAGTTCATCAAGTTGCTGATGCTCGATCTTAATGTTTGCATTTGGCATGCCCACCTGGTTCAGGATCGATGCCACCTGAGCCTCTGCCAAAAGGATGGATTTGCTGCGATTGGCAGAAAGTAAGGTAGCTTGTTCCTCCAGTTTAGCTTTAATTGATGAGATTTCTTGTGTCAGCCTGTCGATTTCTTCATCACTATTAAGCAGATCGCTCAGGTTATTTGAAAGCTGATCTTGTATAACCAGCAATTCTGCTGTACTATTTACACGGTGCTTTTGTTGTAAACCATAGATTAAATCCAGTCGACCGTTGATTTCTTCAATTCTGGAAGGATTAAATACTACGCTTTCTTCGAAGCCGGCAGTTTCCTGAGCGATATCTTTTAGTTCTATCAATGAAGAACGAAGACGTTCGTTTAATGTGGCATAATCGGGATTGAATTTTTCTATGGCCTGCAATTGTGCGATCACCTCTTTCATGATTGGTAGTACCGCTGCTTCCTGCTCGCTGAGTAGCTGGTAACTGTTGACCAGATTTCTTTTGATGTTTTCTGAATTATTCAACAGTTGCAGCTCAGCCTCCAGTTGTTCCTGTTCTTCTATCTTCAATGAGGCCGTCTCCAGTTCGTTGAAAAGAAACTGTTCATAATCCTGCTTGCTGCGGGCTTCGGTTGCTGCCTCCTGCAGGGCACTCAATTGCTGCTGCTTTTTCTTGTAGTCTTTGTAGGCGGCCCGGTATTTTTCAAGTAATTCCTGATGATCTGCCAATGTATCCACCACTTCCAATTGAAAACCTGCATCATTAACCTCCAACGTTGCATGTTGCGAGTGGATGTCGATCAGCTTTTCACCTATCTGTTTCATGATTGCAAGCGTTACCGGCGTATCGTTTATAAACGCCCTCGACTTACCATCGGTTGAAATTTCCCGCCTGAGGATACTTTCAGGATAAAAGTCAATATCATTGTCCTCAAAAAGTAACCGCATGCGCTCTTCTATTAAGAAGAACCCCTCTATAATACATTTCTTGTCCTGATTAAAGAAATATTTGGTTTCTGCGCGCTGACCTAATATGAGGGAAAGTGCTCCTAACATAATGGATTTACCTGCACCGGTTTCACCAGTGATGATGTTAAGCCCTTTGTCGAGTTCCAGTTCAACGCTGTCTATTAAAGCGTAATTACGAATAGAAAGTTTCTGTAGCATATGCTCTGCTAAATTAGGAAAACTTGGCCATTGGGTGTTAATAGTTATAAACAAAAAAAGGCAGAAGTCTGCCTTCCGCCTTTTTTATAAAATTTACTGTATTGTTCGGCTTTTCTGCGTTGCCTTTTATTCTTCGCCAAAGTGAATCACCTCCACAGGAAGCTCATCGGTACTGAACTGGAAATTATAATTGAAATTGGTATTGCTACTGGTTTTGATCCCTTTTTTCTTTTCAATTTTTTCCAGATCTTTTTCAAATTTTTCCTTTAACTTTTTATATTCAGGTGAGTTTTGCAGCGCTTTTCGTTTTTCTATCTGCTCCCTCATTTCATTCGTAAGCCCTTTGAGTTCGAAGCTGCGTTTTATCTCCTCTGCTACATTTCTGGAAATTTCTGCCTGTTGTCTTTTAAATTCAATTGAATGTACTTTACTAATGTTTTCTGCAATTGCCCGCTGTATTGAAGCATTGGCCTTTGCCTGCTTTATCATGTCTGCCGCTTCAATTTTAAAAGCTTTAAAGTCAATAGGTGGCATAACTGCGCTATAAACAGCCACACTTCCAAGGGAATCTTTGTTTAGCGCCTTGAACTTGATCTTCAGTCCATTTAAAGCATTGCCCAAACCTGTAAAATTGTCTTTAGTCATAAAGGTTTCACTGATCACCTCATTTTTTAAGCTGTCTGGCATTTCTTTGATAGAATTATATTCTTGTTGATTACCCTGGGCGTCTACTGCTAAAATCTTGAATTTCCTTTTCTTTTTAGTGGTATCGGTACATATTTCAGTAGGCACAGCTGATTGTAGCCTGCCTTTTGGCATGTCAAACCGTATGTTTTGTATAATCGTATGGTTTACTGTTTTCTTTACCAGATCTGCTTTCCTGGCTACGGCTTTTGTTTCTTTAGGACTGATCCAGGCTAGCGAAATTATTGTGGCAATGCTGAGGGTAATGGCAAAGAACTGTTGCTTTGCATTCATGTAATTGGTTTTCATATCTGTAATTCTTTTTATACGTTGATATAAATGTTGGTTATTTCCTGTTGCGGCCATAGATAGGGTAGGACTTACTTTATCTTTTAAGAGTTCAAGTTTTAGCAGTGCATGCGCATAAGTAATCGGTGTTCCTGTGAATGCGAGTACCAGGTCGTCGCAGGCATGTTCGCGTTCTATATGGATGAATCTGCTACCCAACCAAATGAAGGGATTGAAGAAAAGCAAGGTTTCAATGCCTGTTTTAATAAGGTTCAACAAATAATCATTTCTGCGGACATGTGAAAGTTCATGGATCAAAATGGCCTCCACCTGTTGTATGTCCAACTGATTTGCCAAGGCCAGAGGAAAGAGTACGATAGGTTTCAGATAGCCGATCACTAAGGGTACATTAACTTGTTCCGATAGGTAAAAGCCGATCTTCCGGCGCAGATTCATGCGGAGCACCATCCTGTTAAAAATAGTTTGCCATTCTTCGGGAACAGTTTGTCTTGCAGCCTGCTTTAAATTCCGTAGTTTTTGATAGCCCATTACGAGTATCAGAAGCTGGAAAAGAATCCCAAATGCATACAGTGCCACCAGATAAGGAAACAGGTATTCCGTTTTGCTCTGGAGTTCTCTTGTAAAACTCATCAGCGGAGAGGCGTCAGCGGTATAAGTAATGAGCCTTCCAGCTTTTGCAGCAGTTTGCGCCACCGGTAGTTTGAATAAACTGAAGAAAGTAATACCGAAACCACAGAAGATGATACACATAGCAATGTAAGCCAAGTTGTGCTTCAGTTTCGCAGTCATCTTTGGAAATAAACCAATAATCGCCAGAAGTAATATATAGACGATGGCACCTTGCCAAAGCGAATGAAAGATGCTCCAGCCGATAGATTTGATCAGATTGTTTAGAATTGCTTCCATATCCTTATTTTTTACTTAGTTCGTCAAGGTATTTTTTTATTGAATCAATCTCATCTTTGCTTGCACTATGGTTGCCTAAAGCCTGCATCACTAACCTGGCTGCAGATCCGTTAAAAACATTATCTATCATCTTACTGACTAGTTGCTCCTGTGTTTTCTGCTGGTTCACCAATGCCCGGTAGATGTGCGTCTTTGAAGAAGTATCGCGTGATACCAATCCTTTCTCATGCATGATCTGCATCAATTTCAAGGTTGTGGTATATCCTGCATCTTTACTTTTTTCCAGAATCTCGTGAACATCTCTAACGGTAGAATCTCCTTTTTCCCACAAGATCTGCAGAATCTCCAGTTCACTTTCCGTAGGTTTTGATTGTTGCGATATAGCCATATTTTAATATACGAATTGTTTCGTATTCAAATGTACGAAACAATTCGTATAAACAAAATAATTTTGAATTTTTTTTAATCTGTCGTAAGTGGACTATTTAATTGTGCTGTTGAGCTGTTTCAGTGCCTCATATTTATTGAGGTTCGCGGGATCTATTTCTGATAGGAGATTATAGGCTTTGATGCCATCGGAGGGATCGCCCGTAGGAATAGAGAAGATGTTTATAACTTCATCGGCTTTACTGGCAAAATAGAAATTAGGAAATATAGAACCGACCTTTTGTTTGTCCATGTTTTTGAGTCCAGACAATAGGCTTAGCATTTTCTTTACTCCGCGACCTGGATTGTCTTGCAGTCGATCCAGTCCATTGTAATGATAGTTGTAAATAAAGCTGCGAAGTTCTTCAAAACCCTTATTGAGCAGGTTCTCGTTCAGCCAGTAGCGGTTACGCAGGCCGTCAAATGCTTTCCAGCCTTTGTTGCCTGAAGTTTGTGCATTGTTTACCACATTTAAGGCTTTTTTAAAATAGGTCGTGCCTCCCATACTGCTAAAACTATCTTTGTCTAGTCCAATGATCGTATAGGCATAAAAGCCTAAAAGAGAACTTAAGTTTGATATAAAGTTTTGATCTGAAAAGTCCAGTGATTGTCCTTCAGTATAATTGAAGTCAAAATCTTTGTCACTCAGATTGAGCAGTGTGCTATTATACGAGCTACCATATACGGGTCTGCTCGATTGTAACTGAGCTTCGGCCCTATAAGCCGAATTGCCGTCCCATTCTGTAATGGTGATTACAAAATTACATTCTATGCGCTCTTGAGGAGCATAACTCTCGTTGCTCCATTTATTATTGTTCAGAAACTCCCTGATGTTGGTCTGCAATACTTCAATGTTTCTCTTATCAATATTCGGTACCGCAGGAGCTTGTATTTGTACCCTTGCGTTGAGTTCCTGCGCATGAACAATAGCGGTGCAGGTCAGCAGAAAAATCAGGAAGGAGCAGTAGCGTTTCATGCTATTTGTTAAAGGAGCTTTAATATTTCAAGGCAAATGTCTTTGGCAACTTCGGTCTTGGTCTTCATTTCGAAAACCGTTTTTTCTAGTGCCTGATTAAAGATAGTGATTTTATTGGTATCCTTCTTAAAACCTGCGCCTTTATCGTTGAGGGAATTTAGTATAATCAGATCCAGGTTTTTCTTTGCTAATTTAGCTTTAGCATGTGCTTCTTCGTTTTCAGTCTCCAAAGCAAAACCCACGAGGAACTGTTTTTTCTTTTTCAATTTGCCCAGATTGGCAAGGATATCTTCTGTCTTTTTAAGCTCAAGATTGAATTGTTGCTCCGTTTTTTTAATCTTCTGGTCAGCCATGATTACTGGAGTGTAATCGGCCACGGCGGCACTCATCACAGTGATTTCCATGTGTTCAAACTCAGCTTTACAGACCCGTAGCATGTCAGCAGCGCTTACTACATCTATTCGTTTTAATGCCTGTCTGCTTTTTTCTGCTGTAGGGCCGGTAATAAGCGTCACGTTAGCCCCCATGCTGGCAAACTGATCTGCAATTGCGAAGCCCATTTTTCCGGAAGAATGATTGCCGATAAACCTCACGGGATCTATGGCTTCATAAGTTGGACCAGCTGTTACCAATACCTTTTTCCCAAATAGTGGCAGGTCTTTCTTGATCAGTTCAGAAATAAAATCAGTGATCTGTTCAGGCTCTGCCATGCGGCCAGGCCCGTTCAACCCACTTGCCAGTTCACCCGTCCCTGGTGCAATAAGGATGTTACCATACGACAACAGCTGATTTACATTTTTCTGTGTACTTTCATGGGCCCACATATCCAGATCCATTGCAGGGGCAAATAGGATCGGACATTTAGCAGAAAGGTATACCGCTGTCAGAAGATTGTCGCACAGTCCGGTAGCCATTTTAGCAATTGTATTTGCGCTGGCAGGGGCAACTATCATGTAATCTGCCCAAAGGCCTAGTTCTACATGGTTGCTCCACACTCCGGTTTCTTCTTCAAAGTATTGGGTATAAACAGGATTTTTAGATAATGTAGCGAGCGTAAGCGGCGTAATGAAATTGGCCGCATCAGACGTAAGAATTACTTTGACGTTTGCGCCAGCCTTTACCAATAATCTCACCAGTGTGGCTGCTTTATATGCTGCAATGCTGCCGCAAACGCCTAGAATAATATTTTTACCTTTAAGCATGGTTTTTAATGCATGGACGCAATTTAATCCCTATGCCAGGTTGTTATTGTTGCTCTTTAGCAGGGTTTCTGTGGTAAACTTTGTCGTTCAGGAATTCATCGATCGCAATCAATGAAGGCTTAGGTAAGCGCTCATAGTGCTTGCTGATTTCAATTTGTTCCCTGTTTTCAAAGATCTCTTCCAGGTTATCATTTGAAGAAGCAAACTCGGCCAATTTACCGTGAAGTTCTTCTTTCATGTTATTGGAAATCTGATTT
Organism: uncultured Sphingobacteriaceae bacterium; assembly: GCA_963795585.1. Taxonomy (GTDB): domain Bacteria; phylum Bacteroidota; class Bacteroidia; order Sphingobacteriales; family Sphingobacteriaceae; genus Pedobacter. Next base: position 919 of record CAWCIO010000019.1, on the reverse strand, counting down.
GCCCTTTTTGAAATAATAACTAAAGACTCGTAAAGATTTCCTGTTTTCTGATCAAGATCATTAACATTTCTGGTAACCGTTGTGTTCGGTATGGTGGGTTTATTAGCATTCATTATCTTATGGGGGTTTTAATTGTAGTCGTAGTATACTGTTCCTTTTTTAGCCTCTTTTTCAAGTTGGGCTTTGTATTTATCATAGTCGGCAATGTATCGCGTTTTGCATTGGCGAATACCTGCTTCACTGTCCTTTTTCAATTCTTTTGCCTCTTGGGATCAATTTGCTTTCAGGATATTTTTCAATAAACTCATTAGCATAGCCGATGGCTTCGTTGAAACGGTCTTCCTGGCGGATCTCATAGCTGTTTTTTGCATAAGCAAACTGTGATTTCACAATCAGCAAATCCATTTCTTCAGCATATTTAATATCCGGAAAGTCTATCTGCGCATTTTTTAAGTGCAATAACTGCGGCCTTATAGTTGGAGATATCATAACCACCAAGCTCATAATACATTTTTGCATTTGCATAAGCTTTGTCTTCCAATTTAGCCACGTAGTAGCCCAATGTATTTACTGGCGTCTGCGGCACGTTCACTCTTTGGATATAAGTTGATGAACAACTGAAGTGCATCAATGGCCTTATAGGTGTTTTCCTGATCTAGACTAGATTTTGGCGACTCCAGGTAATAGCAATAAGCGCTCATGTACCTGCATTCTTCTGCCTATTTACTGGTTGGGTAAGTGTCTGCGAAAGTTTTAAATTGATATCTTGCGGTAGTGTAATCTCTTAATTTATAAAGCGTTAGTGCGTAATAGTAGTTCAACTCCTCTGCTTCTCCCTTCCCCTATATTTTTGGGAAAGATCTTCAAATAAGATCAAGGCTTTAGAATAATTTTTTTTATTATACAACCGCAAAGCTTA
>CAWCIO010000018.1:0-208973 GCA_963795585.1 uncultured Sphingobacteriaceae bacterium | reverse complement strand
TGCCATTATGTCGGGAAACCGCTTCCACCGGCAAAATATTGGTTTGCATTTGCTGCGTTCATTCCCTTGATGCCTGTTCCACTAACTACAGACACTGTATTATCTGGAGTCCCATGTATAGGCCATACAAAGTATGCTGCAAGATCACTACCATTCCATTTTTTGTCACCTATTTTCAATATGCCGGAGGATACGGAAACTGGACAGTCTTGTAAAAGTGTTTTCCAGGCCGCATTAGTTGATGAGTTTCCAATCAATATAACGTTTCTTCCGGATACTTTGATTTGGAATATTCTTTATCACTGATAATGTCAAAGGCACCGTTGCCACGGTAATACCAACTTTCTGCATCGAAGCGTGCTTTATTGATGCTCCATTGCTTTTCCTCTTCGCTACCGCCGGTTCGTATACATACAGCATGTTTTTATTGAATCCATCTTTAAATGTCCCGTTGCGATGAGGACCTTTTGACTGTAGGCCCGGTTTGCCCACGATTTTCCAGATCTGTCCTTCTTTCTTCAGAAATATACTGTCCTGATCACTCAGCGTAGTGTATTTTATTGGCATTAAACTGTCCAGGACAATATTTACTTCAATGTTTTTTGAAAAATCAGACAATTTCAATTTAAGCAGGCTGACATTCTCAAGCTTTCCTGATATTGTTCTTGATTCCCTGTCCGCTCTAAACGCATCCGGCTATATTTTAGGTATGGTCTGTTGGTAAATGGTTGCCCAGTGGTTTGAGGCAGAAATACCTGGATTGGCCGTACTGAAGTCTATACTCTTTACGGCTGTGCTTAATGGGATCTTATGCCATTTAAACAGGTCAAATATTGGCTTCCAGTCTACACTGTGATCTCCATACCAATGGGAGCCGCCGGGGTATCATAGTAACTAAAATCAGGATGAAATCCGGCCAGTTGCTGTTTCATCTGTCGCGCATAGTTTACGGACACGGGTCGGTCTGCATCCCCATGGAGGATGTTAAATTCCCAATTGCTTGTAATTTTGCGCCAGCTTGGGCACATCGCTTTGATTGCTTGCACGCAGTAATGTTCTGCCCGTTTCGGAAGCACTGCTGTCGGGAATAATACCATCAGCTGATCCATAACTTTTCAGCGTAGGGTAACCTGCACATGGGGCGATCGCCGCCCATTGATCCGGGTAGGTGGCACCCAGAAACCAGGTTCCGTGACCGCCCATAGAGTGTCCGGTCAGATAAATCCGCTGTGGATCTGGTTTGAATTCTTTTTTAGCAATAGCCAATACTTCGAGCGCATCCAGTCGGCCCCAGTCTTCCCAGTTAAATCCTCTTGGCCTGCGATTGGTAGGTGTCACCAGATTGCCCCAGTCTTTTGACTGATATGCCCTGGCCTGACTAATCGCTTCAACACCTGCTCCATGAACTGAGAAGAATAAAGCAGAACCGTTTTCGGCGGGACCACTTTTTGGTGCTACGGCATAGTACTGTAAACTCCCGTCAATGCTGCTGATAAAGGTTTCACTATATTTTTCGTCTTTTAATACGCTTTCGATCTGGATCGTTTTCCTGTCGATGCTCTTTCCGTTTTGCAATAAGGTTAATAAACAGTCATTTGATCCTTTGATCTGTATGCTGCTTCCGTCAAACTGGAAATAAACTTTTCTACTGGAATAGGCTGGTATGGCTGGAAGTATACTTTTAACCTCTTTTCAGCTATGCTGCTCGATAACTGCAGGTTTTTAAGTATTGCGGCTGTCGTGTTGATCACTACTACAGCTGCTTTCAGTTCCGCTGCATTGTTGCCAACCACAATAAATGGGCTTGTCGCATCTTTTACTTCTATTGAAATGGGTTTTTCGGGAAAAGATAAACCGCCTTGAATTCCCTGGCCGCGAACGAAAAAATCATTTCGTCCTTTTTTTAACTTTACAGGGATATTCATCCAGCCAAAGGCATAGGGATCGCCCATGTGGGGTTCTCCGTTTACAAATACCGCACTGTTGCCAGCGATATTTAAGATGGCCGACTTTGCTTCAACTGACTCGTATTGAAAATATAAATAGTTATTTGCACCTCCTCTGATCCTGAACCTGTTTGCCGTATCCGCGGATACCTTTGTCCATGTCATCAGGTCCCCGGATTGACTGTTTCCAAACTTACCACCTTCCACTGGTACAGCAAGTGTACTGGTGTAGATTGCATGGGCAAGGGGATCGATGTACAATGCTTCCCTACCGTAATTTGCACCTGACTTTAAGGCCAGTCCGCTTGTAAACTGGTAACTTTTTTGGGCAAAGCTATCAGTAGAGGAAATAATCACAAAAAAATAAGGGATAGCAGATTGGTTTTGAACTGGAGTATGGATTGTAGGCATGTATAAAACTAATAAAAATCTTTTTATCTAATGAATTTTTACTAAATTCGCTAATAATGACCCCGATTGTTTATGAACCATCGCTCAACGAAAACTATTTTCCTGGATTTAGCCACGCTTCTACGGAAATTATCAGGTTTAAGGAAACCATTGAATTCTTTTCTGTCATGCTCGCAACCGGACAGGTAATCCCACCATTTTCCTGTCGACATCAAAGCTTTTTCGAGATTGGTTGATGGGAAATGATGTCCCGATGCAGATGCCTACTTACGCAGAACAAATAACAAAACCTTTTCAGCACATTTTAGGTAGTTAATACGCTTACCGGAAATGTCGATTCCTTTTGAAAGCATATTGTTATTTTAGTGTACAAACCTGAAAAATGAGAAAGCATATTCAATTTGTTGCGTTATTTTCTTTTTTTGCGACGGCTGTCTTTGGACAAGGAAAGCTGACTGTGACTGACCTGGAGCCTGCTTACCCGGATTATCATTTTCCGGAGGTCAGCATGTCGGGCAATCAGCGCGCAGCTGAAAAGATCAATATAAATTTACAATTGGCCTATCTGGAACATCTTCCTGGTATTTACAAGGCGCATCCATTTGAAAACGTCATTTATGATAAAGAGGCGCGGAGAGGATCCATGCAGCTCGACAGCTGGGAAAAGTTGAATACCCCTTCAAATATACTGTCATTATGCATTTCTGGCGACGCGACGGGTGCATACTCTGAAAATTTCAGTGCTTATCACAATTTCGATCTCAGGAATGGAAATCCCATCTTTCTTAAAATTACATCAGAAAAGATCGCCTCACGCAATTGGAGAATATCCTGAACCAAAAAGTAAAAAAGACCATATCGGATTACCTTGTACAGATCGGAAACGAGCTTAAGAAACAGGATCTTAAAAAAGATGATCTCAGCTTACTAAATGAACAGACTGAAATGTATGATGAATGTTTGTCTGACATTGAAGGCAGCAACATAAATTATTACCAACATTATTTTTCGCGCGATAGCATCACTTTTGTCCGGGAAAGATGTTCTAATCACGCTCGGCGGGCCCTGGATGATCTTGGATAAATATTACATTTCTTTCTCCTATAAGGATATTGCTCCTTATTTGTCTCCGCTTGGTCAGGCTCTGATATCCGGTAGCAAGGAAAAGATCCTACTATCCGGTCCTGAGGGACAAATTTTCAAAGGTACCATCGATGGTAAATATCCTGTCACTGCCATCGTCAGCGAGATTTATAATGATGGTTCTATGAACATAAAATATTGGTATGATAAGTACAAGATCCCGATCGAATGGAGTGGCACTTTTGTCAATAACCGTTTTGCCCTGTCTGAAGAGCGGCCACATGAGCCTGATGCTGAGGCGGTAGGTCAACTGGCAAAGATAGAGGCAGTATTGAATCGACCGTACAAAGATTTCAGGTAAATGGACGAACCTTAAAACTGGTAAAGTATTAAAGCTGGAATTGCTTGCTTACTGAGTATTAAATTTTCGTAAATTGTGTTCATGAAAAAAGAAACAGAAAAAGTTGCCCTGATTACAGGAGGAAGTAAAGGTATCGGATTTGGGATTGCAAAATCGCTCCTGATCCGCGGTTATAAGGTGGCGATCACCAGCCGTAACCAGACCAATGCGGATGAAGCAGCTGCTCAATTGACGGAGTTTGGAGAAATTATAGGCCTTGCTGCTGATGTGAAAAACCTGGACTCACAGAAACAAACTGTGGCTGCTGTCATTGAGAAATGGGGAAGCCTTGATGTGCTCATCGCCAATGCGGGTGTAGGCCATTTTGCTTCTATTGAAGACCTTGATGCTGAAAAGTGGCTGGATACGATCGATACCAATCTGACAGGAGTATTTTATAGCATCAAAGCTTCTTTGGATGCGCTGAAAAGTTCTGAAGGTTATATCATCACCATCTCTAGTCTTGCGGGTACCAACTTCTTTCCTGGTGCATCTGCTTATAATGCAAGTAAATTCGGACTGACTGGATTTACACAGGCGGTGATGCTCGACCTCAGAAAATATAACATCAAGGTATCTACCATTATGCCAGGCTCTGTAGCTACTCATTTTAATGACCATGAGCCGGACGCGCAAAAAGATGCCTGGAAAATCCAGCCTGAAGATATGGGACAACTGGTCGTCGACCTGCTCAATATGCCGGCACGTACCTTACCAAGTAAAATAGAAATCAGACCTTCGAAAGTTGCAGATCAATAATTGATCAATGAATACAGGGCTTTTATTCCTATCTTCATCGGTAACAAATGTAAACCAAACTCTTAACACTTGATGAATAGATTAAAAGCCCTCTCTGGATGTTCTTGCTGTTGTTGAACAGCTACTGTTTTGCCCAGTCTCAGATCAAATATTTATCGGGTACAGGCGCTGAAAATACGCAGACCTGGGACTTCTATTGCTCTGATGGCATGAATAGTAAGAAATGGACGAAAATCCAGGTGCCTTCTTGCTGGGAACAACAGGGCTTCGGCGAGTATAATTATGGCCATGTTCCTTTAAACAAACGCCTGAATGAGGAAGGCCATTATAAATATGAATTTCCGGCTGATATTTCCTGGAAGCAGAAGAACATACAGTTATTCTTTGAGGGGGTGTTTACCGATTGTGATGTTTTTCTCAACGGAAAACTGGTAGGCAACCATCAGGGTGCTTTTTATGAGTTTAATTTTGATGTATCGGAATTTCTCAACTATGGACAAAAAAACCTGCTGGAGGTAAAAGTTAAAAAGCTTTCTGATAATAAATCCATCAACCAGGCGGAACTGGAAGCAGATTTTTGGAATTTCGGGGGTATTTTCAGGCCGGTATACCTGCAGATTAATCCTGTAGAATACATTGAACACCTGGCCATAGACGCAGGTGCAGATGGAACGATAAAAACCGATGTCACAGTTAGCCATCTGAAAAATGCGACAAGCGTTCAACTGTCGCTCACCGATTTTAAAGGAAAAGTGCTATCTGCTTTCAGCGACCTGATCAAAGGGAAATCAGAGACTTTCCGCATCAGTCATAAGGTTCCGAACCCTAAATTATGGTCAGCAGAATTTCCAAACCGATACCTTGCAGTATATACTTTGCTGGATAAGTCTGGTAAGGTATTACATAAAAAAACTGAAAAAATCGGTTTCCGTACTGTTGAGGTACGTGCACAGGACGGAATTTACGTCAATGGTACAAAGATCAAATTCAAAGGTGTTAATGCACATACTTTTCATCCTGATTTCGGGCGTACTTCTTCTGAGAAGTTCAGCGTCGAAACAGTGAACCTCATCAAGGATATGAATATGAATGCGGTAAGGTTGTCTCACTATCCTCACGATAAACATTTTATGAATGCCTGCGACTCCCTGGGGCTTTTTGTGCTGGATGAACTGACCGGCTGGCAATCGCCGAGTTATGACGGTGTGGTAGGCAGGAAGTTATTGAGGGAACTCATCAAAAGGGATGTGAACTTTCCTTCTGTCTTGTTTTGGGATAATGGCAATGAAGGTGGCTGGAACAGGGATTATGATCATGAATTTGCAGAGCAGGACATCCAGAAACGGGAAGTATTGCATCCATGGGAAGCTTTCGGGAAGACAGTAACAGCGCATTACATTACTTATGATTATCTGGCGGGCGATCATTTTGCCAACCGTCAGATCTTTTTCCCAACAGAATTTCTTCATGGATTGTACGATGGGGGAATCGGTGCGGGCCTAAACGACTATTGGCAGAAAATGTGGAGTAACCCTTTATGCGCAGGTGGTTTCCTGTGGGTACTTGCTGATGAAAATATCAAAAGAACTGATACAAAGCAATTGGACGGTGATGGTAATCATGCTCCTGACGGTATTGTAGGCCCCTACCATGAGAAGGAGGCCAGTTTTTATACTGTCAAAGAAATCTGGTCGCCAATCTTCATAGAAAACAAATACATCACTCCTCAATTTAATGGGCTGCTGAACATAGAAAACAGGTTTCATTACACCAGCTTGGCGCAGTGCAAATTAACTTACCGCTGGCTGAAACTTCCTGCAGCTGAGGAGAAAGACCGAAAGGTACTGGCCCAGGGCCAGCCTGCAGTGAAGAACCTGGCGCCAATGGAACGCGGCATATTAAAAGTAGGCATGCCGTCCAACTGGGCAGCGGCCGATGTACTGGAACTGGAAGCGACGGATCCTCATGGCCGACATATTTACACCTGGACTTTCCCGGTAAAAAGTCCGTCGCAGTCTGTCACAGCATTACTGAAAAAAAATACGCTCAGTCAGGTGGTTCAGTTTACTGAAAATGGTGCCAACTATGAATTCAAAGTAAAATCCTTAAATATCCTGATCAGTAAAAAGGATGGGATCCTCAGAGGTCTGAGTAATGGGAGAGGAGATATTCCCTTAAGCAATGGGCCTGTACTGGCTGCAAACGCCTACACAGTAAGCGAAGTAAGCCATGAGGAAAATGCGGGTGTCCATAAGATTGTGGTTAATTATGAGAAGAATAGAATGAAGACGGTATGGACGATCAGTCCAAATGGACTGGTTAATCTGGATATCCTTTACCAACCTAAAATTGGATCTGGCTTTTATGGTGTCGACTTCAGTTTGCCCGAAAAGGAAGTACTGAAAGTGAAATGGATGGGTAATGGGCCTTATGGTGTATGGAAGAACAGGTTGAAAGGCGTTGCTTTTAATGTATGGGAAAAGGAATACAACAATACCATCACAGGCGTTTCAGGTTTTACATACCCGGAATTCAAAGGCTATCATTCTAACCTGTACTGGGCAGAAATAGGATTGAAGGACGGTAAATCCTTTAAGGTTTACAGCACCACGGAGGACCTCTTTTTAAAGTTGTTTAATCCTCCGGCTGCACCTGATCCACAGAGCTCTGCTACAAAGCACAGTGCGGGCGACATTTCATTTCTGAATGGCATTCCGGCTATCGGTAATAAATTCAGTGGCACAAATTTGCTTGGACCTGAATCTGCTGATTATAGTTTCGAGTCAAAGAGGGTATTGGATGGCTACCTGAAGATCAATCTGATTTTTGATTTTATGGGGCTCTAGAGTTTAGGGGATGTAATTTACATATTGCTCCTCAAAACTTCCATCAGCATACAGGTCGATCAGTCCGTAACCCGGAGCAGTTTCCCGCCGGTTTCCTTTCCACCAGGCTCCGGAGACTGCTCCGTTACATAGATAGGTCACCTTATTGTAAACTACTTTATCGCGCATGTGCAGGTGCCCGCTCAGACAAAGTTTTACGTTGGGATATTGATTGAACAATCCGATGATCTTTGCTGTATCTGTATGCATATCGCCGCCCAGCATCTCCCAGCGGTTTACCACATCATCTTTGATCATGAGCAGGGCGGTAAGGATCGGAATATGCGACATCACGAGAACCGGCGTCTGCGGACTGGTGTTTTTTAGTTCTGTTTCCAGCCAGGCAAACTGCTCTGCACCTAATTTTCCGATATACCAGGTATCATCGATGTCCAGGGAGACACTGTCGAGCATGATAAATTTCCAGCCTTTCTTCATCATGCTATAATAAGGCTTTGAGAGCCCCAGCTTGTCCATCGAATATTTTTTGCCGTAAAAAGCCTCGCCCTTGCTGTTCTCATTCCACCAGATATCATGGTTGCCCAGACAATAATGTGCGGGAATACTGGACTCTGATTTCATGATATCGTTCAGTAGCTTCCACTGTGCATCAATACTATTGATGTTTTCTTTGTTCATTTCAAACACGATATCACCACCATTTAGGATCATATCTACTTTAGGATGCTGTTCTTGCACGTTCTGCAGACATTGCGCAAATTTTCCCGGTGCACCCAATTCATTCTTTAGGTGTATATCGGTCAGATGAGCTACCCTTAATACTTTTTCTTTCCTGCTGTCGGTAGCTGCAAAGCCAATGCTAGGGATTAAAAATAATCCGCCAATGCTTTTAAGGGCCGTTCTTCTTTCCATATCGTATTGTCTGAATTTCTGGGGGTAAAACTAATGCGCTAATGTTACCTGAATGTTAAAGATCTGCCGGTATTGCGAAAGGCTGTAAATAACGCGGCAATTAAGTACCTTTGCGGCCTTAATTTACTAAAGCCCTTAAATCATTGAAACAGCAATTACTAGAAAGAAGCGGAAATAAATGTGAACTATGCGAAGCTGCATCGACCCTTAGCTTATATGAAGTACAGCCACAGGTCAGCAATACGGAAGATAACTGTGTTATGCTGTGCGACAGGTGTACTGCGCAGGTAGAAAGAACTGAAGCATTAGATACTCAGCACCTGGCTTGTCTCCGAACCAGCATCTGGTCTCCTGTTCCAGGCGTACAGGTACTTACCTGGAGATTGCTAAACCGCTTGAAAAATGAAGGATGGGCTGCTGATAGCCTGGATGCTATGTATCTGGACGAAGAGACATTGGCATGGGCCCGGGCTGGCATAGAGGAAGATAATGATGCTGCTGAAGACCTGCATAAGGATTGCAACGGCGCGCTGTTGGAAGCGGGTAATTCCGTTGTGCTGATCAAGTCTCTGGATGTGAAAGGTTCACAATTGAATGCTAAAATGGGTACCGTGGTAAAGAATATCCGGCTGGTAGATAACAATACCGATCAGATAGAAGGAAAAATAGAGGGACAGACAATTGTGATCCTCACTAAATATGTCAGGAAACAGGGTGTTTAAAATCCTGTTTCTCTAATCTTCTTCCTCTTCAAGATAAATTTCATGAACCAGGAACCTGGCATGTTTCATGGGTTCGAGTAACTCGGTAATATCTTCTGAATCGATGTGGTAGATGGTTTCTCCCGCATCGGGAATTTCTGAGTCAGGGATCAGTTCAAAGAATTTAACTGCGAGGTCTGCATCCAGTTCTACCACCTTGATGTAAGTTACCCCGTTGTCTTTCCAGTCTTTTAATATTTGTGCATTGAAGAGCACGTAGGGATTATTCAGCTCATTTTCCATTTGGTAAAACTAAGGTATTCATTTGGTCTTTGATGTTGTTCAGCTTGTCCAGGATCTGTGTATTCGATTCTGCTTCGTTGCCGATCAGGTCCTGGAGACTGAGCTTGTCCAGCAACTGGTCTACGGAAAACTGGATCATCTGCCAGAGGGAACGCACTGAGCAGTCGATACTATTGGTGCAGAATTTCATACCCCCGGAAAAATCTCCGCAAAATTCCTTGTTGTAAAGCGAGCCGCCCAGGGCCTTCATCACTTTGTTAATATTGATCTGATCTGCTGCTTGTGCAAGTACATAGCCACCTTTGTAACCGGGAGTGCTGTTGATATAGCCTGCCAGGCGCAGCGTGCGTGTTAGTTTCCCGACATATGCAGTAGACAGCCCTTCTGTTTCGCTCAAAACGGGTATGCTAATGCCTTCTTCATTCCCATACCGGGCAATTCTCAGTAATATTCTCAATCCGTATTCTTCCTGTGCCGTTATTTTCATCTTGCTGTTCTTGCTTTACATCATGCCCAGTTCCAGCCTGGCTGCTTCACTCATCATGTCCTTATTCCAGGATGGCTCCCATACTACTTCCACAGAAACGGTATTTACTCCGCCAAGTGCTTTTAGCTTGTCTTCTACCTCTACAGGCAGGGATTGCGCTGCCGGACAACCTGGCGCGGTTAGTGTCATGATGATCTCCACATTGTTCAGGGGAGGTAATATGTTTACTTCATAAATCAGTCCAAGCTCATAAATGCTCACCGGAATTTCCGGATCGTAAATTGTTTGCAGGGCATCAATAACCCTTTCTCTCAATACTTCTTTGTCCATCATATCAATCCTTTTTCTGGCTCATGGCTTCAAAAGCCAGGGCGTAATTTTTCATTTGTCTGATCATTGCCAGCAAGCCGTTGGAACGGGTCTGCGCCAAATGGGTCATCATACCGATCTCAGCAATAAAGTCCATCTTCGCTGTCAGGATCTCCTCAGGTGTATGCCCCGACAATACCTTGATCAGCATGCTGATCAGTCCTTTTACAATTACGGCATCACTGTCGGCCTTAAAAAACACAAGCCCGCTTTCATAACTGGCTGTGAGCCATACGGTCGACTGACAGCCTTTGATCTTATTGTCATCTAATTTGTACTGTGCTTCCAAAGGAGGCAACTTTTTTCCAAGATCAATGATGTATTCGTATTTGTCTTCCCAGCTGTCGAACAGGGCGAAGTCTTCTATGATCTCTTTTTCTATATCTGCTATGGAGCTGATGTTCATTTGCTCTTGGTTAACCGCTACTTAGCGCAGCATCTTAATGGCCTTTTGCAAGCCCGTTGTTAATATATCTATTTCTTCTTTCTGATTATACACGGCAAAGGAAGATCTTACTGTTCCTGGAATTCCAAAGCGTTTCATCAGCGGTTGTGTACAATGGTGACCGGTCCGTACCGCAATACCCATATTGTCCAGCAATACACCAAGGTCGCCCGGGTGGATCCCCTCGACAATAAATGAAACCAGGCTTACCTTGTCAGGCGCTTCACCAATGATCCTAAGCCCGGAGATGCCTTTTAATTGCGCTGTTGCATAGTTCAGAAGTTCTTGTTCATGTACTCTGATATTGGGCTTTCCTATTGCTGTAATGAAATCCAGTGCAGCTTTTAGGGCTATGGTATCTGCTATATTAGGTGTGCCTGCTTCATATTTATAAGGCAGGTCAGCATAGCTTGTCTTCTCAAAACTTACCTCTCTGATCATCTCCCCGCCACCTTGAAATACCGGCATGCTTTCCAGCAGTTCGCGTCTACCATATAATGCACCTACACCGGTGGGCCCGTAAATTTTATGCCCGGAGAAAGCAAAGAAATCGCAATCTAAATCCTGTACATCAATGTCCAGGTGCACTGCTGATTGCGCCCCGTCTACCAATACTTTGGCACCTACAGCATGTGCTGCGCTAATGATCTCCTTCACCGGATTAACGGTTCCCAGCGCATTGGAAACCTGAACGATAGAGACGAATTTAACGCGCTCGTTCAGTAATTCCCTGAACGCATCCATCGACAGCGATCCCCCTTCGTCTACAGGTATCACTTTTAGTACAGCACCTTTCTCTTCACACAAAATCTGCCAGGGCACGATGTTGGAATGGTGCTCCATCCCGGATATCAGAATCTCATCACCCTCAGCAATGTACGCTCTGCCCCAGGTGTATGCCACAAGATTAATTGCCTCGGTAGTACCTCTTGTAAATATGATTTCTTCAGTAGCAGCAGCACCAATAAAGTCCTTTACAGCAAGTCGTGTTGCTTCATAGGCCGTAGTAGCCTCTTCTGCTAGTGTATGGATACCACGGTGGATGTTTGCATTATAATGCGAATAGTAATGCGCTAGTGCTTCAATCACCTGAAGTGGTTTCTGAGAGGTGGCTGCATTATCAAGGTAAACCAGTGGTTTGCCTTTTACCGTACGGTTCAGTATGGGAAACTGCTTTCTTAATTCTGTTACATCCATGTGTGGCAATTTACTAGGTACAAATTATTTTAGGCAATCGATAAATGGTCGAATATCAGCTTCTCTACGTATGCGCGGATGGCCATAGGCTTTATCTGCGCCACAATATCAGCGGAATATGCCTGGAGAAGTAAAACTTCTGCCTGCTCTTTTGGAACACCTCTGGCCCTCAGGTAAAACAAAGCTTCCTGGTCCAACTGACCTACGGTACAGCCGTGTGAACACTTCACATCATCTGCAAAGATCTCCAGTTGAGGTTTAGCATTAATGGTAGCTTCGTCCGACAGCAAAATGTTTTTGTTCGACTGATATGCATTGGTTTTCTGGGCATCCGGTTGCACCATGATCCTGCCATTGAATACTGCAGTGGAGGAATCATCAGCTATGCCTTTGTATAACTGGTTACTAAAGCAGCCAGGCTGTTTATTATCGATCAAAGTATGGTTGTCTACATGGCTCTTGCCCTTAAGCAGGTATAATCCGTACATATGTGCTTCGTTGTTAGCTGCATCCAATACCAGATTTACATTATTGCGCAACAACGCTCCGCTTAGGCTAACAGTAACCGTATGCACATAACTTCTTCCAATCTGGCTGATATGTGTGGTGCTGACCTGGCTCGCTTGCCTGCCGTCATTCTGAATCTTGTAATATTCCAGATAAGCATCCTGAGCTACCACCACTTCCAATACCTGGTTGCTGAAAGAATCTGCACTGCCCAGGGTTTTGTAGGTTTCTGTCAACTGCAGTTTGCTGTTTTCTGAGACATAGATCAGGCTGCGCGGTTGTGCCAGCACGGGTTGTTGTCTGCCATCCAGAATATGGTATATGTATATGGGATGTTGTGGCGACTGACCTTTGTTAACATGGATGAACAGGCCATCATGTATTAATGCACCATTCAGGGCATGTATACCATCCTTAATATAGTCACTGCTCTTATTTAGTTGAGCGGCTATGATATTTTTGTATTCGCCTTCAGCTGCATCTTTCAGGGGCAGAACAATCATTTCAGAGGGTGGAGAAAGGATGCTGGAAAGGGCAGGGGCATAGCGTCCGTTTATGAATACCAGCTGGTTGGCCTTATGATAACCTGGAATGCGCAGCGCATCCAGTTCTTCAGCAGAAATATCATTCAGGACCCCGCTTTTCAGTGATGCAGCGTAAGATTGCTCAAACAGGCTGCTGACTCCGGTGTATTTCCATTCTTCATTGCGGTGATTGGGTACACCATTTTGTTCAAAGTCTGCAAAACTCTGGCTTCTCAAGGCAGTCAGGTTGTTTTCCGGTTCAGCCTGCAGCGCTTCATAACGGTCTTTAAAATAACTTAAATCCATCTTTTTCAATCCTTAGGTAAACCGCCTTACTGGGCAGCCAAATCAATCTCTTCAGTTATGAAATCATAACCTTTTTCTTCCAGCTCTAATGCCAGTTCCTTAGTTCCGGATTTTACGATCCTTCCTTTGTATAGTACGTGCACAAAATCGGGCTGTATGTAATCCAGTAAACGCTGATAGTGTGTAATTACCAGGACGGCCCTGTCTGGTTGGCGCAACTTATTAATGCCATTGGCTACAATACGCAGCGCATCAATATCCAGTCCTGAATCTGTTTCATCTAATATCGCAAGCTTAGGCTCCAGCATCGCCATCTGGAATATCTCGTTACGTTTCTTTTCACCTCCTGAAAAGCCTTCGTTGATAGAGCGGCTCAACAATGATTGATTGATCTCTACCATCGCCATTTTCTCTTTCATTAATTTCAGAAAAGCTACAGCATCCAGTGGTGCTTCACCATGGTATTTGCGTATCTCATTTACTGCTGTCTTTATGAAATTCGTGGTGCTCACTCCCGGAATTTCTACCGGGTACTGAAAAGCCAGGAACAGACCTTCACGTGCACGGTCTTCCGGGGCAAGTTCCAAAAGGTCTTTTCCAAGAAACTCAACTGAACCTTCGGTCACTTCATATTCCTCACGGCCTGCAAGCACAGAGGCAAGTGTACTTTTACCTGATCCGTTCGGTCCCATGATCGCATGTACTTCACCTGGCTTTAATTTCCAGGTTGATACCTTTCAGGATTTCTTTGTCTTCAACTCCTGCGTGTATATTTTTTATTGATAACATGTGTTTTATAATTTGTATTAATTCACCGCTAATTGCGGATGACTGGTTTAGCCTACGCTGCCTTCCAGACTGATGGCGAGCAGCTTTTGCGCTTCAACCGCAAACTCCATCGGCAATTGGTTCATGACTTCTTTTGCATATCCGTTGATGATCAGCGCTACGGCTGTCTTCAGTATCTATGCCGCGCTGGTTGCAATAGAAGATCTGGTCTTCACCGATCTTCGAGGTTGTCGCCTCATGTTCTACGATTGCGGATTTGTTTTTTACTTCGATGTAGGGAAAGGTATGCGCACCACATTTGTCGCCCAGCAACAGCGAATCGCATTGCGAGTAGTTGCGGGCATTTGCTGCATTTTTGCTGACTCTGCACCAGGCCGCGGTAGCTATTCTGGCTGTGTCCGGCTGAAATACCTTTCGATACAATCCGGCTCCGGGTATTTTTTCCAAGATGTGATCATTTTGGTACCTGTATCGGCCTGCTGGTAGTTATTGGTAACCGCTACGGAATAAAATTCCCCGATCGAATTATCGCCTTTCAAGATCACACTCGGATATTTCCAGGTGATGGCTGAACCTGTTTCAACCTGTGTCCAGGAAATTTTGGAATGGTCGCCTTGCAGATACCGCGCTTGGTCACAAAATTATAAATACCGCCTTTGCCATCTTTATCGCCGGGATACCAGTTCTGTACGGTAGAATATTTGATCTCGGCATTCTCCATGGCTACCAGCTCTACCACGGCAGCATGCAATTGGTTTTCATCGCGCATCGGAGCCGTACAACCTTCCAGATAGCTCACATAGCTGCCTTCTTCGGCAATAATCAGCGTTCGCTCAAACTGACCGGTATTTGCGGCATTGATTCGGAAATAGGTAGACAGTTCCATCGGGCAACGAACGCCTTTTGGAATGTAACAGAAAGATCCGTCTGTAAACACAGCCGAATTCAGTGCCGAAA
This sequence comes from uncultured Sphingobacteriaceae bacterium, assembly GCA_963795585.1. Lineage (GTDB taxonomy): Bacteria > Bacteroidota > Bacteroidia > Sphingobacteriales > Sphingobacteriaceae > Pedobacter. Next base: position 194,031 of record CAWCIO010000018.1, on the reverse strand, counting down.
ATAATTGTCGGTCATCGGTACGACAGAACCCAGGTATTTTCTTATCAGTTCCGGATGTTCCTGGACCGCTTCGCTGATCGAGCAAAAGATCATGCCGAGTCTCTGAAAGTTCTTCTTTGAATGTGGTGGCCACAGAAACACTGTCCATCACCGCATCTACGGCTACACCGCTAAGGCGTTTCTGTTCCGTCAAGTGATATGCCCAGTTTCTCAAAAGTTCTTCAGCAGCTCAGGATCTACTTCGTCCAGACTATTGAGTTGTTTTTTGGGTTTAGGCGCTGAATAATAAATGATGTCCTGGTAATCAATGCGGGGATATTCCACATTTGGCCAGGTAGGTTCTTCCAGTTTTAGCCAGTGCCGGTAAGCCTTTAGCCTCCAGTCCAGCATCCATTCAGGCTCGTTCTTTTTGCTGGAAATAAGGCGGATCACATCCTCACTTAATCCTTTAGGAATCGCATCAGTATCTATATCTGTCACAAAACCGTACTTGTATTCGTTTTGTACGGCCAGGTCCAGGGTATCTTGGTTTTCTTTCATGGTGTGTTGATTTTGAAAGATTAGAATCAAGCACAAAGATACCAAGTAACGCTGTTTATACAAAATAGTATAAACAGCGTAATGTCAGAATACCTGATTTTATATCGTATCGGGGGTGTATACTTTTACTACACCATCATTTTCACTGCTAACCACGAGAAGTGATCTTTTGGTCGGACTATTTTTAGCGGGGATATACAATACGCCTTCGGGAGCATCGCCACATTTTAACAGCTGCAAAAATACAGGTGCCGTTGGCGTGCTCACGTCATATACAGCAACTGCATCTGCACGTTCCATGCCTACGAAGGCAATCTGTTTATTGCCTACTTTACCTATGGTAATGCCTTCTGGCTCTACACTTTTATCATCGCTTCTACCATCGTCGTATACTCCGGCAGCAACGCTTTTTAGGTCCAGTTCGTTCTTGCTGTCAAACACCTGCGCACCGGTATTGCCGTTCCATACACTAAATGAACGCGATCCCAGAGAATATAAGGCATCCATGTCACCGTCACCATCGGTATCTCCCAGAGTCTTGGTAATGTTAAGTTTACCGACTTGTCCGTCTTTTCTCAGGTCTGCCCAGGTAGGGAATTTGCTTGGGTCAAGTGTAATGTTTTTAACTCTGCTGACCTCTGAAAATCCGGTGTATTCTCTGGCATCTCCTTCATTTGCTGTGAAGAGGAATGGGCTGCCAGGCCGACTCTAAAACGGCAATTGCATCGGGCATATAGATGCCTTTTACCGGCCATTTGGCTGCTGCATATATTTTGTTGTCATCCGTAGGGTCAATCTCGTTTCCGTCCAGGCTGTAGTCTTTGAATCCTAAAGCAAAGATATCTGTAATGGTTTTACTGATGATGTCGATTTTTGCAATTGCATTATTCTCTTGTAAAGTTACCCATGCAGTCTTCGAATCTGCAGAAATGCTGATGTATTCCGGTTCGATGTCCTTCACAAAGTTGAGGGAGGGACCGAAAACGCGGAAGCCCTTTTGCATGAGTTCTGCTTGTTTGCTGGCCCAGGAACTGAAGTCCAGGGTGGCTACACTATAGTTGTTTTCTACAGATATTATAGATACTGTTCCGGAAGGGTCATTGGTATAAGCATCATTGGGTTCACCTTCATTCGCACTCATGATGTATTTTCCATCTGGCGAAAAAGTTACCATATCTGGTAAAGCACCTACGGTGATCTCTGCAATTTTGCTATAGTCACCCGTATTGAAAACCACTACTTTTCCGTTGGACTGTTTGTCTGTGGCTTGTACTGCTGCGGCCAGTTTTCCGTTACTCACCGACAGACTGTTTACTGCGCCGCCGTAAGGAGTGATGCTGATGAAACTGAGTGCGGTCATTTTAGACGGATCCTTAAAATCAATTACCTCAATACGGTTCAACTGGTTTGGGGCTCCTTCATTTTCGTTTCTAACTACAAAAAGGCGATTGGTGATTGGATCGAAGGCTGAAATTTCTGCAGCACCAGGGTCTCTCCGATGTCGAGCGATCCGATCTCTTTAAAAGTGGCAGCATCTTCGTTTATAAAGAACTCTGGTTCTTCAGTTGCTGTCTTGTCTTTTTTACAGCTGTAAAGGCCGAGCGCTAATAAACCGATTAGTAAAGTTTTTTTCATATATGCTTTTTTAATAAGCTACGAAAGTATTTGTGGTAAATTAGTGGTAGATAAAGTGCGGGTTATGTTTTCGTTAAAGGAGGTTAACTTATTGTTAATATGCGTCCTTTTATTTGCGGACTGATTATTTTTATTACTTTTATAAGCCTGAAATCAGGCAATAAAGTAACCAAATAAACGATTTCCATGAAACTAAAACGCACTCTGCACAAAAGATTACTGTTTGCATTTTGTTTATTATCTGTTGCGGGCATCTCCGCATTTATACCCGGAGGTATAGATCCCGTCGAAAAAATCGTGAATGCCCTGCAGCGCTGGACTGATAAATATCCAGTGGAAAAAGTTTACCTGCATACCGATAAACCGCATTATGTGGTAGGTGACACCATCTGGTTCAAGGCTTATGTAACTGCAGGGTCAACTCACCAGCTTTCTGCCATCAGTGGTGGGGTTTATGTTGATTTGATCACTGAGTCGGATTCAATTGCAAAATCGATTAAGTTGCCTATTACCGCTGGTATGGCCATGGGTGAATTTGTGTTGCCCGACAGTACCATGAGGGAAGGTAATTACCGCATCAGGGCCTATACCCAGTGGATGCGGAACGCCGGACCGGAATATTTTTATGATAAGATCTTCACCGTAGGTAATTCAGTAGTATCGGCAGTAAATACTCATATTGATTATGAATACAGTGGTAAGGGTAAAGAGACAGTAGTTACAGCGGTACTGGCTTATGAAGACGAAAATGGTAAACCTTACGTCGCTAAAAATGTGAGCTATTCACTGAAAGATAAAGGTGCATCCGTTATTTCTGGCAGGGGGGTAACCGACAGCAAGGGCGAACTTCGTGTCGTATTAAAGGCAGCGAAAGGCTCACAGTTGCGTAATACTTATCTTTATACCAGTATAGAGGCTTCAAAAACAGATATTGTGGCCAAAACCTTCCCTATCAAGGTAGCCTCTCTGAATACGGATGTTCAGTTTTTTCCTGAAGGTGGTTCTTTTGTAAATGGGCTTAAAACCAGGATTGCTTTTAAAGCCACCGGAACCAGCGGTTTGGGTGTGCCGGTAAAGGGTGTGGTATTGGACAACCAGAATAATCAGGTAGCTGAATTGCAGTCTCAACACGTTGGGATGGGTTATTTCGTCATGCTTCCTGAAGCTGGAAAGACGTATCAGGCTAAACTAACTTATCCTGATGGTACTGAAAATCTTTTGCCATTGCCCCTGGCTACCGATAACGGATATGGGCTTTCAGTTTATAATAATCCGGACACCTTGCTAATCAGAGTTGCCGCCCCGGCGGCAGCTTATAAAGACGCTGAACAGCATTTGACTGTGATGGTGCAATCGGCAGGTGAGGTGCTTTTCGCCGGCGAACTGCCGATCAGCAGACCTACAACTTCTATCAGGGTTCCGGTTTCAGATGTAGCAACGGGCATCGCACAGGTAACTCTGTTCTCTTCGGCAAATGTTCCTATTAACGAGAGGATCATCTTTATCCAACATGATGATCAGGCAAAATTGAAATTGAGTACTCCTAAAAAAGTATACGCCAAACGTGAAAAAATAGAGATAGACCTGGATGCCGCCGATAGCAAAGGAACACCTTTGATCGGAAATTATTCTGCTGCGGTAATCAACGACGACGTAGTCGCTGCAGATGAACTGAGCGAACATACGATTTTGTCGCATTTATTACTGAGCTCAGACATCAACGGATATATCGAAAAACCCAACTATTATTTTTTAAATCCTTCAGAGGAAACCAGGGCCCGACTGGACCTGCTCATGATGACACAGGGCTACAGGAGATTTGTATGGAAGGATTTGCTGGCTGAAAAACTGGATGAACCGAAGTACAAGCCTGAAAAGCTGATTACGGAAGTGACCGGAAGATTAATGACGCTTGGGAACAAGCCTCTGGCAGGTGGAAAAGTTAAGCTTTTCAATGTACACCTGGGATTGGATGAAAACCAGATCACCGATTCGGCTGGTCGCTTTAAGTTTGGAAATTTGCTGGTAACTACGGGTGTGATGCTTACTCTTCAGGGGCGCACAGCCAAAGATGGCAAAAGGGTAGAGGTAATAGTTGATCAGGTAGCGGGACAGTCTTTTAGCCCTGGATTTAACCTGGGTGACCTGAATGTCAACATTAGTAAAAGTATGGCCAGTATTCTTGAAAATAGCAGAAAACAGGATAAGGAACTGGAGCGCTTTGGCAGATTGAGCCGTGTTCAGGAATTGAGGGAAGTCGTGATCAGCGCAAAGAAAAAGAGAGCGATCTCCTATGGCATCAATGTCATGGAAGGTCACTCTGACCAGACCATAAAAGGGGAATCATTGGAGAAATGTGTGACTTTGCTCGAATGTTTCAGGATGAGGCTGGCACAGGTCGTTTTTCGTACCGATAATTCTCAGGAATGTGGTCCGGTGGATGTACCTTATAGCAGAGGAGAAAAGATGAGGATAGTCTTGAACGGACGGAACATCAGCGACTGTGATTTTCAGGATGTATTGCAGATGAATCCTGATAACCTGGAGCGTTTGGAGGTGGTGAGGACCAATCAGGCGCTGATCTCTCAGATCGGCGGTCCGGCTCTGGTAATTTACACAAAAACAAGGGGTACGGGAAGTGTCTACGATCCATCAGTAGTCAGCTTCGCACCATCAGGCTTCAGTAATGCGAAACAATTCTATATACCTAAATATGATCAGCCGGACAGCGATCCGGTTACGGATCTGAGAAATACAGTGTACTGGAATCCATCCATCATCACTGATAAGAATGGTAAGGCTAAGTTGAGCTTCTTCAATAGCGACGGTGTTGGTAAATACCGGGTGGTGGTTGAAGGCATAGATGTTGGCGGACTTCTGGGCCGCCAGGTCTACCATTACGAAGTTAAATAAGTTCTATGCCTGCATCAGCATAATGCTGCAGTTTGCCTTCAGCGGGATCAATATCTGTAATGATGGTATTGATCTCGTTTGTTGCGCAGATATAGTAATTCTCTGCCGTATCGAGTTTTTCATACGTAGATAAGGCGATGATGTGTTTAGACGTCTCCACCATCGTCTTTTTTATCTGGCTATCTTCATAATTAAGTCCCGTAACACCCATATTAAGGTCGATGCTGCATATTCCTAAAAAGCAGATATCGGCACGGATATTCTTGAGTGCCTGAATGGCTTCATATCCCATTGTAGAAAAAGCAAATTTATATAGCCGGCCACCAATAAAGATAACCTCCGCCTTGGGATGGTCTTCCAGTACGTTGGCCACAGGAAAGCTGTTCGTAACGGCTGTAATGTGAAGGTCTTTAGGCAATCGGGCAGCTACAGCAAGGGCAGAAGTACCTGCATCAAAAATAATGACCTGTCCGTCTTTGATGAATTTCAAAGCCTTTTCAGCAATGATTTCCTTATGCCGGATATCCTGATGCTCCCTTTCGCGGAAATGAAGGGGAATAGGGGAATGAAGGATCGCTCCGCCACGTACAGCCTTAAGCAAGCCTTCGTCTGATAATTCTTTAATGTCTCTTCTTATCGTATCTTCCGATACATTGAGCAGTACACTTAGGTTGCTCAACAGTACTTTTCCTTCTTTGCTGATGTGATCGATGATCTGTTGTTTTCGTTCTGCCTTTATCATGATAAATGCAATATTAAGAAAAATATATTGCAACATATTGCAATATAAAAATTATTTACTTGCAATATGTTGCAATATTTATGTATTTTTGTTGCATATTATTTCAGGGATGTTCTTGAAAACAAAAGTTGAAACAAAAAATAGAGATATGAAGAAGACAATAGGAATTGATATGGATGGCGTACTGGCAGATATTGAAACGCATTTTATTGAATGGTATGAACGTGATTATGGTGTAAAGGTAGATCGAAAGGAAATGCTGGGGGTATTGGAGTCTGAGGGTTTTCCGGACAAGACAGCAGTAAGAAGATTTGTGAACACACCGGGCTTTTTCCGTACCATCCCGGTAATGCCTGGTGCAATTGAAGCAGTACAGAAGCTGATGGAAACCTATGAGGTTTATATTGTCTCGGCTGCCATGGAATTCCCGCAGTGTTTGTCAGAAAAACAAGAATGGCTACAGGAATATTTTCCTTTCATCAGCTGGAGGAACATCATCTTCTGCGGCGACAAAAGTGTGGTCGTAACAGACTATCTGATCGATGATCATTGCAAAAACCTGGATTTCTGTAAAGGTAAAGCGATCATGTACACGGCCGCCCATAATGTAAACCATAGTCACCACCAGCGTGTCGACAACTGGAACGATGTACTTAACTTTTTAGCTGTCCGGGAAGTTCCGGTAAGTTAATGGCTTTTCGCAATCGTTTGCGGTAATAAATGGTTCGCAACTTGCTGTTTTTAGGTATGCATGATATATATTCAGTTCTCCTATTTTCTTCGGCCATTGGCCTCGCCGAAAAGAGGAGAATACTAAATATAAAAAATGAACAATTACAGTAACACTTATAAAATGACCCAGACCATGCGTTGGTTTGGACCCAATGATCCAGTAGCCTTGTCTGATATCCGGCAGGCAGGCTGTTCTGCGGTGGTTAGCGCCCTGCATCAAATTCCTAATGGTGTAGCCTGGACGATCGAAGAAATCAACAATCATAAACATTTGATAAATACTGCTGGGATGGACTGGCATGTGGTGGAAAGCGTTCCGGTGCATGAATCCATCAAAACTCAGGAACCGGGTTTTGAGCAGCTCATTGAGAACTACAAACTATCTTTGCAGAATCTTGCAGCCTGTGGTATCCAGGTGGTGACTTATAATTTTATGCCGGTGCTCGACTGGACCCGGACCAATCTTGCTTTTGAACTGGAAAATGGTGCCAAAGCACTCAAATTTGAACGTGCTGCGCTAGTGGCTTTTGATGTACATATGCTCAAGCGTCCGAATGCTGTAGCTGATTATTCAATTGCTGAGTTGCAGGCCGGAAAATTGCGCTTCGAGCAGATGTCAGCAGAAGAGCGCCTGACTTTGCAACGTAACATCATCGCTGGCCTGCCGGGAAGTGAAGAGAGTTTTACACTTGAACAGTTTCAGCAGGCTTTGGATAAATATGAGGGTATTGATGAGGACAAACTCAGCGCCAACCTGATCTACTTTCTTTCTGAGATCGTTCCTGTGGCTGATGCCGCCGGCATCAAACTGGCCATTCATCCGGATGATCCTCCTTATGCGATTTTCGGTTTGCCCAGGGTAGTCAGTACTGCAGCATTGCTGCAGAAATTATTCGATGCAGTTCCTTCACTAAACAACGGACTTTGCTTTTGCACTGGTTCTTTTGGGGTACGTGAAGACAATAACCTGACGGAAATGGTACAGCAATTTGGCGACCGTATTCATTTTCTGCACCTTAGGAGTACTAAACGCAATGCGGATGGCGATTTTTTTGAGGATAACCACCTGGAAGGCGATGTCGACGTTTACGGTGTCATGGAGCAGATCGTTTTGCTCCAGCAGGCCAGAAAGATCAGCATCCCAATGCGACCGGATCATGGTCACCAGATGCTGGATGACCTGCGTAAGAAAACAAATCCTGGCTACTCTGCTATTGGAAGGTTAAAGGGACTTGCGGAATTGAGGGGACTTGAATTTGGAATCATTAATGCAATATTGAAAAAATAAGAATGAAGGAAGGAAATGTAATACCAGAAGGGTTTTTACTCAGCAATGAACGCGCACAGCGTCTTTTTAACGATTACGCCAAAGACTTGCCCATTATAGATTACCACAATCGACCTGCCACCACAGGAGATTGCAGAAAATAAAAATTTTGCTAACCTCACTGACATTTGGTTAAAAGGTGATCATTACAAATGGCGCGGCATGCGTAGTCTTGGAGTGGATGAAAACCTGATCACGGGCAATGCCTCCGATTTTGATAAGTTCATGGCTTGGGCTAAGGTGGTTCCCGCTACCCTAAGAAACCCACTGTTTCACTGGACACATATGGAACTTAAAAATCCCTTTGGGATCAACGCTTTCCTGAACGGGAACTCTGCTCCGGCTATTTATGAGCATTGTAATGCACTCCTGGCTGAGGATGGCTTTTCTACACAGGGATTATTGAACCATTATAAAGTCAGGATGGTAGGTACTACCGATGATCCCTGTGATGATCTGAAGTATCATCAGCAGCTTGCTCAGGGTAATTTTGCTGTAAAAGTGAAGCCTTCTTTCAGGCCCGACAAGGCACTGATGATCGATAAAACGGAACAGTTCAGGGCTTATATTTCCCGTCTGTCGGAAACTTCGGGCATCAATATTACGGATATCGACAGCCTCCTTGCGGCACTTGAAAGTCGTGTCAGGTATTTTGCCGACAATCAATGCAGTATTTCGGATCATGGCATGGCAGCTCTTCCTTTAAGTTACGTGCTGAGTGATGGGGAAAAACATGAATTTGAAACCTTTTTGAAATCTGATCATACGGTATTCTCGAACCCCGACGCTTTTGCCGGCCATGTGCTCACTGCGCTCTCCAGGCTGTATCATGAGCTGGGCTGGGTACAGCAGTTCCACCTGGGTGCGATCAGGAACAACAACCTGGGGATGTTTGCACGCTTGGGCGCAGATACAGGATATGATTCGATAGGCGACTTCCGGCATGCGGAAAGGATGTCTGCATTTTTCGGTAACCTGAGCGCAACTGATCAATTGACCAAAACAATTATATATAACCTCAATCCGGCAGATAATGAGGTGTTTGCAGCTATGACAGGGAACTTTGCAGATGGCAGCCTCAAAGGCAAGATGCAGTTTGGTTCGGGTTGGTGGTTTCTGGATCAAAAAGATGGAATAGAAAAGCAATTGAACGCTTTGTCAAACATGGGAATTGTAAGTAATTTCGTTGGGATGCTGACTGATTCGAGAAGTTTTTTGTCGTATTCCAGACATGAATATTTTAGAAGGATCTTATGCAATCTTTTCGGAACTGAAATGGAGAGTGGACAATTACCTGATGACGAGGCATGGATCGGAAAGATCATCAGCGACATTTGCTATTATAATGCAGAAGAATACTTTGGATTGGGTTAGCTAAGGCTAACCCATTATAAATACGGTCATTCCCTTAGGGCCGTGGGCGCCCAGCACCAATGACTGCTCTATATCGGCAGTCTTGGAAGGCCCGGCAATGAAAGCACCAAATCCATAATCTGAATTTCCGATTCGCTCATAGGCATCATGCATGGTAGGTAACAAGTCCTTTTTCTGTACCACTACAGCGAGTTGCTGACAAATAAAAGGTACTGCCCTTTGCTGCATCAGGGATTCGGTAATCCATAACGCTGAGTTTTCCGCTACGCCAAAATGTGCGGTGATCACAGCCAGATCTACGTCCTCAAAGCTATGTGGATTCTGTTGCTGCCAGTCCTGCTCGCTTACCTCTGAGAGTTCTGGAAGTGTAGAGATGATGCGCTGGCCCTCCCGGTAATGTTCTTGCAGGTAATTGACGATTTCTAAACTGTCCTTTACTGCTATTACTGATCCTCCAATGCCTTTCAGTACAGTGCTAAACTGCGCTAAGAGGTCCGGGGCTGGCTGAATGCTACTCAACTTTGGCGGAAGTGGTTTCGGTTCGGGCTGGCTCTGTTTTACTTTTGCCAGTATATCTGCTCTGCTAGTCATTTTTCATATTTTCTTTATACCATTCCCCAAAGGACTGTTTTGGTGCAATAGGCATTTCCCGCTGCTGATACCAAAGGTTTAATTTGTTGTTTACCGCAAAAGGCACATGTTTCAATACCCACCTTCCTGCTTTTCCGGCAGTTCGGTACATCGCTGGTTTGCTAAGGGTAAATTCCATGGCTTTCATTGCAACAGCTTTTTTAGGATCGGCATAGCCTTCTTTCACAATTACCTGCCGCCATTTGTAGAGCTGCTCATGAATGTTGATTTTAACCGGACATACATTGGTACAGGAACCGCATAGGGTAGAGGCAAAGGGCAGATCAGCGTATTCCTTCATATCCAGGTTTGGTGCCAGGATGGAGCCGATCGGGCCTGCGATGGCGGTATGGTAACTATGTCCCCCGCTTCTCCGGTAAACAGGACAGGTATTCATACAGGCGCCACAGCGTATGCATTTCAGTGAATTGCGGAAATCTGGACGGCCAAGTTGAGTCGTACGGCCATTATCTACCAGGATAATATGCATGGTTTGTCCGGGCCGGGGTTTTTTAAAATGACTGGAGTAAGTGGTGATGGGCTGGCCCGTTGCACTCCTGGCCAGCAGCCTTAAAAATACAGACAGATGCTCGCGCTTGGGAATGATCTTTTCTATACCCATACAGGCGATGTGGACATCTGCTAAGTGCGCACCCATGTCTGCATTTCCTTCATTTGTACAGACGACAAATTCACCGGTTTCTGCGACTGCAAAATTGACCCCCGTAATAGCGGCTTTGCGGGTGATGAATTTTTCTCGGAGGTGATCCCTTGCAGCAGCAGTAAGAAATACCGGGTCGGACATGCCTTCCGGAGTACCCAGGTGCTCATGAAATAACTCGCCAATCTCCTCTTTTTTCTTGTGGATGCAGGGGAGCACAATGTGACTTGGTGCTTCTTCTGCCAACTGTACAATGCGCTCGCCCAGATCGGTATCTATTACTTCTACGCCATTTTCTTGCAGGTAATCGTTCAGATGACATTCTTCTGTAAGCATAGACTTACTTTTCACGATCCGGTTCACTCCTTGTTCTTTTAAAAGGCGATAAACGATTTCGTTGTGTTCCTTGCCATCTGCCGCCCAATGGACCTTGATACCGTTCTTTTCCGCATTGGCCTCAAATTCCAGGAGGTAGTCATGCAGATTGGACAATACATTGTCTTTGATCTGAGAGGCAGTTTCTCGCAAAATCTCCCATTCTGGAAGTCCATGTGCGGCTTTATCTCTTTTGGCACGAACAAACCACAGGGTTTCGTCATGCCAGTTTACACGTGCCTCATCTGCATTAAATACATCTGATAATTGTGCGTGATCTTTATTATTTCCTTGACTCATGATGGGCTCTGCTGATGAATTAAAATTCCTGTGCGTTTAGTATTTCGGCGATATGGATCACCTTGACATTACTTTTTTGTCGCCTGAGAATGCCTTCCATATGCATCAGGCAGGACATATCTGCTGCGGTGATATACTCGGCACCGTTGTTCAGGTGGTCAGCTATGCGATCTTTGCCCATCTTAGCTGATACGGCTTCTTCGACAACGCAAAAAGTTCCCCCAAAGCCACAGCATTCGTCAGGCCTGTTCAGTTGGATCAGTTCCAATCCCTGCACCATATTTAATAACTGTAAAGGTTTAGAATAGAAAGGGGCAACCAGTTCGGTCATCTGTGACATCATCAGCCCGCGTTGTCCGTGACAACTCTGATGCAAACCGACCCGATGTGGGAAACTTGCGGTTAATTTTTCTACTTTCAATACGTCGGTGAGAAACTCTGTAAGCTCATAGATCTTCCCGCGTATTCCGCCTGCTGCTTCCTCGCTTCCATTTTCTGCATGGAGGTGATCTTTAATATGCAGTACGCAACTCCCGGAAGGGGATACGATGTAATCAAACTCCGAAAAATTATCGATAAATAAGTCGTTACAACTCCCTGTAAGGTGCTCAAAACCGGAATTGGCCATGGGTTGTCCGCAGCAGGTTTGGTTGACAGGATATTTTACTGTTATGCCAAGTTTGCTTAATAGATTTAAGGTAGCAATTGCTGCGTTAGGATAAAACTGGTCAACATAGCAAGGTATAAATAGGCCTACGGTCATGTATATATGGTTATTATAGCTAAAGATAGAATTTTAAAAGAATTGAACTGTCCTGCACTGTAAGGCAGTTCATCTTTAAATGACAGTTATGAAAACGTTTTCATATCTAATATATAATGACTAGCTTGCAGTTTATTTACTGGTACGAACCATGCCGGAGATATTTACAATAGGGTATAAATCCCGTAGATTGCTTTGTTTTTAGAGATCATCAAAGATGGCAAACGAGAAAAAAGTACAACAAAATACGATACTTGATATCGCAGAGGCATTAAAATTGTCTCCAGCAACCATATCGAGGGCACTTAACAATCATCCTCATGTTAAGGAAAAGACTAAGAATGATGTGCTGGAAATGGCGGCGCAACTGGGCTACAGGCGCAATAATATGGCTTCCGGTCTGCGTAGCAATAAAACTCATACGGTAGGACTCATCGTACCGCGTATTTCCATGTTCTTTCACGCTGAGGTCATCACCGCCATACAGAACGGACTGCATAAGTATGGTTATAACCTCATCATCTGCCAGTCCAACGATGCTGTGGTCATGGAGAAAGAACTTACCGAAATCCTTTTTTCCTCAAGGGTAGATGCCTTGATTGCTTCCTGTACCTTGTTCACTACGGATTTTAGTCATTTTGATAAATTGCTGGACAATGGTACTCCGGTGATCTTTTATGACCGGGTGCCTTTGAAAGATATGGGGGCTGTCATCATCAAAGGGGATGATTTGCGGGGAGGATACATTGCGGCATCTCATCTGATAGAATCTGGCTGCAGAAAAATTGCGCACATTTCCGGACCGCTTACTTCTAATCTGTACCAGAATCGTTCTACAGGATTTATCCAGGCTATGGAACAGTACCAGATCAGTGTGAACGAAGATTGGATTTTCCATCAGGAACTTACGGCACATAATGCCAGACTTGCCATGAAGCAATTGTTTTCCGGTGATATAGTACCTGATGGCATATTTACTGATAATGATTCCAGCGCCATTGCTGTTCTTGAATATGCTAAGGAGATTGATGTAAGTGTGCCCGAAGACCTTAAGATTGTGGGATACTCTAATGATCCGCGTACAGCAATCATTAGTCCTTCGATCACTACCATTGAACAGTTCCCCACAGAAGTAGGGAAAAGGGTGGTAGAAGTGCTGATCGAATTATTGAAAAATCCGGGTGCATCTGCTGCTGCGATGGCACCGGTAATTATGCCGATCGAGCTCATCCGAAGGATGTCGACCTGAGCATGATCAGAATGAAACAGGCAAAAAGCAAAAAGCAAAGAATAAAGAAAATAGAAAATTTTATATATAAAATACAGATTACAAGATGCAGACAAATTTTGAAAGCCGCTATGCAACTAGTCCTAATGAAGCTAAACAAATGGACACGGACACACTGCGCAGCAATTTTTTAATAGAAAAGATATTTGAAGCCGATCGCATCCACTTTGTGCTTTCACACTTCGACCGGTACATCACAGGGGGGATAATGCCCGTTAAGGAAGTAATCTCCCTATCTAATCCTGCTGAACTGAAAGCGAATTATTTCCTGGAAAGAAGGGAGTTGGGCATAATCAATGTCGGTGGTAAAGGTATAGTCACAGCCGACGATGAAAGCTATGAACTGGATTATAAAGAGGCCTTGTACATCAGTAGAGAAACTAAGTCGGTGACGTTCAGTTCTGCTGATGAGGACCATCCTGCTAAATTTTACATCAACTCAGCACCAGCCCACAGGGTTTATCCAACTAAAAAAATCTCTAAGCAGGAAGCGGATATAGTGGAGCTTGGTAGTCCGGAAACTGCCAACCACCGCGTGATCAATAAGTTGTTGGTAAATAGTGTATTGCAAACTTGCCAGTTGCAGATGGGCATGACCGAATTGAAGAGTGGGAGTGTTTGGAATACAATGCCTGCTCATACCCACGACAGAAGGATGGAGGTCTACTTTTATTTCGAAGTTCCGGATGGACAAAGCGTATGTCATTTTATGGGAGAGCCGCAGCAAACACGTCACATCTGGATGCAGAACGAACAGGCGGTGATCTCACCAAACTGGTCTGTACATTCAGGCGCAGGTACCAGCAATTATACTTTTATATGGGGTATGGCGGGTGAAAACCTGGATTATGGTGATATGGACCATTGCGCAATTAATGACTTAAAATAGGAATATAATGAAAAGTACATTAGGGTTAATTTTTTTGCTGACTACCGGATCTGTCGCTGTGATGGCTCAAAGTAGCGTTAAAGCAACCATCAATCTTACAAATCCCGCAGGGATCGAGCGTAAAAATGAGGTATTGGCCATCAGCTGGTCGGCCATAATTACTAAATATCCAGGTATAGATACTGCTAATTTCAAATTGGTTGACGCCGGGACAAAGAAGGAAATTCCCTTTCAACTGGAGCATAAAGGACAGCGGGAGATCCAAAACCTGCTGGTACAGTTGAACCTGGCAGCTAAAGGAACAGCGAAATTGAATCTGATAGTAGGAAAACCTGCAGCTGTAATTGCTAAAACGTACGCGCGTTTTGTCCCTGAGCGCTTTGATGATTTCGCCTGGGAAAATGATAAAGCTGCTTTCCGTATGTACGGAAAGGCCCTTGAAGGCCGTAAAGATAATGCCTATGGCATGGATCATTGGACCAAAAGGACGAGCCGGCTGGTATTAAACGACTGGTATAAGGGGGGCGACTACCATACTGATCATGGTGAGGGCATGGATTATTACCATGTTGGTTTTACGCTTGGCGGCGGGGATATCGCTCCGCTGTTGAAGGATTCTATTGTGTTTCCGAAAAATTACCACCATTGGAAAGTGCTTGATAACGGTCCTTTACGTAGCACCTTCGAATTGGGCTATGACGAATGGGATGTAGCGGGCAGGACTGTAAAAGTAGTGAAGACCATCTCATTGGATGCGGGATCTCAACTCAACAGGATCGCAGCAAATTATCAATACAGCGGAACGGGAAATCTTCCGGTAGCCATAGGCATCATTAAACGTGCTGATCCTGGTGTGGTCCTTATGGATGAACAAAAAGGAGTTCTGGGCTATTGGGAACCCCAGCATGGTGCGGACGGTACTACTGGCGTGGCTACGATCGTAGTTGATGGAAAAACCAGTATGGGCTCTGATGCCCTGCATTTTCTTACCCGTACAGAAGCGGGGAACAATCAGCCTCTGGTTTATTATAGTGGTTCGGTATGGGACAAGGCAAAAGAGATCGTCAATGCAAAACAATGGTTTGATTACCTGAATAATTTTAAAACAAAACTCGCACAGCCTGTAAAGGTCACCGTGCAATAATCAACAGAAATGGCAGTACTTGATTTATTCAATTTAAAAGGAAAGACAGCTCTCGTAACAGGTTGCAAAAGAGGCATCGGCAAAGCGATGGCTGAGGCATTGGCCGAGGCCGGAGCAGATATCATTGGGGTATCAGCCAATTTGGAATTGAGCGGTAGCGAAGTGGAAAACGCAATTAAAGCACTCGGACGTAATTTCTATGCTTATCAGTGCGACTTTAGCAGCAGGGAATCCCTGACTGCTTTTTGTATCCAGGTAAAACAGGAGCATCCGCTGATTGATATTTTAGTGAATAATGCGGGAACAATCCTGAGGAAGCCGATTGAGGATCATCCGGATGAATATTGGGACGAAGTCATTGCGGTAAATCAGACAGCACCCTTTATCCTGACCCGCGAAATAGGCCGGGATATGATAGAGAGGGGTAGTGGCAAAGTGATCTTTACGGCTTCATTACTGACCTTTCAGGGAGGAATTACAGTGCCCGGTTATGCGGCTAGCAAGGGAGCTGTAGGACAACTCACAAAGGCTTTTGCTAACGAATGGGCATCCAGGGGGGTAAATGTAAATGCCATTGCCCCCGGATACATTTCTACCGACAATACTACTGCATTGCGTGCAGATGAAAACCGTAGCCGCTCTATCATGGAGCGTATTCCTGCCCACAGATGGGGAGAGGCTGATGATTTCAAGGGGCCGGTCGTATTCCTCGCATCTGAAGCCTCCAGTTACATGCACGGAACCGTCATGACAGTAGATGGTGGCCGGATGGGACGCTAAGGCCGTAATTTATTTGTGTAAATATGATTTCTGATACGTAAGTGGGCTTTTGCCCGTGATCATTTTGAAATGCTTGTGAAAACTGGCAAAATTATGAAACCCACTTTCGTAGCAGATCTGCTTCACATTCATACTGTCTTCAATCAATAATTTGCAGGCATGACCTACCCTGATCTCACTGATAAACTGGGTATAGGTCTTTCTGGTCCTGGATTTAAAATAACGGCAAAAAGAATTTGGACTTATATTGGCTACAGCAGCCATTTCTTCCATCTGGATCTTACGTTTAAAATTAGCCAGTGAGTAATTATAAATGGCATTGATCCGGTCATTTTCTGTCTCTTCAAAATTATGACGGAAGCCTATTGATGACAATACCGAATTGTTGGCACAGTTCTCCATCGCCAGCAAAGCTTCCATCAAGGAAATGATGCGCTTTGGACCTTCCGAAATGAGAATCGATTCAATCAGTTCCCCGATCTGCCTGCGGCTTTTATCCTGGACCTGAATTCCACGTTGTGCTTTTTCAAGAATCTGCTTCAATGATTTGTTTTCAGGTAGATTGATGAAAGAACTGCCCCAGAAATTCTCACAAAAATGCACGACTACCACATCTGCACTGTTTTTCTCCGTATCGTTGAAATAGACTTCATCAAATTTAAAATAATGGGGGAGATGCGCGCCTACCAGGACTACATCGCCACTGCGGAAGCGCTTGATGCTGTCCCCAATGAACTGTGTGCCATTGCCCTTCTTGAAATAAATCAGTTCTACCTCTGCATGGTAATGCCAGCGGTTATTGATATAAGGGACATTGTCCCTCCTTGCACTGAAAGAATTTACAGGATTGTTAGCGACTTTTAACAGTTGTGGTTTCATGTTGTGATTTGGTTAGATATCAGCAGATAAAAATATAAAAATCATTCATAAATACCTACTTCGGTTGAAAGTATCTTTATTAATGTCAATATTGCTGAATAGTCAGGGCTGATGGTTACGCGAAAATTTTTATACAAAAATAAAACCTATAGCTTGAACGTTTGTTATAATAGGCCGTTAAATTAAAACACGCACATGGCAATTGAAATGAAGGATCAGACAAAGAAAAACATACTCATTATAGAGAATGATGAGAGTTTGCTGGGATTATTTGAAGATTTGTTGAAATACGAGGGTTTTAATGTAGAGTCTCACCAACACGCTGATGATATTTTTGCCCTGGTAGATAATTTTAAACCTGATGTCGTGTTAATGGATTACATGTTGCCCGGTATTAACGGTGGTGAGCTGTGCGCACAGCTGAAGAGAAATCCTGATACGCAAAGCATTCCTGTCATCATTTGCTCGGCTTATGCTCCGGTATTGCTTTCTTTGGGTAGTTATGGCTGCAATGCCTTCGTGTCAAAGCCTTTTGAGATCAAAGGACTGTTGTCGCAGATAGAACAATGCCTCGCTGATCCTGATAAGGTTTTTGAAATGGCACTAAAAAATAAAGCTTATCCTATTTAATATGCTATCTATTTCAACTCTTCTGTAAGTTATTGCTGCTGAGTTGATACACTGGATTGAAGCGCAGAACAAAATACGTTGTCGCAGGTTTTTAGCTGATCTAAATGCTTATATTTGAGTAACCAATTACTGATCTCCCTCATGCTAAAAATAACACGGTGCTCCTTATTGCTGATCCTGTGTATCGCGTTAATTGTGGAGCCTTTCACCGCTGCAGCTCAGGTCCGGAAGAAGAACGCCAGCAAACCCAATATTATTTTTATTTTGACAGATGATCTTGGCTATGGGGATCTCGGTGTGTTTTTTCAGAATCAGCGCAGGCTCGAAGGGGATAAGGGATTACCTGCTCAACTCACGCCTAACCTCGACAAATTAGCGGCTTCGGGAGCGAGGTTCAGCCAGCAGTATTGTAATGCTCCGGTATGTGCACCTTCCAGGGCCTCCTTATTGAGCGGAGTAAATCAGGGAAATGCGCTGGTTAGAGATAACCAGTTTGATAAGCAGCTGGAAAACAACCACAATATGGCCACAATACTTCGGGCAGCTGGTTATACAACAACAGCTATCGGTAAATGGGGATTGCAGGGCGAAACTAAAGTTGAACCCAACTGGCCCGCACATCCTTTAAAGAGGGGTTTTGATGAGTTCTTCGGTTACATGCGTCATGCGGATGGACATGAGCATTATCCTTTCGAAGGACTCTACCGGGGTAAAAAAGAGGTGTACCATAATTACAAAAATATAACAGCGGATCTTGCAAAGTGCTACACTACGGATCTGTGGACTGCCTTCGCTAAGCAATGGATCGTTAACCACGAGACTGAAAAGGGACCTGCTAAACCTTTCTTTATGTTTCTGGCTTACGATGCGCCTCATGCGGTATTGGAATTACCTGTACAGGGCTACCCGGAAGGGACTGGACTAAAAGCCGGCCTGCAATGGACGGGTAAACCTGGAAGTATGATCAATACGGCTTCGGGTGATATTGATACCTACATGCATCCCGATTATGCAGGTACCTCATGGCCGGATACTTACAAGCGATATGCTACTGCCAACCGCAGGTTGGATGATGCGGTAGCTGATCTGCTAAAATTACTTGAAGACCTGAAGATTTCAGAAAATACCCTGGTGGTTTTTACTTCTGATAACGGCCCTTCTATAGAATCTTATCTTCCAGCTGGATATGTAGCCAATAGTCCGGAATTCTTTGGTAGTTTTGGACCCTTTGATGGCATTAAACGTGATGTTTGGGAAGGTGGGCTGAGAATGCCGACACTGGTGTGCTGGCCCGGACAAATTACGCCGGGAAAAGTCATCAGTTCTGCCAGTATGCTGTCCGACTGGTTAGCGACTTTTGCAGAGGCCGCAGGTGTCCATGCTCCGGCCAGAACTACCGGGGTTTCGTTATTACCGGTACTCACCGGAAAGGGTAAACAGGCGGAAAGTCTGGTCTACGTAGAATACGCAGAGCCTGGTAAAACCCCTGCTTTTAAGGCATTCGAACCTGGCAGACAGGGGCGTAAAAGGGGACAGATGCAAATGGTCCGCATAGGGGATCTGAAAGGTGTGCGGTACGATATTCAGTCAGCCGACACAGATTTTGAAATCTACGATGTGCTCAGGGATCCCAAAGAAAGTAAAAACCTTGCAGGCTTACCGGGATACCTGGAATTACAGGAACAGTTGAAGGCTAAAGTGCTTCAGATGAGGAAGGCCGATAAAGCTGCGCCACGGCCTTATGATACAGCGCTGATTCCAGCACTTCAGGTATCTGGTGAACTGCTGCCTGGCTTGACCTGGAAATTTTATAGGGGTACTTTTCCATGGGTTACTTCGGAAGACCAACTGAACCGCGCCGCAGCCGGACTTAGTAAAAATATTGGAGAATCCCGCTCCAAATCTGTGCCTGGTATGACTTTGTATGAAGGCTATGTAAAAGTCGCCGCTGATGGTGAATATCGATTTGCATTACAGGTAACAGGAAAGGCATATATGAAAATTCATCAAGCGGAACTGATCGATGCGGATTTTGCCTACCAATCTGGCAGCGAAGAGACTGGTAGTGTATACCTGAAAGCTGGTTACCACCCCATTAAGCTGTATTATCTTAAAGAACTGGGTAAGTCTGCCATGGTTTCCCTTAAGATGAAATATGCAGATTCTGATTGGCAGCCTATCAAAAATACAGCCTTGTTTCATGCCAAACAGGCGGAATAACAGTCTTTTAGACGTATGTAAAAAATTTGTTGTTTAGATCGATAAAAAACTGTGTTTAAACTTTCATTTATTGAAAAAGATAATTACATTTGAGCTTACCCTTTCGAGGGTATGTTTTTCATAGGTAGATGTAGGGTCGAAAATTAATTTTTCGGCCCTTTTTTGTTGTTATAGGTTCCGTATCTTTAACCTGAATTATGAAGAAAAAGAAAGTTATTGTCGCGGTCACAGGGGCAAGTGGGTCAATTTATGCTAAGTTATTGCTAGATAACTTGTTGAAATTATCTGAGCAGATTGAGAAGGTAGGAGTGGTGATGTCTGACAATGCAAAGGAGGTCTGGCAGTTTGAATTGGGCAATGAAGATTACGACAATTATCCCTTTGATTTTTATCATAAAATGGATTTTAATGCGCCTTTTGCTTCAGGTTCTGCAAAATTTGACACTATGATTATTATTCCCTGCTCTATGGGAACCCTCGGACGGATCGCTCATGGAATTTCTAACGATCTGATTTCCAGGGCTGCAGATGTGATGTTAAAAGAACGCAGGAAACTCATCACAGTCGTGCGTGATACCCCTTTTAACTTAATCCATATCAACAATATGAAAACAGTAACTGAAGCAGGAGGCATCATTTGTCCGGCCAGTCCTTCTTTCTATAGTATTCCAAAAAGTATTGAGGATGTAGCTCAGACTGTCGTGAGCAGGGTGATTGACCTTGCTGGATTTGAGCAGGACAGCTACCGCTGGAATGATTAGTTTATTTCTTATCTTTGTCGCTTCATGAACAAAGTTGCTTTTTATACATTAGGCTGTAAGTTGAATTTCTCTGAAACTTCAACAATTGGCCGGTTATTTACCGATGCCGGCTATGCTGTGGTTGATTTTACGGAGGGTGCTGATGTCTATGTGATCAATACCTGTTCTGTCACTGAACACGCGGATAAAAAATGCCGTAAGGTAGTAAAAGAAGCATTAAAATACTCTCCTAATGCTTATGTTACTATTGTAGGTTGTTATGCGCAGTTGAAACCACAGGAAATTGCAGAAATTGAAGGCGTAGATATGGTTCTCGGCGCTGCGGAAAAATTCCGGATCGTAGAATACATTACCGACCTTACTAAACAGCCAAAGGCTGTTGTTCATCAGCAAAATATCGAGAAAGTAAACCATAATTTTATTGCGGCATATTCTATTGGCGACAGAACCCGCACCTTTTTGAAGGTTCAGGATGGCTGTGATTATCCATGTACCTATTGCACCATTCCGCTGGCACGTGGCGGAAGCCGCAGTGATACCATTGAGAATGTGGTTGACGCGTGCAAAGCAGATTGCTGAAAGCGGAGTAAAAGAAATTGTACTTACCGGGGTTAACCTGGGTGATTTTGGCATCCGGAACGGACAGCGCGAGGATAAGTTCTTCGACCTGGTAAAGGCACTTGATGAAGTGGAAGGAATTGAAAGGATCAGGATATCTTCAATCGAACCTAATCTGCTAAGTAATGAAATCATTGAGTTTGTGGCAACTTCTAAAAGATTTGTTCCTCATTTTCATATTCCGCTGCAATCTGGATCTGATAAGATATCTGGGTCTGATGCGCCGACGCTATCAACGTGCATTATATGTAGAGCGCGTGGCTAAGATTAAAGAGGTAATGCCCGATTGCTGTATTGGTGTTGATGTGATTGTTGGCTTCCCCGGCGAAACACATGAGGATTTTCTGGATACCTATCAGTTCCTCAATGAACTTGAAATCTCGTACCTGCACGTCTTTACATATTCTGAACGTGAGCAGACACCCGCTGCAGAAATGAAAGGCAGGGTGGCAGGCAGCACAAGGGCCGACAGAAGCAAAATGCTGCATATCCTTTCTGATAAAAAGAGAAGGGCATTCTACGAATCACAGATTGGCGCTATAGGCGAAGTGCTTTTTGAAGATGACCAGAAAAGTGGCTTCATGCATGGCTTCACAAAAAACTATGTGAAGGTAAAAGCTAAATATGATCCGGTTATGGTCAATGAAATTAAAATGGTAAAACTTGAATCGATCAGTGCTGATGGTGAGGTAGAAGTTACAGAAACAGCAGAAGTATTAGCGCATTAATCCTATATTCGCATAAAACTTTTTTATCCGTATGTTTCCTACTGTATCGCATTTTATAGAATATCTTTTTGGTGTACAAGTTCCGCTTCCTTTCAATACTTTTGGCGTTTTCGTAGCGCTGGCGTTCATTGCCGGTTATTGGGCGTTTACCCAGGAGTTTAAGCGCAAGGAAGCATTGGGCTTATTAAAACCCATTAAGAAAATGATGACAGTAGGTCAGCCTGCCACAACTACTGAATTGGTTTCCAATGCGGTATTTGGTTTTCTGATCGGTTATAAATTGGTTTACGCGTTGCTGAACTATCAGCTTTTCGTAAGTGATGCACAGACAGTTTTACTTTCTTTAAAAGGGAGTCTGCTCGGAGGCTTGTTCTTCGCAGGACTCTTCGCATACTGGGACTATAAAGAGAAAAATGCCCATAAATTACCTAAGCCAAAAACAGTGGAAGTAACTCAGCATCCATATGAACTGATGGGTACATTGATTGTATGGGCTGCTGTATGGGGCTTTCTTGGCGCTAAAATATTTGATAACCTGGAGCACTGGGATTCATTCGTTAAAGATCCTATTGGCAGTTTACTTTCTTTCAGCGGGCTTACTTTCTACGGTGGTCTGATCTGTGGTGGCGCTGCAGTACTTATCATTGCACGTAAGAATGGCATCAAGCCATTGCATATGCTTGATATCGGCGGCCCTGGTATGATGTTGGCATACAGCGTCGGCCGCATCGGCTGTCATATGTCTGGAGATGGTGATTGGGGAATCGCCAATTTAAATCCCAAGCCCTTCAACTGGCTGCCGGACTGGCTTTGGGCTTATACTTATCCAAATAACGTGGCCAACGAGGGAGAACCAATAGCCGGATGTATCGGCAAGTTCTGTAACGAATTGCCATTGCCGGTTTATCCTACACCACTCTATGAGGTTATTGTAGCTTTCATCTTGTTCCTGATCCTTTGGCGCATCCGTCACCTCATCAAATCTCCTGGTACCATGTTTGGCATCTACCTGATGATGAACGGTACAGAGCGCTTCTTTGTAGAGCTGATCAGGGTGAATACTAAATACAATGTTGCAGGCTTGCAGTTTACACAAGCTGAACTCATCTCCAGCATCCTTTTCTTATCCGGTCTGGCATTGGTAATTTATTCTCAAAAGAACAAAGCTAAATTAGCTGCTTACTAATCCCTTCTTCATGGACTACGAATTACTATGTACCAAAGTAATTGCCATCACCAGGTTGACGGGCAATTTCATTCGCAGGGAATCAATGAATTTCGATGCTACAACGATCGAGTTTAAGGGTTTAAATGACCTGGTTTCTTATGTCGACAAAACAGCGGAAAAGCAGTTGGTTAAAAATCTTTCCAAACTGATCCCCGGAGCTGGATTTACTACGGAAGAGGAAACCATCAATACCAAAGGAGAGGTCTACAACTGGATCATAGATCCCCTGGATGGCACCACGAACTTTATTCACGGCATTCCAACCTATTCTATCAGCATCGCACTTTACGAGCATGATCAGCCAGTGATCGGTGTGGTCTATGAAATAAATAGGGGAGAGATGTTCTCCGCTTTCAAGGGAGGTACGGCTTATCTGAACAATAAGGAGATCAGGGTGTCCCAGCGGCCGTTTTTGTCAGAATGTTTACTGGCTACCGGATTTCCATATTACCAGTTTGAACAACAGGAACAATACATGAAGCTTTTCTCAGAAATGATGCAAAAATGCCACGGACTCAGGCGCATCGGTTCTGCTGCGGTCGATCTGGCTTACGTAGCCTGTGGACGCTTCGATGCTTTCTTCGAATATAACCTGAATGCATGGGATGTAGCTGCGGGTGCCTACCTCGTCCAGCAGGCAGGCGGCACTATAAAAAACTTCGAAGGGGGAAATGAATTTATCGAAAAGCGCCAGATTCTGGCCTGCAATGGAAAGATCGATCAGGAAATACTCGATCTAATGCAAAAATATTTTAATCAATAGTGTTTAGTAGGGAGTAGTTAGTAATTAGTATTTAGTAGCTAGTAGTAAGTAGTTAGTACATGGTAGTTAGTACTGGATGCCCATAGTAGGTATTTAGTATTTAGTAGGAAGTAGTTAGTACTGGATGCCCATGTTGGGTATTTAGTAGGAAGTAGCTAGTAGTAAGTACCTGGTAGTTAATGCTGTATGCCCATAGTAGGTATTTAGTAGTGAGTATAACTGATAGCCTGACTGCTATATACTATATACTCACCACTAACTACTTCCTACTAACTACTAGCTACTAACTACTTCCTACTAGCTACTAACTACTTCCTACTTCCTACTAAATACTTCCTACTAATTACTCCCTACTTCCTACTCCCTTAAAGTGCTTCCGAAACTACTTCTTTCACTTCTGGTACCATCCTTTGTAACAAATTTTGGATACCTGATTTTAAGGTAATCGTAGAAGAAGGGCAACCGCTGCATGAACCTCTCAGTTCTACTGTTACTATGCCTTCATCAAATGATTTATAGCTGATTGCACCGCCATCTTGCTCTACAGCAGGGCGAACGTAGTCATGTAAGATCTGCTGGATTTTGATCTCAATGTCGCTGCCTTCAAATGCAGGTGCTTCAGCAGATGCATCTTCTTTGATCTTGTATTCAGATTCTACCGCACCTTTCACAAAATCTTTCAGTAAAGGCTCGATATCAGGCCATTCTGCATCTTCTGTTTTGGTTATCGTTACAAAGTTACTGGCAAAAAATACGCCGTTCACAAAGTTGAACTTAAACAATTCTTTTGCGAAAGGAGAATGCTCCGCGCTCTCTCTTGTAGCAAAATCTTCACTGCCGTTGATCAATAATTTATTGACCATGAATTTCATGGTGGCAGGATTAGGTGTTTGTTCTGTATATACGTTGATCGTCATGCTCTTCTTTTTCTTACAAAAATAAATAATTCATCAATCAATAGATGTCTGAATTAGGTCATTATATATTTAGAATATTCCGGTGTAATTAAAAGGTGTGATCTGCTTAAGTTCTGCTTTTACAGATTCGCTAACATTCAGTCCATCAATGAAATCGGCCATAGTCGTCGCCGTGATTTTTTGATTGGTACGCGTTAGGTCTTTCAGGGCTTCGTAAGGGTTAGGATAGGCTTCTCTTCTCAATACAGTCTGTATGGCTTCTGCTACCACAGCCCAGTTGTTTTCTAAATCGGCATGGATTGCCTCTTCGTTCAATAGAAGCTTATTCAGGCCTCTCAACGTAGATGCGATGGTAATGATGGTGTGCGACATCGGTACCCCTACATTTCTGAGTACTGTGGAGTCCGTCAAATCTCTTTGTAAACGTGAAATCGGCAACTTGGCAGCAAAGAACTCAAACAATGCATTTGCGATTCCTGCATTACCTTCAGCGTTTTCAAAATCGATCGGGTTTACTTTATGCGGCATGGCCGAAGAGCCTACTTCACCTTCTTTGATCTTCTGTTTGAAATAATTCTTCGAAATATATGCCCAGATATCGCGGTCCAGGTCAATAATGATGTTATTGATCCTTTTCAGCGCATCGCACTGTGCGGCGAACTGATCATAGTGCTCGATCTGCGTGGTGTACTGTGCCCTGCTCAGACCCAGTATCTCATTTACAAAGTTATTGGAAAAATCTACCCAGTTAGTACCAGGATAGGCAATATGGTGCGCGTTAAAGTTCCCGGTAGCTCCGCCAAATTTGGCACTGTTAGGGATGCTTTTAAGGTGATTCAACTGTACATCCAGACGTTCCGCAAATACCATGAATTCCTTACCTAACTTAGTAGGAGAGGCTGGTTGTCCATGTGTATGTGCCAGTAAAGGAACATTTTCCCAATCCTGCGCCAATTCCTTGATCCTTTCGATCAGTTCAGCCATTTTTGGATAGTACACTTCGCTAAGGGCAAGCTTGAAAGTATAGGGTATTGCAGTGTTATTGATATCCTGGGAAGTCAGGCCGAAATGGATAAACTCCTTGTAAGCCTCCAGACCCAGTAGGTCAAACTGCTTCTTGATGAAGTATTCCACTGCCTTTACATCGTGGTTGGTGATCTTTTCCGTATCCTTGATCTCCTGAGCATGTACATCATTAAACTGTTCATGGATCAGTCGAAGCTTGCCGTACTTTGCTTTGTCGAAATCTGCTAAACCTGGTAAACCGGCTTCGCATAAGGCAATAAAGTATTCTATCTCCACGTAAACGCGGTATTTGATCAGTGCAGATTCAGAAAAATATTTAGAAAGGCTTTCAGTAGTGTTTCTGTAACGGCCATCAACCGGAGATATGGCTTGAAGTGGAGATAAATTCATTTATTTTTAACTGTGATTAATAAAATGCGAAGTTAACATTTTATAGGTGTTATTCAATTAGCTTGCCGCATTTGAATATGTCTTTACATCTATTGCCAACTTAACATTGACTTAGCATACGTTTTATATCATTGCATGTGCGTTTTATTGATATTTCCTGGCTTAGATCATATAGGGCAAGGCTCCTTTTAAGCTTTTTTTCATTTATTTTGGTAATCCTTTTGTGGGCTTCAGTATATCTTTTTGTCGGACAAAAACAACGCCATATCAGTCTTTTTTCCAATAGGTTAACTGCTGTGCAGCTCAAATATCTGGAAAGCACGGGTCAGCTTCAGCAGTTCATGCTCAAGGGTTATCATGAACCTGGTTTTTATGCTTCCGGCAATCAAAAAGACATTGATCAGTTTTTGCACTTGCAGGGAATCCTTTCCACTGAACTAAAGGCGATAGAAGTCGCCGCTGATGATATTGGCATCGACCTAAAGGATAAATTGGATACGCTTCAGATAATGAACAGAAAGACCCTGGCTCTTGGGATTTCGCTCAGAAACCTGTACTTCAAAAGAGGTTTTCAGGATTATGGATTAGAGGGCAGAATGCGTAACTACGCTCACTTTCTGGAAGATTCTACCGGAATTTCTAAAATAGAGGTATTGCAGCTACGCCGGCATGAAAAGGATTATATGCTGCGCGGGGAACAAAAGTTTGTGCTGATGTTTAATGATCAGATGAAGTTCAGTCTGCGGCGATTGGTTAAGGGTACCCGGGCATATACTGCATTGGAAAACTATAGCCGCTGCTTCCTTCAATTGGTTGATTATTCGGAAACATTGGGTGTTCAACAGTCTCTTGGCCTCATGCCGCAGACTCTAGCCAGCATTCAGCGTTTTGATGAAATGTACAGCCGCATGAACAATTTTGTAACTGAGGAGACCGGACGCCTGGGCGACCGTTTTAAGACTTTTATGGTGTTGGTTACAATCGCGTCATTACTGGTGATCATCTTATTGAGCTGGTTGCTTTCCCGGTACCTTACCCGCGACATCAGGGAGCTAAATAAAAGGGTTTCCAGTTTCATTTATTCTGGTTTTCAGCATTCGCCTCAGCAGGAAAAATTTAAGCCGGGCAGCAGCGAAACCGAACAGTTATACAAAGATTTCGGACTGCTAAAAGCAACGCTTGCCGAACATATTTCCAACCTTCAAAACCGAAATGAACAATTGAAGCACCAATCTGAAAAGCTGCAGGAATTGAATGAGGAATTGCAGGTCCAGTCTGAAGAGCTCATCTCTCAGTCGGAAGAATTACGTGTCCAGCAGCAACAGGAACACAACGCACGTGAAGAAGCGGAAAAGGCCAATCAGGCGAAAAGTGTCTTCCTCGCTACTATGAGCCATGAAATTCGCACGCCCATGAATGGTGTACTCGGCATGGCTGCCCTGCTGCACGAAACGGCCTTGAATACGGAACAGGCAGAATACGTAGAGACGATTCGCAATAGTGGTGAAACGTTAATGAACGTCATCAACGACGTACTTGATTTTTCAAAGATCGAGTCGGGAAAAATTGAACTTGATCCGCATGATTTTAACCTGAGGGTATGTATAGAGGAAGTAATGGATCTTTTTGCTGGAAAGGCGGCACTGAATGGAATTGATTTGATTTACCAGATTGGTGATGACATCCCGGCACAGCTCTTAGCCGATAGCCTCCGGTTGAAGCAGGTGCTGATCAATCTGATAGGCAACGCGGTCAAGTTTACCAGCCAGGGGGAAATCGTACTGAGTGTAAGTTTAACAGAGAGTAACGCTGATCTGGATTTCATTAAACTGACTTTTGAAGTCAGCGATACGGGCATTGGCATCCCGAAAGACAAACTCAGCAGGTTATTCCAGGCTTTCAGTCAGGTCGATTCTTCTACCACCAGGAAATACGGAGGCTCCGGGCTCGGCCTTGCTATCAGTACCAGATTAGTGGAACTGATGGGAGGGAAGCTGGAAGTAAGTAGCACACCTGGGAAAGGTACCTCATTCGAATTCCAACTTAAAATGGGCTTTAGTCATGAACAACAGCGCCACCATGCCCGCTGTATGATGACGGGACAAGAACAAAAACATGTGCTTGTGATCGATGATAACCAAACCAACAGAAAGATCTTGCAAATCCAGCTGGAGCAATGGCAGCTCCTCCCAATAATGGCTTCGTCGGCCGCTGAAGCAATGGAACTGCTCAATTTGAGAGGATTCGATCTGGTTGTAACGGATATGCAAATGCCTGAAATGGATGGTGTAGAACTGGCAACATGGATCCGCGAAAAAAATGCCTTGCTACCAGTGATTTTGCTGAGTTCCATAGGGGATGAAACCCGTAGTAAATTTCCTCATCTTTTCGCTGCGGTACTTACCAAACCGGTGAAACAACAGCAGCTCTGCAAGGTCATACAGATGGCTCTTCAGCAGGTTTCTCAGGTACTGGAAACGGAACCGGCCAAAACAGTATTGCTGGATGATAAATTTGCGGCCGTAAATCCTTTGTCTATCCTGATAGCAGAAGACAATCTGATCAATCAAAAACTCATTGTCAGGATTTTGAATAAGCTCGGATATCAACCCATGATCGCACAAAATGGATTGGAAGTTTTGGATTTAATTGACCATCATACTTACGACCTGGTGCTGATGGATATACAAATGCCGGAAATGGATGGCTTGGAAGCTACCAGGGCCATCCGGGCCTCCGCGGCTGTTCAGCCGAAGATCGTGGCCATGACTGCCAACGCAATGCTGGAGGACAGGGAGATGTGTCTTTCAGTTGGGATGGATGATTACTTGTCGAAGCCCCTGGACATAGGAGCTTTGGTGAAAGTCTTGTCGGAAGTTGTGATCAAATGGAATGTTTAAAGAGCTTTTATGCAAAAAAGATGTTCAGAATATTTAAATTCTGAACATCTTTTGAATGATGATAAGCGAATATAACTTATGCCTTTCTTAATGTAGTCTCATAAATCAGCTGTCCTGTATGACTGATCATCTTTGCATTCAAACGGTTTTTATCAATTGCAAACGACATGAAACCATATTCAGAGGCCTCAAATTTGCTATACGGAACTCCTGCTGTTACCAGGTGTCACTTCAGATCCCGCGCCGGATATAAAATGGTGCGTAAAACCTGCTGTTTTCAAATGTTGCAGGGAATGGTCATGTCCTGATAGATAAACATCTACTTTGTTGCGCTCCAGGATGTGCTCCAGTACTTTTCTCACCGCAAGGGTATCGTAATTTTTAATCCTTGGCCCAACCGTGTAAATAGGATGGTGGCCAATGACCATTTTCCATTTAACATCCGGTCCTGCATTTTTTAATGTTTCATCGATCCAGGCCAGTTGTTTTTCCGGATGCTGATTTTCAACAAAAGGGGCATATTGTGGGTTCTCATGGAATTCAGGGATCATAGGACAGGTGTCAATGAAGATCATCAATACTTTGTCTCCATTGCCGCCTTTCAAAGCTACTTCTTTAGAATAATAGCGTGCAGGCATTTTCCATCTCCTGCTGATCTTGCTGTACCTTACCTGCGCATCCGGATCACTGATGTAATCATGGTTGCCCAATATAGGATACCAGTCCCATTGCAGGGAGAAGTCAGTATAAATGTTCTCATAAGAATAATGCCATAGCGGATCCTGTTCACTGGTTACTCCTTTAGGATAGAAATTGTCTCCCAATGACAGGATGAAGTCATTCGGATGCTCCGTTGTCCATTTGCCCATTTGCCTTGCCACATGGATCTGGTGGTCTGCACCGTTCCGCCCCCAGTCGCCAATTGCCACGAAGTTAAGTAGATAATCATCTTTCCGTTCACTGCGACCGGAAAGGTCCTCGCTTTCAAAATGGGTTTCGCCTTCCACAGCCAAAGATTGAAGGGGAGCAAGCAAACTTGCTCCCAATGCTGTAAATGCGGTTCCTTTTACAAAGTCTCTTCTTTTCATAAATTAATAGCCCTTGTTCTGCTTTAGATTCGGATTGAGTACCAGCTCTGTAGCAGGTATAGGGAAGATGTCCCGGTCTGCTCCTTCAGCACCGGCTTTAAATCCCCATTTACCTTGATATTTACCAAAGCGGATCAGGTCATTGCGTCGCCAGCCTTCCCATGCCAGCTCTCTGCCACGTTCTTCTAATAGACCATCTAATGTAATGGCACTAAGTGCTGCAGCTTTGGAACGTACTCTTACTTTATTCACCAATCTCAGCGCTTCATCTGCCGATCCGCCGGATCTCATTAATGCTTCTGCTTTAGATAGGTACACGTCTCCCATCCTGAAAACAGGCATGTCATTGTTTTGGAATCTGGTAGCGGTATTGGTATTCGGATCTGGATAGAATTTGATAGAGCGCACACCGCGTGATATGCCATTAAGTTCCGGACCCACATCCATTGTCTCTGTATTGGTCAGTACGATTTCTGGTGTAAAATCCAATTGCGAAGAACCGTTCATGATCGCTGTGGTTCCATTAGCCAGAAACTGTTTACCGGCAAGCCAGGTTTGGTTGCGCACATCGTTCGCAATGTTAAATGTACTGTAAAATTCAGGTAGTGTACACATAGCGTTACTTGGACTGAAAGGCAGGTTGTATTTCGCTCTCAATGTACTGTGCAGGGTAAATCGGGTCATTGCATTACCTCCTGAGTAATTGGCGTCATAAACGGCAGCGAAAATGGTTTCTTTGTTCGGGCCATTGTTTACCGCAAACAGGGAATTGTAATCTGCCTCCAGGTCCATAGATGAACCGGTAATGATTTTATCTGCACAGTTCAGGGATTCAGCATACATCGACTTTCCAATATACTGCTGAGCATTCAGGTACAGTTTCTGTAAAATGGCATACGCAAGCCATTTCGTCGGTTTGCCATAATAAAGCTGTGTCACTGTTGGCGGTGCAGCCAGCTCTTCTGCTACTTCCAGCAATTCCTTTTCGATATAGTTGAATACCTCAGCACGTGTAGACTGCTTTGGACTTTCTTTCGTACCGAAAGTTGTAATAGGGACATTACCAAACATGTCCATCACATAGAAATAGTAAAGCGCGCGCATGACACGGATTTCGCGGATTGACTTCACTTTAAGTTCTCCTTCTTCAGCTCCTTCTAATAATGTAAGCACTCGGTTACAATCGCTGATGCCTGCATAGCCCCATTCCCAGGCGCTCTGAATGATCGGGTGATCTGGCGCCCAGTTATGCTTGTGTAAAGTTTGGTACCTGCCTTGATCGTAATATCCACCATTACGTGCAGTGATGATTGCCTCATCTGTACTGAGTTCATATACGCGCCAGATGTCGACACCAAATTTAGCGTTGAATTTTTGATAAACGGTTCCTGTCGCTGCTAAGAAAGCATCTTCAGTTTTAGGGAAATTCTCGCTGGTCAGTTGTGATTCTACTGCTACATCCAGCTTGGTACAACTTCCTAAACTTAGTGCTGCCAGGATAGCTATGGTTATATTTTTTTTCATTACTCTTCTGTTTTGAGGTTATAAACTAAAGTTCAGTCCAAAGATTGCCGAACGTGTTTTCGGATAAAAATTGCGATAATCGATTCCCGGAGTTTGTCCGGCCATATTGATCTCCGGATCTACACCTTTGTATTTGGTGATGATGAACAGGTTATTGCCGGCAGCATATAAGCGCAAGCTTTTACTGCTTTTCAGTTTAAAGGTATAACCCAGTGTTGCATTGTCCAGGCGCAGATAAGATCCGCTTTCTAAATACCTGTCTGATACAAACTGCGCTTTGTCGTCATTAATGGATTCTGATAAGGTCATCACCGCAATATTGGTTTGTAGTGCATAAATAGGGGCATTCATATCTGCAATGGTGGCATTCAGGATCTTATTGCCATATACGCCACGGATAAAAAAGTTGAAATCGAATTGCTTGTATTTAAAGCTGTTGCTCCATCCATATAATAATTTCGGCTGTGCTGATCCTGTTACACTGAAATGCTCAAAGCCACTATTGGCTGTAGAAGCGTTGCCATCTTTGTCATAAAACATAGATTTCCCATTCTCGTCTTTCCCTGCATATCTCAACGTATAGAAAGAGCCCAGCGGCAAACCTTCTTTAATGATCTGGAAACCACTTACCCCGGACTGGCCTCTTCCGCCAACATTCGCTGTGTAGAATTGGCTCGCCCGCAGGTCTTCGTTGGAAATAGAGGTGATTTCATTTTTATTGTGTGAGAGGTTGACCGCCGTATTCCAACTGAAATTTTTTGTCTTGACCGGTGTGGTATTCAGACTGAGCTCTATACCTTTGTTTGTCATCGTTCCCACATTTGCGGTGAGCAAATTGTAATCATACTGTGTAGTAGAAACAGTGTAGGGAGCAATCAGATCTGTTGTTCTCTTGTTATATACATCAATCGAACCTGACAACTTGCTTTTGAACAGGTTGAAATCCAGTCCCAGGTTTAAGGTTGCTGTGCGTTCCCATTTCAGGTTGGCATTGGCATTCTGCACCGGCCCAATTGCGGTAAGCCACTGACCGTTATTGTAGAAATAGGATCCGGCCTGTGTGCCGTAGATGAGCTTCGCTGTATAGGCATCGAAACCTATGGAATTCCCGGAAACTCCATAGCCTGCACGTAGTTTTAAATTATCTACAAAACCAACCTGATCCATGAAGCTTTCACGGTCGATGTTCCAGCCAGCTGATATGGAGGGAAACAGGCCCCACCTGCTGTTCTCTCCAAATGCAGAGGAACCGTCGCGGCGTAGTGTTGCTTGTAGCAGATACTTACCTCTGTAATCATAGATGGCACGTCCATAGAAGGAAATGAGCCTCAGGGTGGAGATGAAGTTGTTGCCGTAGTTAACGATTGTTGTTCCATTTCCATTACCCAGACCAATGTTGTTCCAAAGCAGGTCATCGGATACAAAATTCTGTCCTGATGTCTGGAATCCATCTCCGTTCTTGTTTTCCTGCCAGGAGTACCCGGCCAGTAATTTCATACTGTGATCGCCATATGTCTTGTCATAATTGAAATAGCCTTCAAAGATCTTTTGCGTGTTTTTTACCGTGGAACGTTCTGCATACCCTTTAAAGCCTTGCTTCAACATAGAATACCTATTGTTATAGGTATTTTCATTGATCTGTTCATTCTGCATCGATACCATAGTGGTAAAATCGAGACCTTCCAGAATGTTCACCTTCGCTGATCCGTTTGCGAGGAAAAGATTCGTTTTTCCCTGAAGGGTATTGTTATAGAGCAGGGCTACCGGATTGTAATAGCCACCGGTACCTGTGGTACGTGTAGGATCTTCATAATAGCTTCCGTCTGCTTTTCTCACACCTACTGTCGGTAGGTAGGTAAACATGTTGTTATAGACCTGACTGGCAATCCTGTCGTTGGTCGTCTGGCTGTTGGTTACATTCAGGTTGATTTTAAGTCGGTTATTGAGCATGCGTTGCTCCATATTTGCACGTACAATAAAACGGTCCATCGCTGAGGTCTTGATAATTCCTTCATTATCAAAATAGTTTACACTACCACCATAGCTGGAGTTTTCTCCGCTTCCGCTCAGGGCCAGGTTGTGGTTATGGGAAAAACCGGTCCTGGTAACCTCCTTCAGCCAGTCAGTATTACTGCCGTCTTCACTGATCGCATCCAGTTTTTTTCCGTTAGCTGTCAGGTAAGTCCTCAGTTGTTCGGCGCTTGCCATGTCAATACTGTTCGAAATGCGTTCGCTTGCTGCATAGGAATTATAGGAGAGTTTTGCTGCGCCTTTTGCCGCATTTTTTGTGCTGATCATGATGACACCGTTTGCTGCCCTTGATCCATATATTGCCGTTGAGGAAGCGTCTTTCAAAACCTCCATACTTACAATATCGTCCGGTGCAATCAGGTCAATGGATGCACCGGGAACTCCGTCTATGACATAAAACGGTTCTTGAGCGCCCTCCCGGAAACTGGAAGGACCACGCAGGATCACCGCTGGTTTATCTGTAGGATTACCGCTCCTCGTGATGTTGAGGCCCGCGACTTTACCTTGCAGCAACTGTCCGGGTGAACTCACTACGCCTCTATTGAACTCTTCTGGGCTAATGGAAGTTACCGCCCCCGTTACTTCATTTCTTTTACTTTTACCATAACCGATCACGACTTCCTGAAGTGCATTAGGGAGATCTTTCAGCTTGATGTTTAACGCAATCTGTTGCCCTGCCTTAATCATATAATTGGAAAGTGTATCGGTCTTAAATCCGACAAAGCTGAAGATGAAGCGATATGGACCACCAGTTGGTATGGTGTTGAAGCTGAACAGTCCGCTGCCATTGGATCTGGCATTGAAAAATTGTCCCGTTTGCTGATGTTCTGCGCGAATGCTCACCCCGGGAAGGGCTTGGCCTGTTGCATCTTCTTGTACCAGCCCCTTTACGGGTACTTCCTGGGCAAAAAGGACCGGCCAAACTGATCATGCCGAGGCAGAGGAAATGTTTCAGGCATTTTAATGTTTTCGAGTACATAATGTTTTTTAATGAATATTATTGGGTTTGTTTATTGGACTTTTGGATAATGAACTCCTGGTTTGCGCCACGGCTCAAATTCAGATTGTTGATGAGGCAAATGACCTGCAATGCCTGCTCCAGTTGCTCTTTTGCTGGATCGACGGTGCCGGTATAGGTAATATTGGCAATGTCTTTTCCAGCAGTACTAATGTTGACCTGGTAGGCTTCATTGAGCAGGGATATGACTTTTTGTAATGGGATATTTTTCATGACCAATGCGCTTCCTCTCCGATAGAACGAACTTTCGGGAACCGCTTTTTTGATTGGCTTTACATTGGTCAGCTGCGCCGTCTGGTCTTGTGTATCATACATTAAACCACCACCCGCTCTGGCGATATAGATAGGTTCAGCTATTGTATTAGTCTGTCGTATCACAATTTTTCCGGTATGCAGTACCACGGAAGTACGTCGTCTTGACTCCGCAGTATTAATGGTGAATGAGGTACCTAAAGCTGTCGTTTTTAAACCGCCGGCATAAACACTGAAAGGCCTGTTTGGATTCCTTTTTACCTTGAAATAGGCCTTGCCACTTAAATAAACATCCCGGAATTTCTGACTAAATTTCTGCGCATACTTCAAAGAGGATTTAGGAGATAAACTCACGATCGAGGAATCTGGAAGTTGTACACGCTGCAGTTCATTCCCGCGGTTATGTACTTCAGTCCATATTTCGGAAGGGGCTTGCCTGGCTATTGAATTTTGCACTTGCCGGGGCATAACCGGTGCCTTTAGTGTCAACTGCCACAAGGCAAAGCCCACGATTGTAATGAAACAGGCTGCGGAAAGGTACTTGCCCACATAGATCAGTTTCATTTTGAAATCTTTTCTATACGCTTCCTGATCACGGGCTACACCAATCTTCTCCATAATGAACGCCCGCATCTTTTCAGATGTGGCATCGGGAATTTCTTCTTGTGCCTGGTGAGACTGCCACTCTTCATTACTGAAGAGTTGATTGATTATTTTCTGGTATTCCCGGACTTTCCGGAAATGTCTTTTTGGTGCCCTCATACATACATTACGTATGTCGGCGACCTAGCCCTTAGTGCTTAACAATTTGTTAATACTGCTAAAGCATGACCGTAAACATATATTGTTTCAGGGTACTGAGTGCTTTTGCAATATGGCTTTCCACTGTCCGCGGAGAAATGCTCAGCATTTCCGCAATCTCATTATAAGAAAGCCCATTTTTACGGCTTAGATTGAAAATCATTTTTCGCATGGTAGGCATGGCCTCTACTTCTCTTTCGAAATGTTTAAGCAGGTCCTTACTTTCGATCATCTTCATCAGGCTGTCTGTGTAGGGATATTGTTCTGTTTTCCTGTTGTATTTATACCTCGTGGATTCTTTACGAAGCTCATCTACCATCACCTGCCGTGCCATTCCAAAGAGCTGAGTGGATAATTCTATCGCTTTATCTATTGTATTCCGCCTTTCCCATAACTTGATGAAAGTAAGCTGAACAACTTCTGTAGCGATAAACTCCGACTGAGTTTTATGAAATATGAAACTGTAGATTTGTTTGTGGTAGAGCTGGTAAGCTGTATTAAAATCTTTAGTATCCATATTCGGGGACAAAATTATCCCCTTTAATTTTAGGTTAGTTTAACTTAAGGTTAAGCTTGTGTGAACATTTGCTTTTATATTGACTAACTAACCAAACCGGCCTTTTACGTAGTTGCCGGTCAGTTCATTTTTCGGCTTGCTGAATAATTCTTTTGTTTCTCCTTCTTCGATAACCTCTCCCAGATACATGAATACGGTCTTGTCTGCTACACGCTGCGCTTGTTGCATATTGTGGGTTACAATAACGATCGTGTAGTCTTTTTTCAATTTTACGATCAATTCCTCAATTTTTAGTGTACTCAAAGGGTCAAGGGCTGAACAGGGTTCATCCATCAAGATCACTTCAGGACGCAGTGCTACGGCTCTTGCAATACAAAGCCGTTGTTGTTGTCCCCCGGAAAGCCTGGTCGCCGGCTTATCCAGCTCCGTCTTCAGTTCTTCCCAGATGTAACTTTCTTTAAGTGCATTTTCTATGATTTCTTTCCGCTCGGCTTTGGGCACATCATTGATCTTTAAGCCATAGTTGATGTTCTCAAAAATGCTTTTCGGAAATGGGTTTGCTTTTTGAAAGACCATCCCAATCCTTCTCCGGACTTGCGTAGCAGATAGCTTACCGGAATAAAGATCTTCATTCTCCAGACTAAGCCTGCCTTCAATCCTTGCTTCGGGTGTTAAGTCATGCATTCTGTTGAACGAACGGAGCAGCGTGCTTTTCCCACAGCCAGAGGGACCGATCAGCGCGGTAACCTGGTTTGCCGGAAAGTCTATATTGATGTTCTTCAACACCTGCTTGCTGCCAAACCAAAGGTTTACGGACTGTGCAGACAATTTGATCAGTTCTTTACTCATTTTTACTGTGTTTGTACCGGAAATAAAATGCGGTCAGGTTTAAGAAAAATACCACGATCACTAAAACAAGCGCAGTGGCATAGGCAAGTGGGCGCACAGCTTCAATGGCTTGGTGCTGTGTGGACAACATATACAAATGGTAGGGAAGCGACATAAACTCCTGGTTTAAAAACCCGGATGGATTATTAATGTAGAAGGCAACTCCTGTAAATAATATAGGAGCGGTTTCTCCTGCAGCACGTGACAGCGTAAGTACCACTCCTGTTAAAATACCTGGCAATGCAGTAGGAAGTACTACATCTCGTATGGATTCGAATTGTGTGGCACCTACTGCCAGTGCGGCTTCCCTGGTACTCGCCGGAATCCTCTGGAGCGCCTCTTCCGTGGTAATGATTACATAAGGTAATGAAAGCAGTCCTAAAGTCAGTCCGGCCGACAATAAACTGGTTCCCATTTGTAGCCCTTGTACAAACAGTGCCAGGCCAAACAGGCCATATATGATCGATGGTACGCCGGCAAGGTTACGTATCGATGCCCGGATAAGGCGGGTAAGCAAAGTGTCTTTGGCATATTCGTTTAGGTAAATGGCGCAACTGATGCCAAATGGAACTGAGGCAATTGCGGTGATCATTGTCAGCAAAACAGTGCCTATGATTGCGGGTAGGATCCCACCCTTCGTCATCCCTTCTTTAGGTAGGGTTGTTATAAATTCCCAGGAGAGGGAGGATACGCCTTTGCTAACCAGGTCCCAAAGGATCACCAGCAAAAAAAAGCATACAATGCCTGTACAGAACAGCAATGTTCCCCACTCAATGATTGGTGTTAGTTTCTTGATCATGCAGCCTGATATTTTCTGAATTTATTGACAAAGTGTTCACCGATCAGGTTGACCAGCAATGTGATCAGGAACAATACCGCCGCGATGGCAAACAGGGCATAATAATGCGTGGTTTGGTAAGGGACTTCACCCATTTCTATAGCGATCGTTGCGGTAATGGTTCGCACCGAATGGAAAAAGCCTTTTGGGAAGGCTGAGGCATTACCTGTAGCCATCAAAACGGTCATGGTTTCTCCTATAGCTCTGCCTACACCGAGCATCACAGCTGCAAGTATGCCAGGAGCAGCTGCCGGGATGGTCACACGGATCAGGGTCTGCCATTTGTTGGCCCCCACGCCATAACTCGCTTCCCGGTAAGAATGGGGTACGCCTTGCAGGGCATCTTCAGTTACGGTGATAATTGTAGGTAAAGCCATTATTGCCAATAAAACGGCGCCATTCAAAGCATTCAGTCCGTTGGATTGTCCCGTAAGCGCTGCAATGCCTGGCCCAAGGATCACAATTCCCAGAAAGCCGATCGCAACGGATGGTACAGCAGCAAGCATCTCAATGATCGGCTTTAAAATATTCTTCAGTCTCCTGCTGGCATACTCTGATAAAAAAGCCGCTGTGCCAATGCCTAAAGGGATTGCGATCATCATCGCACCCAGCGTAACCAGGCATGTACTCACCAATAGCGGAAGTATTCCATACGTTGCATCTTTTCCGGAAGGGTTCCATTGTGTTCCCGTAATGAAGTCAAGTGGTTTGATCTCCAGGAAAAATGCAACGGAATTCCAGATGAGCATAAAGAATATCCCGGTAAGGATAGCAATGACCAATAATCCTGTTGTTCGAAAAATGGTTTTTGCAACGGTATCTATTTTCTCTCTGCTTGCTAATTTCATGAAAAGGTATTTTAATCGATGATATAATAACCTGAAGCCTGTATCAGCTGACGTCCAGCCTTACTTTTTTCAAATGCAATAAATGCGGCAACTTTATGCCAGGAACTAACTGTTATAAACTGATACAAAGGTCTTTGGAAGTAATATTCTTTTGCTGTAATAGCGGCTTTATCTAAAGGGGAAATAGCCCTTGATCCCTTGTGCTCACTGATCTTCAGTACTTTTATCGGCTGATCTTTTCCATCCTGCAACACATAGCCGGCGCCGACATAGCCGATCCCTGATGCATCCATCTTAACACCTTCCATAATCTGGGCATTGCCGTTCATTTCTTTTGCATCCCTGCTGAATTCTATTTTAAGCTTTTTCCTGACAAAGGATTGTGTGCCGGAATTACTTTGGCGGCCATAGATATTGATCACGACATCTGTTCCGGTAACCGTTTTCCATGTTTTATACTCCCCACTCAATATTTTAGAGAGACTGGGGACATCTATGGAATCGACCGGGAAATCTTTGCGTACAATAAATGCTGTAGCATCTTCCGCAAAAATCACTGTTTTTAGTGCAATCCCCTTGGCCTTAAAGAGACTGTCTTCTTCATCATTAAGCGGTCTTGAAGAGTTTGCAATATCTGCCTGCCCGTTCAATAGGGAAGCAATGCCCAGACCTGAACCTCCACCGGAAATAGCCACACTGAAATCATCATTGATTTGATAAAAATGTTCAGCAAGCTTAACCGCCAGGTTGACTTCCGTATCTGACCCTTTTACTTTAATGGATTTGTTATTGCTGCTGCACCCAATTAACAGCAACAGAAATATGCCGGCCAGATATCTCATGAATTGTGTTTGACATCAAATCTAATGTTCTGATGTTAAGCTAAGGTTATAAGCACATTAACATCCGCTCCATCTTTTGGTACCAATAAGTTAATCTTCACTTAATCTACACGTGTATTTTGCCCGCTACTTTTGTCTGCGGGTTCTTCCCGGTTTAAAGCATGTCCAGAACAATCAATGAATTGCCAGATCAGTTGCTGCTCGAAAAATTTCGGGCAGGGAATGCCATGGCGTTCAATATACTTTTTAAAAAGTATTACAATGGCCTTCTGGGATATGCTCTAAAAAATCTGAGGGATTCAGGGCTGGCTGAAGAACTGTGTATGGATGTCATGCTCGGCCTCTGGAAGCAGAAGGGAGAAATTGAAGTTCAGGATGACCTGAAACCTTATCTCTATAAATCGGTTAAAAACGCAATCTACAACCATTACCGGAAAAAGGCCCTGCAGACAGTAAGTCTTGACATACTGACGGAGCTTCCTCATTTGACCAGTCGGGATGCGGATCATGAACTACAGCTAAAAGAGCTTCAGAACATCTATAATGAGCAGCTGGAAAAACTTAGCCCGCAACGCCGGAAGGTTTATGAAATGAGCAGACTGGAAAATAAAAGCTATTCTGAAATTGCCGCCGATCTAAACCTTTCCGTTAATACCGTAGAAAACTATATGGTGGCTTCTCTGGCCTTTTTTCGTAAGAACCTGAAGGAGCATGCTGATCTGAGCATTATCCTTGCCATCTTTTTCAATTTATTTTAATTTTTTTTCAACTGCATAGGTGGTCGGCCGCCAAATCTGTGTTTCCCTTATTGAAGCACAACATATATGCACTCGAAAGACAAAAATAAAGACCTCATCAGGAAATACATCGCCGGGAATTATTCCGATGCCGAGTGGAAGGAAATCAGGCAATTGATGTCTGCACCTGCAGCAAAGACGATTTTTGATGAGGTGCTTTCTGAAAGCTGGACCGGGCTAATTGCTGAAAAGGATCTTGACCACCCTGTTTTAAATGACCAGCTGAAGGTGTTTTACGCGAAGTTGCAGCAGGAAGAGCATTCTTCTAATGCCGACCAGAACACTCGAAAACCACGCTTCCTCAGCTTCAATAGAAAGAATTGGTATCAGTATGCCGCCATTTGGGTTGTACTGATGATTGGAGCGGGGGTGTATACGGTAACTCACCGGCAAAATGTAGTTGAGGAAGTAAAGATTGCTACCCGTGAACTGGTAAATCCCAGGGGACAGCGGTCAAGAGTTGTTCTTCCGGACGGCTCCGAAGTATTTCTGGCTGCGGATAGCAAGCTTTCTTTTCCGGAAAAATTCGCTGAAGGAAGTCGCGAGCTGAAACTGGAAGGCTCTGCCTTCTTTGAAGTAACCAAAAATCCCAACAGACCATTTATCATCCATACTGGTACAATACAGACTAAAGTCCTCGGTACTTCTTTTAAAATTGAAGCATTTAAGGGGCAGCCGGTTAGGGTAGCGGTTGCTACAGGAAAGGTAAGGGTAGATGATTTTCTCAAGACCGGCACTAAGGCGCTTGCTGTACTGGTGCCTGGACAGCTGCTGAGTTATGATCAGCATTCGCCTGTAGTCAGCAACACTGATATTGCTGAGCTGCAATCCTGGAAAAAAGCCAGGCTGAATTTTCACAGCCAGTCCTTACAGGAAATTACTACGGAACTTGAGCGATGGTACGATGTGCGCATCCAGTATCAGGATCCATCAAAGGCTAAGGAAAAAATATCAGTGATGTTACAGGTAGATATGCCACTTCAAAGGATCATGAAGGTGCTCGCTGCAACTGGTCATTTTAATTTCAGGATCACCGGTAAGCAGGTCAGAATTAACTAACAACAGGGAAAGGAACAGATATGTAATATTTAGCTACTGGAAAACAAAGTTCCCCACCAATGGCAGGGAACAAATAATGCTCAAAACCGTGTGAATTTCGACGTCCGTACGGTTTAGAATTCATCCGGATCGTAAGATCCGGCATTTATAACAGATCATCGCTTCGCAGCGAATTAACCCATAATGCCCAAAAATATGCAAAAAGGATTAAAACATTATCCTTCAATCAGATTTATTATGAAATGCTCATTTACGCTCATTGTGGCCCAGCTAACTTTTATCAGTATGCTGTTGGCAAACAATGTAAGGAGTCAGGATCTTGATCAACAAATTAGCCTGCGACTGGAAAGTGTTTCGGTAGCAGAAGGGCTTACCGTCATCGGTAAGCAAAGTAACATCAGGTTCTCTGTAAGGGAGCAGTCGATGAAATCAGTGCGTAAACAGGTGACATTACTAAGTGATAAAATTACTGTTCGTGAAGCACTTAGCCGATTATTGGCCAATACTGGTCTACAATACAAACTGGTAGAAGGATATATCGTGGTAGATACAAAGCCGGTTCCTATCGTAATCACCGGAACGGTAAAGGATGAAAAAACGGGGGAGACACTTATTGGAGTGGGTATCCGGATCAAAACCGGAGGGGGAGGTACTTCTTCGGATATCAACGGAAATTTCAGAATCACAATCCCTGAAGCCGGCGCAACATTGGTTTTTTCTTACATCGGCTATCAAAGCAAAGAAGTAAAGGTAAGCCCGGATATGAAGCAGCTCAATGTCCTGCTTACCGCTTCTGCTACACAATTGGGTGAAGTAACCGTTCAGGCCAGAAGGAAAGCGAATACAGATGCATCAGTACTGGACGAACGGAGGAATGCTTCCGTCATCCAGGATGCGATATCCTCGCAACTCATAGAACGCACGGGTAGTATCACTACTACTCAGGCGCTACAGAGAGTTTCCGGCGTGACGGTGACGGACGATAAATATGTGGCGATTCGTGGTCTTGGCGACCGCTCTGTAATCGGGCAGTTGAACGGTGTACGTCTGGCTTCCTCAGATCCGGATCGCAGTACGATTCCTTTAGATTTAGTGCCAGCTTCGTTATTAGATAACATCACCATTTACAAGACGGTAACACCCGATAAGCCTGCAGATGCTGCCGCTGGTATTGTAGAACTGAAAACGAAATCTGTACCTGAAAAGGAGACTTTTGAAATCATCATGCAGAGTGGTTTAAATTCGAACGTAGGTATTGGAGGTCAGTATAATAGCTTTTACAACAGCGATATGGGGGCTTTCGGAAATAAGATAAACAACAAAAACCTGAGTGCTGATTTTAAAAATCTGGCGACGCAGTATCCCAATGGACTTGGTTCTATACATGGTCTGATCGCTAACAGCAATTACAGCCCGGAAGCTTACCAGGAAGTTAACCGCATCAATAAAATCATGCAGTCTTTTGATCCGGTAATGACTACCCAATACAAAAAAGCACCCTTAAACCAATTGTATTCTGCTACCTATGGCAATAGCTATACGGTATTTAAAAAGCATAAAATAGGTTTAATTATGGGCGGTAACTATTACCGCAGAATCACTGACATTAGCGGCGGAGATTTGACCCAATACAGCATATACCAGGGTGTGGTTACGGGCAACCCGGATGTTTACAGTCCGCGTAATATTCCGAATTACATAACACCCAACAGCCTGTTTATGGGTAAGTACCAAACCTACAAAGAAAATACAGGGATCGAGACTTTAAACTATGGAACCTTGGTCGGTTTAACTTATCGTTTTGATCGCCGCAATGAAATCAGCATGCAATACCTTGGCAGCTGGGGTGGTGAAAATAAGGCCAGCAATTTGTCCGGCCGTTATGAATACACTGGTCTGCCGGGAGAAGTAAATACAACTACCTATTCTTTGAAGCAGACATTCAGAAACCTGAATACCTTTAATTTACAAGGCGAGCATAAATTCTTCGACAAGGAACTTTCTCCACGCTTAAGCTACAACGTGGCCAGTTCCAGGTCAAAACAAAATGATCCTGATTTCAGGTTTGCAAGTTTAGCAGATTATACACCTAGAGCGGGGGGCTGGTACACCAGACCAACTGTGGGTGCGGGAAGTACGGCCGGTACGCCAACTTATAGCAAACATTTATATGCACTTACTTCTGGTTATGTGAATGGATTTGGTCCTTTTGGCATTATACAGGCCGAACCAAATGGTCGCAGGTGGCGTAACCTTGATGAGCAAAATTACAATTATAAAGCCGACCTGAATATTCCCTTTAAATTACTGGGCCAAATACAGCAATTTAAAACAGGTGT
Organism: uncultured Sphingobacteriaceae bacterium; assembly: GCA_963795585.1. Lineage (GTDB taxonomy): Bacteria > Bacteroidota > Bacteroidia > Sphingobacteriales > Sphingobacteriaceae > Pedobacter. The sequence continues at coordinate 150,036 of CAWCIO010000018.1, read as the reverse complement.
AAATTACCTGTTCAGGGACAGGAAATTCACTGAAAACCAACTTTTCTTACCAGGATCAAACTTTACTACAAATAAAGCAGTGCCACTATATGATGTAGAAGGCAACCTGAACCGCTTGGTCAGCAGTGAAATTATCGGGGTTAAACTTCCAACTGGCAGTCAGGGAGAAGGCATGATGCCAATAGGTGGCTTTTTATATAACAGTCAGAAATCACCTAACAACTACACTGGTTATTTTGAAACCAATGCCTTTTATGGAATGGTCGATTTAAAACTCACAGAAAAACTGCGTGTTGCCGGTGGTGTACGTTTTGAAATGACCAATATAGGTTCTTCTGTTGATACCTCCGGAGTTTTCTTAGATCCTTCGCTTACCGCAGGAGCTGCAAATGGTGGCCAGATCGCATTAAACCCAATTGATCCCAATTCGGTATATAAAACTGGTTATAAGCCTTTTTATTCTGTAAATGCTACCTACACGCTGAATGAGAACATGAATTTCCGTACCGCCTATAATACTACATTAGCCAGGCCGGAGTTGAGGGAAATTACCAATGTTTTTGAGTTTGATGCGTTTCAAATGGGATTGGTTGTCGGTAATCCTAATCTGAAAAACCAGTTTACCCAAAACCTGGATTTCAGATGGGAATGGTTTCCGGCAAAAGGAGAGGTAATTGCAATATCCGCATTTGGTAAACGCATAGAGAACCAGCTGGTAAAGGTATTCAGTTTGCAAACTGCAGGTTTAGCCGCAACTTATCCCGAATTTCCTACCATTCAGTTTCAGAATGATCCTAACGTGGGTAAAGTGTACGGAATTGAATTAGAGATAGTGAAAAGTTTAGGCTCCATGTTTGATCCTCTGAAAAACTTTTACCTCGGCTCCAACTTGCTACTGGCGCAAAGTGAAATTCAAAAAACACCACAACGGTACGAAGCCATCCGTTCCCTGGATAGGTATACACCAAAAAATAGCCCGCTTTTTGAACAGGCACCTTATTCTGTCAACGCCTGGTTAAATTACGAAAATCCTAAATCAGGTTCTGATTTTACATTGACTTTTAATATGGTAGGCGAGCGTCTGGTGCAAATTAACCTAACGGGTGAACCAGATTTATACACCATGCCGGTACCCTTCCTGGATTTTGTATTCAGTCAGCGCCTAAGCAAAAGCATCAAGTTTAAAGGGTATGTGAAAAATATCCTTGATCCAGCCATCAAAACCGTATATGCCAATCCTCAAACCGGTGGTAAATGGTACGGTAACGAATACATCAATAGAAGTTTTAAACGTGGCGCCGAAATTATGGCAGGCTTTACCTATAATCTTTTTAAATAATGAATAAGATAAAATATAAATTCTTTGGTATTTTCCTTCTGAGCGCAATGCTGTCGCTACAGGCCTGTAAAAAGGATAAAATTGATTTTGGAACAGATAACCGGGTTTTAACAGAAAACCGTGCGAATTCAAGCGTCCGGATCATCAATTTGGGCAGTTTTAACCAAGTGGTAGCGGGTGACGATAGCTTAACCAATTTTTTGGTGTTAAATCCAAATACACCGACAGGTTATCAGTTTCCAGGAACATCCTATTTTCCTGCCAACGGACAATTGGGTAAAACTTGGTATGTGCCTCAGGATCTTTTTAATGTACAGGAAACTGCTAAACTGGCTTTCATGACCAGAGCTTTTCAGGCTATAGAAACAGACATCACGCTGGATTTTAAAAACGACTACGCTAATCCAACAGACTACTATTTGATGCCTACTCTTTTTATGGACGGACAGCCTGAGGTGGTGCCTGTTAAACGGGGTATTTCTGCACCCTCAAAACCCGATCATTTTAAAATAAGGATTGTAAACCTTTCAGGTAGTATTAAAAATCGTGCTAACAATGGTAGCGGCGTGCAGGAAGATTTAACTGGGGCTGTATCCCTGGCATATGCTGATGGTACGCTGGTGAGTTCAGCAACGAATAACATCAGTTCGGCACAAAAAACATCTGAATATGTAGAACTGCCTTATGGAACCTATCAGTTTAAAATACTGATGCAGGATGGAAGGCAAATGCCTGCAATTGGAAATGAATTATATGACTTTACACTGCTAGATCCACCAACTTCTACCATTCCTAAAGACATGATGATTTCTACAGGTCTCACTTATGCGCCTATTCAAACTTATCAGCCAGGTGGCATTTACACCATTTTGATTGCACCGCAGCGCTTCAAATATTTAATTAATGAAAATTCTGAGACTTCTGAGACTTATCAAAATTCATTTCAGGTTATAAATGACAACAGCGCTGCCGCCAACAATACTTATCTCAGGGTACAGGCGGTTAACGCATGGAACCCACAAAATATAAGTTTTAGGGTAGATGGAAAGGCAATAGCTGCCAACCTCGGTTTTGGAGCAGCAGGAGATTACAGCAATTTTATCCAGGGTAACCATACCTTTGAGGCTTTGGATGCTTCAGGTAACGTAATTGCCAGTGCAAGCCAGGTACTTCGTGCGGCACAGAATTACACCTTATGGCTTTATACTGATGCCAGTGGTGCAGCAAAATTGCTGATGGTTGCCAATGATTTGAGCGGTGCCACCTATAGCGGCGGAACACAGGATGATGCCACATTTTCGAGAAATCAATACCGTTATTTTTTCTTCAAAAGGTTTTTAAATCTTTCTGTTGGTAACCCTTACCTCACTTTCACCCTTAGCAATGGTCAATCTATTGCCAGTGGCAGTGACAATGCGAATGCTGGAATTAACCTGCAACCCGGTGTACCTCTGTTTGAGCGTCCTTATGTAAGCAGTACACATTTGCAAAATGCATTCGAAATTATGGCGTACCGCTCTAAACCAAATGTGGTACCCGGCGTTTGGGCCAATGACATCGGCTTGCTTAAAAATGATGCATTTATTGCTAATAAAGCACTTTATCAGCAAGTATCAAGGTCATTGCCGGTTCAGGAACCCGGTATTTACACAGTAAGTCTTATTGGACAATCAGGAACGGGCAGTACAGCTTCAAATAAAGCAAGAATGATCATTGTAAAACACAACAAATAATGAAGAACGAGAGCTTATACAAGAGAAATATATTTGGCAGTTTTAAATCTTCTGCCTGGCTTTTAGCCTTTAGCCTGTTACTTTTGGCTTCTGGCTGTGTTAAAGTAGAATACAGTAAAATTGAGGATCCTGCATATTTGAGGGTATTTAACAACTTGAATTATATTCAAACCCTCGGCAGTAAAGACAATAAAGTTCCGTTTTTCTGCATGTTCATCAACCCTGTTGTTGATGCTGATGGCATGCCTGTAAGTGCAGAAATTGTAGGTGATTTTTTAGACCAGCGTGATGCCTATGCTCCACCTTATCCATCACATATTGGAAGCAGTATCTCTGTAAACAATCCTGAATATCCTGGAAAGGAAAATGTATTGGTAGGGCCTATATTAAATGGATTCGATTTAAGCAGCTGGGCCCAGGTGCCATCTGGTAAAGTGCGGATCATGTTTGCATACCGTCCTAAAAATACAGTGCCCTTTTTTCAACTGGAAACCCAGTTAAAAAAAGACATTCTGATCGATACCACTATAAACCTGACCAGCAAAGAAGTATATACCCTGCATCTATTGCAAAAGGACTTTGTAAGCAAAAAAAACGGGGTTTTACTAAGGCAGGAAGTTTTTCAGAAACTGCCTTTGTCTGATTCGCTGACTTATGTAAATTTTTACAACATGAGTAGTAAAGGTTACTGGGAAGCAGACAAGTCGCTTAAAGCAGATAATTTTCTGATGGCAAGTTTTCAGGGAGGGATGAAGGACGATATGAATGTTTTTCTTAGCCTGTATGAGGATCAAAGCAATATCCAGCAAAAAGGTACTGCTATAGCAGGTTATAATGGTAAATTTTTAGCAAACGTCAAGCTCAATACTACTACCGGGGTAGTTAATCCCTATGTTAGTTTCCCTATTTGGGCGAGTCAGTCTGCCAATGGGATCACCACAAGTATGTGGCAAAGGTTTGATTTCTTTACCCCCGGTATGGACATCACCAATAACCCCTTTTATCAGGGCTCTACAGACAATGGTGGAAACTGGGTTTCGCTGAACTGTATGCAAAATGGCAATATCAGGGTGCAGTTCAACGACAACGCTGCAATGTTGCCCAACATGTTGGTTAACATTCATTCTGGTATTCACAACCCTGCAACATTTGCCACTGTAAATAGCATTGAAGTGGTAAATGGAAGAGTTTATTTAACCACCATTCAGAGAAAATATGCACCTCCTGTTTACTAAAAATAAGATTCAAATGAAGAAATTAAAATATTTATTTGCAGTTGGTCTATCGCTTCTGATTTTTGCTTCCTGCAAGCACGACGATTTATCAATGGCAAAACCCAACGAAAATGTTCGCCCCGCAGCAGATTTTGTGAAAAATAATTATGAGATGCGCTTGTTTTATGCTGCTCTGCAAAAAGTGGGTTATGTAGATCAGCTAAATGGAACGGGGCCTTTTACCTTGCTGGCACCTACTGATGAGGCTTTTAACAATCTGGGCATTTATACTGCTGCAGATTTTGATAAAATGAATGTAGATAGCCTGAAAAAAGTAATTGGTTATCATGTATTGCCGCGCAAACTGAGGGTTGCTGATATCCCAAGCAATGGAGTTGATGTACGTTACGCCACCTTGGAAGGTACTGCGCTTTACGCTTCTGCAGCTTCCACGAATCCCAATGGCGGTGTATTGGATGAACTCTATTTTAGCGGGGTAGAGGCTACCCGAAAAGATGTTGTGCTCGCCAACGGTACCTTGCACGTACTGAACCAGGTAATGAAACCTAATTTTAGCAAAACCATACAACAGTGGCTGGCTCAACGTGCAGAATATAGCGTGTTTGTTGCAGGCCTAAAAAAGTTTAACCTCTGGGATCAGCTGGCTATGCAGGGGCCATTTACCATTTTTGCTCCCGATAACAAGGCAATGGAAGATGTAGGTATAACCGAACTTTCTTTAAGCGCCATGGATGCAGGTAAATATATGGGGGATTTGCTTTTTGGAGTATATATTTTATACGACAGACACTTTTTTACCTCGGATGGACAGGTGTTTGCCGGCATAAATTCTAATGGTTCATATAGCTATTATCCTAAAAATACCACGTACTATATGACCTTTGGTGCTGGAAAAATGTACCCTAGCTTTAAACTGGCTTACTCCCTTGTATTACGCACAGGACCAACATCCAATGATCCTCCTGTAGCAGTCTCCAGCAACATCACAGTAAAAAATGACAATTTATGTAGCAATGGTCTGGTCCATCATTTAGTTAGTGGATTGATTACACAGGAAGAAGCTATAAAAAGATAACAGATCATGATGAATATGAGAAATTTAAGAAAATTACGCAGAGTCATTTTGTTTGCAGGCCTGTTGTTTACAGCTGCTTGCACTAAAACAGAATTCCTGCCAGATCCTGAAGGAACTCAGGTTCCTTTTCAAAATGATGCCACACAAACTGTAGAAGAATTATTGGCTGCTTCGCCCGCAAAACTATATTACAGTGCATGGCAAAAGAGTACTATTAAAAATGTACTGAACAAAAAGGGAAGCAAAGTCCTCTTTACAGCTTTTGCACCAAATGATGCTGCCATGCAGGCCGCAGGCTTAACTGCCAGTGCAATTAATCAAATGTCGGAAGCAGAATTGGATGACTTTATTTTGTTTTCTACCACGATTGGGCACGTAACTAGTAATGAACTTAAACTTAGGGGCGATAATTTTATGGTTAAGACCCTGCTGGAAAATCACAACCTTTATGTGAAATATTATGAGAACCCTGAATCTAATCAGTACGATTATTACGCTTACCGCCTGTATGTAGCTTTAAAGGGCGATGATCTATTAGTTAATGGTAAAAATACAGGTAAACTTAATTATTTACCAGCTACCAATGGCGGACTCTATCTTCTGGAAAAAACAGTAGAAAAGCCTACTAAGACCATAATTGAAGCGCTAAGGGCAGATGGCAGGTTCACGATGTTTATCGAATCGCAACGCCTGGCAGATGAACTGTACCTTGATAAAATTGCATCAGATATGGAGCCCTTGTTTGGATATAAGCCAGATCCGGAAGAAACCATGATGTATGCAACCAGTCGTCTTTTTTATCAGAAAGACTGGGACATTTTGACGCCTTATCCGGGATATGGGACTAATATTACCATATCAACTTTATTTGCTCCAACAGATGAAGCTTTTCACAAAGCTGGCTTTCAAACTGTGGCTGACATACTGAAATTCAACGAGCGTGGTGCAGCCAGTATTCATTTTAGCGACATGACCTTTACAGATGAAGGAGCTTATCCGATGGACACTGTTTATAGCTACCACCGCAATTGGGGAAGGATGTTTCAGCCTGCAACTGCTGGAGGTGATAAAACGATCAGCAATGCTACTGTATTTTACAGCAACGAATTAACGCCAATGCTAAATGAATACCTGGTAAGTGCCGGTGGCAATCCACCTATAGAATATGCGTATAAAATGCCCTTGGAATTTTCGGTAAATGGCAATAGCATTCAGCTTAAGGTCAAAGGCTCAGATGCTCCGGCGGCTACCGTAATTGATACGGATATTAACACTTTAAACGGACCTATCCATGTGGTAGACCGCCTATTTTTTCCAAAAGGATTTAAATTGAATTAACACATGGCGCAACGAATTAATTTATATAGAAAGAACAGACTGTTTTTTTTACTGCTCCTGACCGTATTTGGCACAGCTTGCAGTAAAGATGAAAATCAGTTGAGCGATTACGATAACAATAAAATTAACCTGGTTATAGCCGATAACTTTAACCTGTCGGCCTTTAGTGCTGCATTAAGACTTAGCGAACTGGATAAAACCCTTCAAAGTGGTTCAGGTCCTTATACTGCCCTGGTTCCTTCAGATGCCGCATTTAATGCCGTAGGTTATTCTGGAGCTGTTGCGGTTTTAACTGGTAATCCGGGTACAATTTCAAGGATAGCCAATTATCATATCCTGGATGGGAAATATGAATTGAACAAGCTGCCTTTTACGTTCAATCAGGAACTTAAGTCACGCGGTGGCAGGCTATATGCTACCCACTGGATCAAAGGGATGGATACCGTTCTTACCATCAATGGTTCAAAGGTAATTGCGCAGAATATTTCTGCCTCTAATGGCTTGGTACAGGTAATAAACCGTGTACTTACACCATACCTTCACGATTTTCTGGGTGATGCCATAGCTGCAGAATCCAGCATTACTTTGTTTACACAGGCTTTAAGAACTTCTGGTTTACTGGAAACCATAAATGAAGAGGGTCCATACACAATTTTTGCACCTGATAACACAGCAATGCGGGCCTTGGGATATACCAGTGTGGAGCAAATTAGCAACACCAATGCAGATGTATTAAAGCGTTTGGTAAACTACCATATTGTTAAAGACAGGCGGTTTATCTACGATTATATCTTAAGTACAGGGTCAACCAATACCAGTCGCCAGGCTATGCTTGATGGCAATTCGGTTACTATGACTTTGACGCCAGATGCCAATGCTCCAGGTAGTTTCAGTGGAATTACGCTGAGAGGAGTTGGGAATACCACACAGGTTAACCTGGTTAGGGGTAAACAAGATATTCTGGCTGGTAATGGGGTACTACATATTATTGACGGTGCTTTACGGATTACCCAGTAACAGGGCCTTTAAGCAATTAAAATTAAATTCATGAAGAAAATATATTCAATCGTTATGCTTTGCGCCATGCTATTGGTCTCGCTATACAGCATGGCGCAAGAAACAAGCGGCTCGCTGAGCGGGCAAATTAAAGATGCAAAAGGCCTGGCCATACCCGGAGCAACTGTTATTGCTGTCCACACGCCCTCAGGCACACGTTACGCCGTTTCTGCAGATGCAGATGGCCGTTATTTTTTAAATAACCTGCGCATTGGTTCGCCCTATGAACTTACTGTATCCTTTATAGGTATGAAAAATGCCCTGCGCAATGACATTGCCGTTCGCCTGGGTGGTACCCAGCAGCTAAATTTTGTTTTAGATGAAAATGCGCAAGAGCTGAGTACCGTAGTGGTTTCAGCAAAAAGTACCCTCCGTCAAAAAGCAGACAGCTATGGAACAGGAAAAAACATCAGCAGCGAGCAGGTTAAAAACATGCCTACTGTCAACCGCAGCATTACCGATATTACCCGCTTAACTCCTCAGGGTAGCCGTGATAATAGTTTTGGCGGTGCCAACTTTAGGTATAACAATGTGACTATAGACGGTGCCGTTAACAACGATGCCATTGGTTTTAGCCCCTCAAATGGCGGGCAAACCGGGACATCGGGTATGAATGGCAGCAGCACCAGAACCAATCCAATTTCTCTTGATGCTATAGAGGATATGCAGGTATACCTTGCACCATTTGATGTAAAAATCGGGAACTTTACCGGAGGATCTGTCAATGCGGTCACCCGCAGTGGTACCAATACAGTAAGTGGCTCAGTCTACGGTTTTGGTAGAAACGCAGCCCTTACAGGTAAGGACCGTGCAGGCAGCCTGGGTAAAATGAACAGCGATTTTTACGATTATCAGGCGGGTCTGCGCATCGGCTTTCCTATTATTAAGAACAAACTGTTCTTTTTTAGTAATGAGGAAATTACCCGCCGCCAGGATCCCACGCAATTGCAGGTAGGTACGCAGGAAACCAGTCACATTTTTAGTGTGGCCGATGCCCAGTCTATCCAAAACACGGTAAAGAGCCGTTACGGAAATATTTTTGATGCTGGAACAGCAGATATATACACCAATTGGAGCAAGTCACAAAAGTTCTTTAACCGTTTGGATTGGAACATCAGCGATAAACACCAACTTGCCGTTAGGAACAATACCATTTTTAGTAAGGCTACACACATGGACCGCGATCAGCAGGATTTCCGCTTCAGCAGCATGGCTTTTTTACAGGAAAACAACCAGAGCAGTACCGTTGCGGAACTGAAGAACCGTTTCAACAATGAACTCTCGGCAAATGTAGTAGTTGGGTTTACTCATGTTAGCGATAATCGCGATCCTTTAAGCGATCCAACCTTGCCACAAGTGCAGATTATGGGTCGCACTCCGGGTACCACTATTTATTTGGGCACCGACCGCGAAGCCAGCATTTTTAACATGAAACAGAAAACCTGGGAATTTACCGGGAACTTAAACTGGAGCAAGGGCCGCCACAAAATTTTAGTCGGCACGCACAATGAGTTGTATAACATTCAGTATGGTTTTGTAAATGCATGGAACGGTCGTGTAGATTACCAGAGCATTGAAGATTTTATCAGCAATAATCCGTACCGCGTAAGGGGGAGTTACAATTATAGCGACAACAACAGGGATCATTTACTTAGCAATCCGGCGGCGGATTTTAAAGTAAACATGTATAGTTTGTATATCCAGGATGAAGTCAGGATCAGCGACAAACTGAAGATTACGCCAGGTTTGCGAGCTGATATGGTGAATTTGCCAACTATGCCGGTTTTAAGTGATAAGGTACGCAATATCATCGCCGATCCGAATTTTGGAAATACTTACACTTACACTCCGCTGAACCGGATTGAAAATAAATTCTTAAACAAAGTGCAATTGTCACCACGTTTGGGTTTCAGGTACGATGCCCTGGGCGATCAGAAACTGATCCTTAGGGGAGGAATCGGGATGTTCACCGGCCGTATTCCTTTTGCCTGGCTGGCTTATGCCTACTACAACACTGGCAGCAGCTTTGGCGCTATTGACCAGCGGGCAGATCAGCAACCCTTTGTACCAGGTACGGATCCGGTTCAACCAGGTCCTAACGGCATAGCTGGTTTCATCGGTCAAAATGGAACAGTGATCAACAATCCAAACAGCGGTCGCACTCAGATAGATCTGGTAGACAACAACTTTGTAATGCCGAAAGTACTGCGTGGTAGTTTGGGAATAGATTACGAAACCGAAAATGACTGGCGTTTTACGCTGGAAGGGATGTACACCAGGAACATAAAAGATGTTTTGTTCCAGCAGCTCAATACAAAAGACAATCCATTGTACTATGGCTACGATAAGGAAAAACAGCAGCCTGTGTACAGCGGAACTGTTGATCCGCGTTTCTCTAACATTTACCTGCTGAGCAATACGAGCGAGGGTTATCGCTACAGCCTTACCGGTACTGTTGCCAGAACATTTATGAAAGCATTAAATGTGAGTGCTTCTTATACTTACGGACAATCAAAAGATTTAAGCAACGGCGTACGTAACTCTATGGAAAGCAACTGGCAGTTAAACCAGTCACTGGTGCCCAACAATCCATCCTTAAGCTACAGTAATTTTGACATCCGCCACAGAATTGTGTCCAGCATCAGTTATAACCATGAGTGGCTTAAAGCAGGTAAAACAAACATAAGTTTGTTCTTTAGCGCACAGTCCGGCAGTCCTTTTACTTATGGTATCGTAAACGCCAGCACGCAGGGCTTACCACAACAGGTTAGCTTAACTTATATTCCTCTGCATGAGGAGGCCATTCGCTATTTTAAAGACGGTTCAACACAAACTGCAGTACAACAAGCAACAGCTTTTAATGCGTTTATTGATGGTAATGAATACCTGAACAGCAGGAGGGGAAGATACACCGAGCGCAACAAGGGGTGCACGCCTTGGAATGTACAGGCAGATTTACACCTCTCACATGAATTGTTTGTCAACGAAAATAAAACACGTCTTTAAGCTTTACTGCCGATGTAACGAATATCAGCAACCTGATCAGTAAAAGCTGGGGCGTTCAGTATTTCTCACCAAACACGTTTAACTCAACCAGCAGTGTAGGACTAACACCTCCGGTACTTACTGCCCAGCAAAATGCGGGTAATTACCCGGTATTTACTTTTCGCAATCCGGGAAAACCTTATAGTCATAGATTATTTTGGTTCCAGAACGCAAATGCAACTCGGCCTGAGGTATAGTTTTTAGTCTACACATTAAATCATAAAAATATGAATAGGATCATTCAACATAAATGGAATTCAGGCATCGGTATGATGCTGTGTCTCCTGCTGTTTATTGGCGCTTGTAAAAAAGATAAGGTGGAACAACCCGTTGTGGCCTTTAAAATAGAGAGCTATTATCCAAATAGTGGTAATGCAGGTACTTTGGTTACCATAGAAGGAGAGGGTTTTGGAACTGACATAGGTCTGTATGCTGCCAGTATTTCGGGAAAAACCGCTGAAGTAATTAGTGCTACAGCAACTTCATTGGTAATAAGGATGCCCCAGGGGGGAATTACGGGTGCACTTTCGTTAAAATATGATGCGCAAAGCTTTGATGTGGGACAGTACATCTATCAGGATCTGAGTGTAAAGGTAGTGTCCCCTGCCAATGGGCCTGCTGGTTCTCAGATCAGGATTACTGGAGAAGGCTTTAGTAGTATCGAAGCACCAGCTACGGTTTTTATCAATGGCAAAGCTGCGTTGGTCGTTAGTGTTTCTGATAAAATAATCGTTGCTGAAGTGCCTTTAGATGCAGGTTTTGGGCCGATCGTGGTAAAGGTTAATGGTAAAGAAGCCCAGGGACAGAATTTTACCTATCAGTCTATTGGCGCTATTAAGCCGCTAAGCGGTGGTAAAAATACTAAAGTAACCATCACTGGCGTAGGCTTTGAAGAGCTGGCAGCAGGTAATCTGGTAGATTTTAACGGAACCAGCGCTACTGTACTGGAAGCTACTAAAGAAAAACTGGTGGTTTTGGCACCCGATGGAGTGAGCACAGGACCGCTTTCTGTAAATATCAATGGACAGAAAACTACAGGTCCTGCATTTACGGTAGTCGCTCCGCCATCAATCCGGGTGGTTACTCCCTTGAGCGGACCAAAGGATTCCCAAATGACCATTACCGGTACATTATTTAGTCCAATATTGGATGAAAATAAAGTGTTTATCAATGGTGTAGCCATTCCTGTTGAGTCTGTTACAGAAAACCAGATCAAGCTTGTTATACCCGGCGGCACAGGTAGCGGTTTGGTAAAAGTGGTGGTGAATGACCAATCCGCTGATGGTCCTCAGTTTAAAGATCAAACACTGGGAATTATTTCTGTAAGCCCTGATAATGGTTTGGCTGGAACAACAGTTACCATCAAAGGATCGGGCTTTAGTAGCACGACAACAAATAACAAAGTATACTTTAATGGGGTATTAACAGCAGTTAAAACCGCTACAGAAAATACACTGGTATTAGATGCACCCGCAGGATTAAGCACGGGTAATTTGAAAGTTGTTGTGGGAACTGAAGAAGCGTTAGCACCGCAGGAATTTAGAAGAGCCGGAGTGATGACATTGGCCGGCGGTCCTAATAGCAATACGTTTGGACGTTTTATGGCAGGGATGGCCCTGGATAATAATGGTGTGGTTTATGTAACCGATTACCAGAATAAAGTAGTAAAGAGAATAGCAGAAGATGGTACCGTAAGCACGGTGCAGGCAAATGGTGCAGATATTATTTTCGGAACACCTTACGGTATTATCTTCGATAAACAAAACAACATGTATGTATCAGATATTGCCAATAACCAGATCCGAAAAATCACCCCTACGGGACAAAACACAGTGTATGCATCTGGTTTTGCACCAGGAAGGATGACATTTGACAATGCAGGAAATCTTTATGTAAATATCAATTCCACATTTGCCGGGATGAACAAAGTAAACGTAGCAGGTGGCTTTTCTAAAGTTACCGGGCCGCTTTGGCCTGTTTCCCGTCCGGCAGTCGATGCAGCTGGTAACTTATATTATGTAGATTCAGGGTCAAGTAGTAACCACGCCATTTCCAATATACCTGCGGGTGGTACGAATTTGACCAATTGGATTGGCTGGTCAGATCCGGGTTATGTAGATGGAACGGGTACCAACGTCAGGTTTAATAGCATTGCGGGTGGATTGTTTTTATATGGTACTGGCAAAATGATTGCAGGCGACCGTTATAATTATGCCATCAGAGAGATCGATATTGCCAGTAAAAAAGCGTCAACACTCGTAAAATTCAGTTCAGGCACCGGCTTTGTCGACGGTACCTTATCTGCCGCTAAATTAGCGTCTATGGACGATATCGCTGTTGATAAAGATGGTAATATCTATATCCTGGATGCAGATAACAAAGCAGTCAGGAAAATCTTCCTGAAATAGATTTTTCATTTTGATTATGCTCAACCGGGTTCAGCTTTGCTGGCCCGGTTTTTTGTTTATTTATAACTTATTCTTAACATGGACTTAATGTCGTCGCCTTAGATTTGCATCATAAATATTTGGTTAGTATTTATATATACGTTTAGGTTTAGTTGATAAGAAAAGCCATGATGGATGTCAGGGCTTTTTTCTTTATTTACCGTAAAATTATCCCTCATGGAAATCAATTATAACATCTTAGTACCTATAATATTTATTGTCCTCGTTTTGATTCTTTTTTTAATCAGAAAGAATAGAAAAGACGCGAAAAAATTTGAAAAGCAAGCCAATGAAACGGAGACCATAACGGATAAACACGACAGGGATCGAATATAAGCCGAATAAATTCGCTATTCGGCTCATATTTTGTTCATCTGTTGAAACTCCCCAGATACTGACTATCGGAAATCTTTTTTCGGTTTTCTGAAATCATTGATACGTACACCTCCATCGCGCAACTGCAAAGGGTAGGGGGCAAGGTCAACAAACATTCACCGTCAGCACGTTTGGCAGCATTCAAATTATAATGTGCCTGAGGGGAGCTTAGCTCAGGGAAATAAATTAACACCATTACCTGATCGCTGCGGCTTTCCCATCCAAAATCATTTGTCTTCACCCAACTGATGTACAGCCCCGCTGGTTTTAATTCAATATCCAGGTTCTGCAGTGCTGCTAAATTACCCTGGCTTAATCGTACCTGACTGAAATCGATTTCCCGGTTTGGGTAGCTTCCCTTAAGTGCATATTTCTTATGGTGGGAAACGGCTTTGTTGTGCGGATACATTTTATCTTTTTTTGCCGCCAATGCAAAACCGACTTTAACGAACTCTTGTCCCGGCCTCAGGAATGCGTTTACTACCGCCATATCATGCCGGTTCATCAGCTGTTTTTCCGAAGGCGGCGTTTTATTTTTGCCCCTGATCCGGATCACTTCCTTATCTAAAATCCGGTAAGAAACTAAATTTCCTACCCTTCCGCTAATCCCACCCAGGATTCCATTCCTCAAAATTCCCATATTATCTATATTAAATCATTTACCTTTTTTATTACCCGAGACCCAGTCACTATAGCAGTATATTGTCCTCCTATGCCTCATACGCCGGTAAACACCCTCTCCCTCCCGCTCAGCTCTCACATTCGTATTCGCCTCTATGCTGCACACAAAATCTCCCTTCAAACCTTCCACCAGGCCAACATGTCCAATCCTTTTAAGCGATGGGAAGTAAATTCCCAGTACCAGCCCTTTCGCATCGGCCCCCGACAATTTACCCTTATCCCGAACCGGGGAGTCTTTTGAACTACGCCCAACCAGTGAAACTTGTCCCAGATCGACTTTCGGCCTTGCCTGCGCTGACTTACCAAAGTGCCCGGTTCTCAACTGCCTTTGAGATAACGAAAAGTCAATCAACACTATTCTTTCCTTTGGAAACATTGCGGGCGACCAGGCAGTTTTTGGTCCGGAAAAACCTGCCAGATGAAACCAATAACTTACCGCCGCCGCACACCAGGGCGCAGCTTGTCTGATACCCAGGTAATCAAGATAGATTTTGATACGTTTACCGCAATTTTCACAAGCTTCTTCCCGAACCCCGATGTCTTTTCTTGCGATCTCGATAAGCCGCTCCGTAGCGCTTGCATTATCTTCCATGACCGCTGCACACTCTTTTTCCGAGCGACTTCGGCACCCTTTTTCTTTTTCATAACCTATAAAGTCGCTGCCAGACATCCCAGGCCCGCCAAAACCAACAACGCATAGCAGACAAAATAAAATCCTAATTGTACCCATAACGCTAATTCTTCAAAACGTAAAACCATATTGTCCAGTCTCCTCAATCCGATACTCATCCAAAACCACCGCAACAAATACCAGCTCAAAATCAATATCCCCACAAAACAAATCAGCGCCATCACAATCAGCACCAATATGCTCGGGTCGACATATCCAGCCGTCACATCATTATTTAATACGACATATTGCACAATCGGCCACAACAGTACCAATATCACCAGGAGTAATATGGCCTTCAAATGCCCCAAGTTTCCCTTCCAAAATGTCATTGCCATTGTATTTTTCATAATTTTCTAATTAATATAACATCCATAATTTCCCTCAACCAGGGCTGTTTACTCTAAAAAAACCAGTAAATGCATTCCTGCATTAATCCGACTCTATTAATCGGTTAAGCGCAATTGCTCACACAACTTGTTGCCAAACCTTACTCTTAGCTATTTCGCCGTAGAAAAATTAAGGTGTCGCTGACAGGCCTTAGCGCTGTTTGCTCCGCAGGAGCCTGACAGATGCAGCCTGGAAGCGATCACCTTAATTTTTTTCCAGTACTACCCATTCCCCCTCCGTTCGCCTTAAAGCTTATAAGCGCCGTTGCGCATCTGGCGCCAAACCATCCTGTTTGCTATTTCGCCAATATTACCCATCCCCCCTCCGTTCGCCTTAAAGCTTGTAAGCGCCGTTGCACATCTGGCGCCAAACCATCCTGTTTGCTATTTCGCTGGAGAAAAATTAAGGTGTCGCTGACAGGCCTTAGCGCTGTTTGCTCCGCAGGAGCCTAACAGATGCAGCCTGGAAGCGATCACCTTCAATTTTTCAGAACTAGCCTACAGGCACAGGCCCCAGATGCACACTGTCGCTAACTAAGCTTCCCTCTGCACCTTTACACATCACCCAGCCATGAACACTATGCCCGCTAAACTCCACAGGCAATAACATCTCGTAAGAAAGCACCGAACGGTTCACTACATTGACTGCAACAGCAAACTCATTCGTAATCGGGTCATAAATCGCAAAAGAAACCAGGTCATCAGGATCTGAGTTAGCCTGCCCGACATTCGCTTCCCAGCTAAACACCAGACTGATGCCGGTACCTGTAGCCATGTCCGGCATATGCAAACCCTTAAGCTTACCTCGGCTCAACTCTACCAGCCCGTAATTAATGCCAAAAGGAGCGGAGCTTCCTGTGATCACATTCAGCTTTGAATTCTGCGACACACAAGCATTCATCGGAGACATTTTCGCATCATAATTTTTAAAGCCGATGTCGATAAATGTATCCAGATTTGCGAACCAGCTGGTCAGCAGACCAAATTTGCTCCTCTGGTTCAGTTGCCGCTGTGTAGCGGGCTTGTTAGATTTTGCCGGGCGCATAGAAAAGACATTCTTTCCTTTTACCTTTCTCCCAACGTTGTTTCCGGCCCTTCCGATCATGTCGTAGTAGGGGCCGCCTGTTAAAAATGCCATTGTTATTTTAATGAAATTTTCCTTGATCAGCCTTTAGAAAAGCATACGCTCACTGGCTGATGAAACAAAAGTAGCCAGGTATTTTTAAAATACCTGGCTACCGGGTGTTTAACGATAAATCATGATTTAATGCGATGATCCCGGGCGCTTTATTTAGTACTTTAAGCTGAGGATAATTGGATAATGGTCCGACATCTCTGCTGTATCTTCATCATAAATTACGCTTGCCGACTTTACTTTCTTCTGAAGTATTTGGTTTAGCCAGACGTAGTCAATCCTGATTTTCTGCTTGAAAGCTGCGTCGTATTTCTTCGTAGGCATGCTGAAGTCAAATTGTCCGCTGAACAGGTTCACTGCATCTTTGAATCCCGCTGCTGCTCCTTCATTGGTCACGCTGTAATCAAATTTACCTGCATTTAAATTACGTATTTCAGTATTTTTCTGTTCTCTTTTCTGCTGTATCAGCAGTTCTTTTGCGGAGTACTGACTACTGTCCCTGGCTTGATAAGAATTAAAATCACCGGCGATCATCACTGGACTTCCTTTCGGCAGGACTGCTGCATGGGCCAGGATTTGTTTGATTTCATCTAGCCGTTTTTGATAAAGATAGGGCGATAAATGAATGGCAAAAACATGGATGCCCCTGATATTTGCATAGATATAGCCATGCCACATATTATCCAGGACTTTTTGCACATTTACGATCGGAAAACGAGAGGTGATGGCCACCGGATACCCGCTTTCTTTAGCAAGTACAGCATAATGATGGCCATAACTTATCGCAAAATTTTCCAGTGATTTTTGGGTAAAACCATTCATCTCCTGGTAACAAATGACATCAGGTGATTTTTCTTTTACCCAACTGGTAAAACGCTTAATATTTTCCTCATCGCCCTGAAAGCCTTTTAGTACATTATAACTGAGTACCTTCAAGCTGTTCTGCTGGGCATTTACGTTGAAACATACCGGGAGTAACAGGCTCAGTAGGAGTAGTTTTACATAAAATTTAAATCCTGACATCTTTGTTTGATTTGAAAATGATGTTACCAGCCTGGATTTTGTGTAGCAGCCTTATTGACAGATATTTCCCCACTGGGGATCGGGAACAGTAAATGGCGTTCTGATGTGTTGTTGCCGGCTATTGCACCATAGGCGAAACTGCCTGCACTGGCGGTAAACTGCGCAGCTACTTCCTTCATCCTGCTCACATAGATTCCCCAGCGGATCAGGTCCAGCCGCCTGAAAGATTCGAAACATAGTTCTCTCGACCGTTCATCCTGGATCATGGTTCTAAAGTTGATCTGGTTCAGTCCTGCCGGAACATCAGCCACTGCACTTGTCGCATTCAGTGGGAGCTTATAGGCACGGCGCCTCACCATGTTTACAGCTTCATAGGCTTCCGCTGACGGACTACCATTTACTTCATTGTCTGCTTCTGCGAGCATCAGGAGCACATCTGAATAACGCAGCAGAGGGAAATTGATGGGCGTGTAGTTTTTATCTTTCGGGTACAGGCTTTCATAGGAACGTCTCCATTTCGCTGCATTCCTGTCGTAGATTTTATTGGCAGCAAGATAGGTTCTTCGCGCATTGGCATCATAGGTAAATTTACCGCAGTTCCAGTCTCTTCTTAAATCGCCATTGCCATACAGGCGGTAGAGACGTTCAGTGATCCTCAGGTTACCATAGCAATAGCCTGTATCTGCAAAATTATTCCCGGTAAAACGTACACCGATGTTGTTCCCGACCCGGCCATTGGACACGTAACCATCAGCCCGGTTTCCTTTTTGTTCAGATTCCCACATGGCTTCACGTACATCGTACTTGTCCTGGGCTTCATTCACAAATACCTGGCTGTAGCCGCTGTTGTTGTCACCGTCTGGTACGCCGACAATTTCTGTAAGCAGACTGTGTTCTCCCGAGGCTTTTACTTTTTTTGCCCAGCTCAGTGCTTCAGCATATTTGCTTTTATCCTGAACCGGATGACCGGCCATACTGAGGCAGACCCTGGCCAAAATACCTTGTACGGTGGTTCTGCTCACTCTGCTGGCATGACCAAATTGTTTGGAGGTATGGACCTTCCCCTCAGCATCGGTCATGTCTTTAATGATTTGTGTGTATACTTCTTTATCCGTTGCACGGGGTATCGAAATGTTGTTTACATTGGATGTGGGTTCAAGCTTCAATGGCACCCCCCCGTAATAGCTGACCAGCATAAAATAATAATAGGCCCTCAAAAACAGCGCTTCCCCAAGGATCGCCTGCCTTTTGGTTTCATCCATAGCAGGAATGTTTATATTCGCAATCAGGCTGTTTGCACGCTCTATTCCGATATAGCATTGCTGCCAAAGGTTGTTCACATCTACACTGGTGTAGTCAAAATTATTTACCCATACACCTGTAGTGCTGGACACTGCGGAACGGAAATGTTCATCGGTCCCGGCACCGATTTGGTTGAACAGGGCATCACCGTACATAGAGGCCGTGGATAATGGGCTGTACACACCGCCTAATACTTTAAGGAGATTTTCCTCTGAATTGTAATAGTCTTCGGTGGTCAGAAAGTCTGTAGGTTTGGTATCCAGAAATTTGCTGCAACCGCTGAACAACAACGTCACCGCAGTCAATAAATAGAAAATTTGTAGTTTCATGACTAGTTATGGCTATGTATGAATTAAAAAGTTAAATTAAGGCCCAGCACTACCGTCCTTGCCCTTGGATAGGAGGAGAAGTCAAAACCCGGGGTCAATACGGAATTATAGGTATTTACTTCTGGATCTGAACCGCTGTATTTGGTCCAGGTTAGCACATTTTGTGCTGAAGCATATACTCTTAGGTTTGAGATCTTCAGCGCATTCAAGACGGATTTTGGCATAGTATAACCAAAGGCCAGTGTTTTCAAACGCAGGTAAGAGCCATCTTCCACAGTCCTGGAGGAATATCCTCCTCCAAAAAAACCGTTGGTCCGGTAATTTTTGCTCCCGGTATTTTCTGGTGTCCAGCGGTCTGTATAAGAAGCGAGTTGATTCAGGTAGGGCTTGTTGAATGCATTTCCTTCAAATACCAGGCGGTTAATGTTTTGGATGTCATTACCATAAGACCATTGGAAGAAGGCATTCAGGTCAAAGTTCTTATACTTTAAGGTATTGTTGAAACCTCCCGTATGGATGGGAAGACCACGGCCGATTACTGTATAGTCTGACGCATTGACCACGCCGTCTCCGTTCAGGTCCTTGTATTTGATGTCTCCGGGCTGAATCCGGTCCGCCGTGTTTCCATTGGTGGCTACCCCTTCTTTTAAAATGTATTTGCCACTGGCGTCCTGGTTAAAATCGCTCAGCTGATAGTTCCCCTCCCAAATATATCCATACATATTGCCTACTGGTTTACCTATCTCAGAGACATAAGCGGGCAGCGTTTGCCAATTGTTATCCCACATGATGGCAGTATTAATGGATTGCTGACCTTCTGTAAGTTCTAATACTTCATTCCTGTTGAAAGAAATGTTAAAACTCGCATTCCAGCTAAAATTACGCTTGCTTACCGGCATGCCCGGCAATAGTGATTTCCAGTCCCTCATTTTTCATGCTTCCGATGTTCTTGACTGCAAAGTCATAACCGGATGAAAATGGCAGTTTTGCATTGAGCAGGAGATCATAAGTGGTCTTCCGGTATACATCGGCTGTCAGTGTCAGCCTGTCTTTGAAAAACCCGAGATCCAGACCCATATCAAACTGACGGGTGGTTTCCCATTTCAATGCATTGTTCCCTGGTGTCAGCGGAACGATCACACTTTGGTACTGGTTGTTGAAAACATAGGTGTTTTGTATTGGAAGTCCATAGGATTGCAGGTATGAAAAGTCTCCCACCCGGTTATTTCCGGTTAAACCGAAACTTCCGCGCAATTTTGCATCTGATATAACAGGTACATTTTTCATGAAGTCCTCATTGATGATCCGCCAGGAGAGTGCCGCAGATGGGAAATAAGCCCAGCGGTTACCGGCCGGAAATTTTGAAGAACCATCTGCGCGGTAACTGATCGTCGCATAGTATTTCGACTGATAGTTATAATTGGCCCTGCCCAGAAAGGACATGATCCGCCAGTTGGAACTGTTGGCCTGCGTACGCACAGGCAGTAAATTGCCTTCATCCAGCCCGCTTAAGCCCAATGCTTCATTCGGTAGGTTTGAAGCACCAAATTGGTAGCCGGATGTTGTTCCGCCTTGTTCTGTTATACCTCCCAGTAAATTAAAGTTATGGTCTTTGGCAATGGTTTTATTCCAGGTCAGCGTATTTTCATTGATCCAGGAATTGTTTTCCCGATGCTGAACATAGCCGTTTACGCCGTAAGTGGCACCCCATACAGTCCTGACATTACCGTACAAGGTTTTTGAATTGTTAAAGGCGTCAAACCTGCCTAGCGTGCTGGTAATTCCACCGGTGACCCTCAATGTCAGCTCGGGAATAATGGCGTATTCTGCATAGGCATTCACCAAAAGGTTTCTTGTAGTAGTATTCCTGACAAGATTCTGTTGGTTGATGATCGGATTGATGCGGTAATCTGATGTAAGGTCTATCGTAGGGTCAAACAGTTCATCTGCTATGCCGCTTTCATCACGTGGAGCATCGATAGGTCTGGAACCATATACGCTGTACAATAGGGTAGTAGCAAGGTTGCCTCCTGATTCAGATGGACTCACACCACTGCGTTGCAGATAGGCATAGTTAGCGTTCAATCCAAGCTTTAGCTTAGCATTAACAGTCTGGTCTATCGCTGCACGTCCCTGGTAACGCTTGTAAAATGAATTGATGATCACACCGTCCTGGTCGTTGATGGAACCTGAAAGTGAATACTTCGTCTGCTGGTTGCCGCCGTTCAGTGACAGTGAATAGTTTTGAAAAGCTGCATCACGGAGCATCATATCCTGCCAGTCCAGCCCTTCCACATTGCGGTAATAGTCCAGCGTACGTCCTTTAGGAAGGTATAGGGCTGAGGGTGCTAAGGTGTCCGTTAAACTTGGGCTGCGGTCGATCTGGTAGCTCACAAAGTCATACGGCTTCATCAGGTCAAGCTGGTTGATGGTGCGTTGTGTGCCATAGTAGGCATTGAAATTCAATACTGGAATTCCTGCTTTACCTTTTTTTGTAGTGACCATCAGCACGCCGTTTGCCCCCCTCGATCCGTATATCGCAGTTGCTGAGGCATCTTTCAGAACCTCAATGGATTCGATGTCATCAGGATTGATCATGTTCAGGTCCGGGTTTTCTGTCGGAAAACCGTCAATCACAATTAGTGGTGAATTGTCTTGTGTGATGGAATTGTTTCCCCTGATCACAATGTTCACGGAAGATCCGGGCTGACCGTCTACAGAACTGACCTGCAGCCCCGCTACACGCCCGGCCAGAAACTCGTCAAAGGATCGGACAGCAGCATTTTTTGTGTCAGATAAATTGACTTTTCCTACAGAACCGGTCACATCACCCTTTTTTACGGTTCCATAACCTACTACAAGGACATCTTGCAATGAGGAAATGCTGCTCTGCATGCGGACATTTATCGTTGTACGTCCTTTTACTTGTACTTCCTGACTGTTGAAGCCGATATATTTGAAGATCAATGTGGCATTTGCATCTGCACGCAGCCGATAGTTACCGTTCTGATCACTGACAGCAGTATTCGTCTGGTTCCTTACGCTCACAGATACGCCCGGGAGTGCGGCGCCAGTGGTATCTCTTACCGTTCCGCTGATTTCAATCTCAGCGGCAACCTGGCGAAGTTCCTGGGCCATTGCCGCCGGATCTCCCTGCTTTGCAATTACAATCACATCGTCCACCAGGTAATAACTCAGTTTATATGGCTTTAATAATTTAGCGAGTACTTCCTTTAAACTTTCTCCCCTGGCTATCTGACTAACCAATGCAGACCGGTTTACCAATTGCTGGCGATAGGCAATTTTTACCCCGAGCTTTGCTGAAAGTTCATCAAGGGCCGACTCCAGGCTGAGCTGGTTTAAATGGATATTGACTGGTTTATTGACTACTTCCTGGCTGTATGTCGTCTTCGCCATGGCCAGCGTACAGAAACAGAAGATCATACTGTTGATTACAATGCCGTATTTCATAAAAAGTAAGCAATAATGTACCACTCTATTGGTGCATAGAGATTTTTTCATAATTTTATATAAATTTAATTGTTTGGGACGCTTCCTTATGATTCTCAGGTCGCTGGGATAGCATCCATTAATTTTTAAATCTCCGTTCTGCACTCTGCGGAACGGATTTGTTTGTCCCGCTTATTTACTGCTCATATTCATTCGGATAAACTGCATTTACATTCTGTTTATTGGCATACTACACCTGTAAGCTGATAATGCCCTGCTTTATAGGCCATCTGACCGTCAACCAGCTGGGCCAATACACGCATTACTCTTTCTAAGGGTTCGTTGTTAAAATTCACCGTAACCGGACAGCGAAGGCTGGTGTCCATTTCAATCTGCACCGCATACCGGCGCTCCAGACGCTGCACCACTTCTCTAAGTTCAGTATCTTTAAAGATCAGGTTGCCCTCTTTCCAGGCTACGGCTTCTGCAGACTTTACTGCTTTTTTATTCAGGGTTAAGCTCCTGCGTGTTTTGGAGTATAGGCCTTGTTGATTTGCGGTCAAAAATAATGGCTGTGCAGCATTTACCTGTCCGGGCTTTGCCTGTTCATATACCGCAACTTTACCACTAAGGACGGTTACTTTTATTTGCTGTTCTTGAGGGTATGAACTGATGTTGAAGCTCGTGCCCAGCACTTGTGTGATCATGTCTTGGGTATGGATCAGGAAAGGTCTTTTTTCCTCATGTTTCACATTGAAAAAAGCCTCACCTTCTAGTGTGACTTCTCTTTTATCCTCGGCAAATTGGTCTGGAAACCGGATCTTACTGCCTGCATTCAACCAGATTTCAGTTCCGTCCGGCAGTTCTATCCTGCTCAGACTCCCGGTTGCAACTTTTTTTTCTTGCATCGCCAGTTGATTTTGATCATTTCCTGAATGCTGGTAGAAGATGCTGATCAGGGAAATCAATAGTGCTGCCGCTGCGGCTTGATAGGGCCAGGTCCTGATAAGGAATGATTTTTCTTTCCTGCTGATGGAGGCTTCGATTCGTTGATAAGTGTGATCACTACCGAAATTAGACTCCCTTGTTTCTCCGGCTTGTCCTTGAGCATCATCAAAATATTTGATGATCTTTTCTTCGAGTTCGGGGCTTACTTTTCCTTTAGCGGCTTTCATGTTCTTTCCTGTGTCTTGCTGTTATAATGCAAAACAGGCGGGTACCCCCCAAAAGAAAATGATTTTTTATTGGCCAATGAAACACATTAGCAAAAAAATGCTGATGTAATCTCTAAGGACAGGACGTAAGCGCTTAAGTGCAATCGTGATCTGGTTCTCCACAGTCTTAATCGAAATTCCTTTCAGCAGCGCAATCTCTTTGTGGGATCGTTGCTCAAGACGGCTGAGCTGGTAGATCTCACGGCACTTCTCTGGTAGATTAGAAATTTCCCGACCGGAGATCTGTATGATTTCTTTTTCTGCAAGCACCTGTTCAGCGGATGGACTTTCGTCCGTAAATTCTAATTCTGAAATGTCCAGACTTACTTTTGCCGAACGCAGGTGCATGAGCACCCGGTTCCTGATCGCCGTGTAAAGATAGGCTTTCAATATAATGATGTTGTGGGCCGCCCGTTTGGTCCAAAGGTCCACAAAAAGGTCATGAATAAGGTCTTCACAGATTTCCTTGTTCTGAAGCAGTTGATAGGCCGATTGATATAGCGCTGAAGCATATTTTTCGTAAATGGTCTTCAGTGCTTCGGTATCGGCAGCCTGTAGCCTCAATACCAAATCTTGATCGGATAATATGTTTGTTTGTCTGTTCAATGCCTCGGGTCAGGTCCTGCAAATTTAACCAGATGAAATGCCGGAGGGATTACGCTTGTGTTAAGTTATCGTTAGCTTGTTTTTTTATAAATGTCAAATGTACCATAAAACTTCTCCTGCCATCTTGTTCATCAATTTATGTTTATACGATTTGTATTTGTCTTTTACATAATTTTAATTTTAACTTTTTGTGATTTTAAATATTTCTGTACATTTGACGCATTGACAATTGTCAATGTGAAAAATTAATAAATAAAATATACTTAGGCCAGCCCCCAGAGCTGGCTTTTGTATTTCAATGCATTTTGTACTGCGTTGTTTAACAGTATGTTAATGTACTGTTTATCTCTCAGAGATATCTTTACTTAAGATATCTTATGAAATCAAATCTTCAACAGATTAAGAAATACATTTGGCTGGTACTTTCACTTCTGGCTTTTATCGCTTGTAAAAAGGATAAAGCCAGTCCTGACTATCCTGCCGGATCCAGGGAGAACATCAATAGCTGGATCCTGGATAGCATGAAGGTTTATTACTATTGGAGCAACTCTCTTCCTCAAAATCCTGACATCAGCCAGGAACCAATGAGTTTTTTTTCAGGGCTCAAAAATTCCGCAGACCGTTTCTCACTTTTGGTGAACAAAAACAGCCCGCTTAGCTCCAATCCCTCTTTGGTATCTGCCTTTGGCCTGGATTTGCTCAGCTTTGAAAGTGAAGGGAATTTAAACACCTGTATTCTGCTGGTAGTACCTGGCTCCGCGGCTTCGCGTACCGGAATAAAACGTGGTGATATCGTCACATCGATAGATGGATTACCACTTAGTGCTGCTAATGCAGCTTCGCTCGTAAAGGACGCAATTACTAAGGGTAGCATAACGCTAACGCTGTCCGGCTTTTCTTCCCCGGTACTGCTTACTTCTACTTATCCTGTGGAAAATCCCATTTACACTTCCAGAATAATTACTGCCGGTCAGGTAAAAATAGCATATCTGTTTTTAAATGCTTTTCGGACCAACGCTGTCAGCAACCTCAAACAGGTTTTCAATGATTTTTTAGCTGCCCGCCCTAATGAACTGATCATCGATATGCGCTACAATTCCGGTGGCGAGGTGAGTGTCGCTGCTCTTTTGGCAGCTATGGTCAGCAATGTCAATGGAGCAGATACATTCCTGGAATATCGGGGTAACGCAAAAGCAGGGATCAAACGCAATAGTTTTGATAAAGAGCTTTCTTATATCGCTCAGACGACAGCTCAGCTGACTGCTTACAGGCTCTCCCTGAACCGTATTTATATCCTCACAGGAAAACATACAGCTTCATCAGCGGAACTGCTGGCCAATTGCCTCAGTCCATACATTGAGGTAATAAGGGTCGGCGAACAAACTTTGGGTAAGGATATGGCCTCCTTCGAAATTAAAGATTCGCGTATGCCTGTACAGGTTTCCGATTGGGTCATCCATCCCCTGGTGTATAAGTTGTATAATGCAAAGGGGCAGGGTGATTATCCCGGGGGATTAAAACCCTCAATTGAAATCAATGAGTTGTCGTACCCGCCATTATTACCTCTGGGAAATGAAAATGATCCTTTGATCGCCACAGCAATCCGGCATATTTCGGGAAAGCAGGCCCTGACCTCCTTCAGGGGCCTAAATCCAGGTGCCACGCCGAGGGTGATCATGGATTCTCGCGACAAAGTCGATGTGCAAACCGGGGTTATTCAACTGAAAGATTGATGGTTAACTTACAATTAATGCTCTCGTAACGTTTGGGTCACAACCAATGGATTCCTTTGTTTATATCTAACCCTATTACCATGATACCTAAAGACGCTATTCAAAAATTCAAAGGAGGCGACCCCGATGCCTTCCGGTTTATTTACACGCAGTACAAAAAACAGGTCATGAATTATTGCATGACTATGGTCGTCTCAAGAGAAAATGCGGAGGAATTGGTAAACGACATTTTTCTCCACCTCTACCTCAAACGGAATTTTATTGATGCAGACAGGGACCTGAAGCCGTATTTGTTCACGATCACCCGGAACAGAACTTACAACTGGTTGAAGTTGGCCGCAAAGACTAAAAATTCAAGGCAGCGGCTCGAAATGGAATACCGGCTCGATTATCTGCACCACCAGGATGAAAAAATTGAGGCAGGCCTCGATCTTCAGGTATTGGAATCTACTGTGAATAAAATGCCCCTGCAGCGCAGACTGATCTTCAAAATGTGTAAGTTTCAGGAAATGACTTATGCCGAAGTGGCTGAGGCACTTTCCCTGAAACGTAAAACAGTGGAAAACCAAATGGGACTGGCCAACAAACAATTTGCTGAATTGGCCAATTCAGCTGATTATGTATTCCTTATGGTCCTCATCGGATCAATGCTCTAAATTTATTTTTTTTTGCTTGGGGGTGTTTGAGCTCCTCAGCCTGTATATACAAGTAGATCGCCCGCTTAATTTCAGGACGATCCGAGAATATGGACAATGCAAAGAAAAAGGATTTAATCAAAAGGTATATTTCACGTCAGTTATCTCCTGATGAGCTCGATGAGTTTTTTAAACTTATGGAAGATGGCGAAGCTAACCTCATGCCCGGGGTAGATGAGATACCGCAATATTATGACATTGATCCCGGGACGGAGATCCCGGAAAGAATATTGAGCCAGACAGGCAAAAATAAAATACGGCACCTGGCTATCCGCAAAGTTGCCGCAGTTGCTGCAGCAATCCTCCTCACATTTGCCGGCATAAAAACTTACCAGCATTATGCCTGGTACAAGCTTACCCAAACTTTTGCAACATTGAGCGTTCCTAAGGGAATGATGAAGACAATCCTGCTCAGTGACAGTTCAAGCGTGACCCTGACTTCCGGATCTGTGTTCAGATATCCTATGGCTTTTGGAAAATCACAGAGACGGGTTATATTACTGGAAGGGAAAGCTTTTTTTCACGTAAAGCGGGATACAACACGTCCTTTTACGGTTGAATCTGGTGCACTGCAAACTACGGCCCTGGGTACCTCATTTACGGTACAGCGCTATAGCCGTTACGGATATGAAAAGGTAAACTTATATACAGGTAAGGTTCGGGTCGACAATAGCAGCAATAAATTAAAACCTGTCATTCTAAATCCTGGGGATGAAGTCAAATATGAATCAGCTAAAAATTGTTGTTATGCAATCGGCAAGTTCGATGCTACAGCTGATCCATTGAATCATGGCAGCCTGCTCTTCGAGAAAACGCCATTCAACGAAGCGCTCTACCGCATCGCTTCTTATTATGGTGTTAACCTGAAGTTTGATGAAAAGGCCTTCCGTAGCAAATTGCTCACCGGGGAATATAATTTCAGACAGGTAGACGAAGTGCTGAAATCTATCGCTTTCGTTTATCAGTTAAAAATCAACAAAATTGACAATTTAAATTATTCTATAATGCAGAAAAAATAGTCCTGATCGACACATAAAATGGAACAGAAGATGCGCCGCTTGCCGGCAGCGCATCATTCAAATTTCACCGGCTTACGACCGGATCTACTATCGCAATTATCACTTATCACTCTAATTCAATAAATGACATTGATGTTCAAAATTATGCAATTAAATTTACATAAAGCATTTACCACCTTAATATCCATCTGCTTCACACTTGTTTTTACAACTGTCAACACCATTTGTATAAGCGCACCTCTGTTTGCACAGGCATATACTAAGATTACAGAGCCCCTGACCATACACCATCGGTATGTTAATGCTGCTGATCTTTTAAACGAACTTAAAACTCAGAGCAGTTATAAATTTTCATTTGCGCCTGATCAAATGGCCAACATCCGTCTTACAGATATTTATGCGCAAAATAAGCCAATGGGCAAATTGTTGCATGAACTGACGGTCCATGGGCTGCTCTTTGAATTGACAGGCAACCTGATCTCGGTTTCTTATAAAAAGCCCGTACCGGTTGCTGCTCGGCAACAGCCGGGGCGGATCTCGGGAAAGGTACTCGATGAAAGGGGAGAGCCGCTCCCGGGTGCATCGATCAAAATTGTTGAAAGCTCAAAAGTTGTGCAAAGCAGCGTGGACGGCACATATACAATTGTGCTTCCTGAAGGTACTTATATCATTGAAGTCAGTTATATTTCATTTCAAACACAGCGCGTTACGGGCATCCTTGTAAAAGAGGGCAGAAATACTTCCTTGGACCTTGCGCTCAAACCTGCAATCAATGCGCTATCTGAGGTGGTCGTAACTTCCAGCTACCGAAAGGCTTCTGTAGATGGTTTGTATGCTCGTCAGAAAAATGCAGCGGCTGTTACTGATGGAATTTCTGCTGAACAGATTGCCAGAACTCCGGATAACAATATGGGCGAAGTATTAAAACGGATCAGCGGACTCACCACAGTGGACAATAAGTATGTGGTGGTGCGTGGATTAAGTGAGCGTTACAATCAGGCCATGATCGATGGGGTAGTTCTGCCCAGCACGAACATGAACAGACGTAATTTCTCTTTCGATGTGCTTCCTCAGGAAATGGTCAGTAATGTCGTCGTGAACAAAACTGCAACACCGGATATGTCTGCGGAATTCTCAGGCGGACAAATATCTGTTAACACATTGGATATTCCCACCGAGAATTTCAGCAGTATTACCATCGGTGCCGGCTACAATAGCCAGAGCACAGGTAAGGATTTTTTTGTGATGGGGGGCCGCGGTAAATATGATTACCTGGGATTTGACGACAAGCGCCGCAAAGAGCCTGCAGGTATTATTCCCTGGAAGTTTCCAAGTGGGGTAGAGCTTCCTCCTCCTGGATTGCCCGGCAATAATGACCCGCTCATTCCCGGACAGGATGCTCCCTACAGCGGTCTGGATGCTATTGCACAAAGTAAAAAACTGGATGCTTCTGCTTATAAGGTCGCAAGATATAAAGCTTTTCCACATCAAAATCTTCGCCTGGCACTCGGCCGTGTCTATGATTTAAATGAAAAAGGCTTAAAGGCTGGATTTGCTGGCGGGGTTTCTTATAGAAATCAACAAAACATTGAAAATTTCAACAATGTAAGGGGTGCTATAGGAAAGAACTATATCGATAGCGTAGAAAATGGCGCTGGAAAAGCATATAAATTCAATACAACCCTGGGGGCAGTATTGAATATGGGCCTGCAGGGAAAAGCATTTAAACTGGGCTTAAAAAACATCTACTCGCGTATTTTTGACGACAATTTTTACGAGGCTTACCGTATAGATTATGCAACGGATATAAAGAACCGCGAACAGTTTCAGGAGCCCAGGCAACTGAAGTTTTGCAAAATAAACTGGAAGGGGAACAACTCCTCACAGCAGCAGGCCTGAAATTGGAATACGAGGCAGGCTTAACAACCATTCATCAGCAAATACAGGATCAAAGGCGGGTAAATTATAGCCGCACCGCAACGATAGGTGGAATTGAGTACTTCCAAACACCGAACGTCCACAATCTTGGAGAGCTAAATGATGACTATGACTACCGGATGTGGACGCATGTAAAAGAGCGGGATTTTAACTGGAAGTTTGCATTAAGCGAGGACTTTAATCTGTCAAAGAACGTCAGGACTACTGCTAAAATCGGCTACGCCGGCTGGCGTAAGCACCGTACCCTCGGAGTTACCCGCATGATTCCTTATGCGCTAAGGGGCAGTACTTTTGAACAGCCCTATGAAGTTATTCTCGATAAAGACAATATAGGTGCAGGCCCGGATCAGGCTTATTATTGGGCCGAAGGGCTAAATGGTCCTACTTTCGACGGTACAATGAAAAGTCATGCCTTGTTCGGGATGCTGGATCAGCGCTTTTTTCAAAAATTACGCCTGGTTTATGGGATAAGGGCTGAAAACTACAACCTGAGCAACCGTCAGGAAGATTACATCAAGCGCAGGTTCGGGGAAATCCCTGATGCTTTCGCCTTGTTTACTACCACGGGCGAAAAAAACTGGCGCATTTTGCCTTCGGTAAATATCACTTACAGTCTGAGCTCCCAAATGAATCTGCGTGCCGCGTATTCCAAAACAGCCATCCGCCCCGATTTCCGTGAAACAGCCTATTTCGGATTTTATGATTATGAGATGGATGCAATGATTTCAGGAATGCAATTGACCTCGACTATTGTTGATAACATGGATTTACGTTATGAATGGTATCCCGCTGCTGGCGAAGTAATTTCCATATCTGGTTTTTATAAGAAAATGGATAAACCTATAGAACTGGTTTTTGCTCAGGAAGGTTTATATCGCTTTCAGAATCAGGCTAAGGCCTTAAATTATGGTCTTGAAATGGAAATCCGTAAATCACTTGGATTCATCTCCGATATGGACTGGCTGCATGCCATGACCATCTTCGGTAATGGAACGTTAATTAAATCTAAGGTGGATGTTCAGACTGTACCTTTACCGGGGGAGAATACACCTGCTCTTCGCTTACCATCACTGGATAGGCCCTTGTATGGACAGGCGCCCTGGATCGTCAATGCTGGATTGACTTACCAGGGGGAAATTCTAGGCTTTACAGCCAGTTATAACAGGTCAGGGCACCGGACCTTCAGTATTAATTATTTCCCTGGTCAGGTAGAATATGAAAATGGTCGCAACCTGCTTGATCTGCAACTGAGTGCTCAATTATTCCGAAAAAAAGCAGAATTGAAACTCAACGTAGGAAACTTATTGAATGAGTATGTCATCTTCTATCAAAATGTAACCGCTTATGAACAAATTGGGGAGCCTGGTTCTTCCAACATGGGCTTTAAGCTAGTGAACGGAACAACGGCGTACGAGAAAGAAAAGGGAGACGTGCCGACCTTCCGTCGCCAGACGGGACGTACCGCAAATCTTGTATTTACCTATAAATTTTAATGAAGAATAATAATACATACCACGCATTTTCACATGGCAATATTGCACAAGTATATTTTATTTATTAATTAATCATTTCACAACATGAAGAAAATCTTCAACAAACAACTTGTAATCCTGGGGATTGCAACTCTATCAGCCTTCGGCTGTAAAAAAGGCGCTGATGCTACATCAGGGAACTTCGACAAATCTGCTAATGCTGGGGCTTTGGCAAATGGTCGTCCTTGTACGCCAATTCCGGTTGATGCAAATGGCATCATTACCGCCACTTTTCTGGATAATGACCACAACTGGCAAGTTGATGGTGTTTCTTATGTAGCACCAGGAGCAACTCTGACAATTGAACAAGGTACTGTCGTGGTTACTGGAGCCACTAAGACCTACAATGATCCAACCTTTGGACCTCAGACTCTTGCAGGTGTAATCGTAGTACCTAAAACAGCAAAACTGGAAGCCATCGGTACAGCAAGCGAACCGATTGTATTTACCACTCCTCAGGTTGCTGGTTGCAGCGGTCCTGGCTGTAATGTAGCTGGTAATTTCGGTGGTATTGTGATGCTTGGTCAGGCTCCGACCAACCAGCCAACTACAACCCGTATCGAAGGTGTTCCTCAACCAGCTGGAACTGATATCACCTATGGTGGTTCATTATCTGCTGACGATTCTGGAACATTGCGTTATGTTCGTATTGAGTTCCCTGGTTACAGACTTACTGACAACAATGAAATCAATGGATTGACATTGGGTGGTGTAGGTTCTGGTACTGAACTTTCTTACATCCAGGTTTCTTACAGCGCCGACGATTCTTTTGAGTTTTTTGGGGGAACTGTAAATGCGGATCACCTGGTTGCTTTAGCGGGTGATGATGATGACTTTGATTTTGATTTCGGTTACAGTGGAACCATCACTTATGCGATTGGTTTGAAAGATCCTAGTTCTACTCATAGTACAAGCAGCGGCGCTTCTGATGCGAACGGAATTGAGTCTGATAACAATGGTACAGGACTTTCACTTACACCTACTACTAAACCAGTACTGCGTAACTTTACTTTGCTGGGTTATGCAAATAGCGGAAGTACAACCTTGCGCAATGGTAACCGTTGGAGAAGAGCAACTTCTCTGGACATTCAGAGTTCTATCATCGGTGGTTATAATACTGCAGTTGAATATAACAATACAACCAATATTACCAATCCGGCGACTTTTGCAAATAATGTGGTTCAGGCCTACACTACGCTTTTCAATCCATTGACTGGTCCAAATCCAAGTGTAAATACTCCAAACACCACACTGGCATCCACTACTGCTGCGAATACCTTTTTAAGGTTAGGCGCAACAGCCAGCAGTGTTCCTTTCTTTTCTTGCTCGGTTGCAGCTACTTATAATCCTGGTGATTTAATTCCACGTAGCGGCTCACCAGCTTTCGGTACTGCTACAACTTACAAAGGTGCATTTCAACCTGGTGTAACGCCTTGGACTGCAACCTGGACTAACTTCAATCCAGGTTTCTGCTGTAATTAATTTTAATACTAAATACGTTCCAATTAAATGACTGATCGGAGTGGTGTATGTTCACCACTCCGGTTTTTAAACTCCATTCAGATGACTAAACAATTATCAATTTTTCTTTTCTGCACTGCTTTATTATGCTCAGCTGGAATCTCATCCTGTAAAAAATTAGATCACAACACCGGTTTTGAAACATTTTCTGAAGTGTTTTTTGATAAAACAACAAGCGTACTCGGCACTGAAAATCACTTAGCCGCAAAATACAATGGTTTTCCTATAGACTGGGATGTCAGCGGTAAGATTAAAGTGCCTGCAGGTGAACGGGAATTTGAATTTTATGACACGCGTTCCGGAAAGGTTCTGGGTAAAAAATCAGTGAACATAATCGCTGGAAAACCGGAAAACTATTTGATTTTTCAACCTTCTGAGGAATCGCCTTTAGCTTTTCTGGATCCAAATGAACAGGCTGGAGAGGCGGCGGCACCAGAGGGTTTTATGAAACTTAAAATCGCTAATTATGCAAAAGACCTCTTGCCTTTCGACAAAATAGATGTAATTGTTCTGGGCATCACCGAAAGTTTTGAATTTGTAGAAGTAGCTACAATTGTCTCCGTAGGGACGAATTTAGAAAATGAAAGCTATCATTTGATTCCAACGGACAGCAGATTTGCAGGTGGCTATACTTTTTGGTTTAAAGAACATGGAAGTCAATCTCCGGTCAAGGATTTTGGTGGGATTAATAACTATGCCAATCAAGGCTACTTTTTCAGCCCCGAGAGTACTACACCTTATCCAAATAAAAAGATATTTACCCTTTATTTCACTGCCATGGAGGCCCCCTATGAATATGAAGGCTTTCTGAAAAAGGATGATAAGTTCTATGATATCAATCCAAATATTCTTTTTTCTAATTAATTGAAAGGCTCGTCCTACTCTATCGCTTCTGCACTCATATGATCATGTCTATAAAACTTCTCCAACTCTTTGAGTCTCAAAATCTGAGATGGACGCGGGTTGATAAAGGTTCGCACTTTCTTGACAAGTGAATAGGCATCGTCGTAATTTAATCCGGTTTTTAACAGGTAAGCGATGGTCATAGTGGGACCGCGACCTAATCCCTGACGGCAATGGATATACACTTTCCCGCCTTTTTTTATCTCCTGATCAGCAAAATCAGCACCCTGGATCAATATGTCCAAACTGGGGGGGGTGTTGTCAACTGTTGGTAGATGAAGGTAGGCGAAGCCTTCATACTGTGCCTGGCTGTATACCGAATGCTCGCGCATATTGATAATGGCAGTGATACCAAGTGTCTTCATCTTGCGCAATCCAATCAGGGAATACTGGCTTCCCAGAAAAAGATTCGCAGTGATCTGACTGCGTTTTAATGTGGGCATGCCCCTGAAGAAGCGATAAATATTGTCATATATTTTATGGCCAAATATCATCAACAGAGTGATTAGGCTTCGTATTTTAGCAAACATGGTTTATGAATTTGATAATGGGACCAGGATTTGGATGGCTGCCGGGCAGCACACTGATGTTGAGTTGCTGTGCTTTTTCTTCTCTGTCATCACAGATGAAGCGCTTTGCTTGATCCATACGGATGTTGATGTGTTTACATTTCCAATGTAGAAGAGCTTCGCTCTCGTGTTGTAAAAGGGTGCTTCCGGCAATTTTTAAAATAGACAGCAGGTCTGCATCCCGCATCAGTATCACATCCAGCATTCCGTCAGTAATGCTGATCCCGGGCTGAAGGGCAAAATCGCCGACTCCCATATGACCTGAATTGGTAACTGTAAGCGAAACTCCGCTTTCCAGAAACACTTTGCCATCAATCTCTAGCTGATAGCTGATCGGCTCTGCATCGCTTAGTGTTTTTATGGCTGTAAGGCCATAAGCAAGCTGGCCCAGATTGTCTTTTAATTCCCGGTCTGCCTGGAGAATCATATCTGCCATTATGCCGATATTTACACGCAGAAGGAAGGGCTGGTCATTCATCATTCCCATATCTGCTGATATAAACTGATGTTTTTCTGCAGTCAGAAGGGCTAAAGCTTCAGCAGTATCCGTAGGAATGCCGAGTTCCTTGGCCATCACATTGGCCGTACCTCCCGGAAGAATGGCCATGGGCAGCAATTGGCCTTGAAGTACCGCTGCTACTTCGGTCACACATCCGTCACCACCGTAGACCACAACCAGATCCGTTTTACCAATCAGTTCAACTGCAATCTCACCGGCCCCTCTGTCCTTTTTAGTAATGGCAACCTCCCATTCGGCCTCGACATTTTCCATAGCCTGGTTGATGACCGACAGAATCGGCTCTTGCTTACCTGAGGCCGGATTGATGATAAAAGTGATGTGTTTGAACTTCATTTTGCTATGGATAAGTTAAGTTTTGTTAAGAACAACCGCTCATCCGGCAGGTTTGTGAATTCAGGTTATGCTTTTGTTAATTTTTTAATTAAGCGGGGATCACATGCCTGCCCTTGTACAAATACATTTACAGATAAAAAATCCCAATAAAAGTGATGAATTAAAAATCCTGGATAGACTAACATTTACCTAACATTGTATTGGTATCTTCGGAGCAATTTATCTTCGGAATACCAATAACAATGGAAAATATAGGCGAACAGGAATTATTGTCTTTAATCAGGAGCTCAGATTATGCTGCTTTTGAGGAACTTCACCGCCGTTATTATCAACCTTTGTTAATTCTGGCCATCAGGAAGATAGGGGATGAGGATGAGGCTTACGACCTGCTCCAGGACATGCTGATCGAGCTTTGGGACAAACGCGAGAATTTTAACATTCAAAATCCCCTGGCTAATTATCTGAAGAACAGACTCTGGTTCAAACTTTCGGGTTATTTCCGTACCAAAGGTTTTAAAGAGAAACACTTCCAGAATTTTGCTGCTTTCCTGCAAGCTGAACAGGATAGCAGTCCTTACCTCGATGCACTCGAAATCCGTGAAATGGACCAGCAATATGAACTGGTCATGTCGGTCATCAACCGTACGATCGAGGAGATGCCCGATAAAATGCGGGAAGTATTTTTAATGAGCCGCAGCAATCAGTACTCCATTATTGAAATTGCCGAATTGCTGAACATTTCTCCGAAAACAGTTAAAAATCAGATCAATATCGCCATGAACAGGATCCGTCAGGCAACAAGCGATGCTTCTCTTTCGGCACTTCAATTGCTGATTTTAGTTTGGTTAACACATTAGTAACATAAGCTTAACTTAAAACTTCTGGGCCTTTTTGCATCCTGCTGCTTATTATATATAGAATGCAGAAAGAACAGAAACATTTAGAAACGCTTTTTAAAAAATATCAGGAAGGACGGGTCACAGAAGAAGAGAAGGAACTGATCGCACACTGGCTCATCCAGTTGGACTTAAAGAAAGATCAGTTGCCTCAACAGGAACTTGAGCAGAGAGCTGCATCTTCCCGCGAGCAGCTAAAAAAATACTTTTTCCCCGCCGCACATCCCGCACCTAAAACGCTCCGCTTTTCGTTTTGGCTGCGCTCTGCCGCTGCTGTGCTGCTGATCGCAGGGATTGGACTGAGCTTCTACAGGTTGCAACACAAACCTGCAGATCTTAATACTGCCGCCTTCACTGAACTTTCAGCCAGCACTGGCGAGATCAAGACCATTACCTTAATGGATGGTACTAAAGTGATTTTAAATCACGAAAGTAAATTAAGGTATCCTAATGTTTTTACTGGAAAATCACGGGAAGTAAGCCTCGTTGGTCAGGCTTTTTTCGAGGTGGCACATAATGCCGCAAAACCTTTTAAAGTGCACACCACACAGCTTGATGTACAGGTGCTGGGAACTTCATTCGATGTAAAAGCTTATCCTGAAGACCGAATCTCTGATGTGGTAGTCGCCACCGGTAAAGTTGGTGTAATGGCGCTCAGGTTCCGCGGCGCAGGAACTCATATGCTGCTTCCGGGAGAGGGACTTAGTTTCAACCACTTGTCAGGAAAGTTCAGTCAGGGACGTACCGATGTGCTGAACAGTTCTGCCTGGAAACAGGGCTTGCTGATTTTCAACAATGAACGCCTTGAAAATATTGTCCTTCGGTTGAAAAAGGCTTACAAAGTAAATTTTGTCTTCAAAAATAAACTGCTCCTGAACAGGGAATTGAGCATTAAAATCAAAAACGAAAACTTAAACCTGGTCATGAAGGCTTTGAGCATTCCAGGCGAGTTCAATTATAAAATAGAAAAAGGCACTGTAACCTTATGGTAGTAAAAGGAGGGACATTATGTAAATAGAAACAGCACAAAACAAATATTGGCTGGATCAAAAGTAGAGCGAAAGTGGTGGTACACTTCCGCTCGGTATAGCTTCTGATTCATCATTTTTCGAGAACAAATCATTTTTAAATAAACTATGAACAATTATACAAAAAGAAATTTAACAAAACTCTTATTTGATATGACAAGATTTACCTTTATGGTAACGTTAGTCTCCCTGACCCTGACAGGCGTTTTATTAGGGGCAGAAGTCAGGTCCCAGGATCTGGAATCAACCAAAATTACTTTTCATGCCAGGGCCGGTACTACGCTGACTGATGTCTTGAACGCAATGGAACAACAGTCGGGCTTTACCTTTTCCTGGTCCAGAAAAACAGGGGAATTACGGATCGGTAAATTGGATGCAGAGAAAAAGGTGATGGCTGATTTCCTCAGGGACCTGGCTAAAGCCAAAGGCCTGAAATTTACGCAATTGGGCAGTCTGATCGCCATCAGTGAACTGCCCATCCCCTCGAAGCCTGGCCGCATCTCGGGAAAGATCCTGGATGAAAAAGGCGAAACCTTACCTGGAGCTTCTATTAAGGTGCTGGAAACAGGAGCAGCTGCACAGGCAGGTGTCGATGGTTCGTATAGCTTAAACCTGCAGCCTGGCAGCTACACCCTGGAATTCAGCTACCTCTCATTCCAGACTCAGCGGGTTACGGGTATAATGGTCACCGAAGGAAACAACACTTCACTAAATGTTTCACTCAAAATCGATTCTAAGGGGCTAAAGGAAGTGGTTGTTACCGCTGGTTATAAAAAGGCTTCGGCAGCTGGCTTGCTCGCGCGCCAAAAGAATGCATCCGAGATCAGCAACGGAATTAGTGCGGAACAGATCGCAAGGACCCCGGATAAGAACATTGGTGAAAGTTTGAAGCGCATCAGTGGTCTGAGTACATTCGACAATAAGTTCGTACTGGTACGTGGCATCGGCGAGCGTTACAATTCGGCAATGCTGGATGGCGTGCTCCTGCCCAGCACTGAAGCGCAGACCAGGAATTTCTCTTTCGACCTGATCCCTTCCAACCTGGTGGACAATGTAGTGGTGAGCAAAACTGTTACGCCCGATATGAACGCGAGCTTTGGTGGCGGACTGATCCAGATCAATACCAAAGATATTCCAAACGAGAACTTCATGGGCTTCACGGTCGGTACTTCATACAATGACCAGACTACAGGGAAGGATCTATTTAGTCACGAGCGTGGCAAGTATGATTATCTGGGTTTTGACGACGGAAGAAGATCTTTTCCTACAGATCTTGTACATACGGTTAGGGGGGTTACACCAAATATTACTTTAACGGATGCTGAATTTCAGCAAAAAATAGATCAGCAGAGCCAAAAATTCAAAACGGATAATTTTACGCTCTACAAGTATAAGGCTGCGCCTTCACAAAATTACCAGTTTACCATTGGCCGGCTCATTAGCCTGGATACCAACAGCAAAAATAAGCTTGGCTTTACAGGGGCTCTGAGTTACCGGAATACACAATCCATCAATAATATCGAACAGATGAGAAGAAGTGACTGGAATCCTAACTTCAATAACTTCGGAGGAAGCTATGGCTTCAACACCACTCTGGGTGCTATATTGAATGTGGGGATTCAATTGGGCAACAACCGCTTCAGCTTACGCAATACCTATACACATCTTTATGATAATACACTCGTAAGGATCACTGGCTACGACATGGATAATGGTTCGGTGGACATGAGTAATGGTGTGCCGCCCAACCGCATACAGGAGGTAGATGATCCTACGTTTACCAGCTTATTGCAGAACAAGTTGGGTGGACAGCATCAGCTGGATAAAGTAAAACTGGAATGGAATGTGGCAAGCACTGCGATAGATCGCAAAGAAAAGGATCTTTCTATAGCCGCCAGCATGCCTTTTTTGGTTGGAAAGGAATACCGCTATTTCTACCAGGCATCTACTCAGATTGAAGCCAGGATCGATCCAACTTCCCGTCACAATTACCACAACCGCGAGAATCATTATTCCTGGAACCTGGATGCAACTGCACCATTGAACTTGGGAGCTGTTCGCAATACAGTAAAGACCGGATACTTTGGCGTTCATAAAAGCGCGGGCTTTGATTGGCAGATTGCTTCTTTTGTATATAGCCCGAACAGGGCCGACAGTTTAAGGTTTATTCCATTGAAAGACATGCTGAACCCTGCCAACTTCGGTGCCCATGGATATAATTATGCCATCACGCAGTATTTTTTGGATGAATATAAGGGGAAGAGTCAGACACAGGCGGGGTACCTGAT
The DNA here is from genome assembly GCA_963795585.1 of uncultured Sphingobacteriaceae bacterium. Lineage (GTDB taxonomy): Bacteria > Bacteroidota > Bacteroidia > Sphingobacteriales > Sphingobacteriaceae > Pedobacter. The sequence goes on along the minus strand of CAWCIO010000018.1, from coordinate 110,619 downwards.
GCTCGACACCCGCTTCTTGGAAAAGCTACGCCTGGTATGGGGCATGAGGGCCGAATATTACAAATATACGGAGATCAAAAACGGTCAGTCACTTAGAGGGGAAAGCGAGTTCAAACTGCCGGAAGAAAAAGCCTGGCAATGGCTTCCTTCTGCAAACCTTACCTATAGTCCCATCGCTCAGCTCAACTTAAGGGCTGCAGTTTCTAGTAGTGTTGTGAGACCGGAACTGATGGATAACAGCCAGTTTTTCAAATATAGCCCCATTCTTGGTGCGCAGTTTGGCAACCAGGGACTGAGCAGTACCCGGGTGGATAGTTATGACCTGAAGGCTGAGTGGTTTCCTGGGCTGGGGGAAATTATTTCAGTAGGTGGCTTTTACAAAAAATTTGATAAACCCACAGAACTTACATTTAGTATCGCTACGGGTAATATCAACTATTACATCCAAAATGCTGCAAATGCAAAGGTGTATGGACTGGAGTTGGAATTGCGGAAAAATTTTGGCTTCATCAATCAGACTGCATTACTGAGTAACCTCACTGCATATGGCAATCTTACCTTGCAAAAATCACATGTACTTTCAAGTTATAGGATAGAAAACCCGGACAAAGAAGTTGGTGGATATATCCGCGTTCCGGTTAAGCAGGAAAGATCCATGTACGGACAGTCTCCTTACCTCATCAATGCAGGACTTCAGTACACCGGAGATCTCCTGGGCTTCAACATAGCCTATAACAAGTCTGGATACAAAACCTACATCGTTAGTTTCAATTTTGACCAGATCGAATACGAAATGCCAAGGGAACAGATTGATGCTCAGATCAGCTATAAATTTTTCAGCAAAAGATTTGAAGTTAAACTCAACGCTGGCAATTTGTTGAATAGCGCATCCGTATTTTATGTCAATACTGGTAGTTACAACCGCGGTACAAAGGTTGGACAAAGCGATAATGGTCTCAGTTTGAAACCAGGCTTTACCGACAAATATGAGAAAGAGGATCAGATCAATTTCAGACAAAAATTCGGACGCACCTACAGTACCTCCATATCCTATAATTTTTAAAAGAAAAATATGAAATCAATGATATTAAAATCAGGTTTTGCCGGCATGCTGCTGTTCATGCTGTGTGTAAGTTGCAATAAAAAGGAACTGGCCGTTCTCGATGAAGGAAAGGTGGTTAAATTAACAGTTAAGGGGAATTCAACGGAACAGCTGGAGTTTATCTATAAAGATGAAGTAATTGCGGAAACCAAAACGCTGCCCGCATTTGAACTCAATACGTTATTGTCGGTAGATGAAAAGGATGCAGAAATTAAGATCAGGAAAAAAGGAAGTACCGAGACTTTGAAAAGCAAACTGATCTCAGCTTCAAGCTACAACCAGGACCTTACGGTTTACTATGATGGCAATAAAATCTACGATAATTCGGTTACGCTGCTGATAAAGGGTTATGCCTTATCTGGTGAACTGGAACTTCTGGTCGATGGTACCATGCTTTTATCGGGCACAGGCATCATCGAAAACGGCAGTGGAACCGTAATTTTAATGGACAAGGGCATGACTCGTGAACTACAGATCCGGAAAAAAGGGGAGAGTACGGCCTTGCTGACCAGGACGATCGAAGTACTTCCGGCAAGGCAACCTGTCAGTTTCTTTTTCGATGGCAAAGCCATAGTGGATAATGTCAAACTTGATCCACCGGCTGATCCTGCCAATATGATGGTTAAGGCTAAATTCGAAACCCAATGGCCGGCAAATTTCAAAGGGGTTGATGTGGAACTGGTCTTATATACGAAAGATCCGAGAACTAATGCCGCGGCAGTAAAAACCAGTCCTGAGATCAGGTTTACTTTATTTAAAGATGGTAGTTTCAATTCTATAGAACTTCCACCCATCCCTGCAAACTACATTTACAGCTACGATATCGTAGAAAAAGGTACTGATCAGGTCCCATACGTCAACCTGGCACCACCAATCCTAACCAACGGATTCCCATTTGCACCAAATATGGGCCGCTATGGTGAACTTAAGTTTGAAGCAGGAAAATCGAAGCTGATATTAATGCGCGACAGCCGGAACCTGGTCGCTAGCCCGGCAAGGGCAACTTTATTATCAGGTACTGGAACTGACTTATCGCAGTATTTCCAATAGGAATTTATAAAAACAATGTTAGTCCGGATCGGCAAGATCCGGACTTTTTTTATGCTAATGAAATACTACTGAATGCTTATCCGAAGCATGAAATTTCTGGATCAGAAGGTCCAGATCTTCCCTGGTCAGCAATCCGGGATTTTTATATTGTTTCGCTATAATCTCATTATCGACTTCGAATTCACCCCTCGTCGTATGAATCACATAGGAATCATTGCGTACAAAGCTGGTGTCAAAAGTCCCGATATTAGGATTGATCTGTGAGAGTCTGTAAGTTAGTTCGTGAAAGATAAAGACTGGATAATTCATAAGGTCAAAATTACATGAACGAATAGCTAAACTAAATTATCGTTTTGTAACCGGATATCAAATTACATAACATAACCTTAACCTGTGTTCTGGTAATTTGCTGATATCGAACTGCTTTGACTACTTCATTTCGAACTATTCAATTTGTTTATTAACAAAATAATAACATTAATTTAACACACATCCTCTCTTCATTCCTTTTCCTGTATTCTATAAAAAAGATAAGCCGAATAACAAATATTCGGCTCATCCTCTAAGATGCTGTAACTCTTACAACCGTTCCGGATAGAAGAATAAACGTGAGCAGTCCAATTGGTTGCCGCCTGGGGTGATAAAATAAGACTGTACCAGACCGGTTTCTCCCTCGATCGGGAAAAACTGGCTTCTGGCATTGGTACTGCTAAGCGCCTCGTTGTCCCGGAAGGCCCACTGATCTGTAGTCCCTGTCTTGGTAAAGCAAAGATTTGTACTTTGCATCGCAGTTGCAGTGCTAAAGTCTGCCGCGGCTGTATAATCAATGGACAACCAGCTTCCTGGCCTTACATTTTTCGCAATGTAATGCCGGTATTCCTGCCCGGAACCGTTATCTTTTCTATACAGAAAGATGTCAATTGGGTCATTGCTTTCCGGATAATACAGGTAAAATCCGAGTTTGTTGCTGCCCGGATTGGCTGCCTGACCGGGTATTTCGAGTTCCTTCCCATCCAGGTAGATGAAGTTGAAATCGGCTTTTTCTCCGCTGGGCAGGGCTCTGCTGAAAATCACTTTTCCATTGCTGAGGTCCTTCACAGTCATTTGTCCTTTCGCTTGCGGTGTGTAATAGACATATGCCCTGTTAAATGTAGATATCGAACGGGGCTTTATCAGTAGGTCGCCATTACGTATGCTTTTTCTATAAACAGTGGTGTCCAGTGTGATTTCCAGTTCATGGTCACTGCCATTATAGCCATTAACTATCACATGCATGACTTTCCCTTCATTCAGTTCTTCTTTGTTACACGCAGCCAATGTGCTTACAAACAGCATCAGCAAAAGGGTGATATATTTTTTTATTAAGTTCATTGTTTCGGATTCTAGAGTTCAAGTTTTTTAGTAAACAGCATGTTGACGCCGGATGGGGCTTCTTCAAAGATATACAGCTTGGATGCGGAGCTGGATGCAGCTGGCAGGGGTGCAGTCGTCGACAAGATGTTCCAGGTATAGGGAGATCCTTCTGTGTAAAACTCGTTGGTTCCTGCTTTATAGATCCTCGCCCTGAACGAAACGGATGTGCTTTGCCCATTGTATAGCTGACCGGCTGCAGTGGAGAACCCGGGCACGGTTACTGATTCTGTAAATTCGTTGGCTTTTACATTTTTGATCCTGGCCAGTTCTTCGAATACCCTCGGCGTCACATAAAATTTGCCCAGCGCAATGTCTACCAATCCGGAATAATTGGTGATCGTGGGTTTAAACATATAGATGACCGAGTTTTTACCTTCTTCCACAGCAGGCTTTTGCGGAAGTTCACCTACCTGCCCGTTCATATAAAAAAGGTTGATGCTGATCGGGCCTGCTCCTCTGTTGAGTTCTCTTTCCAGGATTTTTTTTCCGGTACTTTTTTCACTGATTACCAGGTTGATCTTTTGTTGCGATCCGAAAAAGGTATAGGCATCGCTAAGGTTGATCAGGTTATTGGGCGCCAGTTCGGATTTAAAAGAAAAGGTATCGAGTTTTACCTGCAGGTATTCAGTACTGGCATTATAACCGGTAATGGTCACAGGCAGCATATCGCCCTTGTAAAGAAAGTTGTCTTCAGCCTTTTTGCAGGAAGCGAATGCCGTAAGCAGGGTAGCGGTCAATAAAATATATAGCTGATTTGTTTTCATGTTCTTGTTTTTTAGAGTTCTTAGTATTTTAGAAAGCATAGGAAATGGACAGGCTGAATGAACTGCCTACTCTTCGGCTAAATGTATTTTTGTCGCCGATCCTGGTCTTGGTCTTCCCGTCAGCGGATGTTTCATAATATCCTTCTTCATATTTATCTGAAAAGCCATATTTCCATTCATAGATATCGTTCCATTCCCTGGCAGGAATTTGGCTTAACGACATTCCTTTCCACTGGTCCCTGAGTTTATAAGTAGAAGGTGTATTCGTATAGAAGCGGTAAGGATCATTCACCAGGTTGCTCATATTCAGTCTTACACCCAGTTTTCTGTCCCTCAGGAATTTATAGCTCAGCTGGGCGTCCAGCTGGTTACGCGGACGTTCGTACTCAACGATTTCGGGACTAAGTCCTGTAGTGAATGTCTTATATCCCATATGGTTATAGGCTATATTCGCGCCGAAACGGTTCCCGTCATACTGCATTCCCAGGTTATACACCACGGGGATCTGTCCGTATAATGCTCTCTTTTGCTTCTGCTGTACCTTGGTACGGTAGGAAAAAGTATTGTTGTACAGGTCGTTGGCTATTGATTTCCCCTCGTAAACGCTGGCTTGTACTTCGGAACTTTGTAAAGTGAGGTTACCGCTGACATAAATGTTGTCCAGGAATTTCCAGCCGCCATAAATAAATCCAAGACTTTTGCGCAGGTCAAATTCCCAGCCATGCACCTTGGCCCAGTCGGAGTTCTGGGTGTATAGGTATACCCGCCCGGTAGCGTCCGGCTGATTACGGTACAACTCTACCGGCTGGTCAAAATATTTATAGAAATAGCCGGCGGAGATCACTTCTCCTGGTTTCGGGTACCATTCTACACGCAGGTCATAGTGGTCTATCAGGGTAGAGAGTACGCCTTCATTCCGACGGTAACTGCCTACAGCCGGATCGTATCGCAGCATCCTGGAGTTTTCGATCAATGCAGGCCTCACGACCGACTGTGCATAGGCGGCGCGGATGTTCAGGTCCTTCAGCGGCGTTGCGGTAAAACTTGCTGAAGGCAGGTAGCGCCAGGTTTTCTCTTCTGTTTCTGCATCGGCAAACGGCTGTACGATTTTCCCTGTCTCCGGGTCTACATATTGGTTCGCAGAGCCCTGGTTAATGAGTGTGCTGATCAGGAGGTCGTTTGACCCGTTTTTCAGCCTTTCATATTTGTAGTATTCGGTTCTTAGTCCCCAGACGAGGCGCAGCCAACTGTTGAAGCGGTTGTCTAACATGGCATAATATGCCTGGTTGGTATTTTGGCCTTCGTAGCCGTTCCGGGAAAAACTGGCCGGATAATACATCAGGTCGGTAAGCGGGTTTTTAAAATCCAGGAACTGGCCCCATTGCTGCACGGGCACATAGGGGAATGCAGTGCCTCGCTGACTCCCGATAGGGAGGATAAACCAATCATAGAAGCCCTTACGCTTCATGTACTGGTAGCCTGATTTTATGCTTTGCTTCTGCCCTAATAAATTAAATTGGTAACTCAGCGCGGCTTCAGCAATCTTGTTGCTTTCTTCATAATCATATTGTGCCCTGTTAAAGGTACCGGTGCCCGGATTGGATAGGGGATTGGCCATTACATTATAAACCATTCCGTTAAGGGTCTGGATCGGGGCTAGCCAGGCTTCTGTCGCATCTTTCTCCAGGTTTTTAAGTTTGTTGCGGGACACGTTCCAGTCCAGACGGAAGGCACCAAAGCGGTGTTCTCCATTGATGCGGTTCTGCAGCAGGTCCACGAATTTTGGTCTGTCATATTCTCTTATTGCGGGACTGTTCTCGCGGCCGAAGTCATTGCCCCAGCCTGTGATCTGCGAGAACTGGTTGCTGAACATCCGGGAGTAGAAGTTGCGTGAGGTAATACTGTGGTTTTTGGAATTCCATCCTGCATTCAGCAAGGCTCCCCAACTGGTATTAAAGTTATATTGCTGGGAAACGCTCGGCAGAAGCGGCTTACCGGTTATTGCGTCGTATCTGCTGCCTTCACCATCTTTTTCCCAGTCTCCGCGCTCGAAATCTGAAATCTTGTCTATCACTTGCTCATTCCGGTAACTCAGTGAACTGACGAAACCGAGACGGCTATTTTTTAATTGGTAATTGCGACCAAGGCTAAACTGATAGTTTTGTCCGGGTGCGGCTTTGTAAATCCTTGTACCCATCCGCTCAAAACCACCGATTCTCCTGTTCTGTTCCCCGATCATTTCGGGTGTGATATGTGGGACATTCGGCGATGGTGGGGTATAGGGGTTTGCTGGATTATAGTTCAGGCTGCTGAAAGTAAGCAGGTCATCTGGAAAATGGCTTCTGCTGCCATCGTCAAAACCCAGATAGTCGTATTTACCTCTTCCATAACCCAGGAAGTCCTTTCCGGTGCTGCCATTGGTATACTTGCTGCCAAAACTAAAGTTATTAAAGTTGTTGTCCGGAATGGCTAAGGTATTGATCTGAACAAGGCCGCCTCCAAAGCCAAAGCTCATGTCGGGCGTAGAGGTTTTGGATACGATCACATTGTCGATCATGTTACTGGGTACAATGTCAAACTCAAAATCTCGTACCTGCACATCGGTACTTGGCAGCACGGCACCGTCCATCATGGCCAGGTTGTACCGCTCAGCGATTCCCCGAACCACCACCCTCCGGTTGTCATTGGTGCTTACTCCCGAGATGCGTTTGAGTGTTTCCCCCACATTCTTGTCCGGCAGGTTTGAGATCTGCTCGCGGCTCAATCCATTGGAAATACCTGCTTCATTTTTTTGCCGGGCATACAGGCCTTCAATCGAGGCCGATTTGTATCCGGCAGTGACTACGATCTCTTTCAGTCCCTTTGAATCTGTTTTCATCACTACGTCCAGCACTGTGTTTTTTCCGCTTGTCACTGCTATCTCTGTAATGCGGCGTGTCTGAAAAGAAATGTAGCTGATCTCAAGGGTGTAATTGCCAGGTTTGGTGTGAATGACATAGCTGCCGTCTACATTGCTCTGCATGATCTGACCGCTTTCCAAAACCTTCAATGTAGCACCAGGCAGGGGCTCCCCCCGCTCGTCGAGCACTTTTCCGGAAATGCGGCCGGGTTGCTGCGTACTGGATTTGGTGATTTTGATCATTCGGCTCACTTGCTCAAAATGGATCTTGTTTTTACCTTCCAATTGTTTCAGTACATCGTAGAGCGTGATTTTGCTGGCGGAAATACTCACCATAATGCTGGTTCCTACCTCCCTGTTATACGCAAATGTAAAATCCGTTTGCTTTTCAATGGCATTCAATACGGTTTCCAGGTTTACGTTTTTGAACTGGAGGGAAACGGTATAATCTTTCAGGCTTTGCGAATTCGCTTTTTTAGCCTGAAGCGTACCCGCCAGAGAAAGGATGACTGTGGTTACCATAAAGGCAAATCTGGTCATAACATATAGTAGTTTAATTAAATTTCTTTTTGTAAAATTGTACATAGTCTTTTTAATGATTTGTCATATCGCTATTATAAATTGTTGATGGGCTATTCAGAGCGGAAGTGTTCGTACCACTTTCGCTTTTTTATGCCTTTTTCAGAGTTGATTCTCTACATAATTTGTCCTCCTTCTTATTTCTTTTCTTAGGCTACCATACGGTAACAGTGCCCTTGCTTATACTGTAATTGAATTCGTCTGCACTCAATATTTTCATCACATTGTTCAGGCTTTCGTCCTTTTGCTTAAGGGTGTACCTTTTATGGAGGAGCGCTTTGTTCCTGAACACAAATTTTACCCCATACCATCTTTCCAGTTCCCGGCTGATGTTTTCCATGCTTTCATATTTAAATGCCAGGATGTTATTTTGCCAGTTCCTGCTTTCTGCCACATCGGCGCTTGTTTTGCTGAGCTGTTGATCTTGCTTATCATACAGGGCACGGTCTCCTTTGCGCAATGTCAATTGCTGCCTGGTTCCCGGAAGGCTTACGGCAACTTTTCCTGTAGCTACAGTCACGGTTTCATGTGCTTCGTTCTGAAAGGCTTTCACATCAAAAGAGGTGCCCAGTACTTCTACTTTCAGCTGTGGCGTATGGATGATGAAGGCTTTGTGCTTACGCTTGCTTACCTCAAAGAAAGCTTCTCCTTGTAAGTGTACGGTCCGGTCACTGTCTGCAAAAACTTCTGGATATCTGAGCGTGCTTGCATTATTGAGCCATACCCTGGAACCATCGGAAAGGATGACGAGTTTGCGTTCCCCCGGACTTGTGCTCACTTGTTTATAGCTCAGATCTGGCACTGATGGTTTAAGATGCTGCTGATAGAACAACATCGCAATGGATACTCCTACAGCCAGGATAGCCGCCATGCCGCCCCAGGTTTTTACAAATCGTATGATAGCCGATTCTGTAGTGTTTGTAGCCTGAACAACGCCAAGCACATTTTTTCTGACACGCTGCGCTATTTTAACATGCGTTTTTTCGGGGATAGATTCGTCCGCCGTGTTGAAAGAATAGTACCAGTTTAAAACCTGTCGTTCTTCTGCCGGACTGCAATTTCCCGCTCTGTATTTTTTTAACAGGGCTTTCGCCTGTTCTTGGCTATCTGTTGTTTTCATTCACACATATAACCCTTATATCGGTATACTGGTACCGTTAAGAAATGGTTGTTGTTTTGTTAACTTAGCGTAAAGCGCAAATGATGCCGGTTGCGACCAGGATATAATGCTCCCTGCTTAGCGTAAGGCGGAGTCTTTTCAGCGCCGAACTAAGGTTATTTTTAACGGTTTGTTCTGAAAGTGACAGGGCTATCGCGATTTCTTTAACGGAAAGTGAGTTTTCCCTGCTCATGTAAAAGATGGTTTTCATGGTAGCGGGCATTCTGTTCACTTCTGCATAGAGCAATTCGTTCAGTTCCTGGGCAATCAGCACCTCTTCTGCCGGAAAATCATATGGTTCGGCTTCGAGTAACAACAACTGGGTCTTTGCGATCTGCTTTTCTGTCTTGATCAGCCAGTCTATGATCTCATATTTGACTGCCTTAAAAAGGTAGGGGTAAATGCTCTCTTCAACTTGTATGCTGAATCTTTTATTCCATAAAGAAATGAATACATCCTGCAGGATCTCTGTTGCATCTTCTGCTGAATTGATCCTCCTCGTTACGTGCCTGGTCAATACAGTGCTATAACGGTCTACCAGACAAGAAAAAGCTCTTTCGTTGTTCTCCCTCATAAGGGACAGCAGCTCTGGATCGGAGAGTTTTTTCATAGGGCAAAACTACAAAATGCAGCGCTCCAGCGGTGTTAAATTTACATCAACCAATTGTTAATAAACACAAAAAAGAATTGCTGATTTTCCTTCCCGAAATCATCATAATTAACCAAATTCTGCTATTTCAAAATAAGCCGGGTAAAATAAATCAATATTAATTTTGATTATGTTGTCGCGAATACTATATTTGTGACAACAAAAAAGATATTCATTATGAGAAAATTAGAATTTGCTTCACTTCAGGTTAGAGATCTGGAAGTATCGAAAGCGTTTTACACCGATAAACTTGGTTTTGAATTATCAGAACTTTCAAATCCTGCAGCATGTATTTTCAAGTACAACGATGGGGAAGCGAGTTTCGCGATCCGCAAGCCAATTGCTGATCTGGAAGGTAAGGACTTGGGTATCGGAGCTTCGCTTTGGTTCGCAATTGATGAGAATATTGAGGATCTGCAATCCAGGCTTAAAGAAAAGGAAGTTACCCTGCTGGGATCGATAAATGAAACACCCTTTGGTAGAACACTCATTGTAAAAGATCCTGATGGTTATAACATCACATTCTTAAAATCACACTAAATTAATTGGTATGGAAAACGTTGCTGCAAAATACTGGGTCATTGTGGCCTCAAAAGACCATGTCAAATCAGGCATCGCTCATGGCATTGCCCAGGCTTGTCATGGTAAGTCATCCCCTTTAAAGCGAATGCGGAAAGGGGACTTCATCCTATATTATTCCAGCAGGCAGACAATGGGAAAACCAGAGCTATGCCAGCAATTTACTGCTCTGGGCCAGGTTATAGATGATGAAGTTTATCAGTTCCGGGTTTCTGAAGATTTTTGTCCTTCCAGGCGAAATATCGAATTTCTCCCCAGCGAAGATCTTTCGATCTTGCCGCTGATCAAGGACCTGGATTTTATCCTGGACAAAAAAAGTTGGGGATATCCATTTCGTTTTGGTTTCTTTGAGATCAAACAACATGATTTTGATTTGATCAGTTCACAAATGCTTCAAAAACAACATGCCTGAAAAAATAGAATTTCATTTTAAGCGTCCTGAAGATAGTCCGGGATACCTGCTCGGGCAAGTCACCCTACTCTGGCAAAGGAAACAAAAACGGGTTCTAGATCCTCTGGATCTGACTCATACACAGTTTGTTTTACTCGCTGCACTGGCATGGCTTTCCAGGGAAAGTGATGCAGTGACACAGGTGGATATTGCCAATCAGGGAAATGCCGACCGAATGATGGTCTCCAAAGTATTGAGGACACTGGAAGAGAAGAAATATGTAACCAGGCATGAACATCCAACTGATACCAGGGCGAAAATAATAAGGCTAACTCCAGAAGGTGAAAAGGTTTTGCAGAAAGCGATAATCAGCGTTGAAAATGCTGACCTTGAATTTTTTGCGGCAATTGGAACTGATCTTCCCAGCTATAATTCATACATGGCCACACTCATTTCGCAGCACAGGACCTCAGATTTGTAATATTCAATATTTCTGTGCTTCAACATGTTTACTTCAGCGTTTCAATTTTATAGACCTTATAAAAGATAAGAAATACAATAATGCCGCCTGTTATCATGTACAGATAGGACTGAAATATTGTAGCCAGAACTTCCTCTTTGGTACTATACGAACTCCAGGAAGAAACCCTGTCCCTGAACACATTGAAATTATTTATAAATACAATGAGTATGAATATCGTTGAGATGATCACTGAAAATAGCATTTTATTTATTTTTGCTTTGCGCATGATCAGTAAAATGAAAGGAACGGTCAGCAGGGAAAATGCGGAAAAGAAAATGATATCTTTCAGATAGGAGCAACCCAGGCAGCCTGCGGATGGCTGATCTGCAAAAATCCGCATCGAAAGATAGGTCGTTGCAAAAACCACCATAGAAAATACAATGCTGAAGGTCATGATCTTGATGTAGAACATTGCGTTTTTCATAATGACGTAGTGGGCAGTGTAAACCAAAATGTGCTTCCTTTCCCTGGTTCACTTTCTACACCGATCTTTCCTCCATGCCTTTCAATGATCTCAGCACTGATGTAAAGACCCAGGCCTAATCCTGAAACTTGCTTGCCGGATTCGTCTACCCTGAAATACCGGTCAAATAGGTGGGGGAGCTTGTCTTTAGGGATTCCGGGACCCTGGTCAGTTACTGATATTTGCAGTTGATCTGCTAATTCCCTGACCTGTATGCTGATGATCGGTGCCTCCGGGGCATACTTTACAGCATTGTTTGTCAGGTTAGTCAATACCTGGTCAATACGGTCTGCGTCAACCAGGACACTTCCGGATAGGTCTCCCTGGAGTTCGATCTGGTGGGTTCCGGCTTCCCTGATCTGGTTGCAGCATTCTTCAAGCAATCGCTTTACTGGCACGATTGTTTTATTCAGTTGAATTGCGCCGGCATTCATGCGGCTAACGTTCAGCAGATCGTCTACCAGTCCGCTGATTTTACTCATGCTCCTGCCTGCCTGATCAATTAACCTGGGCATAATTTCTAAATTGCCTTTTTCTTTTTGTCGCTGCAGCAGTTGAAGTGATGCTTTCAATGAGGTAATAGGCGTTTTGAGCTCATGGCTGGCAATGGAGATAAAATCGTCTTTTTGCTGCTGTAATCTTTTAAAGTCAGTGATGTCAAGGACTGTTCCAAGGAGCTTTTCCGGCACCCCCTCCAGGGTATAGAAGACTTTTGCCTGTATCCTGATCCAGTGCAAAGATCCATCTTTATGCACCAGTCGGGTTTCATAAAACATGTTGCCGCTCTGCCTCGCTTCCAGGTGCGCCTGCTTGCTCAGGTGCACATCCTCCGGATGGAACATACTCAGGAGCTCCAATCGGGATGACGGCTTTTCTACATCAAAAATAGCGTCAAATCTGGAGGAAGTCACCATTTTATTACTAAGGTAATTGTGTTCAAAAGTCCCGATCTCTGCTGCTTCAACAGCGAGTCGGACACGCTGTTCGACGTCTTCTATCGCTTTTCTTGCCCTTACTTTGTCGGTTACTTCGATCGCTACGACCATAATGGTGCTGACAACCTCGTCAATCACTACCGGCTCATAAACAAAATCAACGAATACATTTTCTGGTACGCCGTTTCTGACCAGTACCAATTCATGTTCTTTTCCTAAGAAAGGTGTCGCAGTATTGATCACCTGGTCCATGATCGGCTTATAATATGCAGCGGCTTCGGCTACTGCAGCCCAGATGGTGTGGTTTTCCAGATCTTCCCTTGTTTTTCCGACCAGTTCCAGGTAACCGTCATTGACTTCCTGGATCATCAGGTCCCTGGCACGGATGATGCAGATGCCTACGGGCGCCTGGCGGATCAGTTGTATGAATCGTTGCTCGCTTGCAGACACTTGCTTGTTTTTTTCAAAAAGCTCATCAACGGTTGCACTAAGTTCTTCATTCAGCGCATTCATTTCCTCCAGCATGGCCTGCTCTTTTTCCAGTGCCTGCTGCACTTGTTCGCGTTGCAGTACTTTAGCGGTAATGTCGTCTGCTGCCACGATGATTCCGCATACTTCGCCCTGATCATCCCGCATAGGGTCGTAATAGAAACTCACATATTTAACAGCCGGTCCGCTAGGGGAATTGTAATGGAATATTTGTTCCTCCTGTCCGTAACCGACACCTGTATCGTAAACTTGTCTTAAAAATCCAGGAAAGGGCTGGTCCTCAATCTCCGGCAGGATGTCCATTAATTTATGGCCGGTTACTTCCTGGATCGACTTATCCCAAAGGTTCACCAATGGCTGGTTGGCAATTTCAATGATCCAGTCCCTGCCCCTTAAGATCATCAAAGGATAATGTGCGGTCATCACCAGGCTGCGCAGACTGCTTTCGCTGTCCGCCAGCTCCTTAATACGGGACTCGATTTTTTGCTCAAGCCCCTCATTAACTTCCTGAAGCGTTTGATGTGCAGTGCTGAGCTCTTCTAATGTAGCATTCAACTCTTCATTGGAGGCTGCGATTTCTTCATAAGATGCTGCCAGGTCTTCCGTCAGCTGTTGTTCTCTTTGAATGGAGGTAATATTCTCCGTAACGTTGTTTGTCGTCACAATCAGATATCCATACGGATCGCCTTCTTTAGCCACTGGCAAAATTTCGACCTGCCACCAGTGGCGCTGGATTTCCTGGCTCTGTTCGTTAAGTATATCATAGCGAAAAGCAGGCAATTGCATCAGTACTCCGGACCGTACTGCTTCATTTAAACTTTCGAGCATCAACGCCGGTGCTTCTGATCCGGCTATTGATGGATCGTAAACACTAAACAAAACTTGACCACGGTGGTCTTCCATATTTCCGGTAGCCAGCTGAAAAGCAGCATTGTAGTCCAGGATCGTAAAATCAGGAGCATTACCACGAAGGATGATCTTCGGTGCCGAAGTCTGAAACAGGGCTTGGAATATTGGGGTGTTGATGTTTTCCATTGGTGCTAAAATAGTTAAAAAACAATGTTATCAAACCAATGAAATTCAGAATTTCTACTAAATTCAACGCTAGCTTAGCAGATATCAACTGATTATGCTGAGCCAATTTTACAGGAGATACAGCCTGCTGTTTTCCTTTATTGTCGTTTTTATTTTAACATCCTTCTTCGTTAGATTGGGCTTGTTTATACTTTCCTTGTCAGAAACTGATTTTAGTTTCTTAGCCGTCTTAAAGATCTTTTTTCTTGGTTTAGGCTACGATATCGGGGTGGCGCTAATGATCAGTTTTGTGTATAATCTGTACTTGCTTTTTCTACCTCAAAGATGCTCTCTTTCTATTGTAAATAAAGTGCTTACTTACACAGGACTGTTTTTGGTATTGCTCATTTCTTTCTTTTCCTTTTTTGCTGAACTTACTTTTTGGCAGGAATTTGAAAGCCGCTTTAATTTTATTGCGGTAGATTACCTGATCTATACCTACGAAGTGGTTAATAACATCAACGAGTCTTATCCCTTGCCTTTATTGATTGCCGGAGTGCTTATATTGGTGCTGCTGGTCATGTGGCTCTTTGCCAGGTTCAAAATATTTCAGTGCTCTTTTCAATCAGAAATGCCTTTCCGGAAAAGATTGCTGGTTTCGGGTGTTTTGCTGTTGATTACAGTATCATACCCGCTTCTGCTGAATAATTCCTATGCTGAATCGGGTACCAACCGTTATGCAAACGAGTTATCCAAGAGTGGCATTTACTCTTTTTTCGCTGCCTTTAAAAACAATGAACTGAATTATAATGATTTTTATTCACTGTTACCTGCAGCTGAAGCTTATCGTTTGATCCGATCGGAATTGGAAGAGCAGCATGCTGAATTTCTGGTTTCGGGAAATTCGATCAGACGAAAAATAAACAACATCGGCCCATGTTATAAGCCTAATGTCATCATGATTACGGTAGAAAGCCTGAGTGCAGATTTTATGGAGCACTTTGGTAATACCCAGCATTTAATGCCGCAACTCGATGCTGCAGCTGATCAGGGGCTTCTTTTTACCAACATGTACGCAACCGGTACGCGAACAGTCCGCGGAATGGAAGCGCTGACTTTATCCATACCGCCCACACCTGGAAGCAGTATTGTTCGTCGCCAGGACAATCAAAACCTGACTACAGTCGGATCTATATTTCAGAAAGCGGGTTATACCACAACATTCTATTATGGTGGGGATGGTTATTTTGATAACATGAATGAATATTTTGGCAGCAACGGTTTTGATATTGTCGATAGAGGACGTAACCTGAAGATCAGCGATACCTATCAAACGAAAAGATGGGTCATTCCCGATAGTGTGGTTCACTTCGAAAATGCCTGGGGCATTAGTGATGGTGACTTGTTGGAAGAAGTGATCAAAGGGGCCGACCGTGATCATGCTTCGGGGAAACCTTTTTACGATTTTGTAATGACGACTTCTAATCATCGTCCTTTTACATTTCCTGCAGGTAAAATAGATGGGGCGCAGGGTAATAGGGAAGCTGCAGTACGTTATACGGATTATGCTATAGGGACTTTCCTTCAGGAAATCAAAAGTAAACCCTGGTATAAGAACACAGTTGTCATTGTTGTTGCCGACCATTGTGCGGGCAGCGCAGGAAAAAATGAAATAACCATTAGTAAATACCATATCCCTTGCCTGATCTTAAATTTGCCTGAAAAAAGAACTGGAAAAATAGATCAAATGTGTTCTCAGATCGATTTATACCCTACCTTGTTCAGCCTTCTGGGCTGGAAATATGAAAGTAATCTTTATGGTAAAAATGTATTGGATCCTGCATTCCGGCAAAGGGCAGTTTTAGGAACTTATCAAAAGCTCGCTTACCTAAGAAATGACAGCCTGGTTATCCTCGGACCACATCAAAAGGTAGAGACATTTATTTATAGAAAATCAGACGACAGCCAGAAAAAGAATAAGCTGTCGCATTTGGTTATTCAGCAGGCGAAAGCCAATTATCAAACTGCTTACGACCTGTTTAAGAATGGCGGACTAAAACTGCACAAACTCAATGTTGCGTTCCGCTAAATTCAGACTTCATTTTTATACCCTGGAAGGGTAAACATGTTAAGTGTGTATTTTATTGATGTTAACACAGTGTTAAAGGCTGTTTTTCATCTCAAATGTGTTAAAAAAGTATACAGAATCAATTGATAAATAGATTTCTGGCCATCCGGCCCTTTCTACTTTTGGGGCATAAATCAAACAAACACTTTAATTAAAAAGAATGAGATCAATATTTACTTATTTAACATTCGTTCTGATTTCTCTTGTTTTTGCAGGCTCCTCTGTAAAGGCTCAGAATGACAATATTGTTGTCAAGGGAAAGGTAACTGACGAATCCGGGGAATACCTTGCGGGTGTCACCGTAACGGTAAAAGGTTCCGGACTGAGGGAAGGAACTGATGCTGACGGTAATTTTACTGCAAGGGTTAAAAACAGGGAAGCTGTACTTGTTTTCTCTTATATCGGTTTTACCACAAAAGAAATCACAGTCGGGAACCAGAACACCATCAACGTAAGCCTGGTTTCTAATTCAAACAGTTTACAGGAAGTGGTAGTGACCACAGCATTGAATATTGAAAGAAATGCCAAAAGCCTCGGTTATGCTGTGGCAACACTGGATGGCAAGCAGGTAAACTCGGTACAGACGCCTAACATCATCAATGCGCTTTCTGGTAAGGTGGCAGGAGTGGACGTAGGGAATATTGCTAATGGTGTAGCCGGTACCAAAAGGATCGTGATCCGTGGTGGCTCATCTCTTACGGGCAACAATCAACCGCTATGGGTAATCGATGGTATACCTGTAAACTCTGAGAGTTTAGGTGGACCGGATGCTTATGGTGGTGTCGATTATGGCGATGGTCTGACTGCAATCAACCCGGATGATGTGGAAAGTATCAGTGTGCTTAAAGGTAATGCTGCTGCTGCTTTGTACGGATCTTTGGCTTCCAACGGGGTCATCCTGATCACCACTAAAAAGGGAAAATCAATAAACGGCAAAGCTAATGTTGAAGTCAGTTCTTCGCTTTTAGTGGATAAGCTGATCAACACTACCGACTTTCAATATATTTACGGACAGAGCGGTACGGGTGATGAACCGCCGGCGACGCCGGAAGAGGCCTTTAGTTCTTCGAGTTGGGGTGCTAAATTTGACGGTTCAGCTTCTATGCAGTTCGATGGCGTAATCAGGCCGTTCAGCGCCGTTCAGGACAATTATGAAAGGTTTTTCAATACCGGAAGTACAATTACCAATACTGTTGGGGTCTCTGGGAGTTCATCTAACCACAACTATCGTGTCTCGGTTTCGGATCTGAGAAATAAAGACATCATACCGAATGCATTGTTTAACAGGACTAGCTTGAACGCTAAATCGGTTTCTACTTTCGGTAAGTTCAGTGCAGATATTGTGTTGAATTATACGATGGAAAAAGCCAATAACCGACCTTTTATCGGAGGTAACGTTTCGAACTTGTTCTATTCCTTAGCTTACATGCCTGGAAGTATCGATGTGGAAAACCTGAAACCGGGCTATACTCCGGAGGGTAAAGAATTCAGTTATGCAAATAGCATCTCCAATCCATACTACGTGGTGAATAAAACGAAACAGGTGGATACTAAGAACAGGTTGACAGGATCTGTGAGTCTAAAGTATGATGTTACCAAATGGCTTTACCTCCGCGGAAGGGCAACCAGGGACTATTATTCTGCCAACAGAAATCGCTACATTCCCGATGGAAACCAATATACAAGTTATCCACTTGGACAACTGGAGGAAGCGGTTACCGAAAGTGTAGTGACCAACTATGAGGCGATCCTTGGATTAAGCCCAATAGAAATTGGAAAGATCGGGATCAATGCTTTCCTGGGGGGCAACAATCTGGACCGTACCCGTAATATTGCCAACACTTCCGGGAATAGCTTTGTAGTGCCTGGCGTATACACCTTCAATAACCTTTCTACTAAACTGCCTACTACCAGCAAAAGCAGGCAAAAAACGAATTCGTTTTTCGGAAGCATGGAACTTTCTTATAATAAGTACTTGTTCCTGACCCTGACTGGACGTAATGATTGGTTTTCGACCCTACCAATAGAAAACAATAATCTGTTCTACCCGGCGGCTTCTGTCTCTTATGTGTTCTCTGACGCCTTTAAATTGCCATCTGCCATCTCATTTGGTAAAGTAAGAGCTTCAGCGGCTCAGGTAAGTGGGGATACCGGACCTTATCAGTTGGATCTGAGTTATACATTGACACAAATTGCCTACGGTTCCAATAACCTCCAGTACATCGGTACCACCAATGTCCCGAACAGGAAATTACAGCCTTTATTGTCTACTGATTATGAGCTGGGTCTGGAGATGGATTTCTTTAACAACAGGGTTGGCTTTGACGCTTCGTATTACAACAGGGAAACTAAGAATGATATCGTCAGAACTGCGGTATCCAGAAGTACGGGTTTCCGCACAGCAATCCTGAATGTAGGTAAAATGCAGAATAAAGGTTTTGAGGTTTTATTGAGGGCGACCCCGCTAAAAACACAGAGTTTCAGCTGGAATATGAGTTCTACATTTTCCATTAATGACAATAAAGTGGTCAGGCTGGGGGATGGTGTTGAGAACGCGACCATTCTTCTGGCTACAGCCAAAAGTGGAGAGGTGATCATTCAGTTGGAAGAGAACAAAAGATACGGTGGCATCTACGGCTATAAATATGTACGCGATGACAGCGGTAATAAAGTGTACGACAGCAGGGGATATCCTACTTATTCCACTAAAAATGAGTTCCTGGCTAATGGTGTGTACAATAAAATGCTGGGCTTCAGTAACACATTCAATTATAAAAACTTCTCTTTATATACCCTGCTGGATTCCAAATGGGGTGCGTCTATCTATTCGGAGACCAACGCACTTTCCTACGGCAATGGTAAACACAAAGCTACATTAGTGGGACGTGAAGAGGGCCTGACAGGAGTCGGCGTAAATGACAAGGGTGAAAGCAATATGGTACTTGTACCGGGTAAAACAACGGACGTTTCTGGCTTACCTGCGGGATATGGTAGCATCTCCGGGTATTATCAGCAATTGTCGCATATCGCTGAAGAGTTTATCTACGACGCGAGCTTCGTAAAACTGAGGGAATTATCGCTTTCTTATAAATTGCCGGCGCCTGTGCTTCGGAAACTGGGCATCAACTCGGCCAGTGTTGCATTGGTAGGAAGAAACCTGGCTTTGCTTTATAAAGACAAAAACCTGGAGAATGTAGATCCGGAAAGCAGCGTAGCCAGCGGAAACGCTCAGGGAATTGAACGTCTGGTCTACCCGGTTACCAGGAATTTCGGTTTAACCATAAAATTGGGCCTCTAGTCACTGATTGAAAAGCCATACATATTTTAAAATATTAAAAAATGAAAAATACTATCAGCAAATACAGCATCTGTATCCTCAGCATTTTGATCGGACTGTTCAGCTCTTGTGATAAAGGATTCGAAGATATCAACCGAAGCGTAGATTTTGTTTCACAGCCTAATCTGGATTACATGCTCCCGGATATCGAATTGAAAATGCTCGACAATACCTACTATACCATGGGCGATTTCGTGGCGCCATTGGTCATGCATGTTACCAATCGTAAAACCTATGCTGCAGTAACCACTCCTGGTGGGTATCATGGGTATCATTTCGAATGGATTTACGGTAATCCCCTGGTTGGAACTGTGGATTTTATCGAAAGGACTAAAGCGGACCCGGAACGTGTGAACTACTACCAGATCGGCAGGATTATCAAAGTCTACCTGGCACACCAGTTGACCGACCTATATGGGGATATCCCTTATTTTGAAGGTGGAAAGGGGTATCTGGACAGGACATTTACGCCGACCTATGATCCGCAGCAGGCTATCTATGAGGATATGTTCAAGGAATTGGAACAGGCGACCGCCGGACTCGATGACAGCAAATTAAAGCCGGTTCAATCTGATATTGTCTATAAAGGGGATCTTTCAAAATGGAAAAAGTTTGCAAATGGCCTGATGTTGAGATTGGGACTGCGCATCATGAAAGCAGATGCGGCCAATGGAAAGAAATGGATCGATAAAGCAATTGCCGCCGGGCTTCCTCAGAGTAATGATGATAACTTCCTGGTAAAGTACCTGCCCAATTCATCTACGGGTGGAACCACTAACCCGACCTCTAACGGACAGGCGCATATTTTTATCAGGTACCCTGATAACTACAGGCTGACTTCTCCATTCATCAATGAACTGAAGAATCATAGTGATCCAAGATTGTCTGTATTTGCCATGTTGCCTGCTTCCAGGACAACCTATACGCCGGGTAATAAGAACCCTGCGGTGCAAAAAGGCTGGCCGCCATTTGGCGACAGGGCTGAAGAACCTCCTTATTCTAGTATTCCTTCTGCCAACCGTCTGAACTACTCTGTGTCTAATAATACTACGTTTGGTAGATATGATGCACCTTACATCCACCTCAGTTTCGCGCAGGTACAGTTCCAACTCGCTGAATGTGTAGAACGCGGCATCATCACCAGTGCCACTACAGCCAGAACTTACTACGAAAATGGCGTTCGGGCAGCGATGGACCAGTTGAAAGCTTATGGCACTGAAGGTGTAATTAGCACTGCCCAGGCCAACGAATACCTAAGACTAAATCCTTATCAGCCCGCAAATACAGAGCAGGCATTAGAGATGATCAACACCCAGTACTGGATCGAGACGCATTACAACTGGTACGAAACTTTTGCCAACTTACGCAGAAGTGGTTATCCAAAATTGTATGATCAACTGGCTCCGGTTAGCCAGCAGCCGGGAAATCAGGGTGCAGTTATGCCCCGCAGATTGACTTATCAGCCAGACGAAGTGTCTACTAATCCTAAATTGCAGGAGGCACTTCAAAGGCAGGGACCTGACCTGACTAGTACTCGTGTTTGGTGGGATAAACCTTAATTGAATAATGAAAAACTATAAAATTTACTGGATATTATTATTGCTGGCATTCCCTGTGCAAATCATTGCGCAGGGAATGCCTGCACAGAAAAAAAAGCGGAAATATGGCTTCAGACCGGAACTTGTCCGTGGGCCGTATTTGCAGATGGCTACACCTCGAAGCATGATGCTGCGGTGGCGCACTGACGAACCGGATTTCAGTCAGGTACGCTATGGTACTGAGGCTGGGAAATTGGATCGGATAAGTGGCGATAAGCGGTTGATCAGAGAGCATATGGTAAACCTTACGGATCTTGAACCTAATACTAAATACTACTATTTGCTGGAAGGAGCCAAAGATACCCTTCAGGGTGACAGCAGCAATTATTTCATCACATTGCCTAAAGCCGGTGAACGTAACCTCTACCGGATAGGAGTTTTCGGCGATTGTGGCAACAATTCTACTAACCAGCGCAATACCAGGGACCAGTTTGAGAAATACCTGGGGAACGATCCCTTACGTGCCTGGATTTTGTTGGGTGATAATGCTTATTCATTTGGTAAGGATAGCGAGTACCAAAGCAATTTCTTCAATATTTATAAAGACAATTTGCTGAAAAAAGCGCCGCTGTTTCCAACTCCGGGTAACCATGATTACCATGATGAGCCTTTTTCTGCAACCTATGCTCAGGAATCTAAGGAAGTCGCCTACTATCAGAATTTCTCGATGCCGCAGGAAGGGGAATCGGGTGGTGTTCCTTCGCATACCGCCGCATTCTATTCTTTTGATATCGGTAACATCCACTTCCTTTCATTAGACTCTCATGGGACAGAGGACCAGAATTCGCGTTTGTTTGATACACTCGGCCGACAGGTACAATGGGTCAAGAAAGACCTGGAGGCTAATAAAAATAAAGAATGGATAGTGGCTTACTGGCACCACCCGCCATACAGCATGGGCTCGCACAATTCTGATACGGAACGACAAATGGTCAAGATCAGGGAAAACTTCATCCAGATCCTGGAACGTTATGGCGTAGACCTGGTACTTTGTGGACACAGTCATTCTTATGAACGTTCTGCACTGATGCGTGGACACTACGGGATGGAGCAAAGCTTCGACCCTAAAAAGCATTTGGTACATGCCGCCGGAGCCGGGAATAATTCAGCTAATACTTATGTGAAGGATAGGGGCAATAAGGGAACTGTATATGTATTAAGTGGTTCCGCAGGACAACTTGGAGGTAGCCAGACCAGCTTTCCTCATGATGCGATGGTTTTTTCTGACGTAACTCATGGCGGTTCCTGTATATTGGAAATTGAGGGAAATAAGCTGGTGTCGAAATGGATCTGTGCCGATGGTGTCATCAGGGACCAGTTTAGTATTCAAAAGCCAGCGAAATGAAAACGTTAAACCATTTACTGTTATTTGCGCTTTCGATATTTTCCTGGCAGAGCCAGGCCCAGAATTATAGTCCACCCAGAGATAAGGATACACCGAAATTTGATGGGAAAGCAAAGCTGATCAGAGGACCTTATCTTCAGCTGGCCAGTGATACTGGAATGATGATCCGCTGGCGAACTGATGCAGCGACCAGAAGCAGCGTCCGATACGGATTGAAGCCCGATCAGCTGGATCAGCAGGTCAATGAGCTGGACTTGGTAAGGGAACATAAAATCAGTTTAACAGGTTTGAATCCTGACACAAGATATTATTACGCCATTGGGACGCTAAAGGATACACTGGCCATTGGCGCGGATCAATACTTTTCTACACTGCCTTCCGCCGGACAGGTAGGGAAATACCGTATTGGAGTTTTCGGAGACTGCGGTGCATTGTCCGTAAACCAGGCGAAGGTAAGGGATGAGTTCCTGAAATATCTTGGTCCTAAAGATTTAAATGCCTGGATACTTCTTGGGGATAATGCTTATAATGATGGTACCGATATGGAGTATCAGGCTAAGTTCTTTAACATTTACAAGGATCGCCTGCTTAAAAATTATCCGGTTTTTCCCGCTCCTGGAAATCATGATTACCATGATGTTGATTTTGGCTCGGAGTTCGCACAAAACAACCATAATACAGCATATTATCAAAATTTTACTATGCCTGTTGAAGCGGAATCTGGTGGTGTTCCTTCACATAATCCGGCTTATTACTCCTTCAATATCGGTAATGTCCATTTTCTCTCTTTAGATTCGTATGGTAAGGAGGAGGATCAATATTTCCTTTACGATACCTTGTCGTCTCAGGTGAAATGGGTAAGAGAAGATTTGAAACAAAACAAGAATAGGGACTGGGTAGTTGCTTTCTGGCATTATCCGCCATACAGCATGGGAACACACAATTCGGATACAGATGGCATCATGACTAAAATCCGCGAAAATTTTATCAGCATACTGGAACAGCAGGGTGTCGACCTGATCATCTGTGGGCACAGCCATGTCTATGAGCGGTCAAAACTCATGAAAGGACATTATGGGCTGGAGGCCAGCTTTGACCCAAAAAAACACAATCTGAGTAATTCAAGTGGTTATGTGGATAACAAAGGCAAATCTGATCCCTACATTAAAAAATCGGTATCAGCGCCGGGAACGGTCTACGTGGTTAGCGGCTCCGCAAGTTATGTGGGTAAACCGGAAGCGAGTTGGCCTCATGATGCTATGTTTTATTCCAATGCAACGGATCCTGGTGCAGCAATGATCGAGGTAGAAGGCAAAAGACTGGATTTTAAGTGGGTCTGTGGCGACGGTGTGATCCGCGACCAATTTACCGTCATGAAGAAATAACCATATGGTTCCTGCCGGCTTTAAAAAAGGAAGTGTTTATTTCATGCTGGTCATGTGTTTTGGCTTATTAGCAATGATCGGTGTAAACCGGCCCGAAAAGTCGGCTTCGGCAGCACATACAATTGATTATTTTCGGCAGCATGCGAAAGGATTTGCAGAAAGTACTTTAAAGTTAGACAGTGCATTGAAAAAACTAAGTACGGGTGATCCTGCTTCGATTTTCGCAGCGAAGAATGCGCTTGCCAATTGCAGAATGAAGTATAAGCGGATTGAATTCTTTCTGAATTATTTCTTGCCGGGTACTTCTCTGATCTACAATGCCCCCCCAAATGTGGAGGTTGAAGTTCCTTTTATGGAATACCGTGAACCGACCGGACTACAGGTGATTGAAGCCCTGCTGTTTGATGATGATCCTGTAAGTCATAAACAGCAGTTGCTGGAACAAACAGAATTGATTGTTTCTTCAGCGACAGACCTGCAGTCGCTTCTTTTTGATCTTCAGATCACCGATCAGCAAGTTCTGGAAAGTCTCAGGATCTCGCTGATCGGTATCATGAATCTGGGACTTTCGGGTTTTGATGCACCGGAACTAAAAACAGGAATACTTGAAGCTGGCCAATCGCTCACGGCGATCTTCGAAGTTCTGGAACCTTATCTGGATAAAGATCCGGCATCAGCTAAACGATTGACCGCCAAGCTGAAGATCGCTTCAAAAATGCTGCATCAAAATCCTGAATTTGATGCTTTCGACCGCGCTGTTTTTTTAAAGGATGCTGGATTGCCTCTGCTTCGGGAAATGGGCTTGTTCATCAAAGCAAATGGAATGGAACTTAACAGCACTGCTCATCTTAATTATGATGTTGCTTTCTTCAGTAAAGAGGTTTTGCGGATCAACTCCTTGCCGAAAAACCAGAAAGATCTCATCACACTGGGAAAGATGCTCTTTTTTGAAAAGGCTTTGTCCGGTAATCAAAGCAGAAATTGTGCAAGCTGCCATCGCCCAGAACGATATTTTACGGATGCCCTGGAAAAGGGGCTCGCTATGGATAACCGTTCCAGCCTCTCCCGCAATACGCCGTCCTTATTGTACAGCGGACTGCAGCATAGTCAATTTTTGGACGGGCGGGTTGCAGATCTTCCCAGCCAGATCATGGAAGTTTTGCGTAATCCCCTGGAGATGGATGGCGATGATGGGACGATATTAATGCGTTTGAATGCGAAACCTGGATACAGATCTGCATTCAATAAGGTCTTTACTGAAGCCTCGGCGCAACCGGCCAATATGGAACGGGTGTCGACGGCCATAGCGGCTTACTTAAAGACGCTTTCCGCTTTCGAATCTCCTTTCGATCGGTATATGCGTGGTGAAAAGCGGACCTTGTCTAAGGCTCAGTTAAGAGGTTTCAATTTGTTTATGGGTAAAGCACAATGTGGTACTTGCCATTTTATGCCGGTGTTCAACGGACTTACACCTCCGCTTTATGAGCGTACGGATCTGGAAATTTTGGGACTGACCAAAGACATGAATTTTGAAAAACCGGTCCTGGATGCCGACAGCGGAAGATATAAAACATTTCCAATCGAATATTTCATCGGCGCATTCAAAACGCCTACTTTAAGAAATGTAGCCAAAACTGCACCTTATATGCACAACGGGATGTTTCCTGACCTGGAATCTGTACTTAATTTTTATAACAAAGGGGGGGCTGCGGGAATGGGATTAGCTGTTCCGCAACAAACCCTTTCTGCAAAACCGCTGAACCTGACACAGCCGGAAATGGCGGATATCATCGCTTTTTTGGAGGCACTGACCGACCCGCCTGCTAAAACCCTAGACTGAATTTACTAAAAAATGTAAAACTTAATTGTAGGGTGATGTTGTCCTAATACTAAAGTTTTTACTTTGATGGAGTTTTGTGGGAATTATACCTTCGCTGATCATGCATCATTTTCTGAAAAAGAGATTAACGTTCTTTTTTCTGATCGGTACCGTCAGCTTTTGTGCTGTTGGGCAGGACAAAAGTCATTCAACGGTTGATAAGAAATATTATCAGGAACTACCAAATCCGGTAAAGACAGACGTCGCTGACTGGGCTAACATGAAAGAAGAGGTAAAAGTGAGTTTTGCCGGCGATGAAATCAGGTATCCTAAAGAAAAGCTTCCCCGGATTGAACAAAAGGATGAATGGTTGGCTGATGCCTGGAGAGGGGAGAAGGTGCATACGCAAATCCTGGTCTGGTCAAAGGCTGACATCAGCTCACTGCGCATAAAGCCAAGCGAACTAAAGAGTGCCTCCGGTGCCCGAATATCCCCTAAAGCCATTACAGCAGGTTTTGTAAGGTATGTCATGTCTGATACCTTCGAGGGTGGCTGCGCACATGAAGCTCCCACGATCTATGATTCTACGCTTGTTGCCGATCCAATTGACCTGATCGGTCAGATTGCCGTAGCTTCAAATTCCGTCCGTCCGATATGGCTGAGCATAGCAGTGCCGGAAAATACGGAACCAGGAACTTACAGGGGCAAAGTGAAGGTTTTTGCAAATGGTATTCATGAACTTAACATCAGTTTGAAGGTTAGCCCGAGAATTTTACCTCCGCCAAAGAAATGGGCCTGTGAACTTGACCTTTGGCAGTATCCCATAGCCATAGCAAAAATCCATGATGTTAAGCCCTGGAGTAAACAACATTTTAAACTGATGCGCCCTTACTTCAAGGCACTTGCAGGTGCCGGACAGAAAGTGGTTACAGCCAATATCATCCCGCATCCCTGGGGGCCGGATCATTCGAATTTTGAAGATGTCAGCCTGGTACGGTGGATCAAGAAGAAAGATGGTGCCTGGTATTATGATTTCAGCCTTTTTGATAAGTACATCGAATTTGTTCAAAGTTGTGGAATTACAAAAAAGATCAATTGCTACAGCATGATCTCCTGGGATTTATCTTATAGCTATTTTGATGAAGCCTCGGGTCGGGATATCGTGTTGAAACTACAACCTGATTCGCGGGAATTTTCTGATTTCTGGCGCCCGATGTTGACTGAATTTGCTGCGCATCTAAAGGCCAGAAACTGGTTTTCCAGGACCGCCATTGCTATGGATGAAAGACCTGTAGAAAATATGCAGGGGGCAATAGCTGTGCTTAAATCTGTGGATGTGAACTGGCGGCTTGCACTCGCTGGTGACGTATTTCATCCAGAGATTGAAAAGAATATAGACGATTATGCGCTGGCAAGCTATATTAAAATACCAGATAGTCTTTTACATGCTCGTAACTCACAACACAAGACCACAAGTTTTTACACGGCCTGCGTCGAGGAGTATCCAAATGCTTATACTTTTTCAGCACCCGCTGAAAATACCTTTATGGGCTGGTATGCTGCTGCCAACGGTTATTCTGGCTACCTTTTCTGGGCGTTTAACAGCTGGGTTGATGATCCTTTGAAAGATGCCCGCTGGAAGCGCTATCCTTCAGGTACACTGTTTCAGTTTTACCCGGGGCCCAGGACTTCAATCCGCTTTGAAAAGCTCATTGAAGGTATTCAGGACTTTGAAAAACTGCGTCTGCTCCGTGAAGAATTTACCAGGGAACATCAGTCGGAGCAACTGCGGAAACTGGACCTGCTCTTATCTGTATTTGATCTTCATACACTGGAGTCGACACCCGCTGCCGAACTGATCAGGACAGCGAAAGCAGCCTTAAATAAATTTTGACCTTGTTAAAAAAGTATAGGTTTTCAATTCATTATCAAATGACCACTTCAAACGGAGGGGATAACTTTGAAGGAAATTATTTAATTCCTTTTCAAAACATCATGATGAGTTTAAAACAGCGCCTGCTGGCTATATTTTGTTTAATTGCCGTTTTAAGTAAGGGTGCTTTTGCACAAGCTTACCACCCTACTTTTTGGCTGGAAGATCAAACAAAGACACTGGAAGAAATTGAAGCTAAAGGTTGGAATGGAATGCTGTATTGGGCTGCCGACCGTGATGGTGATAAGATGCAATATTATTACAGATCTCCTTATCTGGAGAAGCAGCAATGGGCTGTCCGCGGAGCAGATGGCTTAGGCGACCTTGTGAAAAAAGCGCATCAGAAGGGGATGAAAGTCATGGCCAATATTGAAGCCGTCAATCCCTATCACTGGGAACAGAACCCCTGGAATGCAGAGAACATCAGATCTGTAGCTTCGGATCTGGCTGCTACCGGGATAGATGCCGTATTCGAAGAATGCTTTGAAGCCAAACCGGACGTTTTTTTAGCTATGGCCAGGGAGCTAAAAAATAAACAGGTCACTTACATTTCCGGTACAGATCCGATGCTGCTCCGTGAACCTGGTTTTTCTTCATTATGGAAGGAGACTGGTGCGATAAATATTTATAATTATTACCTGAAGAGAGACCAGCTTTATAATGTCGCTACCCTGACCCAGCATGGTTCTTTAGGCTTGGCATGGGCAAAATACTGGAACAAACCGACTTCTATGATTTCTCCCTTAAATCGTGATTGGGGTATAGATGTAGAATCTGCCCCGGCAGTGGTCTCTTACTTGTGTATGATCCGGGCGCTACAGTTTAGGTTGGATAATTTTATGATTTTCGGAGGGGCAGAACGCTTCGATCCGCTGAAGACTCGCAATTGGATCAATACTTACGTTGAAAAACAGGAGAAAAACAGACCTTTGATGAATATTGTAGTCCTGTTGAAGAGCCAGGATGAAAGCGATAAAGCCGAATCGGCCGGCAGGGGCTGGGATAGGTTGTTCAATTCTGGAGATGCCATCACTTCGGGAGCTTTCAATGCTGGTTATAACGTAGTGGTAAGTGACAAGATACTGCCTGCGGACGCTTATTGGATCTATACTCCGGGCGCAACAACGGACCTGCCACTTGAGCTTGTGCGCTTGATGCAGGGGGATAAACCGGTATTCCTGCAGTCCGCAGATAGAATTCCTGGCGGTATTCAGGCTACAGCCAACTGGAAAGCGGTATTGGCTGGATGCGGCGTAGATGCCTCACAGCAGTTTAAATATGCAGGAGGAACCGATGGGGTGTCTGATGCCTCACTTCCGGAAAGTCAGGAAGAAGATATTCCTTACACTGGATATTATAAGGGTGCTTATCTGAGATTTACCGGGGCAGATGTACAGCGCGGACGTGAATTGCGTGCCGGTACCATCCTGCCTGAAAAAGCTATAAAGGGAAAGGTGCTTAGCCATCCAAATGAGACTTATGGTAAAGGTCCTTACCTCGTCGGACTGGGAAATAAATACCTGGTGACTACGACTGCTTTGAACTGGCAGGCTGCTTATCCGATATCGGATCTCCTATCTGGTTCTGGTGTGATGCCGGGCTCAAATGTTTGGGGAATCGCAGGAAGTAAAGTCAGTGCTTTCCTTGCTATTGAAACTACTGAACTGGAATTGAGGATCCCGGGCCTGACAAAAGGGGCCAAAATCCATGTTCAGGTTTGGGACCGTAAGCAACACAAAAAGTTGGATCAGATTCTGGAATATACCGGGCTTTACAAGCATATATTAAAGGAGTATGATTTTATTTTGATTGATACTGTTGAATAATATTATAAATGAATCATTATGAATAATTCAAGAAGGGATTTTATCAGGAAGTCGGGAATTGTGAGCCTGGGCTTTCTTGGCCTTAACCAGTTTCTATCCGGATGTAATACTGGATTTTCTCATGGTTTCGGACCCATATCGCATCGGGAAGGTGATATTTTAAGCCTGCCCCGCGGCTTTTCAGCAAAAGTCATTTCCAGAAAAGGAGATCGAATGGATGATGGCTTGTTGTCACCGGGAAATCACGATGGGATGGGTATGTTCAAATGGAAAAATGACCGCCTCATGCTGATCCGGAACCATGAAATCACACCTGGTTCTTACGAGACAGGACCTTTTGGTGAGGGTAATGCACTGATTGGAAAAATCAATAAAGACCGGATATACGATTTTGCATCCGGGGGCGACCGTACTTGCGTTGGTGGTACAACTACGCTAATCTATAATGAAAGTACCCAAAAGGTGGAGCAGGAGCATTTGAGTCTTATCGGCACGGTAAGGAACTGTTCGGGTGGGGTTACTCCCTGGAATTCCTGGGTAAGTTGTGAAGAGACTGCTTTTAAAGCGGGGGATGAGGAAGGGCGACTGGAAAAAGACCACGGTTATAATTTTGAGGTTCCTGCTACCGATCAGATCAGGATAGCGGATCCGACCCCAATCAAGGCTATGGGGCGTTTCGTGCATGAATCTTTAGCATTCCACCCGGTTTCTGGTATTGTTTATCAAACAGAGGATGAGGGAGATGGTTTGATTTATAGGTATTTACCCAACCAGAACGGAGCATTATTAAAGGGAGGTAAATTGCAGTGTCTGGCCTTGAGAGACTGGAAAGCTGCGGATACCAGAAATCGTAAGGACAGCACAAGCCAGCATTTTCCGGAGAAAAAGCATTTTCAGGTGTACTGGATTGATCTCGATGATGTCGAATCTCCTGATGGCGACCTGCGGATGCGCGGACATCAGAAAGGTGCGGCAATATTTTCTTCGGGTGAAGGGATGAGCTATGGTAAAAATGAACTGTTCTTTACGGCCAGTTCAGGCGGAACTGCCGGGACAGGCCAGATTTTCAGGTATGTGCCGAGCAAATATGAAGGACAGCCGCAGGAGAAAGATCACCCGGCTGTATTGGAGTTGTTTGTCGAGTCCAAAGATCAGGAGACATTTAGATATTGTGACAACATTACCGTTGCACCCTGGGGTGATGTCGTCATCTGTGAAGATTGCAGTGACCCGAGGATCATTGGCATCACTCCGGCTGGTAAAGCTTATGTAATTGCTAAAAACATCGGGTACCCTGATTCTGAATTTGCCGGACCAGTATTTTCTCCCTCAGGAAAAACCTTGTTTGTCAATATACAGACACCGGGGCTGACCTTAGCCATTACAGGGCCCTGGAGCGTTTAACTTAGGAAGCCTTGAAATGTAGCTGATGACTTTCGGGCATAGGAACAGGTTGTGTTGTTTTCAGGAACCTGTTCCTGTACTCTTTGGGAATCACGCCAAGTATCCGTTTGAAATGCCTGTAAAAATTCGATAGGTTATCGAAGCCGCTCTGATAACTGATCTCGGATATGGTATAATTGTTTTCCATGAGCAACCTGCATGCATGTCCGATCCGTATCTCAGTGACATAATCGGAAAAAGTTTTACGGGTATGATTCTTAAAATACCGGGAAAATGCTGGTACACTGATGTTGAGCTTTTCGGCAATGTCCTGAACGTAGATTTCCCTGGTGTAATTCTTCAGGATAAATTCAAAAACCATATTTATTTTATCGGTTTCACCACTGGTATTTGCGGTATATCCGCTGGATAACAGTGGTTTGAGCTCTTCGCTTTGTCCCAGTTCTTCTAATATCTCAAGCAGGGAGAGCAACCGCCTCGAAGCTGACTGCTCATTCATCCTGATCATTAAACTGATGACCTTTTCTTTTGTTTTTCCATGTATCTCAAGGGCAAGCGCAGATTTTTCCAGTAACCTGTTGACCTGGGTCATTTCCGGGATCTCAAAAAACTGTCTGCCAAGAAATTCTCTGGTGAAATGAATGTACGTTAATTCTGTGTGCAGCTTCTGTTCTGGCTCATAAAAATCCTGACTGTTCCTATACAAATGGGGGATGTTGGACCCAATCAGACTAAGGTCACCTTCTTCAAATAAAGAGACATTATCTCCTATGAATTTTGTTCCCTTCCCCTTATTAATCGTAATCAGTTCATATTCTTTATGGAAATGCCAGGGGTCATTAATGAAACTTTTACTGACCTGTTTATAAAGGAAAGAAGCGTCAGGGGCGAAGGGAATTTTGTATAATTTAGGTTTCATGTACTATTTATGTTGATTTAAATACAAATTGACCTGTTTGTTGTTAAAAAAATATAAAGCCAGGAATAACTTTGCGCTTTAGAATCTTTCTGCTCTGATCCAAATATTGTTAAACCCTGCCTGGAAGGTTAATAAAGTATACAAAATGAAAT
Organism: uncultured Sphingobacteriaceae bacterium; assembly: GCA_963795585.1. GTDB lineage: Bacteria > Bacteroidota > Bacteroidia > Sphingobacteriales > Sphingobacteriaceae > Pedobacter. The sequence goes on along the minus strand of CAWCIO010000018.1, from coordinate 78,764 downwards.
GATAATGAGAATAATTGCAGTTTGTGATTTTCTATTTTAGCGGGATTATTTGATGTAATTCGCAAGAATAATGAGTAAACATAATCGTATTGGCTTAGTCGGGCTGGGGCTGATGGGAAGCAGCATTACTGCCTGTCTGCTAGCGTCAGGACACCATGTCGTCGCTGTGGTACCAAAGCTGGAAACTGAACCTAAGACACGAATAAACGTATTGTCTTATATTCAGCAGCTGGCTGAAGAAGCTGAACTGACAGCACCGCCAGAAGAACTGATGAAGAATTTCATCATTACAGACGACCTTTACCATTTGAAAGGATTAGGGCTGGTCATAGAGTGTATTACTGAAGATGTGGATGATAAAAAAATATTATTCTCTAATCTTGAAGAGATATTGACATTTGACGCAATCATAGCAAGCAATACCTCAGCCATTCCCATTACCCGGCTTCAATCTGGAATGAAAAATCCGGAAAGATTAATGGGCTTGCATTGGGCAGAGCCTGCCCATATCAGTAAATTCATGGAAATCATCTGCGGAGATCAATCTGAACCTGGATTAGCTACTGAGTTAATGGAACTGGCCGCTTCCTGGGGAAAAGAGCCCTCTTTAGTCAAAAAGGACATCAGGGGATTTATCAGCAACAGAATGATGTATGCATTGATCCGTGAAGGTTTGTCTTTGGTTGAAAATGGTTACGCTTCGATTGAAGACATTGACAAGGCTTGCAGGAATGACATCGGACAATGGATCACCTTCGCCGGGCCGTTTAGATTTATGGACCTTACAGGAATTCATGCGTATGTGAAGGTAATGGCTGAACTCTTTCCTGAGTTGAGCAATATGGAGCGCGTACCGGATTCTGTTAACAAATTGATTTCAGAAGGTAAAAATGGACTGGGTAGTAAAAGTGGCTTTTATAGTTACACCGAAGAAACTGCAGAAAATTGGGAACAGCTATTTAGGGAGTTCAGCATGAAGATTCGGAAACTGTCAAATGATTACCCTCAATATATTGGAGATCGTTTAAAGAATGACTAAGATAAAATACATCAGGGCAACAGAGGTCATTGTCCCTGCCAGACCAGGAAGTTTGAATTCTGATACTGTCATAGATAGGGATGAGGAATTTGCGAGGAAGTTTTTAACCGGAGCAAGCTGGGCTGATTTCGCAAACCAGCCTAAATGGATTATAGAAGTTGAGCTGGAAAATGGTTTGCTGGGGATAGGAGAGACATATCGGTCGGCTTCTTTGGGATCACTCCAACAGGCGATGAAGGAATTTCAGGGAAGGGATATTTTAAAATTGAACTGGAGAAGATTGCCAGTCAACGATCAGCGTATTTACGAAGCATTTGAAACCGCAGTCCTTGATCTGCTGGGAAAGTTATTTAAGGTGCCAGTCCATCAGCTCCTGGGGGGTGCATATCGGGACAGTATTTCCTGTATGGGATGGACTGGTAGGAGAACTCCTGAGGATGCGGCAATAAAAGCCTTCGAAGCGATGGAAAAGGGACACAAGGCCTTTAAGTTTAAATGTGCAGATGATGATCAGGTCAGTCGTTGGACCACCGCTATACAGCAAAAATGTGGGAATGGAATAAAAGTGCTTTTGGATCCGAACCAGCGATGGAGAGATGTGGAGACGACATTGCGTCTGGTAGAGGGTATTGATAAGGAACTGATGCTGGGACTTGAAGATCCGATTGCACATGCTGATGTAGCGGGTTTTAAATATTTAAAGGAACATTTAGGAATACCGATCTACAGGCACATTTCATTGCCTTATACGCAGGACATCAGAGATATAATTCCTGTGATCAGAGCGGACTCCGCTGATGGTTATAATTTTAATGGTTCTGCTTATAACTCTGTGTTATTGTCCGAAATCGCACATCTGGAGGGAAAGTCATGTTGGAGGGGCTCAGAGGTAGATTTGGGTATCCTTGAAGCGATGGGTTTGCACATCGCGGCTGCCAGCATCAGCTGTGATATCCCATCTGATCTATTCGGTGAACTGGTCCGTGAAGATGATTTGATAGAAAAGCCAATTGAATTTATCCGCGCTGCGGCAAGGGTACCTCAAGGCGATGGCTTAGGTGTTTCGTTAGACTACTCGGCACTGAAAAAATTCCAGACCGGCAGCATATATTCTACATGATTAGAAAAAAGATCTGGTCATGGGTATTGCTCCTGCTTTGTAATCTGATGTGGTCTATGCAATTCATTTGCATAAAGCTCACACAGGATCAATGCGGACCTTTTTTTACAGTCTGGCTTCCAATGTTGTTGTCAATATTTTTGTTGGCCCCGTTTGTATTTAAGAATTACAAAAAACAGCAGCGTTCGATAAAAGACATTGGTATCTTTGTACAGTTAGGACTTTTAGGCGCTTTTCCTGCCCAGGTTTTAATGACTTTCGGGACGCAATTTTCTACAGCCAGTAATGGGGCTATCCTCACACTTTGTCTGCCAGTATTGAGCATGGTCTTTGCCTTCTTCCTGCTGAAGGAAAAAATGAATACAGCCAGGTGGCTTTGTTTCCTGATGTCGGTCGGTGGGGCTGTCATTTGTTCGGCAAATGACCTATTGCAGTTTAGTCTCGGCTCAAAGTATACAATAGGGAATGCCCTGATTTTTATCGCCCTTGTCGGAAATGCATACTATAACGTTGGTATAAAAAAAATAGCAGAACGCTATACCGAAACGGAAATGGTGTTCTATACATATGTCGTTGTCGTAATTATGTTGAGTCCTTTGGTATGGTATTTTGAACCGGAAGTATTCAGTAGGATCCCCGAATTTACTACCGGCGTTTGGATGGGTTTAGGTATCCTTACCTTTTTTCATAATTTTCTTTCCATGATTTTATTTTTTAAGGCACTGAAGAATCTCGATGCCATTCAGGTAGCGGTTTCAAATTACCTGATTACTTTTTTGGCACTGCCAATAGCTTCGATTTTTCTTCAGGAAAGGATTTCGGCACTGACTATCTTAGGGGGGATTCTTGTTTTTGTTTCCACCTTGATGATTAGTATTACTGACTTCAAAAATGCCGGTAAGTACTTTTAAATATGCTTTAAATAGATTTTACTCTTCTTTCCCCTTCGGCTGACGGCTAAGTGCTTTCATTTCAGTCTCTATTCCTTTGTCGCCCTGTTGATACATAAATTCTCTGAGCTTTTCTTTTAAATCTTTTTTGATGTCGGAATAATGCACATCGTCAGCCAGGTTTGTCAAATTGTAGGGATCTTGTTTGATATCATACAGCTCTTCCTGGGGCCGCTTCGTGTAAAAACCGGCACGCAATGAATCTTTATTCAGCCATTGCTTGAACATCTGCGAATGTGTGACGGTATTTGAAAATTCAGCCTCATAATTCAGGTTTTGAATATACAGGAAATTTGCACTTCTGGCCGAACGGCTCGCATACGCCTCACTTCCCTGGATGATGCCACGTGTAGTATGTTCGGCAAATACATAATCGCGTCCTTGTGCCCTGCTGCCAGTCAGTACATTCATAAAACTTCGCCCGTCAAACCCTGTTTTGCCCAGGGCATCTGTAAGAGCCGGTATTTATTTTTTCAGCATGGCCACCGGCGATATCGATTAAGGTAGGCAGTACATCTGCATAGCTGAGCATGGCTTTATTGCGGGTATTGGGCTGCACCTTTCCAGGCCATTTGACAATAAACCCTGCATGAAGGCCCTGGTCGTACAACGTCCATTTGGAGAAAGGGAATGAGTTACCCTGTTCTGTAGCAAATATGATAATTGTGTTTTCTTTTTGTCCGGACCGTTCTACCATGTCCAGGCAAACACCGACAAGGCTATCCAGGTATGAAATTTCTGCAAAATAGTTTGCCATTCGCCTGCGTGTTAATTTCGTGTCAATCATATTTGGCTTGAGTTTGATCTCATCAGGATTGTAGGCCTTTTGATTGCCCCGGTTCCAGGGTTCGTGTGGCTGATTGCTGGTAAACATGAGAAAGAAAGGTTTGCCGGCCGACTTTTTAATGTAGGCTTCGGCGCGGCTCAGGTCAATATCCTGGCCCTCACCATCATCATGTTCTCTTCCGCCCAGAAATTCAAAAGGATAGGCGGCTTCCGGGGCATAGTGTTTTTTCCCGATCAATGCAGTGCGATACCCCAACTGCTGCAGGTATACGGGTAGTGTTTTAATCCCATCATAAATCATGGTATGGTTAGGATAGGCACCGCTGCGAACAGGACCAAGGCCAGTGAGGATCGACTGTCTTGTAGGGGAACAAACCGGTACCATGTTGAACATGTTATCGAGACATAGACCTTCTTTTGCCAGTCTTGCCATATTGGGGGTCTGCACCTGTGTACTTCCGTATGGACTGATATCTCCCATAGAAAGGTCATCGGCCATGATAAACAGGATATTGGGTTGCTTAGTTGCTGCAGTTTCCTGCTTAGCGTTGCTGATCGCCAATAATGATCCGCAAACAACAACTATCGCGCAGGCCATGAGTATTTTTTTCAAAACTGAGTTGATCTTTTTCATGGCTTATTGTTTATGTCGACTGGCCTGTATTTTTCCGATTTCGTCGAAAGGAACTACACCAACCCTGCTTGCCCATTGATCGTATGCTTTGGAGAGCTTACTTACTTGTTCTGGCATCTCGGCCGAAAGATCATGCAGTTCGGAGCGGTCTTTATCCAAATCGTAAAGTTCCCATCTTTTTGCTTTTCCCGCCTGGTATTCACACACCAGTTTCAGGTTCCCCATCCTGACAGTGGAATTGCCCTCGTGTTCCCAGAATATAGGTTCATGGTGCACTGCTGATTCTTTTCCTTGCAAGACAGGGACTAAGCTTTTGCCTTCCATTGGTATAATGGACTGCTTTTTATAAGTTGAGGGATATGTTGCACCGGAAACTGCAACTACAGTGGCCATGATGTCCGGGAGAAATCCGTACTGGTCTGTAAATTTCCCTTCTGATGCTTTTGGGATCATTTTTGGCCAGTGTACAATCAGCGGGGTACTGATGCCGCCTTCATTTACCCAATGTTTGTATTTTTTAAATGGCGTGTTTGATACATTAGCCCAGGATTGGCCATAACTGAGCATATATCCTTTTTTTGTCCCAAGGTTTTCTTTAAGTCCTCCGCCCAGATCACCTCCCTCGGCACAGGCACCATTGTCGGAAAGGAATAAGATCAGGGTATTATCCAGCTCTCCAGAAGCTGACAATGCTTTTATTACCTTTCCTATATTCTGGTCCATTCTGTCAATTTGCGCTGCATACAGTGCCATACGAAAATCCATCTCATCCTGTTTCTCCGGACTCAGTTTATCCCAGTCGGCGGCATCATCTGCAGAAAGGGCAGCTTCCGCTTTGAGTACACCCATTTTGATCATCCTGTTGTACCTTTCCTTTCTGAGGGACTTCCATCCGTTTTTGTATTTTCCACGGTATTTTTTCACATCTTCCTGCAAGGCATTTAACGGCCAGTGCGGACTGGTATAAGCCAGATACATAAAGAAAGGGGACTTTGCCTGCTGCTGCCGCTCATCCAGGAATTGAATCGCATGATCGGTAAGTGCGTCTGTCAGGTAAAAATCCTTACCCTCGGGTTCTACTGCTTCATTCATGGAAGTAAGTCCCCTCAATCCTGTTGGGTTAAAATAATTGGCAGCACCCGCCAGTATGCCATAATATTTATCAAAGCCCCGCTGCAACGGCCATTTCTCGCGTCCATGATATCCTACATGCCATTTCCCCGACATCATGGTCTGGTAACCTCTGGCTTTCAAAACCTCAGCAATAGTCACACACTTATTATTGAGGGAGCCCTGATAGCCTGGCAAATTATACTGATAGGCAGTACTGTCTTCCGGATCATTGGTCATATGGCCAATTCCTGCCTGATGTGGATAAAGTCCTGTTAATAATGACGCTCTGGTAGGACAGCATCTTGCGCCATTATAGAATTGACGGAACCGGATTCCTTCTTTAGCAAGTTGATCCAGGTTAGGAGTGGCTATTTCACTTCCATAACAGCCAATGTCTGCATAGCCCATATCGTCTGCCATTATGAGGAGTATATTGGGTGCTTTTTCCAGGGAAGGTGTTTTGTCAACCCCTGTTGACCTGAATGAATATCCCGCCAGCAATACGGCAGCTAATACTGAAAATCCAATTGTCTTTTTGATGTTAAATACCATTATATAGGTTAGTTTAATGATTTTACGCTGCTCAGCTTACAGGTTAATAAATATAGCTAGTATCTTTGCATAAATCCAACATTATCATTCCCATACAGATTCATTTAACAAATGCAATCTCGAACGGTTCAGTGGGAATTTAGGTTAAGTCGAGCATCGGATGGTCAAAGTAGAATGCTAAAGAATGGCATGGCCAGGGGCAGACTAGTAAAGGTAAGAAACACTCAAGCGCTGTTGGCTATCCATACATTTTACTATTCAGTATCCGTAGAATCCGTTACTTCTTCTTCCTCGGCAGATCTTTCCTCACGGATATTATTAATGTCTTCATTGGTGTATTGATAATATTCGCTGAAAGTTTTAGTTTGCTGGTTGTAAATGAGTACGTATTTTGAATTTTTAGTTTGTTTGATAATTCCATCTACCGGTGCAGGAACCAATTCGGATTTGTCCATGTAAATCAAGTCGCCCTTTTTAAAGCTTTTTATCGTAGGAAGCTCACTAGGTAGCTTTTTCCAATAAAGTACGTTTCCTTTTTGTGGAATGATAAAAATGGCGCTGCTCTCATAATCCGCACTTTCAAGTAAAAATGCCATTTCACGTTCGCCTTGTCCTGTAAAGTTTCCATAGGCAATTACCCTGTAAGCACGGTCTTTAATTTTGGTGAAGAAATATACCTCTGAAGACTCCTTGTTCAGGTAGCCATTGTCCATAAAAATCTTTACTATTCCTCTTTTAAAGGGTACAGGGATGCCGTCGTATTGCGGAATGGTAAAGACTGCGTCTTTCCAGTTAGCGTAATCCTCCGGGCTGGCCCAGCCATCGACGTAAACACTGTCTGCCGGATAAGCGACATCATCGCCGGTTTGATAGAAGTCTTTGCGAGCCTGGTAGCTGCCATAAAAATAGGCAAAGCCTGACGCTCCGATTAAGAGCAGGGCGACCAACATTATCCAAAGGATAGTTTTTCTCTTCTTTTTTGGTTGAATCGGTTGCTGGATTTCAGTGTTTTGGCTTGAGTTGTCAAAATTGTGATAATGTTGTTCCATTTCGGGCGTTTTAATTAATGATTAGCAAATATGTTCAGATCGTAATATTAAAGAACAGATCTGGGCTCTACTCTAATTTGTTTAATCTCTATTGTTTTCGAAGGATAACAGCTATTAAGGCATCTTGTTCAAAAACGAATGTAATTACTTAAGTTGTAATCAGCCGCAGTTGGACCGAATTATCAGCATGCGCAAGTTTATAGATGAACATTATGATGATGACCTTAACCTTCGGCTATTGTCAGAAACCTTATTCTTATCCAGATTCCATCTTCAACGTTTATTCAAGCGATATTATGGCCAGACGCCCCGGCAATACCTGATTGAACGCCGGCTCGAGCAGGCTAAGGCATTGCTTAAAACAGGAAAGACGGCGAGCGAAACCTGTTACGCAGTAGGCTTTGAGTGCCCCAGCAGTTTCTCAACATTATTCAAAGAAAGAATCGGGCAAAGTCCGGGCGCATTTCAAAAGAGCAATTTTCGCAAATCCGATGAGTTGCCAGGGGTGGATCTTTAGACAAAAAAGATAAAATATAAAAATTCAAGTTTTAAGTGTACCAGTTAGAGATCAGGAACAGGCATTGACCTTTTATACCGAGGTTTTAGGATTTGTAAAAAAAATAGACTTGCCCATTGGCCCTGATAGCAGGTGGCTTACTGTAGTGAGCAAAGCGGATCAAAGCGGACCGGAGATCTTGCTGGAACCATCTCCAAAACATTTTGGACCGGCGAAAGTTTACCAGGACGCGCTCTTCGAGGCAGGTATCCCCTACACGCAATTCCATGTCAATAATGTACAGGATGAGTATAAGAGGTTAAGTGATCTTAGGGTTGCTTTCAGTGTTAAGCCAACTGAGATGGGTACTGTTAAGATCGCTGTGTTAGATGATACCTGCGGTAATTATATTCAACTGGTGCAGATGCTGTGATTCAAACATTTCCACTCGCTGGATGCTTAGGGTATTATGGAAGCAACACAAATTTGGGCCAATCTGGCGGTTGATGATTTATCAAGGACGACAAAGTTTTACCAAGCCTTGGGCTTTAAACGAAATGGTAGGGGGGATGCAAAGGACTTAGTCAGTTTCTTTTTTGGAGACGATGATTTTGTGATCCATTTTTTTGAACGCTTGAAATTGGAAAGCAATACAGGAATGAAAACAGTCGAGCCCGGTGCCGGGAATGAAGTGATGTTTTCCATATCTGTTACCTCTGAGGAAGAAATTCAGCGGTGGTACAAGACGGTACTGGATGCTGGGGGACGCATCCACAGGCAGCCTTCACGCGATGAGCAGGGCTTCTTCTGGTTTGTATTTGCAGATCCGGATGGACACCGATTCAATATACTTTTAGTTGAACCCGGGATGTAATAGGAGCTTCTTATGCTGATTTAACCACTGCCATTAGCAAACTCATGATCCAAAACTTCAATTAGCTTTACGAAATCTTTAAAATACTGTACTCAAACAGGTCGGGATGGCTACAAATCAAATTAATAAAATCCTATTTTGAAACTTCCTGTTTAAATGGTACCGTTATTTCGGATGAAATTAATCTAATTTATGATTAAAAAACTAACTTTAATAGCTATGCAGCGCTCGGGATTTTAAGTGCTTCACGAGCACAGATTCAAAAAAGGAAATGTGATGGTGGGAGCCTGACAAACCTTTCTTTTGGACTGGACAAACCCAATCGATTTGTAAGAACAGCGCTCCACACCCGGATTTAGTTAAATTTAGTGTAGGGGGTAAATGTATTTTATTCTTTGAACCCTTTCGATTTATCTGCGGACTCATTTCCCCCGTCTCTAATCACATGATAGCTTGGAGACATGATTTCTATACCTGCATTGCGGAACACATCCTGAATATTTTCTAAGAGGTTGCTGTAGATCAAGGCCTGTTTATTCGCTTCCTGGGTATATGCATTGATTTGATAGGAGATGTAGTAGTCATCCAGGCTCATTTGCAATACGAACGGTTTTGGATGGGACTGGACATTTTTTGTATTTAATGCAGCGTCAATGAGCAGCTGATAAACTTGTTGCCAGGAAACGTCATAGCCCACCGTTACTGTGTAATGAAGGATTAATCCCTGGCTTTCTTTGTTGGTATGGCTGGAGTAATTAATTGTTGAGCTGGAGAGCACCATGGAGTTGGGTACGGTAACGTCCTCATTTTTTATGGTTTTTATCCGGGTAACCAACATGGATTTTTCCATCACGTCACCGACAACCTCTCCAATCTTTACCCGGTCTCCAATTCGGAATGGACGCATATAGGTGATGACTAAACCGGCGACAATGTTGGTAATAGCACTTGAAGATCCCAGTGAGATCAGGATTCCCAGAAAAACCGATACACCCTGGAACGCGGGCGAACTTGAACCTGGCAAAAATGGAAAAATCAGCACCAGCATGAATGCATATAAAATAAACCTCAATATGTTGAATGTTGGTATGGCCCAATCGGCATGAAAACCTCGGAACTGCATATTGCCGCGTTTTATTTCGTAAAATAAATAACGAATGCCTTTGAGCAAGAATCTGAAAAGTAACACAATTACGATTACCTTAAAGAAGTCAGGGAGGTAGTCGACAACTGCTTTTCCAGCTGATCGTAACGGACCTAGAATCCAGCCTAGTAGTGTCCATGTCCATCCTTCGGTTTCGGGGAAGAGGCTGAACAGCAAGGGTAGGGAAAGGTATATGATGAGAATGATGACCAAAAGCTTTAATATGGCGAGGAATTTCAACAGGCCAGATTCCAGGTGAGCTGAAGTGATCACCTTCACCTGCTTTAGCCTCAGTGTACTGAGGTATTGTTCTTTATGGGCTGAAATATAATTCGCTATGCGCTTGAACAGTTTATTGATGATGACAACAACTACTGCAAGAAAGAAGATGATCAAAGCAACCAGTCCAAGACGTTTGATCAGGTTGGTCAGGCTGTGTTCGTCACGCTCACGGACAATACTTTGTTTAATGAGGGCCTGGTATTCTTTTGCAAGATTGGCATTTGTCTTGCCTACCCAAAGTCCGTCAAGGTTGCCAACACTGATTAGTACATCATCATTATTATAAGTGAGGTCGTAATTGCCTTCGTTCTCCACAACAATTAGAGAATCCGGTTTGAAGATAGCGGCCTTATATAGTTTCTCTATTTTAGCAGATATGGCCTCGGCGCGTTCTTTAGGATTGAATGATCCTGTCCGGGTATAGATGTAAAATAACGTATCGATATTTAGTTTTACGGGATGACCCTTGGTGGTCTTCTTTAAAGCGCTAAGCTTTTTCATCTGACTGATGTTTCTTAGAGAATCTGCTAAGCTAATGCTTCTCAACTGCGCTTCGAGTTCCTTAGTCCTCGTGTTGTTACCCGCAACTTTTGAAAGTTCCTGCTGAAGCTGCTGTTTAACCAGTGAATCAATCTTTTTCTGTTGTTCATCTTTAATGAGCAAGGCTTCATTGAGTGCCGAACTGTCTGCAGAGGCTGGTTGCTTTTGCTGAGCAATTGAGAATTGGCTGGCTGAGAAGAGGAGTGCAATTACAATAAATTTGAGCAATGACATCGGTAGTTAATTAGTCCTAAACAGGACAATTTACAAAATTGATCTTCAAATACGAAAAGGGCTTTTTTCGGGATTACGATGATCCCGCTCCAGATTAATTCGATATGTATATTTACGGTATCAGGAAATTATTAGAATACAGGTGATAGAGTCAAGAGGGCCTGACACCATTTTCCTGCAGCAGCGCTTATGTGTCATTGTTACCAAGCCTCTTAATCTCAAGATGGTCATGAGAAAGCTGTTGCTATATGACCTTTCTCTTATAAGGAATATGTTATTGGTAATGGTCTTTATTGATTCAGGTCTTCATGTGGTTTACCTTAGTTCAGGATTTATATCTTTGCATATATCCAACATTATCATTCCCATGCAGATTCATTTAACAAATTACATTGATAGATTAAACCAGTACAGGAGGTTAAAGATTTCAAATCGTAATTTTTTAATCATTCTGGCTATTGTTGTGGGGATTCTGGCTGGACTTGCTGCTGCGGTATTAAAGGGGCTCACGCATCATATTGAGGATTTTCTGCAGTCCGGTTTGCAATGGAAATACAAATACTACCTCTATCTGTTTTTTCCTTTTATCGGTATTTTGCTAACTGTACTTTATGTCCGTTATTTTATCAGGCGTTCTAAATTTGAAACCGGACTTACGCCTTTGCTCTATGCAATTTCCAAAAAATCAAGTAAAGTAGAGACACATAACATTTACTCGCAGATCATTACTTCTGCTGTAACGGTAGGTTTTGGGGGCTCTGTCGGGCTCGAAGCGCCTATTGTAACCAGTGGTTCCGCTATTGGTTCTACGGTAGGACGGTTCCTTGGTCTTTCTTATAAGGAGGTAACCATGCTATTGGCTTGCGGTGCTGCTTCAGGGATTGCAGGGGCTTTCAACAGTCCGATTGCAGGTATCGTTTTTGCAATAGAGGTGCTTTTGCCGGAGTTCAGTATACCTGCATTTATTCCACTGCTGCTTTCGGCAGCTACTGCTGCGGTAGTGGCCAGGTTGTTTTATAACCAGCAGCTCTTTTTTTTAGTGACGGAAGGTTGGGCGATGAATGCTGTGATTTTTTACGTATTGCTTGCCGTACTGATTGGCTTATTCTCGATCTACTTTACCAAGGCCAATTATTTTGTGAAGAATTTCTTTTACAAGATCGAGCATCCTTATAAGCGGGTGCTGATTGGCGGATTGATGCTCGGGCTAATGGTATTTCTGTTTCCTACATTGTATGGTGAGGGTTATATCACCATTAAAAACCTGCTCAGGGGGGACGACCTGAATATCATCAATAACAGTATATTTTCCGGTTTCAACCAGTTCCCCTCACTGGTTATTCTTTTTACGGTAGTGACCATATTTGCGAAATCAGTCGCAACATTGGTAACGCTGGGCGCGGGGGGAAATGGTGGGACTTTCGCACCTAGTCTGATCATGGGTGGCTTAATTGGATTTATATTTGCCTATACAGTGAACCTCACAGGTTTGATCCATTTAAATACTGCAAATTTCATAGTTGCAGGAATGGCTGCTGCGCTAAGTGCGATCATGCATGCTCCATTGACCGGTATATTTTTGATCGCAGAAATCACGGGAGGTTATGTGCTGATGGTTCCCTTGATGATCACCTCGGCCATTTCCTATTTAATTAACCGCGGTTTCCAAAAGCATTCCATTTACACAAAAGCGCTGGCAGATAAGGGCGAACTGCTCTCTTACGAGGATAAGGATACCACCGTACTTAGTCAGATGAAACTGCGGTACCTGATCGAAAGGGATTATTTGCAGTTGCAGGATCAGGATTTGTTATCGGCTCGCATTAATGACATCATAGCTTCGAAACGTAACATCTGCGCGGTATTGGATGAGATAAGCGTTTTCAAAGGGGTCTTGTACGTGGAGGAGGTTTTCAATGAGATGATGAAAAACCCGGATAAGGATCAACTGACTGCAGATTCTTTACTGCATACGGATATGGTAGTTGTTGATATAGATGATGACCTGAAGTCAGTTTTACAAAAAATGGAGCGAGAAAATGTCTGGGTGATACCTGTTGTCGGGCCGGATAATAGTTTTAAAGGCTTTGTTTCGAAAACTTCAATTTTTAATAAATATCGGGATTTGTTAAGGAGACAGGCCAGCTATATGGATTAAGTCCGGATCTCCCGACCCGGACTATCTAAATCAATCCTTTATTTGTCCCATGATCAAGCCAGGGTCCAGACCGGTATACTCCGCGAAATCCTGTACTGTAATCTGCTTGGACCGGTCTTTATTGCAGATCTTTTTAATCTGGCTGATCAGGCGTTGCGCTGCAGTAGCTCCTTTCCCTGTCAGCAATTGCACGTCCTTATTCGTTAAAAACAACCTGCTCATGATACTTTGTTTTTTGCAGTCTGCATCATCCCATTGATGGCCTTCCTAAATTCACAGGCTGTATTGATCCAGTTGAAATTTGGCTTTTCCCGGCGCAGCTGGTTTTGCATTTCCCATACACGGAGCCAGACCAGCTGACCATCATACCGGCAGTTCAGTTCCCATGATCTTGTGCGGCTGGTTTCCAGGATGTACTTGAAATTTTGTTTGGCTCCTGTTTCAATGGCCAGGCAATTCTGTGCCATTTCTCCGAGGAAGTGGAGATAAGCTTTGATGTTGTGGATTTTACATTTGCTCTCTGTTGTTTTCAAAGTTAAACTGGCAGTAGCATTTTCATAAATGTAACAGTTTAAAAATAAAGGCTCAGTCATAAAGACGAAACGGTTAAATATTTGGCATACAGGTTTTACATTGCTGTATTCTACTAAGGGATGACCTGTTAACCCAGGGAAGAAGAAAAGCGCCCTTTGATTAGGAAGGCTGATTTCGGCAGCAAAACTACTGGGGAAGGAGCGATGTACAAAGTCAATATCGGAGATGAAAAGCACCAATTTTGGACATCATTTCGCCCTTTAATCTTCTCCTGATTTGGAATCACCTAAAGTGGAAAGGCCGATCCCGGTAAATGCACAAATCTCTTTTCTGCTCATTACTGCGGCAAGTTCGGGGAAGTAACGGACAAACATCTTGTACCTTTCGGTTTTATCAGGTGTCAGTAGGATATCCATTTGTAGTAACATCCTTTTCTTCTTTTTGGTCAGGATCTTTTGTGTCAGCTCGTAGGCCTCTGTATGCTGTGCATAGATTCCTTCCATGCAGAAATTGGTGATAGAGACCTGTTCCGCTTCCCGCATCAGTTCTATATAATAATCACCGATAGGAAGGTTAGCTCGGAATTCTTCATACATCACGATGATCGTCCCGGCTTCCCAGACAAAGAAGATCTTTTCCTGGCCTGTTTTTTCATCAATGCTATAGAATTTTGCAAATCCTGTGGCCAGGTAATGGGCTTCAAATACCAAATCTGCAGGTTCCAATAGGAAATAGCCTTTTGGTTTTGCTCTGGGATTCAGGGCGCCATCTTGTAATAATTGTGCTTCCAGGTTCGGTGTGACTTTAGAATATAATGTCTTTAAATAAGCAATAGTTGCGAGTTTAAGTTCTGTTTTTCTCTTGTCGGTAAGTTTGAGTATTCTTCTGGTCATATATGTTTAATTGTTTGGTTCCGGTTTTATCAATTCCATTACAGATTCCAATTGATGTTTGAGGTATAAGGCGAGGCTACTGCGATAGGGGCTGTATCTCGCAAGATCTTCAATATTGCTAAATTTCTTTTGGGTTTCTGTAGCTTTCTAGATGATCATACTGATCTGTACACTGAAATTCTTACAGAGATCCAGGTGCTGCAATTTCCCCATGGGTAAGGCTTCATCCAGTTCTGTGATGATCATGTGATAGGCTTCCTGCTCTTTTTTAGAGAACCATTCCGGGTTGATGGCTTCTGCATTAAGATGGGTGATTTCGTCCATAAAATAGCTGTAGAATATAAGGCTTTGTTCTATGTTCATATCTGGTGTTGGTTTGAGTTGAAAATGGCGCGGCGGATTACCGCGCCATCTTGTTTTTATTTGACTTTGTTTAAAAATGGGCTACTGCAAATGTCCCAAATGAATTGGTCCCAGTACCACCTACAAGCCCCTTTATCACAATGGTGATATTTTTGTGGACTGAGCCACCGACTGAAATGGTTCCTGTAGTGGGGATACTATAAGTGGACAGCAAATCACCGTTTACTGCGTCACGTATTTCAAATGAAATAGGTGTAGCATAATTAACAATTGGATAAGTTTTAAAAGGAGAGATCTGCTTGTACGTTAGTGAACTCACCTCTTTGACAGTTGGCGAAGCTACAAGATTTACACTAACAGCAGGGCTTCCGGGAGATAAATTAATTACCCTAACACCAATAACCTCGTCGGTATAAGTCGGGAAATTTTCATTTTCCAGGTAAACCGATTCTAGATTTGGTAATTGCCCCGTGAGGAACAGGGTATTGAGCTGACCAGCCTTGTTCGTTTTGTTTTCACTAAGCAAAACCTTACTAGTATCTGCAAATGACACGATGCTAACATTGGTATTCCCGGCTGGAACAGCGTAAGCCTGATTGGTTCCATAATTAGTTCGTTGTACTGGCTTTACGGCTGAATATGTGATGGTCTTACCTGTGAAATTTGTAATCAGGGATGTAAGATCCACAGTAGCATTAACAACATTGATCGAAGCATTCTCCAACAATATGTTTTCCTTTTTGCACGCTTGCACCATAATGAAAAGTGCTATTGCAATTATATATCTATATCTCATTTGATACTTTAATTAGAGTTCTTATTTACTTTGGTTTCGGGAAATGTTTTGGTTTCATCTTCTTTAAAGAGCAACTGCTTATCACCCTTGTCATTTACACGGTAATAACACTCTCCTTCTATAAGCAAAGCTTCGGAGTTTCCTTTGCTATGATAAGTATCTGTGTTAATTACTTTGTTCTCAAAGTGAGTTGTAACTGCATCACCTCTATGATATTTGCCTTCAATAGTATAGTCAACATGCGTATGCCCGGTAACTATGTGTTTGACACTGTAAAGTTTTAGCGTTTGATCAATAGTCTGCGGAGTTGTACGGAAAATGGTATCCAGCCCATTAGGACCGATTGTAAGTTTCCGCTCATCTTCTAAATAATAGTTTCTATACCATAGTGGTGACAGACTTGAATCATAAAGCAAGGCTATATTTTTATCAGGCGACTTAATCGCAGCGGTATCACGGTCGTAAAATGGTCTAGCCAATTTATTGATATCATTTAGAGATAGACTTTGCTCATTAAATTCCTGACTGATACCAGCATGCACGAATAGAACATCACCAATCTTCTCTGCAATATTCTTTGTACGCAGCCATCTCCCAAGTTCGCTTTGTTCACCATATAGCTCATGATAAGTTTTCTTCAATGCACCAGTGGCAATTGTTTTGTATTTTTCCTGAGTATATTTCAGGTGGCCACTTAAATTCATGATCTCGTGGTTCCCCAGGATATAGTGAACATATCCTCCTGCTTTTTTTGCTTCATCCTCAAGCTTATAAATTAGCCATAGCACTTCGTTTACTTGCACTCCTCTATCGAAGAAATCCCCGTTAAGCACTAAATGACCATCACCGAAAGACCAATTTAATTGCTGGTCAATCACACCATTTTTCTGAAGCAGGGATCTTAATGCACCAAATTCTCCCTCTATATCTGATATTGCAAGCAGCTTAACCGGCTTTTCAAAGCTAGACGGCTCGGCTACTAGCTGGTTCTTCAGTTTAACAGTAAAGGTTGCCTCTGGTAAGTCTGTTTGAACTGTTAAAATACCTTCCCTGCTACGATTAGAAGCAGTTACGTCTAATTTCCCATTTTTGAAGGTATAAACTTTTTCGACCGCTCCCGTTTTGATTACATATGGGCCATCAGCTAAGTCTTTATGAGAGGCCAACCGTGTTATGTCTAATTGTTCTTCAATAAGTTTTAGAATTTCTTGCATATCAGAAGAAGGATTAAAAATCAACTTGCCCAAAGGTTTATGATCAGACTGGTAAATATATAATGATGGAAAACTCTTAACGGTGTTGTCCTCAACAAGTTGGTGATATATGCCCCTGCCTTCTGTAAATACGTTTATTACGCCAGATTTGTTGAATGGCGTTTTTGCAATTGCCTTTTTCCAAGTGTTTTTGTCTTTTTCTGTTGAAACACTTACGAATACCACATTAGTATCTCCCTGGAACTTTTCTTTCAATATGTTCATTGAAGATTTCCAGGTTTCATCCTGTAGCTGAGTGCCATTCCAATATTCCAGAAAAATTACTTTTCCTTTTAGTCCCGCGTAAGAAATACCTTGCCATGGAGCTTTCAGTTGATACAGGAACCCTGGTATAAATCTGCGGGCTTTGACCCTTTCTTCAGTCTCATATGCTTTAACCATTCTTCTGAAGGTTGGATTTTTTGCCTTTTCATAGTACATGTTGATCGAAGCAATAATCTGATCATTAAAGCCCCGTTTCCTTCCCTGATGAATGTCATTTTGCACGAATTCCATGATACAGTTTTCGTAGGCGTCTCCCTTATAAACCTCTGCCGCAACCTGAAAATATACCGCAGTGCTTTTGATTTTGGCAGAAAATTCCGAAACAAAACCGTATTTCCTTCTCGCCTGCCATGAAATAAATTCCCTATTTCCAGCTTGCGCGCTTGTCTGGCTTTTTAGCCATTCGAATTCCCGACTGTAAAAATCCTTGTCAAAGATTTTGACCAGTTCATCACGGCTTATCTTAGATAAATTATCCCTATCCCGGTAAAAATTATAAACACCAGCAAAAATCGTAAGCAAATCACTCTGACGTGATGCCAAGAATCCAATTTTTATGTAATTGATTGTCTTTTCATCCAATGAATCTCTGTAGCTATCTATCTTCCGAACTCCCGCCAGTGTCCAGCTACTCACAAACTCAGTCATTTTTCTATAGTCGTTCAATGACTTAATCGGCGTATAAATGTCATCTCTCTTTAAAGAATTGTAATTTGAGCTGGACAGAAATGTACTCAGCCTGAAACCCGGCGCTGCAGATCCGCTGAATACAGGTTTACCTCCCTGTTCAGCAATGCAGATTTCTTCTCCAGGATGCAGAATGAATTGAGGAAGGCCATTTAGCATTTTCGCTCCTTCAATTTGTATCAAGATAGGGCTGTTAATGTTCAGTGTGAAACTTTTGTTTGCTTTAGGTTGAACAACCGTTTTTACATTTTCCAAAGTCATAGCATCAATCGGGAAATAACGTATGTTAAGTGAGTCGCTCTTGATCTGCCCGTCGTCCAGTTTAACATAAAGCCTCGCTGGTCTATTTTGACCCACTGCATGAGCAGATGCAAAGAGGGTGATGAGAAAAATTAGATATTTCATTTTGATAATTTCTTTTTAAAACCTTTAATAACCTGCATTTTGTTCAAGTCCGCCCACTTCTACATCCTCTTTTGGTATCGGGAAAATGGCCTTATCGCTTGGGTATAGGAGTGTTTTAGCGGTTGGATAATTCGGGTCCGAACGGGACACGCCTCTTTTCCAACGAAGTAAATCGAACATGCGTAGTCCATCAAAGCACATCTCTTTCCTTCGCTCTGTATATATGGCTTCAAGCAAGGCAGGACCCGATAACGTACTTTGAGCTAATGCAGGATTTGCACGCAAACGAATGGCATCCAAGTAAAATCTGGCGCTCTCTTGCTGCTGCAACTGCGCATAGGATTCTGCGGCGGTCAGCGCCATCTCTGATGAGCGAAGCAAAGTCTGAAAATAGTCGCCATAATTTGGGTTGCCAGTACTTGGGTCGTTTGACATCGCTGGAAATTTATTGATTAACCATTTGCCATCTTGAAGTACAACCCAATTGCTGCGCTTATCGGCTGGATCTGCTTTCAACAATGTTGCAATATCACCTGTAGCATAGTAAGCGTCCAATACCTTTGCATAAAAAACGATGTTCGGATAAAAATAAGAGGTGGGCGTAGCTTTATTAGAGATCTGGAAAATAGCCTCAGATTCTGCCGGAGTATACAAATTCTCCGGATAACCGCCGGTCATCAGCGGCACATTTTTCATCACGGCCCTAGCGTAGTTTATAGCGCTCATATATTCACCCTTAAAAAGATAAGCTCTAGCCAGCAAAGCCAAAGTAGCATTGCGGCTTATCTTCTCTTTTGTGGTAGCGCTTGCTGGTAGCAGTTCTAAGGATTGATTTAAATCTTTAATTATTCCTTTATAAACCTCAGCCACTGTTTGCCTGCTTACTTTGGGTTCAATATCAGAAATAACAATGTAAGGAATTCCAGGATGGGATGCAGCAGGAGTATAATTGTAGGATTGCGCATAGGCGTTGACCAATATGAAATGCATCCATGCCCTGATTGCCAGCGCTTGTCCCATGATGTCCTTAGCCCGCGCAGGATTTTGAGTTTCATAGTTTGCAGCTTTCTCAATTACAAAACTGCAGTCACGGATATAACCATATAAGGTAGACCACATTACACCAGAAAGTTCAGGTGTCTGTTTCCAATATGCGATCGGTCCAAATCCGTATCCAGGATCATTGAAAGTATTTGTTCTGATATTGTCTGCACTGAACTCCGGAATCGTCAGCGTAAATCCGTCTGCATATTTGGAAGCGATGCCCAAATAAATCCCATTCAAGTAATGGTTTGTCGTTTCCAGATCAATGACGTAAGCCTCTTTTAGTAAGACTGTTTTATCAGCTACTTCCAGAAATCCTTTCTTGCAGGAAACATTTAAGCTAACCATCATTACGGAAAGCATGGTATATAATAAGTTTTTCATCTTTAAAATGTTACGTTTAAGCCAAGTGAATAAGATCTAGCCGCAGGGTATACCGCATTTGAAAGTCCTAAGACGTTTACTCCTGAAGGATCCCGGTCATTGTACTTGGTCCATAGCCCCAGGTTGTTCCCCTGTGCAAACACCCTGAGCCCCTGCAAATGGATCTTTTTCAATATGGAATTGTCAAAATTATAGGCAAAAATCACGTTCTGAAGGCGAACGTAATCGCCATCAAAAAGATTTCTGCTTGAATTATTTCTTGGTCCTCCGGTAGGATTACTTAGAATCACTTTTGGATTTGCTGACAAGTCACCGGGTGCACGCCATGCATTTAAAGCAGATCTGCTTTGATTAATTAAGCCGAGTAACCCGTCGCTACTGAAACTGCTTAGATCTGCGTAAATCTTATACCCGTATTGATAATACAACTGGGCGGATAATTCAAAACGTTTGATGCTAATTCTGTTTGTGATGGAACCAAAACCATCTGGCTGAGGTTTGCCCGTAATGAACTGAGCTGCTGCATCAATATCATTGGTGATATTGCCGCTGGCATCATACCAGGTAGGCGCACCGCTCAAAGGATCGACACCAGCCCACTTTCTCAGGTAATAAGAATTGATGCTTTCCCCCTCTTTATTAAATACAGTACTTCCCACGGAAGAGGCTTGGGAGACATTTGCCTTAACCAATTTGTTGCTGTTGGTACTCCAGTTGGCATTGATCTGCCATGAAAAATCCTTTGACTGCACAGGTGTGCCTGCCAAGGAAAGCTCAACCCCTTTGTTATCAATAATACCCAGATTCCCTAAGGTCGTGACATATCCAGTGCTCAATGGTAAATTGAGCGGGAAAATTGCATTGTCGGTCCTGCGTTTATAAACATCGGCGGTTAAAGATAGCCTGTCGCCGAACATCCTTATTTCAACACCTGTATCCCAGGTGAAAGTTTCCTCCCACTCTACATCAGCATTGCCAGCTTGTCCATATTGCGGGGAAACTGCTGGTTCTCCATAATATCCGCCAAGTGATAATTTGCTGTATGGGGTAAAACGGTCAATCGCCCCGGCATTTCCAGCAGCTCCGATACTGCCGCGAAACTTTAGGTAAGATAACCAGGTTAAAGACTTCATAAAAAGTTCTTCACTTGCTACCCAGCCCAACCCAGTAGACCAGTAGGTTCCGAATCTTCTGTCGGCACCAAACCTGGAAGAACCGTCGCGCCTTACGCTACCGGTTAGATAATACCGGTTTTTAAACCCATAATTTAACTGTCCGAAATAGGAAAGCTGCGTTTCTTTTAGTAAGTAGCCATTTGGGAGGTCAAGCACAGTTACTCCAGGACTGTTGATCTGATCATAATACGATGAAGCCAAACCCTGTACGGCGACACCTAGTATATTGTCCTGAAGAATTTTCGCCTCTTGTCCGATCAGCACATCGATATGATGATCAGCAGTGATCATCTTGTCGTACAGGAGCGTATTTGTGGTGATAAAATTGAACCGTCTGGTAAGATGTTCCTGCACGCGTCCACCTGCCTGGTAAGACCTTGCAGGGTCATTCAGTCTCCTGTCAAAAGTCTCTTTCACATCCGATAAGGAGAAATCTACCCCGGCGCTTGAACTTAGCACAAAATCATTCATCAGGCGGGCCTCACCAAAAAGCTTGTTCAATCCACGGAACGCTGAATTTTGATTCGTATTGTAGGCTGCAATCGCAGCCGGACTAGCCTGCGGACTGGTTACCGAACCTCCGTCAATAAAATTCAAATAAAGACTACCATCCTCCAGTCTAATTGGGTTTAAAGGTGATATCCTTAAAATTCCGGATGCGCTTTCTGAACCAGTCCCCTGATAATAAGTCCCGCTGGTTTTCTGAACATTGTAGCTCAGTGCACTATTAAGCCCAATTTTGAGCCAATCTTTTGGCCGGTTCTCAAAATTAAAACGTATTCCTTTGCGATCGTAACCCGTAGACCGGATCACACCATTTTGTTTGGTATATTCTGCATTCAGATAAAAAATGCTTTTATCGTTACCTCCAGACATCGAAAGCTCATTGACTAGGGTCGATGCGCTACTATTATATAACTCACCGATCCAATCCGGCTGCGGATAGAATGTCCCGTCCTTACGAAGAGGATAGACCTTCTGGAGTTCCGCAATGATCTCAGCATCCGTATATGGTTTGATAAAATATACACCATTGTCCTGTGTATATCTCGTTGTATTCTTGTACATTTCATTCACGTACCCTAAGTATTCAGTTTGATTCATGTAGTTTTGTTCGCCTAATAGTGCTTTTGAAAAGTCTGTTTGCTGGCGAAAGGTGAATCGTGTTTTGCCGGCTTTACCTCGTTTAGTGGTAATCAGAATCACCCCATTACTGGCCTTGGCGCCATAAAGCGCGATAGCAGCGGCATCCTTCAACACTGAAAAAGATTCAATATCGGATGGGTTGAGCTGGGCAAGCGGATTGTCTGTGGGCACATCATAATTCATAGGATTGTAAACTGCCCCCCCATAATTTGATGTCATTGGAGTTGGATCCTGCGTAATTGGTATTCCATCTATTATGATTAGAGGGTTTCTGACAGTGGAGCCATTGATCGGATCTGATGCTGTTGCAATACCCCGAAGTACAAAATTACCTACACCGCTCCCGGGTTGCCCGTTTCCAGATGTTACCAGTAATCCTGGCACTAATCCCTGCAAGCTCTTATCAAAACTCCTATTCGGTAAAGTTTCAATTTCCTTACCACTCAATACCTGCACTGCGCCAGTAATTGCTCGTTGTTCTTGTTTACCATAAGCAACAGTTACCTCTTGTAATTCAGATGATTGAATTTCCAGTGTTATGGATAATGTAGAATTTGCAGGTACTTCTTTTACTTTATATCCAATATAGGTAATTATCAATGTTGCGTTTTCATCGACCGATTGCAGGTAAAATCTTCCCTCATTATCTGTAGAGGTACTCTGTTTAAAACCTTTCACTTTAACCGTTGCTCCGGCGAGTGGCTGGCCTTTTTCATCCAGTACCTTACCATGAAGATCAATAGGGGGAGTAAAAGCATCAACCACTTTATCCAGAAAGGAAGGCACTTTTTTATTGATCAGTACGGTTTGTTCCTGGACTTCGAAGCTTAGTTCCTGGTTTTCGAGGCAGGCGCTCAATGCGGTTTCTAGGGAGACATTGCTCATCCGGATGGTGATTGGGCTTGCTTTTTTGATGAGTGCGGAATTGTACACGAAGTCGTAGCCGCTTTGTTGCCTGATTTTGGTCAGGATTTTTTCCAATGGTACATTCCTTTCGTTCAGTGTAATCTTCTGGGCAAAGCTGCTCGCACTGACGCTTAGGATAGAGGCAAAAATTAATATAACAGTTATTTTCATAACTAAAATGAGTTTTGGGGGATGCCAAATAAAGGGCATACCTCGTTTAAAAGCTTTATAATTCATAGCTTTGAATAAGTTTGGGTTAATACATCGTTTTTATTCACCAATAATTTCATCCGGTTAATCCGGTAATGGGTTAGCCCAGGCGATAGGCGTATCCCGAGTTCCAGTCGGGATGCGTCTTCTTTTCTGCCGGCACCCTTTGCGTTTCGCTTGCTTAGCTTCTTTCTTGTAGATCTTTCATCATAGTTTTTTTAGTTTGTCTGGTTATGTTTATCGTTCTTTAGTTGAGGTTCTTTTTTATTTTCTTTTGATAGTCACTTTACGTCCTTCTATCTGAATGGCTACTTCTCCGGTCCTTCCAAAAAAGTTCAGCACTGATGAGATTTTCTTGTTCCTGGAGACCGCTCCGCCGTATTTCAGATCGGATACATCGCCTTCATAAACTACTTCTACATTGTACCAGCGGGTTACTTTCCGCATGATCTCTGGTAAGGATTCGTCATTAAAAACGATCTTTCCTTCTTTCCAGTCTATAGCTTCTTCTATATTGGCACCCTCCAGTATTTTTATGCGCTTGCCATTGTTACTGGCTTGCTGATTAGGGCTGAGCTTTATGTTATTAACGGTTGCACGCCCGGATAGGAGCGTGGTCTTCACTATGGCTTCATCTGCATAGGCTTTGATGTTAAACTCCGTACCCAAGTCTTCTACAACCTGTCCTTTGCCATCTGATCCTTTACTTTCAACACGGAAAGGCTGTTTTGCGTTATGCACTACTGCAAAATAGGCTTCGCCCTCTAACAATATTTTGCGTTCTTTGCCAGAAAATTGTTCAGGAAAACTAATTTTTGAATCTGCATTCAGCCATACATGTGTCCCGTCAGGCAATGTAAATTCGTAAGTCTGCCCTTTGGCAGTGGCCGCAGTCAATTTTTGAATTTCGTCATTGCGAGGCAACGAAGCAATCTCATCAGAAGATTGCTCTGCGTCTGTCGAGGACGAGTAAGATATCTTTCCATTAGCGACTACCACGCCTTTCTTATCACCACTCAACTTAATCACTTTTCCATTCGCCAATGTAATCGTCGCACCCTTTCTTCCTGGCGCTACATCATTCTTAGCCCAATCGTCATTGCGAGGAGCGAGCGAAGAAGCAACCTCACGGTAAGCAAAGAACCATACACCGAACACAATCGTGGCTACAGCTGCTGCTATACCTGCCGCAATCCTGATCCCCGGCCATAGCTTCACATGCTTGGCCTGACCGGCCCGGATATCTGTAATCAACTGCAACAGGCTTTCTCTTCCGATGCGGTTCATGTCTTTTACATCGTCTTCCAACAGTAGAGGGACCTGCTTTTTCGGCGCTGCTTTTACATAGGCGTCATCCAGCGCATTGGCTTCCGCAGGGGATGCTTCCCCCTGCAGGTAACGGTCAATCAGCAGTTCTGCCTTTTTCTTAGAATCTTCCATACTTATCCTCTAAATACAAGACACGGCTCAGCTTATCCGGGGGACATTTAATTTTATTTTTTTTTACGCTCTGTATTTTATCGGTAAATTGTAAATTCATCTTTGTAAGATCAAAACGCAGAAATAACAGCAGAATTAATCCATTAAACATAACTATTATGAGATCAATTAATCCCTGGATCAATTTCAACGGCAATGCCGAGGAAGCATTCACTTTTTACAAATCGGTCTTTGGCACTGAGTTTACTAAGATCATTCGATTCAAAGACCTTGCGAGCGATGAATATCCGGTTGCTGAGCATGAAGCAAATAAGATCATGTACATTGCCTTGCCAATTGGCAAAAACAATACATTAATTGCCAACGACGTTCCTGAATTTATGGGACGGGTAAATGAAAATGAAAACAGGTCTAAAATCGCAATCGCCGCCGAAAGTCGCGAAGAGGCCGACAAAATATTTACGGCGCTATCTGCGGGCGGTGATGTTGAAGGACCGATTGCCGACAGTCCCTGGGACACCTATGCAGGGATGTTTAGGGATAAATATGGCATTGAATGGATCGTGGAATTTGACCCGAATAACACCTGATATCAATAGCTACACCTTGTCTCCCAATACTGAAAATAAGAGCAGAGAAACCCCGCCATACTTTTCAAGCCTGACTTTTAGTAATTTTACTGTCCGCTGAACCTGCTTCTTCACGGCTTCTTCATTCATGTCCAGGATCTCCGCAATTTCTTTATTGCTCAAAAATTCCTTCCTGCTCATCTCAAAGATTTGTCTCGATTTTGGGGGGAGCTGAGCCAGCTCTGCATCGATCAGCACCGACAACTGATGTTCATCAATGGCTTCTATGGTGGAATTGTCAAGTTCCTCGAGTTCCGCCGCAATCATGTCTATAAAATCATGATTGGTCTTTTGCTTACGGATCGCATTCAGCACCCGGTTCTTCACAGCACGGTACAGATATCCTTTAAGATTGGTCTTCACATCCAGCTCTCCCGCCTTCTCCCAGAAATTAAAAAACAGATCCTGTACCAGGTCTTTGGCCTCATCTTTATCATCTAGTATCTTCCAGGCATGGAGATAGAGCATAGACCAATGCCTGCGGTAAATTTCTGTAAAAGCCAGCTCTTCTTTGTTGCTCAAAAGAAAAATCAACTCCTGATCCGTATATGTGCTATAGGCAGACATCTTGCAATTATTCCGTTTAAACTAAACTAGTAATTTATTTCAGCAATGTTATACATATCTGATTACATATTGGTTAGCTTTCAAAAAAATATTTTTCAGCCCCCTTTCACTCTTCACCTATATCAGAGATAGAAGAACTTTAAATTTTAAAATAAATTGTTACTGATTAAATTTCATAAACTGAATTTTTTATATTTGATTACAATCAAAATCCTATGAAAAAATTTTATAAACTGCTCATCCTGACGCTACTGTCAACCAGCCTCTACGCACAAACCGGCAACACGCCAAAAGAAGACGTCCTCCAAAAAACAAACGGTGAAGAAATGAAAGGTAAGGTGATCAAAATCACAGATACTGACATTACCTTTGTCTATACCGGCGAAACTGCTGAGTATGTTTTCAAGAAATCTGATATACTAAGGATCGTCCATTCCAGCGGCAGGGTAGAGCTGATCAGTCAGTCTGGTTCTCCGGCCCAGCAGCGCCAGAATGATGTGGTAGCCATGTCTGCATCGCCTGCTGATCACCACAATAAAATCGCCATCCTTCCTTTTACT
This sequence comes from uncultured Sphingobacteriaceae bacterium, assembly GCA_963795585.1. GTDB lineage: Bacteria > Bacteroidota > Bacteroidia > Sphingobacteriales > Sphingobacteriaceae > Pedobacter. The sequence continues at coordinate 52,516 of CAWCIO010000018.1, read as the reverse complement.
TATTTAATGGACAATCAACCTGGAGCGGATGCCATTGGCTATAAAGCGCAGGAAGATACCTACAGCTTTCTCTCAAAAAACTCGGCTGGCTATACTTTACTTGATCCCAGGACAGCCAACTCTTTGTTAAATAAAGCTGGAATAACCCGCGACAAAATGGTCAATTTCAGCATAAAGGAGATTTGTGATATCCTTGGCGTAGAATATGTCATTGATGGTTCCGTCACACAGAATAAGGGTTACCAGACCAGTTCAAGTACTGAATCCTCTACTGCTAAGGTGAAGCGTGATGGTGATAAAGATTTAAAAGGGATCTCTACTTATGGAACCAGTTCCAGTAATGCTGTCCAGCGCTACGACGTCGCTGTCAGTCTGCATATTTATATGGACAATAATGCCAGCATCTATAACCAGAGCCATAAAGCTTTCTTGTCAAATACGGATGGTTCCTACACAAGTCCATTGGAATATTTACTAAAACGATGCCCACTATACCGTAAGTAAATTTATAACAATTCCTCATTTTTTAAACTTCATGACGCTGACCAATACCGGCGTTGCCGTGTAAATGCAGATATTTTCTTTATCAAATCTCATGAAGGAAGCCCTGCTGCAGGGCTTCCTTCTCCTTTAGGCTCCGCCGCTCCCTTGCTCATTTTAGGACTTTAGGATAAATACGCATTCCCAGGGATTAGTACGTGTTTTTTTGTTGAACGCGGATCTTCATTAACCATTCCGCCTTTCAATTGTTATCACATTAGTAAGTTTTGCTATTCATGAATTTCTTAATTCTTCTTAAGTATTCACCTTAATCCCTAAATATATGTTAGCTATGAATTACCGGGGACCTTACCGGGTCCGAACTATCCAAAAACCGATGCCGGAAATCCTGCATCCTGAAGATGCCATTATCCGGGTGACCCGTTCTTGCATCTGCGGATCTGATCTTCACTTGTATCATGGTATGGTGCCTGATACACGCGTAGGCTCCACTTTCGGACATGAATTCACGGGAATCGTTGAAGAAGTTGGCCCCCTGGTCCAAAAGCTCAAAGTTGGTGATCAGGTTTTGGTGCCTTTTAACATTGCCTGCGGCAGGTGCAATTTTTGTAAGCAGGGGCTTTTTGGTAATTGCCATGAGTCTAACCCCATGGCGACAGCAGTGGGCGGGATATTCGGATATTCTCATACCGCCGGAGGATTTGACGGGGGACAGGCTGAATATGTGAGAGTTCCTTACGCTGATGTCGGCCCGACAGTCATTCCTGCCGATATGGATCCTGATGATGCAGTTCTGCTTACTGATGTGGTGCCTACTGGCTACCAGGCTGCAGAAATGGGCGGCATTAAAGAAGGGGATACCGTGGTCATTTTTGGCGCCGGACCCATCGGAATTATGGCGGCACGCTGTGCCTGGTTTTTTGGTCCATCCAGGGTGATCATCATTGACCATGTGGACTACCGTTTGGAATTTGCGAAAAACTACGCCAAATGCGAAGCTTACAATTTCAAGGACATGGAAGACCCGGTCGTATTCCTAAAGAAAACTACGGACTGGTATGGGGCGGATGTTTGCATTGATTGTGTCGGTTGCGAGGCTGAAGGAAATACCTTGCAGACTTTTAGTGGCAGGGTGATGCTGATGCAGGCCGGAGCGGGAACAGCGCTGCAATGGGCAATCAATTCCGTAAAGAAAGGTGGGATTGTGTCTATTGTAGGCGTATATGGACCGCCATTTAATTTAATCCCGATTGGCAATGTTGTCAACAAAGGCATCACGATCCGGGCGAACCAGGCTTCAGTGAAGCGGCTGTTACCTAAACTCATTGATCATGTTCAATCCGGTAGGCTCAATCCTAAGGGTTTGATTACTCACAGGGTTCCTTTGGAAGAGGTAGCAGATGCGTATCGCCTTTTTTCTTCAAAACTGGACAATTGCATCAAAACCGTGCTAATCCCTTCAACAAAACACTAAGATCATGGAAAACAACAAATTCAATTATAAAGACATACCCGGATGGGGCATGGATGCCGATCCGGAAAACGAACCGAATTACCCGGTGAAGATTTATACTGGGGATGACCACAACCGGATCAACTATGAGCGTGCCGACCAGCAACCCATTAATATGGAAGTACTGATGTCGAATGAACGTCCTGCTATGACCCGGGTGTATGGTACTTCGGTTCCACCCTCAGGTTTGAGTGGCATGATCCGGCGCTACGCTTTTAAGCATAGTGAAGACAGGTACCGCCACTGGATCCCACTTATTATGGCAGACCGCATCAATGCTGTCGAAGGCATTATTGAAGATATCGGTCAGGGTTACTTTCCGAACATTGCAGCGGAAAGAGGCTGGAAAGTTGAATGGAAGCATAATCCAAAGGGCATGGCTACGAAGGTGCTGACGGTAGCCGGGATTGGTTTGCTATTGTACCTTTCGATAAAATCCAAAAAGAAAAAAGGCTGGAAGGCACTGCTGAAATAATTAATTTTTAAAGCCCGGTAAGCCGTGCTTTTCATTTCTTCAACCTGTTAATGGCTTCTATGATCGCTATGAAGTCAGCTCTTTACACAGTTGTATTACCTTTTCTGCAAGTTGACTGGGGCTAAGTATGTCCGTGGGGTGATCATGAGCTATAACGGATTCCGGCATTCCTGTGAATTCTGCAGTCAATAAATTTTGTACCATGACCTTGCCGCCTGATTCGGCCATATGAAGTGCACCTTCCAGGCCATCGTTGCCACCTCCGGACAGGATGATACCAATGGCCCGCTTTTTAAATTCACTGGCCAGGGATTTAAAGAAAATGTTTACAGAAGAATTGAGTATTTTGTTATCACGTGGCGCCACTTTCAACCAGCCGTTTTGAATAGTCAGGGAAGTATTCTCGGTGAGCACGTAGATATTTCCAGGCAGGATCTGCACGTCTTTGTCAACCCTCGCCACGGGTAAGCGGGTACGTGCCGCAAGCAAATCCGCCAGGATACTATGCCTATCCCTGGTCAGGTGGGTGATCACGACAAAAGCGGCTGGAATAGCTGTGGGCAGCTGCCCGAAAAATTCTTTTAAAGCTTTCAGACCTCCGGCGGATGAGCCTATTCCAACTATATAAAATTCTTTTTCCATCTTAATGTTTTAGGTGCCAACATTAACATCCAATTGTCCTTACCACGCTCGCTGAGGCAGGCTGGATACTGAGTGACGCACTCAGCAGCGCTAAGCATAATAATTGATTGTTTTTCATAGGGCTTCTGGTATTTTCCTGCTTAACAAGCTCCTGTTGATATGGTTTTTAGAAAATGGGATATTGCAGGTGCCACGCTGCCGGTTACCGGCGGAAAAGTGACGATTTGATTTGCTTGAGCTCTGCGCAAAGGCTTCCTAAAATTCAATAACCGTTTTTCCAATCGCCTTTCCACTTTCCTGCAACTGATGTGCTTGCTTCAGGTTTTCTACTGTAAATCCTTTGAAGTGCTGGTTTAAAGTAGATTTCAGCGTTCCTGCATCTATCAGTTCTGAAACTGTATTCAGGATGTGATGTTGCTCGATCATATCTTCTGTTTGGAACATTGACCTGGTAAACATCAGCTCCCAGTGAAAACTGACACTTTTCCCCTTCAGCTGACGTAGATTTACATTTTCAACAGGATCACTGATCGAACCGATCCGTCCTTGTGGTTTGATCAGCTCAACCATTGCCGGCCAATACTGGTTCACATCTACAAAATCTACAATGAAATCTACTTGCTCAAATCCTGCATCCCGGACAGCCTCAACCAGATTGCTATGGTCAACTACAAAATCGGCACCTTGTTCCTTGCACCAGGCTACGCTCTCCGGACGGGAGGCAGTCGCGATCACTGTCAGTCCAGCTACCTTTTTCGCAATTTGTATGGCTATTGAGCCAACGCCTCCTGCACCACCAATGATCAATATCGACTTTCCATTGTCTTTCTGGTTGATGCGTATGCGCTCAAACAGGATTTCCCATGCCGTCAAAACAGTCAGAGGCATCGCTGCTGCTTCAGCAGCTGATAAGTCCTTTGGCTTCGTCCCAACGATTCGCTCATCGACCAACTGGTATTCGGTATTGCAGCCGCTTTTGCTAATGTCGCCGGCATAATAGACTTCATCACCTTTTTTAAAAAGTGTTACTTCGCCGCCAATTTCTTCCACAATACCTACCGCATCCCATCCTATGATTTTGGGAACTTCTAAAGCCTTGTCCTTTGCACTGCCCTGACGTACTTTGAAATCTACGGGGTTGACACTGATGGCCGAAATTTTAACCAATAGATTTCTGCCTTCAGCAACAGGTCTTGTTGTTTCAAATTCAATAAAGCTCTCTGATTCTGTAATTGGCAGTGATTTTTTAAAACCTATAGATCTCATATTTTAATATTTATCGTTTCAAATTCTGAAAAATTATACATCAAATATAGATCCTTTTTTTTGAGACTAAATTTAAAGGATGAATTGATGCAGTTCTGGAAATAATCCCTACTTAATATGCAGTTTATAATGCACTGATACTTTTGTGTCAGATTATGAAACAATTATCTGATAGGGATTTATTAACGCTCCTCAAGTTAGATGATCATAAAGCTTTTGCTGAACTGACGCAAAGGCATTGGCAAGGTCTGTTCAGACACCTGTGCGCCAAAATTAAGAACTCGGACGAGGCGCAGGACATTGTTCAGGAAATTTTTCTGAGCCTCTGGAAAAACCGGATGAACATCCAGTCTGATGAACAGGGCCGACTTTCTTCCTACCTTTATAAGGCGGCTAAATATGCTGCCATCAATTATTTTAGTCGCCCGGGCATCGCATTAAGGGGTGCTGAAGTGCTGGAACAAATGCTTGCATATCCAACAACGGCCAAATCTGATGAGACAATTCTGCTCAAAGAATTGCATAGTGTAGTGGATGCGGAACTAAACGAACTGCCCGATCGTCTCGTGGTGCCTTACCGCCTGAGCCGCGAACAGCACATGTCCATCAAAGAAATTGCTGCTTACCTCTCGGTTTCTGAACAGACGGTTAAAAATAACATCTCGGCTGTGCTGCAGCGCATCCGGTTCAGGGTAGGCCAGTACAACTCTGATCCAACGGTCATTCTCATCATCGCTTCTGCTACTTTTTTAAATTCCTATTAATTGATGTTTTGATAACATTGGCTTAAAGTACTTTCTGCCCTTTGCTGTGATAGGTATAATAGTGATGTCAGAAACTAAAAGAGAACAGGAACTCAAAGAAATCCTGAAAAGATATGCAAATAATCAGGCCACCGAGTCTGAGATGGAGGCTGTCGACCGCTGGTACGATGCGCTTGATTTTGAAGTTTCGACCGAACGGCTCTTCACAACTGAGCTGAATGAACAGCCCCTCAAACAGAAAAATGTCCATCGGCTAAAACTTTGGTCTGCTGCCGCTGCCGCAATATTTCTTATGACTTTTACAGCACTTTGGTTCTTTAAGGTTAAAAGCCATGATCTTGCTCAGGATATACTGATCAGCTCCGCAAAAATGGAACGCAAACAGATCACGCTTGCTGATGGTACTGAAGTGATGCTGAACACTGGTTCTGAACTGCTCGTTTCGGCTGATTTCGGCAACCGACAACGCCGTGTGAAACTAAGTGGCGAAGCTTATTTCAAAGTCGCAAAGGACCCGCAGAGACCCTTCATCATCCAGTCGGGACAAATCAAAACTCAGGTTCTGGGCACTTCTTTTAACATCAGTGCATATCCGGATAGGGAACGGATCAAAGTTTCTGTGCTCAGCGGACTGGTGAAGGTATCGGAACTCCGGGCTGCATCTGAAAAACTCCTGGCCGGCAGCATGATCGCCAACCAGACCATCAGCTTTTTCCGAAAAACGGGCAGGGTGGAACTCAATACTGAGGATGCTGCATTGATTACTTCCTGGAGGGACAATAAGCTTTATATAGATAATGCGTCTATGCAGGACATCGCTGAACTGCTAAAAGGCTTCTATCACCTCGAAGTGAAGGTCCTGGGCAAATTGAATGATAATGATCGCTATACCATCCGCTTCAACAGGGAATCTATGAAAGCGGTACTGGAAATAATGACTCAGCTTACTAAAAGGGAATTCCATTACACCAACAATCAAATCACCATTAAATAGACCGTTATGTAAAAAATAATAGAAATAAAAAAACCGGATATGCGCTAACATTCCCGGTTTTAAACGGAGCCCTGTAGCAGCGCTCCGGCATTTTCAATGAATTCGTAAAACATTAAAAACAAAACAAATATGCAAAAATTTTACCCGGGTTGCAAATACCCGCTATGGTCACTTTTTAACCTAAAAATGAAGTTAACAATAGCCCTCCTCTTTTTCTCAAACCTGCTCATCTACGCTGGTCCGATCTCGGGTCAGTCAATGCATCAGGTAAAGATCAATCTGTTCGCCAAAGACATGCCTCTTAAGGAGCTGATCGGCCTGATTGAAAAGCAAAGCCATTTTGTAATCGGCTACAAAACAATGGAAGCCCTGCAGGGCAAAAAGGTAACAATAGATGCTAAAGGTAAATCTATCGCAGCAATTTTAAATGAAGTGATGGCTCCTGCAAACATCGAGGTCAAACAGATCAGCGATAAATACATCATCATCAATCCCAAAAAAAACCTGGTGCCTACAGTTGTATCTGGTGTAGTTAGGGATAATAGAACTGGCGAAACGCTTCCTGGTGTTAGTGTAAAAGTAAAGGGTACCGTCATCGGCACGCAAACTGATATTGATGGGGCGTACAGCCTCTCAGTTAAGGAGGATAGAGCTAATTTTACGCTTGTCATTTCTTATATCGGCTACAAATCTCAGGAATTCAGTATCGAGCGCAGTGCCACTAGCATTACTAAGAATGTACAGATGGAAGAGGATCGTTTAGGTCTTGATGAGGTGGTCGTAACTGGTCAGGGTATTGATGTCAGCAAACGCCGCCTTTCTACAAATGTAGTGAGTATCAGCGGTGCGGACATTGAAAAAACTCCTGGAACTCGTATTGATCAACTGCTGCAGGCTAAATTGCCAAATGCACAGATCAGGCTTACGGGGGGACAAGCGGGTGCTACGTCTATTATCCGTGCTCGTGGTGTGGTATCTGCTTTCACGAGTTCTACTCCGGTGGTTTATGTGGATGGTGTGCGTATGGATAACCTCAACACGGCTTCTACCTTGGGTGGTGGATCGGCTTCCGGCGCTGGTGTCAGTGCACTGGCTGATATCCCGATGGACAACATCGAGAAAATTGAATATATCAATGGTGGTGCTGCTACAACCTTATATGGTTCTGATGCAGCGAATGGTGTGATCCAGATCATCACCAAAAAGGGTGGTTCGGAGCGTACTGCAGTTACTGCGACAGCTGAAGTAGGACCGGAGGCTTCCACAAATGATTTCCTGCATTTCAAAAGAACGAAAGACATGCTTTTTGAAAGCGGCATGTTTCAGAAATACAATGTCGGGGTTAGTGGCAGTAAAGGTGGTATCGGCTATAGCTTTACTGGTGGTTTTTTAAATAGTTCTGGTGTGCAGATCATGGATCAGAATGCGAACAGAAGAATAGACATGCGTTCGGGTTTCAGGGCCAATCTTGGCGATAAGATCACCTACGAAAGTAGCTTTACTTTTATCAACAACAGTTTCAAACGTAGTAGAAATGGTAATCAGGGTGGTTATACCGGCCTTTGGTTCCTGGAGAGTGGGGCTTCGAAAAATAGCGGCCCGGTTAGAAATCCATTGATCGACGATTTAAATGATGAGGACTACCAAAAGTTGAGGGATTATGTAAGGGAGGCGGAACGTCTGCAGGACAATGAGATTGTAGTAAACCGTTTCCAGACTTCCCAAACTTTCAACTACCGCCCTATGGAAAGTCTTGTGATCAAAGCAGTAGGGGGTATAGATTATCGTACCACCAGGAATAAGGTGATTACTACCAATCAATATCTTGCTCACACTACGGGAAATCCAAGTACGGCTGGTGGAAGCATCAGCAATGCGGATAGAAAGTATTGGGGTTTAACCATGGAACTTAACGGTCAGCACAAAGCTGAACTGGGTGATTTCTCTTTCGTAACAACTTTTGGCGGACAACTTTTCCGTAACGAAGATCGTCAGATTGCTTACAACGGCTCGAATGTAAGGGATGGAATGCGTGACATTAGAAAGGCCGGGGCTACTACTTCAAATGAGGTGTTTACTGAACTGGTCAATTACGGTATATACTTACAGGAAAACTTTGGTTTCAAAAACAAGTTATTCCTCGACTTCGGACTTCGTGGTGACGGTAATACTGCTTTCGGTAAGGATGTGGGGGTACAATATTATCCTAAGGTAGGATTTGCCTACATTCTTACTGCGGAGTCTTGGTTTAAAGATGCAGTTCCTGTTATCTCTTCTGCAAAGTTAAGGGGTAACTATGGCTAGGCAGGTAATTTTCCTCCTCCATTTAGAAATGAGCGGGCTATAGAGTTTGCAAGTTATCTGGGTGCATTGGGCGCCTCTTTCGGTCCGCCACAAGTTGACCTGAAGCCTGAGAAAACAGCTACTTTAGAGTTCGGCCTGGATCTTGGCTTACTTCAGGATCGTCTGGTACTGTCGGGAGGTATCTACCATAGTATTACAAAGGCTGCGTTATTTAGTGTGCCTGCTACGCCATCCACAGCTGAAATTGCTTCAATCAGAAATGTGGGTGAAATATTAAACAGAGGTTTTGAGGTAAGCATAAATGCTACTCCTGTTAAAACTAAAGACATTTCTCTTTCTTTTAACGTGTCCGCGAACACTTCTTATAACAGGGTGTTGAGCTCGATGGGTAGTCCTGCTTTTAATTTGAATGGTTTTAGTGAGCGAACCATTCAGACTGTCGTTCAGGAGGGTTTCCCTGTTGGTTTTATCCGTGCTGGGTATGGAACTTTTGGTGCTGACGGGGTAATGGATTCGACTACACCTTTGCAGAATCTTGGAAGTACCATCCCTGATTTGTATGGTAGCATGGGGCTGAATTTCCAGTTTAAAGATTTCAACTTCTTTGCCAATGCGGATTATCAGTCGGGTGCGTACGCCAGCAACTGGGATAGTCAGTTCCGTTACAACTACGGAGCTGGTAACGAAGGTATTCCTCAGGGTGAAATCGATAAAAATGGCAGAATGAACTGGCTGAACTTCACCAATATGTTCGTGGAAAAAACGGACTTCATCAAGGTGAGGACAATCGGTGCGAGCTACCTCTTCCGTGGACCGAAACTGGGTAAAGCCATTAAAAACTTAACGCTTGGTTTTAGTGTGGCCAATCCTTTAAATTTTGCTTCTTCTTCTTTTGATCCTGAAAACACAACCAGTGGTAGTGCTCAGGGACAGGGTGGTGCAACTACAGGCGGGGTGTCTTATGCTACTTATTCTGCACCTCGTCAATTTTTGGGTTCTGTTAAAGTTAATTTCTAATGTTCATAAAAATGAAAAAATATATGATTTATCCTGCATTGGCAATGGTGCTGATGCTTGGTAGTTGCGAATTGTTTGAGGTGGAAAATCCCAACCTCAGTGAAGATCGTTTCCTGGGTTCTGGTAACTCCGCTGTTGAATGGACAGATGGTATGCGCCGCCAGATGAGTGTCATGGTTGCATCCAATACTGAATTCACTGAATTGGTGTCGGATAATTATTTTAATAACTATACTTCAAGCAGTAAGGTCTTCGATATTCCTCAAATCAATTTCTTTGATCAGGATGTGGCTAATATCCAGGCGGGCATTAACCGTACCATGGAAATGTGCGATTATGGATTGACCAGGGTGCTGCCGGCTGATGCTGGGTCTACAGCGCTGCAAAAGGCTGAATTGTCGTTGTACAAGGCTTATACTCATTTGCTGGCTGCGGAGCTTTTCGTCGGCATGCCTGCTAAACCGCTTGCTGAAGTGCTTTCGCCTGATGCACACCGCAATGCCGCCATCGCTTTGCTAAACGATGCCCAGCCTTTGTTTACTGCTGAAAATGACCGTTTAGTATGTGCGCTTCTCCGTGCACGTGCTTATTATGGTTTAGGTAACGCTGCTCAGGCTCATACTGAAGCTACGACAGCAATTCAAAATCCATTGCTCTTGAGACAGGTAATGTATGGCACTACCAACGGTCCTTCTAATAGTTTCCAGGGCAATATCTATGTCACAAGTGGTACCAATGCTTTTGCGCCGCTGCCTAGACTGGATTTCCTGGATCCTAAATATTTCAATACCAACGCAACTGCAGCCCTGGATCAAAAGCCAATCGCGATTGCTAAAGCGGAAGAGGCTTACCTGATCATCGCTGAGGCAATGGTATCTTCTAATGACTTAAGCGGTGCTAAAACGACATTGAAGAGCTTGCTGACGGATTGCGTTTCGAAAAGAGCGACTACAAGTCTTAGCGATAAGGCTGAAACGCGTAACGGTGGTAATAAAGTTTATCCGGTAACCGCTATGAAAGTGAAATTCGATGCGGCTTCTCCTGAAAAGGAGGGTTATATCCTCAACAGGCAGACGGGAAATATCACTGCTTACCAGGTTTCTGGTACTAGAGTGACGGCTGCAGAGATCGATGCTGCGAATACTCAGGATGCTTTATTATACCTGGTGTACTTGCTCAGACAGGAGATTTTCATCTCTGAAGGCCGCCGCATGACGGATCTTGGAATCCGCTTCCCGGTTTCTGAACGCGAGCAATTGGGCAACAAAAATGTAACCAGCCAGCATACGCAGGCAATCCTGCCATCCTTTATTCCGAAAAATCGTGAAATGGATGATTTTGAGATCAATGCCGCGACTGGTGTAGTGACTATGAAACACGACATGAACAAAATATTGGTGCAGAACAAAACTGCTGCTGGTATCATGCCTTTCATCAACTAAAGGAATCATAAATGAGAAGTTTAAAATTAATTGCATTAGCCACCGTGTTCTGCACGGGGCTATATGCTCAGGATAAAGTGAAGGGCTTCGTGTACCACGATGCGAACAATAATGGTAAAAGGGATGCTAAGGAAACTGGAATTGCCAAAGTTGCAGTGAGCAATGGGATACAGGTTACGCTTACGGATGAAAAGGGACGCTATGAATTGCCAATAGGTAAGGATAACGGAATCTTTGTCATTAAACCCACTGGCTATAAAGTGCCTTTGAATGCCGATAATCTCCCGAAATTTTATTACCTCCACAAACCGCTGGGCTCGCCTGCTACACTGGAGTTTAAAGGTGTGGCGCCAACTGGCCCATTGCCGAAATCAGTGGATTTCGCATTGCTGCCCCAACAGGAGAGTGATGAGTATACTGCCCTCATTTTCGGGGATCCTCAGGCTTATACAGCTCGCGAAATGGAGTTTTTTGAAAAAGGGGTGATAGCTGAAGTTGCCGGAATCAAAGATGTTGCCTTCGGCCTGAGCCTCGGTGATCTGGTCGGCAACGACCTCAACCTGCACCAGCCATACATCAAAGCGGTGAAAAAAGTGGGTCTGCCATGGTATAATCTCATCGGCAACCACGACATGAACTTCGATGTGAAAGTTGATTCTTTATCGGATGAGACTTATGAGGCTAATTTTGGCCCTGCAAATTATGCTTTCAACCAGGGAAAGACGCATTACATTGTGCTGGATGATGTACTCTATCCTAATCCACGCACCGGCAAGGGTTACCTGGGTGGCTTCCGTAAGGAGCAACTGGATTTTGTTGAGAATGACCTGAAATTCGTGGATAAGGATCAGCTGATCGTTCTGGCTTTTCACATTCCTCTGGAACACAAAAAAGGTGATGTTTTCCGTCCGGAAGACCGTCAGCGCCTTTTTGAGCTCCTGAAAGATTTTCCAAATACACTTTCTCTTTCTGCTCACATGCACACGCAATCGCAGATTTTCTATGGAAAAGAGGAGGGTTGGAACCAGGAAAAACCACATCATGAGTACAATGCTGGTACTACCTCCGGCGACTGGTACTCTGGCCAATTGAATGAGCAGGGTGTTCCTGCTGCAACCATGCGTGATGGTACGCCTAAGGGTTATGCTTTCCTGCACATCAAGGGCAATCAGTATGTGATTGATTATAAGGTTGCTGGTAAGGATAAATCATACCAGATCGAGGTGTTCCATCCGAAAGTAGTTGGTAATGGAAAGAGTAGTAAGTCTGGTATTTATGCCAACTTCTTCATGGGCCACCGCAACGATCGTGTGGAATGTCGCATCGATAATGGTAAATGGGTAAAAATGATGCCCATCAGTGCTGCAGATCCGGCTTTTGTTGCTGAACTGCATCCCTGGGACAATTCGGATGAACTTCTGGCTGGTAGAAGACCGAATAATGCGGTGGATAGTCCGCATTTGTGGAGAACTGCCATTCCAACGGATTTGTCTTTGGGCAAACATGAGGTTGAAGTGCGTGCAACGGATCGTTATGGCCGTACGCACACTCAAAAAAGTACTTATAGAATCGAACAATCAAAAGAATTTTAATGAATACCAAAAGCATAAAAGGGCTGCTCTTTGCCGCCCTGCTGGGACTGGCACTGCCTTCGTTTTCCCAGACTTCGAAACATGTCATTCTGATCAGCATCGACGGCTTCAGGCCTGATTTTTACCTGGATAAGGCCTGGCCTGCTCCTAATCTCCAGGCCATGATTAAGGAGGGTGCTCACGCAAAAGGCATAAGGTGCATTTTCCCAAGTGTAACTTATCCTTCTCATACTACCCTCATTACTGGTGCTTTTCCTGCTCGTCATGGCATCACTTACAATACGATGCCGAATGAGGAGCATGTCTATGAATGGACTACTGACAGCCGCAAGATCAAATCGGAAACGCTTTGGCAGGCGGTTAGAAAGGCTGGTATGAAATCGGCCTCCATCTCATGGCCGATCTCGGTGGGTGCCGAGATTGATTACAACTTGCCTGAAATCTGGTCTAAAACAAATATGTCCGACCGCAGGTCGGCCATCAGGGAATTTGCAACGCCAAAGGGTTTCTTCTCTGAAATCGAAGAGTATGCAATTGGTAAGGCTGAAATCAACGACCTCAACCTGCAGTACCTGACCATGGATGAGAACAATAGCCGCGCTGCTGCGTACATCATCCGCAAATACAAGCCTGAATTCCTGAGCATCCACATCGCTGGTGTGGATGGTGCTGAGCACAAGGAGGGCCGCTCGGGTGAAGGTGTTTCTAAAGCGGTCGCTTCTGCTGATCACGCCGTGGCTAACATCATCGATGCCCTGATCAAAGCGGGAATCAAGGACAGTACAACGGTAATCGTAACTGGCGATCATGGTTTTGTCGATATCAATAAGGTGCTTTCTCCAAATGTATGGCTCAAGGAATTGGGAATCGACAGTAAAGTGGGGACTGAAGAGCCGGTGGCTAAGTTTCAGGCTGCGGGCGGTGCTGCATTTTTCCACCTTAAGGATCAAAAAAATACGAAACTCTTAGCTCAGGTACGTAAAAAACTGGCTGATCTTCCGGAAATGTACAAATCGCTTTTCCGCATTGTGGAACGTGCAGAACTGGATAAAATTGGTGCTGATCCGCATGCAAGTTTTGCCCTGGCGCCAATAAAAGGGGTATACATCCAGGATAAGGATTCTGGGCCTTTGCTGGCGCCGACCAAAGGTGGTGCGCATGGTTACTTCCCGGATATTCCTGAGATTCAGACGGGCTTTATCGCTATCGGTCCTGGCATCGAAAAGGGCCAGGTTGTAGATGGCATCGGCCTCGAAGATGTCGCACCTACTGCTGCTGCTTTTTTAGGCATCAAATTCAATGCACCTGACGGTAAAGTGATCAAAGCATTAGTCAAAAACTAAGTAGCTTTATGTAACTGGTTCTGCTTAAGCTGCCTCATCGAATGATGGGGCAGCTTTTTATTTTGCTTGTTTCCATTTTTTCTTCATATTTGAATATTCTTCCTTAAATCTGTTGTAATTAGCTATGATGATATGACCACTGAGCAAGAGGCATGGGATGAATTTAGGTATGGCGATGAGGGGGCTCTAAAGTTTATATTCAATACCTATTACCACCTGCTGTTTAACTACGGACACAAATTTACACCTGATGACCATATTATTGAGGATGTCATCCAGGACCTCTTTGTTAAACTTTGGGCGGACCGTTCCAGCATCGGGCAAACCGCTTCTGTAAAAAATTACATTTATAAGGCTTTCAGGCGCAGATTGATCCGTAAACTGGACTACGCGCCTAAAATCATGGCCTTCCCGGCCGCAGAGGATAAAATCCAGTTCGACATTGAACTGGGTCATGATCACCGGATGATCAGCTCTGAGCGTACAAAACGCATTCAACAGAACCTGGCCCTGGCTCTGGAGAAAATGACGCCCAGGCAACGCGAGATCATTCACCTGCGCTATTTCGAGGAACTGGAATTTGAAGAGATTGCCGACATCATGCAGTTGTCTGCCAAAGCCACCTACAAATTGCTCTACCGCGCTATTGATGCCTTAAAAAAACACCTCCCTAAGTTCGATTACCTCGTCATTCTCTACTTGCTGGACATCTCCAGAAAATAATCGCTTTCACAATTTTTTTTTAATTGCCCTCAAAAAATATAAATGCTTGGGGTAAAATGTGAAACACGTGTGTATATAACATTAATAAATCATGAATAATTTGGAATTCGCCGACTATATGGGCTTCGCCGCACTGGATTTTTTAACGGATGAAAATTTCATCAGGTATGTGTTACATCCTGAAGGGGAGGATCTTGCTTTTTGGCAGGACTTCCGCAGACTCCATCCTGAAAAGGCAGAGGCGATTGCTGAAGCGGAAGCCTGGATCCTTCAGTTGAACAGGCAACCGCTGTATCAGCCGGCTATGCAAATGGAGGATTCCTGGAACCGTGTAAGTTCAAGGATGGTCCAGCACGATCGCCGTCAGACCGCTTACATCATTCCTTTGAAACGTACGGCAAAATGGATCTCCGGCCTGGCTGCAATACTGCTCTTGTACTTCGGATTTACGGAACTGTTGCAATTGGGCAGACAGTCTTTCAGGTCTGAGTATGGCGAACTGCGCAGCGTGACTTTTCCTGATGAGTCAATCGCAATTTTAAATGCAAACAGCCGGGTGTACTATAACCGCGACTGGCGATCTGATAAGCCAAGGGAAATGTGGCTCGAGGGGGAGGCTTCTTTTAAAGTGAAACATGTAGCGGTCATGAACAGGTTCAGGGAAGCGGATTCGTTTAAAGTACATGTGAATGGACTGGAACTGACAGTGCTGGGTACGCAGTTTAATGTAAAGGACAGGCGTGGCGAAACTGAGATTTCCTTGATTGAGGGCAGCTTACGTATTGATAAAAAGGATGGTGCTGCTTTCTCACGCCTCATGAGACCGGGGGATGTTTATCGCTACGACGGACATAAATTACTGAAGACCGATCTGCAGCGTACGGCGAAAGCAAGTCAGTCCTGGACACGTAAAGAACTGGAACTGGAAGGCTACACACTTACAGATGTGCTAAATGTGCTGGAGGATAGCTATGGCTACCGTGTACATATGAATGCGCCTGAACTGGCAGCTAAACGCCTCTCTGGTATCATCCCATTGACCAGTGAGAAGGATATTTTCTTCGTCATGGAAAAGGTATTTAAAGTTAGGGTAACACAAAAAAATAAGGAACTGTTCATCGATAAGTTGACAGGGGACTGAAGATAAATTCAAATAATCAATCAATTAACCATAAACCACAAACTAAATGAAAAGAAAACTACCCGCAATCCTGAGCATTCTGCTCTTTGTAGGCTTTTGGAATCCGGTGCTTGCTCAGCAAAAGATGAGTCTGAAACAGGCTCTGACGGAAATCCAAAAGGCTTATGGCACTAAATTTTCTTACCAGGCTGAACTGGTGGACGGTCTTCAGGCTTCACTGAACCTGCCGCTGTCCAGGACTGCTTCGGTCGAAAAAGCCTTGAAGCAAGTGCTTTACCCAAATAAATTGCTCTTCCTATATGTGCAGGACAATTATTATACTTTGATCGCTGATACGCGTTTGGAGGAAACCGAAACCCGGACTGATGCGACAAATTCGCGCATACCGGAGCCAAATTACAGGACCATTACCGGAAAGATCACCGACGCAAGGGGCATGCCGCTTGTAAGTGCTACTGTGATCCCGGAGGGATTGGGAATCAGGTATGGAAGCATCACCAGCAGTGACGGTTCTTATACGCTACGCTTGTTGCAGGAGGCTTCTGCTTTGGTCGTAACCTACGTCGGCATGCAGCCAAAAAAGATTCCTTTGGGTACCGGTAATACCGTGAACATCAGTATGGATGAGGATGTGAATTTGTTAAAAGAGGTTTCTGTAATATCAACCGGATATACAAAACTGCCTACAGAACGTGCTACGGGTGCTTTCGGACAGATCTCAGCTAAGGACCTGAAAGAGGTGCCTTCGGTAAATATCCTGGAACGTATTGAAAACGTCACACCGGGTGTGCAGGTCGACCTGAGACAGAATACCATCCGGATTCGTGGAAGAAACAGCTTCTCCTCAAATAATGCTTCTCCGCTGATTGTAGTGGATGGTTTTCCGATCATGGAAACTTCTGATCGTGCTGGTAATTTATCTGATCTTGTTTCGGGAAATGTTAGCGGTGGCGCGGTACTCAATCGATACAATCCCGAGGATATCGAAAGCATCACCATCTTAAAGGATGCTGCGGCAGCTTCTATATGGGGTGCCAGAGCGGGTAATGGTGTAATCGTGATAGAGACCAAACGTGGTAAGAACGGCCCGCCAGTCATCAATTTCAGTACAAACCTGAGTGTCTCTGCTCCTGCAGATTTGAATAAATTGAATACCATGTCATCTGCTCAGTACATTAATCTGGAACGTGAAGTGAAAGATCTTGGCTTCCTTACCGACAATGCGGTGAAAGAGAGCTGGCAGCTTTTCAATAGCAACGCACCATTTGGTGAGGCTATTGAATGGATGTTCAAAGTAGATAGGGGTACTGCTACGGCCGCACAACGGGATGCGGAACTCGCCCGCCTGTCCCAGATCGACAATAAAGGCCAGATTCGTGACCTGCTCATGCAAAATGCCGTTACGCAACAATATAATTTGTCATTATCTGGTGGTGCTAATAAGAGTACTTATTACATCTCGGGGAATTACACAAAGGATATTCCGGTATTTAAGGAAAACCTGGGACAGAGCTTTTCCCTGACTTCTAATTTATCGAACAAACTTTTCAACGATAGGCTG
Organism: uncultured Sphingobacteriaceae bacterium; assembly: GCA_963795585.1. GTDB lineage: Bacteria > Bacteroidota > Bacteroidia > Sphingobacteriales > Sphingobacteriaceae > Pedobacter. Next base: position 35,238 of record CAWCIO010000018.1, on the reverse strand, counting down.
ACACTAAACCTGGGCATCAATTATACTTACGCAAATAGTTCAAATAATCCAACTGCTGCGAACACATTGGGTACTGGCATTTATGGTTTGAGACCATATGAGTTGTTGCAGGATGCAAATGGCAACAACATCGCGCGTTCAATCCGCTTTAGGGATGAGGTGGCACAGGATTTTTTGAATAAGGGTTACCTGCCCTGGACGTATTCTCCCCTGAATGATTTAAACGCGATAGATAATCAAACGACTTCTAACCGTCTGCGTTTCAATGTTGATGCAAATACCAAAATTGCCGAGGGTATCAATTTTTCTGTACTGGGATCTTTGCAACGCAATCTTGAACTAACGGAAAACATCAGTTCCGTAGATAGTTATTATGTGCGCGATATGGTGAATTATGGTATGACAATCAACAGCGCTGGCAAAAGGGTCTATGGCGTGCCTCTTGGTGGCAACCTGCGCCTGGGAAATTACAATGGCTGGGAATATAATTTAAGGTCTCAGCTGAACTTGGATAAGCAGCTGGCTCCTTTCGTAAGACTTAATTTTGTGGGTGGTGCCGAAATCCGTCAGACGCGTTACCAGTCTTCTGATCAGGTACGCTATGGTTTCAATCCGGACACATATTCTAACCTGGTGATCAACCCAACGGTTAGCTATACGGGTGTAGAGGGCTATAGTTCTACCATTGGATACAACGACAACATCAAGAAAAATGTAAACCGCGCAATGTCTTATTATTCTAACGCTGGTCTTTCTTTCCTGAACGATAAATATGTATTGTCGGGTAGCTTGCGTTTTGATGATTATACACTGACTGGTGCTGCTAGAAATCAGCGTGGTAAACCGCTTTGGTCAGCTGGTGCAAAATGGAATGCCAAATCTGAGGATTTCATGAAGAATGTGAATTGGCTGGATGCTTTGGCTTTTAGAATGACTTATGGGGTAGCGGGAACCATGCCAATCTCCGTGACAAACGTGGTTGTGATCAATACGAGTACCGACAACAATACGAATGAACAGATTGCTTCTGTGGCTTCACCGGCCAACAACCAGATTTCATGGGAAAAAGTGAGGACATTCAACTTCGGTACAGATTTCGCAGTCTTAAATAACCGTCTTTCTTTCAATGTGGATGTGTATGAAAAGCGGATGTCAGATATCTTGTACAGATTGCCTTTCAATCCGACTTATGGCTGGTCGAGCCTGGAATTCAATAGTGCTTCGATGAAGTCTAATGGTTTTGAACTGGGAATGAAAATGGATGTGATCAAGAACAGGTCTTATGGCTGGACAAGTTTGTTCAACTTCTCTTATAATACCAATGAAGTAACAGATGATCGTTTCATCAAAAATACAACAACCAGTTTGGTCAATGGTGGCACTTACGCTATTGGCTTACCTTTAGATTATATGTATTCGTACCGTTGGGCTGGTCTCGACAATAAAGGTCAGTCGCAGGTTTATAACAAAAACGGGGACATTATTGCTTCTACTGTTGGAAATAACATGTTGTCTGCCGACGACCTTGTTTATCAGGGCCGCACAACTGCTCCGTATTTTGGTGCTTTCAACAATGACTTCCGTTACAAACAGTTTAACTTAGGTGTACGTATTGCTTATTCAATGGGGAATGTCCTGCGCAGACCTTCTGTCCAAAACTATCCGGATTATATCGGATACAGAGGGGTAATCGGAATGCAACAGGATCTGGATAAGCGCTGGAGACAGGAGGGTGATGAGAATTTTACCAGTGTACCTGGACTGAAAAATATTTCTTACAATAGCTTACAGCGTTATACTTATTCTGATCTGCTGACCATCAGCGGAAGTTATGTCAGGTTGCAACAGATTTCTTTGGGCTACAATGCGACGGCTGGTTTATTGAAAGGTTCTCCTTTCAAATCTGCCAGCATCAGCCTGAGTGCAAGAAACCTGGGCCTGATCTGGACCAAAAATAAAGACGGGGTTGATCCTAGTTATTTGTTTACAAACAACTACAACAATCTGCCTCCGGCCAAGGCTTTCTTTATCAGTATCAACACTTCTTTTTAATCGAAGCATCTAAAAATATTAACAATGAAAACATCAATAGTTAAATTCTGGTTCGGTGGTCTGCTACTGCTCTTACTCGCAGCTTCTTGCCGTAAGTATGTGGAAATACAACAATTCAGTGCAAGGACATTGACCAATACCAGTGATTACCAATTTCTCATGAACAATCGTGATGAGCTTAAATTGGGCTTTATCTTGCCTACTGTGGTAAATGATGATATGGCTACAACTACTGCTTCGCATCAGGCGAGCTGGACTTCGGAGATTAAAAATGCTTATACCTGGGCGGAACAATATTACCTGCAGGGACAGTCGGACGTAGGCTGGAACAATTTGTATAAGCAGATTTATACTTGCAACGAGGTGTTATACGGGGTGATGTCCAGTAAAAACGGAACGGATGCGCTGAGACGTGAGGTGTATGCGGAAGCATTGGTACAGCGTGCTTATGCCTACCTGATGCTGGCCAATCAATATGCGGAAATCTATAATCCGGCTACGGCATCAACGCAGATTGGTATCCCTTTGCTGACTACCCCTGATTTATACCAGCCATTGAATCGTGCAAGCTTGAAAACCGTATACGACCGGGTACTCGCTGATCTGGAAGAGGCAGTTCCTGCCTTACCAAATGCGGGTATAAACAACGGACATCCGGATAAGGCTTCTGCGTATGCGCTGCTTTCAAGATGTCATCTTTACATGCGCAATTTTGATCTGGCTGCTGAATACGCTGATAAATCCCTGGCTCTGAGGTCGACTTTATTAAACTTGCGTAACTACAGCACAGGCAATACGGGTACATTCCCGCGTTCTTTACTGGATCCCGAAATTTTACTCTTTAAGAATACTGCCGGTACTTTCCGCTCGGAATTAAATCCTGAATTATTGGCTTTGTTTACCACCGGAGATCAGCGGTATACTTTGTACACGGGAACTCAAAATGGCGTTCCGGGCCGTTCCTTTATACGTCCTAATTTTACTTTTGAAGGAATTTATGCGGGACCAAGCGTACCTGAAATGATTTTGAACAGGGCTGAGGTCTACGCCCGTGCGGGGAATATCGCCAAGACCCTGGAATTCTTGAATATGCTAAGGGAAAAACGCTTTACTGCGGCTACTTACCTGCCTTTGTCTATCGCTAATGCATCTGATTTGTTGCCCGCCGTCGTCAATGAGCGTCGACGTGAGTTTATGGGTACAGGTCTTCGCTGGTTCGACCAAAGAAGGTATACCCTGGATCCTGTGCTGGCTAAGACAGTGACCAGAACTTTAGAAAATCAGACTTATACGCTTGCTCCAGGTAGCAACCGCTATATTTTCCCGATCGCACAAGGTTTGCTCGACCTCAACCCAGAAATACAACAAAGCCCTAGATAAATGAAAAAACAAATTTTTGCTGCCTTGTTCCTGCTGCTGTCCCTAACTTCTTACGGACAGCAGGGAACTGCAAGGCTTACCTTCAAACCTGCCACTGCAGTAGCAGGCAAATCAATTTCCCTCAATTACAGTGCTAAGGGTTCGGACCTGGAGTTTAGTGATGAGGTGTCTGCTGTTGCCTTGATCTTCCGTAACCTTAAATGGGTACCTCAACCTATTCAATTGACAAAAGTGAAGGAAACATGGACAGGCAACTTTCAGGTACCTGCTGATGCTTCTTTTTTCGCCTTAAGGTTTTTTCAGGGAAATGCTGATCAGCCTGAAGCGTCGGATAACAATGATGGAAAGGGATTTTACACCCAGGTTCTGAGCGCTAAAAAGAAAGCTGTCCCGGGCAATTACCTCGGCGAACTTTTGCTTTGCCTGGCTGCACAGGAACTGAAAGCTTATGCAAGTCCTGAGAAGGATGGGGCAAGGGTAGAAGCACTCCTGAAAAAGGAATCACTGCTCCCTGGGTCAAGTATTTCTGAAGCGCAGTTGTCGGACATCCAGCGCTATTACCAGTTTACCATCAAGGATCAGCCAAGGGCAGCTGCTTTGGCTGCAGAGATCAATACTCGTTTTCCTAAGGGGACAACTGCAAGGTTTTTGGGCTACCAGAAAACTTCGCAGGAGAAAGATCCCGCGAAATATGTGCAAGGGCTGGAGCAATTTTTAGTGGCATTTCCTATAGCGGATTGGCGCAAAGATCGGGGTACGCAATCGTATATTTATTATACCGTCTACCGCGGACTGGCTACTGCGTATTTCGAAAAAAAGGAATTCGACAAGTTCCTGGCCTTATTTAAAGATTTTGATTTTAAAACGGCTAATGAGGTTTATCGCTGGAACTTGACAAGAACAGAGATGATGGGTACTGATGTGCAGAAAAAGGAAATGTTGCCGATAAGCCAGAAGATCATGCCCTACTTGTTGAAGCTGAAAAACGACGGTTCTTATAAAGAGGATTTCGGTGGAAATGATTCACTGGAAAATAACAATATGGACCAGCAGTTAGCCGACCGCATCTTTACGCACGTCTCTTTATGCAAAGCTGCTGCTGCCTACCAGGAAGGGGCTGATTATTTTCAGTATTTGTCCGACAATAAGCGTTATGCAAATGCGGATCTTAATGAGATCCATATGTACATCCTGGAACAATTGGGGAAAAGCAATGAAATCAAACCTTTGCTGGAAGCTAGCGTGAAAAATAATGCGGTAACGCCACTGATGTTCGATAAACTGAAATCGATTTACCTTTCTGAGCACAATGGTATTGCTCAGGGTTATGACAAATACCTGGCTTCTCTTAAATCTTCGGACGAGATCGGTGCCATGCGTCATCATGTAATGGAGAACATGGTAAGGCATCCCTTAATTCCTTTTTCATTGGAAAATGCGGAGGGTAAAATGGTAAACTCTGCAGACTGGAAGGATCAGATCGTAGTGATCGATTTTTGGGCAACCTGGTGCCGTCCTTGTATCATGGCTTTCCCGGGTATGCAGTTGCTCATTGATAAGTATGCAAAGGATCCTGCAGTAGGTGTATACATGATTGGCACAATGCAGTTTGGTGATTATAAGAAAAAGTCGGTCGACTATGTAAGAGGTAAGGGTTTCCGATTCAACCTCCTGCATGATGCAATCGGCGAGAAAGGCGAACAGGATAAGGTGTTTAAAAGCCTCACTCCTTTGTTCAAATCATCTGGGATCCCGCGCAAGATCATCGTAAAAAATGGTGAAGTACGCTACAGTTCTGAAGGTTATTCTGGAAGTCCCAGCCAGTTGATGGACGAATTGTCAATGGCGATTGAAATATTAAGGGCAGAGAAATAGTACCATGAAAAATAGACACAAAATAACATTAGCTGCATTGGGATCGTTCATCATGTTTTCGGCTCAGGCGCAGATGAACCCTAAGGTAAAATTACAGGAGGCTTTAAAATTGATCCAGGACAATTACGTGGATCCTGTACAGGATGAAAAATTGGTTGATGCGGCAATTAAAGCAATGGTCAGTGACCTGGATCCGCATTCCAATTACATCAGCCGCGAGGATGCTCTGGCGATGAATCAGTCCATGAGTGGCAGTTTCGCGGGTATCGGGATCAGCTTCGCAATGGTCAATGACAGCACTTTCGTCACAGGCGTGAATCCTGATGGTCCTGCGCTCAGGGCGGGACTCCGTCTCGGGGACCGCATCGTTGGCGTCGATAACCAATCGATCGTTGGCAAAGCTTTGAAAAACCAGGAAGTGATGATGATGCTCCGTGGTGAAAAGGGAAAGGAAGTAAGCTTGCAGGTAATGCGTCAGGGACTTGCGGAACCACAACTGATCAAAGTAATGCGTGAGCAGATTGCTGATTTGTCGATCCGTTCTAGCTATATGGTCAATAAAGAGATCGGCTACATCTCTCTGGGAATTTTCAGTGAGTCTACACGTCGGGAAATGGACGCGGCACTTAAGGCTTTAAAAGCCCGCGGCATGAAGAAATTGATCCTGGATTTGCAGGGCAATGGCGGTGGTTATGTGCAGGCGGCGATAGGCGTTGCGGATGAATTTCTTCCGAAAGAAAGCCTGGTATTTTACTCAGTGGGTCATGATGGTGGCAAAGATCATTACGCAACAGGTGGCTTCGGTCAGTTCATGACCGGCGACCTGGTGGTACTGATTGATGAATCTACGGCTTCTTCGAGTGAGATCGTAACTGGTTCTTTGCAGGACTGGGATCGCGCAGTGATCATCGGGCGCAGAAGTTTTGGAAAGGGACTCATGCAAAAGCCGGTTATGATGACTGATGGTTCGGTATTGCAGCTGACCGGTGCGAGGTATTATACGCCCTCCGGCAGGTCCATCCAAAAGTCTTATCTGAAAGGAAAAACTGATTATTTCGGGGATTTTAACCGCCGGATGGCTTCTGGTGAATTGAAAGAGCCGGGACATTTTAATTTTCCGGATTCTTTGAAGTTTAGCACGCTGACCAACAAGAAAACGGTCTATGGCGGCGGCGGTATCATGCCGGACCGTTTCGTGCCGATTGATACCAATGTTTACAGTGCTTGGATGAATACGTTGATGAGTAGCGGAATTGCCACAAAGGCTGGGTTCAATTATGCGCAACAGCATCGTGCTGCATTATTACAGAAATTCCCGGAGTTCCCTGCCTTTAATACTGGCTTTGAAGTGGATGATGTGATGCTCGACGATATAATGGATCAGGCCTCTTCAACTTTTAAAGGCATGCCTAAAAAATCTGACCTGGCAGCGCGTAAAAGTTTGAAGATAGAGCTGAAAGCGGATATCGCCACCTTGCTTTATGCAGGCAGGGATTATCAACTGCAGGTGCGCAACGAGGCTAACGGGGCTTTCCTTGCTGCTGTGGAGGTATTAAACGACCAGTCGCAATACAATCATTTGCTAAAGGGCAATGGTAAAGAAGCGCAAAAGAAAAAGAGTAAATAACCATCAAAAGAAATTAAGATATGAATAAAATAGTTTTAGGAATGCTGGCCTTAGTGGCTCCTTGTGCTGTACTTGCTCAGGATAGCTACAGCATCAAAGGGCAGGTAGGAAAATTGAACAAGCCTGCTAAGGCTTATCTTTTAATTAAGACAGGCAGCACTTCGCATGTGGATTCTGTAACGGTTGTCAACGGCAAATTTGAGTTTAAGGGTAACCTCACTTCAATTACTGAAGCAAATATCAGGTTAAAGCATGATGATCGCCCTATTGATCCGGTAAAGCGCAATGCAATGGATGTCAGGGCCTTCTTGCTGGGCAACAATGAGCAGATCACCTTGACCTCGAAAGACTCTGTTAAAAATGCGGTGATCACCGGCTCTCCGCTCAATGAGGAGAATGTACGTGTAGATGCTTTCCTGAAACCAATCTATGATAAATACAATGATCTGAACAAAGAGTTCAATGCGCAGCCGGAGGCGAAAAAACAGGATCAAAGTTATCTTAAAACCTTGGATGACCGTGCAAATGCAATTCAAAAGGAAATCATCGACACCAAGCTGGACTATGTGCAGAAGAATCCTAAACAATACATGGCAGTGATGGCCTTCAACTCAGCGCTGGGTCAGGAGTTTGATGCCATCGCAATGGAAAAGGTTTTTCTTGGCATCGACGAAAAGCTGAGAAATTCTTACCTGGGTAAAGAGGTGGAAGCAAGGATCGCTAAGGTGAAGAAAACACAGGATGGTGTGGAAGCGCCTGAATTTACACAGCCGGATGTTGATGGTAAAATGGTAAAGCTTTCTGAATACCGTGGTAAATATGTATTGGTGGATTTTTGGGCTTCCTGGTGCGCCCCATGCAGACGCGAAAATCCAAACCTGGTAAAGGCTTATGCGCAATATAAAGATAAGGGTTTCGAAATCCTGGGCGTGTCCATGGACAAGGCAGTTGATAAAGCGAAATGGTTAAAAGCAATTCAGGATGATAAACTTACCTGGAAACAGGTAGCTGACCTGAAAGGCTGGGATAATGAGGCTGGTGTATTATATGAAGTCACAGCTATCCCAATGAATTTCCTGATTGATCCTAATGGCAAGATCATCGGAAAATACCTGCGCGGAGCGGAACTGGACAAGAAGCTGGAGGAGATTTTTAGCAAAAAATAGTCGGCCCGGTTTTATATTTCATTTATTTAAGCGTAACCATAAAAGTGGCCATCACAAGGGCTGGGACTTTAAGTTCCAGCCCTTGTGATTTAAAGACTAAGATCCACTGTTTTATTTAATGGTTTAGTTTGCATATTCAGCTTGAAAATCAATCAGCTTTAAAAATCAAATGACTTTAGATATATAAAGGCGCCATTTTTTTCCAGAAATAGGGGCGGTGTGCATCGCTTTCCCAGGTATGAAATTCGTTTGTAATACCTTTTCTCCACAACAGATCGCTCAAGTACTGATTACCACTAAGAAAGGGATCACTTTCCCCAACAGCAAGAATGATTTCCATCTGCTTTACTGCATCAAGAAATTTGCCTTCGGAAAGGTTGGCCAAATATTGCGCCGGCATATTGAAATAGATCTTTTCGTTATGAAATCCGCTCAACAGGTCCTTGAAGTTACCCGGTGATTCCGTCAGGTCATACCTTCCGCTAATACCAACGGCTTTTTTGAATATCCATGGATACTTCATGGCCAGGTTGATCGCGTGATAAGCACCCATACTAAAACCCGCTGTTTCCAGATAATTCCCGCCATTTTTATGGGAAATAAGTGGGATCACTTCTTGTAACAGATATTGTTCGTACTGTAAATGGCGATCGATACGGACTGAAGGAAATACATCATCGTTATAAAAACTCTCACGGTCGATGCTGTCTACGCAGAAAAGCTGAAGTTCACCCTGCGCTATTTTTGATCTTAAGGAATCGATTATTCCCCAGTTTTCATAGTCATAAAACCTCGCCATCCGGGTCGGGAAAAAAAGAACTGCACGTCCGCTGTGACCGAATATCAAAAGTTCCATATCCCTCTGCAGGTTATTGCTGAACCATTTGTGGTATTCTCTGTTCATTTTATTAAATCTTATCGTAAAATACCTTGGGAATGTTACCTAAGAATTAATAAAAGGTAATGATTTCGTCAATTTCTCCTGAATGATTGTCGTCCATAATTGATAGCCTTCCTTGCTAAGGTGGAGCCCGTCATGGTCATAATATATAGGATTTGGATTGCCTGATTTATCCAGCATTTTTTTGAATACATCTATGAAAGTCCAGTTGCCGCTAAGCTTAATGATCTCGCTCTCGATAAGATTGTTTGTGTAGCGAAACTGGTCAGCCATATGCCACCTGGAAATACTTGGTTTCAGGGAAACAAAATAGCAGGGGAGCAAGCCGAATCTTGAATTGACATGGACCATAAGCTGCTGAAAGAATATAAAAATCTCTTCTGGATTTCTGCCGTCTCCCAGGTCATTATCGCCCGCATATACAACGATTGCCCGGGGATGGTAACCGAACATAATACGGTCAAAGAACCAGACGCAGGATGCAAGGGTAGATCCACCAAAACCCAGGTTTGTGACTTTTCTATCTGGAAAATCTTCCTTTAGAGTATTCCACATGCGTATGGAAGAACTCCCGTAAAAAATAATTCCCGGATCAGCCCTATCATTCAGATGTGCTTTTTCAAGTTGTTGGACCTCTTCTTCGTACCAGTACATACCGTTAAATATAAAACATTTATATGGTAATGAGTTCAAATCAGTTCAATTGTACCACCTTAAACATAAAATATATTTGGCGCGTATTGTGCCATTTAATATACAAGCCGTACCTTCGCAGAAATTTTATAGGAATGACTGAAATTAAAAAATATTCGGTACTTGAGTACATCGTAGAGGTATTGGGCAAGGCAATCGTAGACGCCAAAGTTCAAAATCCTTCTGAAAGCACGGCTGTTATTAAAGATGGCAACGATATGATCCATTTAGAACAGTCATTTGATGGTGTAGTTCCTGCCGTCTTCATTAAAGACCCAAAAGAAATCATCTTTAGTGAAGACCTTTTAGAACCGCTTAAAAATATCCATAAAGGCGCTAAAGGGGAATTGAAAGCTGCTTTACAGTCTGCTAATATTGTGATCAACGATTTGGATGTCGAGACCCAATTGATATTTCAGGCCGTAAAAGGTGGTTTTGATGAATTGAGCAATAGCTACGAATTCCTGAAAACTACGAAAAGAGAAATCACAAAAGTAACCAGCCAGGTTAAATTTGGTAAGCATGTATTTGAGATCAGTATCGTCAATGAACCTGAATTCATACTGGTTATGCCTGATTTTGCAACTCCATTTGATCCTGCAGTGAAGAAAACAATTGAAGGAAATGCTTTAGAGGTACAGACTGCAATCACTAAGGCAGTGAAAGAAGATAAGGTACTTAATGGCTAACAAATAGTATATAGTAATAAACTACACCGTAATATAACCACCTTGCTTGTCATCGATTAAATTCGTTCTGGTCGACCCGGAAGTGCTGACCTCCAAATCTGGATAAGTCATAGCTGAGGTTAATCGAAAAGAGTCGGGTTTGTTGTTTATTACGGCTGTCAATAATGGTATTTCCCGTCACCACTCTGGAAATGTTATTGCCCTGTCCAAGCAGGTCGCTGCACCTGATACTCATGCTCAAAGATTTATCTTTGAGAAAACTTTTTCCCAGATTGGCATTGATGATCAATGGATTCGGGTTTTCGAAGGCATAACCATAGGTAGTCCTTTTTGTAATGTTCGCATCTATAAAATAGGATTTCCTTACGGTAAGATGGCCGAAGAAGTTCATGTTTAAATTGCCAATATCTTTAATAGATTGGGCACCCGCCGCATCATTATGATTGATGTTGTAGCTCATACTGGCATTAAGCCGCAGTTTTTTGAGTGACAGATTGCCGTTTAATGTCGTCGTAAAGTTAGAGGTTTTAAAAAATGCCGGGGCGTTGATCTGACCGATTCCGATAGGCTGATACTCAGAAAAATTATACAATGAACTGGTATTGTTGTTATTTGTTATCGAATAACTGACATCAGAATTTATTGAGAATTTTTTCATCATTAAACGGCCTGAAAGGCGTTGAGAGAAATTAAGGCCTTTACCAAAAGCTTTTTTGTTGTTGAAAATAACCGCACGGTTTGAAAAACCTATTGTGCCGGAGTAACTCAAGGAATACTTATTTTTCCTGATGGGTATATTGACGTCATAATTCCCGTTAAACTGATAATTTCCATTTACATTCTCATATCGGGTGATCTGCTTAAAACTCTCCAGGGTATCGGGCGTCAAAATTACATGCTCTACAATCTCCCGCTGTGTAACCAAAGCATTGACGCCAAGCCGAAATGACTTCCCTGACTTAATATTAACGTAATTAAAATCTGTATTCAGATTGTGATTAAAGGATGATTTGAGGTTTGGGTTACCCACAATAATGTTCTGGAGGTTTTGGGCATTCCTCAGCGGTTGCAATTGATTGATGGTTGGATTATTATTGGCTCCCTGATAATTTACTGAAAAGGTTTTACCAACAGCTAAATTCCGGCTAAAATTCAGATTCGGAGAATAATTGAAAGTATTGTTTCGTATCGTTTCTGAGATTTTCATGTCTTTATTGATCAGTATGTTAGGTCGGGCATTTATTCCGAAATTATAATGCATTTTGTTTGCATTATAATTATAGCTGATCCCCAATGACTGGTTGAGCGAGGTAGTTTGAAAAGAGGTGCTTAATGAATCTACGAAAGAAATCTTGTCGCTGTTGTTATCGAAAACAAAGGTAGAAGCCTCAGTAAAAGAGCGGTCCGCTGATCCGTTGTAACTGATATTGATACTTTGCCGGCCAAGGGTATCTTTAGGTTTTTTTAACCCAATACTATAATTAAATCCGATATCGACATGCTGACTCCTGAACTTACTATTCAGGTCTCTGTTTAATATTGAGTCTTTTTTAAACTCCCCGGTGATTTTGTCATAATAACGTGTTGAGGTATTGATATTCTGATCGCTATTATTGCCCGATAGTGCAAATAAAGTTCTGGCAGAAAATGAATTTTTCGTGTTCTTCAGTTTTTTCGATAAGTTGATACTCGCACTTATGTTTGGCGCTATGCCTTTTGAACTGTTGCTGGTTTTTATATCCTGACGGTTAAGACCGTATTGATTATTAACTGACGAATTTTGATAATCTGAATTCCCATAACTGCCATTCACACTTCCCTGCACAAACATCTTTTTATTGTTGTAATTTATATTCCAGCCGAGGTTATGATTACCTCCCGCGGTCTTACCATCATTTTTTGAATTGTTTACGGAATTACCTTCGGGATTTAATGATTCCAAAACCTGCTCGCGCGAGAAAGCACTGCCATTATTGTTGAAGCTATAATTAAATCCGCCTTCGCTGTTTTTGCCTAGCTTATCATTATGACTTAATCCTATACCAATTGATCTGCTGTTTCCCGCGCCGTTGTTTGAACTGTTTACATTTGCATTTGCTGAACTTTGCCGGCTCTCTTTCCATAGATTTACCTGACCTCCGCTGCCAATCATATCATTCGTTCCTGCATCGCCGGAGATATTTCCAAACACACCTCTATTCATCCCGGGCTTCGTTACAATATTCAACATTTTTATTGGTTCACCGACTTTGATTCCTGTAAAATTTGCCTCATCGCCAAAGTCATCTATGACCTGTATTTTGGAAACGATCCCCGCAGGAAGCCTTCCGATAAAATCTTTTACATTGTTGGTGAAAAAGTCTTTGCCGTTTATGCGAAGCTTGACCATCTCTTTGCCCATTGTTTTGACATTATATTTATCGTCGATCTCTAATCCAGGGAACTGCTTCAAAAGATCGGCTACATTATCACCTTCATTAACCTGATATGCAGCGGCATTGTATTCTACAGTATCCTGCAGGAACCTCACTGGATTTGGCTTACCTTTGATCACAACCTCCTTTAGCATTTGACTGGACATTTTTAGCTGGATAGGCTCAAGTTGCTTTTGTCTCTCTTTCTCAGTAAAAGTGTATTTGCCTGTAAATTCAATATAGCCCAGACTGGAGACCTGCAGTGAAACGATGTCGGAATTAATTTTTGAAAAGCGAAATTTACCGTCCTCATCTGTCATTGTATTCAACGTATCCTTATTGGTTATGAGTTTTACTTTGACATTAGGGATCCCAGTTTTGGCTGAATCAATGACGTTGCCCGAAATCCTACGACTGTTTTGCCCCATTAGCTGAAAAAGACTACAGCAGATTAACAAGAGCGTAAAAGCGATTTTTTTCTTCAACAATTGAGCGATTATTATACAAACATATATTATTTTTTTTAATAATTCCACATCGAAATGCCTGCTGCGTGTACAACAGTCCAAAATTTAATATTGAATCTAAGCGTCCATTTTTAGAGAAAGGCTTAGAACAAAAAGTAAGTATTAAAAATGGTAACGAACCTCATCTTGTTTAGATTCAAGCGTAGCACGATGTCGGGAAAATAACTAATATCAATACAGAACCCGCTTCGTATTTGCTTCGCTTGCAAGCGAAGCAAATACGAAGCGGTTACCTGGTAAATGCTAAATAAATACATGAAAGCCTGCAACGCATAAATTTATGCCAGGACATTTCAGCTCAGTGCTTTTGTAGGGCTGCTAAAAGATATTGTGCTTAAGCTTGATATAGAATTGAGGGCGGAGTCTCTGAATAACAGAGAAATAAATAGAAATAAAAAAGGCTTCCGGGTATACCTCGGAAGCCTTTTTTTTAAAAGTCAACTTAGCTTAGTGAGCTGGAGCAGTTGTCTCAGTAGTAGTTTTAACTGTAGTATCTTGTACAGTTGAATCAGTTACGTTAGTATCAACAGTAGTAACAGTAGTTGCTGAATCAGCTACAGTTGTATCAGTTGATTCTGCTTTTTTCTCTGATGAACAAGCAGCTACTGATAAAGAGATTGCTAAAGCTAAAAAGCCAAATTTAAATGCGTTTTTCATTCTAATTCTGTTTTAAATAATTAATTAATTTTACACTTAATACGGTAATGTTTAAAAGGTAACCCAAGTATTTCAAAAAAAAATAAAAATATTTTTTTCACCTCTTTTTACCGGCCGCAAATGTAATGTTTAGTGGTAAATAATCAAGCGAAATTAAAAAAAAGAATATAGGGTTACCCTTTACAATTGGCAGGTATTAAGTTCAGAAACTTAAAAAGATTATTTTTTTTAGTTAACATTGGGTTACCATTCACGTATAAATGTATTAATTGGTGAGTAATAAGTTAAGCAGTTCAGTTCCAACAGATAGAGAGGTAGTTTTAGGGATCTTAAATAACTCAGAAGATGCGCTAAATAAGTTGTATACCGGATATTTTCCGATGGTTTTACAATTTATTCTGAATAATAACGGTGATGAGGATGATGCAAAAGACGTTTATCAGGAGGGTATCATCGTTTTATATAATAAAATTAAAGGCGGCAATTTTGAATTAAGCAGTAAGTTAAAGACCTATATCTATTCAGTTTGTAGACGTATTTGGCTTAAAGAAGCTTGCACAGCACAGCAAAAAAGTCAATAACATTTCCGACTTTGAAGATGTGATCGCAGTAGAGGAGGAAGTGGAACAGCATGAGGAAAAGGACAAGCAATTTGAGAAAATGCAGACGGCACTTGATTCATCTGGGAGAACCCTGCAAAACAATTATTCAGGATTTTTATATAAACAATTTGTCGATGCAGGACATCTGTGAAAAATTTGGCTATACCAATACTGATAATGCCAAAACACAGAAATACAAATGCCTGCAGAGGTTAAAGAAATTATTTTTTCAATCATAGTTGAAATGAGGAACGAGATAGAGTTAGAAACTATTATTGAAGATTACCTGAATGGTAAGCTTAACGAGGCTGAAACAAGCGCTTTTGAACAGTTACGTCTGAATGATCCGACTGTGGATCACAGGGTAGTAACACAAAAGGTTTTTATGGAGGCAATGGCAGATTATGCCGAAGTAATGGATCTGAAAAGTAAAATGGATCGTGCACATCAGCAAATTGACGTAGATGGATTGAGCAGACAATTGGGTCCGCATCCTTCATTTATTGTCAATATGTGGCGTAAAAACAAGGCTGCAATTGCTGTTGCCGCCTCATTCATTGTATTGACAATGGTGATGTTGTATTCTATCCAGCAAAATACCAGGCAGATCGGTACGGTAGAGCTGGTGAAAAGAGATCTTGCTAAAATTAAAAATTCTCAGAGCAGTTTGATACGTAAGATCAATTCCAGCAGTGCAGTTGAGCCTAAAACAACAAAACCGGCTAATTATGGGGGAACAGGTTTCGCGCTAACTTCAAATGGTTATATCCTGACAAACCTACATGTTATTGAAGGGGCAGATTCTGTATATGTGCAGGATCGAAAAGGCAATGAATACAAAGTCAGGGTGATTCCAATCGATTCTCAGAAAGATCTTGCGATACTTAAGATAGAAAGCGATGATTTTGCAGCGCTTCCAAATCTGCCTTATCGCTTGAAACAGAATGGTATCAATATGGGAGAGGAAGTATTTACACTGGGTTTTCCCAAAGATGAATCTGTGTATGCTCTTGGTTATGTAAGTTCTAAAACTGGTTACAACTCCTATGACTCTACACAATATCAGGTTGGAATAGATGTAAATCCTGGAAACAGTGGCGGTCCTTTGCTGGATCAGAATGGTAATATCATCGGTGTAATCAGCGCAAAACTGAACCAGGTAGACGGTGCTACATTTGCCATCAAAGCTAAATATATACAGGAGGCACTGAATTCAATCGCTAAAGATTCTCTAGGTAAGCGGGTAGCATTTAATAAACGAAATTCTTTACAGGGGCTTAGCAGAACTAAACAGTTAGAAAAGTTAAAAGACTATGTGTTTATGGTTAAAGTCTTTAAATAATATTCTAATTATATCGATTTTTAAAACCCCGAAACTTTAATTAAGTTTCGGGGTTTTTATTTTATAACCTAACCACATGGATTTTGGAAAAGTGCCTGCAGATCAGGTAAACAATATAGATTTTACTTTGCCGGTCGACGGCCTGCAAACTGCCAAGACATTTTCAGGACTGGAGCCTGTAGATGCGCATGCTTTTTACATTGGCTGCGCCAAATGGGGCAGAAAGGAATGGTTGGACATGATCTATCCTAAAAAAACTAAAGAAGCGGATTTTTTGGATGAATACGTCAAACATTTCAATTCTATAGAATTAAACGCGGTGTTCTATAGTATTCCCAAAGCTGATCTTATTCGAAAATGGCGGATAAAGGCGGAAGAAAATGCAAAGCACGATTTTGTCTTTTGCCCTAAATTTTCCAGAACGATCAGTCACATTAAGCGATTGAAAAATGCTGAAGAGGCCACTGATCAATATTTGTCCAGTATTTCTGAATTCGGTAAGTTTCTTGGTCCGTGTTTTCTGCAATTGGGGGATAATTTTGGCCCTAATAATTTTGAGGTACTGGAAGCCTATCTGGAAAAGCTACCGATAGATCTGAAAGTATTCGTAGAGTTGCGGCATGAAGACTGGTTTTCCGATCACCGGGAGAGAACACGATTATTTGAAATGCTGGCCCGGTTGAAAAAAGGTGCTGCAATTACTGATGCCAGCGGCAGGAGGGACTGTGTACATATGGAGCTTAGCATACCAGAAATTTTTATTCGTTTTGTAGGTAATGGACAAGAGTTTAAGGATTCTGATTTTTCCAGAATCGATGAATGGGTAGTAAGAATTAAACAATGGCTCGGGCAGGGATTGGAGAAGATTTATTTCTTTCTGCATCAGCATGATGAAAAAGACACACCGATTCTGGCGAACTACACCATACAACAGTTCAATAAACATTTGGGAGCTGATGTAGCAGAAATTCAATTTCTGGGGAATGATGGAGATATTACAAAGCAAGGAGAATTATTTTAATTTAGTATACTTAATTTGTAGACATTATTATTTACCTTGTAAATGTTATTATTGGAAATTAAAATTATAAAATTATGAGTTTAAGAATAGGGGACGTAGCGCCCAATTTTCAGGCAGACACTTCTATAGGTGATATTGATTTTTATGAATTCCTGGGCGATAGCTGGGGAGTGTTGTTCTCTCACCCTGCAGATTATACACCAGTATGTACGACAGAATTGGGCCGTACTTCGGCTTTAAAGGGCGAATTCGAAAAAAGAAATGTTAAAGTGCTGGCCTTGAGCGTAGATTCTTCTGAGTCACATAGAGGTTGGATAAAAGATATCAATGAGACACAAAATACTGAAGTGGATTTTCCAATCATCGCTGATGAAGATAAGAAAGTAGCAGATTTGTATGATATGATCCATCCGAATGCTTCAGAAACACTGACTGTACGTTCGTTGTTCATCATCTCCCCGGATAAGAAAGTAAAGCTTATGCTAACTTACCCGGCGTCAACAGGGCGTAATTTCAACGAGGTATTGAGGGTAATCGATTCATTGCAACTGACTGCGAACTACAGTGTCGCTACTCCAGCTGATTGGAAGGATGGTGATGATGTGGTAGTCATGAACAGCATTAAGACTGAGGATATTCCTGCGAAGTTTCCTAAAGGTCATAAGGTAATTAAGCCTTATCTCAGAACGACACCTCAACCAAACAAGTAGACTATTTAAGGTTATAAAAACGAAAGCCATCCTGTAGGGATGGCTTTCGTTTTGGTTACTATTTGTGTGAGCGTGTGTTTTCAGGTTGTAAATCTGTCTGCCAGTCGTTGAAACTGCTCTTTGATCTGTTGGTTGAGAGCGAACTGTTTTTTATCTGCGGTCATCTTGTCCAACTCGTTGAGTATATAAAGGCTCATTTGAATATCATGACCATAAGCATTCTGAGCAGGGACATCTAAAGAGCCAATGTAGTTGAGTTCCTGATCCATATAACTGATGGTTTGTGAAGTGAGTGTATTGGCATTAGCCAGATCATTTAACTGATAAAGCTTTTGAATGATCAAAAACTTGTTCGCCGTGTCATTTATGGAATAATTTCTCAAGGGAAGTTCCTTGATACTTTTGATCAGGATGTCATGAGCTTTACCATTTTTACCCTCACTGATCAGGTTGCCGGCTAGTGTGTTGTTCATTTGCCAGCTTCCTTCAACAATCCTGCGGCTTTCAGGATCTAAGTACCGGGCGGTTTTAAAGCCCTTAAAATCGAATTTCTGCATGATATTATTGTACATTTCATCAGAATTGGTTCTTTCTCTCTTATCCCTCTGCTCATCAGGATTTATTTTAAATGGTAATAAATGGTAAGCGTAGCCTTCCATGTACAGGTATTTATCCAGCCCGATATAGGTATCTTCCGAAACAGATGTAGCGAAATATATCGGACGTTCCCAATTATTACTGACAAGGATGTCGAACAAAGCCAGGTCTGATTTCAATACATAGTTTTTGTTATAGGTCCATTCCATCTTGTCAGCTAACCTGTATTTGTCTGCTTTCTTTATTGTATTTGTTTTGACCAGCTGATTTGCATCAATAGTTAGTTTTAATTTTTTGGTCGGAAGATAATTATCGTACACGCCTTCTGAGAGTTCTATCTGATCGGCTTTATTGTCTGAGGTCAGGACTTCGAGCAGATCTTTCAATTCGACGCTGTCTGTGAAACCATAATCAACATAATACATGTAATCCCTCAATCCCTTAACATAGCTATCTTCTTTCATACTGATTGGCAGCGGAGCAGATTTGTGTAATTGTTGTTTCATCTGGTTGATATAGGAATCATCAGAAAGATATTGGAGGTTGACCACCCTTACATCTGTACGGATGCCTTCAACTTCCTGGGCGTACCAAAGTGGAAAAGTATCATTGTCGGCATTTGTAAACAGGATGGCGTTTGCTGCGCATGAGTTCAGGTAATTGGAAGCCCATTCCAGTGCAGTGGTTTTTCCTGATCTGTCATGGTCATTCCAACCTTCAAAACCCATTATTCCCGGTGCGATGATCAAGCCTGT
Source organism: uncultured Sphingobacteriaceae bacterium (assembly GCA_963795585.1). GTDB lineage: Bacteria > Bacteroidota > Bacteroidia > Sphingobacteriales > Sphingobacteriaceae > Pedobacter. The sequence continues at coordinate 16,230 of CAWCIO010000018.1, read as the reverse complement.
GAGGGCTGCCAGTGCAAGTGCCAACTTCGGTGCATTGAATCGCATCAGCATGGCCTTCATTGCCAGTACGCCAAGGCCTATGAAAATTGCAAAAGCATAGAATGAGCCCACGTAGGCATAGTCCCTTTCCCTTACCTGCAAAGGATCCTGGTTGAGGTATATGATAATAGCCAGTCCTGTAGACAAAAAGAGTGTGATGACCACCAGGGTATCTTTTTTATTTCTTTGGTATAAAAAGATCAATCCGGCTATTCCTAAGAGCATGGGCAGAAAGTAGAACCTGTTATAACCTTCGTTGCCGGTGATGCTTTCCGGAAGTTTCGATTGATTTCCCAAGCGTATCGCGTCAATCTGTTTAATGCCGGACAGCCAGTTGCCCTCATTGTTGCTACCTTGTCCCTGCACATCATTTTGCCGCCCTGCGAAGTTCCAAAGGAAATAGCGCCAGTACATAAAACCCATCTGATATGAGCTGAAGAATTTGAGATTTTGAGCGAAAGAAGGAGATTCATTTTCTCCCATACCCAACCAGTTTCTGTAGAAGTTTACATGATGTGGTTTATCACTGTAAACACGCGGGAAAATCATATTTTTATCGTAAATCATCTCCATTGATTTGCCAGATACTTCGTATTTTTCTTTTCCGCGCCTGTACTCTGTACCAGTTTCTTTAACATCTTTGCGTTTAGCATCAAAAGTTTGACCGTATAAAAAAGGAGTCTGTCCATAATTTACCCTGCCCAGATAATTATAAAGCGAATATGCATTATCAGGATTAGAAAGATTAAGGCTAGGTTTTGCATTTGCCCTGATGATGATCATAAAATATGAGCTGAAGCCCAGTATGACGAAGCTGAGGCAAAGCAGACCAAGGTTAAGTTGATATTTATGCTGTTTTATAGAATAGATAATGCCGTAGCCAATGGCAATACAAAGCAGGATCATAAAACATGCCGCACCGTAGCCAAAATTCAGTCCGAATGAGTTTACAAATAGTATATCCATTTTGGCAGCAAAAAGTACAAAATACTTGACAATGACGAACTGTACGGCAGCCCAGATTATTCCGGACGCAAGGATGGCCTTTCCAATCCCTAGTGGGCTTGCCTTCGGAGTTTTTTTGAAATAGTAGACGAGGACGATTGCAGGTATGGCCAGTAAGCTTAGCAAGTGGACACCGATCGAAAGACCTACAGTGAAAGCAATGAGTAAAAGCCAACGATCTTCACCGCTGCTTTCCCACTTCAGGATTGTCCAAAATACTATTGCTGTAAACAGCATGGATAAGGAGTATACCTCTGCTTCAACTGCAGAAAACCAAAAGGTATCAGAGAAAGTAAATGCCAGGGCACCTACAGCACCGGTTGCGACAATCGTTAGCGTATCTGTAAGGGAACGTTGTTTCTGATAGAGTTTAGACGCAAGAGCGGTAATGGTCCAAAACAGAAAGAGAATGGTAGTGGCGCTAAATAATGCAGAACTAAAGTTCATCCAATAAGCGATTTTCGCTGTATTGCCAGCTGCGAGGATTGAAAAAACCTTTCCGATCATGAGAAAAAGAGGAGCGCCTGGTTGATGGCCTACTTGCAGCTTATCAGCTGCGGTAATGAATTCACCACAATCCCAGAAACTGAGCGTTGGTTCAAGTGTGAGGCTGTAAACCAGGAGTGCTGTTGCGAAGAGCAGCAGGCCTACAGTATTGTTAATCTTTTTGTACTGGTTCATGTGGTTGATTTTGATTTATGGGTTAATCAAAAATAACTAAAACCTTATACGATAGATTTTTACAAATGTTAAAGTAAGTTAAAAAATGTTAAATTCCCTACTGAAGATCAATAATGCTGTTCAATTATTGCGTTAATGATGACATTTCCCATGCCTTTGCTTTGTGTGAAGATTAAAAACTTGTGGTTATCGGGTTTAATCTTGTACTTCCTGACCAGGTTTTCTGCTTTATCCGGGTAATTCCTCACAACCACATTTCCCTTAAGATCTTTATCTTTTTTTAGTGAAGCAGGAGTAATTGTGTTAAGGATGGAGAAGATACGGCCAGGAAAATTGTTATTAAATAAATCCGATGTATATAACTGGGTATTCTGATCCAGCTTTTCCAGTTGATATTCGATCGCGATCCGGTTGAAGGCACCACTTTTCAATAATGCTACATCTGGTTCGTATAAGTATTTTTTCAGCGATCCATTATTTAAAGCCGGGTTTTCAATTGTTTCATCCCAGAAATAGGCGAAACTTTTTTCATTTTCATTCAAGGTGGCGGCTACTATCTTTATTTCCTGAGGAGGTGTTTTATTAATTAGCCAAAGCAGTTCCTTACATTCGTTGCGGACGCTGACGATATGTACTTCTGCGACATTTTTTAATTCTTTAAGTCCGGCGCTAATATCTAGCAGCGGAGCTGTTTTGATAATGATCCGCTCAGCTTTTTCGAGTAGCAGATCCAGATGCGCAACTACGTTTGGGCTGCATTCGGCAAGTTTGAAAACCTTACCCTGACTGTTTCTCCTGGCCGGGTCTATATAAACGGTGTCAAATTTTTCTGCTCTGTCTTTAAGGTACTCCAATCCATCTGCTGCCACAAAACTAATGTTGTCCCTACCTAAAACCTGTGCATTGTGAGCAGCAATTTCCGAGAGATCAGTGTTGATCTCACAATGCGTAACTGCTGGGATGACCAGTGAAAAATAATAGCTGTCAATTCCAAAGCCACCTGTCAAGTCGATCAGTGTTTTACCTGCGGCTAACCTGGATTTATATAAAGCGGTAGTCTCCGAAGAAGTCTGTTCGATAGACAGGACAGGAGGGTAGTAAATGCCGGGTTTTTGGTGCCAGGTCGGGAGCTTTTTGACTGATTTCTGCCTGGCGGCAATCTGGTTCGCCAGTTCACGTGCTTCTATATTTGCTAAAGGGCTTTTTCCCATGGCAATTTGATGCACATCAGCGTGGAAATGCTCACTGATATAGGCCTGTGCGTCGCTATTTAAAATATTTTTATTCAACTTTCAGTTTATCCCTCATTACAATCTGACACGTATTCCTGCTTTTTACTTCAAGAAGTATATTTTTATTCAGAGTTACCCGATCTATCGTCTGCTGGTTGTAATACCGGATGGTTACGAGTTCTAGTCCAGTATTGTATTTTACTTTATAATGCAGTGAAAGGTCAGCGATCAATTCTTCCAGCTTTCTCGCGTCGTGGTCGAAACTGACCGAAAAGCTGATCGCGGAATTGAGCATCGTATTGATTTTCACTTTGTGCTTATGAAACAGACTGAAGATATCGCTCAGATTTTCTTCGATAATAAAAGAAAAGTCTTTAGGGAAAATGGAGATCAGTGCCTGATTTACCTTGAAAATGAATGAGGCTACAGGCAGGTGATTGTTGGTTCCTGTAATATCTGTTCCCGCTGCATCCGGCTCAATAAAGGACCTTACAAACAGCGGTATGTTTTTATTCTGGATAGGTTTGATGGTTTTAGGATGGATAATCGTAGCACCGTAATAGGCAAGCTCTATTGCGTCATGATAGGAGAGCTGCGGGATACGCTCCGTTTCGTCAAACCATTTTGGGTCGGCATTCAGCACGCCCGGGACGTCCTTCCATATGGTCATTGAGCTGGCATTAAGTCCAGCTGCAAATATAGCAGCGGAGTAATCCGAGCCATCCCGGCCAAGGGTAGTGGTGAAATTTTCACTGGTGCTGCCGATGAAGCCTTGTGTAATACCTATGGTATGCTCCAGTAATGGCAGGAGTTGCTTATGGATCTCCGATTCGGTCTTTTCCCAGTTTATCTTTGCTTCCCTGTAAGTATTGTCAGTATGAATAAAATTACGGGCATCAATCCATTTTACATTACAACCTGATTCATTTAGAAAAGCAGCGACAATTTTGGTAGAGACGATTTCGCCGATAGAAACGATCTGATCATAGATGTAATCAGGAGCGTCATTCGCTTCCTCTTCCAACAGCCAGTCGATTTCTACAAAAGTGTTCACGATGTCGTCATATATCGGGTGCTGAGGATCAGGAAACAAATCGTGCAGGATATGAAAATGAAAATTCTTTACTTCCTCTAAAATTTCCATTGTATTTTCATCACCATTAATGTAGGCATTATTGAGTGCTTCCAGTTTATTGGTGATCTTACCCATGGCGGAGATAACGACCAGCAGGTTATTCTGCTTACATTTTGAAATGATATTTACAATGTTTCTTACACCTTCAGCATCCTTTACGGATGCGCCACCAAATTTATATACTTCCATTAATTATTTACTGATTAAAGAATTGGGTCTTGCAATGCCTTTCAAGTCGACGAAAGGTATTATTAATGTTGTAGTTCCGTAAACATACGCCTTGATCTCATAGGGATTGTACAGAAATTCCAGCCCCTTTTCCGTGATGGTAAAGTTGTTGTTTAATTTGAACCGGTCATTTTCAAAGAAATAACCGTCCCTTAGACTTGCAGCAGGAGCAAGTTTCTCCTGCTTTCTGAAAATCCCTTCTGCGATGGTATTTAACTTTGTCATGCTTCCCGGTAATATCAGCGAATCCAGTAAGATTTCCTGATGGCGAGTCGGATTATAGTTCAGGTAACTAAACACACTATTGGGATGTGCTCCACCAGAATAGTTTACATAAGTCGTTTTTAACGCAATGTATCCTTTTTGCTGTCTAAGTACTTCTGTTTTTATATTGAGGAACCAGGTCTGCTGATAATCCTTCTCCTTAGTGGCGAAGTCCTCGAAACCTTTGATAAAGTCGTCTGCATAGGCTTTGTAGTTGTCGTATTTTTTATCTACATCAGCGGTGGCCATGATCTTCCCTAAAACGAAATTATTGAGCTGCTGGTCTTTAAAAACAGGATAGGTAATTACAGCCTTAGAGGTATCGGTAACCGCCGGATTTTTGGAAACCGGTTGTTTAGGGAACACTCTCACAGAATCGTAGCTGAAAGTCAGGGTATCTGTGAGCGGAGCAACCACAGCTGAATCCTTTTGCTTATCTGTTTTCCGCTCAGTCTGGCAAGCCGCCTGACAGACGATAATTCCAAGAGCCAGGCTAAATAATTCTAGTTTTTTCATCTTTTAAGTTTTTTAAGAAAATGCTCAAGAACCCAATTGGGAAAGCTGTTCTTTTGAAAAAGACGCATTCAGCCAGCCCGCCTCGTAAGTTGCTTCGTACTTATCGTAGAAGTTAATGGCCGGCTGGTTCCAGTCCAGCACCTGCCAGTTCATGCCATTATAATTTTTGTCTTTTGCTTCTTGTACTACGGTGTCAAATAGCATTTTGCCAATTCCTTTTCCACGATGAGTTTCGGTGACAATAAAATCTTCCAGATAAAGACGGCAACCTTTCCATGTTGAGTACCTCACATAATATAAAGCAAAACCAACGATTTTGTTTTCCGTTTCTGCGACAAAAGCCTTCCATACAGGATGCTCGCCGAAGCCGGCAGTTTCAAATTCATCCAGCCTCACAGTTACTTCCTGAGGGGCTTTTTCATATAGTGCCAGTTCATGAACCAGTTCCAACAATCTGCTGCAATCGGCTTTTTCCGCTACCCTGATGTCGATACTCATTCTGTTTTATAGTGTTTAATGCTGCGTTTTCCAAAAATGCTGCTACCAATCCTGACCATTGTGCTACCCGCTTCGATGGCTAATTTGTAGTCGCCCGACATTCCCATGGAGACTTCTTTAAAGGAATCTTCTTTTCTAAAGAAACTGACTTTTATACCATCAAACAATACTTTAAGCTCTATAAACTCGTCCATAGTCTGTTTTTCAGGCGCGTCATTGCTGGCGATCCCCATAAGGCCTACAATCCTTATGTTTTTAAGCCCTGGGAATTCTTCAGAGCGCAACAATTCGATGGCCTCATCAAATCCCAGTCCGAATTTAGTATCTTCATCTGCGATGTAGATCTGAAGCAGACAATCAATTACCCTTTTGCATTTTGCAGCCTGTTTATTGATCTCAATTAATAATTTTAAGCTATCTACAGAATGAATCATGCTGATGAAAGGAGCAATGTATTTCACCTTGTTGGTCTGCAGGTGACCGATGAGGTGCCATTGGATATCGGAAGGAAGTGAACCTTGTTTCTCTACGAGTTCCTGAACAATGTTTTCACCAAAAACCCGTTGACCGGCCTGATATGCTTCCAAAACGGCGTCGTTGGGCTGGTATTTAGAAACAGCGATCAGTTCCACCTGTTCGTCTGCTAATTCTTTTTTATATTTTAATAAGTTATCTGCTATACTCATTTATCAGTATTTTTGGTAAAATTAACAACCTTAGCGAATTTTGTCTAAGAAATAATGAGGTTTTAACCAGAATGAAGCAATTTATATACATCACCATTTCCGTTTTACTGCTGGCAGGATGCAAACCCGGAATACCAAAAGACATTATACAACCAGAGGAAATGGCTGAGGTGCTGAGGGATATTCATGTAACTGATGCCTATATTGGTACAGTTACTTTTATTGATTCTATGAAGATAAAAGCTGCTTCATATTACAAGGGCATCTATAAAAAGCATGGTATAGACTCAGCATTATATGTAAAGAGCCTTGCTTACTACCAGAATGATCCGAAGGCGCTGGATAAAGTATATGCCATGGTACTGGCAGATTTAAATGCCAGTAAAGCCGCGATAATAAAGACAGATTCACTCAATAGCCTTAGGTTGGCCAATGAGGTCAAACAAAAAATGCGAAAGGATTCTGTCAGGGTAGCTGATTCCATTTATTGGAAAACTGTACTCTTAAAAGATACAGTAAAACGAAATGTTAACATTATTCAACCCAGGTTGATTTTTAAAGATTTAAGATAATAAGATCATATGTTGTATCCGGAGAATTGTTTGGAGCGTTTGGGATTTAATGAGGTAAAACAACTGATTCATAAACATTGCCTGAGCCCTATGGGGCAAGCAATGGTGGCCAAAATGCAGGTCATGAATAAATTTGACCAGATCAATAAATTTCTGAGACAAACGCAGGAATTTAAGAGCATACTGAAAAATCAGGAACCTTTGCAGATCAGTGTTTTTTTTGACATTAAAACACTAGCCGATAAGATAAGGGTGGAGGGAACCTATCTGATGGAAGAAGAATTGCATCAGATGTACGCCTCCTTACAGACTGTATTTGCAGTACTGAGGTTCTTTGAAGAGAGAAAGGAAATCTATCCTAATCTTGAAGCGTTATTTGAGCACCTTCCCGTAGAGAAAAATATTCTGAAACGAATAGAAGCCGTATTGGATCCCAAGGGCAAGATCAAACCAAATGCCTCTCCTGCGCTGCAGAATATCATAGCTGATATAGCGAAGGCAGAGCAGGATGTAAGAAAGCGGATGGATTCGATCTATAAACAGGCGGTTGGTAACAACTGGGTAGCCGATGGTAGTCTGACCATACGGGACGGCCGGATGTGTATTCCGGTACTGGCAGAGAATAAGCGTAAACTCAAGGGGTTCATTCACGATGAATCGGCCAGCGGGCAAACAGTTTACATTGAGCCGGAGGAAGTATTTTCTCTAAATAATAAACTGCGCGACCTCGAATTTGATAAGCGAAGAGAGATCATCAGGATTTTAATTGCACTGACAAATGATTTAAGGCCTTACACACCCTTATTGCTCAGTTACCATGGCTTCCTTACCAAACTTGATTTTGTGAGGGCAAAGGCACTTTTTGCTATAGAAGTAGAAGCAGATATGCCAATCCTGATCAAGGAGTCGAAAATTAAACTGGTAAATGCCAGGCATCCGCTCCTGATGCTGTCCTTTAAAGAAGATAAAAAAACGGTGGTGCCTTTAAATGCACATATTACCGAAAATTTGCGCATTCTATTGGTGTCGGGGCCTAATGCAGGAGGTAAGTCGGTATGCATGAAAACAGTAGGACTATTACAGATCATGGTACAGTCCGGATTGTTAATCCCGGTACATGAGTCCAGCGAAGTAGGGATTTTCGATCAGATATTTGCCGATATCGGTGATGATCAGTCGATAGAGAGTGACCTGAGTACATACAGCGCCCACCTGACGAAGATGCGTTATTTTGTTGCGCATGCCACGCCTAAATCATTAGTACTGATAGATGAGTTTGGTACGGGTACCGACCCGCAATTTGGCGGTCCAATGGCAGAGGCCGTGCTGGAAGTGCTGAATAATAAAAAAGTGCGTGGAGTCATCACTACACATTATTCTAATCTCAAATTGTTTGCCGGAAATACACCAGGTTTGGAAAATGCGTCTATGTTATTTGATAATGACCGGATGAAACCCATGTATGTGTTGGAAATAGGTAAGCCAGGAAGTTCCTATGCTTTCGAAATTGCCCAGAACATTGGCTTGCAAAAAGAGGTGCTGGAACTGGCCAGGGCAAAGACTGGGACAAACCAGAACAGGATTGATAGCTTGCTGGTAGACCTTGAGCGGGAGAAGAAACAAATTTACGATACGAAGATTAACCTTTCCAACCAGCAAAACAAAGTAAAGAACCTGGTCGCTGAAAATGAAAAGCTAAAGTTATTCCTGGATGAAAACAAGAAGGTGCTCATGCGTGAGGCTAAACTTGAAGCTCAGGCCATTATAAAAAATGCGAATAAGCTGGTTGAAAATACGATTGCTGAGATCAAAGAGAAACAAGCAGATAAGACAGTCACTAAACAATTGAGACAAGATCTTCATAAGGAACTGGTTCAGAACCAAGTGAAGGAAGAAAAAAAGCCGGAAGTGCTTAAGCCGCTGAATACACCGATTGAAGTGGGTGACTGGGTACAGCTGAACAATAGTGAGACTACAGGTCAGGTTTTAGAAATCAACCGTGATAATCTGGTAATCGCATTGGGCGATTTGCGCTCGGTATTAAAAAAGAACCGCGTTTTTAAAATTAGCAATAAACAAGCGAAGAAAGCCGCCCAGAGTAATTCTTACACAGGAAGTATATCTGAAGCCATTTCGAGTTTCAATGCAGAACTTGACCTGCGTGGAATGCGGGGTGAAAATGCGTTACATGAACTGGAAAAATATCTGGATAAGTCCATCATGCTTGGTTTCCCTTTCATAAAAATCATACATGGTAAAGGTGATGGCATTCTCAGGAAGCTGATCCGTGAATACCTGAAAAAATATAGTCAGGTAAACCGTTTAGAAGACGAGCATGCCGATAGGGGTGGTGATGGGATTACCTACGTTTATTTCAATTAGTAAACATATTTATAATTAGGCTGTTATAAGAGAAAAATCTTCTCTTATGAAAACTTTGTTGTATAGCCTGTTTATGCTCTCTTTTGCATTTAGCGCCTGTAAAAAGGACGATAAAGCGTCCGGTGCAGAAGAACTGCCCGATGTAGAACTGAAGAGCCGTGTGCTCAGCAGCGGTTTGTCGAACATATGGGAGATGGTGTACGGCCCGGACCAGCACATTTGGATCACTGAAAGATCTGGAAAGATCAGCCGGATCAATCCTGAGACAGGATCGAAGACCGCAGTTTATACCATTTCAGAAGTTGTATCAAATGGTGAAGGTGGTTTGCTGGGTATGGCTTTACATCCGCAGTTCAATACAAATCCATGGGTATATGTAGTCTATAATTATGGCTCTCCTTATAAAGAGAAAGTCGTGCGCTTTACCTATTCCGATGGTACGCTGAACTCGCCCTTAGTTATTCTCGATCAAATTCCGGCAGCAAGTATCCATAACGGTTCGCGTCTGCTGATCAGTGCAGATCAAAAGCTCTTCATTAGCACCGGGGATGCAAGCGTAGCTGCTAATGCACAAGATGGGAACTCACTATCAGGTAAGGTGTTGAGACTTAACCTGGACGGGAGCATTCCAGCAGATAATCCCGTCTCTGGCAGCAGGGTGTGGAGCTTTGGGCACCGTAATGTACAGGGCCTTGTTGCAGCCAATGGTAAGCTGTATGCTTCCGAACATGGTCCAAATAACGACGATGAGATCAACCTGATTGTGAAAGGCAGGAACTATGGCTGGCCAAATGTAGAAGGTTACTGTAATACCAGCGGAGAACAGGCATTTTGCAGTGCGAACAACGTGGTGGAGCCTTTAACAGCCTGGACGCCAACTATTGCGACCAGTGGTCTTAGTTATTACAATTCCGATTATATTCCACAGTTTAAGAATTCGTTACTATTGGTTACGCTGAAAGCATCTAAGCTGGTGCAGCTTAAGCTTAATACTGCGGGAGATCAGATCGAAAGTCAGAAAGATTTTTACGTCAATACCTACGGCCGTTTACGGGCGATTTGTCAGTCGCCAGAAGGTAAGATCTACCTGGGCAGCAGCAATGGCTCAGATGATAAAATCATAGAAATATCCAAATAAGTTGGTTCAAACACTTTTTATAGTATAATTTAGTCGCAAACTTATTATGATATGATCAATAAAGTGGTTTCAGGAGCAGAGGAGGCGACCAGGGATATCCCGGATGGTGTAACCATTATGCTGGGGGGCTTTGGGCTCTGTGGTATCCCGGAGAATTGTATTGCTGCACTGGTAAAGAAAGGTATTAAGGAGCTGACCTGTATTTCTAATAATGCAGGTGTTGATGATTTCGGTATCGGATTGATGCTTCAGCAGCGTCAGGTCAAAAAAATGATATCCTCTTACGTAGGAGAAAATGCAGAATTTGAAAGGCAATTACTGAGCGGTGAATTAGAAGTTGAACTCATCCCTCAGGGAACATTGGCAACCCGATGTATGGCTGCAGGTTATGGTATGCCAGCGATTTTTACCCCGGCCGGTGTAGGTACCGAAGTTGCTGAGGGTAAAGAAGTACGGAATTTTGCTGGTAAAGATTATTTAATGGAATATGCATTCGACGCTGATTTTGCGCTGGTTAAAGCGTGGAAGGGTGATACTGCAGGCAACCTGATCTACAGGTCTACGAGCCGGAATTTCAATCCGGTAATGGCAATGGCTGGAAAAGTAACTATCGCGGAAGTTGAAGAGCTTGTAGAAGCAGGTGAACTGGATCCCGATCACATTCATACCCCTGGTGTTTTTGTTCACCGAATTTTTCAGGGGAGCGACTACGAGAAAAGGATCGAACAACGGACAGTAAGGACCAAAGAATAATTATAGCCAAATATGCTGGATAAGAACGGAATTGCGAAACGCATCGCAAAAGAGATAAAGGATGGCTATTATGTCAACCTGGGGATCGGTATCCCTACATTAGTAGCTAACTATATACCTAAAGGAATAAATGTTGTACTGCAGTCGGAGAACGGATTGCTTGGAATGGGGCCTTTTCCCTTTGAAGGAGAAGAAGATGCTGATCTGATCAATGCCGGCAAGCAGACCATTACTACACTGCCGGGTTCATCAATATTTGACTCGGCGCTGAGTTTTGGTATGATCAGGAGTCAAAAGATTGATCTGACGATTTTAGGTGCGATGGAAGTCTCTGAAAACGGAGATATTGCCAATTGGAAAATTCCGGGTAAAATGGTGAAGGGAATGGGAGGAGCGATGGATCTTGTAGCCTCAGCAAAGAACATTATAGTTGCTATGCAACATGTGAATAAAGCAGGAGAAAGCAAATTGCTACCCGCATGTACTTTGCCCCTCACTGGTGTAAAATGCATTAAGAAGATCGTAACAGAACTCGCTGTAATTGATGTACTACCTGAAGGTGGGTTTAAACTACTGGAAAGAGCACCAGGTGTAAGCGTAAATTACATCAGACAAGTGACAGTTGGTAAGCTCTATGCAGACGACAATGTACCTGAAATGCTACTTGATTAAAATTTAAGCAGCGCATTCGCGCTGCTTATTTACAGTATTCTTTTCTCAAAACCACAGAAATTTCTTCGGTGATTTTGATGATGTCGTCAGGAGTGTCGTTATTGTTGACCACGATCGTATCGCATAGCTCCTTGTAAGGCAATAGGAACTCTTTATAGGCCGGTACCACATGATTATGCCATTTATAAAGCACGTCATCTTCAGGATAACCGCGCTCCATGCCGTCGCGTTTAATTCGGCGTTGCAATGCTACAGATTCTTCCGCCTCTACAAAAATACGGTGGTCCAGCATTTGAGCGATGTCTTTAAAATGCAAGATGAAGAGTCCTTCCACGATGATAATAGGAGCAGGCTTTACTTCCAGAATTTTTACAACCGCCAATGGATTATTGAAATTATATTCCTTCTTATAAACTACCTCACCTTTAACCAGTTTCCGGATGTCGGCTAGGAACTGCTCATTATCTATGGTTGAAGGCAGATCAAAATTATAAAGTTTATTTTCTTCCTGGGTCATCTCGCCTGCGGGGAAGTAATAATCGTCCTGAGAAACAAGAGTCACCTCATCCTGTTTGAAGTGGTGGAGAAAGCTGTTTAGAAAAAAAGTTTTTCCGGAGCCGCTGCCGCCTGCGATACCGATTATAAAAGGTTTGTTATTATTCATTCTCTACTGGGTCGGGACCGTAAGTTAAGTTGCAGTAAAAACGTTTATCCAAAGCACCAAGCGCATCTGCCACGGCTTTAGTCATCACAATAATAACATCTTTTGTGGATTCATTCTCCGTGAATTTACCAACAACCTTCGCAAAGGTCGTTCGGTTGGTCATAGGATTGGTGATTTTGATGACTTTGCCGATTGGAGCCGTACGGTGCAAAACCAGCATTTTAGAAGGATCCAGATCAGGATCAGCGATCCACACGGCAGTTCCCTTTTCATCCACCTGATTCAATCCATACCTGCTGGCAGCATATCTTAGAGAAGGGTCTTTAATGGTATTGTTACTGTCGGGATCAACAGCAGCATTAACAGGAGGAGTAAATGGTTTCTTTACCGGATACTGCCCTTTGATCAGTAACTTTTGTCCGACGCTCAAGGAGTTGTCCTTTAGATTATTCTTTACCTTCAGCTGTTCCATGGTCGTCTTGTAACGTGTTGCAATAGAGTACATGGTCTCATTTGAAGCAACAGTATGCTCAATAAATTCCTCTTCCGGTTTTGCAGGCTCTTTCTTATCAACCACTACAACTTGTTTAGGCTGTTCTATTTTAGCAGCAATAACTGGTTGCTCTGTTTTTTCCGTTTCAACGACCTTTGACGGGATTTTCAATACCTGTCCGATCTGGAGGTTGATACTGGTTAAGTTATTTGCCTTTTTGATTTCATTTACCGTAGTGCCGTACTTTTCAGCAAGCATATTTAAGTTCTCTTTTTTTTGAACTATATGCTCTGTAAGGTTTTGTACATCCGTGCCATTGGTGGTAGCTACCGGAGTAGCGGGTACCACTGTTTTGCCCTGAAAAGCTTGATTTGTAGGTACTTTAACGATCAGGCCGATGCTCAAAAATTTGCTGTCATTGAAAGCCATGATGTCTTTAGGCACCACATTATACCTTCTGGCGATCGAATAATAAGTGTCTTTTGCTACTACCTGATGCAGTACCACTTTTTTCCCGTTTTGATTCTCTACCCCAATGGAATCTCTTGTACCTGCAGTCGCTGTGTTCAAGCCTACAACAGCAGCAAAGACGGATACGATATAATATTTATACATTAATCTCTATTAAAAATAAGTTAGCAATAATACGAATAATATAAATAACCCCTGAATTGTAAGTATAAACGCACATTACAAAATACTATTGTACGATGACAGTGTTTTCAAACCAAATGTCGTTTTCCCTTGTTATATTAGCCTAACGATCACAAAATAAAAAAAAATATATAAAATGGACGCAAAAGAAATTAGTTTAAATGAGAAAGAAGTAAGACCGGTAGTTGATTTATTGAATGATTACCTGGCTAACTATCATGTTCACTATCAAAAATTAAGAGGCTGTCACTGGAATATCAAAGGCCAGAACTTCTTCACTTTGCATGTTAAATTTGAGGAACTCTATACCAATGCCCAATTGACGATTGACGAGATTGCAGAACGTGTGCTTACTTTAGGAAAACCACCTCATAGCCGCTTTTCGGATTATATCAAAGAATCTACGATCAAGGAAATTGATACTATTGGACTAAAAGATCTGGATATGGTAGATGCCGTTTTGGAAGATATGGCTACTCTGATTCAGCTGGAGCGTGAATTATTAGAAGCATCTGACGCTGCAAGTGATGATGGTACGAATGATATGGTAAACAGGTTTATGCAGTTCAAAGAAAAAAACACCTGGATGTTAAGGTCTTTTGCGGGTAAGAAGTAATCAATTTATCTAATTGATATCCATCCGGCGTCAGCCTGACGATAAAGAGATCTCTTGAACTCTGCCTGAACAAGAGATCTCTCCCTGCGGAATGGAGATGACGATCGGTTTATCATTCTTAATTTTCTTTAATACCTTTGGGTCATATGGGATATCAAAGTTTAGCAGACTGTGTTGCAGATCTGGAAAAGCATAGGCATTTGATTCGAATCAAAGAAGAAGTTGACCCTTATCTGGAGATGGCAGCTATACATCTAAAGGTTTATGAGCAACAAGGTCCGGCTTTATATTTTGAAAAAGTAAAGGGCAGTAAATTTCCGGCAGTATCAAATCTTTTTGGCACCCTGGAGCGCTCTAAATTTATGTTCAGGGATAGTCTTCCAAAAGTAGAGCAGCTGGTTACTCTCCGGTCTGATCCTGTAAAGGCATTAAAAAATCCAATCAAACTTCCCTCTATAGGTCTCAGTGCACTTACTGCATTGCCCTTACAGCAAAGGTTGTTTAAAAATACCTTTTCGAAAACTACCATAGCTGAATTACCTCAGATCGTTAATTGGCCAATGGACGGAGGGCCGTTCATTACTATGCCTCAAGTATACACAGAGGATATCGATAAGCCAGGGATTTTAAATGCCAATTTGGGTATGTACCGGATTCAATTGTCAGGGAATGAATATGAGCTCAATAAAGAAATTGGCTTGCATTACCAGATCCACAGGGGCATCGGAGTGCACCAGTCGAAAGCTAATGCAAAAGGACAGCCGTTAAAGGTCAGTATATTTGTCGGAGGCCCGCCATCACACCCTTTGGCTGCTGTAATGCCCTTGCCGGAAGGCCTTTCCGAAATGACTTTTGCAGGCGCATTGGGCAACCGCAGGTTTCGTTATTTTTATGATGAAGAAGGCTTTTGTATTTCAGCAGATGCCGACTTTGTAATCACGGGTACCGTATATCCACAAGAAAATAAGCCCGAGGGTCCTTTTGGTGACCATTTAGGATATTATAGCCTCGTGCACCCTTTTCCATTGATGAAGGTACATAATGTTTATCATCGCAAAGATGCGATTTGGTCCTTTACAGTAGTAGGCAGACCACCTCAGGAAGATACTAGTTTTGGTGCATTGATACATGAAATTGCAGGTTCTGCATTACCTAAAGAAATTCATGGGTTGAAGGAAGTGAACGCTGTAGATGCAGCCGGTGTTCATCCGCTATTGTTTGCAATTGGCAGCGAGCGTTATACACCTTATCTAAAAGAGCGCAGGCCGCAGGAAATCCTGACTATAGCCAATCATATTTTGGGCAAAAATCAATTGAGCCTTGCCAAATACCTATTTATTGCAGCCAGGGAAGACGATGAGCATTTGGATACCCATGACTTATCCGGATTTATACAGCATATACTGTCGCGCATGGACTTTAGAAGGGACCTGCATTTCCATACCCAGACTACCATAGATACACTGGATTATAGCGGAGAGGGATTGAATAGTGGTTCCAAGGTTGTGTTCGCAGCTGCTGGTACCATAAAGCGTAAGCTGAGTACTGTTATACCTGTCAACCTGCAATTGCCAAGCCCTTTCGACACAGCACATCTTGCAATACCTGGAGTATTATGCATTAACGGAAGCACTTATCAAAATAAGGAAAGTGCCGATCAGGAGCAGGAAGTTCTGAATCAGCATTTGAAGGATAAAGAACTGTCGGGCATTGGCATGATCGTGCTTTGCGACGATGCCGCCTTTACAGCTGCAAACATTAATAACCTGGTATGGGTGACTTTTACCAGAAGCAATCCGGCGACGGATATTTATGGAATAGGAAGCTTTACTAAGGACAAACACTGGGGATGTACAGGACCGCTGGTTATAGATGCGCGTAAGAAACCACATCATGCTCCCGAGCTCATCATGGATGAGCAGGTAGAAAAGAATATTGTGCAAATTATGAAAAACGCAGGATTATAAAATGATCTTATAAATAAAAAGGCGGTTCATTTGAA
>CAWCIO010000017.1:0-89789 GCA_963795585.1 uncultured Sphingobacteriaceae bacterium | reverse complement strand
GATATGCTCACTGTATTAGTGACCAAGTTAAAAATAGAGGCAGAGAGTCTGATCCCCGGAAACAGATACCACCGTTTTAAAGACTTTATTGCGTTTCCTAATGTGGGTTCCAAAGAATTGGAATATGCTTCAAATATACCACTTAAGGTACATGGACTGCACCGGACTGAAAGCATTTTTAATAAGCTTCAGGAAAGAGACTATGTAGTGAATCTGCCTTATCAATCTTACGATTACATTATTTTGTTTTTACGGGAAGCTGCGATCGATCCTAAAGTTACAGAGATCAACATCACCCTGTACCGGCTGGCGGAGAATTCAAAAGTCATAAATGCCTTGATCAATGCTGCAAAGAATGGGAAAAAAGTAAATGTATTGGTAGAATTAAAAGCCCGTTTTGACGAGCAGGCCAATATTTTTTGGACAAACCGTTTGCAGGAAGAAGGTGTCAATGTGAATTACGGACTTACCGATTATAAAGTACATTCTAAGATCTGTCTGGTCAAAAGAATGGAGAAAGGACGGGCAGTTTATTATGCTAACCTGGCCACTGGTAATTTCAATGAAAAAACAGCAAAACTCTATTGTGACCACAGCATTTTTACAGCGAAGAGGGAGATAACCTCAGATTTGCTTAAGCTATTTAACGCGCTTAACAAAAAGACGGTAACAAAGGGGTTTAAACATTTGATCGTATCACCCCTGGAATCGAGAAGTAAAATCTACGCACTGATCGACAGAGAAATTAAAATAGCAAAAACAGGCAAGCCTGCGTATATGATTCTTAAGGTCAATAGTCTTGCCGACGAAGGAGTCGTTGAAAAACTTTATGATGCAAGTAATGCAGGTGTTAAAATTAAACTGATTGTCAGGGGGATTTGTACACTTGTTCCTGGAGTCGCCGGCTTTAGTGAAAATATTACCGTGATCAGTATTATTGATAAATTTTTGGAACATGCCAGGGTCTTTATTTTTGGAAACAACGGTGAGGAAGAAATGTTCCTGTCTTCGGCAGATCTGATGAGCCGCAATTTTGAGCACCGGGTTGAGGTAGGCTTTCCGGTACTTGACGAAGAAGTTCGTCATGAGATCAGGGACATTATCGAATTTCAATTGCAGGATAATGTGAAATCAAGGGATATTACCCGGTTAAACAATAATAAATACCATAAGAACAGACTTACCAATAAAGTTAGGGCGCAAGTGCAGACCTATAATTACCTCAAAAATAAACATCAATAACCCCCATGTTAAGATACGCTGCCGTCGATATCGGTTCCAATGCTGTAAGACTCCTCATTGCTGATATTTCAAGAACAGAAGAAGGATTTAAATTCAAGAAAAATACACTGGTACGTGTACCACTCCGTTTGGGCGACGATGCTTTTCTGGATCAGCGTATATCTGATAAGAAAGTGGAAGATTTGGTAAAAACGATGATTGCGTTCAAAAACCTTATGGAGGTGTATCACGTGTCGAAATATCTGGCCTGTGCAACTTCGGCGATGCGCGAGGCCGAAAACGGAGCAGAAGTAATTAAAAAAGTAAAGAAGCTAGCCAATCTGGACCTTGAGATCATAGAAGGACAACGTGAAGCCAATATCATATATTCCAATCATATAGAGGAAAGCCTGGATGCCAATAAAAGCTATTTGTACATTGACGTAGGCGGTGGTAGTACAGAACTCTCGGTGTTTGTAAATAAGACTCATGTAGCTTCCAAATCATTTGACATCGGCACAATCAGAATCCTCGATAACCAGGATAAGGATGAAACCTGGGAAGCCATGAGGCAATGGGTGAAAGAAAATACAAAGTCTCTCAAGCATGTTGCAGGCATCGGTACAGGTGGAAATATCAATAAACTGTTTAGGATGTCGGATGAAAAAGAAGGTATGCCATTGTCATTCATTAAACTGAAAGGTTTATATAATCAACTAAACAGCCATTCCATGAAGGAACGCATTAGCGTATTTGGCCTGAATCCGGATCGTGCGGATGTAATCATTCCGGCCTGTGAGATTTATATTACCTTGATGAAGTGGACTGGAATCAAACAGATTTATGTGCCTAAAGTAGGTATGGTTGACGGCATCATCAATCTCCTGATTGAAGAAAATCTGGCGACTTACGAATAAGCAAGCGCCAGATACCTGCCATGGTGACTGATAGATTGAGGTGATTTGTTATGATATCCTGTGTAGAGTTCTGTGATATCTACACGTATCAGTTCCAGTTCATCCCGTCGTTCCGCGGCAATGCTGTGCACGTAATCTTTGTTGAATCTGGTTTCCGTATAATAGAGTTTGTCTTCGATAACTACATTTCCTATAGCTTTTCCATCATGTACAATTAGGTTTTTACAGATTAGTTTTATCGGAGCGAAGGAGCGTAGCTTTGTAAGTCCGGAATTAATCTTATAAGCAGACTCTTTCATGCTCCATAGCAGCCACACCATCAACTCCGGATCGCTTGTATAGGAAGCTATAAGGAATTGCTCTTCCTTTGCAAACAGTTTATCGAGGAAGCCAGGCCTTTTCCAATTGCTGTCCTGTGCGGCCTGTTGCAGGTCCACTATGTCATTGCCAATCACTGTTGTGCCAATTTTTCATTAATGACGGCAATTGAGGCACCGACTGTAAGCATCTTTTCCATGGAAAGATTGTCGATCTCGATATTGAATTCTTCTTCTACATCTAATACAATATCTACCAGGTTAGCGGAATTGATTTTCAGGTCTTTGATGAAGTCGGTTTGCTCATCGATTTGATCAAGCAAGGTTTTGTCGGCCACATAGGTAGCTACGATTTGTCTCAGGCGTTCAATAATGTTATTCATTAGGGTAGGATTTAAAGATGATGCAGGCATTGACGTCACCAAAGCCGAAGCTTGCTTTAGCTATTATGTTCAGTTTTTTAGAAATCAGTTTCTGGGGGATTTTGTCGGCGTTCACGAGGCCTTTGATCTCAGGGTGGAGGTCTTCGCAATTAATGTTTGGGAATACAAAGCTTTCATAGATCTGAAGCACAGCTGCGACACACTCTATGCTGCCTGCTGCGCTGAGACTATGGCCAATCATAGATTTTAAGGAATTGATGTAGGGAAATTGTTGGGCACTCAGCCCCAATGCGCTGCTCCAATTCTGTACTTCGGTCGCATCTTTACTTGTAGCAGTGAGGTGTCCATTAATGGCGTCAATCTGACTCGCCAATATATTTGCATCAGCTAAGGCCTCCCGAATGCAGCGCTGAACCGCAATATTGTTAGGAGCAGTCATGGTACCGCTTCCGCGCTGGCCCCCCGAATTAATATGTCCGCCCAATATTTCTCCGTAAATGCGAGCACCACGCTTTTCAGCGGAAGTTAGTGATTCAAGCACCATCGCGCCAGCACCCGCTGCGGGAACAAAGCCACTTGCAGAACTACTCATAGGCCTTGAACCTTTTTCCGGAGTATCGTTGTGTTTATAGGTGCAGACTTTTAAAGCATCAAATCCAGCCCAAATATAAGGCCCACTGTCTCCGGTGCTGCCGGCAAGCATTCTTGTCGCCCGCCCGCATTTTATACGCTCATAAGCCATTAAAATGCTTTCCGTACCAGTGATGCAGGCAGATGAGTTTGTGCTCACCTGATTACCAAGTCCGAGTTTTCCGCCCAAATAAGCGCTTACACCACTTGCCATGGTTTGAGCTACAACTGTGCTGCCGAGTTTTCGAATCTGCAGTTCATCGATCTTATAGATTGATTCTCTGAATTTCTCAATGCCTGAAGTACCTGTTCCGAATATAAGACCGCTGTTCCAATCCGGTTCATCAGCTGCCGCTGGCTCCAGTCCAGCATCCTTCCATGCATCTATTCCCGCAATGAGCCCATACAAAATACCAGAGCTGCTGAAATTTTTAAGTTCCAGCGTTGTGAGGTAGTTAGAAATGAGTTCATCACTCAATAAAGGCTTTCCTGCAATTTGGCAAGAAAAACCTAGTTTCGACAGTTCCGGATCGTGTTTAATTCCGGATACCCCTTTTTTTAGGGCATCACTGAATGCATTTATCCCAACGCCATTTGGCGCTACAACACCCAATCCGGTTATGACGACGCGACTATCCATTCATCTTATTGGTCACCATGCCAGCTATGGTGCCTTTGCATACTAATTCATCAGCTTCATTGAACATTTGTACCGTACAGTTCAATTTTTTAAAACGAAAGTAAACCTTCTCTGCAACCACCTTGACTTTTTCTCCAGGAAAAACCGGCTTCATAAAATCCATCGCAGTAGAAGTTAGCATTACATGCCCGGGCATACCACCTTCTGCAGTTCCGGAAAGGTAAATACCCAGGCAGACCAGGCCGATCTGTGCCATAGTTTCTGTAAGAATTACTCCAGGAGTAACTGGAGCGTCTTTAAAATGTCCTTTATAAAAATCGAGGTCTTTACCGAAAGTATAAGTTCCGGTAACGCCATTTTCATTGATTTCCAAGAGTTCCTCGACAAATAAAAACGGTTTTGAATAGGGTAGATGAGCTAAAATTTCTTCTTTGTTCATGTCTTGCTAATTGTGAGCCTAAAAGTATCAAAATTCTTCACCATTTCAGCAGGATCCTTTGTGCCGAGAAACCAGGGCCGAAGCTTAACATCAAACCATATTCACCCGCACTGGGCTTTACTTCCTCTATATAGCGCTCCAGAACGTAGAGTACGGTGGCGCTGGACATGTTACCGTACAGCGCCAAAACAGCTTTAGTCTCGTCAATGTTTTTGCCAAGTTCGCTAAACAGTTCTTCAACCAGTTGGACGATTTTTTTACCGCCAGGATGAAAAATGAGGTGATGGATGTCTTTAATTGTTAATCCGCTTTTAGCGAGGAAGGGATGTATAATGTCCGGGAAGTTTGCAGCGATCGTGTCCGGGACTGCCACATCCAGGACCATTTGCAGACCTGTGTTACTCAGTCGGAAGCCCATCATTTGCTCTGCATTGTAAAAATGATACATTTCCTCATCCATAATTTCAGGACCCTGATCATCAGGATCAGAAGAGAGGAGCGCACAGGCTACCCCATCTCCGAAAATGGCTGCACTGACGACGTTGGCCATTGAAAAATCATGCAGCTGGAAAGTAGCAGTCGGAGATTCATAAGCAATCACCGCAGCACGCTTTCCAGGATTTGCTTTCAGAAAATTTTTGGCATACAGCATGCCAGATATGCCGGCAGCGCAGCCCATTTCTGTAACCGGGAGTCTGACGATGTCATTTTTCAGTCCCATCGCATTGATCAGATAAGCATCTAAAGAAGGAATCATGATGCCTGTGCAGCTTACTGTGATGATGTAATCCAGTTGTCCAGGTTCCCATGCTGCTTTTTCCAGGGCAAGCTTCAGGCAACTGCTGCTCAGTTTGATGCCTTCCCGGATATAGATGTCGTTGCGCTCCTGAAAAGAAAGGTTACTAAACACCTCTTCCGGGGACATGATCGAGTAGCGCTTATTTACACCTGCATTCTCGAAGATCTTTTTCACTTTTCTAATAAAGCGCTCATCCTGGCCATGCAGCCAGATATCCAGAAAAGGGATAATATCTTCCGTTTTCCGGGAATGCTCAGGTAGTATCTTAGCTACAGTTTTTATTCTTACGCTCATGTGGGCCAATTCTATTGTGTGTTTTTGATGATCCATTGGTAGCGGAAAGCCCATTTCCAGCAGATGCTGTATCGCATTAAATTCAGTTTGCCAGCGTAATGTTTTAAATCTGCTTTTTTAAATCCCCTTAATATGGAAACCAGACCATCCTCTTTCGACATTTTATTGAGCCTGAATATAAAGCATAGCGCGATGAACAGGTAGTACGCTATGGCGCTGCGATGAAGATCATTGATTACTATTCCCAAGGCAGATTGGGATTTAAACCCCGTGATCAGGTCCAGTATTTCCTCATCTTTGAAATGGTGTAGAGTTAACGTGCAAAGTATGATATCGTAGCTATGCTGTTGTTTAATTTCTTCAAAAATATCTGCACAGCGGAGATTGATATTGCTATAACCGAGGGATAGAGATTGCGCATGCTTCACTGTAAAATTATTGGCATCAACTCCTGTTAGAGCGAATTGATATTGCCTTTTAAGAGCATAATCAGCCAATACCCTTAGCATGTCCCCATTGCCACAGCCTACATCCAGAATGCGTATTTCCCTCGATTTATCCACGTTGCTCAACAAAAACTCTATGCCCTGGAGAGTGGCTTTGTTACCACCAAGCAATTTATTGATCTCTGCAATCTTGTCCAGTGCGTCCCTGAGAATTTCTCCTTCCATGGCAAAGTCGTCCATGATTTCCGGTTTGTCGCTTCTGCAACTGGTGTCTATAAACATTATTCTATGGTTTTCCGTGGGTTTTTTTGATGATCAGAGGTAATAATGATGGGAATTTAACCAATAGATTCAATAAAGGTTTGAATAGTTTTTCTTTTCTCAGAATAGTGGCTAATATCCTGCCTGTTCTTAACCTGCTTTTGAAATGATAATTCCATTGTTTTGTATACTGTTTTTCCAGGTCCGATCGAGAAGGAATGTCTCCATGGAGGTATTTTTCAATTAAATTTACGCAGATTCTGGCGCTGTCAATGGCCATTGCCATTCCATTTCCACAAAGCGGATGAATGAGTCCTGCTGTGTCGCCAATCATTAATATACGATCGCAGAGCCGGTTGCTTGCGGTCAAAAGAAATCTGACTGATAGTTAGCGGCTGATCAAACAGTGGATTGCAGTTTTGAAAGATTTTCTTCAGGTGAGGATTGAAGTACATTACTTCCCGTTGAAATTCATCGATGCTTTTGAAAGCTTTAAAACTTTTGTAGTCTGTAATGTAACAAATGTTAATGCGTCCATCTTCCACTTTAGAAACACCACAATAACCACCCTTAAAATTATGAAGCGCTACTAAATCTTCCGGAAAATCGCCGCTATAATGAGCTTTCACAGCAAGCCAGGGAGATTTTTTATTGATAAACTCACGCTTCAACCTTTGATCCAGGCTGCTGCGTTTTCCGTAGGCACCTATAACCAAATGAGCTCCTAAAACCCCATTTTCCGTAGTTTCTACACTAAATTTATCATCAAGGTATCTGATTGCATTGACTTTATCTTTGAGGATAGTACATCCTTTTTCTATCGCTTTTCTATATAGGAAATAATCCAGGGAATAGCGACTGATGCCGAAGCCACCCAGGGCCAGATCGCAATTGATCTGCTGACCATTAAGAGAAGATAAAATAAGCCTGGAAATGGAGCTTGGTTGAAGTAACATAGGATCCGCATCCAGCCATTTCAGATAGGGGAGAATTTCATTTGAAACGTATTCTCCGCAAACTTTGTGTTGTGGGTATTCTGTTTTTTCTATGAGTGTAACTTGGAATCCGGATTTCAATAAATGAATTGCAGCACTAAGGCCAGCGAGTCCGCCACCGACGATGATGATGTTTTTCTTAGCTTCCATTTTGTATAAAATAAAGCTAGGCAATAAAAAGGACTTATTTTCCTGCCTTTAAATTTTGCTTAGAAGTCATAGCAACGCAATTCCCGATCTCTTTTGCTCATTTTGCGATTGATGTAGAAGCCAGCAGAGATTTCATGACTGCCGAAATTATAGTCGCGAAGTTTATTAAGAGAATAGTCGTAGGAGTAGCCTACTTTGAAACTGTTTGACACAAAAAGTTCAAACATCATGCCCAATGCATTTTTTTTAGTGAGGTGGCTTTGTAATGCTTTTTTGTCATATATAGGGATAGAAGTGCGATAAAATCCGCCGATCCATACCTTTTCATTGAGGAGAAAAAAAGCATTCACATCAAGCGTGGTGGGGCCTTTGGTATCGTCCTTTAGTAAAATGACCGGCTTTAAATCTAAACCGTACCCCAGCGGGATCAGCATTCCGGCATTAAGGTATATGTGAGGTTGTGGTACGGGTACCAGCAGGTTATTGTTGTTGCCTTTTCTTGAGGCCCAGGCAGCGATCATGTTTGTTGCCGATAGTCCCAGAAAGAATTTCCTATTCGAATAAAAGAGACCGAATCTGGCATCAGGAAAAGTCCTCGTTTCGTTGTTGACCGGTATAATTTCATCATTTGGGTCTATACCGCCCAGCCGTGTTCCATCAAGTCCCAGCTGCATAATGCCTGCCGCTATACCAAATGAAAGATTAGACTTATCGTCATCGCCCATTTGAATTTTATAAGCATAATTGGCATAACCTGAAAGGTTTGTCTGAGCACCAATTTTGTCATTTGAGACAATTAAGCCAAGTCCCACGTTGCCGTCATTAACAGCTCCGTCAGCAGCAATTGAAAAGCTAACTGGTGCGCCTTTTACACCCACCCATTGAGAGCGGAAAAAAGATTGGACATAAATATCCTGTTTATACCCTGCATAGGCAGGATTAAGGTGGATGGTATTAAAGACATACTGTGTATATTGACTGTCCTGCTGAGCTATGGCATTCAATATGATGCCTATCATCAGTACTGTAAAAATGAATCTTTTCATCATTGCCTTCCTCTTAGTAAAGTGATATATCCATTGTAAGAATGCCATTTGTCATCACTGGTTTTTATTTTTAGGACATAGAAGTAAGTTCCCTCATTGAGCCCTTCGCCCGTCCAGTCGTTTTGATATCCTTTTCTTTCATACACCGTAGCTCCCCATCTGTTGAGAATGGTAAGTTCATTAGCCTGGTAAGTTTCCAGTCCGGGTATGGAGAAGAAATCATTTCTACCATCGCCATTTGGTGTGAAAGCATTTGGTATCTTGATGTCGAGTATAATTTTAGAGTCCAGGGAAGTATTATTAGCCATATTGGGATCCGGTTCATTTGCAGTCACATTAGCAGAATTTCTGGTCGCACCTGCTTTAAGCGCCTTTACTTTGATTCTTAAATTTGCGATTTGTGCATTGTCCATTCCATCAATCTGCCACATTACCACCCGGGTTCCAGCATTGTAGCTGGCAGATCCCATTGTTGGGTTTTCCATAGATTCCATCTCCAGATTTTCAGGGAGGGCATCCATGACGCTAATTCCTGTAGCGCGGTCTGGTCCATTGTTGGTAACCTGTAATAGGTATTCATAAGGATCGTTCAGAGAGATAGACCTAACCTCAGATTTCTTATACATCATCATATCAGCCCGGAGTTCGCCATTGGGGATTACGTTGACGATGACTGTGTTAGATATTTCTGACATACAAGATAAACTGTTGTAGGAAAACACGGAGTATATGCCAGCTTCGGAAACTACGTATTCCCGTAATGTGGCATTAGCGATATAGGTACCGTCTTTTAACCATTGATAACTGGTTGCGTTAATAGAATTAGCCCTTAATCTTATTGTTTTTCCCTGCCCTATTCTGATTGTTTGCGGAATAACAGATTGCGTAAAGCCCGCCGTTGCTATGAGCAACAGCAGGCATATTACGAAACTTGTTTTTCTGTTAGGCATGAAAATATTGTAGCGGTGATTAGCTAGCTGTAATGGTAATAGTAGGCTGAGCAGGTTTTGGAGTTACTGTTATCGTCTGGGTTGTAGTGGCGGTAAAAGGACAAGCCGGTACCCAATAAGTTATTAGTAGTGTTTGTTGCAAGTTGGTTGTATTTTACCGTTCCAGTTATGACATAAGTTCCAGGAACTTTAGTAGTCAGGGTGTAAGCACCCGTAGCTGGGTCAATAGTACCAATTGCTGCACCTGATAGCTGATCAGTTCCGTTATAAGTATTTGTACCGTTACTTACTGAATAAGTGTAGGTCAAGCCCAGATCGGCTACATAATCAGTAGGTACAGCAGCTCCGGATACTCCAATTTGAGAGCTTTGATTCGTACCTGCGCCCTCGCAATACGCAGGATTTGTAGGCGTTGCAAGTGTAAGTGCCAAAGGCGGAAGTACGTTCACAGTATTAGCAACGGGATCCGATGTACAGGCTCCGGTAGCACCGCTGGTTACAGATACCAGAATGACTTCATATGAGCCGGCAGTTGCGAATGTAGTTGGCGCAGTAGCTGAAGGATAGCCTGTAATAGAAGTTCCACCTTGACGGACGTCCCATAAGGCAGTGGTACCAGCAGGGAGGTTGGTAACACCTAAATTAACTGTTGCACCAGTACACACATAAACAGTGGCTGACATGGCTGTGCTTGCGATTAGTACAAATAGTACTACCAGGGTGGTTTTGAGCATTGTAAACTTGGTTTTCATGATTTTTTTGTTTATTTGTTTAAGAATTAATTATTTACATGAATGGATAAACTGGGTGAAGCTGGTTTCGCCGTTACCGTGATTGTAGCTATTCCGGTCTGGGTCTGAGTACACTGTGTGTTACTTACACTTACTAATGTGTAAGTATAGATTCCCGGTGTCGCATTGGATACGTTGATCGATGTCGAATTTCCTGTAGTCGTAGTGATTGATTGATTGGTACCTCCGTTGATTTTGTATATAAAAGTGTATGGGGCATTGCCATTGCTGCCTGTAAATGTGATCGCAGGCGGTGTTGTTGCAGACTGGCAGACTGTGACTGTGCCGCTGATAGCAGCTGTCGGTAACGGATTGACAGTTATCGTAATTTTATTGCTGGTTGCGGTACAGGCTACCGTGTTTAGAGTTGAAGTTGCAATTCTTTGATAGTAAGTGGTCTGAGTTAAAGCGGCAGTTTCGGAGTATGCGGCGCTAGTTGCACCGGATATATTTGTGAAAGTAACGTTATCCGTTGATTTCTGCCATTGATAGGTTAGTGTGCCTGCAGCTGTAGCCGCTGTATTTGTGAACGCCGCAGGAACAACTCCAGAGCAGATGGTTTGTGATGCGCTTATTGTGCCGGCTAGGATTGTATTTACAGTTACTGTAATTTTATTGCTGGTTGTGGTACAGGCTACCGTGTTTAGAGTTGATGTTGCAATTCTTTGATAGTAAGTGGTCTGTGTTAAAGCGGCAGTTTCGGAGTATGCTGCGCTTGTTGCGCCAGATATGTTAGTAAAGGTGATGTTATCCGTTGATTTCTGCCATTGATAGGTTAGTGTGCCCGCAGCCGTAGCCGCTGTATTGGTGAATGCTATAGGTATAGTGCCAGAGCAAATGATTTGATTAACTGCAATAGTTCCAGCAGCGATTGTATTTACTGCTATTGTCACTGCCGTCCTTGTCGCACTTGTGCAGCCAGTTGCAGTTATAGTTGCCTCAAGGTAGTAGGTTGTGTTTGCTGTTATAGCGGATGCTGTGGTTACAGTTGTACCTGTGAGCGCCGGGGAGCCGCCTGTGGAAGTAGTGTACCAATTATATGTGTATAAAGCGTTTGGAGAAGTGACCTGAAATACCCCGTTATTGCCCGAGCATATCGTTGTCGCTGTACCTGCCGGAGCGGTTGGTAGCGGGTTAACCGTGACGGTTACTGGTACTCTCAGACTTGATGTAGAAGAGCATCCTTGACGAACCGCTTGTACGTAGTAAGTATAAGTGCCGACGGCCAATGCATTTCTAATAAAGGATGCTCCTGTGTTAAGTAAAGTTCCACCGGAGGCAGCATCATACCATTTATAGTCTGTACAAGTTTGAATGTTGCTGACAGATAGTGTTGTGTTTTGACCTAAACAGATCGATTTTGAGCTTAAAATTGACCCGTCTATCGTACTTATGGGATTAGGAATAGATTTTTTTACTTCATAAACCTGTATGGTACTTAATAAGCTGACAGTACCTCCGAGGCTTATTTTAAGTCTGTCAAATACCTTTGTTGGTCTGAATGTTACCCATGCTTTGTCGGAAGATGAACCAAGAAGGTTGATGTTTATTAGAGATGGATTGTTAAAAAAAGTTTCTTGAAGTGTACCTAAACCGTCGTATGTGGAGTAAGAGAGAGAACTCAATACTTGAGCTGTCAATAGATTCCCTGGGGTTTGAATCAATATTTTTATTGTGTCTCCGATGACGGATTGTGAAGGAAATATAACGGTTTGCTGAGTTGTTGCAGCTACACCGATGGTTGAACTGAATTGGGCACTAGTGTTGAGGTTCCCATCTATGGAGTTTGCAGGAGTTGTTACTCCTCCGGCAAATCCGACTAAATTAAGTGGATTTTCTACTCCATGAAGTTCATCTATAATCGTTTCACAGTTAACAGTTGTTGCAGTTGTATTGTAATAAGCATCATAAATTTTTAAACTTAATCCAACCGATACTGTGCTGGAAAGTGTGATCCTTACACTTTTTATAGGAGTGGTGGCGCTACTTATTTGTATTTCTTGTTGATTATCTCCATTTAATAGAGCTAGTAAACTATTTAGACTGGTTGGCGATCCAATTGCAGTTCCAGCTACGTCGTAGGCTTGTGCCTGGACGCTGACTCCTACTCCTAATAAGCCAACTCCAGATCCAATTTTGATAGTAATAGGAGTATTTGTAGGTACAGTGGAAGAAAATGACAATTGCTGATATATATTTCCGGTCAACAATAGACCTATTGTAGAGTTTGTTTGTGGTAAGCCATCTGCAGCACTTGATGCTGAACTAATACTAGATAAAACTGCTGTTTGGTTATTTGTCTGACCATTCGCATATACTCTTTGATAACCTGTACACTGCCCTTTAGCTAGCAAACAATATCCCAACACCAAAACCACCGTCACCAGTAGTCTTAAAAGTGTTGAAAATGTAGGTCGCAGTCTGGACATTTTATAGAGCCATTAATTATTTTAAGATGTTGCGATTTGCAGATTTCAGGTTCAAAAACAGCCTCTACGCTATCGTTTACCAAACTTATTCAAGAATCTTGAATGATTTTCGTTCATTACATTCACTTTGAGGCAAATTGGGAATGGGGTGGGGAAGAAATTTCCTTTTGCTATAAAAAGAGTTTTACTGACTAAAACGCTGTTAATCAGTAATTCGAGGCAGATGTCGTTGATTGTTCATTTTATTCACTTTGCCATGAGTTCAACAAGATTGTTTTCACTGTGAAATATGTAGAATTCTTGAGCATCGAAATATACTAGGAGAAGGTAAAAAGCGTTGAGTGTTTTTCAAAAAGATAATCAATGAAAACACCTATTCAATGGGATGCTTTTCGCCTGGATAGGAGCAAATATTAGTCCATCTTGTTGGCTGTAATAGTTGTTTCCGATGAAGATAGCTTGCTTTGTTACGCAAACGTTTGTGCAGTGTTTGTTCAGATTAACACAAGGTATAGATGCTTACAATTTCTAACTTTACTTAACAAGGATCTAATTCTTGCAAACTAGCTAACCACACAACTGAAATGAACTTACTTTATAAATCTACAATTACAGGCTTTACTTTGTCTGCCGTTCTGTCGTTAATGCCTATTGCTGATATGCAGGCTCAGACCATACAGAAAGAAAAAATGGTACGGCCTTCTGTTCAGCCTGTCTTGCAGATAATAAGCGCTAAGAAAATCACGCCAACCGTGATAGAGTTATTGCTTTCTCATAACCAGAAGCGTCTGATAGATTTTTATGGTGATCATATATTCAGGTTTTTTCAGGACAATTCAGGCACTGGATTTAAAGACCCTGAAGCTAAGCCGGAAGCTAGAATTTTGGTCGAAAACCCAAGAAGTACGCTTAAGAAATTAGATTTATCTGAAACAAATCAGGTAGTCAGGATAATTACTGAAAAAATCGATGTAAAGATTGATAAAAACACGACCTTAATGCAGATTACTGATCTTTCCAAAAATCAGATTGTTACGGAGGACATTTCAGCTATACTTGATAAAGAAAATGTATCGTTGAGTCTGAAAGAACATTCTGATGAATATTTCTATGGGGGTGGGGTGCAGAATGGCCGCTTTTCTCATAAAGGAAAGTCAATTGCCATCGAAAATCAAAATAGCTGGACTGATGGTGGTGTAGCTTCTCCGACACCATTTTTTTGGTCTTCTAATGGCTATGGCCTACTTTGGCATACTTTTAAAAAAGGCAGGTACGATTTTGGAGCGAAGGAAAAGGGTAGATTAAACTTGTCGCATGAGACAAATTACCTGGATGTCTTTTTCATGATCAATGAAAAACCTGCATCATTGTTAAATGATTTTTATCAGCTAACTGGAAACCCAGTATTGCTTCCTAAATTTGGATTTTATCAGGGACATTTAAATGCTTACAACCGCGATTTTTGGCAGGAAGACAGTAAAGGGATTTTGTTTGAAGATGGTAAGAGATACAAGGAAAGTCAGAAAGACAATGGCGGTATTAAAGAGTCTTTAAACGGAGAGAAAAATAACTACCAATTTTCGGCACGTGCAGTGATAGACCGGTATAAAACAAATGACATGCCTTTTGGCTGGTTGTTGCCAAACGATGGTTATGGGGCTGGGTATGGACAGACAGAAACATTAGATGGAAATATCCAGAATTTAAAGAGTTTGGGCGAGTATGCAAGAAAGCAGGGGGTTGAGATTGGATTATGGACGCAATCTGATCTTCATCCAAAGTCAGGAGTAAGTCCATTATTGCAAAGAGATATTATTAAAGAAGTGAAGGATGCAGGCGTCAGGGTACTAAAAACTGATGTGGCCTGGGTGGGTGCGGGATATTCCTTTGGGCTTAATGGGGTAACTGATGTAGCCAAGATCATGTCGGATTATGGCAACAATAGCAGACCATTTATTATTTCTTTGGACGGATGGGCCGGTACCCAGCGTTATGCTGGTATATGGTCGGGTGATCAAACTGGTGGTGTATGGGAATATATCCGCTTTCATATTCCCACATATCTGGGTTCAGGTTTGTCCGGACAGCCTAATATTACGTCAGATATGGATGGAATTTTTGGCGGCAGGAATGTAATCGTAAATGCCAGGGATTTTCAATGGAAAGCATTTACACCCATGCAACTCAATATGGACGGCTGGGGCTCTAATGAAAAGTATCCGCAGGCATTGGGTGAACCAATTACTTCCATCAACCGGAATTATTTGAAACTCAAATCTGAACTTATGCCTTATACCTACAGCATTGCCAGGGAGGCAGTTTCAGGCTTACCGATGATAAGAGCTATGTTTTTGGAGTACCCGAATGCTTATACAAGGGGAACGGCTACTCAATATCAATTTCTTTATGGCCCCAATTTTTTAATAGCGCCTATTTACCAGTCGACCAGATCTGATGCTCAAGGAAATGATATACGTAATGGAATTTACCTGCCGGAAGGTGAGTGGGTCGACTATTTTAACGGGCAAAAATATCCAGGAAACAGGGTGCTGAACAATTTTGATACGCCTCTATGGAAATTGCCTGTTTTTGTAAGGAACGGCGCAATCATTCCCATCGCTAACCCAAATAATAATGTAACGGAGATCAATAAAGCCATGCGTAGCTATGAGATTTATCCTTCCGGAAAAAGTTCATTTACAGAATATGATGATGATGGCAGAACAGAACAGTACCGCTCGGGGAAAGGGGTTTCAAGTCTAATTGAATCTGATGTAAATCAGAAAAATGTTGCAGTCATTGTCATTCATCCCTCCATAGGTAATTTCGATGGATTTGTAAAGGAGAAAGCTACTTCCTTTAAGATTAATGTCACTCAAATGCCGGAGCGCATGTCTGCTAAAATTGGAAAGAAAAGGATCAAATTAACTAAAGCGCAATCGATGGATGATTTTCTTGCAAAGGAGAATGTCTATTTTTATGATGCTACACCTGATTTAAACCGTTTTTCGACTAAGGGTACTGACTTTGAAAAAGTGCAGGTGATCAAAAATCCCCAGCTTTTGCTGAAGCTCGGCCTTACAGATGTCAGCCGGAATGCTGTTTCGCTGTCCATTGAAGGCTTTAAGTTCGAACCCGTCGATCAGCAATTGTTGTCGACAGGACCGCTTGCAGGCTCACCTAATGGAAGTGTTAAGCCGGAGGACACAGAAGCTTATTCACTAAGGCCTAGCTGGAAGAAATTGACTAATGCAGATTTCTATGAAATTGAATTCAACGGCATGCTTTATACAACCATTAAGGACACTTCGCTATTATTCGATGGGTTAACTGCTGAAAAGGCTTATTTATTTAAGCTGCGTGGAGCAAATAAGAATGGATATTCAAATTGGACAGAAATCAAAGCAACGACTAAGTCTAATCCCCTCGAGTTTGCAGTACAAGGAATTACTGCTGAAACTACTGTGGAAAACCAGGTTGGATCAGGGGTCGACAAACTATTTGATTTTGATGAAGGAGAGATGTGGCATACAAAATGGGGTGTAAATGCGCTGCCATTTGATATAACAATAGATTTAAAGGCTATTTACCAATTGGATAAATTTCATTATTTGCCCAGAATCGGAAGAGGTAATGGCGTCTTGTTAAAAGGTAAGGTATTCTATAGTAATGACAAGTTGAACTGGACGGAAGCGGGCCTATTTGAATGGCTAAATAATGACGAAATTAAGGGCTTCGATTTTGTTGCTCATCCTTCAGCACGTTATATCAAACTCGCAGTTAACAATGGAGTAGGAGGCTTTGGCTCAGGTAGAGAACTGTACGTATTTAAAGTGCCTGGAACAGCAGGCTATTTGCCTGGCGACGTTAATAATGATGGCGTTATAGACCGCAATGATTTCACCTCTTATACAAATTATACTGGTCTGAGGAGAGGCGATGCTGATTTTGAAGGGTATATTAGTAATGGAGACATTAATAAAAACGGTCTGATTGATGCCTTTGATATCTCTGTCGTGACTACCCAGCTTGATGGTGGTACTGTGCTTAAGATAGCTGGATTGGCAGGAAGGTTAGATGTAACTACAATGAAAAAGGAGTATGAAAAAGGCGAAACAATTGAACTGATCGTGAAAGGTAAAGGCTTAAAAGCGGTAAATGCATTTAGTTTTGCAATGCCTTATTCTGCTGCTGATTATGAGTTTGTAGGTTTGACAGCGCTAAACGTAAAGCAAATGGAGAACTTAACATATGATCGATTGCACAGTAATGGAACTAAGGTCCTATACGCAACTTTTGTAAACCTTGGAAATAAAGATACACTAAATGGAAACATGGATTTATTCAATTTGAAGTTAAAAGCAAAGCGAAGACTGAGGTTTGATCTGAAGGCGATAGATGGAATTTTGGTAGATCAAGGGCTTAATACTGTTAAGTTCTGATGAATAATTTATGATGATCAGATTATATTTGTTTTAACAGGTCTATTTATCTTTGTGGTCATACTTTAAGTCAATGACAAATCTAAATTCTCTTTCGTTAAATCGCATACTGGTCATCATATTTTTGTTTATTGCTTTTTTGAATGTGCAGGCAACTGCTCAGACTACAGATAAAAGTGATCCATCTCCCTTAAAGTTTCCTGTTCCTAAGGGAATTTCGAATCAACTGTTTTATTTGCAGCGGGATCCGAACACCAACACGATTATATGTGAGTTAAATGCCGACAAGAATGGAGTAGTAGATCGTGATGAGCCTATTCTGGTTTATTGGATTCGCTACGCAGATAAAAGTGATAAACAAGATCTGAGTTACATTCAAAGGAAATTTGCTTATGGAATTCAGACAAAAGAATTGGCGAAGGATCAGTTTGAGCTGCGCTTTGTGTCCCATAAAAAGCTACCGCTTTACCTCCAGCGAGGCGAGGATAAAAAATTTCATGTATATGTGACGGTCAATCAAAAAAAGGTGCAGGTTGAACGCATATTTGTACGCATAGAAGGAGGTTCTTTCTGGCTTCCAAATGTTAAGTATGTAGAGATTAAAGGGATCAATACAGATAATGATGCTCCCGTTAACGAACGGATTAAAGTATAAATAACATAGGGCTTATTTAAGCCCCATGTTATTATCGGTCTAGTTGTCCCGCTGCTGCATTATCGAGGAACCAGGTGACATTTCCATCAACCGGATTGATCAATTGTGTAGGGTATAGGTCGGTATTTTTGTTTTCGTCTTCGATCACATGTTTTACCGCATTGGCTTTTCCTTCTCCAAACACAAGGAACGCAATGTTTTTTGCTTTATTGATAAGAGGGGCCGTAAAACTGATGCGGTAGGTAGAAAGTTTTTCCACGTATACAGAATCAATTTCCACTTCAGTACTTTTTAAAATGGTAGTGCCAGGGAATAAAGATGCGGTATGTGCATCATCACCCATACCTAATAAGATCAGATCGAAGCTGAGATCAGCACCATCGAAATGGTTGGTGATCGCTTTATGGTACTCTATGGCTGCCTTTTCTGGCTCTAAATTAGTATTTACATAAAAGATATGGTCTTCTGCAATGTTTAGCGGTGCTAATATCGCATTCTTAGCCATCAGTCCGTTATAACTTTCATGGTTCGGTGCTACATTACGCTCATCACCAAAGAAGAAATACACCTTCGTCCAGTCAATTTTATCTTTATAGGTGGTAGCGAGCATTTCATATAGCACTTTAGGAGAATTGCCACCAGTAAGAACGAAATTAAAGCAATCCTTTTCTTCAATCGACTTATTTGCTATGTTGATGATATACTCAACCAGATCTTCGAATAGCTCTGGTTGAGTATTATAAATTAATACATTCATTTAATCTTTGTTTAAGGGTAATGTAAACCAATGAAAGCCGTCTCTTGCAATCAGTGCTTCTGCATCCTCTGGCCCCCATGAATCAGCAGGATAATTAGGGAAGCTTAAAGACTTTTTCTTTTCCCATGCATTTACCACAGGCATTAACAATTCCCATGCAGACTTCAACCTGATCAGCCACGCATAAATTGGGTCTGATCACCGGTCATGACATCTAGTAATAAGGTTTCGTAAGCCTCGGGAGTTTCAGAACTGTAAGTTCCCTTGTAGTCAAATACCATATCTACGGGATTGAGTACCATGTCCAGACCAGGGCGTTTACCCTGAACTTGCAAACGGATACTCATTTCAGGTTGAATGCTGATAATCAGTCTGTTTTGTTGCCAGTGCTCAGTCACCCCAGCTGGAAAAATCTGATGTGGAACATCCTTGAACTGGATGGTAATCAGCGATGAAGTCTGGAGCAAGCGTTTTCCTGTGCGTACGTAAAAGGGAACACCCTGCCATCTCCAGTTGTCTACAAAAAACTTAATAGCCGCAAATGTTTCGGTATTTGAATCAGGATCAACTCCAGTTTCATGTCGATATCCAGGTACTTCCTTACCCTCTATCCATCCTTTACTATACTGACCCCTTACGGTGCTGAAGCGGATGTCATCTGGTCCAAATGGACGCATGGCTTGTAATACATCTACTTTTCTATTCCTGATTTCGTCGGCTTCAAAATTTATCGGTGTTTCCATTGCGATGATACAAAGTAATTGCAGCAAGTGGTTCTGGATCATATCGCGCAAAGCACCCGATCCGTCATAGTACCCACCACGGTCTCCAACGCCAAGCTGCTCCGTAACCGATATCTGTACGTGATCAATATAATTACGGTTCCAAAGTGGCTCCAGAAATGAATTGGCGAAACGGAAGGCCATAATGTTTTGAACTGTTTCTTTACCCAGGTAATGATCTATGCGGTAGATTTGTTTCTCCGTGAAAATGCTGGTTAGGATGCCATTAAGTTCTTTAGCCGTTTCAAGATCGTGACCGAATGGTTTCTCAATAACAATTCTGCAGTTATCTTCGTTACCAGCCAGTTTATATTTGGACAAGCATTGCGCGATTAACGGAAAAAGATTAGGCGCAACAGCCAAATAGTAAATGATTTGTGTTTCAGCACCGAATTCTTTCTGGTATTTTTCAATGCAGGTTTTTAACGTCCCAAAAGTCTCCGGTGTTTCCACGTCTACGGAACTATAATGGATATGGGCTGTAAATTTATCCCATTTTTCCTGTTTTACTTTACCGGATCTGGAAAAGCTGTTCACTCCCTCTTTTAAAGAATCTCTGAATTTACTATCGTCCAGCGGTCTGCGCGCAGTTCCAATAATTGCATACTTTTCAGGCATGTAACCATCGGAATACAAATTGTAGAGGGCTGGCGCAAGCTTGCGCATATTTAAATCACCGGTACCACCAAAAATCACAATTATTGTTGGGTTGAGGCTGATGCTTGTTTTCATTATATTATTGAGTTTACTAATAGATTTAATTCCAGTTGGCGTGGAAGATCCCTTCTTCATCTATGCGTTCGAAGGTATGTGCGCCAAAAAAGTCTCTTTGTGCTTGAGTTAAATTTAATGGAGATTTTGCAGTTCTCAGCGAGTCATAGTATGTCAAAGCCGAAGCATAACAAGGGATCGCGATTCCATTGCTAAGGGCGGTAATGATGACATTTCTTGTTCCAGGAATGACCTCCTTCAATTGTTGTTGAATGCTTTCGTCTGAATAAAGATGTGGCATATCAGGTTGCTTTTTGTAGGCCTGATAGATGTCTTCGAGCAATTCTGCTCTGATGATACAGCCACCTCGCCAAATTTGAGATATCTCTTTCAGATTTAGCTCATATTTGAATTCCTTTGAGGCTTGTTCCAATAAATGTAATCCCTGTGCATAAGATGTAATCATGGCGAAATATAGCGCTTGTTCTAACTGTTTCTCAAATTCTATATTATCTGCGATTGCTGTCTTTTCATGAGGAAGTGCTTCTGACAAAGCCATGCGTAGCGTTTTGAATTTAGATAAGTCTCTAGCACTCACTGATTCGTTGATCGTCGGGATTGGAAGTTGTAAATCCATAGATACCTGGGAAGTCCATTTTCCTGTTCCTTTAGATTTCGCCTCGTCTTTAATCATATCCAATAAAAAGTTTTCAGTTTTTTCATCCTTTACTTTGAATATGTCGCGCGTAACTTCCAATAAGAAAGATTTGAGTCTTCCGTTATTCCATTTTTCGAAAAGAGAATAGATTTGGTCGTTATTATAGCCTAATCCATTTTTTAAAATGTCATAAGTTTCAGCAAGAACCTGCATCATAGCATATTCAATTCCATTGTGCACCATTTTTACAAAATGACCAGACGCTCCAGGGCCAATGTAAGCTACGCAAGGATCTCCGTTTACTTTAGCAGAAACAGCTTCAAGTATTGGTTTTACTGCAGTATAAGCAGCTTTGTCTCCACCAGGCATCATACTAGGTCCAAAACGGGCACCCTCCTCGCCTCCAGATATTCCCATTCCGAAGAAGTGAATACCCTGATCCGAAAGTTCGATAGCTCTGCGGCTTGTATCTGTGAAGTGAGAATTTCCGCTATCTATTATCATGTCACCTTTTTCCAACAGGGGAACAAGTTCTTGAATTACACTATCTACAATTTTACCCGCCGGTACCAACAACATGATTCTACGGGGTAATTCCAAGCTCTGTATAAAATCCTCTAAAGATTCGAAACCTTTCAAATCATGTGCTTTGCCGTCTTCTTCCAGTTTCTTCAGCATTTTCGGATCCTTATCGTATCCTGTTACCTGAAAACCATTATCGGCCATGTTGAGTAATAGATTTCGGCCCATAGTACCGAGACCGATCATTCCTAAAGTAAATTTATTATTCATTTCGTGCTATTTCTTGTTGGGGTTGGTAGTATGTACGTGATATTTTTCAGTGATTTGCCAAAGCTTGGCACCGCCTTTAATCCCATCTCTATTGGTCACCAATTTGATGTTGTGCTCCAGTTCTAATGTGATGTGTTTTGAATTT
Source organism: uncultured Sphingobacteriaceae bacterium (assembly GCA_963795585.1). Classification (GTDB taxonomy): domain Bacteria; phylum Bacteroidota; class Bacteroidia; order Sphingobacteriales; family Sphingobacteriaceae; genus Pedobacter. The sequence continues at coordinate 68,139 of CAWCIO010000017.1, read as the reverse complement.
CCACCACCTATATATAAGGTGTCATAATTAAATACGGTTTTATAGATTTCTATGATGCGTTCAAGACGGTCATTCCAATCTTTTTTTCCGATTTTTTCCAGAGCCTTGGTCCCTATGTAATCATCGTAATCTTTTGTCTTTGTAACAGGGAGGTGAGCAAGTTCGAAGTGGGGGAGTAGTTCTCCGTCATACGCCATAGCAGTACCAAAGCCGGTACCTACTGTTAACACAACTTCAAAGCCTTTGCCACTCACAATTCCCAGTGCCTGCTGATCAGCATCGTTTATGAGCCTTACAGACTTTTGGAATAGGTTGCTGATTTGCTGAGCAAGGTCTACACCTGCCCATTTGTTTTTTGCCAGATTAGGAGCAGTTTCTACTTTTCCAAATCTTACATATCCGGGGAAGCCGACAGAGATTTTACCAAAGTCATCAGACAGGCAGGCTACAAGTTCTTTAATGCAATTGATAACAGCCTCCGGAGTAGAATTTTTAGGAGTTGGGATTTTTTGAAATTCAGATAGTGGAGTACCATCCTGACTTAATATGCAAGCCTTGACGCTTGTGCCGCCGATATCTATAGATAAGACGTTGGTGCTGATTTCTTTTTTTTCGTTAACTGGCATATTTGTTTTAGATAAAAGGGCCTGTCTGTTTTTGTTCTATCTCAAAATAACAAATTTTCATTGACTAAAAGGGTTACAATATTGATTTTAAATCTTAATAATTACGGATTGATGATAAAAAGACCCGGATGTCCAGCTTGAGTAAAATTAAGAATAGCATATATATACTATATAGTAAAACAGATAAAAATACTACAACGTTATAGCTGAAAACGATTATGGTTAATAATTGACTAGGTTCGAGTAAATTATGGTTGAAAAAAAAAGCAAAAAAAATACTTCAAAACATTTGGAATATAATTTATCTTTCGTATAATTGTTATAGATAATCGATTTAGCACACAACACCTCGTTATCACAAACCAAATAAATTACCTAATAAGCCAAATTATGAGTAAAACTTTTACTAAAATCATCAGGAATGAATTCTCATTTCCGAGCAATCTTTATTTTCTTAAGCATTATCCAAAGTCGTTAAAATTCAGAGTTACTTTAACTGTCTCGAACTTATCTTAGTTCATTTCAGCTAAAACGTTTTAATTTGTTTTTAAATTTTTTGTGATTTTAAGTTCGATCCATAGTATAGGGGTGGATTTGGCTATGTTACATTTAATTTCGAGATGACTATTATATAATCACAATTAAAAAAGGTCTTTAATTAGTTAATACTTAATTGTCTGTTATGCGCATTATTGCAACAATAACTTTCCTGGGTGTTTTGTGTACAACAACATGCTCCTTCGGTAATACGGCTAGGTCTGTCTGTATTTCGAATAATTTCTCTTTTAGAGGAACCTTCCAAGAAACGGATACTTCCAAAAAAACTACTGACACGGGTACTGTTGGTATTTCTGCGCCAAAAAAGGCTATTGAAAAGAAATTGCAATCTAAAAGCAATAGTTTGGATCCGAAAAAGCTTTCAATTTTTCCTGCTATTTCATTACAGCAGTATTTAAAAGGAGAATCTGCTGGACTATATGTTCAGGAGCCATCTGGCGAGCCTGGAACGGTTCAAAATATGTTTGTGCATGGTACATCACAACCATTGCTTTCTGCAAGAGAGGTATTTGCTACTCAACCCTTAGTCGTGGTTGACGGCATTCCTTTAGTAGGGGAGCATCCATTTGCTTATGATATTCAACAATTCAAATTTGATAGAATTGGTCCTGCAACTAATACGTTGGCAAATATCAATATGGCAAATATTAAATCTATCGAGGTATTGAAAGATTTATCTGCTACATCAATCTACGGTCCTAAAGCTGCGAATGGAGTAATTGTAATTACAACCAATAGTCCTACCAGCAGAAGGGCAATATCTTTTGATAGCTACGTAGGAGTTGTTCAGCCGAAAAGTGTAACAACCATCAACGGTAGGTTTGAAAACGATTTTAGGCAACAATTCTACAATAAATATACAGGTAATGGCAGCTTTACGCCGGCAGATGTATATCCATTGTATTTAAGTGATTCACTTAATAATGCATTTTACGGCCCATCTAACTGGACTGATGAATATTATAAGAGTCAGGTACAGTACGGTGCTAATGCAAGCATCAGTGGTGGTGGTTCCAGAGCTAACTTCCGCTTCTCCCTGGGGGGATTGAAAAATGCAGGTGTAGCAGACGGCACAGGTGCTGAACGTTATGATACGCGTTTCTTGATTAACATGAAACCAGTAGAATGGTTTACAGTGAGTGCGATGGTGAATGCAAATCGCATTACGCGCGACCGTAATAGAAATGTCCGGGATAGATTTGCTCAAGTTAATTATATACCAGATTTAAGTACACCCTTAGCTCCGAATAAAGACAGATATAGTTTATATCTGGCTGAATTTGGTAAAGGATTCGACAATAACAAAACCAATACCCTTAATGGTTTTGTTAAATTTGGTGTTGACTTCAGTAAATTTAAGTTTGTAACCACGTTGGCTATTGATTATAACGAGGGAACACGTGACATTTTCTTTGCACGTACGTTGCTTCAAACAAATAATTATGCATCTAATTATTTTGGATATAACCAACGCGCTACTATAGATAATACAGCTAGTTACGAATTTGACCTCAATGAAGATCATAAATTCAATTTCGCTGCTGGCAATATTTTCCAGTTTGATAACTATAGGTATAGCTACGCGTATGCTTATAAAGGAGGTAACGACTTTATAAAATTGAATTTACTGGAATCAGATCCTAATAATGGCAACTATCTAAACCCTACAGTATTTAGAAGGGAATTGGTTTATAAGTTCTTGGACAGAACCAGGAACAATCAGGTATCTTTTTACGGAAAGGCAGATTATACATTTAAAGAAAAATATAGTGCCTCATTATTGTTGAGAGCAGACGGCTCTTCTAATCAACAGCCAACCCATCGTTGGTTCTATTCTCCGGTTCTTTCCTTAGGATGGGATCTTAAAAAGGAATTCCTTGCTACAGATAATTCTGTTTCAGGACTAAACTTATATGGTAGTGTAGGAAGAATGGGCAGGTATGAAAATTATGATAATTATGCTCAAGGTCCTCAGTATACTGCATTTATTGGATTTACTGGCAATATTATAACTCCTGGTTATAACGGTATTGCGGTTCTGAATCGTCCTTATACCGCGGGATCTGTTGGTTACGACATAAAATGGGCATATACCGACCAGGCAAATTTAGGTTTGGATGCTTCATTTTTAAATGACAGGCTTCATGCAAGTATCCAAGGTTACTATAAAGAAGATAAAAATATGCTTTTAGGTATTCCTTCTGCTGCTGAATATGGTTATACGCAGGTGATAAAAAATGGTATGGATGTTCGTAACACTGGCGTAGACCTTACTATTGGTGGTTCGATTATGCCTGCTGGTAATACTGTATCATGGAACACTTCAATTAATCTAAATTACAACAAAAACAAACTAACCGCTTTACCTGGTGGTTTGGACCAGTTGATCATCGGAGACCGTTTACTTAAGGTAGGTTCTTCCGTTGACAGTTACTGGTTATTGGCAAATGACGGAATTTATAATACAGATGCTGAAGTTCCTGTAGTAAATGGCAGCAGGATGACTTATAATAGTATCCCAATGAAAGCCGGTGACCCAAAATGGAGAGATTTGAATGGTGACAATACGATTAATGATCAGGACAGAACTTTACAAGGACATGCACTACCGATTTTAGCTGGTGGATTTAATAACGATTTTGCCTATAAGAAATGGTCATTAACACTCAATTTCTATTATAATTTCGGGCGCAAACTGTTAAATCAGGAAATGGCAAACCGTTTCGATTTCATCAACCGTGAAGGACAAAATGATATCAATTCTGTAAGGGAAATTACTTTCTGGGAAAAACGCGGTGAGTATTCTAAATATCCTTTATATAATCCATCGAGTTCAGTATCTCCTTATCAGGTGAATCAGGATTTATTCCTTGAAGATGCTTCATTTGTCAAACTACGTACTATTTCATTGGGATATGACCTTACCAGTCAATTCAAAAAATCTGCAAAGTTTGAAAAATTCTATGTGTACGCTAGTGTAAACAATGCTTTCACATTTACTAAATATACCGGACAGGATCCGGAGCTTGTAAGCTACACCGGTTATGATACAGGTTACGGTATACAGATTCCAAGGACTTATACACTGGGTGTTAAGGTTGATTTTTAGTTCTTAGATGTTGACATATAATATTGAATACCATTTAATATGAATAAAATGAAAAAAATAATTTTGCTAAGTCTCACTGCTTTAACTCTTCTGGTTGGAGGTTGTAAAAAAGCATTAGACATCACCCCGACACGTGTCGTTAGCGAAGAAAACTATTGGAGAACGCTAGAAGACGCCAGAGCCGGTATCATGGGAGTGTATGGTCTAACAAGGGCAGCGTTGGCAGATAATAACGGTCACTGGATCTATGGTGATGTCAGGATGGGTAACTTCGATAGTCCTATTCGTCAGGATCTTAAAGCAGTGATTAGAAATGATCTGAAAGCATCTTATCCTGTTGTAGAGCAATTGTCTAACTGGAGAAGATTCTATGCCATCATTAACTCGGCTAATATTTTTCTGGAGCGTATCAAAGAAGTAAAAGCTAATGATGCAAGATATACAGCCAATAATATGACCGTTGATGTAGCACAAGTCAGGTTTCTTAGGGCCTTCGCTTATTTCTATATGGTAAGAATCTGGGGTGATGTACCTTTTATCACGTCATCTAGAGATGGCAATTTTGAAAATGTAGGTAAAACGAATAAAAATGCAATTTTAGAATATGTTCAGGCTGAAATGCTGGCAGCGGCAGTAGATTTGCCTTATCTATACAGTGCAAATGACATTCAGCAGCCGGGACAATACTATGGAGAAACAGAAGGCAGGTGGCAAGGTAACTTGGTAAGAAAACTGAGTGCGTATGCTGTGTTAGCGCAAGTAGCTGCCTGGCAAGGTAAATATGCAGATGTAATTTCATATGCTAATATTGTGATCACAGATTATACTAGAGCCAGGATGTCTTACATCTCTACAAACAACTTGACCGATCGTAATGGACTTTTTTGGGATAAAAACAACAACCAGCTGTTTGCATTTGGATTTGTTTGGGGTCATCAGGATGCGAGTTTTACCGGAAATATTGAATCATTGGCTCTTGCTGCGCCGATTGTAAATAAAAGTGTCCCGGACATTTATGTTCCTAAAGACTCAATCCTATCTATTTTTAAAGAAACCAATGACGCGAGGTTCAATATTGACACAACTGGTGCGACACACTCGGATCGCTATTTCAGTAATTTCCTGGGTCGGTATCCGATTTTCAGCAAAATCAAGGTTATCCTCGGTGCTGAAACTGATCCAACCTTTAGGTTATTTTCAAGCGCCATTATATTTACACGCCTTGAGGATGTGACTTTATTAAGGGCCGAAGCCTTTGCTGTACTTGGAGAGACCACAAAAGCTATAGATGATCTCAATACCATTAGACAAAGACGGTATACTGTCGATCAAATGGGATTAGAAAGTCCTCAACTATGGGTGAGGTATAGTGAACGCCTTCATGGGCCAGTAATTGAAGCAATTTTCAAAGAACGGCAGAAAGAATTTATGGGAGAAGGTATGCATTGGTATGACCGTATCAGGTATGAGAAAATCAAGCAAACCAACGCTCCATTTTTAGCGCTAATAGACAATGGCGGAATTTACTGGCCTATATCACGTGATATACTGGCTCAGAACCCATTGTTGACTCAGAATTCATATTGGAAGTAATATTAAAGCAAAGAGAAATGAAAAAATCAATTTTAATCGGCAAGTATTCACTAGCGTTGTTATTTGCTGTTCTGATGTTTCAGGTGGGATGTAAACGGGATGCGGGCTTTTATGATACTGAACTTGTAGATAATTCTACAAACTTAGATACTTATGAGTATTTAAAAAGCAAACCAGGTTTATACGATTCATTGCTATACCTGGTAGATAGATTGGGTATTCAGGCAGAATTAAGGACAGGTGCGGTAACATTATTTGCACCTTCTAATGAGAACTTTCAGATTGCACTTAAGAACTTAAATGATGCGAGAAGAGCTACTGGTAAATCTGCAATTTATTTGAGAGATATTGCAGCTGGAAAAGTTGGAAAGCTGACCACAAAGGATAAAAAGAAAGCGGAAGCAGATAGTGCTCACTTAGATACTATGGTGTCTAAATACATTGTTCAGGGCATTAAACAAGTAAGCGATTTTGCTTTGGGAGATGGTCAGGGATTAAAGAGTATCAGAGGAGATTATCCGATGCATGGACAAAGGATTTACGCAGATGCGCAGGGCTACCAGAATGGAGGCTCAGAAGTCATTGAATTTTCAAATACAAAACGCAGTATTTTTGTATCAAAATGGTCTAAAACTACTACCACTTCAGTTAATATCAAAACTAAAAATGGTATGGTTCATTTGTTAAGACCTGATCATGTATTTGGTTTTGATGAATTTGTAACTAGACTTACGGTTGTACCGCCGCCGCCCGTAATTTTTGATTATCAAAATGATCAATTCTTTCCAACCTTTCAGAACTCGGGTACTACTGATGGCTCGATCAGTCCTGGTGAGAAGATGATCAAGGCTTTAGATGGTAATATTCTAACTAAGTTTTTGGCGAGTTTTAATGCTAACAATGGAAATGTGACGATGAACTGGATTCCAACGGAGCCAAAAGTATCCAATTCTTATACCATTACTTCAGCAAATGATTCTAAACTTTATCAGGAAAGAGATCCACGTGCATGGATACTTGAAGCGACATTAGATCCAAATCCAAAGAATACAAATGCAGTTTGGGTACGTCTGGACAGTCGCCAGGATCAGGAATTCACTACGAATTATCAACGTAAAATCTTTGATTTTCCTAATACTGTCGCGTATACATCTTACCGGTTAAGAATCATACAGGCCTGGACTCCTGGAAGTACTGCTATGCAGCTTTCAGAATGGACGATGAATTTCAGGGAACTGTAGTTATTAAATGTTAATGAAGCTTAGAATAGAGAACAATATGCAAAATACATTAAAATATAAAGGTCTGATCCTATTGGCTGCTGTGGTGAGTTTTACAGGCTGTAGAAAAATATTTGATCTGCCTTCTGAAAATGACTACCTGAGTCCACGTGCTGATTATTCCACGAAAATTTTTGAATGGAGATTGGGAAGAACAAGGGTATATCAAAATGTTTTTAACCCGGATGGATCTAACTTTCCAATGACCTTTCAGATCATGAACATGAGATTTGGAAATGGTAAAGACGCCAGCGATATGGTAGCTGTTAAGCCTACTTTGGTTTGGACTTCGGAATACACAGGACAGGAAACAACTTTAGCACAAATTGAAGCAAAACGTAAAATCGAAGACCGTCCTATGCTTGAAATTCGAGGAAACGGAGATATATTATTGTGGAACACATCTACAAGAAACAATATTAAACCTTTGGATTCTGCCCAAAAGCGTTTTGCTCAGGATTACCGTTTCTTTGATGTTAAAATCACAAATAGTGGTGGTTCAAAAATCATTAAAGACCTTAGGGTAGATCCTTTAATAGACATGCCTTACTGGCCAGATAATGACTACAATAACATTACAGGCCTGCCTAGAACTGATGGACCAAACAGTAAGGTATTGCAGTATAATTATGCCTCAATCAGTGGTATAAAAGGACCAAATAACCAGCTTATTCCAAATAATACAAGTAATCCTTCAGCCGGACTTGTAAGGGTTTATATCCGCAAATTTAGTAATGATCCTAACGGACATCGTTTAAGATTTAAAGTTTTGGATAAAGATTCAATTCCAATGAATCCCGGCTTATTCAATGAAACTAAATGGAATGAGCAAGTCCATGGATTTAATGAAGATGGTACAGCGCTTGGATTTACACGTACTGCACAGTATGTAGAGTATAACGTAGCCTATCCAATTCCATTAATCCGTCTTCCGACTCGTTTTACTGCAGGTGGATTGAATGGAAATGGTGAAAATGCACATGTTGAACTTACTTATTCCCGTACTGGTTTTGGGGGATTAAGAGAAACTGGCAGAATTGCACAGGATTTTAGAATATATGAAAAGGGCGACTGGGAAGTGGTATTTCACTTCAAATTCGTGAATCCTAAGTTTGAAAATGAATAGCAAATCCTAAATGATGAAAATTACTACAATGAAGAGACAAATAATTTTGCTGTCAATTTTTTTCAGCTGCATCATGCTATGCGGGGATTTGATAGCTCAGACCAAACAAATTACTGTAAAGGGAACAGTTATAGATGCAGCCACTAAAGAACCGATGGTGGGCGCCAGTGTTTCTGTTCCGGGGCGTGTTTTGGCACAAGTGAATTCTAATGGTGGATATACTGTTACAGTTCCTGAAGGTACCACGCTTAGCTTTACTTATATTAGTTACGATGCTGTTACAGTGAAACTTAAGCCGGGTCAGACCGTGTTGAATGTTACTTTAACAGAAACAAAGAACATGTTGAATGACCAGGTAGTAATCAGGGGTTACGTAAAAAGAACCCGTGATCAGACAACAGGATCGTCCATTGTCGTTTCCGGTAAAGAAGTTCAGGATGTTCCGGTAGCCAACGTAGAACAATTGCTACAAGGTAAAGTTGCTGGTTTGAATATCCAGAACAATACGGGAGCTCCTGGTATGCGTGGTACGGTAAATATTCGTGGTCTTTCGACCATCAGTATGACAGGTAGCGGTGAAAATACCTTTTTACAGCCTACATCTCCCTTATATGTTATTGACGGGGTACCGATGGACGCAGATAAAGCCTCTGAATTTGGATTTGATGCGCAAGGTCCTGGTGTAAGTCCGCTATCTTTAATTCCTCAGGAGGATATAGCCAGTATTGAGGTATTAAAAGATGCTACTGCTACGGCATTATATGGTTCAAGGGGTGCTTATGGTGTAATCCTTATCCAAACCGTAAGAGGTAAATCGGAAATTCCGAGGATTGTATATACCTCAAACTATTATATGTCAGCTGTACCGAAACTCAGAGAAACATATGGTGGTGCTAATGAGCGTTCATTTAAAATTTCACAAATTGAGCGTTATGGTCTTGGATTTGATAAATATAGAATTTCGAATTCGCCATTTCTTTCTGATAGTTTAAGTGCGTTTTATAACAACTCTACCGATTGGCAAGACATCTTTTATTCTAATCGTTACAATATGACGCATAACGTTCAGTTAGATGGAGGAGATACTAAATTTAACTACAAAACCAACCTCAACTACTTTTCTAATTCCGGATTGGTTGAAAATACTGGTTTTGAAAGATATTCCCTGGGTATGAATATGGAGTTTAAACCTTCAGAACGCCTAAGTTTTATGGGAAATATCAGGGGATCTGTAGGTAAAGTAAAGTCTGGTAGTGGTACAGGTGTGTTGCAAAGAGTTGTTAACGATAGTGGTAACAGATCTACTTTATTGCCTGGCCCTTCTTTTCTATTAGCTACAAGTGATGTTCTGACTACCTTACAGATCAGAGAAAATTCTGGTCCGAAAAACATTACTGCTAACATCAATGCGAATTATCAATTGTTACCAGGTTTGTCTTTAGGTACATCCACCAATTACGATTACACTATTGAAAATAAAGATACTTTCCTTCCAGCTGCGGCCAATAGCCAGTTCGCAAGAATAGAGAATTTCTATGGCTATACCTCCAACCTTTATAACAGGAATAATATTTCTTACATCTATTCAATTAAAGATAAGCACAACTTTTTTGTGAACGTATTTAGTGAAATCTATGTGAAAAACCGTCAGGAAAATATGACCAGAATAGAGCGTTCTCCAAACGATCAGTTTGAAGGCCCGCTTGGATATGATGGTTATTTCTCCAGAGGTGGTGGTGTATTAAGTTCATTCTATGACTTAAAAACCGCATCATTCGCAGCTGCATTCACTTATGATTATAAAAAGAAATATATCATTGACTTTACTTACCGTATTGATGGTTCATCTGCAAGTGGTCAGCTAGATCCATATTCAAGAAACCCTTCGCTCGGATTCAAATGGAATATTGATAAAGAAGATTTCCTGAAAAACACTAAAGATTGGTTGAGTTATGCCGCATTAAGGTTAACAGGTGGACAGAATGTTTATCCTTTGGGAAGTTTGACAGATATTTATGGTAGATACGTACCGAATGGCTTCTACAATAACCAGTCGAGGGTAGGTATCGATTTTGGAAGAATCCCTAATCCTTACCTTAAAGCCAAGGAAGTTGTTCAATTTAACTTAGGCTTTGATTTAGGTTTGTGGAACGGCAAATTCGACATCATCTTCGATACCTATTACAAGAAAGTTAATAATGACCTCTTCTTAAATAAACTATCAAATACCCTTGCCTTTGGTGAATACCAGAGTAACGATGGTGGATTAGCCAACTACGGTTATGAACTTTCAGTTACTAGTCGCCCTTTAAGTAAGAACAGCAAGTTGCAATGGACAATCAATTTAAATGGTGCCTTAAACTATGACGTACTGACAAGTTTACCTGCCGAACTTAATGGTCAATTTATCAACTACATTAATCAGGATAACATTGGGCAGTATATTGCCAACAGAATTGGTAGAAATTCAATTTCAAATTACTTGTTCATTAATAAGGGTGTATATGCCAATACATCGGATGTTCCGGTGGATCCAGTTACTGGTTTCAGGATGCGTAACAATAATAACGGTTCTCATCTTTCTTCTTTCCAGGGTGGTGATGCGATATTCCTGGATGCCAATGGTGACTACGTTATTGATAACAGGGACAGACAAGTGACAGGAAATACACAACCATTAGTAACCGGTGGTTTCTTTAATACTTTTAATTATGGAAATTTCTCGCTGAACATTGCGGCTACCTTTACCGCTTTCCGTTCTATCATGAACAACTCTTTAGCTTATAGGATGTTGCAATTGAGTGATCCATTTGGAGACCTATCTGTTCCCGCAACAGATCAATCAAAAATATGGAGGGGACCTGGTGATAATGGAGCTGTTTATGCAAATGCATACGACTATGCGCATGGAGCTTATATGCAAAATTTTAGAGCTGAACAAACATTATGGCAAGAGAGTGGTAGCTATTTAAAAATCAACTCTGCTACGTTTTCTTACAGCTTTGCGAAAAAAGCAGCAAAACGTTTAGGCCTTAATGGTATCCGTACTTACGTCTCTACTAGTAATTTGCTGACCATTTCTCCATATTCAGGACCTAATCCAGAGAGTGTGACAAGTCTTGGCAAGGACTTAAGTGGTGTATATCCAAACCCACGTACATATACACTAGGTCTTAACGTAACATTTTAATTGAGGGCGCAAAAAAGATAAGACATGAAAAAAATTATAATTTGCTTATTGGTTGTTTTAGGAACTACACAGTTCAGCTGTAAAAAGTTTCTGGATATCACTCCTATTGATAAACTAACAGGAAACAACTTTTACAAAACAGCAGATGATATTGAAACCAATATCAATGACATGTATGGTAGGCTGTTCCAAAAGTATACTAGCACAAATACAGCTGGTGCTACGGGGGAATTTCGCTCAGGTGAAGTAGTTGTTGCTGATCAGTCTCCAGGTTTCAGGTTCCAGATCAGTTTGATCGGTGGTCACAATAGAAGAGCACCAAATCCAAGGGGAACACAAGGCCATTTAACGATACCTGCTGCTACAGTAATCAACGATAGAACATTGCGCGATGCAGCTGGAGATTATCAGTTTCAAAATTTAAGAAACTGGGAAGAGTATTATCGCGTAATCCAGTCGGCTAACTTATTGATAAGTAAGTTGGAAGAAGTTATTCCTGCTTTGAGTCAGGATCAGACTAAACGCTATATTGCTGAAGCAAAATTCATCCGTAATTATAGTTATTTTACCATGGTCCGGTTGTATGGAGATGTCGTTTATTATACTACTCCTTACATGAAGGATGCTTTGGCGAGAGAGAATATGGTTACCGTGATCAAAAAATGTATAGAAGATCTTAAGACCGCTAAAAATGATCTTCCATGGACTTTAACAGATCCAACCCAAAAAGGTGTTAGGGCGAGTAGAGGTGCAGTCGTTGGATTGCTCATGAATATGAACATGTGGAATGCCGGCTTTGATCCAACTAATAAAAACACTTACTATACTGAGACAGCTGATCTAGGGGCGGAACTTAAAGCCAGTAATGCATTTTCTTTGCTTCCACTATCAGAATGGGCAACGGTTTCGAAAGGTCGTTCTGAAGAGAGTTTATTTGAATTATTTAGTACGTTGAATTATGGTGGTTCGGGTGTTTTAAGGTATGCTCCTTTTGGAGAGACTTTCATTCACTTTCCATACCGTTTGCCAGAATATGATTTCCGTTATAGTGCTGCAATTTTTACCGAAGAATATATGAGAAAATTATATCCTGAGGAAGGTGATCAGCGTCTTGCTACCTGGTTTGACGCACCATTTGATAATAATTCTGAGACATTTCAATTAAAGAAGTTTGCAGGAAATACCATCATTGATTCAAGCGATCCAAATAACACTGCGAACCCAGATAACAGTTATCTGATCATGCGCTATGCCGATGCGATCTTGTTACGTGCAGAAGCACTAGCTGAACTGCCAGGAAGAGAGAACGATGCCATATCAGCCTTAAATGAAGTTCGTCAACGTGGTGGAGCACCTTTATATGGTACGTCAACTGACATCGCAAGAGGACTTAAAGATGTTATTTTTTGGGAGCGTGCAAAAGAGTTAATGGGAGAAGGAACTCATTATTTTGACCTTGTCCGTACCAAAAGGGTGCTAAACAGAGAGTATACAGATAACCCTTTGACACCTGATAAATTTAACAGGGGGGCGTGGACATGGCCAATTGACCCGATCGCTTTGAACAATAACCGATTAATGGTGCTGAATAATTACTGGATTAATGATGGATTTTAATAGGAACTTAAGTATGAAACACAATATGAAGAAGTACATGCTATATCTCTTAGGTATGACCCTAGGCATGATTACACTGTTTTCGTCATGCAGTAAAGATGAATATTATGTAGATGGTGGTAAAGCAAACCCGGTATTTAACGGTACAGTGCTGCAGTACCTTCAGTCCAACCCAAAATTCGACACGATCGCACAAATCGTTAAAATTGCCGGAATGGAAGATGTATTCAATAATGAGGAAATCACTTTCTTTGCGCCCACTGATGAAGTAGTAAGAAGAACAATCGGATTGGTGAACTCGAGATTACCATATGTGAGCGGTAAATTAAATCAGCAATTGTTTGACAACAATAAAGATACCATTAAAGTACTTTCTGATGTACCGGCTGCAATATGGAGGAGGTACCTGATGAGATACATGCTGAAAGGTAAATTCCTTGCAAAGGATTTCCCTCAGTTGGATTATGGTTTAAGACAACTTTTTCCTGGTGGGTATTATTTTGGTTACAATGGAGACCTTTCAAACATTGGTGTCGTATATAACACTGCAAATAATGTGAAATATACTGGATATCGTCAATTGACCATATCTAATGTTCCAGATCCGTCCGTTCCTACAAATTATACGCCAGGGGTTGTTGCGACATCCGATGTACAACCCAAGAATGGTGTAGTTCACGTACTAGCGGTTTATCTGAATGGAAATATAGGTGAGGCCGCTGTTAGTGATGGATCCAGCAATTTCGGTATAGGTTATGAATTTAACAGGGAAGTGCTCTTAAATAAATAAGGTGATGTACAGCGATGATGTTCGCTTGAGTTGGAATGTTAATTATTAGAAACAATCATTATGAAATTAAAATATACCAGTTTATTTATAGCACTCGCTGGCTTATTGTTCAGCAGCTGTAAGGAGGAGAAAACTGTTTTTGAAAATCCTTACGATGGTGGTAAAGAACCGTTAGGGATTGTCACAAATCCGCAGCAGGTTCCTGTTCCAGAGTCAGGAACTGCAGGAACTATCGTGAGTATTGCGGCGACGGGTTTAGAAAAACACAAAGATAAGCTGATCTTCCAGTTCAACGGGCAGGAAGCAGAAATCATGGACGTTACAGCATCAGGAATAAAAGTTAAAGTTCCGGGTAAAGCCAGTTCAGGAATTACATCTTTTGTGGTGGATGGACAACTGATTTTTGGACCAACTTTTACTGTATTGGGTAAAGTAAATATTGACCCTACATTTGCGACAACGATCGGTGCAAATAATACCGTAACCAAAGCCATACCATTGCAGAATGGTAACCTGATTTTGTTGGGAGACTTTACTAACTATGACAATAGAGGTATTGTGAAACCAATCCGTCGGATAACAAGAGTGTTTGCTAACGGTGGCTGGGATAGATCTTTCCTGGGAGGCGAAGGCGCAAACGGACAGTTAAATAGTTTGGCTATGTTAGGCGGTTTCTATTACATTGCAGGAAGTTTAGGTGGCTATGCTCAGCAAGGGGGTATTAACAGGATTACTAAAATTACACCTTCTGGAACACTCGATACAATGGAGGTAATTACCTATTTGCAAAAATCGCGGTATGTTCCTAAGTTTAACGGAGGAGTTAATGGTACTATTAACAATGTATATAGTTTTAATGGTAAAATCATCGCAACCGGTGAATTCAGCTATTATCTAAGGAGACGCTATGATCAACCTACATATAAATACCTGGATAGTACCATTACCGATAGTACAGATGTACGCCAATTGGCCAGATTTGACGAAAACGGAAAATTAGATTCTACCTGGAGGTTTGATAAAAATGCAGTTGGATACAGAGGTACTTTAGGTAGAAGCTTGCCAGGTGGAAATGGTGTTTTAAACTCATTGATGCATGAAGACGGTAAAATTCTTTGCTATGGTCAGTTCACTACATTTGATAATACAAACGTTGGCCGTATCGTCAGGTTAAACCCAGATGGAATGATTGACCAAACCTTCAACGTAGGTGGTGTCGGTGCAGATGACTGGATTTTTAACATCAACTACGATAAAATTTCCAATAAATATATTGTGGCAGGTAGGTTTAGAACTTTCAACGGTAAGCAGAGTGTGAATATTGTAAGGCTGAATTACGATGGAACAGTAGATGCAAGCTTTTCGCCTAAAGCATTCACTGCAGGTAACCCTGGGTATGCTAAGATTCTTTCAGACGGGCTGATTGTGGTTAGTGGCGATTTTAGGACTTATGACGGGGTGATCAGAAATGGATTTCTGATTATGAACCCTGACGGTAGCTTAGCAGACGGTTATAATACAGTTGGTAACGTATCAGGTTCATGGCAGAAATTTTTCGATGTATATGAGACTACATCTGCAGATGGTAAAAGAGCATTGCTGATCATGGGCTCATTCTATTCATTTGACAACAAGCCGAGAAATAATATTATTAGAGTGACATTAGAATAGGAGGGAAGAAAATGAACTATTATTTTGAAAACAACCAAATGAAAAATAAACTAAAGGGTATGAAGAATTTTAAATCTAAATTGATTGGTCTTTCTTTGATTGGGCTGCTGTTTGCAGCATGTAATTCGGAGTTTGACAAAGTGATACCAGTTGCTCCCGAATTGGGAGGTATTGACTATAAGAAGCCAAAGTTACTATACATCGTAGTGGATGGAGCACGTGGTAAATCTGTTGAGAGGGCAGATATTCCAAATATGAAAGCTTTATTGCCCAATGCCATCTATACCTGGAACTCTTTGGCAGATGAAAATGGATTAAATGCTACAAACTGGGCGACGATGATCACTGGAGTGGCAAAGTCCAAACATAATGTGCTAAGTGATGATTTTTCAGGTGCTAATCTTACGGAATATCCTGCGATATTTCAACGGATAAAATCCATTGATGCTAAGCTCAGAATTGCATCATTTGCTTCTTCTACTTTATTCAAGGATAAACTGACAGCAGGTGCCGATGTATCGGAAGCTCCAGGTAATGATCTTGCTGTAAAGAATAGAATGGTCGAGTTTTTAAAGACTGATACTGCATCTATCGTAATTGGACAGTTCAGTGGCATTGACGTAGCAGGAAGGACATCTGGGTATGATATCGAAGTTCCCGCTTACAAAGCTGCAATTGCAACTTTTGACACACAGTTTGGTGAGATTGCAGCAGCTTTAAAATCCAGACCTAATTATGCAAAAGAGAACTGGATGATCATTATCTCTTCAAATAAGGGCGGACCTTATAATATATTGCCTGCACAGGATGATAAAACTGTATTCAGCAATCCTAGTATGAATACTTTTAGCATCATTTACAGCGCTTCCTTCAAGCCAACTTTTATAGCAAAGCCTTTTGTAGGAAATAACTGGTCTGGAAATGCAGCAAGATTTAAAGGTGATCCGGAAAAGACACAAGCTTTGGTAGATGCGACGAAATCGAGAACTTTTAATTTCGGCGATACCAGTAGTTTTACGATTTCAGTTAAGATAAAAAAGAGAAAAAATCCGAGCAATACTTCAAGGGGAGATTATTTCTATGAATGGCCTTCATTTTTGGGAAAGAAAACAACAAGTGGCTGGGGTGATAACCAGGGGCCGGGCTGGGAATTTAGTTTGTTGCAAAATCGTTGGAGATTCTTCATCTCTGGTGGTACGGATTTTAAAAATGGGTATGAGATCTGCGGAGCGAACCTTAGTGGGGATACATGGCATGATCTGACAGCGGTTGTAGAATATAAAGCTGATGGAAAGAAATATGTAAGGATTTATACGGACGGTGTACAAGGTGTAACTAACAATGTTGGTGTAGTCGGTGTAGGCGGTTCTGTAGAGAATCCTGCTGCTAAGGAAGTGCAATTACCAGGCAGGCCTAATTTTGACAATACTGCGCAACTTAGATTAGGTTATGCGCCTGGTGAAATAAATGGTAGTCTTGGAAAAATTGATGTAAACCTTGCAGAATTCAAAATCTTCAACAGAGCGC
The DNA here is from genome assembly GCA_963795585.1 of uncultured Sphingobacteriaceae bacterium. GTDB lineage: Bacteria > Bacteroidota > Bacteroidia > Sphingobacteriales > Sphingobacteriaceae > Pedobacter. The sequence goes on along the minus strand of CAWCIO010000017.1, from coordinate 51,052 downwards.
TTTCAGACGCAACGATTAAGCAATTCTCCTGTGATCCAAGTATCGACCCAAGTCACCCGAATTTTGCAAATTTGATTGGATACTGGCCTTTAAACGAAGGTGTTGGTACAAAAATGGGTGACACTGGCCCTTATGCGGCGGATTTCACCCTGCAAGGTACATACATATGGGAACAGTATACAGATTTGATCTGCACACCATCTCTGACAAATATCAGCAGCCTGGTGCCAAAGAACTCAGATATTCCAGCGCAGATATTAAGCTGGTTTAATATTGCCCGCCAGACTAGCTGGGGATTGGATGGAAAAGTCTGGATTTCAAACTAATTTTTGGATTTAATAATTATAAATCATGAAAAAAATATTTAAACAATTGCAGGTTGGACTGTTTGTATCGGCTGTAGTGTTGATGAGCTCTTGCGAGAGAGAGAAATTAGATGAGGTATTGTCCAAAGAGCAATATCCAGGAGTTAGTATATCTTTAAATGCGAAGACTGAAATAGGAACTGGTGCTGATTACACCCTGACAGGTGCTGGTTTGACAGTACCCGTTAAGCTGCAGTTTTCTGCACCTACAACGAGGGCATTTGTCTTGAATTTGGCCGCTAGTTCAGAGAATGTGGCCCAGCTTATTGCTGCCCAAGTTTTGCCTGTTGGTACGGTAGCTATAGCCAACGGTTCATTTAATGTTCCTACTGTAGTAGAGGTGCCAATTGGTGTATCCAGCTATACTTTTAATCTTTCTGTTAGTCGTTCTTTTATTGAAATTAACTATGGTAAGAATATTGCAGTTTCTGTCAATATCTCCAATCCTGCCAAGGACAATACGATCGTTCAAGGTAAAGATGCCATGGCTATTCTGATTAAAACCCCTGAAGTAATTGAAGCGGGTTCCGTGCACAACATTGGTTTTGGAACACCTACTAATCAATTTCCTATTCCGACTGCAGGTGCTTATGACGTTGGTTCAGAAAGTATAACTATAAGGGTTCCTATCACTGTTCAGGGAGATCTGGGAAGTTCATTTACAGTAGATGCAGTAGTTAGTCCGGATACAGTTGCGAAATACATTCTAAAAGGTGACTTAACAAAAGTAGTAAACTATCCTACGGCTAATATTTCTGTCATTAACCCAACGGTTACATTTGAATCAAACGCGCGTACCGCATATCTGACTTTTACGACGAGAATCAGTTCATTATTGCCTATACAACCAGCTCCTGGTGCAGCGACAATCAATAAACCGGTAATTGGGTTTACATTGAAAAATCCAAGTAAATACCAGATCGGAAAGACTATGAACAATGTATTTGTCGTGATAGATCCAAATATGTTCAGGTCATATTTAGGCACTCCATATGTGATCAGTGGAACAATTAATACACCTTCAGATCCAATACTTGCGGCAAACTATGATTTTGGAGGAGAAGGTCTTGCTTTCCACGACGATAATAACAAAGACGGTGATGGCAACTACAGATTGCCGGATAAGGTAGATGTGGCCGGAGAGTATAACCCACGTTCCTTAGTTGGATGGATTGGTACAGGCGAATGGTTAACCTATACTGTAGATGTAAAGGAAAGTGGTACCTATGAATTAAATATGTTGCTTGGAAGTAATAATGCAAATGGAAGATATACTGTAACTATGGACAACGTAGCTATTACACCTGAACTTAGCGTAAGAAATACTGGAGCACACAATAACCAGCAACCACACTTGTCTACTGTAACCTTGACAAAAGGCATACATATTATGAAAGTGTTTTGGAATAGGGGAGACCATGACTGGAGAGCCGCGATTTTCACAAGAAAGAGTTAATCAGTCTGATAAATTTATAGATAATTAAAGAATTAAATAAAATGGCTATGAAGAGATTATTCGCACCATTCATCATAACGGGCTGCGTTGCAGTGCTTTTTTCCTGCTCAAAGACCGTAGATCCAATTGAACCAGATCCAGTTATTGTTAATGCTGAAGCAGATTTCACCTTTACAAAAGGAGATGACCCCTTTACATTTAACTTTAAAAATCTCTCAAAAAAATTCAGTAAACTGGAATGGAGATTTGGTGATGACACCTTAAGAACCTCAGAGAATCCGGAACACGTTTACCTGACAGCGGGAACTTTTACTGTAGATTTAAGGGCAATTTCTGAGACTGGAGCAGTCAGCAGAAAAGTTATAGAATTGAAATTAAGACCAGATTCAGTTGTGGCTATAAAATCTACGCCTACCGCAGAAGCGAATAAAGTTAATTATTCGGCTGAATCAATAGCTAATATTGCAAAAGCGGAATGGAGTGTATCTAATGACACCAGAGCCGGCAATCCTGTGGTAACAAGATCAACTGAATTAACTCCAACTTTTTTGATGCCTGTAGGCAGACTCGCACCAGTTACACTAAAGATCACCACTGCAAAAGGATCTTCTGCTACGATCACTAAGAATTCAAGTACGGTAGGGTTAGTTAGTAGCTTTATGACTGATTTGATTGCCAATACCCCATCGAAAGACAATGATGGTAATCCTAATGAAAGGGCTGTAAAGCTATTTGATAATGCAGATTCTAAGTTTTTGGTCAATTTTAACGATGCTGGCAGGAATTGGAATATCGTGATGGAATTCTCCAAAGCACATAGAATGAAGTTTTATTGTATCGGAAATGGAAATGACTCCCCTAATCGTGATCCAAAGACTTGGACAATAGAAGGTTCCAATGATAAAACAAATTGGACCTTGGTAGATTCCAGAGATCAGTCTGTTACTTTTACACAACAATTACTCGATAGAGGCTTTCAAAATAATGATGCAGATACAGACTGGAAAAAGTTCTACTTCGCTGCCGCAAATCCGGGCTCTTATAAATACTATCGTATGAGGGTAACTAATAACTTCAATAATGACTCGCTCATTCAATTCGGTGAGATTAGTTTATTTGAATAATATTAAATACGTTCTCTAAATCCTTTAACATATAAAGCCCGGTTGTGAAAGCATCCGGGCTTTTATCAGTTTGAGCTTTGAACCATTAATAACACACATATGATTAGAAAAACACTATTACCTATTTTGTTTGCTGCTCTTGGGTTAAGCGCCCTTGCCCAGGAAAAGAGGGCGCCATCCTATCCATTAATTACCCACGATCCGTATTTCAGCATCTGGTCAAGTTCAGATCAGGTAAATGAGTCAGTAACCAAGCACTGGACGGGTGCAGAACAGTCTTTATTGGGTGTCATTAAAGTTGATGGCAAATCCTTCGGGTTTTTGGGGGCTATGGAGCAAGTTTATAAAGATATCCTGCCTGCTTCAGACGCAGGATCAGCTGAATTCAAATTTACCCAATCTACACCTGGACTGAACTGGAATTCTACCTCATTTAATGATGCAGACTGGAAATCAGGTGCAGCTCCTTTTGGTGATGCAGAACACTTCGCAAAGACCCCATGGAAAAGTAAAAACCTATGGCTCCGCCGGGCGTTTGATCTAAACGAATTGAATTTAAAAGACCTCAGTTTAAAACTGAATCATGATGATGATATTAAAGTATACTTAAATGGTACACTCGTTTACGACCGTCAGGGCTGGACAGACAACAAATTCATTTATGTTCCCCTCAAATCTGAAGTCATCAAAAACCTAAAGGCAAAGGGTAATATTTTAGCCATACATGTGGCAAACACAGCGGGTGGACAAGGCTTAGATGCAGGACTCGTTACTACAGCCCCAATAGAAAATCCTATTTTAGCTGCTCAGCAAAAGAGTGTTAACGTTACAGCTACACAAACGAAATACGAATTTAAGGCTGGAGGAGTAGATCTTTCCTTAACTTTTACGTCTCCCCTGCTATTGGATGATTTGAATCTGGTATCTCGTCCTATTTCATACATTACCTATAATGTAAAATCAAATGACAAAAAAACACATGAAGTAGAAGTGCTTTTTAACGCTTCCACCAGCATTGCTGTAAATAGACCCGATCAGGAAGTAAAGGCAGATGTTACTGCTTCAGGTTCATTAGCAATCCTGAAAGCAGGCACGACAGCACAACCTGTTTTGCAAAAGAGAGGTGATGACTTGAGGATTGACTGGGGCTACATGTACGTGGCTACTCCCATGAGTAACGGAGCTTCCCAATACATTGTTTCTCAGCAAAATGCTGTTAAAGATTTCAACAGCAAAGCAATGATTAAAAGACCAGCTTCAATGACCGGCACTAAATTATCTCTAAGTACGGTGCTTAGATTTGGAAATGTAGGCGCTACAGCAAAGCAGCAGTATGTGATGCTTGGTTATGATGACCGGGAATCCGTACAGTATTTTGGGAGAACCCTGAAAGCCCTATGGAATAGTGATGGAAGTAAAAGCTTTGAAGCTGAACTTGGAAAGGCTGCTACAGAATACAATTCGTTAATCAGTAGAAGTAGTGAATTTGATGCTTCTATGTACAAAAAAGCATTGGCTGCCGGCGGAGAGAAATATGCGAAATTATGTGTGTTGGCATACCGACAAGCAATTTCAGCACATAAGCTGGTAAGAAGTCCGGAAGGTGATCTTTTATTTATGTCAAAAGAGAATTTCAGTAATGGATCAATCTATACGGTGGACGTAACCTATCCATCGGCCCCTTTATTCCTTGCTTATAATCCTGAATTGGTAAAAGGATTGCTCAATGGCATTTTCTATTATAGCGAGAGTGGCAAATGGAAAAAACCTTTTGCTGCCCATGATCTGGGAACTTACCCTTTGGCAAACGGTCAGACCTATGGTGAGGACATGCCTGTAGAGGAATCTGGGAATATGATTATACTCACCGCAGCTATCGCCAAAGCCGAAGGTAATGCTGACTATGCAAAAAAACACTGGAAAACACTAGGTATATGGGCTGATTACCTGAGTAAAGAAGGTTTTGATCCAGGTAATCAATTATGTACTGATGATTTTGCGGGTCATCTGGCCAGGAATTCTAATCTTTCTATTAAGGCAATTGTCGCTTTAGGCGCTTACGGTCAGTTGGCCACCCAGCTCGGTGAAACTGCTGAAGCTGAAAAATATACCACTATGGCTAAGAAAATGGCATTGAAATGGATGGAAATGGCCGATGATGGAGATCACTACGCCTTAACATTCGATAAAAAAGGAACCTGGAGTCAGAAGTACAACTTAGTATGGGATAAGCTGTTGGTTTTGAATTTGTTTCCTAAAGAAGTTTATACTAAGGAGATTAAATATTATCTGACTAAACAAAATACATTTGGACTACCATTAGATAGCCGGAAAACCTATACTAAATCAGATTGGATTATCTGGACCTCAGTATTGGCCGATAAGGATAGCGACTTCCAAGCACTGATTAACCCGGTATATAAATATGCTACTGAGACCTCTTCGAGAGTTCCTTTGAGCGACTGGCATGAAAGTACCAATGGGAAGAAGACTGGTTTCCAAGCCAGGAGTGTAGTAGGGGGGTATTTCATCAAAATGCTGGAAGCAAATTGGAAAAATATTAATTAGATAATTATAGAGAGGTTTGTAATTTACAAACCTCTCTATTTTTTTTTAAGGGCTTCGTAAATCTCCGCAAATAGAAGTCCGCTGCCACCACCATAGTGATAGACCAAAGGAATTTTTTGTCTCATTTTTTCCGTCGTGTCAGCGAGTTCGCTTTCTTCCTCTTTTGACAAACCTGAGCCGACCAATACCATGTCAAAATAAGCCGACTTAAGTACTGTAATTGCTTGTCCCAATGTACTTACTGCTGTAGCATTCATCTCAGAATTACTATTGATCAGTCTGACGACCGTCTTTAGAATTTCCTCGTGCGTACACACCACCATGATTTCTATTTGTTTCATCTTAAAGTTTCATTGGAACCTCCATTAAAAGGATTTCGGTATCGGCTACTGCCTCAATGGATGCAAACGCTGTATCCCATATTCCAAAACCATCACGTTCGTTTAAAATCTGGTCATTCACCTTCACATCTCCTTTAAGTACAAAGACATATAAGCCATTGCTATTGTTTTTGAATTGATAATCTATTTTTTTGCCTTTTTCAAATTTGCCAATGTTAAACCAGGCATCCTGGTAAATCCACACACCTTCGTCTTCTTTAGAATTGGAAAGAACCTGTGTTAATTCATTAATTTTCAATCTGCCATCGTATCGTTCTTGTTGATATCTTGGCTGCACATTGCGTTGATTGGGAAACAACCAGATCTGCAAAAATTTTACAGGTTGGTCTTTGTTCTTATTGAATTCCTGGTGGTAGATGCCCGTTCCGGCGCTCATCACCTGAATTTCTCCGGCCTCTATGACTGCTACATTCTCCATACTGTCCTCATGCTGTAATGCTCCCTCCAGCGGAATAGAAATGATCTCCATATTGTCATGCGGATGATCACCAAAGCCCTGTCCACCATTTACCCAGTCATCATTCAGTACCCTTAATGCGCCAAATTGAATTCTTTTGGGATCGTAATGGTTGCCAAAGCTAAAGGTGTGATGGCTTTTTAACCATCCAAAATCTGCTTTTCCACGACTATCCGATTTATGTAATACTGTCTGTGCCATTTTTTTATCTCCTTATTGATAGCAACAAATTTAGAACTAAGGATAATGAAAAATCTTAACATAGAATAAGAAATGACTAGCTTTATGTATAGATCTTTACTGCATGAATAAATTTTATCTCTCGGCTGTATTATTACTTATCTGCTATAGCTTAAATGCTCAGGATTCAATTACTGTTAAGATCTATCCAAAATATGATAGTGTGAGTAGGGTGCATAGAAACCTTTTTGGCGAAAATTACCGAAAGGAATATGCTATGGATACCAAGGTGCCTGTGATCAGGATTTCTACAATCAAAGGTGGCCTCATACCCACTCAAAGAGGAGGAGGTAACCAATCTCATTCTTTAAGGCTTGTAGATAAGAGAGGAAAGGAATGGGTATTGAGAAGTGTGGAGAAATATCCTGAAATACTCTTGCCTGAGGTTTTTAGAAAAACATTTGCAGGCGTTGTGGTAAAAGACAATATGTCGGCGCAACATCCATTTTCTGCGCTTGTAGTACCTGTGATTGCCGATGCAGTGAATGTCCCGCATACGGATCCAATGATTGGTTGGGTTTTGCCAGATGCCCAATTGGGCGAATTCTCTGAAGTTTTTGCGAACACACTTTGCTTACTCGAAGAAAGAGAACCTGTCGGGGATACAGATAATTCAGAAAAAATGATGCGTAAGTTAAGTGAAGACAACGACAATCGACTCGATGGCAGACAATTGCTGCGTGCAAAAGCGCTGGATGCATTGCTTGGTGACTGGGATCGTCACGAAGATCAATGGAGATGGAAACCTGAAAAAAATGAAGACGGCACTATGAAATACCTTGCGATTCCAAGAGATAGGGACCAGGTATTTTATTTGTCTGAAGGAATAATCCCCAGGATGGCGCAAGCCTCCTGGCTATTGCCAATGATACAGGGATATGAAAGGAATTTACCTGATATCAATTGGTTCTTTTGGGAGGGACGGTTTGTATATGCAAGATGGTTTGCAGCTTTGGATGAAGAAACTTGGAATGCTGAAATTAAAACATTTTGTGCCAAATTGACCGATGAGGTTTTTGAAAGGGCATTGAAGCAACTCCCAGAGCCTGGATATTCCCTACGTCATGAGCGGTTAATAGCCGGATTAAGAGAACGAAGAGCCGCTTTACCTGCGTTAATGAACAAGTATTATCATTTTATCAGCAGAATTGTAGACATACAGGCGAGTAACAAAAATGAACTGGTAAGTATTACTGATGCACCCGGCAAAGCCCTTAAAGTCAAAATCAATAAAATATCCAGGGAAGGGAAATTGAAGGAGGTCATCTTCGAAAGGACATTTCAACCTACTGTGACAAAAGAGATTCGATTGTACCTTAAAGATGGAGACGATAGTTTGGTTTTAAATAATAGTAGTTCTGAAATCCGCGTAAAGGTGATTGCTGTATCTGGAAATAAGCGCTTCGATGTGGAAAATGCACATAGAAAGGTGAAAATTTATGGAATGGAGGACTATATTAGCTTTAGCGGAAAGCAGGAACTGCTTAAAAAAAGCCTTGACAACGATACGTCTAATACACATTTCGTTCCGACAGATCTATATACGCGGAGAATGCTGCTGTTGAATGCAGGTTATAATATTGATGATAGGCTATCACTCGGTTTATCTTATAAAATCATACAGCCTGGATTTAGAAAACTACCTTACGGAAGCACACATACTTTTTCATTCCTGCATGCCTTTGCAACTTCAGGCTTCAGGTTTAATTATAAGTCTGAATTGTTCAATGTACTTGGAAAGGCAGATCTGATTTTGCAGTCTGATGTCCTGGCCCCTGAGAATTCTCAGAATTTCTTTGGGCTTGGAAATGAAACGCAATTTAGCAGGAGGGGCGATTTTATCCGGTATTACAGGGCTCGATTTAGTTTGTATCAGACGGAGCTGGCGGCAAGATGGCGATTTAATCACAGTACGCTGAGTATTGGACCCTCATTTCAATATTATCGATATAATCGCGACGACAATGAAGGACGATTCATCGCAAATGCTGCGGAGCTGCACTCACCCGATAGCGCGGTGATCAACAAGGACAAAACTTTTGCCGGATTGGTATTGAATTACGTGCAGAACTATCGGAACAGCGATATTTTACCATCTGAGGGAAGTTATACTGATATGAGATTCCAGTTTTTAAAAGGACTGGGTGATTTTTCTAATTCCATTGCTCAGTTGAATGCCAGCTTTTCAGCCTACCAATCCCTGGATCAAAAGAAAAGATTTGTGTTAACAGATCGAATAGGTGGAGGACTTACGTTAGGTAAACAAGCTTTTTACCAATCGCAGTTTTTGGGCGGACAAGGAAACTTATTCGGGTATCGTGAATTTAGATTCGGTGGTCAGCACATGGCATTCAATAACCTTGAAATGAGAGTTAAGGTAACAGATTTTATCAGTTATATACTTCCAGGGGAATTCGGACTATTAGGTTTTCACGATGTTGGAAGAGTTTGGCGAAAAGGGGAACAATCCAATGTCTGGCATCAGGGATATGGCGGAGGTATTTATTTTGCGCCAGCATCTTTGACCGTATTTCGTATTGTTGCCGGACATTCCAACGAAGGATGGTATCCCTACTTAGCGATGAAATTCAGATATTGAGAAGTATCAGAATACGGTAAATAGTGCAGTTATCTTGCTATAAATATTAGAAAAGCCGTATTTTAGATTCCCAATTAAAAAAGCTTCAAAAATTTATACCGATGAAGAAGAATTTTATATCCAATTCTCGAGATTCCATAAGAATGTTCAAAAATCCCTTGTTTGAAAGTCTATCCAAGGTGCCATTCTTTGTCCCCCTAATTGTTTACGTGCCAGTAGTAAGTTATTTTTGCTGGAAATCTTTTGAACTGAATGGAGTGCTTCCTTTTCTTGGCTACTTGCTTTTGGGCTTATTTGTTTGGACTTTAACCGAATACTTCCTTCATCGGTTTATTTTTCACTTTTATCCTTCCTCAGACTGGGGTAAGCGAATTCATTTCATTTTTCATGGTGTACACCACGATTATCCAAATGATGCACAACGGTTAGTGATGCCACCTTCCGCGAGTATTCCCCTGGCGCTGGCATTTTTTTTCTTATTTCAATGGATAATGTCTCCTTTAATGCTGGACGGTTTTTTTGCCGGTTTCATATTGGGCTATTTGTGCTATGACATGACCCATTATATGTTGCATCATGCCCAATTTAAAAATCCTTTCTGGAAGAAGCTCAAGCAGCAACATATGCTGCACCATTATAACGACTCAACTACGAAATATGGAGTAACTTCGGATATTTGGGATAAGGTGTTCCGTACGAGATAGCGCGCTATTGTTGGTATTTTACGCAAAGGTTTGCGTGATCTAAGTTGTTGATTTTTAAAAATAAAAGTTATAACTAGCATTTATCAAACCGACAACCGATGAACCGACTGCTATTTTTCGCTTTACTATTGTGCACTGGCACCAGTGCATATGCTCAATCATTAATTCCTGTTCCGGCAAAAATGGAAAATAGGAAAGGTACGTTTCTATTCAATAGAGATATTGTTGTAAATTATTCAAAATCAGTAAGTAAACAGTTAGCCGTTTTTGCGCAAAGCGCAATTGAAGAAAGTGCTGGATTTAAGCTGATCATTGAGAATGAGGGTCGCATTCGGAAATCAGCAAAGAAGATCCGCCTCAGCCTAGACCCAAAGATCAGTTCAGCTGAAGGATATTCACTTGAGGTGAGTTCTACTCAGATCAACATTATAGCCAGAACAGAACAAGGGTTATTCTACGGCATACAGACGCTGGTTCAGCTTATTCCATTAAAAGGAACAAAAAAAATATCCGGAACATTCATTCAAGATGAGCCACGTTTCAGCTGGAGGGGTATGTTATTTGACAGTTGCAGGCATATGTTTTCAGTAGAATTCATCAAGAAATTTATAGATCAGCTTGCCCGTCACAAACTCAATAAATTCCACTGGCATTTAACGGAAGATCAGGGTTGGAGGATTGAGATTAAAAAATATCCGCGTTTACAGGAGATCGCAGCTTACAGAAATGGTACTCAAATAGGACCGAATAGAAATAAGGATATAGATAGCATACGATATGGAGGTTATTATACACAGGAGCAGATTAAGGAGGTCGTTGCTTACGCGACTTCCAGGTTTGTAGAGGTTATTCCGGAAATTGAAATGCCTGGACATTCAGTTGCTGCGATCACCGCTTATCCTTACCTCGCCTGTGGTGATGTTAGTTTTGAAAATGGTAAGCCATTTGAAGTCAGAAAAGTTTGGGGTGTATCAAAAGATCTTTATTGTGCGGGTAACGATACAGTTTTTAAGTTTTTAGAGGATGTACTCAGTGAGGTGATGCCACTGTTTCCCTCCAAATACATCCATATTGGAGGTGATGAAGCACCACATGATGCATGGCATAGGTGTTCAAAATGTCAGGCTCGCATGAAAAAGGAAGGGTTAGAGAATGAAGCAGCATTGCAAAGTTGGTTTATTCAGCGTATGGAGCATTTTATTAATAGTCAGGGTAAGAAAATCATTGGATGGGAGGAGATCATGCAGGGAGGTTTGGCAGAAAATGCCACAGTACATTCCTGGTTGGGTACGCAAAGCGGATTAAAGGCTGCAAAAAGTGGTCACGATGCCATCATGTCTCCCTATTCCCATATGTATTTCGATGGTTACCAGGCAGATCAGAAGATAGAACCTATGGCTATTGGCTATTGGGTACCACTTGATAGTGTATATGCTTTCGAGCCTGTGCATCCGGATTTAAACGAAATAGAATCTAAACACATTCTAGGTGCCCAGGCAAATTTGTGGACAGAATTTATAGGTACGGAGGATTACTTAGAATACATGGTGTTTCCAAGGATTTCTGCTCTGGCTGAAGTAGACTGGAGTCCTAAAAGCAAACGTAATTTTATCGATTTTAAGGGCAGGCTGAATGAACAATACATTCGTTATCAACGCGAAGGGATTAAATTCCGTCTTCCTGTACCGGAAGTCAGAATTCAACATGACATCGTGGGAGCGTCTGCTGTAGAACTCATCAATACAACCGGAATTGGTGAAATCAGGTATACTATAGATGGGACTGAAGTAACAGCTGAATCTCCAATTTATAAAAACAAAATTTCAGTAAACGGAGATCGTTTGATTCAGTATGCCTTATTTTTTGAGGGGCGTAAGAGTTCTACGGATTATTTTCCCAAAGCTGGGAACAAGAAAAACAAATAATTTGTAACTTCCTTGAAATCCAGACTCAGTTATTTATAGGTTTCAAGAAAATTCAGATGAATAAAAAATATTTAATACTTACTTCAATACTTTTTACTCTCCATTGCACGAGCGTATTAGCACAAGATTTAATTAATAAAAATCTTTATAAAGAACTGCCTTTAGGAACAATTAGACCATCTGGCTGGCTAATGGAAATGCTGCAGCGACAGAAAAATGGTGCTACAGGTAATCTCGATCAACTGTATCCCCTGGTGATGAATGAACGTAACGGATGGCTCGGGGGAGATGGCGATCAGTGGGAACGGGGTCCGTATTGGATTGACGGTTTATTACCTCTTGCATACATATTAAAGGACAAGACGCTGATCGCGAAAACAAAGCCATGGGTAGAATGGGCGCTTAAGAGTCAGCAGTCAGACGGTTATTTTGGTCCATCTAAGGACTATTCTGGCGAACATGGAATGCAGCGCGATAATAGTAGGGACTGGTGGCCTAAAATGGTCATGTTGAAGGTGCTCAAGCAATACTATTCTGCTACAGGCGACAAAAGGGTTATAAGTTTCATGACCAATTACTTCAAATATCAGCTAAAAGAACTTCCCTCGAAGCCTTTAGACAACTGGACTTTCTGGGCGAGGTACCGTGGAGGAGATAATTTACAGGTCGTGTATTGGCTTTATGACATTACCGGAGATCAATTTCTACTTGAGCTAGGTGAATTGCTGCACAAGCAGACTTTTGATTTTACAAATGCATTTGCAAATACAGATATGCTGACTAAGATGGGTAGTATTCATACCGTCAATCTTTCTCAGGGAATGAAAGAACCGCTGATTTATTATCAGAAGCACCCTGAGCAGAAATATCTGGATGCCATGAAAAGAGGGTTTCAGGACCTGCTCAAATTTAACGGTATGGCGCATGGTTTATATGGAGGAGATGAAGCCTTGCATGGCAATAATCCCACTCAGGGATCTGAGCTTTGTACGGCAGTTGAAATGATGTTCACACTGGAAAGTGGATTGGAAATTACTGGTGACGTACATTATGGAGATCAACTGGAGAAAATAGCCTTTAATGCACTCCCAACTCAAATTTCAGATGATTTTCAGACCCACCAATATTTTCAGCAAGCAAATCAGGTTATGATCAGCAGGCAAATGCATAATTTTGGAGATAACCATGGTGGCACAGATCTTTGTTATGGTCTACTGACTGGCTATCCATGTTGCGCTGCTAATATGCATCAGGGATGGCCTAAATTTACCCAAAATTTATGGTATGCTACCGCCAATAGTGGTCTGGCAGCATTAGTTTATGCTCCAAGTGAAATAACTACGGAAATAGCTGGTACAGAAATAACCTTTAAAGAAGAAACCAGTTATCCATTTGGAGAAACTATAAAGTTTACATTGAAGACTCCCAGGAAAGTAGCTTTTCCACTTCATCTGCGTATTCCTGGATGGTGCAGAAAGGCAGAAATCAAAGTCAACGGCGAAATTCTGCAATCACCTTCAGGCAATCAGGTGGTTCAATTGAGTCGGGAATGGAAAAATGGAGATGTGGTAGAATTGAAGTTGCCCATGCACATCTTTAAAAACAGATGGTACGAAAACTCGATATCTGTGGAGCGTGGACCTATTATCTATGCGCTTAAAATCGGAGAGGACTTCAGAAAGGTTACAAACACCACTGATCCTAAAGATTTTGGTGATTACTACTATGAGGTGCATCCAACTACGCCATGGAACTATGCCTTGTTTGATGTGAAAGAAGATCAACTATCAAAACATTTCGAGGTAGAGGAGCTTGGGACAAAATCCAATTATCCCTGGAACCTGGAGAATTCACCCATCCAGATCAAAACCAAAGCAAGGCGTATTCCTTCATGGCAATTATATAATGGAATGAGCGGGCCGATACCGTACAGTCAAATCTATGGAATTGAAGCTCCCGGACAGGAAGAAGAGGTCATCTTGGTGCCATATGGGTGTACAACATTGCGCATTTCACAGTTTCCTGTTGTTAGAAAATAGGTGCTCATATATGATTCTCGTATTTAATGCGTTTTATTGTTGCGCTGTCTTTTTATATTGATACTTATTTTTTATTATTACGGACACAAACACAACAGACAAATGAAAATTTTTAGAACCAGTTTATTATTGGTGGCAGTTGCATTATTTGCCATTACATTCCAGTCCTGCAAAACCAAAAAGGTAATTGCTAAGCCAGCACCAGTGGTACAGAAAGAAGCTACGCCAGTTGAGGAAAAAGCTACACCTGCTCCTGTAGAGAAAGAAGAAGAGTCCGCTCCAGTTGAAGAAAAACCTAATTATAGCTTTACTAATGTTTTATTCGAATTTGATTCAGGAGTATTAAAAACAGGGTCTTTCGAGGTTTTGGATAGAATGGCAAGGGAAATGAAGAAAGATTTGACAGCTAAATTTATTCTAAATGGCCACTCTTCCCAGGAAGGATCTGCTGCCCACAATATGTCTCTTTCTGTAGATAGGGCTAATTCGGTTAAATCATACCTGATCAATGCGGGAGTTCCTTCGGCAAACCTTTCCATTAAAGGTTATGGCGCTACTAAGCCGATCGCCTCAAATGATACAGAAGAGGGCAGGTCAAAAAACCGCCGTGTTGAATTTAAGTTGAGTAAATAGCTAAGTATATCGTTTAATTAAAAAGGGGCTTTATGCCCCTTTTTCTTTTTAACTTTCTATTTTTACCCCATATTTATTTTTATGCTATACATCAGTAGAATTGTACCGATACTTTTTATTTTGATAATTTACAGCCAGTTAACGATAGCACAGAATAAATTTACACTTAGTGGTACAGTTGCTGACGAGGGAACTGGTGAAACGCTGATCGGCGCCAGCATAAAACTTACTGGTAAAATAAGTAGTGGAGGAATTAGTAATTCCTACGGATTTTATGCTGTGAATGTCCCGTCTGGTAGTTATGAAGTTTCAGTTAGCTTTATCGGCTATAAGACTACCGTACGCAGCATAGAGCTTACAAAGGATACCAAAATCAATTTTACGCTTCAGGAAGAAAATCAATTGACCGAGGTGGTCATATCAGCTACCAAGCGCAATGAGAATGTCAGCAGCCCGCAAATGGGGCTGCAAAAGATAAATATTCGTGAAATCAATAATGTACCTGTTCTGTTGGGCGAGAAGGACGTGCTCAAGACTTTACAGTTGCTTCCCGGTATTAAATCCGCAGGTGAAGGTAATAGCGGATTCTACGTAAGGGGAGGTGCTACGGATCAGAACCTGATTCTTTTAGACGAGGCTCCAGTATACAATGCTTCACATTTGTTGGGATTCTTTTCCACCTTTAATTCCGATGCGATCAAAGATGTAAGCGTATATAAAGGTGGGATGCCGGCACAATATGGTGGCAGACTTGCTTCTGTGCTTGACATTAAAATGAATGATGGAAATAAAAAAGAATTTACCGCGGAAGGCGGAATTGGTTTAATCTCGTCCAGGGTAAAAGTAGAAGGGCCTATTGTGAAAGACAAGGGTTCGTTTATGATCAGTGCGAGAAGAACTTATCTGGATGCATTTTTAGCTTTGTCATCAGATAGTTCTATAAATGGAAATACGCTATTCTTTTACGATCTGAATGCAAAAGGAAATTATCAGTTGGACGATAAGAATACTTTATTTCTTTCAGGATATTTCGGCCGTGACAAACTTGGCATTTCCGATACTTTCGGTTTTAACTGGGGTAATTCAACCGTAACATTGAGGTGGAACCATTTGTACAGCAGCCGTTTATTTTCAAATACCTCGTTAATTTATAGCAATTATAACTATGTGATCCAGAATTTCATGGAAGAGAATGATTTTGCCGTAAATTCATCTATTAAAGATTTTAACTTCAAACAGGACTTCGAATACAGCCTGAATGATCAGCATAACTTTAAGTTCGGCGTTAATGCTATCCATCATACCATCGCGCCAGGTAAGCTTACAGCCAGTGAAACTTCAAGTGTAAATGAAACCAATTACGAGAATAGAAAAGGGCTGGAATTGGCAGCCTATGTATCAGATGAATGGAATCTTAACGAACGCTTCAACCTGGTATATGGACTTCGTTTGAGTAATTTTGCACTATTGGGACCGGGGAATTTTAAAACCTATGATGCGGATGGTAATACCCTCAGTACATTGGCATATCGATCGGGAGAATTAGTCAAGAATTACATTAACCTTGAACCGAGAATTTCAGTTGCTTATCAGCTATCTTCTTCCAGTTCCCTCAAAGCAGCCTATACGAGGAATACACAGAATGTGCATCTGATGTCCAACTCAACATCTACTTCTCCAACAGATCTCTATATCATGAACAGTAATAATGTCAAACCTGAGATTGCAGATCAGGTGGCGGCAGGGTATTTCAGGAACTTTAGTAATGACAAGTATGAATTTTCTGCAGAAATATACTACAAATCGATGCAAAACCAGATTGAGTATAGAAGCGGTACTGATCTGAGGGGGAATTCGAATGTAGAGGCGGACTTGCTTTATGGGGATGGCAGGGCTTACGGTATAGAGCTTTTTCTTAAAAAACGTTTCGGTAAATTTAACGGATGGATTGGCTATACCTTATCCAGGACTGAACGGCAGTTTGATGCCATTAATAATGCGAAATGGTTCTACGCGAAACAAGACAGAACACACGATCTATCGCTCGTGGGAATTTACAAAGCTAATGAACGCTGGACTTTCTCCTCTGTTTTTGTATACAATACTGGAAACGCAGTTACTTATCCTAGTGGTAAATATCAGATCAATAACCGCACTGTGTTTTATTATACTGAGAAAAATGGCTACCGTACACCTGAATACCACCGCCTGGATGTGTCGGCTACACTGGAAGGTAAACCGGGTAGGAAAATCCAATCCAGCTGGTCTTTTGGTATCTATAATCTTTATAACCGTCAGAATGCTTTTTCGATTGACTTTGAGGATAATCCAGATGATTCTTCAAAAACGCAGGTCGTACGAACTACACTTTTTGGCATCATTCCTTCAGTGACCTGGAATTTTAAATTTTAAAAGACACGATGAAAATTAGAACAACGGAATATAGAAGTATTAAAAGAATGTTATTGTTTTTTGGAGCAATGTTGCTTTTTAGTGGATGTGAGAAAGTAATAGACCTTGAACTAGAAGATGCAGCGCCTGCAATTGTTATTGATGCTGGTGTAAGCGATGTGCTGGAAAATCAGGTGGTGAGAATTTCGCAGACCTATAGCTTTACAGAGCCTAACAGGTTCAACGGGCTTACTGGTGCTAAAGTTATTCTTAAAAGTAGTGCAGGCAACACCTTTAATTATACAGAAGTTTCACCCGGAATATATCAAACCGTCAGATTTAGAGGGCGACCAGACATAACTTATTCGCTGGATGTGACTGTAGGTGATAAAACCTATTCTGCAGTTTCTACGATGCCGAAGAAAGTGACGTTAGACTCTTTAAGTTTCAAGGAATTCACATTTTTCGGTACAACCAATACTTATGTAACCGTTAATTTTAATGATCCTCCCGGAATCCAAAATCAATATCGTTACATTCTAAAAATAAAAGGTAAGATCGAAGAAGATGTAGTCAGCGAAGACCGTTTTGACGACGGAAATAAAGTATCGAACGTTATCTTCCATGAAATGGATGATCTGGTTGCGGGAGATGCAATTGATGTGGAGTTACAGTGCATTGATCGAAATGTTTATAAATATTTTTTTAGTCTTTCGCAAAATTCCGGGGGAGGTGGTCCCCCAGTTGCACCGGCGAATCCGCCATCTAATTTCAACAATGGGGCACTAGGTGTATTCAACGCCTATACCAGTAGCAAAAAGACAGTGATTCTTCAATAAAGTTCTAAAAGGAAATTGTTATGGTTTAGGATAGATATTGGCTGAAATATAACATAAGATAAAGTGGAATAGTGCTATATTGCATTAATTCAATCTCTTAATTTGACAGCTTATGGCGACTCATATTATTCATCAACCTACTTCTTCCAGTCCTAAGGGCCTGGAAAGTTTAAACAAATTAGTTAGGTTGACAGCAAGATTGCTTGATATGGATTTGGTAGTAATTTATCTTGAATCGAGTGCTGATAACTGGATATATCCTTCCGGACCCGATATAGGTGATGTAGATCAATTAAACGACCCTTTGCTCGCTATGAAACTTGGCTATAGTTTTCATATTTCTACTCCTCTTAAAGCGAAAGATGGAAAAAGCCTTGGCTTTTTCTGCGTTGCAGATAAAAAGGCTGTGACGCTAAATGCTGAACAGCAGGAAGTTCTTCAGGATCTTACAGCAATAATTATCGATCAGGTTGAAACCAGCCTTGCACATCAACTTGTTGTAGCACATCATTATCAGGTGCTGAGTACTACTGCCCATGATTTGAAGAACCCATTGACAACAATCCCCGTCCGTGCAGATTTAATAAAACTAAGGAAAAATGATCCCGAAGTTGTAGAAAAGATGTGCGATCAGATTAAGATTGCCAGCCTTAATATGGTTAGGATCATAGATGAATTATTACAAACGGGTACAGCAGAAGCGGGGAAAATACAGCTTTTATTGGTGAAGTTAGGTATTTCCAATGTTGTGAGTAATGCCGTAGCAATGAATCAGCCCCTTGCAGATCGTAAGCATCAAATTATTCACTTTAAATCCAATACTTCAGCGAGGGTTAAAGGGGATGAAGGGAAACTTTCTGAGGTTATTGATAACCTGATTAATAACGCTATTAAATATTCAGCATTTGGTTCAACTATCTTTGTAGATCTCGTTGAAGTTGAGGATAGGGTATTGATATCAGTTGAAGATCAGGGACAGGGCCTTAGTGACGATGATAAAAAACGTTTATACCAAAGGTTTACCCGATTAAGTGCCCAACCGACCGGAGGGGAAAACTCAACCGGATTAGGCTTGTCGATTGTAAAGTTACTCGTAGAAGCTCATGAAGGCACCATCCTTGCCGAAAGCGATGGCCAGGGAAAGGGTTCTAAATTTACAGTATCATTACCTGTTTGCAGTTAAAACGTACGGACTTCCCAATTCCTTGTCCAGCTGTTTTTTCCGTCGAGAGAGATTATACCCTCTTTTTCCCTCAGATTTTGGTTGTGGTGGATTCCATCTGCGATTCCGCACCAGGGCTCCAGGCAGATGAAATCAGCATCCTTTGCTGACCAGATCCCAAAAAAGGGAAAGTCCATGAAATGAAAATCCAATCCATGTTCATTTTTCTTGTTGCGGATCGTTATGGAATCACTATTCAGGGTTTTAAAAACAAGGGCATCGTCGTAAAATAACTCGTGCTTCAAGGGGAGAGTATGCTGATCAAGGTTAATTGTAACAGTTTCATCATCTATGAGATCCTTTTTAATTTTATGGTACACTAGATTCTCGTCCTTATTGAATTCCAGGTAATAATCTGTATAAGCGAGATCATCCCCGGTGTGTATTGCAAATGCAGGGTGTGCGCCTATGGAAAAGAGCAGGGCTGTGTCAGCAGTATTATTCACCTGGTAGGTGCAACGGAGCAAATCACCAATGAGCTGGTAACTGATGTGTAGTTCAAATTCAAATGGATATACAGGTGCCGTTTTTGGGCTTTGTTTCAAGGAAAACCGAACTTCAGATGCACTGATCTGTTCTACATCAAATTCGTTATCTCTCGCAAAGCCGTGCCTGGGAAGTTCGTACTTTTCCCCGTTAAATGTATATGAGTTTTCTTTCAAACCACCTACAATGGGAAATAATACAGGACTAAATTTTCCCCAGTATGCTGGATCGCCACTCCACATATATTCTTTAGTTGTCAACTTATTTACCAAACTTCTTAATTCTGCACCTTTACTTGAGAATGAGGCTTTAATGTCGTTATTTTCGAGGATTATCATGAATTTCAAATTGAAAGGCTAAAGTAAATAAAAACAGGTTAATAGTATGAATGGCTTTTGGTATTTGAACCTGAATGTTTAAGTTTATACCCGGATGGCGAAAGAAAAAATCATATGAATTTTGAAGAAAGGCTTGTTTCTATCGCTGATTGGCTTCTAAAAAAGCCTAAGATTGCTGGAATCTTTGTGTTCCTGTTTCTTTCTTTGCTCATTGGTCTTTTTACACAACAGCGTTACCTCATCCTCAAAGAAAACGAGCGCAGGGAAATGACGAACATTATCAATGTAGTCAGAGAAAATATCGAACAATCACTGAGGAACAGCTATACTGCTGCACTTACACTTGCCCTGACTATAGACGATGAGGGTGAACCAAAAGACTTCAATAACGTTGCTCAACAATTAATGAATGGCGGCGCACATTTTAAAGCAGTCCAGCTGCTTCCAAAGGGTATCATTAAATACATTTATCCTTTGAAGGGAAATGAAAGTGCCTTAAACGTAAATGCATTTAAACATTCTAAAGAAAATACGCATCGTGCGATGGAATCCATCAGAACTAGAAAGATGTATTTTTTGGGGCCAAATATATTGAAGCAGGGAGGCATCGGCATAGTAGGTAGACTTCCTATATATAGGGAAAATAATTTCTGGGGATTTTCGGCGGTAGTGATCAAATTGGATACATTTCTCAACGATGTGGGGATTTATAATTCGAAGAATAACAAGTATTATTTTCAATTTTCTAAAGTCAATGTAACCAATAATAAAGAAGAGTTCTTTCTCTCCGGAGATAAAAATTTCTCTGATAAAGCCTTTGAATATGTTGTTTTCCCTGACGGGAACTGGAAGTTATACCTGATATCTTCAAGTCAAAACGGTATTTTTCTACAACTGTCTTATCAGATTACTTTCGGTTTGATACTTGCCGTCCTCTGTAGTGTCCTGGTTGTACAGCTTTTAAAGAAAGCAGATGAGAAGTTAATGCATGAATCCTGGATCAGGATAGAATCACTGATCAATACGATTGATGGGATAGTATGGGAAGCTGATCCTTATAACCTTCAGTTTACATTTATTAGTAAAAAAGTAGAGTTTATATTGGAGTACACTCCTGAGGAATGGCTTACTACTCCTGGTTTCTGGATTGATCATATTCATCCGGATGATAGGGATCGGGTAATAGATTACCACAGTAATAATAGGTACGAAAACAAACAACAGGATTTTGAGTATCGAATGATCTCGAAGGAAGGTCGTGTTGTTTGGCTTCGTAATATCGTCAACGTGATTGTCGAGGATGGTGAGCCATTATTGCTTAGAGGCATAATGGTTGACATAACCGAAAATGTACAGGCACAGCAGGCGCTAAAAGATTCATTCGAACTGGTCAATGAACAGAATAAGCGTCTACTCAACTTTTCTTATATTGTATCACACAATTTAAGGTCTCATACCAGCAATATCCAGGCCATATCGAACTTAATAGAAGAATCGGATTCAGAATCTGAGAGGAATGAATTAGTAGGATTGATGAAAACGGTTTCTGGTTCGTTAAATGAAACACTTGTCAACCTCAACAAGGTGGTTAATATTCAGACCAGTATTAATGTCATTCGAGAGCCTTTAAATCTCCGTACATATATCAGTAATACTCTAGATGTCTTAAACGATCAGATTAATCTCAGCAAAGCGGTAATTAAAAATCATGTATCGGAAGATGTAGAGGTATACTACAATCCTGCTTATCTGGAAAGTGTATTGTTGAACTTCATCTTTAATGCCATTCGTTACAGTCATAAAGAAAGAGAGCCGGTTATAGAATTATACTGCAACCATGTGGAAGAATATGTCATTCTCAACGTTAGTGACAATGGTATAGGCATAGACCTTGAGAAGCACGGACATCAGCTTTTCGGGATGTATAAAACATTCAACGGAAACCCCGACTCAAAGGGAGTTGGATTGTTTATTTCAAAAAATCAGGTAGAGGCAATGGGAGGGAAAGTAACCGTAAGCAGTACCCTTCACGAGGGAACTACTTTCGGGATATACTTCAAATTAAATAAAATTTAAGGTTTTTTTGCAGCCTCAGCTTCTGCCTTTGCTTTTTTCTTAAAGAAGCCCCTTAACAGGAAGTTATGTTGCAATGCTTCCAGATTCTCATCTAATTTTTTGCTGCTGGTTTCCATATTTACTACAATAGATTTTACCTGCTCTGCAGTCTTAGGATCATTCAACAGTACGCCAACTGCATTGTCTGTTTGCGTCAGTTTTGCCGAGGCCTTATTTAAATTTTCTGAAAGGGCGGAGGCAGAATTCGCAGTCTTTTGCAGTTCGTTTACCGAAGCTTGCAGTTTTGCAAATACAGCTGTATCCGTTAATAGCTTATCAGCTAATCCACCTTTCGTGTTTAATGTTTTGCTAAAGGCATCTAGTTCTGCTGCCATTTTATTTGCTGAGGCAGTAGTGTTTTTGAGGTTTACTACGATAGACTTAAAGTCATTTGCAATCTTCTCATCTGTGAGCAAAGAACCTACAGTTCCTTTACCTTCGACTAAACTTCTGGCCAGTATTTTAAAATCAGAAGTTACCTCAACTAGATTTTTGTTATTAACCTGAAAAGTCTTCATGATATCATCAGTGGAGAGTGTAGTGTTTACCCTAAGCCTGGTCGCCGTCTTCTACGAAAGGAAATTTAGGAGTACCACCAGTGATCACGATAATCTTATTGCCGATCAGACCATCAGAACTAATACTTGCAGAAGCGTCTTTATGAATGTATTTGTGAGCTTCTTCCTCTATGTTCAGGAATACCTGTACTTGAGAAGTTCCAAAAAACTGGATTTTCTTGATCGTACCAATTTTAACACCTGAAAACCAGACATTATTACCTGTCTTCAAGCCTTGAATATCGTTAAAAACCACGTCGACCGTAAAACTTTTTACAAAAGCCTTTTTCTGGCTACCTAACGTAAAGACCCCAAGGATAAATATCACTAAGCCGATCAATATAAATGCTCCTACTACTATTTTACGGCGATTGTCTGATGCCATCATATCTTATTGAATAAAATTGTAATCGTAAAATGGTTTTACCCGCTCATCGCTGGTATTGAAAACCTCGTCAAACGTACCCTGACGTTCGAATTTGCCGTCCAGCAACATCGCTACACGATTGCCCACCGCTTTGGCACAAGTCAGATCATGCGTAATAATGATTGAGCTCGTATGGAAACGGTTCTGCACTTCGTTAATCAGGCTGTTGATCTCCAGGCAGGTAATTGGATCCAGACCTGCAGTAGGTTCATCATAAAGCATGATTTCTGGCCTCAGGATCAATGTTCTGGCAATCCCGATTCTTTTCCTTTGTCCTCCTGACAGCTCTGAAGGCATTTGATTGATGGTCTGCAATAAACCTACTGCATCCAGCATTTCCTCTACGGAGCTATTAATCTCCCCTTTGGTCAGGTTTTTCTGATTCCTTACTAAAGGGAAGACCAGGTTTTCTCTTACCGTCATACTGTCGTATAAAGCGCTATTTTGAAAGGAAAATCCTACTTTCAATCTTAGTGCCAATAACTCCTTGTAAGAGATCTCGTCTACCTGCTGGCCAAGTACCTTTACTTCACCCTGGTCCGGAGTAAGCAAACCCACAATAATTTTTATTAAAACTGACTTTCCGGTGCCTGATTTTCCCAGTACAACCAGATTTTCACGTTTATATAGGTCAAGGTCGACCCCTCTAAGTACATGATAATTGCCAAACGACTTATAAAGACCGTTAATATCGATTACTTTTTCCTGACTGTCTATTGGTTTCTTCTGTTCCATAACTAAGTCCTGAATAAGCCAAAAAATTGAACAGATACTACCTCTTCTACGAAGATCAGAAACATGCCGATAACTACGGCTGAATTAGCAGCTTTACCCACACCTTCTGTTCCCTTTGATGAATTGTATCCTTGATAACAGCCGACCATACCGATAGTGAAGCCGAACAATATGGCTTTTACTGTGGAAGCTGTAATATCGAGAAAGGTAATGCTCTCTAATGAAGATTGAAAGAAAAGCTTTGCGCTAGTTCCCTCACTCATTGATACATTTAATAAGGCACCTAGCATGCCCACCATCGCTGTATAAAAAGTAAGGATAGGTATCGTAATCGTAGCAGCAAGTACTCTTGTAGTCACCAAAAATTTGAAGGGGTTTGTTGCCGAAACCTCCATTGCATCTATCTGTTCTGTCACACGCATGGAGCCCAATTCAGCACCAATGCTAGAGCCAACCTTTCCGGCAGCGATAAGGGAGGTCAGCAAAGGGGCTAACGTACGAAGCAAAGCAATACCGACCAAAGAAGGAAGCCACGAAGTTGCGCCAAACTCTGCTAATGAGGGCCTCGATTGCTTCGTAAATACAATTCCTGTAATAAACCCAGTTAATGAGATCAGTGCCAATGATTTATAGCCAATATCGTAACACTGTTTCATTAATTCCCGGCCTTCATAAGGAGGCAGGAAGCCTTCTTTAAAAAAACGGCCCATGAATTGAAATACATCATAAAGGGTAATGAACATCCTGGACAATTTGCCAGGAGCTTTCACATCCTCCTTTAAAATTTCCGGGCCTTTAATTTTCTGCTCCATGTATACGCCTTAATGTCATGTGATCCTCCTTGCAATTTGATGTTTCCACCGCTAATTGTATTGCGAACACTAACTATCAAACTGTGCGCCAAAATTCCTATTTGTAAGGCTTATTTTCCCCCGGGAGGACAATTTCTTTGTAAAAATTCTGTATAAGTAAGCGCCAGGTGCTGAGAGGTGCCGCTACCTTCATTTATACTGTGCGTACGGTTAGGATAAGCCATCATCTGAAAAACCTTACCATTACGTATCAATTCATTGATGAGCATTTCTGCATTCTGATAGTGTACATTATCGTCTCCAGTACCATGGATGTATAATAAATTCCCTTTAAGATTTTTTGCATACGTGATCGGTGAACCTTTGATATAGGCATCTTTGGTTTTTAAAGGTGAACCCATATACCTTTCCTGATAGATATTGTCATAGGTCAGTTGATTGCCTACAGCAGCGATCGCGATACCGGTTTTATAAATTTCAGGATATTGGAACATTAAGTTCAATGTAGATGAGCCACCACCACTCCAACCCCATACAGCGATCCTGTTTTTGTCTACAAAAGGCCATTCAATGATCTTTTTAGCGGCCATTGCCTGATCTCGTATGTTCAGTACGCCGATATTCTGGAAAATGCTTTTTCTCCACTCTCTGCCCTTGGGTGCGGGTGCACCTCTATTTTCTACTGAAATATAAATATAGCCATCTTTAGGCATGTCGCCCGCATAAAGGAAATTGCGACCAGCACCATAAGTATCCGTTACTGTTTGTGAAGCCGGTTCTCCATACACATAAAATACGACAGGATATTTTTTCGACTGGTCAAAGTTATCTGGTTTTTTCATCCAGCCGTCCAATACAATACCATCTTCAGTTGTTACTTTAAAGAACTCCACGGGATTCTTTTGTGGCTTAATTCTGCCAAGCTGACTGGTGATGCTGCCCTGCATGGTTAATGGGTTTAATGTCGTCAGCTTCATCCACTCTGTCATAGGTGGGATTGTTGCACTCTGATAAGTATGGCGCGCATATACACCATTTGGCGAAATTTCATAGCTGTGTGTCCCAGGCATCACAGACGAAGTGACCTGTTCCGGTTTAGCGTCCCCTGCCAGTTTTGTTCTGTATAGGTATTTTTGAGTAGCGTTGGTAGGTGAGGCGATGAAATACAACCAGCCATTTTTTTCGTCTACCAATTCCTGACTGATTACATCGTAATTTCCTTTGGTAATCAGTGTTTGCTTCTTGCCATCTTTGCTGATTCGGTAAACGTGCCTCCAGCCGTCTTTTTCACTGCTCCAAAGGAACTCTTTGCCCTCGTTGATCCAGTCCCAGCCCTTTCCCGCATCAATCCATGCTTTATCAGTATCTGTATAAATGTTATTGACACCACCTGTAGCCGCATTTACTACAAATAATTTACTTACATTCTGTTCACGGTTCAGTTGTTGTAAAATAACTTCATTTGTTCCCGGGATCCAGTCCATCCTTGGGATGTAGTTTTGTACCTGGTCGCCCGGAACTTTGAGCCAATCGGTTTTTGCTGTGGCAATATCCACCACACCAATTTTACAGCTGGATGGATCCTGACCTACTTTAGGATATTCCACAGGGATCGTATAGGAATAGATTGAATCTGTATTGTTGATCATTAGGAAATTTCTGATTTTTCTTGCGTCAATCTGCCAGTAGGCGATGGATTTGCCATCAGGACTCCATCTGAATCCATCTCTGCAGTCAAACTCTTCTTCATAGACCCAATCGAATGTCCCATTAATGATTCTGTCTGTGCCGTCTGTGGTCAGGGCCTTGGTACTGTTACTGTTCAGGTCGTCTACATAAAGATTATGCTTACTCACATACGCCACTTTGTTGCCATCTGGTGAAAATTTAGCGAACATTAGAGAGGAGGCAGGTTTGTCTTTACCTAGCTGAATGACCTTATTTGTTTTCAGATCTGCAACATAGTAATCACCACGGGTCTCATAGCGCCAGACCTTTTTGCTATTGGTATAAATCAGCACTTTAGTGCCATCTTCAGAAAGCTCAAAGCTTTTGATTCCGTTGATCCCGCGGCCAGCCGAATATAGCAATTCTCTACCTACTACGGCCTTACGGGAGTTGTCCTGCAGATTGATTGTAGCGATCTCGCCATCCATTATTTGATAGTAGGAATTACCGTCCCGGGTCCATTTGATTTCCTGAGACACGGCTTTCAGGTTAAAACCGGCCAAAATGACAAAGGCAAGCTTGAAAAATGAGTTTCTGAAGTTCATATGTTAAAGTTCTATAAATTGCTGATATACGGTTTGGAGATAGGCTTTTGCATTCTTCAATAGATCATCTGTTTTTATCGTATTCTTCTCGTCACTATTGTATAGATTCATTTTTCCTACATTGTCAAAAGTAACACATTGCTGGTTATCAATAAAGCCCATTCCGTTATCCCAGCTAAAAAACGCAAAAGATGGTGAGTATGGGTTAAAAAGATCTTTACTCCAGCGGAAGGCCTTAGCATCCAGTTGCAATTGCCCCAGAATGGTCGCTGCTACGTCGACCTGGCTTCCTACTCCCGAGAACTGGCGACCTCTGTACGCTTCCCTGATCACATCGCCATAAAACAGGAGGGGGACATGATAGCGTTCAGGAACATAAATTTCGTGAATATTCTTTGGCATTTTATGACCATGATCTGCAATAAAGACAAATAATGTATTTTTATACCAGGCTTGTTTTTTCGCATTATTCAGATATGCATTGATACAGGAGTCGGTATAATGTGCAGTACTCTTAAATTTAGCAACGTTATCTGCTTTACCAAAATGATAAGCTCCGGGAAGTCCATAAGGCTCATGATTGGTCAAGGTCAACAATGCAGAAAAGAAAGGCTGCTTTTCCCGACTCAAATCCTGTGTTTGCCTGTCAAAGACATCTTCATCAAAATGTCCCCAACTTGTTTCTTTACCACTTTTAAAATCATTTCGGTCAACCAGACGCTCTACTTTATGACTTAAGATAAATGCCTTATAGTTATCGAATTCCGATTCTCCTCCGTAATAGAAGGATGTACTGTACCCTGCTTTAGCCAATGGCTGTGCAATCATAGGAATTCTTTCCATTTTTTCCGGCCATTTGACGATACTGCCGGAGGCAAGAGTTGGAAATCCGGCTAATGTACCCACGAGCCCCTTGTCAGTTCGGTCACCAGTAGAATAAATCCGGTTGAACAGCACTCCTTTATGTATTAGCGAATCAAAATTTGGCGTAATGTTGGGCTCTCTGCCTAAAGTCTGAGTAAGATTGGCGGTAAAGCTCTCCATGATCACGATAACAACATTGGGCCTATTTGTCGTTAGGATACTAATGGTCGTATCTTTTGCCGGTGTATATAGTTTTTTTATCAGTGTTTCTGCTTCGGCCTCCCCCATATACAGGTAGGGGTTAGACTTAGTCATTCTTGAGGACAGCAGGCTCCTTAGTAGGTTCCACTCAGTGTTTACTGCCGCATTGTTAAGCACCTGTTCCTTGGAAAAGTAGGCCATACTTTGCGTAATAGGAGATCCTTTGAGTCCACCTCGGATGAGCAGGAAATTCACAAATATCATGGCGATCACAGCGATCAGACGGAGCCATAGGGACAATTTACCAAAGTTTAATTTGCGCAGGACTACCCATCGCTGAATGAAAAGGCTGATGATGATCAGCATTGCTAAAAGTGATAAAGAAAGGCCAATAGGTGAGGAGGCACTTGATGCCATTGCCTCATTGGGCGTGGAAATGGCAAAACCGATTGCTTTAGCATTTACTTTGGTGCCCCACTCACGGTAAATGTTGAAATTGACCACCGACAAAATACTGAAAATGACGATCAGGGTATTGTTGTAAATGCTCAGCCATTTTAATTCAACTACTTTTCTGCTACTAATCAGCCAAAAAATATAGCTCAACAGGGGAATTAAAACCAGATAGGCAGCCATCGAGATATCTAATCCGAGGCCATGGTAAAAGGTAGCCATGATCTCCTTTGCGGGATACATGGCAATCTTTTTAAAATTAATGATTAAAAATGTCAACCTGTCCAGGAAGAAAAAAAGCAACCAGAACAGAAAGAACCGTGCAAAGAACAGTAGGCTTTTTAACATTGCTGGCTGACTATTGCGCTCCTCGCATTGCCTTTAAATCTGCCATAGTTTTTTCTTCATAACCCTTTGGTACCTCTAAAGTAAAAGGACCCACTTTATCTTCTTTAAGGCTTTTAAGTGTAAGCACTGTGGTGTAGCCATCCTGAATATTGGTGAATTTTACAGGTGTGCCTTTTACAGCTCCAAAACCTGGAGGTACAGCCCCGGCAGAAAATTTGATGTCGTTACTTACCCAGACTTCAAAAGTTCCGCCATTTTCATCTTTATAGCTATATTTCTCGGCATTATAACCTGCTATTTTCTGTTGCTCGCCGGTTGCCTTAAAATCGCTGAAAGTTTTATTGCCCATTTGTTTATCGGCCTCCTCCCTGGTCACTTTTGCGGCATACTGTTTTTGTGCAATTGGAATATCTACCAATACCAGGCCGGTTCTGTTTGAGCCATCCGTCAATATTTTTAGCATGGCCATACCCATATCCATTTCAACTTTAGAGATATTGCCATTAAATTGTACCTTACTTTCAGAAGGAAGCATAGAAACATCTATTGCCTTTTTTTGCTCATCAGTCAGTACGTACTCAATGCCATAGGTCAAAGTACCCTGGTTCACAATTTTTTGTGCTTTAGCGATAATTGCTGTACTGATCAGTATCAGTGCTACTACACTCGTTTTGATTGACTTAAACATATTATTTCTCAGATTTGAATTTGATTACCAGTTAATTTGCTCTTTATTGATGAATGAAGCTATTCCTTTTTTAAAATCTTCGCTGTCTCTTACTCTTGCATTGATCTGTACTGCGAAGGCCAGGCTTTTTTCAAGTAAAGGGTTGGTCGTTTGTCCAATCAGCTGTTTGGTGATCATTAACGAATTACCTGAAGCTTCAGTACACAAGTCTAAAGCAAAATCCTTTACTTTTTGATCAATATCGTCTTTGTTTGTTACAAATGTAATCAATCCATATTCTAAAGCCTGTTGCGCAGAGAACAGTTCCCCAGTTAGTAAAATTCGTTTTGCCAGAGTTTCGCTGGTTTTGCGTATCAGAAAGCAGGATACAATGGCGGGCACAAAACCGAGTTTAACTTCTGTATAACCAAAATTTGCTTCAGGCACCGAAAATATGATGTCGCATACCGTCGCCAGTCCACATCCCCCGGCAATCGCATGTCCTTCAACTTGTGCAATCACAATTTTCGGAAGGTAATAGATTGTCGTAAACAGCCGCTTTAAGTTTTCTGAGTCAGACAGGTTTTCTTCATAGCTGTTATGCTGCAATTGTTGTAGATAGGCAAGGTCAGCACCTGCACTAAAAGTTTTGCCATTTGCTTTTAAAACAATGACTTTAACTGCATCATCTTCGGAGGCCTCAATGAACCTCTCCGTTAATAAACTGACCAAGTCGGGATTTAAAGCATTACGCTTATCCGGCCTGTTGATCGTAATGGTTGCGATGCGCTGTTCAACTGAATAAAGGATCAGGTCTGCGGTCATAGTATTCAATAATCGGTTGCTGTCAAATATACTTACAAATTCACTTTGGTTTCAAAAATATCCTTTACCATCTTGATCTCTTTTTCATACATCGTTTTCTTCCTGGTGCCAAAGTATAGGGTGTTCTCTATAATGCTATTGCCATCCCAAACAAGTTTTACACCTCCTGAGGCAATTTCCTCGCGACACAGAAAATCTGGAATAATTGAAAAACCCTCTCCGCTGTTTAGACAGCGTACAATTGAACTGATATTCGGCACGATATAATTTGGCTTAAAATCTATATTCTTTTTAAAATTCACCTGCCAGAAATTCTTTAAATGATCCATATCCGCTGCGGTGCTGTACCAAATTTGCTGCTTCAGCCATTCTTCTATGGCTTGTATGTTTTTTTCTTTTAATAACGGGCTTAATTCCTTTAAATTGGTTTTTGCCCCACATACCATGACGATCCGTTCTTTAGAGAAAGCATCATATTCAAGGCTTTTCTGCTCGCCTTTATGTGGGGTAATGATGAGATCCAGCAGGCCTTTGTCCAGATCGTGCAACATCTGTGTATAATCTCCAAATTTAATAATCACATTGAAGGGTAGTGAAGAAATGTATTTTTCAAGGGTAAACTGAAAGGTTTCGAAGCACATTCCAATGCTAATAGTTGACCTGTCGGCCTTAGTACTTCTATGAAATAGCTGCTCGGCTGTTTCCAGCTTGTTTATCGGCTCCAGTACAAAATTATAAAGTACTTTGCCTCGCTCCGTTGGTACCATCTTTTTGGGCGCCCTGTCAAATAATTTATATCCGGTATAAGCTTCCAAAGAATTCAGGTGCAAACTAACTCCTGGTTGTGAGATATATAGTGCTTGGGCAGCACCGGTCAGTGTGCCATGTTCATATATGGCCTTGAATGTTCTTAGCCATTCCAGATTTAGTACCATAGCTATTATTTTTGTGATACAAATATAGTACTTACAATATGTTAATGGTGATTGCCTTGTGCCCTTTTTTTCTGGGCGACTGGAGTTCTGACTTTTGAAACCGATAGTTATAAAACCTAAAGTGCTTATCCTTCAGATAAAAATGTTTTGCTGTAATGTCTGTTACAGCCTTCATCAGCTGAATTCTTTTGACTTGAAGGCTATCCAATACGGGCCGTACAGAGCGAGTAAACCTCGCATCGTTTTGCACAAGGTTTGTGAAAATAATCGCCTCTTCTCCTGAAATAAAAGCACTAGCGTGCTGCCGGGGAATGGTAAAAACGATAATTTTCTTTTGCTGCATTACACGGAAAGTACCCTTACTGTAAGAAAGCTGTAAAAATAAGAAGGATAACATACTGATAAACAGGTGATTTTTGTGCCGCCTAGAGCAACTCAGCACAGCTGCGGTGATTCCCAAGGCGATCAACGCCAGTTCCGTTTTATCGATCCATATGCCCGACCAGCTCGCCATAGGTAATTCCGACATCCTTTTGAGTCCTGTATTCATAAAAACAATCATCCATTCGAAAGCAGGCATTAAAAAGTCGAGTCTAAAAATCAAGATGGTAATTCCCATGTACATGAGCACTGCAGAAGGCAATAGAATGAATAAATTGCTCAATAGAAAGTAGAGTGGAAACTGGTGGAAATAATAGATGCTTAACGGGTAGGTGATCAGTTGAGCCGCGAGCGACATTGCAATTGTGCCCCAAAACTTACGTAACCAACCGTGTTTTGGTCGCCAGCAGCTTTCGATAACAGGTTGTAACCAGATGAGTCCAAGCACCGCCAGAAAAGATAGTTGAAAGCCAATATCCCAGACCAGGTAGGGATCATATAAGAGCAGGCTAAATGCCGCAAAGGCGATGATGTTGTAACTATTGGTATTTCTGGAAAAGGTTTTGGCTAGAATAAAAACCGATAGCATAATCGCCGAGCGTAATACAGATGCTGAGCAGCCACTTAGTAATGTGTAGCCCCAGATGAGCGTCACGATTAGCAGGAATTTTATCATACGGAGTAGCTTCCCCCGGTCCAAAAAGAAGAGGAGCCAGTTGAGGAGCCAGTAAATCAGTCCCACATGCATTCCCGATACCGAAAGCACATGGATCGTTCCTGTTTTAGAATAAACTGCAAGTGTCTCTGCATCCAGGTTGGCCCTATAACCCAGGATCAATGTTGAGGCCAGGACAGATGCGGTTTTGTCCTTTATAAGGCTTTCATAATAGTTGATCTGTCGGCTGCGTAAGGCTAAGGCAAAAGCGACTAAGCCATTTCCGGCGAAACGCTCAAGTTTAGCGACCTGTTTCTGTGATAAAAAGGTTTGTCGGTAAATATTCTGGGCGGCAAGCCAGGTTTTATAATTAAATTCTGCCGGGTTATCAGGCAACGATACTTCCGTCGATCTGGCAGGGACAATTAATACGTCGCCATACTTCAATTGCAAAGGGTTTAGCGAATCTAACCTTACCGAGAGGAGCAATTTACCGGAAAGAACCTGATTTAGGTTTTTTCCATAGGCCCTTAATACTTCTGCTTTAAAACTCAAAATACCATTTTTTAACCGAGGTTCTTCGATTATACTGATTTTTAGCTTCGAGGCGGGTTTATTTGCATAATAATCAGCTACTAATCGCTCATCATTTAATACGCAACATAAAGCACCGGCGGCAAACATCAGAAGCAGAGAAAGCAAGCGGTTGAGGACCTTGAAACGATCTGCCTTAAATTTTTTATAGCCTAAATTGTTGCATAGCAACCAACAAAAAAGCAATAGACACAATACCATAAGCCAGTTATAAAGGTTTGTGCTCCGGTATGGATAGGCTAGTAAAATACCTGATGCAAAGGGAATTAGTAGGAATACAAAGCTCAGCCCAGTAGCAAAATTTTTATTTTTTCCTGAAATTTCGCTCATATCACTTGCTAAAATTGACACCTAATTTGCACCTTAAGGTCTGATTTCTGATTGCCATCGATTTGATCTAAGCCTGAACCAATATCGGAAACACCTTTATATAAAGAAATGGCATACCTTAAAAACAGGTCAGACCGGCCCTTTGGGTTTATACCTGAGGTTTACGAAGCTGCGAATTCCATAGCCATTATAAATGCCAAAACCTGAGGCATATAAAACATCATCTTCATAAGCATAAAGCCGGCTATTATAGGAAGGGGTATGGAAGTAAGCTAGCCTCAAATTACCACTTATTTGGGAGCCGAGTGGCTTATAGTTGAAGTCTGAATAGATTAAATACCCCCATTCTTTATTTATATCTTTTTGGTAATGAGTGATTTCAAAGCGTTGCTGTAAGCTGAACTTTGCATTTATAGGCCAATTAGCCTCTGTTCTGTAGTTCTCTTTCAACACTATCTGAAGACCCTTCGAGGTACTGCCTGCATCTGGGTTTTGAGCTTTCTGTTCTCTTTTGTACCGAAGTAAAAACTTACTCTTTTTATTTGGACAATAGAGGATTTGTCCGAGCGCTTCATATCCCGAGGAAGGGGCATCTATCCTATACCGAAGCCATGGAAAATAAAAATAATCTCCATATAAGGAGAATGTCCAGCGTTTTTCTGGTATGTAATTCAGTCCTGCGTACCAGCCCTTTTCGTTACTTGTCTCACTTCCTTCTCCAACTCCATTGCTGTAAAAGCTATGGTAATCTTTTCCATAATCTCTGTAGAGTACCACCGCTGAGAGACTACCTGAAAGGCTGGCCATAATCCCATTTACAAATGCCTTTCCGCTGCCTATACTGTGCGCGGCTTCTCCAAAAAAATAGGCATTTCCCCAGGTGTAGCTGTAGTTTAACCCAGTATTGAGAAGCCTTCGTCCTGTAAAGCTGTGTTGATTGTATTTTTGGCTTCCTGTTACGAATTGGTGCTGGTATTGGCTTTGGTAGGCCAAAATGCCCAATGTCAGTTGCTTATTGCTGTAATTAGCTATTGCACCATAGAGTAATTGGGACAGACTCTTTTGGTTCTTCAATTCCGTAGCTGTTCTATGTAGTCCGCTCACACCGATGTTCTGCAGACTGAAATTGCCATCTCCAGCTTCCTTAAGGCTCGCATCCAGCTTTCTGTAGGAGAAAAAACTTGTCAACTCTACGTGTACGTGTTTTTGCACCTTGAGGGTCAGGGCTATTCCTCTAAAAAACGATGATTCATTGGAGGAAGAATATGGCCTCAGTCCGGCATCCTTGGCTGCTACACTTGTGACATCAGCGCCTTTGCCGAAGCCAAATCCCGACCATAATGTGAGCCCTTGCCCGAATTGGAGTCCATAATCTCCCAGGACCAAACTTTTGACGATCCCGGAATTGCGGAGGTTTATGTTTCCTGAAACATGGTCTATGCCGGTTTTTGCCCTAAAAAAATATTCTCCGGCGTCCTTTTCTACGACCAACGCTGCACTTATGTTATCCTTATAGGCATAGCGGTACCGCATTAGTAATTTATCGGGAGTACCCAAGTACCTGCTACCCGGGAGCGATTTAAATCCTTTCTGAGTTTGCAAAAGCCTGCCATAGCGTAGGATCAGGTCATGTTTTCCTTTGTCCAGAAGCTCTGCCGTAGTGAATTCCCTGAACACTGAAGGGGAGCTGATGCGTACGAATGGTAACAATCGGCCGATGGTCAGCAAGTCGAAGCCAGTTATACCTTGAAGTTCCAGTATATCGATCAATTTTCCATTTTTAGAAATATGGTCAAGTAGGCTGTTGATTTGGAGAGGCGACAAGAACACCAGTTCTTTCAGTTGCTCAGGCTTGGCGTTATTGAGGTCTAAAGGCTGCTTTTGAAAATGACTAAAGCGGTCTCTGAGTTCATACATGTCGTAGTCTTCAGGAAGATTTTCGGCTAAACTTTCAATGATATCCTGAACAGGATCCTGTTCCTGAGCTTGAGTGGTTCTGACTTGAATTGCAAAAAGCAATGCGAAGGAGATTTTCGTTATATTTGACATAATAACCCGAATCACCTAAAAGGGCATCAGAATAACCATTTTTCATCGGTTAATTTCAATTTTTCTTCTCAGCTCTATAATTGTACTGAGCAACGAGCAGATCGCTTCGGAATAAGACGCTAATATTTCTGAGATAATACTGTAAAGAATCCAGTAAAAGTCCAGGTTTTTCCAGTAAAACTTGGACTCAAGATGGACTCAATCTGGACTCAACTTGGAGTCATTAGCTAGTTGTACAGTAATTGTCCTTTCTATGGGTCGATAGAGGATGCGGAGAATAAGGGGGATTAGATCTCGTCGTTGAGTTTAAGTAAAAAGTCTTTTAACTTTTCAAGGGAAGCGATGATTTTTTGATTTTCTTTCACTTCGCCACTGTTATTTTTCAGGTGTTCTTTGGCACCTTTCAGTGTAAAACCTTTGTCGTCTACCAGATGGAAGATGATCTTCAGGTTCTCAATATCCTCAGGAGTAAAGAGGCGGTTGCCTTTCTTGTTTTTCTTGGGTTGCAGCACATCAAACTCTTTTTCGTAGAACCTGATCTGCGAAGCATTCACACCAAACATTTCGGTTACCTCGCCCATTGTATAATACATTTTATTGATTTCCCGGTCTTTGTAAGGCATAATTTAGTGATTGATTATTAGTGTTTTACAGCTTTCATTTAAAGTATTCAAACTTAGATAAAAGTACCGAATTTATCCATGAACAACAAATAAAATTTTATCTAATTTTGTTCTCCATTAATCAAGAGAAGGATGACAGCTAAAGAAATCAGACAGGCATTCTTAAAATTTTTCGAATCCAAACAACATCATATTGTTTCTTCTGCACCTATTGTAGTTAAAAACGACCCGACCTTAATGTTTACCAATGCCGGGATGAACCAGTTTAAAGATTTGTTTCTGGGTGAGGCAGCTATAAAATATCCTCGCGTAACCGATACACAACGTTGTTTACGTGTTTCTGGTAAGCATAATGACCTGGAAGAAGTGGGGATTGATACCTATCACCATACCATGTTTGAAATGCTCGGTAACTGGAGTTTTGGCGATTATTTTAAAAAAGAAGCTATTGCCTGGAGCTGGGAATTGCTTAACAGAAGTATACAAAATACCAAAAGACAAATTATACGTTTCCATTTTTGAAGGTGATGAAAAGGAAGGTCTTCCAAGAGATACAGAAGCTTATGAACTTTGGAAGCAATATGTTCCTGAAGACCGTATCATTCTGGGAAAT
Organism: uncultured Sphingobacteriaceae bacterium; assembly: GCA_963795585.1. GTDB lineage: Bacteria > Bacteroidota > Bacteroidia > Sphingobacteriales > Sphingobacteriaceae > Pedobacter. Next base: position 14,808 of record CAWCIO010000017.1, on the reverse strand, counting down.
AAAAAAGATAATTTCTGGGAGATGGGCGATACAGGGCCATGTGGACCTTGTTCTGAAATCCATGTGGATTGCCGTCCGATCATGAGCGCGCTACAGTAAGTGGTAAAGACTTGGTCAATGCAGATCATCCTCAGGTGATTGAGATCTGGAATAATGTATTTATGCAGTTTAACCGACTGAAAGACGGTTCGTTACAACCTTTACCTGCACAACATGTAGATACAGGGATGGGATTTGAACGTTTGGTAAGGGTACTGCAAGAGAAGTCTTCCAATTATGATACGGACGTTTTTCAACCTTTAATCCAGTTCATCGCAGCGCATGCTGGTATTGCTTATGGTGCAGATGAGAAAACAGATATCGCAATGCGGGTGATGGCAGATCATATCCGTGCGATTGCCTTCGTGATTGCAGATGGACAATTACCTTCAAATAACAAAGCAGGTTATGTGATCCGTAGGATCTTACGTCGTGCTGTTCGCTATGCCTACACCTTCCTGAATCTAAAAGAGCCCTTCTTGAACCAGTTGGTTCCTGTATTGGCAGAACAGTTTAAGGGAGTATTTGAGGAGTTGTACTGCAGCAGGATTTTGTTCAAAAAGTGGTATTAGAAGAGGAAGTTTCCTTTCTTAAGAACTTTAGCTACCGGTATTCAACGTTTTGATAATTATACAAAAAAACAGGCAGAATTCCTGATGTCGGAAAATGCTATTGAAGCCGAGAAGTCTTTTGAAGACCAATGGGTATATAGCATATTAAAAGACCAGATGGTAATATCAGGGGCTTTTGCTTTTGAGTTGCAGGACACCTATGGATTTCCTATCGATCTGACTGAACTGATGGCGCGTGAAAAACGCTGGTTAGTGGATATGGAGGGCTATAAAATTGCCTTATTGGAACAAAAAGAGCGCTCAAGAGCGGCGACAGCTATAGATACTGGCGACTGGATCCTGGTGAACCATGAGCTGGAAGTGGAATTTGTGGGTTATGACGATTTTGAATCGGAGACTCGAAATCATCAAATACCGTAAGGTAATCGCAAAAGGTAAAGAACAGTACCAGATCGTATTGAGTAAGACTCCATTTTATGCCGAAAGTGGAGGGCAGGTTGGAGATACTGGAAGATTGGAAGACCATAGCCGTTTGTTTTTTGTGGAGATTACCGATACAAAGAAAGAGAACGGTGTCATTGTACATTATTCAGATACTATGCCGGAAGACTTGGAAGGCCATTTCTGGGCGGTTATAGATGAAGATAAAAGATTGTTATCTCAAGATAATCATACAGCTACCCATTTGCTGCATGCGGCTTTAAAAAAGGTATTGGGTGCACATGTGAACCAAAAAGGCTCATTGGTAAACTCAGATTATCTGCGTTTCGACTTCTCGCACTTTGCGAAGGTAACAGATGAAGAACTGGCTCAGATTGAGCATTTGGTGAACCAAAAAGTAAGGGAGAATATTCCTTTGAAAGAGCAGAGGTATGTGCCTTACGAGCAAGCTATCTCTAGCGGTGTAACAGCTTTGTTTGGAGAGAAATATGGTGACCTAGTACGGGTAATTACTTTTGATGATCATTATTCGAAAGAGTTATGTGGCGGTACCCACGTGCAGGCAACAGGACAGATCGGATACTTCAAGATTACATCGGAAAGTGCTGTGGCTGCCGGTGTAAGACGTATTGAAGCTATTACAGCGGATAAAGCAGAAGCTTTTATCCTGGAGCAGAACAGAGAATTAAATGAGCTTCGTGAATTGCTAAGGGGTAATAAGGATCTGAAAGCTGCGGTTTCTACCTTGATTGAGGAGAACAATAAACTTAAGAAAGATGCGGAAAAGGCCGTGCTGGAACAGAGTGCCAATTTAAAGCATGAAGTAGTTCACCATATGAAGACGATTAAGGGCATTAATCTGATCGCTACGCATGTAGAGTTGCCTAATGCTGATGCAGTGAAGAATCTGGCTTTTGCGGTGAAGGATCTTGTAGATGATTTGTTTTTGGTCTTTACCACACTAATAGACGATAAGCCGGGTATTACGGTGATGCTCTCGGAGAATTTGGTTAAAGATAAAGGGCTAAATGCTTCAAATATCGCGAGGGAATTGGCCAGGGACATCCAAGGTGGCGGGGGTGGACAACCATTCTATGCCACGGCAGGTGGAAAAAATAAGGAAGGTTTAAAAACCGTATTGGAAAAAGCAGAAGGATTGATTCCTTAAAATCTAAACTGTTACAGCTGTTTTCAGGTTGTGCAGAAGGAAGCCTTTAGCTGATCAACATAAAAAAGCGCCTGTATATTTACTGGCGCTTTTTCTTTATCGTAGCCCTCTTTAATGAGATTTTAGAACATTTTACTGCCCCAATAAAACACTGCAAGCCATATGAGACCCTTGATGAGGAAAAATAGAAATCCCCAAATGCCGATTCGCTTTAGCCATTTGGATATGGCAGCTTTTTTATCAGATGCAGGTTTGGTGTCCATGTGTTACAAAAATAGCTGATTTACAAATAAAAAACTAAGATGAAGGTCCATTTATTACAACGTTTCTCGGGATAAAAAAGTGCTTAAGTGTGCGGGGGTTTGTATATACATCGGAGTTGATCTCAAATACTTCGTAAATATTTTTGTTACTTAATACTTCTGCGGCACTACCATCGTACCATTTTCTTCCATTTTTGAGCATCAGAATGCGGTCGGCGTACTGTCCGGCCAAGTTGATGTCGTGCAATATACTCACGACCATAAAACCGCGTTTGGACAACATTTTGGCAATGGCCAGTGTTTGCTGCTGGTATTGAAGATCCAGGCTCGCCACTGGTTCATCCATCAACAATAATGCATTAGGTACATCCCAGATTTGTGCCAGTACACGAGCCAACTGCACACGTTGCTGTTCGCCGCCCGATAGACTCAGGTAGGAGCGTTCGGCAAATGCGGTGATGCCGCAGAGCTCCATAACCTGAGCGACGACCTCGTGGTCCTGCGCAGCTGGACTGTTTTTATAGTGTGGATACCTGCCCATCATCACAATTTCTATGACATCAAAGGCCATATTAATGATGTTTTGTTGATTGAGTACGCCACGTTTTAAAGCCAGTTCAGCAGGGCTGTAGTCGTTCAGGTTTTTACCAGATAGAATTACGCTACCTTTTGTAGCTTGCTTTTCTCCACTAAGCATACGGAAAAGGGTAGACTTACCCGCCCCGTTGGCACCCAGAATTACCAGCAGTTCGCCAGGACGAAGGCTGAAAGAAACATCCCTGACAAGCGGTCTTTTTCCAATTTCAAATGTGAGTGAATCTGCGATCAGCATGCCTTATAAAACGAGTTTCTTTTTATCCTTAATTAAAATATACAAAAACAGGGGAGTACCTAAGAGGGCGGTAATCACCCCTATTGGCAATTCGATCGGTGCAATGATTGTACGGCAGAGCATATCGGCCAGCGTTAGCATGAACGCACCAAACAAAGCAGAAGCAGGTAGCACATGCTTATTGTCGACCCCAATGAGCAACCTAATGGTGTGTGGTACGAGTAATCCTACGAAGCCGATGATGCCAGAAACGGCCACAGCAGCCCCTACGGCCATGGTAGCAAGAATCACGATGTTTCTTTTGATTATCGACACTTTTAGTCCAAGTTGTGCCGCCTGTACTTCGCCCAGTGCGAAGGCATTTAAAGCTTTGCCCATTCGGGGCAGGACCAATACAGGAAGCAGGATGAAGGGAGCGACGGCGGTAACTGTTTCCCAAGTGGCTCCGCCCAGACTGCCCAGCATCCAGAAAGTAATGTTTCGCAGTTGTTGATCGTCTGCAGCAAAGGTGATGAGTCCGGTGAGTGCTCCCGCCAGGGCATTGATGGCTATACCTGCCAATAGCATGGTAGCGACATTGGATTTGCCATCGGTACGCGAAATCTGGTATACGATTAATGCAGCGATACCCGCACCAGCAAAAGCGCCGAAAGCCAAAAGGTAATAGCCAAGCAGATTGCTCAGGCTTGCGAGCAGGCTGAGCTCAAGAACAATAATGACCACTGCCATAAGAGATGCTCCTGCCGATATGCCGATGAGTCCGGGTTCCGCCAGTGGATTGCGAAAGATTCCTTGGATGGCTGTACCTGAGATCCCCAGTGCAGCACCCACCAGCAGTCCTAGCAGTACGCGCGGGATGCGGACAATGTTCATGACGCCTTCATGCTGCGTAGAAACCTCTTTGTCGGAACAGAAGCCTAGTTTTTTGATCAGGATCAGGAGTACATCAGTCACAGGAATTTTAACGGCCCCGAGACTCATTGAAAAAGAAGCAGAGAGAAAGAGTCCGATAAGCAGACCCAAGTATAAAATCATTTTTTTATTTACCATTTCGCATTCAGCTGGCTGATGGCCTGACCCAGACGTACGGAGAAATTAGTTAATAGCTCCCCATCCATTTCAATGACCCGCTTATTTTTCCCCGCACTGGTGAGTGATACACCAGGCATCTTCAGTATGCTGTTGATGCCGCCCAGACTTTTGTAGCCGAAGTCGAACATCAGGATCACATCCGGATTGGCGTTGACAAGAGCTTCGGTAGTATAGGGCTTAAATTTTGAAAAACCCTGGGCTGCATTTTTTGCACCGGAAAGCCTGATGATGGCGTCGAGACTGGTCTCTTTGCCAGCTACCATCATCACACCTGTACCACGGGCGTATAGGAATAGCACTTTAGGTGATTTGGAATTCTTTTTTACAATTTCCAGAGCCTGGTTTACGGAGGTTGAAGTCTGTTTTGCCAGCTCTTCCCCTTTCTCTGTATTGCCAAGCGCTGCGGCGACCTGACGTATGAAAGCGAGGGCACCCTTCGGACTGTATTCTTGCTTAATGACCACCACTTTGATACCTGCTGAGCTCAGTTGGTACTGAATTGCTTTGGAGATCATGTTCTCCGGAGCAAGGACGAGATCAGGAGAGAAAGAGATGATCCCTTCCGCGGAGATGGCCCTGTCCTTGCTTACTTTAGGAATCTTATTGATGTAGGCAGGATATATGCTGGTCACATCCACAGCTACGATTTGGGCACCAAAACCCAGTGCATCGACAGTTTCCGTGAGCGGCCCGCTCAGCGTAATGATTCTTTTAGGTGCAGCAGCAAAGGCTGAAAGTGTGATATTCATCAGTATGATAAAACCGACGAAAAATTTAAATTTTGGGTGACTATTGTTTCTCATATTCTTCTACAAAGGACGACTTAATTAAAATCATTCCAAATAATTGACTGCTTGTTATCGCTATTGGTATATTTTGTTTTTTGAAACTGGCAAGTGTTTAAAATTCGTTTTTAATGTGTTTTAAGATGTTGTTTTTTAGTTTGTTGTGTTTGTTTTATTATGGATGATTAGTTCAATAAAGCGCATGTTTTAGGAGTCTTTTTATCCCATTTCCGTTAATTTCATCCCGAAATGGTTAAAAATAATCCTCATCGCGTTGCTCTTTTCTAGGCAAATGTAAGCATATTTGTCATCTTATTTAGACTGATTAAAAATAGTTAAGCTTCATAAATGTATTTAATGTCCTTATTCAGAATTCTACTTTTAACGACCATTCTCCTGGCATATACCTGCTTTGCCGATGCGCAGACTAAAGGTAGTATGGACGGTCAGGTATGGAATGCAGAAGGAAAGGAAATTTCTGGTATTGCGATAGATCTGCAACCAGACCACCAAAAAGTAGTGAGTAATGCACAAGGTAAATTTAGTTTCAAAAGTTTATATGAGGGTACTTATGTGCTCTCTATACATGCCGTTGGGCACCAGAAATATACACAGGAAATCGAAGTCAGGGCCGGTAAAAATACGAATGTCAATATCCAACTTAAAGCTGGGGAAGAGGAACTGAAAGAAGTGAATGTTGGTGGGTTTCATAGTAATCCCGACAACTTCATCGACATGACCCGTACCGCTATGCCCAGCAAGGTCATCTCCAGACAAGAAATAGAAATGATGGGCAGCAGACGGCTCGACGAGGTATTGAAAGAACAAACCGGGATGGCGATGGTCAATGATGTCGCTTCTGGCGGACGCGCAATTGGCCTGCAGATGCAGGGTTTTGACAGCGGTTATACCATGATCATGATAGATGGTCAGCCCATGATAGGCCGCAACAACGGGAACCTAGATCTTTCGAGGATCACAGTATCCAATGTCGAGCGCATTGAAATCATCAAAGGTGCATCCTCCTGCTTATTTGGCAGCGATGCATTGGCAGGAGTGGTCAATATTGTAACCCGTAAGAACATCACACAACCCCAGGGTATGGCTTCGTTGCGGTACGGTAGTTTCAATATGGTAGATGCCACGTTGGAAGCTGAAAGTCCTTTCGCAGGTAAAAAAGGATCTGTATTTTTTTCTGGTAATTATTACCGTACAGATGGATTTAACGCCAATCCGTATTTGAGCCGTGGAAAGACTGCGCCACCTTCAGATACTTATTCCCTGCAAGGAAGGGGCAGGTATTTATTGAATGAGGTTAGCGCGCTTAATTTCAACCTGCGCTTCATGAACCGATATTCGAAAAACAACCTTAACTATCAGGATTTGAGCCCCACGGAAGATATTCAGAACGAATATGATTTAAACGGTTCTGTAGCACTAAACAACAATTTCAGGAATGGCTGGAAACTCAAATCCCAGTATTACCTCACACGTTACCAGACGGAACATACCATTGAGGATCTGAAAAACGGATCAATTGCCTCGGGCAGTGATTTCGAACAATACCTCCACCGGGTAGAGTGGCAGGCTTCCAAGCAGATTGTTCAGAAGCTGGAATTGACTACGGGACTTGGAGGTGCTTATGAGTTGTTGCTGAACAATTTTTACAGAGGGAATAAACAAATGTCTAATTACTTTGCTTTTGGGCAATTGAACTGGCAGGCTTTAGAAAAGCTCACTTTCACAGGCGGTGGCCGTTTTGATTACCATGATAAATACGGTTCACGCTTCAATCCTAGTTTGGGTCTACGCTATGATCTGTCTTCCAATTTCAATCTGAGAGCCGCGGTGGCTTCAGGTTTTAAAACACCTAATTTCCAACAGCTGTACATGATCTTTACCAACGTACAAACCGGCTATTCTGTATTTGGAGCAGAAGAGTTCTGGCAGGAGATCAAAAACCTTCAGGATGCCGGACAGATCATGAGTGTTTTCCCCTCGGCTCAAAAGGTGGCTACTCTAAAACCAGAACGGTCGGTTTCCTATAGTGCTGGCTTTGCTTATAAACCTGTAGCGCAAGTAAATCTTGACGTCAATATCTTTTATAATGATTTAAAAGATTTCATCAATTCTGAGCAGGTAGCCATCAAGACCAACGGTCAGCAGATTTACTCTTATATGAACATAGCAAAAGCCTATACTACCGGAGCAGAGATCGGCTTGAGTTATAAAATTAGCCAGTCGCTAAACTTCTCTGCGGGTTACCAACTGCTTTATGCCTTTGATAAAGGCGTGATTGATTCCATAAAGAACGGCACTGGTCTTTATGAAAATGTATATGACCTGGAACTGAATAAGCAAAGACGCTCAACTACCAGAGATTATGTAGGCTTAAATAACCGATCGAGGCATATGGCTAATGTTAAAATTAGCTATGCGCATGAGCCTTCAGGCTTCACAGGATCCTTCAGGGTAAACTACCGAAGCAAGTATGGCTTTATGGAAGCGAACAGATCTAATAATTTTCTCGATCGATGGGATACCTATGTGCGCAGTTTTTTCCTGCTCAATGTTTCAGTTCAAAAGAGCTTGATAAATAGACACCTGCAACTGCAATTTACAGTAGATAACATCATGGACTATCGTGACCAACTGATCCCTGGTCAGGCCGGGCGTGCAATATTAGCAGGAATAAGCTGGCGGTTTTTTAAGGATGAGCCGCGAAATCACAAATAAACAAACATTATCAATTATTATATCAACATGAATTATTCAAAAAAACTAAAAGTTAGCAGTCTGTTTCTGATGTCAGTGATCGTTCTATCTTCTTGCAGGAAAGACCGTGAAATAGTTGAAGAAATGCCAACCAATTATTATAAACTAAGGAGAGAGAAAACTTTGCCCCGGCAGTGGTAGGTGCAAAGACTGCTTATTTTCAGTTTCGAAACAAAAGCCGAGATAGCGGCAACTTCAGAAAAAACCGCTGATTGGGATTTGGCATTTGGAGGAACGAGTGTGAGCTTTATGAGTGGCAACAACGGTACTGATGCGACGAACTACGGCGCTGGAAATCCTACTACAGGAGGGGTTTTAGTGATTGAGAAACCTTTTGATGAAGTAACGGAGGTGCCCGCTGATGCAACGTTTAAAACGGCGAAAGATGTAGTTGGAATGGATAAAGAGGGCGCATTTTCTAGCTCCATTGGTTGGTACTTGTATGACTTCACGGGATTAGTTAGAGGTGATGGTAGTGCAAGGAAGAAACACGTGGTCTATGCCATGCCGGAAAAATGTCGGGTAGCGATAGAGGTCTGGAGTGATGCGATTGACTATTGGATGTTCTTGCTGAGCTTCAAACACCTGAGTTGAGCCAGCGATCAGACGGTTATATAGTTTGCACAATCGCGACTCGCGTTCCCGCGATGCGCACAAGGTGCTAATTGAGCGAGCTGTGTCCATGATCCTTACGCAATCTTGCATGATGCCCGGCTCGGTCCCGGATCAGCTTCACAAATTGTCCGTGATTTCAAGGAGTATTTTGTCCAACCACTGCGAGACGGCGCAATGCGATTTATTAGCGCAAGCGCAGCGAGCCACGATGGGTTTAGCGCCACTGTGGCAGCATTTCCAAACCCACCATCCTCGTTGCCCCGCAGGTAGCGCCATTAATATCCCTGAAGAAAGCGAATCCGAGAACTGGTAATTATTCATCCACCTCTTCTCCGTACTCTCGGCTTTCAGGCCAAGCGACACGCGGTCTTCCGAGTGAGGGCACGTCCGCCTGGCATGACCAATCCGCGGCCTGTCGACCTCAATAGCCAATGGGGGTCATGTTTCGCTTTCGCTTTGGACTCTAGCCAAACTGCTTGATGAACATTGGCGTCGGACTACACGACGAAGAAGTGCTCCACCAGAACCCCGTCGTTCGCGGCTCCACTGCCGAGCCGGTCGGCCTCAGCCCCCCTGTCAGAGCTCCGTCAAGATTCGGCTCGGGCTCCGTCTCTTGAGGCGAGCATAACCTTCCGGGCTCGAAATGCGGGTGTGCAATCACTACACTGCAAACCCAGAAGACGACTCCTCCATCGACAAGAAACCCTAGCTCGTGAACACAGACAACACAATTCAACTCCGTATAGACGAGACATATCTAACTATTGTGTAAAAGCCCGTACAAGTAGTTGCGTGGATAGCGATGGTAAATGAAGCTGTTGGGTTCACAATTGATGCTGCGAGTGACGGAAAGCATGCTGAGATGAACAAGTATGTACACAGAAAGTACGCGTAAGCATGCCGCACCGCCATGGAAGCGCAGCCAGTGCCGTTACCCGTGCTATCACCAGAGTTTGGAGCTGCCGGTCCGTCACCAGCTGTTTTTCACAGAACATTCCTAAAAGCAAGGGCACACACATTCACAATGGCATTTGGACCACTTCACTATTGTTCTTTTTTTTCACTGCATGTGACTGAGATGTGACTTGGTGAATCATTGATTGTAGACACAACACATCTGGATCGTTTCCTGCTTTTCCCTTACTTTCATTTCTCCTCTTCCTCTCTTCCTTACTTCGTCCTGCCACCTATCGCAGCCCTCTCTGAATTCGCTATTGTTCTTTGAACCCACTTCCATCTCCTTTGTCCTGCTTACACCCAGTGTAACAAAGAATCCAATTGCCTCCATACAACCAAACTCACCATGTTGAGCTACATTCTTGGATGGATCATAGACCAAATCGCGCTTTGGCTATTTGTCGTGACATTCTTCCATTTGCTATCAGCCGCTGCAGTTGATAATGCTTTGGGTGATCAGACATCCCAAGCTGAGACCGATAAAAATGCTTCGTCCTCTGGTAAGGTCAAGCACCCACAATATTCGAGTTTTTATCAAGGATGAACCAACACAATGGTACAGATGACGCCCTAAAAGTCACCACTGCGCCTTCGGCTATAACACCTACCACAAAATCTCCGAGAACGATGAACTGCCTCAAAGAATTTGGCCAAAACGAGCCTCATGAGGCGTATCACCAAGATGCACGGATGACGTCTATCCCATACAAAGCACATAACCCTTCCGGTAGTGACTGCGACTGCAAATACCATAACGATAACAAAGAAAACGAGGAAAACAGCATTTTCGAGACCCCAACTGCTTTGATAGACAACTTGGCCCTCAAGAGTCTCCTCAAGGCGAGAACATCCTACCCATTTATAAACCAGCTGGACCCATCTCCCCCGATCAATAATTGTAGGTTGTGATTCAATCTGTCAAAGGCCCGAGACTGACTATTGTGCCATAGCCTCGGGATTCATCAAGGAGTCGTATTGCGAAGCTGACACTGGCTTGACCGAAATTGGAGAAGTTCGCTGTGTTGCCGAGTAGGACCGGTCAGACAGCAATTCTCTCGACCTCACTCAAACCTGGTGTGACAATTTCCCAATGTCGTCTCTCGAGAGAACCAAGAAGGTTGCCTTCTCCGAACACCGCACCGTCAAGGTTTACTTGACAGAAAACAAAATGACCCGACGTGTGACCATGCGTCGAGGCATACAAGCCCGCATCCAATGGTCGGAATGGGGTCCACAAGCCCTGCAACTGTGGGCTGACGACGACGCCGGGAAATTGCAATACAAAAATGACGATGACGAGTTAGTTTGCCCAGAACAGGGGGCATACGAGACGGCAGACAATGACGACGATGATGACGATGCACATGTTGGAACCCATGACTGCTGCCACGAGTCCGACATAACCCAGAAAGACTTTTTCCTACCGGCGCTTTTCCTTATAGATTTTGACAGACGCGTGGACGAATCAGCCAACAAAAACGAGGAAATCGAGATCTTCGATGGCTTGGGGATGAAGATCCAAGGCCAACGATGGGATGAACTGGGTGACCTTGATGATGACTCTGCAGATCTCACGGACCTGCCACCACTTCCAGCCCTCCAACACCGAAACTCGAGATAAAGCGCGTTTCGAGAGCAAGAATTGACACAAACGTTGGACTTCGTCGTCCCACAACCCTCGTGGAAGTTCGGCCAGATAAGTCAATGACTAGGCCATTACTGTACTGCGAGCTCTAGCAACACGTTAGCGAAGTTCTGACGAGACTTTGCGGATACTGACGGACCTGAAACCATCAAAACATTTCCAACAACTCAAGAAACCCGCGTGGAGAGCGAGACTGAGCCGAGAGGGGTGAACTGCGTCCGAACAGACGCCAGTGAGCAGACAAGTTGTCCGAAATCATGTCGGCGGCCAAGAAGGCCACGTCGATGAAGGGGACGAGAAGGAAGACAAGCTGATGACGCGATGGACCACAGTTGTGTCAGAACACGGGAAGGGGCATGGCACGTGAATCAATCGCACAGATGCATGTCAAACATGCAGAAATCAGTTGCGGGGCGTGCGCTGCAACCGCCCGGCCGGCATGGACATGCGGCCAGTGGGGAACTACACTCAGTGTCGGATAGCTGGGGGACTGAGCCTGGCATTAAATGGCAGGTACACTCATATACGATCAGTGTCGGGTTGTATGGATTCGCATAGCGAGCACATGGTATCGCGGCAAGGGTGCACGGGGTTCACTGCATGGCTTTCGGTGGGATTCACTGCTGGTGAAGAACGGGAAACAACACATCCGACAACAAGCTTGCCGAAGCAACACCAATTTGACTCGGAAGGTGTTGTCCCTATAACTATCTATGGTGATAGTAGCTGACCGGGGAGGATGCCCGTCATAATAGACTCAAAGGCGGGGGCGGAGCAGAAGGAAGCATCAATTTCCTGACAGGGCAACGCGGCCGGACATCATATGGACCGCAAGCTGAGAGAGACTTATGAAGATCCTACCAATACACGAGGCAGTAGCCTCAAGTCTGTTCTGTAACATCGGAGGAACTAGCTAGTTCGATATAGCCCTGAGGCAAAACGTCCACCTAATGACCTGAAGAGACGAAGAAACTCAGATGACTCATCCATTCAATAACAATCTGTGCCTGTCACTCAGAGGCTAATCATTTCCTGCAACGGATATCGTGTAACATTGACCACACTTATGCAGTCGACGTAGTTGGTTATACTTCTTCCTCGTGATCATCGTCAAACCTCTTCTTCTCATCATCGATCATACCGTCGGCCTGCTCCATACGAGCACGTTCCGTTCCGTCGAGAAGACTGTTGATCTCTGTCTTGGCAAATTTGCGAGCAGGAACCTTGTTTGCCTATCACACTGTGTTAGTACGCAGCCAGTAGCTGGATGAAGGCCACTCACAAAGAGGATGTCCAGCTCGGCGTAGGTTCGTCCTTTGGTTTCCGCTTTGAGAGGTCAGCATGTTCTCCAGAAGCAAATATAGAGACGTCGGGTACATACGCAGTCGGAAGTACATGTAGACATTCATGATGACGTTGATACCGGCCCAGAAAAAGCAGGCTTTGGGACCCCAGTTCCACTCGAGGGAGTTCAGTTGCCTTAGATATAAGTCAGCTCATGTACATACCAAGATCAGCACCGCGGCAGATGAACACATAAACGAACCTGTAGGACACCACGTTCACAAATGCGAGGTTGATAATATTGTAGGCGTTGCGGGCTAGGACAATCGATTTGGCGCGAAGTCGAGTTGACGGCATTTCTGAGACAATTGTATACACAACGGGGGCGACCGAGAAGTCGGCCACTGCGGAGAGCAGTACGACCATGGTTCCGGCCGTCCATGAAGTGGCTGTGGACGGTTTCGATGGTATTCCCATGCATCCGGCGATACTGGATACAAGACATGAGCAAAGGCTACAAAGAAGCTGATTTCTGCGATGAGGGTGAAATGAGACTCACATCATCAAAATGAACATCACCACCATTCCGCTGCACATCAAGGTCTTTCGACCAATTCTGTTCAGAATAAACCAAGAGCCAATAGTGCCCACGGCTCCAATGGCGCTCTGTCCCCATCCGAGGCTGTAAGAGTCATCCGTGCTGATACCTGCCTTGACGAAGAAATAGGTGGACAGCCCACCGACCACGGTACCAGAAAGAGTCTGGGCTATCCAGGTCATGCAGGTGATTTCAGTACGTCGCAACTCGACGCCCCTGAAGCAGTCAAGGTAGGAAGTTCCGGACGCTACTTGCTTCTCCATCTCGTTGGTGTAGATCATCAACGCGAGAGCCCGGGCTCCGGTGTGTCTATCGAAGCTGCCGGTCAGAGCCAATCGTTGGAGAGACTGCCTGGCACGGGCATGCAGGCCCTTACGAACGCACCACCAGGGCGATTCGGGGGCAAGGAATGTGCCTATCATTATAGGTATCGGCCCTGATGCGATGTTAGCAGTTGCACCCGTTGATTAAACAGATCCACATTAGATGTATGAAAAGAGGATGAAGCGGATGCTGAATCGCAAGATGGAGAACTTACAAACCTGCAAATATGGTCAGCATTAACACAATGTTGCTATGAACAAACGCGATTGGGATATGTCATCTTACCCATTGAATAGCGAAGGGAATCTTATACCCCCACTCATCAGTCCGATTCACGAGGCCGCGCAGCAAACCACTACTGATAAATTGACCGATGATCCAGCACAGGTTCACATAGGAAGTCAAGTAATGCCTCATGGGAACTGGACAAACTTCGGCAGCATAGGCCGTTGTCATGGTCTGGAAGACACCCCAACTAATGCCGCAGAACGCCTGGCCGACTGTGAAGACGGTGAGACTCTCCGAGAAGAAAGGAATGAAGATGAATCCAATCAGGCCAGTGAGAGCAACGATGAGTGTCCACCGATAGCCGTACCGCTCGCTGAGGAAGCCAGCCAGCTGCAGGCCGACGATCTCACCACAGTTCGTAGCGCCTGTGATCCCGTTTTGCCAGCTGGCCGGGATGTTCAGGCTGCCGTCCTTGGTCTTGATGCCGTACTTGGCCAGCCAGGCGGGATACGACTGGTAGTTGCCCGTGATGGACGTATCGTAGCCCTCCATTATAAGACAGGACGAGAGGATGACGCTCCACATCATGGCCTTGGGGTAAACTCGGAATGCCGTGCGAAGAGGCATGTCGCGCTCGCGAGTGTTGGCTTCATCGGCCTCGCTGACAAGGGTCATGAAGTCTTCCACGTCACGGGCGACACCAGCTGCGATGGCGTCGTTGATCTGGCGTAATTTCTTGGGCTGCGTGATGGCCGCCAAAGAGCCCTCGAACGTGTCCTTCTCCCTGTCTGTGACCCTGCCTATTGGATTGTTGTTTCTCCTGGTCTATTGTCTGGTCTTCTGCGCCAGGTTGCTCGTTGGCTGTCACATCTTCGTAGGCAGCTCTCCTAACATGGGTTGGTGAGGGAGGCTGCGGCTGAGCAGCACCTTCGTCTGGATTGGCCATGACTGCTGGATGAAACAGGGGTTCAAGGTGAGTTGAGAGACTTGCTTTCCACGACTCAGATCAAGGGTGGAATGGAGTAGAAACAAGAAACGGTGATAGACACAGAGGCCACGGTAATGAAGAACCATCCAATCTAACGTGAACCACAGAACATCCTTGCGGGTAAAGCAGAGCGAGAGCAAAACAAGGATCGTCCAGCGATCAAGGCACTGCGCATCTGGTCCATTGTTTATTCCTGGTGATT
>CAWCIO010000016.1:0-6079 GCA_963795585.1 uncultured Sphingobacteriaceae bacterium | reverse complement strand
GCCGCCTGAACCGCCTTTTTATTTAAATTCTTATCCCTTAGAATCTCAGACCGAAGGTCAGGAATACATTATTGTTCGCATTTTTAACGATTGCCTGAGGTTCTGAGCCATCAGCCAATACGTATGAACTCATCCTGTTTTCAGTTTGTGCACGCTGATAGGCAATATCAAAATAGTATTCATTGATGCGGTATCCTAAGCCACCACTATAATATTTCCTTTGATAAATATTATCATCATCGTTTTTCAATGGACTTCCATTCACACCAAAACCAGCCCTTAAGCTAAGCTGATCGATTTTATACTCGCCACCGACCCTATAGTTCATGGTTGAAGTGTACAATGCTTTGATGTCATTATTGTTGCTTCTGATGGTTGCATTATCCGCTGATCCGCCCTGAGCAGAAAATCGGGTGCTGGCATAGTCTACAAAATCAACGTCAGCAGAAAGGATTGCAGTTCCTGCGAATACATAGCTGGCACCTAAGGATCCTTTCATTGGAGTTTTCAAACGATAAGAGAAGTCATCGGTATTAAACCTATTGTTGGTGCTGAAAGGAGATTTGCCTGAAAGCGTATTGTTTAGTACTTCTGAATAAGAATCATCTATATACAACCATGTAGGAGTTTGTAGTGTTGCACCGATCCTGAATTCCGGAACAGGTCTGAAAATTACCCCCAGACGACCATTAAATCCTGAACCCTTTGTTTCCTGGCTCTGCATAAAAGATAGGTTGTAGTTCTCGTTACCTGTATAGCCAAGCGGGCCTTCAGATAGTACATTATTATAAGGATTCACTACTCCTGTTTCCGTGTATTCAGCATCGCTCAGGTAGCGTATGTTCACAATACCCACACTTGCTCCGATATAGAACTGGTTGGAGATGTTAAATGCCCCGGAGAAATTCAATTCAGATGTAGAACCTGAAGTGGTTTCCGTTTTAAGCTGTTTGTTAGACGTAAAAGGATTAGCAGTGTATTGATCCGGTAGTTCCGGGGTATTGAAATTAATCAAGTAACCGTTAAATGCCTGATCTTCCAAAGTATTTGCACCAATAACCCCAGCAGCATCTTTGTATCTGTTTGCCAGTTCAGCAAAATAATCGCGCATAGAGGTCACATCGTTTGTTCCCTGATAGCTATAACGTTGTGTAAAATCATTATTTCTGTTATATCCGATACCAAAAACAGTACTGATAAGACCTTTTTGAGCGTTCTCACCTTTAACTTTAAGGCTGGGACTATACCAGACAACACCGATGTGGTTAAGGTTCATTTTATCCTGCGAATCACTCGTGCGCTGGTTTAAAAAGTCTGCTTTTGAAGTAGCATAATTGAATTCCGGTGTTAAACTAAATTCTGAACGGGTAAATAAGCCAAGCCCCGCAGGGTTACCGCCTAATGAACTCATGTCGCCACCCACACCGATCTGTGCACCACCCATTCCTTTAAATCTTGAGGAGCTGCCGTAATTTGTATTTCCGAAACGGATCGCATCACCTGCATATTGCGCATATGTTGTACCAGTAGTAGCTACTATAGCTACTACCAGCATCTGAATCATTTTTTTCATCTGAGTATCTTGCTAAAATTATCTTCCGCCCCTGGTTGGTCTTCCGCCGCCAGTAGACCACCACCGCCTGAACTTGAACTACCACCGCTGCTGCCAGAACCTGAACTTCCGGAGCCGGAACTGCTCCTTGCAGGAGGTGGGCTATATGCGGGTGGCGTATAGGATTCTCTGGATGGTCTGGTCGTTTCTGTTCTTCCGGATGGCTGTGGAGTAGATGTTCTGGAAGGTCTGTTAACTGTTCCGGTTCTTCCATCAGTAGTGTTGCCACCTTGTCTGGCAGATCTTGCAGCCTGACTTCTAGGCGACAAATACGCGTCGCTACCGCCATTTGCTGTACGGCCGGGAGTATAGCCATCTCTGCTTCCTCTGGAAGGTCTTACGCTTTGTGGTACATTGGTTGTTCTACCTGTGTAGTAACCCCCACCGTAGCCACCTCCGTAATATCCACCACCAAGGAAACCACCGCCGTAATAGCCGCCGCCATAGTAATTGTTCCAGCCCCAGTTATTCCAACCCCAGTTGTTATAGCCCCAATTGTTATAACCCCAGTTATTGAATCCCCAGAAAGGAGAGCTTAAATATCCCCAGCCTGAATACGGGGAGTTCCAGCCACCGTAGAAAGAACCGTAACCGAATCCGCCCATCGACCAGTTGTCGAAATACGGATCATAATACGACCTCCATGAACCTGGATTATAGAACCTGTTGATGCGCGAAGAGTAATCCATATCGTAATAAGGATCACTGGTGCCATAATAATCATCTTCATTATAATCAGTGGCAGTATTTTGAGTCTGTTGTACCGGTACTGGTGCAGGCGTATATATTTTTGCCTGGGCCACACTGTTGTAGACATCATCATCGTTGTTGCTTTGCTGCGCCAATCTTGGTGCAGAACATGACGTTGCAACTATCGTTGCCAACGCCAGCATACTTGTGAATAAATGGTTAGGTTTCATAACTATATGTGTTGTTTGTGTGTTGCGATTTTTTTGTAGGTATAAATTTATAAATTTGTAGCCTACGATTACAAGACATTTAACACAAAAAACGTTCCAATACAGTTATGAGCAAAGGGATTACAAGTAAAAACGAAGATTATTCGCAATGGTATAACGACATTGTTATAAAGGCTGATCTGGCAGAATATTCATCCGTAAGAGGTTGTATGGTCATAAAGCCCTATGGATATTCCATTTGGGAAAAAATGCAGGCTGTTCTGGATAAAATGTTTAAAGATACCGGGCACAGCAATGCTTATTTCCCTTTATTTATACCTAAATCATTTTTTCAAAGGAAGCCTGCCATGTTGAAGGCTTTGCGAAAGAATGTGCCGTTGTGACACATTATCGTCTTAAAAAATGATGGGAACGGCAATATTGTTGTGGATGAAAATGCTAAACTGGAAGAAGAACTGATCGTTCGCCCAACATCCGAAACCATCATCTGGAATACCTATAAAGGCTGGATACAATCTTATCGTGATCTTGCCGATTTTGTAACCAATGGGCAAATGTGGTGCGCTGGGAAATGCGTACACGTCTTGTTTTTACGTACCACTGAATTTTTATGGCAGGAAGGTCACACCGCCCATGCTACTGCTGAAGAAGCTATCGAAGAAACGAGAACAAATGCTGGATGTTTATGCCGATTTTGCAGAGAACTGGATGGCTGTGCCAGTTGTAAAAGGGGTGAAAACTCCTAACGAACGTTTTGCAGGTGCTTGGATACCTATTGCATTGAAGCTTTGATGCAGGATGGTAAAGCATTGCAGGCAGGTACTTCACACTTTTTAGGACAGAATTTTGCAAAAGCATTTGATGTGAAATTTACTAGTAAAGAAGGTAAACAAGAGCATGTTTGGGCAACTTCATGGGGTGTTTCAACACGTTTGATGGGTGCATTGATCATGGCACATAGTGATGATGCAGGTCTGGTGTTGCCACCGAAACTAGCGCCAATACAGGTCGTTATTGTGCCGATTTATAAAAGCAGATGAAGAATTGGATAACATTCAGTGCATATGTAGACGAATTGACCACCGAATTAAAAGGTATGGGCATTTCTGTTAAATTTGATAATCGTGATACCCAACGTCCCGGCTTTAAATTTGCCGAATACGAATTGAAAGGTGTGCCGTTTCGTGTGGCCATTGGCGGCCGCGATATGGAAAACGGTACTGTTGAACTTGCCCGAAGAGATACCAAGAAAAGCAAACAGTTACTCAGGAAG
Organism: uncultured Sphingobacteriaceae bacterium; assembly: GCA_963795585.1. Classification (GTDB taxonomy): domain Bacteria; phylum Bacteroidota; class Bacteroidia; order Sphingobacteriales; family Sphingobacteriaceae; genus Pedobacter. The sequence goes on along the minus strand of CAWCIO010000016.1, from coordinate 2,274 downwards.
GTTTGGATATCTATATTGACCCAATTATTGGAAGAAATTCAGCAAAATATTTTTAAAAAAGCATTGAATTTCAGAGAAGAAAATATTACAGAGGCCAATTCTTACGAAGAATTTAAAGAATTGCTGGATGAAAGCCGGTTTTATCTCTGCCCATTGGGATGGCACACCTGAAACAGAGCAAAAAATAAAAGAAGAAACTAAAGCAACCATCCGCTGCATTCCTTTAAATAATAAACAGGAAGAAGGTATATGTATTTATTCCGGTAAGCCATCGACACAAAGGGTATTGTTTGCAAGAGCTATTAATTTAGACATGAGCTTAATCTCAGATGTCCTTATTAAATATTAACATCTTGATCATCATCTTAATCTATATGAAATGAAATTCGCAACTAAAGCCATACATGCAGGTCAGGAACCTGATCCAACAACAGGAGCAGTTATGACCCCGATATACCAAACTTCCACTTACTGGCAAAAATCGCCGGGCGATAATAAGGGATTATGAATATTCGAGCGGTACCAATCCCAACCCGTAAGGCTTTGGAAGATTGTCTGGCAGCATTGGAAAATGCCAAATATGGTCTTGGCTTTTTCAAGCGGTATGGGTGCTACTGATGCTGTAATGAAATTGCTGCAACCTGGCGATGAAGTGATTACCGGTAATGATCTTTATGGTGGATCTTACCGGATTTTCACCAAAATATTTGACTAAATATGGAATCAAATTTCATTTTCTGGATCTTTCCAAACCGGAAAATATAATCGCCATATATCAACGATAAAACCAAGTTGGTTTGGATAGAAACACCAACCAATCCAACCATGCAGATCATTGATATTGAAGGCGTTGCGAAGATCACCAAAGAGACAAAAGTTGATTGCTGGCGGTTGATAATACCTTTGCTTCACCATACCTGCAAAATCCTATGGATCTGGGTGCTGATATTGTTATGCATTCGGTGACCAAATATATTGGCGGGCACTCTGATGTAGTCATGGGGGCTTTGATGACTAATGATGAGGAACTGTACAAAGACCTTTGGTTTATCTACAATGCCTGTGGTGCCACTCCCGGGCCCCAAGATTCCTTTCTGGTACTGCGAGGTATTAAAACCCTGCACCTACGAATGAAAGCACATTGCGAGAACGGTGAAAAGATTGCCCATTTTTTAAAAACGCATCCAAAGATTGATAAAATCTACTGGCCAGGTTTTGAAGATCATCCTAATCACGATATTGCCAAAAAACAAATGCGGGATTTTGGCGGGATGATTTCCATTACACTTAAAGATGCCGATTTGCAGGAAACTTTCCGTGTTGCCTCTTCCTTTAAAGTATTTACCCTTGCCGAATCCTTAGGCGGTGTAGAATCACTAATCAATCACCCGGTAACCATGACCCATGGCTCTATCCCGAAAGAAGAACGGGAAAAAGTAGGCGTGACTGATAACCTATTACGTTTAAGTGTAGGGGTAGAGGATATTGATGATCTTCTGGAAGATTTAGAACAGGCACTTAAATAACAATTGATATTGGAATTTCTAGCACTCAGGGATTTTCTGGAGATGAAAACGGCCCAATACAACAGGGTTGAGTTCATTGAGAACGATCCGATTTGTATCCCTCACCAATATCAAAAGAAACAGGATATCGAAATAGCCGCATTTTTTGCGGCTATTTTGGCATGGGGCCAGCGTAAAACGATCATCAATAAATGTAATGAGCTCATGCAACGAATGGACAATGATCCATATAATTTTATGTTGCAGCATGGTGATGAAGACCTCAAGACTTTATTAGGTTTTAAGCACAGAACATTTAACGACACTGATCTATTGTATTTTGTAGCTTTCTTTAAGCAACATTATCAGGTTTCAGATTCATTAGAAACCGCTTTTCTTGCACCTGAGTCGATTGTTGACCTCAATATCCTAACATCTGAAGATCTGATGGTACCTAAAATAGAGCGTTCACTTAATTATTTCAGGTCCTATTTCTTTTCCCTGCCTGATTTTCCACGCAGGACCTTTAAACATATCTCCTCACCATTGCAGAAGTCGACCTGCAAACGACTCAATATGTTTTTGAGATGGATGGTGCGCCAGGACAATAACGGTGTGGATTTTGGAATATGGAACCATCTGAAGACAAACCTCCCACAAAGCCCCGACGCGACACGCTCGCAGGTCGTGGCAATACAATCAATTGGCGCCTTGGATGTCATGCGATCTCCCGCTGATGATCGTGTTTTTTTGAAAACCTGGTTGCCTT
>CAWCIO010000015.1:0-492924 GCA_963795585.1 uncultured Sphingobacteriaceae bacterium | reverse complement strand
CAACATTTCATTTGAAGAAAAGGCGTGATAACTTAGTAAATTCTTTACTCATGTCCGTTTAATAATCGCCCTTTTCTCCTTGAATTCTTTTTCTTTTTTTATTATTACTATATTAATATATATATTATTGATGTTGGGCTTTTTGCGAACTTTTTTCACTTCTTGAAGGGCACTTTCACCACCTGTGATCGTACAGTTGTTTTATTATGTAAAAACTTATCACGACTGTAGCCCATTACTTTACAGGCTTCTAAATACATTTCCTAAATGCGCTGCTAAATTTAGCAGACCTACCTTAGTTTTGATTAATTTAGTTTCTTGATTCATAATCTGACATTTTTGGGGTTGATTAATAAGTGTGGTTACTTAAAATTAATCCCATTTGTTTGCAGTCAAAATGTCTAACTTCTACAATTAACTGCAGAGAATGTGCGTCAATGTGAGTCTGGCTACTTTCCAACGCAGAATATTAAGTCCCGCGATACTACTGGGTTTTAGAGGAATTAGTGAACAATTAGTGACACGAATTTGATATTTTATGGATACTAACGCTAATATATAAGCGAAATAAATTATTTGGCACAACCATAGAAAACAACACGAAATATTCCTTATTATTTTTTTGATTACAAACTAGGCAGAGATGAGGGGAATAACCCACTAATCTATTGGTATCAGGTTTTTCCCTAAATTTGTTTGGCTATTAGTCTTCTTATTTATCTTATAATATTTACATTGTCTCAATATGCTTCCAACGCGCCGGCTGGCTGCAATTTTATTCACTGACATTGTTGGTTCCACTGCTATGATGCAGAAGGATGAACAGGCGGCCCTATTAGTGAACAGACATTATGTTGCTGTTTTAAAAGAATGTGTTCTGCCACATGGCGGAGAAATTTTAAATGATTTTGGCGATGGAAGCCTTTGTTTTTTCAAGTACTACAGAAGCTTTGCGATGTGCTATAGAAATGCAGCAGCAGTTTCAAACCGAGCCTAAAGTTCCACTGCGTATAGGCGTTCACGTTGGAGAAATTTTTTTTGAAGACGGAAAAGTTTTTGGAGATGGGGTTAATGTTGCATCAAGAGTTCAATCGCTTGGTATTGCCAATTCAATTCTTTTTTCTTCTGAAATAAATGCGCAAGATAAAAAATCAACAGGAATTTAAAAGTGTTTCTCTTGGCAAGTTTCATTTTAAAAATGTAGATGAGCCAATGGAAATTTTTGCATTGGCCAATGAAGGATTAACAGTTCCTAAGAAAGAAGAGCTGACCGGCAAATTAAAAGAGATTGAAAAAAAATCTGCAATTAAAAAATGGATCATAGCCGCAATAGCTAGTATTATTATTAGCTATCTTCTTATTTTGTCTATCAGAAGTTTTTTCATACATCAGGATTCTCAGGAGAAAAAACAATTGCAGTGTTGCCTTTTGAAAATATAGGAGTGCCAAACAATGAAGAATACATCACTGATGGCATCACGCAGGATATTATCGGAAGCCTTTCCAAAGTTTCTTCTCTGAAAAAAGTAATTGGATGGTTTTCGGTTAAAGGATTTAAGAAAACAACAAAATCTCTTGATGAAATTGCTAATGAACTCGGTGTCGCTGCTATTCTTTCGGGCACTTTGGAGACAGAAGGCAAAAAGACGCGGATAACTGTAGAATTAATAGAAGCATCTACAAAAAAAAGATTATGGGGAGATGATTTTGAATATGACAGTACAGATATTCTAACCATTCAATCAAAAGTAGCCGGACAAATAGTGAATGCACTTAAGGGAAACATAACACCGGAAGAACAGAAGGAACTGTCAAGGCAATATACCGCAAATCCCGAAGCCTATAAGTTATACCGCAAAGGTCTTTTTCTCTGGAATAAAGGAATCCCATCGGGTAGTGATAGTGCTGAAATTTATTATAAAAGAGCCCTGGATATTGACCCCGATTATGCATTAGCCTATGCAGGTTTGGCAAATTGTTACATTTTCAGACACACAATATCAAGCCAGTTGGAAGGCATTCCTGTTGCAAAAGCATATATTTTAAAAGCGCTATCATTGGACAGTAATCTTAGCGAAGCGCTAACCACATTAGGATGGATACAAGGCATATTCGATTATAACTGGAAGCAATCAAAAATTACTTTACAGAAAGCATTAAAGCTGAACCCGAATTATGGTGATGCTCATTTGTTCTATGGAAATTTATTACAATATACGGGTGAAAATGCCGAACAGGGCATTGCAGAAGTAAAGAAAGCTCTTGAATATGATCCTTTAAACACGCGGTTTAACTGGGTGTTGGGCAGGAATTATTACCTGTCAAAACAAAATGGGCTTGCCCTGGAACAATTGAAAAAAACACTTCTTCTTAATCCTGTATACCTTGGGCACAACACACATTCATCCTCATATACCTGCAAATGAAAATGTATACAAAGGCTTTTGAAATAATTAAACTATTGCCTGAAATCCCGACTGCGAATAACCCTTACAAGGATCCGCTTTTATGCTATGCGTATGCACTTTCCGGCGATACCATGCGTGCAAGATCAGCACTGGACATAGCATTGAAAAAATCTACTCCTCCGCACAATGTGGATTTCTCCTATACTTATATAGCTTTAAAAAAATATGACGAGGCGATAACGCTTCTTGAAAAAGCATATGAAGTAAGAGAAATAGACTTGTATTGGATAAAGGTGGATCCGATCCTTGACCCAATCAGAAATGAACCGCGGTTTAAAGCATTACTAAAAAAGATGAACTTGGAATAATCTTTCCTCCTGAAAATTAGTTTTATTTTAGAAGAGCATTTTATTTTTTAGCGGCCTATTATGGAATCCAACCCGCCGGTTGCTGCCATTCTTTTTACTGACATTGTTGGTTCTACTGCTATGATGCAGAAGGATGAAGCTGACGCTGTTGCTGTTAACAAACGTTATGTTGATGTTTTAAAAGAAAGTGTATCACTTTCATAGAGGAGAAGTTCTCAATGATTTTGGAGATGGAAGCCTTTGTGTTTTTTCAAGTGCTACAGAAGCCCTACGATGTGCAATAAAAATGCAGCAGCAATTTTAAACATCGCCCAAAGTACCTCTTCGCATAGGCGCGCAACTCGGAGAACTTTTTTATTTCTGTTATAATTTTCTTTTCATATCAAAAATGTATTTCTAAAGCACAATTTACAGGCAGCGAAAAATCCATTGCTGTATTCCCTTTTGAAAATACAGGAAACACTAATGAAGAATATATTTCTGACGGAATAACACAGGATGTTATAAATAATCTTTCCAAAATTGCTTCATTAGAAAAAGTGATCGAATGGTTCTCGGCAAGAAATTTTAAAAAATCACCTAAATCTTTATTAATTTAGCTTTTATCACCATTTTGAAATCAAAACTATCTACAATGAAAAAGCTAATTGCTCTCTCACTGATATTTTTTTTGATAACTAATTTTTCCCACTCGCAGGGCTGTGTAGCAATTCGCAATATTACCGGTTTCGGACAATTCGCTCAATTAGGTTATGAACAATCTAACGACCAATGGGTGATGGATGTGAACAGCAGATATTTTAAAGCTTATACTTTTTTACAGGGAAAAACAAAAATAACACCATCCGATCTTAAAACCGGCGTTACTCTTTATGAATCCACTACAAATTTTGAGTTGACAAGATTATTGGAAAATGGCTGGTCTTTAAGCTTAGATATGCCAATTGATGCAAACGAAACCGCCGGCCCACTTGAACACGCGTCAGGTGACTATCACACAACGCATGCTTTCGGATTAGCCGATATGCGTCTTACTATATATAAATGGTTGTTGGGTGCATCTTCGTCTGGCAGAGGAAATATTCAACTTGGTGTTGGCATTAAATTTCCAACAGGTAATTATCGTACCGAAGATTATTTTTATACCAGTTCAACAGATAAAACTTACAGACAATCAGCTCCGGTTAATGTAGCAATACAATTGGGTGATGGAGGAACGGGAATTACAACGCAATTAAATGCTTTCTACTTTTTCAATAAAGACATCAGCGTGTATGGAAATATTTTCTACCTGATTAGTCCGAAAGATCGAAAATGGCGTTGCAGCTTGGCCTCCCGGTCTTTTGGATGCAAACACAACAGCATTATTTCATGCAGCAACATATGATGTAAATAGCGTTCCCGATAACTATTCACTAAGAGCAGGAGCAAATTTTTTACTCGGCAATTTTGTTGCAACTGGCGGGCTGCGTTATGAAGGCGCTCCGGCTCACGATCTCATAGGATCAAATGATGGGTTACGCAGAGTAGGACACATTTTTTCTGCAGAACCAGGCGTTCAGTATAAATTTAAAAAATCTCTTTTATACGCTTTTGTTACTCTTCCTTTGGCTCGTGCAACAATAGCAACTGTTCCCGACGAAAGAATGGCAGCTATAACAGGAACGCCGCTTAGTATTACTCCGGGACATTTTGCAAATTTATTAGTGTACGTTGGATATACATTTACTTTTAAATAATTCAGACATTTTGAAATTCAAACATTTTTTATTTTTTCAGATCAATTTAGATCTGATTGAAAGACCTTCCAGGTTTTGAAAATCTTCGTGCTTTGTCTTACTCATTACCTATATGGTATTCTTGTTGCAACAGTTTCAGCAATTGTTTATCCTGCACCATTGCAGCATAACATCTTTGATTCATCAAATTAAGCATACCATAATAATATTGATGCTTCATAATTACATTATTGAGTGATTCTTGATTATGAGTAATAATATCAGCGTTTTCAGGAACACTGCCGATGTTTGGGTTCTTGCTTATTTGAAAAAATATAGAACCGCTAAATACTTTGTCATTTACATCAATCAACGCAATAATGCGTTGCCTTTGCAAATCTGACCAATAGTCAAATTGTTTTGTCCATTGGTAATACATTCCAATACTGTCAGCAATTAACTGTTTTCGAATTAAACGCATGTCTCCATTGCTTTTCATTTGTTCAAATGTCTTGGTATTGGGAGACACTATACTTGAACCCAACGTTAACTGTCTTGCCATTAGGTACACTTTGCGCAAATCTTTTTTAGATTCAATTAGTCCAACAATAATAGAATCGATCATTTCCCTATGGCTATTATTAAAAGCAATTGAGGAGTCGTACATTACTAAATCACTCTTCAAATCACTTACAAGGGATTGTATATAATTATGGAGCCTTTCATTATTATTTATGTTTTCCCTTAAGCTCTCCGCAAAAAAACCCATAGTTACAGCTAAAAATATCATTAGGAACTCTAAAAAATATTCTTTGAAATGTTTTCTTTTATGATTCATGTCGGGGTGATGATGTACTTCCATTTTTAGTTTACAGTTTTTGGTTTTGAGTTTGTAGTTAGTTCGCCGTTGATAATTCACCATTCACTTTTTCCGAACTTTCCGACTTCAAGCAGCTAACTTCTCTCATTCATTTTCTAAATGATATTCTTTTTTTATCAGCGCAATTAAGTCTTTACCTTTTATCAGCAATTTTTCTTTGCTTCATTGATCGCTAAACGATTGCTGATAGTATAATTAGCCCAACCAGCCAGAATATCCAATGTTTCTTTATCAGTTTTAATAAGAGACGGGTTACCATAAACGCGGTCGATAGAATCTCCCGCATTGACCATGTGGTTGAATACATAAGGATCAAAAACCTGCACGGCAATTTTTCTGTATTCATTATCTACAATTGCCTGACGATCTTCATAATTTTTTATTTGTGGTATAAATGCATAATAACCCATGATGGATTTTGTAACTGTATCATTTTTGATCACCCGAAACCATCCTCCGTTTTTCATTTCATCAATGCTTCGACTGTTATTTTGAAACGACGCCCATCTTCCCGTTATCCTGCCATAAAAGTAGAAGTCGGCTGTTTTATTGAGAACGCTGCCAGAATGAACTGCGTCAATCAGGCTGTCTGAATACAATAACCTGTGTTCTGTTGATGCTATTTGGTTTTGAATAGTTGAGCTATCATCTTGCAGATCCTTTATTAACGATCTCATCAATTCTTTTTCTTTTACGATCAAATGTTTTCTCGGATATTTTCTGCAAAAAACCCCATCGTTACAGCAAGGAATATCATCAAGAATTCGAGAAAATATTCTTTGAATGTTTTCTTGTCTACTTGCGGATGATGATGTACTTCCATAATTTAGTTTACAGTTTTTAGATTTGGTTTCTTCATTCACAATTCACGTCTTACGAATTTTCCGACTTCAGATTTCAGTCTTCCGACTCCTGACATTCTTCATTCATTTTCTAACTCATACTCTTTTTTCAGCGCTTCAATTAACTTTTCAGCGATCTTCAACTGCTCTTCATACTCTTGCAATGAGCGGATACGAAATCCTTTGCCAAGCGATATGAAATTGATCATTTTATCAGTTGTTTCTTTGTTGTTAATTTTAATATACATTTCATGCGTGGATGATTTGTTGAATCTGAAGTCACTGATAGCTTCTAAATTTATTATGTTGAAATCCAAATCGGCAAGGATCCATATTCCTCTGTCTTCCACTTCATCTCTGTACACTGTTTTTCTTAACTGCACATCGTACGCATTAATTATATTAACCAGTGGTTGATTGAAATAACGCAAAGTGCCGGAGGTTTTCATTTGTGTTAACGTACCATCGGTTGATTTGAAGGGAAATGCTGTGACCATCAGCACCATATTCGAATAAAAGCTTGCAACGTTCCATGTGCTGCGTGAAGTGTGTAAAATAGCAAGCAGACTATCAGCGGCATTTATTTTTTTAGGCCGGGGTATGCGTGTGGTTTGGAAAGATGAAGAGTTTGAGAAGGCCTGGAATGATGCCCGAACCGAAGCCGGAGCGGCTTTTGGTAACGACGGACTTATACCTGGAAAAATTCGTTGAAGAGCCGCGCCATATCGAAATTCAGATCGTCGGTGATCAATATGGAAAAGTCTGCCACTTATCTGAACGTGACTGTTCTATCCAACGTCGGCACCAGAAGCTGGTTGAAGAATCGCCTTCTCCTTTTTATGACCGAAAAACTGAGGAGAAAATGGGCGAAGCTGCATAAAAGGTGCTAAGGCTGTAAAATACGAAGGTGCCGGAACGGTTGAATTTCTGGTCGATAAACACCGCAATTTCTACTTTATGGAAATGAACACCCGGATTCAGGTAGAACATCCGGTTACAGAAGAGGTCATCAACTTTGACCTGATTAAAGAACAGATAAAGTGGCCTGCGGTGTTCCGATTTCGGGTAAAAACTACGTGCCGACTATGCATGCGATCGAATGCCGGATCAATGCCGAAGATCCTTTCAATAACTTCCGGCCATCACCGGGAAAGATTACCAATTTCCACTCACCTGGTGGTCATGGTGTAAGGGTAGATACCCATGTGTATGCGGGTTATCAAATTCCGTCTAACTATGATTCCATGATCGCCAAACTGATCTGTGTGGCGCAAACCCGCGAAGAAGCCATCAGTACCATGGAGCGTGCATTGAGTGAATTTGTGATTGAAGGGGTAAAAACAACCATTCCTTTTCATTTGAAATTAATGAAAGACCCTAATTTTAGGGCAGGTAATTTTACCACCAAGTTTATGGAGACCTTTGAATTTTCAGAATAGATTAAAATAGAAAACTATTTATAAGATTTAAAACGTAAATACCATTCTGAATTAAACAGAATGGTATTTTTGTTTACAAATCACATACATGAGCGATACAAGAAACGAGACCTGATAGGTGCCATAAAAGAAAAAGGAAAAACACTGGAAGCTGAAATGTCTTTCTTTGACCACATTGATGTATTTAGAAAACACTTGCTCAGGGCTTGGCCGTTGTAGTGGTATTTACAGTTGGAGCATTTTATTTCTACGATTTTATCTTCAGTGAGATTATCATGGGGCCAAAAAATCCCGATTTCTGGACTTACAGGATGATGTGTAAACTATACTGACGCTTCCCTATCATCATCGGTGCAGATTTCTGTATTACCAAATTGATGCGAAGATTATCAATACCGAAATGGCCGGGCAATTTACCCTTCAGTTGAATTCTTGTGTGATGGTGGGTATTATTCTTGGGTATCCCTTATCTGCTGTTGAAATCTGGCTGTTTATCAAACCGGCTTTGCATGAAAATGAACGTAAATCTGCAAGTGGTTTTGTGTTTTTTGCCTCAGTCCTGTTCTTCATCGGTATTTGTTTGGTATTTCATCATCTGCCCGCTATCAGTCAACTTCCTGACCAATTTTACAGTGAGTCCGGATATTGAGAATACCTTTACGATTGATTCTTATTTTTCGTCCGTGACGACCCTTAACCTTAGGTACAGGCATTATCTTCCAACTGCCGGTGTGATTTATATCCTATCGAAATGGGTGTAATGACGCCGCATTTATGCGCTGCAGCAGAAGATATGCAACTGTTATTATTTTAATCGTTGCTGCAATTGTTACGCCTACTGCGATCATTATTACTATGCTTGTTGTAGCATTACCATTATTCTTGTTGTATGAATTCAGTATTTTCATTTCGGCAAACATTGAAAGAAAGAGGAAAAAAGACGTTATGGTGTAACAAAGGTCGAGAAGCTAACAAAATCTTTACGTAAATCGTTATTATTCTATATATTTTTGAAAATGTCAACAGAAAAACATTAAAATTGCGATTGGTGCAGATCATGCAGGTTTTGAATATAAAGAATTACTAAAATGCTTATTTGACTGATTACGAAGTCAAAGATTTTGGAACCTATTCTGCAGATTCAGTTGATTATCCTGACTTTGCACATCCGGTGGCTTCCGCTGTAGAAAACAAAGAATTTACATTTGGCATTCTGGTTTGCGGAAGTGCCAATGGTGTGGCCATTACGGCCAATAAACACCAGGATATACGTGCTGCAATCTGCTGGCTGGATGAACTTGCAGCTCTTGCGAGACAACATAACGATGCCAATATCATTTGTATTCCTGCAAGGTTTGTTTCCGAAGAACTGGCAAAGGAAATGACGAGCACTTTCTATCAACACCGATTTTGAAGGTGGCAGACACGCCAGATAGAGTTGATAAAATATCATGTAACTAAAATCCTAATAACTAACTACTCATTCATGAAAAAAATCTTTTACACACCAGCTTTGCCCTCTTATTAATGGGCTGTACCGCAATTGCACAGAATAAAGATGCCATCAAGTTTAGCCATGCCATCAATAAAGACAACGCATACAAACATTTGTCAGTATTGGCATCAGATGAATATGAAGGTAGGGAAACAGGTAAAAAAGGAGGCTGGATGGCAGCCGACTACATTAGGAACCATTTTAAGGCCATAGGTCTTAAAGGCCCTGTAAGCGGAGAATATTTTCAACCAATTGACATGGTAACTAACAGTCTTTCACAGATACTGACTGTAGACGGACAGCCAGGCGAACTTTAAAAGATTTTTATATTGCCCCTCAGGTCGTTTCTTCTAGAGGTTTCATGCTGAATGCCAACCCGATCCTGTTTGCCGGGTATGGCCTTAACAAGGAGGGCTACAATGAATTTGAAGGTACAGGAATGTGAAGGGCAAAGTAGTGATGCTGTTTAAAGCTGGAGAGCCTGACAGTTCAACTGCTGCCACTACAAATACAAGAGGCAATAGGTCTGCTTTTAATGCCAAACTAAATACCTTACCGAACAAAAAGCTGCTGCTGTGCTGGTCATTGACCCGACCATAGACAATATGCCGGAAAATCTGAAAGCATACCTGCTTTCGGACCAGATGGTGATGAAAACCCGGAGAACATTCAAAAGATGAGCGGGCCACAGGGATGCCGGTGCATCAATATCGGTACTGCCCTCGCAAATAAAATCCTGGCAGTGGGTCAACCAGTATAGATGCTGTGACAAAGAAGATTGCAGAAAGCAAGAAACCCGCAAGCCAGCTACTCAACATTACGCTTTCCGTTTCTGCCAATAAAATAGAGAAAAAAGTAAGGGCAGAAAACGTATTGGGCTTTCTGGAAGGCTCTGACCCTAAATTAAAAATGAAGTGTTGGTGATTAACAGGGCACTATGACCATATTGGGATTACTCCAGCAGCTAAAGGTGACAGATAAAATCAACAATGGTGCTGATGATGATGGCTCTGGTACTACCGGGGTGCTGATGTTGGCCGAAGCTTTTGCGAATGCTAAAAAAGCCGGTAAAGGACCAAAAAGAAGTATTTTGTTTATGACCGTAGTTGGTGAAGAAAAAGGTCTGTGGGTTCTGAATGGTATTCAGAGCATCCTGTATTTCCTTTAGAAAACACAATCACCGATTTAAATATCGACATGATCGGCCGCGGGGAGAAGAGTATCATGCGGCAGCCGACAATAACTTCGTTTACATCATCGGATCAGATATGCTAAGCTCCGATCTGGACAGGATTGGCAAAAAAGCAAATAAAGATTATGTGAACATCAATCTGGATGAAAAATATAATAATCCGTACGATCCTAACCGATTCTATTACCGTTCTGACCATTATAACTTTGCAAAACATGGTATTCCAGTATATTTTATTTCAATGGTGTACATGAAGATTATCATCAGCCAGGTGACGAAATCAGTAAAATTGACTTTCCGATGCTGGCAAAACGTGCAAAATTGGTCTATTTTACTGCATGGGAATTGGCCAATGGCGCTAAACGACCGGTAGTGATAAGAATGACGACGGAATCTAAAGAAATAACGATAAAAAACAGTAAACTGCCTAATAAAGGCAGGGCTTTTTTATGCTCACATTTTGAATGTTTTTATCTGTTGAAACTGTAGTTCTTAACTTTGAACATGACTAAGATTGCTGAAGAATTTTTGATAAAGGCGGATGAGAAAGCTTTCGATTTAGGGCATCGTAAAACCATCAACCACAACATTGGCAAATATGATACGGCCGTTGAACGTGGTTTATCAAAATTTGAAAACCTCGAAAATTCCAAAAAGAAAGCCCATGTGATTAAATGGCGGGTGATGGAAAACCTGGATAAATTCTTACCGGAATTTGAATCCAATTTCCAGCGCAGGGGCGGAAAAGTGATCTGGGCCAATGATGCGAGAAGCCAAAAGGAGATCCTCAACATCATCAAAAAGACGGGTGGCAAAACGGTTATCAAATCAAAATCAATGACCACCGAAGAAATTCATCTGAATGAATTTCTGGAAAAAAACGATATTGAATCTTTAGAAAGCGACCTTGGGCGAATATATTGTTCAGCTTCTTGGCCAAACGCCTTATCATATTGTTACCCCTGCAATGCACCTGAGCAAGGAAGAGATCGCCAAGCTGTTTCATGAAAAATTTGGTACCCCAATCGATGCCATACCCCCGAGCAACTTACCCAAAAAGCACGTGAACTGCTCACGCGATAAATACCTGAATGCCGATATCGGCATCAGCGGCGGCAACTTTCTAATTGCAGATACCGGCAGTATCGCACTTACGAAAACGAAGGCAATGCCCGGTTATGTACTACTTTCCCAAAAATACATATCGCCATTGTAGGCATCGAAAAAGTGATTCCTTCTATGGCAGACCTGGATCTTATTCTGGCCCCTGTTGGCCAGCCATGGAACCGGGCAAAACTTAACGGTTTACAATACCATTCTGAGCGGCCCAAGACAGCCGAATGAAACTGATGGACCGGAAGAAATGTATGTGATCTTGCTGGATAATGGCCGCACAAACCTGCTTGCACAAAAAGAACAAAGACAAGGCTTGTACTGCATCCGCTGTGGCGCCTGCTTAAATGCCTGCCCTGTGTATAAAAATATTGGCGGCCATACTTATAATACCACATACAGCGGGCCCATCGGCTCCATCATTACCCCGCATATGAAGGGCATGAAAGATTTAAACACCTCAGTTATGCCTCCAGCCTTTGCGGAAAATGCTCTGAAGTTTGTCCTGTTAAAATAGACATTCATAAAATGTTATTGCTCAACAGACGCGATGCCGCCGCTGAGCACGACAATACTAAAACAGAAGAACTGGGCTGGAAGATCTGGAAAACGGGCATGCTAAAAAGATCCAGAATGGATATGTTGGGTGGCAAAATCAAGAATTTCTTTCTCAAAAGCCTGTTTAGAAAAATCTGGGGTAAATACCGGAATATGCCAGTCATAGCACCTAAGTCCTTCGCTAAACTCTGGGAGGAACATAAAAAGGAAAAGAATTCATAAGCATCCGATATGATATTCGACAGGAAAGATAAAAGCGACGAGACTTTAGTTCAGTTGTATAAGCAATTGCTTTATCCCCGTATGATCGAAGAGAAAATGCTCATTCTTTTGCGGCAGGGACGTATAGGGAAATGGTTCTCCGGAATCGGACAGGAAGCCATTGCCGTTGGAAGCAGCGCTGCGATGCTTCCTTCAGAATACATCCTTCCCATGCACCGTAATCTTGGGGTCTTTACAACACGCAATATCCCACTGAAAAAACTGATGTCCCAGTGGCAGGGTAAATTAAGTGGTTTTACCAAAGGCCGGGACCGCTCTTTTCACTTTGGAAGCCAGGAGCACAAAATCATTGGAATGATCTCCCACCTGGGACCTCAAATGGCGCTGGCTGATGGCATCGCGCTCGCAGATCTTATCGCGGAGAGACAACAGGCTACCCTTGTTTTTACCGGTGAAGGAGCCACCAGTGAAGGAGATTTCCATGAAGCAATTAATGTGGCGGCAGTATGGAACTTACCCGTTATTTTTCTGATTGAAAATAACGGTTATGGTCTCTCTACCCCTATCAATGAACAATACAAATGCAAGAACTTAGCAGACCGTGCAAGTGGATATGGAATAGAAGGATATCAGGTAGACGGCAACAATATACTTGAAGTATATGACCTGGTCACAACCCTTTCGGAAGCGATTCGCAAAGATCCAAAACCAGTGCTCCTGGAATGCCTTACCTTTAGAATGCGTGGTCACGAAGAAGCATCTGGCACCAAATATGTCCCAGGGGAACTTTTTGAATTGTGGGAAAAGAAAGATCCACTTAAAAACTATGAGGGTTATCTGATTGGGGAACAGGTATTAGACCTGCAAACCATAACGCACATCAGGAACAGTTTTAAGCTGCAACTGGAGGAAGAGATCGAAAGCGCATTCGAGGAAGAAGAACCATCTGCTGATGCAGTAACAGAATTAGGGGACATGTATTTTCCTCAGCAGTACATTCCAGAAATATCGGCTGAAAAAGTTACAGAGATGCGCTATCTGGATGCGATCAGCGAAGGCCTCAGAACGGCCATGCGAAAGCATGATAGCCTGGTGATCATGGGTCAGGACATTGCGGAATATGGTGGTGCATTTAAGGTCACTGAAGGCTTTGCTCAGGAATTCGGAAAAGCAAGAGTCCGCAATACTCCCATTTGTGAATCGGCTATTGTAGGTGCCGCACTGGGCCTTTCCATTAATGGCTTCAAATCGGTGGTGGAAATGCAATTTGCCGATTTCGTTAGCTGTGGGTTCAACCAGATCGTCAACAACCTTGCTAAAACACATTATCGCTGGGGACAAAAAGCAGATGTGGTGATCCGCATGCCTACCGGAGCAGGCACAGGCGCAGGACCATTTCACTCCCAAAGTAATGAAGCCTGGTTCACCAAAACGCCAGGGCTCAAAGTAGTATATCCAGCCTTTCCTGCTGATGCCAAAGGATTATTACTGGCGGCGATCGATGATCCTAACCCGGTGATGTATTTCGAACATAAATACTTATACAGGAGTCTGACCGGCCCGGTCCCAGAAGGCCTTTACACCACAGAAATCGGGAAGGCGAGGTTCTTGAAGGAAGGTGGACAACTCGCCATCATTACTTATGGATTAGGCGTACATTGGGCATTGGCTTATTTGAATGAAAATCCTCAGATCTCCGCTACTTTAGTCGATTTACGGAGTCTGCAACCCTGGGATAAGGATGCAGTAGCCAGCGCGGTTAAAAATACCGGAAGAGTACTCATTTTACATGAAGATACCTTGACCTGTGGATTTGGTGCCGAACTCGCTGCCTGGATAGCGGAACATTGCTTTCAATACCTGGATGCACCTGTAATGCGCTGTGCGAGCATGGATACGGCAATCCCGATGAATAAAGTACTTGAAGATAACTTTTTGGCTAAGCGACGCCTACCGGAGTACATCAGCAAACTACTGGCTTACTAAGAGCCTGTTGCGGCTAGTGTGACTTCTGCAAGGGGATTAAACAGGTAAATATTTCCGTTATCCAGGCATAAACACCTGTACCGTTTTCTCAGCCGCTCACCTTTCTTAAATTGTCTTCCGTCTTTGATTCTGAAAACAGCATTCAGCGGAAGTTCTTCCAGGCGCGAAACAGCCATTGTATGCTGATCATATTTCTTCAGTGCACGTGAAAGCTTCAGGTCGGTGCAACTTGCAGCAGAAGGGTTGGTCAGGTAGCTCACAATTGCCTGTTGTACATCATCCGGAAAAATCTGCTGATCAATAAAAGGCACCATCATACGTTTGAAATTACGCTTCCATTCCTCACCATGTGGCTTCACTTTGTTTTTGTGGTCATTCCAGGTGAGCAAATGTGCAAACTCATGCACCGTAGTAACCAGGAAAGCATATGCATTCAGGTTATTGTTCACAGAAATCTTATGTCCATCTCCTTTAAAAGGATGTCGATAGTCGCCCAGTTTAGTTGCCCTGTTTTTGGAAATCTTAAATTCACATTGAAAATAATCTATCCAACGCGCAATGATCGGCGCTGCAGGCGCTGGCATATATTGTGCTAAAATCTGCTCCTTTTCCACGCCACAAAGGTAAATAATTTACGTGAATACCAAGCGTTTACTTCAGTAGCTGATAAGCAACCAATGCAGCAATATAGGCCATAACAGTCATGTATACAAGTTGTATAACAGGCCACTTCCAGGATTTGGTTTCCCGGTAAACCACGGCAACGGTACTCATACACTGCATCGCAAAGGCGTAGAACAGCATCAGCGATAATCCTGTAGCAAAGGTAAAGATCGGCAAACCGGTCTGTGCATCTTTAGCTACACGCATTTTATCGCGTATCGTACCTACTTCCTCGTCGCCACCTTCTACACTATAGATCGTTGCCATAGTCCCCACGAAAGCTTCCCTGGCTGCAAAAGAGGTAATGAGTGCGATGCCAATCTTCCAGTCGTATCCTAAAGGCCTGATGGCCGGCTCGATGACATGTCCTAAAACACCGGCATACGAGTTCTCCAGCTTCTCGGCAGATTTATCCCGCTCTAAGGTGGAGATCTGCACACTGTCCTGCTTTGCCTCGATCTTTGCATACTTCTGATCGATCTGCTCAAACCTATCCCCAGGTCCGTAACTGGCCATCACCCAAAGTATGATGGAAATGGCAATGATCACCTTTCCCGCTTCAAAGACAAATGTTTTTGATTTTTCGTACATCGTGAAAAGGACGTTACTCCACCGGGGCATACGGTACACCGGCAGCTCCATGATGAAATAAGAACGCTCCTTTGCTTTGATGATAAACTTCATTACAACAGCCACCAGTACAGCAGCAAAAATACCGATAAGATACATGCACATTAATGCCAGTCCCTGAAGACTAATGAAACCCCATACTTTCTCCTCCGGAACAACCAGTGAAATCAGCAAAGTATATACAGGGAGTCTTGCAGAACAGCTCACAAGAGGCACAACCATGATTGTGATGATCCGGTCTTTCCAGCTTTCTATATTGCGGGCGCTCATGATGGAGGGAACAGCACAGGCCAGACTTCCTATCATCGGAACAACCGACTTTCCACTCAGTCCAAATTTATGCATAATCTTATCCATCATAAAGGTTACGCGTGCCATATAGCCGGTATCTTCCAGAATAGAAATGAAAGCAAACAGAATCGCAATCTGTGGAATAAAGATCACTACCCCACCCAGGCCGGCTACCACACCATCCAGTAACAGGTTGGTCAGGATCCCTTCAGGCAGGTGTTCATGTCCGAAGTCAGTTAACCAGGCGAAAGAGGATTCGATCAGGTCCATAGGATATGACGCCCAGGAGAAGATTGAATTGAATATGAAGAAGAGGATGGCAATAAAAATCAGAAATCCCCAGAATTTATTTGTCAGCACTGAATCCAGTTTATCACTGAAAGCAAATTTCTTCAGCGCACCGGTATCCGTGATCACACCGCTGAGCACCGTTCCAAGATAACGGTAGCGTGCTATTGTCTCCGCAGCCTGCAACTTGGAAGAATCAAATTCATGCTTATTTTTGATTCCATTAAATGATAGGTGTTGCTCCGGAGAGAAAATATCCAAAGGCTCATGCTGGTGCAGCAGCTGCAAGGCCAGGTAGTCGTTGTCTATTTTAAATTCAGTTTTTACCGCATCAATGGCATTTGGCGCTAATTTATAGATATCAGCACCACCTTGTTGAGTGGCTATTGCTGTGGTATTGGCAATGGCTTGCTTCAGTTCAGTAAGCCACCGGCATTACTGCGCGCAGAAATTGCTACCACCTGAATACCCAGCCTTTCTGCAAGCTTATCGACATTCACATCGATACCTTCCTTCTTCGCCATGTCCGTCATATTGAGGGCGAGCACCATCGGAACTCCAAGATCAGCGACCTGGGTATACAGCAATAAATTTCTTCTTAGATTGGTAGCATCGGCAACCAATACCACGATATCCGGATGGCTGACATTGTTCTGATCTGCCAGAACCTGGAAGACGATACTTTCGTCCTTACTTTTTGGATATAAACTATAAGTACCCGGAAGGTCAATGATCTCTGCCTGCTTATCAGCTGTCAGTTTGCAATAACCTATCTTTTTATCGACCGTGATTCCCGGAAAATTCCCTATCTTTTGGTTGAGACCTGTCAACAGGTTAAAAAGCGTAGATTTTCCAGTGTTGGGGTTACCAACTAACGCAATTTTTATTTCTTTTGCCAAAATTACTCTTGAATTATGATTACAGATGCTTCGCTTTTACGCAAGCAAAGCTGGTAACCCGCTACTCGAATAGCGATCGGGCAACCTAGTGGTGCGAAACGCTCCACCTCGACAATCTCCCCCGGCAGGCAACCCATTTCCATTAGTTTCAGCGACATCTCTAAATCTGTAAATGCTACTATTGTGCCTTGCTCTCCTGGGTTCAACTGTGAAAGTTTCATCTGTATTTGTTTTTAATCTTTACCCTACTAGGTCCGCAATTTAGCCTTAATTTATAATAAATCCAAATAGATGAACCCAATAAACCTATCGCTGGGGATAAGATCTGTAACTTACTTTAGGGCATTTGCAACCGCCATTAAATACCGCGCAGCCACTCAGCAATCCTACAAACGACAACAAAATCAATACATTAATTCTCCTTTTCATTGTAATTGGTTTTATGTAAGAGTATGTAACTAAAAACAGCCATAAATACGCCGATCATATCACATGCAAAATCCCACCATTCCGCAGACCTGTACGTAAAGACTTTCCATTGTAAAAATTCGATGACAGCTCCTAAAAAGGCTGTTACCAGAATGATCTTAAATATAGTTAACGAACGAAAACTATAATTATGCTGGTGCTTTATTTTACCATAAAAAAGAAATATGGTCAGCACAAAGAAAAATCCCATGTGCACCATCTTGTCAAATCCTTCAAAAAAAAAGCCTGGTCCGTTAGACTCAGGCATTTTCATATTACAAAGGACTAAAATAAAGATGGTCCACGCAATAGCCCATCCCTGGTATTTCAATTCTTTAACTTTATTCATGAATTAGGCTCCAACCAGTGCTTTATAGGCTTCGGCATCTAAAAGTGAATCTACATCGGCAAGGTCAGTAAGCGATACCTTTACCATCCAGCCTTGTCCGTATGGATCTGAATTTACTAATTCAGGATTGTCGTTCAATGCAGCATTCACTTCTAAAACAGTAGCAGTTACAGGCATAAAAAGATCTGAAACAGTTTTCACTGCCTCAACAGTACCAAAAACATCATCCTTAATGACTTCGTCACCAACAGTATTGATATCAATATATACGATATCACCTAATTCACGCTGAGCAAAATCGGTAATACCAACATAAGCCTCATTGCCTTCTACTTTAACCCATTCGTGGTCTTTAGTGTACTTTAATTCTGATGGAAAATTCATTTTTCTAAGTTTATTTTTCGTTAGTCTATTTCTTTTGAGGGTTTAATACTTCCCTGCGCGTCCAAAGGTAATTAATCTGGGCATTTATAACAATCCTAATTCAGTGTAATCCTCAAACTAAATCCGAAGTTACTGAACGAAGTATTGAAGGTCTGTGAAGTATAGGGTTTGGTCACATTAGAATCGTAAAACACCCTGATGTTGAACCGCTGGTTCAGGATATAATCTACACTTGGTCTCAGGGTAATGTTCTTCGCCCCGGAAGAAACTTCGGCTTCAGTAACATCAGCCCTGTAGATTACAGTTTTATTATCTCTTACCGCTACATCCAATTTAAAGTCCATGTTATTGTCTGTTTTCAGTCCCTTGAACAGTCCAAACGGAAACCTGAATTTATTGGTCCTGTAGCCTACCCCAAAGACCATGTTATTCTCCGACAATTGAGCCAGCTGGCTGTTTGACAGGCTTAAACCCAGCAGTCTCGATCTGCCGATTTCAAAGTTTGCAGTCAGGTTATTTTTAAACCTGGTATCTATTCCGATCAGCGGCGAAAACTGCTCGGCAATGGTTACCTGGGAATATTGGTAGGTGGGCAGGAAATTACCGTTTACATCTCTGCTCACTACATGTCCATCATTTTCCTGGTACCTGATCAGTGAATTAAATCCGTTCACACTGTAAACTGAACGGTAGGCGTGCCTGATGTCTATTGATGTGAATCTTTCTCCCAAAAACCCTATCCTGGTAAGTCCTCTATAGTTTAGCCGCCAGTTTGGCAAAGGAATTTTAGGCATAGAATTCAGGCTCACGGAGCCGGCGTCCTTACCTGTATAGGCAGCAATAAATGAAGCTACAACAACGTCTTGTGAACTCTTATCATAACCATTGGCAAAACCATCCGTTGTGCCTGAAGAATTTGGATTTTCTGCTCCCAGGCGTTGAGAAATGACTTGCCTGTTGGCCATAAATTTATCAAACAGGCCAGATAGGGTATTCCCTGATTTATCTGAAAATGCTGTACCTAAAGTAATGAAAGACACACTGTAATCCCCCGTTGTGTATGGACTCAGGTTTTCAAATCCTCTGCTGCTTTCATCGTACCTGAAATTGGTAGAATAATTCAATGTCCTATTTTTATTGGCCGACAGCGTAATGGTGAGGTCGCGAATCGGTTCCACCAAACTGGTGAAACTGAGGTCTTCTCTCAATGTATTGATATAGAGCTGTGACTGCAGGGTATCTGTAGTGATCCATCCATTATTAACAGCCATACTCCTGATGTCGCGCTGACTTCCAAAAACGAATCCTAATCCCGGTGCTCCAGTTACATTATCTACACCAAAATAGTTGGTTTTAGGCAGGTATCCTGGCATAAATATACCCTTTGTCTGTGTAAAAGCACCTACTATATTTTTTACACTGGTCAGTAAGCCTACTAAAAATCCAGAGCCACTTTGCGGCTCAGCAGTATTGCCCGCTTTTCTCACAAAACCAAATTTGTTATACAGACTAGCCAGGTTCAGGTTAGGGTTCACCTGGATCACCCTGGAATTCTGGATCGTATTACCTAAGTCGATCAATGGGTTTCTCAATGTAGAAAGTGGTTCGGTCTGCCAGTTAAAACTTGTTCCATATCGGGTCGTTACATTTAGCCAGTCCATTCCCGGAATCTTGTTCAAAGGCAGATTATAAGTCACGTTCAGATTGTGACTATAATCGGTAGTCCTGCCCAGACGCTTGAGGTTCTGCCACAGTGTATCTCTTTTCATCCCTTCGATCCTGCCTTCCGGCTCATCAATGATGGAATAATTTGTAGCATCAAAATCGAGCGTCAGCGAGCGCGTAAAATTCCAGGAAATACCATACACCCTGGTTACAAGGAAATTTTTGTTAAAAGTAGTATTGATTGGTATTGCGTTGTTAGGGTCATTGTTACGCAGACTATTTTCTGAATAATAACGGTCCAGATCTATCCTGAAGTTAATGGAATTCGGTAACAGGCTAAAGTTGACATCTTTTAATAAGGCCAGCTTATTAGACTTTATCAGCTTCTCCAAGGGCTGTATACTCCTCGACTGCCCTGCATAATTGTAAGCGAGAGATGCCCTGTAGGTCTGTTGAATATTGTTCTGATTGATAAAATCCCTGTGTGCAAACTTGGTATAGGCATAACTGGCATTCAGGTTTTCTACATCCCAAAGCTGTGGCTTTTTATCCGGATCTGTCCGCTCTTTACGCACATTGGTAAAACTGATGCTGTTTCGCTTTGTATAGTCCTGTGCATAATCCAGGATTTCTTTACGCTCTGCTTTGGTAGCCACATCCAACGCTTTTTTCAACTCAATATCCGGCGTTCTGGGATCATATTGCGGTGTACTTACCTGGGTAGAGTAACTGACAAACATTGGAATTTTTACTCCTGATTTTTTAGGGAGGAACTTGCCCAGTTCCATACTTGAGGAGATGTCAAAAAATACATTATCGGCCCTGTTTCGCTCACTTACCCTTTTTTCCAGGGATCCGAACCCAATCGTCGATTTGCTGCCTGAAACATTCACATCTGCAAAATCTGCCAGCTGTGCATTCATCCGGGCTGTTGCGGCCCAGCCACCTCTTTCATCAAATTCTGTCAGTCTTAGTTCATTGAACCACACCTGTGCATTTTTGTCCAGACCATCATCTCCCGATGGGTTTGTCCCATTTCTCAACGGATTCTTTACACCGAGCATATACACCCGTACTTTACTCATGTCGGGCTGGCCTTTTACAATAATAGATCTTCCGTTTTCAATGTATTCAAAAGGAATATTGATCGGCCATGGCTGTCCGTTTAACATTGCTTTGTTCCTGGCCAGCTTGGCGTTCTGGAACATTTCCAATTCTATATCCAGTTTATTCTGATCAGGCCAGATTG
Source organism: uncultured Sphingobacteriaceae bacterium (assembly GCA_963795585.1). Classification (GTDB taxonomy): domain Bacteria; phylum Bacteroidota; class Bacteroidia; order Sphingobacteriales; family Sphingobacteriaceae; genus Pedobacter. Next base: position 471,817 of record CAWCIO010000015.1, on the reverse strand, counting down.
CATATGGGTCGCTGGTACCCGGATTGGTAACTTTTAGCGGTTGTGAATATTCATAATAATTATCCTGGTTATCTACACCGATTCTCAGAAAGGCAGTAAGATCGTTATCATTCAGGACAGTATTGCCCAGCGCTTCCAGGTGAATGTACATCTCCAGATGTTTATATGAACGGAAATCATTCAATGCGGTCTTAAAAGCAGCCCTTCCATAGCCATCTCTCAGGTTACGGATACTTACAGCCAGCGACTGCTCGTTTTGCCTGGTGTCACCCCTGTAATTACTGAAATCCCTTTCTCTTTCAATGCCCGGCGGAACTACGTAAGGAATTGGTGTGCGCTTGCCATTCTCCTCAATGTTTACCGTGGCCACTTCTATCGTAGAATTATCAGGACTTGCAGGAAGTAATGCAGGATCAACAATGACCTGTGAAGCATCATTATTGGCGTTGTACTGTCTCCATTCTCCCCTCACCAACTGGATCTTTCCAAACCTCAATACCGTAGTATCAGTAAAGTTGGTCATGAACATCCTGACAAAACGAATGGATTTAAAATCCTGAATATTTCCAACCTTCTGCTGGTATTGGGCCAATGGAATCCTGATCTGATACCAGGTTACAGGCTGTGTTTGCCCATTGGCCAGCTTCACCTTTGACGTGATTTTATCAGTTACAAAATTCTGTCCCACCATCAGGTCGCCCGGACGCATAGACACTTTATATTGAAAATATTCGTCTGACTGGGTCATGTTGTTATCCCTGTTGATGTCCTCGCCATCTGGCAGCGAGGTAGAGGCTGAGTTTTCTACACCAAAATCTTCCTGGCTCTGCTGAGGGGTTTTTGAATTACCTTCCGGACCGTTATACTTCTGGTAGCGTTTCAAAATCCCCGCATTGGCCAGATCCAGATCTCTGCTCCTGTAATAAGAGTAATCGTCGGAAGAAGGGTCATTGTCAAGCTCTGTGGCTGCATCTGGATTTAGTTGTCCTTTGATCTGCGCAATGACGGCAGCAAACTTTGAGCGTTCGTCTGCATTCGATAATCCATCCAGGCCTACATCTTGTATTCTCCTGGCATTCGGATCATTATCGAAAGCCTGTACTACTGGCTGCAACTTAGGTACCCTACCCCAGGCTGTCTCATCATACTTGCCCGGATCGCCGTCTGCAGGCAGACCATTTTCCAGCGATTTTCGACCATCTTTTAAGATATCCTCTGAAATGTTACCCAGGTTAAAATATAAATCACCACCCGGTGAATTTGGTTTATAGATATTCGGATCCATTAACCAAAGCTCTATAAATTCGATATTTAGCGCTTCAAAATCGTTCGCCTCAACCCTCCTGAACAAGCCGCCCCACCTGGATCTTGGGTTATTTAGCAGACCATTCGAACTAAAGCCTGTTGGTGTAAAATTATAAGGCCCCCTAACCGTCGGATAGAAAGCCACATCTAATGTAGGCAGCGTAATAGCCTGTCCCGTGCTGGTCTCTTTAAAAGGAAATACTTCCTGTTCTATGATCTCCCTTACGTAGTGATTAGAAAGCTCATTACGGTTGTTCCTTAGGCTGGCAGGAAGATTACTCGCATTCCGGTTATAGAAAGTAGGATCAATATTGTAAAAAGCGATACGCGCCCTGTTGTATCCATAACTCAGATCATTGGTATTCTGGGATTCAGGGAATAACTGTGGGGTGCCCGACAATTGCCATGCGACTGCACTTTTCAGGTCAATAACTGATCTGGAAGCTTCAAAGTCATCCAGATAACTCACACCTCCTGTCTTTCCCCCAAAGTTCAATGCCTTCGGATGTCCTGGCAATAGCTGTGCAAATTCTCCGGAAAAGGTGATGGTAGATGGCGCCTTCGTAGAAATAAGCGGTAGTTTATCCACCAGTTTAGTCAGGAAACGGGAAGGCGAACTATAGTTCAGATCCATCCCCCAGATTGTATTCGAGATTGGTTCTTCACCAATATTCACTTTTGGCGTCAATGGCTTCTCTGTGAGGTTCATAAAAGTACCACCCAGGTTAAACTTATTATTCACCTTATAATCCAAACGAGTTCCAAATAAGGAACGTTGCTGTAAGCCAAACAGCTCATTGTTCTCTGTAGAAATTCTGATCGGCTGTCCTGAAACCAGTATCGCAGTATTTAGGATCTTGACCCTGCCACCCTGGTAGTCTACTGTAAAATCTGAACCTTCCTGAAGCGGGATAGTACCAGCAAAAACCTTTACAGAGCCTTCAGGAACATTAATTGAGTTTAAGCTGAATTCAGAAGCAATCTCCGACTGGTAGTTACCTTTGATGATATACCTGTTCTGCTTGGTAAACAATTGCTGTGCGATCACTTTCGTAGAGTCGTATAGCGCGGTGTAGGTATATTTATCAATGAATGCTTGTTCTGAAGGCAAAAACTGATCGGCCAGGTCTTTTCCAAAGGGTTCTACCAAAGGGAATATGATCCGCCCGTTAAGTGGATCTATCGTGATGTAGCCATTTCTGGAATTGGTCAGCACTACCGCATTGGTACTGCCTGAATTGAGGCTGTTGCCACCTGTATTAAATTGATTGGAAGTATTATTGTTATTTCCGTTGGAATTAAAAGGGTTATTCTCGGTCTCGAAATCAAAAATCCCATCGGGTTTCTGCTCATCCTGCTGGTTCAGGCGATCGAGTCCGACTACCTGGATCCAAAGCTTATCTTTCAATGATTTATTGAAGGCATCCAGCTTTTCTCCTTCGGAGATCACTGGTCGTTCTATCCCGGTCTGTTCGTCAATCCTGAAAATGTCCAGCTTAAAGTTTTGCGGACTGATCTGATAACCTCCGATAGAATAGATGTTTTTCATCATGAGGTCCCAGGTTGGCAGATTGGTCTTGGTTGTTTCGTTTTTCAACAATTTGGCAAATAATACCTTCGGCGTACCCTGATCAAAAGGCACATCCGTTGAGAACTCTCCAACTTGATATTCCTGGCCGTTATACGTATAGCGATAAGCAACAGCCAGTACCTCATCTGTATTGAGGGCATTGTTCAGGGAAATATATCCCAGCTTCTGATGAAATGTATATTCTTTTTCGGCCAGCTTTCTGGCGTAGGTAAGCTTTGCAAAATTGTCAGTCCCGCCGTTACCCTGGAAAAAGGTGATCGCTGCATTTGAGTTGGTCTCCCTCGCCCCTGAAGGAAGTTGTTCCAGCAAATTATTGGATTGTCTTGGGAACTGCGGATTGGAGAATCCTGATGGCAGTACGGAATACCCTGCCCCACTTACCTGCGCTGTGTTGAACGGCCTGTTTTCACCCAAATCAATCAATCCCAATACATCTCTTGAATCCTGTGTATTTCCTGCCTTATTCGTTATCCAGACTTCTATTTTGGTAATCACCACACCAGTAGTTATCGTTGGTGGGTTTAAAAGGTTCTTATTGTAGTTTTCCCTAAAATATTGGGCTAAAAAATAGTGCTTATTTGCTTCATAATTATCCCCGCTGATCCTGAATTCATTTTGCTGTGCACCATTGCTGATCTGGATTTCTCTGGATTGGGATTTTTGCTGGGTAAATACCGTATTCACATTTAACTTACCAAACTGCAACTGTGTTTTCACGCCGAACAAAGCCTGTGTACCGTTGATCAGAGTGGTATTCAATGGCAAGCTTACATTACCGGCTTCTATTTTCTTGATGATATCATCTTCGCCACCGGTATAGTCAAGTTTGATCTGGTTCTCAAAATCAAACTGCGCCTCAGTATTGTAGTTCATGTTGATCTTCATTTTGGTACCAATGTTGCCGATGACATCCATTTGAATACGCTGATTAAAATCAAAATTACCTTGTACGCGCTGGCGCTCATTGAACAGAGGGTTCTCGTTCCTATTGATCCTGCCCAGAAAAGTAAGCTCAGCTTCTCCACGAGGCTGTATGTCGATGGTCGTACCACCAAAAATCTTCTCAAAAGCCTTGCTGTTAACGGTCAGACTTGGAATGATTCCTGTCCTTCGTACATCTTCAATCTCTTCATTGGAGAGCACCCGCCAGTTGTCGCGCTTAATCTCTGTACTCAACAAACGCTGGTATTCTTCAACACTCAGGTATTGAGGCTGACCAAACATTCGCTCTCCGATCATCTGCCTGATCACATAACGTTTATTCAGGGCATCGTAAGTAACCTCGCGTTTTACATTGTCGGGTAAAGGATAAAAGGGATTATTCAGGGAACGGATTCCCAGGCGTTGTTTTTCTTTGATGCCAAAATTATTTCTGGCAGTATCCATGGGTTTCCTTTCGGGTCTCACCTGCGAAAAAGCATGCTGTACACCCGAAGACAGGAATAAAAAGAGAATTAGCGCTAATAGGTTTTTCAAGGGTAAGGTTCGGTTATAGGTTTTTTAAGGCTAATTTTATCATTTGTTCAATAGACAAATCCTGACCCCCTGTCTTCACTGCGTTGTCTATCGCTTTTTCAGAAGCTGCTTTAACAAAACCCAACATCATCAGGGCAGATAAAGCTTCTTCTCTTACTGTATTGTTCAATGGTGCGGCGATAAGCGATCCCGTACCTTCTTTTTTTAGTTTGTCCTGCAGTTCCAGGACAAGTCGCTGTGCAGATTTTGCACCAATACCTTTGATCCGCTGGATCAGGTTCAGATCGCCATTTACAATCGCCGTCTGGATCTCCATTGGTGTGATTGACGACAACATCATCCTGCCAGTATTCGGACCGATCCCGGAAACAGAGATCAGGTGCAGGAACAACCTGGCGCTCTCCTTCGTCGGCAAAGCCGTAAAGTGTATGCGCATCTTCTTTTACATGAAGCCAGGTATACACTTTACAGCGTTCTGTATCCGCCAGACTGCTATAGGTGTTTAAGGATATATTGATGTGATAGCCAACGCCGCCGGCTTCTACTACTATATAAGCAGGACATTTAAAGGTTAACTTACCATCTATATATGCAAACATCTTCTATTTTTTAGCGATTCTTCTTAATATACTTCCACGTTTTGGATTGGCATCATCCTCTTTACCCTGCACGTCCAAAACGGCTATAGTAACCATATTTACGATCTCTCTCACCGAACTTCCCAATTGCACAATGTGAACAGGTTTTTTTAACCCCAGCAAAATAGGGCCTACGGCTTCCGCTTCTCCAAGTTCCTGCAATAGTTTATAAGCAATATTGCCCGATTCGAGATTCGGAAAGACCAATGTATTTGCAGGAGCATCTGCCAATGTACTAAAAGGAAAATTATCTTTCAATAGTCCATTGTTAATTGCAAAATTACCTTGCATCTCTCCATCGACCACGATATTCGGGTGCTTTTCGTGCAATATTTTCACAGCCTTTCTGGTCTTTTCCGGAATGGTGCCCTCATTAGAGCCAAAGTTCGAGTAGGAAAGTAAAGCAATTCTTGGTTGGATATTGAACTTGCTTACTGCACGCTCCAATAAAAGGGTCAGATCTACTAATTCTTCTACCGTTGGATCTACTGTTACTGTAGTGTCGCCAAAGAAAACAGGCCCCTTCTTGGTCATCATCATGTACATGCCTGCCACTCGGTTGACACCTTCTTCTGTACCGATCACCTGAAGCGCTGGCTTAATGGTAGATGCATAATTCTTGGTCAGGCCAGAGATCATGGCATCTGCTTCTCCGAATTCTACCATAGAAGCACCAAAATAGTTTCGGTCACGCAGTAGTTTTGAGGCCTCAACCATTGTCACTCCTTTACGTTGTCTCTTCTGGAACAATGAGGTCGCATATTTAGTCATGCGCTCAGGCTCTTCAAATGGGTCCATGATTTCAACCCCTTCCAGGTCAAGTGCATTTTCTTCTATGATGCGTCTGATGATCTCTCTGTTTCCCAATAAAATTGGAATCGCAATGTTTTCATCCTTGACGATCTGCGCGGCTTTTAGGATTTTATAGTTGTCAGCTTCAGCAAACACTACGCGCTTAGGATCAGATTTGCTTTATTAGTTATGGCGCGCATAATTGCATCATCGCCTCCCAGCCTTCCTTTCAGCTCTTCGGCATAAGCATCCCAGTCCGTAATCACCTTACGCGCAACACCTGAGTCGATTGCTGCTCTGGCTACAGCCATGGATACATTGGTCATCAACCTCATATCCATAGGTTTCGGAATGATGTAATGTTTTCCAAATTTGATATTCTTCTCATTATAGGCCATATTTACAGCCTCTGGAACTGATTTCTTGGCCAGTTCAGCGATCGCTTTTACTGCTGCAATCTTCATTTCCTCATTGATGCTTGTTGCCCTTACATCCAATGCACCCCTGAAAAATATATGGGAATCCCAATACGTTGTTTACCTGATTCGGGTAATCTGAACGGCCTGTAGCCATGATCATGTCCTTACGTGAACTGATGGCCAGTTCATACGCAATCTCAGGATCAGGATTTGCCATCGCAAATACAATAGGGTTCTTGGCCATCGATTTCAGCATATCCTCAGTTACACAGTTGGCAGAAGAAAGACCGATGAACACGTCAGCGTCTTTCATTGCTTCAGCCAATGTTGCTAAGGCTTCTGGAAGTAGCAAATTCGGCTTTGATCGCATCCAGATTTTCCCGGGTATCTCGTATCACACCTGAACGGTCACACATCACGATATTCTCTTTTTTGCTCCCAGAGAAACATATAAACGAGAACATGAAATGGCAGCTGCCCCAGCACCGTTCACCACGATTTTTATCTTATCAATTTTCTTCTTCTGCAATTCACATGCATTAAGCAAGGCAGCAGCAGAGATAATCGCCGTGCCATGCTGGTCGTCATGCATTACCGGAATGTTCATCTCCTCCTTCAACCGTCGTTCTATTTCAAAGCACTCTGGAGCCTTAATATCTTCCAGGTTTACACCTCCAAACGTAGGTTCGAGCGCCTTTACGATCTTCACAAAATCATCCACGTTCTTGGTGTCCAATTCCAGATCGAACACATCGATATCAGCAAAGATCTTAAACAATAAACCTTTACCTTCCATCACAGGTTTACCCGCCTCAGGACCGATATCACCCAGCCCCAGAACTGCCGTTCCGTTACTAATTACAGCCACCAGGTTACCCTTTGCTGTGTATTTATAAACTTCTTCTGTATTTTCTGCTATTCTTAAGCATGGTTCGGCCACACCAGGTGAGTAAGCAAGGGCTAAATCTCTTTGAGAATTTGTCGGTTTCGTGGGGATTACCTGAATTTTACCCGGGCGCCCTTGCGAATGGTAGTCTAAAGCATCTTGCTTCCTATTTAATTTACTCATAAACGGTCAATTGTAAAGGGCCAAAGTTACAATTCTTTTAATTAGCCTTAAAATAAAAAAAGGGTATTAAACCAAGGAATAAACTTCGTAAAATAGGAAAAATGAACAAACTGAACAGCAGAAAATGAACAAGCAGAATTAGCTTTTTGCGGCCCTAAAGCCATTTTTTTCAGCATGGCTACTATATACTTTAAGCCGCTGACCAGGCACTATAGTCGTTCCGTTCAGCTTGTTCCAGACTTTCAGGTCTTGAACTTCTACATGATATTTATCAGCAATTAGCCCCAGGTTCTGACCGGGGGAGACCTTATGATAAAAGTAATCAGGCTTTTCTATCACTACTTTCTTCTTTTTTATCAGCCGCTTATCATCATTTGATGCAAGTACCACATCCATATCTGTCTGTACATCACTGTTCAGCAGTTCATACACCATAGCAAAATCACTCAGACTCACTTTGGGCATGATGATGCGCTTCGGCGAAAGCTCTGTCCCGTTCACAATTTTTTTCTTATAGCTGGGATTCAGGCTACACAGTTCGTCTTCATCCATATTCAGAGCTTTTGCCAATAATGGTATAGAAACAAATTTATTGACCTGTATGGTATCTGTGATTTTAATATAAGATGGGCGTTGTGAACGTATTTCGTGTTTATCTGAACACTTCATTACATACACCGCAGCGATAAATGCAGGCACATAGTTTCTTGTTTCAAGTGGAAGGTATTTACGAATCTCCCAAAAATCGTTGGAGTTTGCCTTTTCTACTGCCCTGCGTACATTTCCCATGCCGCAGTTATACGCAGCAATCGCCAAAAGCCAATCACCCAGTTCGGCATAAGCATCCCGAAAATAAGCCGCAGCAGCGTAACTGGCCTGGATCGGATCTTTTCGCTCATCTACAAAATTATCCATATTAAGCCCGTAGCCTTTGGCTGTGCCAAACATGAACTGCCACAAGCCGGTAGCGCCCACACGTGAGACTGCGTATGGATTCATGGAAGATTCAATAATAGGAAGATATTTAATCTCATCCGGAATATTCAGGCTCTTCAGAGCCTTCTCAAAAATTGGAAAGTAATAGTCTGACAAGCCGAGCATCCTTCCCATCATATCCTTCCTACCACTGTATACTTCTATATACTTCTGTACATATTCGTTATAAGGCATCGGCACCACCTGTTCAATAGAGTCAAGCCTGTTCTTATAAAGAAAATTATAATTGATAAATAGAGGGCTCTCAGCAACCACCGGTACGGACGTGGTATCATTTAAAGGAATTATCTGCTGTTGTGCAGATGTAGAAAAGCTGATAAAAGCCAGAATGCAATACGATACGAATAGTACTTTTTTGTTCATAGGCATTTTTGGGTCAGAGCAGCTAACTTACCTGCTCATTTAAAAAATCATGTGACAAAGCCAATAGCGTTTCTTCAGCGAAGTGCCTGGCCATTAATTGCATACTTAACGGTAATCCTTCAGAATTATTGCCCAATGGAATAGCCACGGCCGGAATTCCGGTGAGTGAAGCCAGAACTGTAAAAATATCTGCCATATACATCACCAATGGATCTTCTGTATTTTCTCCAATTTTAAAAGCTGGAGTAGGAGATACAGGACTCAATATCACATCAAAATCCACCAATAATTCTTCCATTTTCTCCCGGATCAGTCTCCTTACCTGCTGTGCTTTCTGATAATAGGCATCGTAATATCCTGCACTTAAAACAAAAGTACCGAGCAAAATACGTTTCTTGACTTCCGTTCCAAATCCCTCAGCACGCGAACGCTTGTACAGTTCATTGAGATTAGCCGCTTCCAGGTTCCTGTAACCATAATGTACGCCGTCAAAGCGGGAAAGGTTCGAAGAGGCTTCTGCCGTAGTCAAAACATAATATGCCGGCACCAGATAGTCCAGAAGATCAAAAGAAACATATTCAACTTCATGCCCCTGGCTTTTGAAGCGTTCAATAGCATCTAATATAGAATTCCTTACTTCCGGATCAAGCACTTTACTTTCGAGTGTTTCTTTCAAAACAGCAATTTTCTTTTTACCAGGATCATTTAGTCCTAAGGTATAGCTCGGTACAGGTAATCTGCTTACCGTGCTGTCGTATTCATCTGCCCCAGAAAGGACTTCAAGTAGCAATGCCGCGTCGCTCACTGACGAAGTGATGGTCCCAACCTGATCAAAGGATGATGCATAAGCAATTACCCCATACCTGGAAATACGTCCGTAAGTGGGTTTAAAGCCTATACCGCCACAAAAGGCAGCAGGTTGTCTTACAGAACCACCAGTATCTGTACCAAGTGCAGAAAGACATAAATCTGCCTGTACGGCCACGGCTGAACCTCCTGAGGAACCGCCGGCCACCCTGGTATCATCCGCAGCATTTCTAACCGCTCCGTAATAGGATGTTTCGTTAGAGCCTCCCATTGCAAATTCATCGCAGTTCAGGCGCCCGATGATCACAGCATCTTCTTGTAAAAGACGCGCTACTACGGTTGACGAATAAGGGGAAATAAAACCTTCAAGCATTCTTGAAGAGGCGGTTACTTCATGGTCCTTATAGGAAATATTGTCCTTAATACCGATGACCATACCTGCAAGTTTTCCTGCTGTACCATCATCAAGTTTTTGCTGCACCAGTTTTGCCTGCTCAGCTGCAGAATAAAAAAACACCTCATTGAATGCATTGAGGTGTTTATGAATTTCAATCTGCTTAAAATAATATTCCAACAACCCGGGTAAGCTGAGTTTTTTCTGACCAATAAGGCTTTGTATCTCTGTTAAGGAGTTATACTTCTTCAAAATTCAAGAATACGTTAAAAGATTTATAAAAGGATTTTAAACCTACAAAGGTTTATTGGTTGTGTTAGTTCGGTTCTGATCTACAGGATCCCCGTCAACGCCATCTTTTCCATCCTTAAATTCTTTTACGCCTTTACCCAGACCTCTCATCAGTTCAGGAATTTTTTTGCCGCCAAAAAGCAATAGTACAATGACTAAAATAATGGCAATTTCTGGTCCGCCTAACATGGCACCTAGTGTTGTATTTAACATGATTTTTGACTTAAAGTTGTGTTTTATCTGTTTCTATTCTGCTCTGTGCTGTCTCTTCTTTGTGTTCAGCGATCAATTGCTCAGTCGCCGATGCTGCCGCTTCATCTGTTTTTTTCACAAAGCTGATGGGCTCTGTGTTGGCCACAACAGGCGCTTCCTGTTTAGGATATAATTGTTCTTCCAACTCAGATTCTGAAGGATGGTGACGGCTATTGTCGTTTACGTCATTTACCATATCATTTACATCGTCCACAATACCTACGGAATTAATGTTCCGATGGATCTCTCTTTTTACACCTTCAGAAGCATCTTTAAAATCCCTGATTCCTTTTCCCAGTCCCCTGGCCAGTTCGGGCAATTTTTTACCTCCAAACAACAAAAGTATCACTACCATAATGAGCATGATCTCTGGCCCACCCATTCCTAAAAAATCCGCTAATGTCCCTGTATACATCTTCTTGCGTGTTTTTGTTTATTTTATACAAATATAACTATTTTGTTTGCCTTTTTACCTTCCTCCAAGCCAAGCCTCCGGATTCTGAGGGGCAGCTCCCCTCCTGATTTCAAAATGCAGTTTTGGTCTTCCATCATTCAGTTCCTACCACACCTATGTTCTGGTGGGTTGTCACTGCCTCTCCCTTTGAAACACTGACAGACTTCAGATTGGTATAAACCGTGAAGTATTCTCCATGGAGGATCAGAACAATAAATCTACCATAACCATCCCCCATTACGGTACTCACTTTGCCATTAAAAACCGCACGTACTGCGGCACCTTCCTGTGTTTCAATATCAATTCCGTCGCTAACATTTGAAGCCTGATCTACCATATACTTACCAAACTTCTGTGTCACTGTAGCCATTGTTACCGGCCATGGGAGTGATCCTCTGTTGCCTTCAAACTGGGAAGAAAGCTTAGCCGATTCAGGTGTAGCCGTAAGGTAACCACCACTCGTCTTTGGCTTTGTAGCTGCAGCTGGCGCCGGCTTACTTTCTGCTTTAGCCTTCGCCGCTGCCAGGCGTTCTTCTTCCTCCGCTTTACGCTTAGCAATTTCAATCTCTCTGGCTATGGCCGCACGAATACTCCGGTCGATCTGCGCCGCCTGCTTACGCTTTGCTGCAATGTCATTCTTCAGCTGCTTCTCCTGCCTGCTAAATTTGCTGAGTACTGCTGACTGCTCCGATTTATCTTTACCTAGCTTATTTTTTTCATTCTCCTGCTCATGCAGCAGGTTGCTTTTTTCTTTCAGATTCTTATCCAGCACCACAATCCTGTAGTTGAGGTCTTTTTGTTTACCTTGAATATAATCTGCCTGCTTTTTGCGGTACTGCCCAAACTGCTGCAAATATTTGATCCGCTTATAGGCCTGGTTAAAATCAGAAGCGGCGAAAATGAACATCATCTTATCATACGCATTTTTGTTACGCTGCGCAAACCTGATCATGCTCGCATACTCTTTCTTCAACTGACCCAACTGCCCCTTTAATGTATGCACCGTATTCGTATTCTCGTGGATCTGGTTGTCCAGGTTCTTTATTTCAGAATTGATCACCGAGATCTTGCTCTGCATCAATCCGATCTTAGCATTCAATGCTTTGATTTCACCCAGTGTCAACTTTTTACTGTTCGCAGCCTTATTCGCATTCTTCTGCAACAAGTCAATTTCGCGCTGTAAGGCCTCTTTTTTTCTTTTCAGTTCTGCACTGCTTTGGGCGACAGCTACAGAGGCAGATAATACGAAAAACAGGAATAAAAGGAATTTGCTCAACTTCATTGCCTCAAAAGTATTAAAAAAAATCAGTTTATCACCTCATACTTAGCTGGAACATTAAACGGAAAGTCCAGCGTAACATTGCGTTCTATTTTAGAAAAGTCCAATGTTAAATTGAGTTTCTGAGTTCCTGACACTGAGCTGATCTTGATATTGGAAGGTACAGGAATGTCATCTATTTTTTGATACTCGCCGTAAACTACTTTCAGTGCCCTGCCCGACTTTACATCGTTCAGGTTATTCTCAGCTACCTTAAACAAAGTATTGAACAACACGCGGTAAGCTAGGTCGCCCTGTTTACCACTCAAAAGCCAGGTTCCTTCCTGCTGTTGCAGTTCGGAATCCTGCACCATGAAGTCTTTGATTGTATTCCCTGAAAATATAGATTGCAGCAAGGCAAAATTTACCTGCTTATTGGTAAACCGGTGTACATACCCGAAAGGCTTCTTTAAATATACACCCTGTAAACTATTTTTTACTTTGATGCTATCAGGCGTGATCAGTGCCCTTGCCACCTCAATACCTGCGATCGCAGTAATGCTCACCCAGATTTTTTCATCCTTCTGCATACGGATGTTCATCGTTACATTGTTACTGTTTCCATTAATATCAAGACTAGCCTTTGCCTTAATAGACAAGGTATTATATGCGAGGTCTTTTTCTGATAGCATCTTAAGGTTCTCTGCTTTCTTACTAACAACCGTTATGTTTTCTCCAGCCTCAGGCACCTTTACAATTACCTTTTTGGTTTTACAGCCAAAGGCAGATATTATCAATACCGCTAAAGCCAGCTTATTTAATGTATTTCCGTTCATCGATCTTCTTCTTTAATTTATCTGAGCCCGCACCTGCAGCCTTAACCTTTTTCCATTGCACCAAAGCTTGTTCCTGATCCCCCTTTAGGGAAAGAATATCGCCGTAGCACTCCAGATATACAGGGTTCTCCACATCCAGACTTATCGCTGTCCTGATATTACCAATCGCATCTTCATATTTCATTTCCTGTTGCTGAGCAAAGGCCAGGAAATAGTAAAGAATCGCTTGGTTTGGATAAACAGCCAGTGCTTCGTCTGCTGTGCTAATCACTTCCTTATACAACGTAAGTATCGTTTGAATGTTTAGGGTTTGTTCCCAGACTCCATATAGTTGGTCGGTCAACTTTAGCGCTTTTTTGTATTGTTCCAGCGCAGCATTCAGTTCGCCTTTTTTATACAACTGCTCCGCTACAGCTGCAATAGCTCTCGGGTCATTGGCATCCAGCACTGGCTTAACTTCCTCCTTCTGCACTTTATCATTAACTCCCTTGGTACTTTTTGCTAACCGAGCCCTCGCCTGTTTCAATTCTTCAGAATTACCAAATTTCTGCTCCAGTTCATCATAACCTTTTAAAGCTAATTCCTCCTTACCGTCCAGCAAAAAAGCATTGGACCGGTGACAAAATAATACGCATCATTATCTGGCGAAAGCCGGATCAACTGGTTAAATACAGCGACCAGCGCATCCATATTCCCATTTCGCTTATACAATTCACCCATCAACTTCCAATACCAGATATTGCCGGCGTCAATCGCAGTTGCTTTCTTGATCGCAACCTCCGCCTCCGCCACTTTGTTTTGCCGATAGTTCAATACTGCAATTTCATAATGCACAGGAGCATTATTCGCATCCATCGCGAGAATTTTATTGAAATTCTCAGCTGCACGAGCATAGTTCTCGTTCAATTTATCGCGCAGTCCGGCATAAAAAAGTGTCTTTATTGCATTGCTATCCAGTTTGGTCAACAATGGTTCCTGAGCTCTGGCTGAGAAGCCCACCAATAGTAACAAGCACAAAAAACACTTTAATTTCTTCATTTTACTTACCCGTATGTCCATAACCACCCGTACCCCGGGCAGTATCACTCAGTTCATCCACCGCTTCCCAACTCACTGTTTCATGCTTTGCAATCACCATCTGAGCAATCCTGTCCCCATCATTTACTACAAAGTCAGTATCTGAAAGGTTTACTAGCAATACTTTAATTTCTCCTCTGTAATCTGCATCTATTGTACCTGGCGAATTTACAATGCTGATGCCATGCTTATAAGCCAGTCCACTTCTCGGCCTGATCTGCGCTTCATAACCTATAGGCAACTCTACATGCAAACCAGTTGGAACTAAAACACGCTGTAAAGGTTTAATACTGATCTCACTTTTTAGATTCGCCCTAATATCCATTCCGGCAGCATGTGCCGTCTCGTATTGTGGCAATGCATGTATTGATTTATTAATGATATTGATTTTCATCTGTTAAAATTGCTTTTCAATTTATTTAATTTAAACGCTGCTAATATACGACAGTTTAGACTTTAACCTTAAGAAGCATGTTCGATCGCTAGGTTATTTGCCTCTCAATAACTTCATTAACTCAGCCTTTTCAAAATAAAAGGCTCCGCAAATAAAGGTGAACAATAAAACATTACCAATATAGATATCTCTCTTAAACACCCAAAAAGAAAGCACTACCAATACAATCGAAACCAGCATATATGCCAAGATACGCTTAAGATTATAAGGAATCGGATAATTTCGCTGTCCCAAAACATAAGAAATCACCATCATAATGAAATAGGCAAGTAGTGACACCCAGGCCGAACCCATAAACCCGAATCTCGGCACCAGAACAATATTGAGCACAATTGTAATAACTGCGCCAATGACCGAAATATAGAGTCCATACTTAGTCTGATCGGATAAACGGTACCAGATCGACAAATTGCTATAAATACCAAGACATACATATCCAAACAGTAAAACTGGTACTGCCTCTAGCCCAGCCCAATAGTCTTTATCAATGAAATGTTTAAGGATTTGTATATTAGCGACCAGCCCTACGAATATAAGCGTCAACACAACCACAAAGTAGTTAAGGATTATTGCATAGGTCTGCTTAGCATTGGCACTTTTGGCATGACTAAAAAAGAAGGGTTCCGCTCCCAATCGGAATGCCGTAATGAAAAGGCTTAGAAACACCGCAATTTTACAAACTGCTCCGTAAACACCCAAGTTATATGCCGAAACTCCCAGGGGTTCTAAGATCATCTTGTCAAGGTTTTCATTGACCACGAAAGATAAATTCGCAACCAGTATAGGCCATGAATACGAAACCATCTTCAGGAAAAGTGCCTTGTCGAATTTCAACTGAAGTTTAAGCAGTTCGGGAATCAGTAATACCAGAGTTAGTGCGCTGGCAATCAAATTGGAAATGAATACATATCCGATCCAGCCTTCACGGTACCAGGAGGCAAACCAGAGACCAATAGCACCTCCGGAATGGACAACGGCCGGTACAACGAACAAAAAGAAAAGGTTGAACCCAATAAAGCTCCCGATATTCAAAAACTTAATCAGACTAAAACGCATAGGCTTTTCATCAGCCCGAAGCTTTGCAAATGGGATCACACAGATGGCGTCAATGAACAGTAGCCAGACAAAATAGTGAACATATTGGATGTAATCATTCACCTCTGCTGGTCCATTGGAAAAGTGTACCGCAAGCGGCTCTGCAAATACTAGTCCTGAAATCAGGAATAACAACGACAAAAAACCTATACTGAAAAAGGAATTGTTATACACCTCCTGCTTTTTGTCTTCATGCTTATTCAGATACCTGAAAAATGTACTTTCCATCCCAAATGCCAATATCGCATTGATCAATGAGGCAGAAGCATACATTTTCGTAAAAATAGAGTAGATTCCGGGCTGAAATACTCCAGTGAATAAAGGAGTAAGAATGAAATTAAACATCCTTGACACTACGGTTGTCACCCCATAAATCGCCGTCTGCCCTAGAAACCGTTTGATCACCGACATCTTATTTTTTTAAGATCACAAAATCTGTGAAATGCTTTATTTCATCGGTCATCTTTACCGTACAAGAATCGACTATGGCCCTGTCCGGCCCTTCATTACACCAGTCAACAAATGAGTCCAGTTCCCATTGCTCCGCTTCTGCCTCTATATAGACAGAGCCATCGGGCTCATTTCTTACAAAGCCCTTGATACCTGCCTGGTCTGCAACATACTTGGTTGTTTCCCTAAACCCTACACCTTGCACTTTGCCCGTTAAATTGATTTTATTGTGTACTATTTTCATTTAAATTATTATATGTGTTTAACCATTTGACATCTTCGCCCTGGCACTCAAAAACCCCTGCCAGATTTCTTCCAATATAGCCCTCGCTGGCTTTATCTCCTGTAGCATGGCTGAGACCTGTCCGATCTCCAGCTCACCTTCTTTCATGTTTCCCTCAAACATACCTAATTTTGCACGCGCTCTACCTAATATCTGCATCAGCATCTCTGTATCTGCTCCCGACGCTTCCGCCTGTGCAATCTGATCAGCAAATTCATTTTTAAGCAAACGTACCGGCACCAGCTTTTTCAATTGCAATTTCGTATCTCCTTCTGAAGCATTGATGATGCGTTCTTTAAAATTGCGATGTGCAGAAGACTCCTCGGCCACTGCAAAGGCAGAACCTATCTGTACAGCATCCGCGCCCAATGCCATCGCCGCCAGCATTTGCTCCCCACTGCCAATCCCTCCCGCCGCAATTAAAGGGACCTGAACAGCAGCACGCACCATCGGGATCAGACACATCGTTGTCGTCTCTTCCCTGCCATTATGCCCCCCTGCCTCGAAGCCCTCAGCTACGATGGCATCAACTCCCGCTTCTACCGCTTTTAGCGCAAATTTTGTATTAGCGATCACATGAACTACGGTGATGCCCTTCTCTTTTAAAAATTGGGTCCAGACCGCAGGATTACCTGCAGATGTAAACACAATCTTAACACCTTCTTCAAGAACAATATCCATAATCTCATTGGTGCCCTGATATAACAGTGGCACATTTACACCAAAAGGCTTTGCCGTCGCCAACCTACATTTACGCACATGCTCGCGAAAAATATCAGGATACATAGATCCTGCACCAATAATGCCGAGGCCACCTGAGTTGGATACAGCCGAAGCAAGCCGCCAACCACTACACCAGACCATTCCGGCCTGTATGATCGGATATTCAATTCCAAAAAGTTCAGTAACCTTGTTATTCATTTTCCCTTAAAACAAACGCTTTACTAAACTGATCATTCCACTTTCAGGATCGTTAATTTTCAGAAAATTAACTCCTGGTTGTTTGCCTGGTTCAAAGCTTCCATATTGATCCGTAATACCCAGAAACTCCGCTCCGTTCCAGGTTGCCCAACGGATCAACTCTTCCATAGGAACATGAAACTCTTCCAGTAGCCACTCAATCTCTTTCAGTATACTTAACCTATCATTACTCGCCAGACTATCTGTACCAAGCGTAATCCGGATGCCTGCATCTTTCAACATATTTACATCCGGCAAGCGGCCTTCTATATACATGTTGGCACTTGGACAAAGGCACCAATATAAATTAGGATGGATCGATTCGGCAAACATGACATCTTCTAATGTTGTATACGTATTGTGGACCAGTAAGGTCTTTAACTCCTTAGGCAACAAAGGCAGATAAGTCTGCAGTGAACTTTTCCCTGAAGGCTGGTAAAAATTAATATCCAAGCCCAAGAATTCATATAATTCCAGAAATTTTCCCGTCTTGTCTTTAAAAAAAGCGTCTTCATATGCCGTCTCCTGATTGTGGATACTCAATATAGAATTTTTAGCAAGAGCGTGTTTACCGATTTCCTGAAACAGTGGCTTAGAAACAGAATAAGGCGCATGAGGCACAACAGAGATTGGCAGACTATCAAATTCCTGTTCAAAAGTCAATGCCCGTTCTATAGAAAGTCCAGCCGTTTCGGGATTAAAACCCAAGACCTCCAGAAAAGTATGATAATATAAAGGACTTCGTTTTTTAACCGACTTAGAAATGACCTGGTTAGAGATGTCTCCCACCGCCACAATACCTCCCTCAAGCATTTCTAAATCTGCTTTTAGCATTTCTACTTCAATACTATAATCATCTACACCGCGGGTCTTCATCACCTGTTGTACGAAATCTACTAAACCAGTCTTTTCGCGTACTTTGGCCCACATGTGGGAAAGCTCCAGGTGGCAATGGGTATTGATGAAGCCAGGCGCCAGAATGCCTTCATAAAAAGTAATATCTTTAATCTGCTTCGCCTCTGCTTCCTTGGCGGTCAATACCACGGTAATCCTGCCTTGCTTGTCGACACCCAATACGCCATTTTTAATTGGCGGCTGTGTTACTGGGTATACGTATGATGCTGATAGGTAAGAAATCATGGATACAAAGAAAATGTATTTCCAGATAAAATCTTAATTTAGTTTCATGAACCGTATAGATAGACTCTTTGGAATTTTGATTCTGTTGCAAAGCAGGAAACACACCAGTGCAGATAAGATTGCAGAGCAGTTTGACATCAGTATACGTACGGTATATCGGGATATCAAGGCATTGCTGGAACAGGGTGTCCCTATAAGCTTTGAACAGCCTAAAGGTTATTTCATTGTTCAAGGCTATTTTTTACCTCCGGTTTCGTTTACATCAGATGAAGCGAATGCCTTGCTGATCATGGAACGCCTGGTCTCCCGCTTTGCGGACAAATCGATCCTGATTAATTACACTACTGCATTGAATAAAGTAAAGGCCGTACTGAAAAACTCCCAAAAGGAGAAACTTGAACTACTGAATGAAAGTATTAAATTTCAACTGCACCATGAAATGCTGAATGAGGAATTCGATCATTTGTCCGCACTACAGCACGCAATCTCAATTACCTGTATCATCGAAATCGACTACCAAAACCATAATGGAGAAAGCAGCAAACGTGAAGTGGAACCAATTGGCCTGATCTTCTATGCTTTCAACTGGCACCTCATCGGCTGGTGTCATCTCCGAAATGAATACCGCGACTTTCGTGTGTCGCGAATCATCTCGGTTAGGTGCCTGGATATGCCATTTCGAAAGAAAGATCACATGAAAATAAGTGAGTATATGAAGTTTTTGCCAGTTAACTATTAATTAGCGGCGACCCTTCTCCACATAGGTTAAATATTCATCAAAAAGATTTTGATAGCATATGTGATTATAAATCGATTTCTTTGTAAATATTTTCAATTCATAACTTTACCATCAATGGCAGATTCTACCACAAGATTAAATAAATACATTAGTGAAAGCGGAATGTGCTCCAGGCGGGCAGCCGATAGATATATTGAGCAGGGAAATGTATACATTAATGGTAGAAAAGCAAAAGTAGGTGATAAGGTCTTCTTTGGAGACATTGTTACTGTAAATGGCCAGACAATAGAACCACAACAGGCAGAAAATACAGTGCTTATTGCTTATAACAAGCCTGTAGGCATTACCAGCACTACTGAAGCTGGTGTAAAAAGCAATATTGTAGACCACGTGAACCACAGCGAAAGGGTGTTTCCTATCGGCCGTCTGGATAAGGATTCGCAGGGATTGATTTTCCTGACCAATAACGGAGACCTGGTCAACAAGATTCTGAGAGCGGGCAACAACCACGAAAAAGAATATGTGGTGACAGTAAATAAACCAGTTACGGAATCCTTTATAACTGGCATGGGCAAAGGTGTTCCGGTGCTTGGCGTGATGACGAAGAAGTGCAAGGTGATTAAGGAAGGTCCCACTACCTTTAAGATCATCCTTATACAAGGTTTGAACAGACAGATCAGACGTATGTGTGAACACTTCGGATTTGAAGTGGTTAAATTGGAGCGGGTACGTATCATGAACGTCAGTATAAAAGGCATTCCATTGGGTGAGTGGCGTGAACTGACTCCCGAAGAACAGACAGAAATCTATAATATGGTAGCAAAGTCGAGTTCTGAAGCAGCGAATGCGGCACCTAAACGGGTAAGTAAAAAACCAAAGGCGGCAAAAGTAGAGGACCTCATGGAAAATGTAACCCCGGGTAAAATCTCAGGCAGATCGACCGGAACGAAAGCAGCCAGAGCAGCAGGATCCAGAGCAGCGGGGAAAAGTACCTCTGTGAGCCGGGCCGACAGACCCGCTGGCGGAAAAGGTAAGGCTGCACCTAAATCGGCATCCGGAGGCAGACCAGCTTCGGGCGCTAAATTAGCAGGCAATAACGACTGGTTCAAAGCTGGTGGCCCAAGCAAAAGACCTGTAAGACCAGGCAATGGAAAATCCGGCGCGCCTGGAGCAAAAGTGAAGAGCCCGAAAAGGTAAGATTTTTTTGTAACTTTGCAGCGAAATGCTTCCTACAAAGAAAACTGATATCCGTTCGCTTGACCTGGTACAATTGCAACAGCACTTTACCGCCATGAAAGAACCTTCCTACAGAGCCAAACAGGTTTACCAATGGCTTTGGGAAAAGTCTGCCCGCAGTTTTGAAGAAATGAGTAATCTTTCCAAAGAACTGAGAGCGAAGCTAAATGAGAATTATTCCATCAATGTTGTTGAAGTCAACAATGCCCAATTCAGCAATGACCATACCATTAAAAATACATTTCAGGTTGTACGATGGCAATATCGTTGAAGGTGTATTGATACCAATGGATGAACGCATGACCGCCTGTGTAAGTTCACAGGTAGGTTGCAGTTTAACTTGTAAATTCTGTGCTACCGGTTATATGGATCGCAAACGTAACCTCAATGCGGACGAAATTTATGACCAGGTTGTACTTATTGATCAACAGGCAAAAAAGAATTACAATGCCCCATTAACAAATATTGTGTACATGGGCATGGGAGAACCCTTGCTGAATTATGCTAATGTATTGAAATCCATTGAGCGCATTACTGCACCGGATGGACTAAATATGTCTTATAAACGTATAACGGTTTCTACTGCCGGGATTTCCAAAATGATAAAAAAACTGGGTGATGATGGCGTTAAGTTCAATCTTGCGGTTTCTCTGCATGCGGCTAATGATAAAAAGCGAAACGAGATCATGCCCATCAACGAACAGAATTCGCTGAAAGCATTGGCAGAATCACTAAAATATTATTTCTCTAAAACCAAGAACCCGATTACCTATGAATACATTGTATTCAACAATTTCAATGATGAAATTGAAGATGCGATGGAATTAGCTAAATTCTGTAAGCACGTGCCCTGCAAGGTTAACCTGATCGAGTATAATCCAATTCAATTCGCTGATTTCATTAATGCAGAAGGTGATAAAATTGATGCTTTTTCCAATTACCTGAAAAGCCAGGGCATTAATACTAATATCAGGCGCAGCCGTGGTAAAGATATCGATGCTGCCTGTGGACAGCTTGCGGTAAAAGATCAAAATTAATCGTTTTATTTTAACCACTCATTTGCTGAAGTGCCTAATTTAGCAGATGAATTTACATCGGGTTATTTCCAATCTTCTCAGCGATTTACTGGGATTGCTTTTCCCAGAATTATGTTGTGGTTGTAACAATCCTTTATACAGAGGGGAAAGAGATATTTGTACCTCATGCTTGTATCACCTTCCTTATACTGATCAGCATTTACATGCCGACAATAAAACCGCAAGGAAGCTATGGGGCAGAATCCCCTTCCATTCGGCAATGGCACTGCTTCATTTTAGAAAGGCTGGTACAGTGCAGGAACTCATGCATCACTTAAAGTATAAAAATCGAAAGGCAGTAGGCATTAAACTGGGGGCAATGCTGGGAGAGCAGCTTCGTAAAGCTTCGTTGTATCAGGATGTCTCTCTGATCATTCCAGTCCCCCTGCACCGGAAAAAAGAAAGATCCCGGGGCTATAATCAAAGTATGTGTATCGCTGAGGGTGTAGCAATGGTCATGGAAATCCCAATACTGGAGCATTGCCTTGTACGTAAAGTGGACACGAGTTCACAGACTCGCAAAAGCAGATACAAACGCTATGAAAATATGAAAGATGTATTCGAGCTGAAGAATCCTGAACTAGTACTGGGCAAAAACATATTGCTGATTGATGATGTGATTACTACCGGGGCCACCATAGAAGCCTGTGCAATAGTTCTGCAACAAGCAGCAATTGGAAAATTGAGTATTGCCGCGATAGCCTTTGCGGATTGACTTGTTTTCTCTAAGTTTGTTAATGCGGTTATTATTGGTATTCTTCCTGATTTGTACTCTTTGCATTACGTCCTGCCGTAAATCTAATGTGATTAGTACGGATAAAGATATCAGACTCAGCTTTTCTTCCGATACGGTACTTTTTGACACCGTATTCACATCTGTTGGTTCTACCAATAAAAGGATCAAAGTTTACAACACACATCCACAGGCAGTCAGCATCAGCAATATCCGTCTGAGTGGCGGAAACACGTCGAATTTTAGTCTTATAATCAACGGGAAAACGACCAATCAGGAATCAAATCTGAAAATTGACGGGAAAGATTCTATAAGTATTTTCATCAAAGTATTGATTAACCCTAACAATCAGAGCCTCCCTTTCATTGTACAGGATTCCATATTGTTTAGTACCAATGGCAATGCACAGTCGGTACAACTGGTTGCATATGGGCAAAATGCTGTGTTTATCAACGATCAACTGATCACCAGCAATACCAACTGGACAAACAAGCTTCCTTATATCATCTACAAATCAGTCACCATAGCTCCCGAAGTAACCTTGAACATACAACCAGGAGCTAAAGTGCTGTTTCATAACCATGCTGCCATGCGGGTAAGGGGCTCGCTCAATGTACAGGGCATACCAACAAAACAGGTACTTTTTTCGGGCGACCGCATGGAAAGCTTCTATACAGAAGAACCGGGTCAATGGAACGGCATTTATTTTTACAATAGTAGCAGCAGATCTTCGATACAGCACGCGACTATCAAAAATGCAATCATTGGCATTACTGCTGATTCCCTGACAAAAGATGGAAGTCCGAAACTGCTCCTCAACAATACACTGATAAAAAACATGAGTATCACCGCATTTGTTGGCTATGGAGCTAGTTTTACTGCCTTTAATAACCTCTTTTACAATTGCGGACAATATCTGTTATATGGTATTGGCGGTGGTCTTTATAATCTTAAGCACAACACATTTGCCGGCTATAACAATGCCTTTAGTCGGACCAATCCTTCGCTGTTTTTCTCAGATACCGGTATCAGCAGACCTGCGCCCAACTTGAAAATCAATCTTACAAATAACATCATCTGGGGTTTACAGGCTGAGGAACTACTGATTGAAAAAAAGGGATTTGGAAATATAGAGGTGGACGTCAGTAATAATTTGATCCGGACTGCACTTCAAACCTATGCAGGTAACGGAAACCTGCTGAATATTGACCCTCTTTTTAGCAATCCAGGAAAATATGAATTTAGGCTTTCAGCACCTAGCTTGGCGATTAAAAAGGGTTTAAACTTGAGTGAAGATCCCTATTTTCCACTTTTTTTATCTAAAGATTTTAATGATGTTGTACGCACATTACCAGCTACTTTAGGTTGTTTCCAATGAGTTTTTCTCAAAAAAAAGAAGACAGACAAAACATTTACACGGTATAATCGTTTATATAGATGAGAGCGTTAATTTAGATGGTAAGGGTCGATATTTTCTATAAGAATATCGGCCCTTTACTTTTTTATGAAAATAAAATGCGATTATTTTGGCAAATCAAATAAAATTGTCACCTTTGTTGCGAGAGCGTTAATTTAAGGGTCGATACTTCCACACCCGTGGAACATCGGCCCTTTATGTTATACACCATTTTGGAAGATGATTTAATTCAATATGCAGATTCTTAGGAGAAATATGCGAGAATGATGTTTTTGATCTCCTCTGGCTTAAATGGTTTTAAAATATGTCCATTCATTCCCGAAGCCTTAAATTTGCTGTTTTCGTTCTGAAGTGTTGAAGCCGTCAAGGCAATGATTGGTACAGATTTGAAATAATGTCCTGGTAACTCTCTGATGATGGCCGTTGTTTCAAAGCCATCAATACCCGGCATTTTTATATCCATAAAGATCAGGTCATAGATATTATCCTTCACTTTAGCGATTGCTTCATTTCCACTGCTGGCGAAGTCAAGATAAAACCCCCATTTAAACAATACTCTTTTTGCAATCAGCAAATTGACATCATTATCATCGACCACAAGTATTTTTTTGCCTGAAAAAACATCTGGCTGATCTGTAAACTGTATTGCGTCTACTTTAGCGGAGACTTTAGCAAAACGCAGGTGAAATGAAAAAGTAGTACCTTTTCCTTCTTCACTCTGTACGGCAATATCGGAATGATGTAGTTTTAGCAATTTTTTTGTAATTGCTAAACCCAGTCCAGTACCGCCATACTTTCTCGAAATATCAGATTTAGCTTGTGTAAACGTTTCAAAAATATAGGATTGTTTGTCTTTCGGAATACCTATTCCAGTATCACTGATTTCAAAAAAAAGCAATACCGTTTCTTCCTGATCCTCAGTAAGGCTAATTTTCAGTGTAATATCGCCATGATCTGTAAACTTAATGGCATTGCCCAACAGATTCATAAGAATCTGATAAATTCTGGTTTTATCGCCCATTAAGGTTTCGGGAATACCTGCATCGAAAGAGAGAATGAGTTTATTTTCTTTTGTTGCAGCGTTGATCTGAAGGGAGTTTATAATATCAGCAGCAAGGGTCTTGATGCTCATGGGTATAGATTCCAGTTCAAGGTTTCCCGTCTCGATTTTCGTAAAGTCGAGGATATCATTGATGATATTCAAGAGGTTTTCAGCACTGAATTTAAGGATGTTCAGGTCGTCCAGCTGGGAAGCCTTGGGGTCATTGTCAATTAATAGATGAGTCATCCCAATCACTGCATTCAAGGGGGTACGAATTTCATGGCTCATAACAGATAGGAACATTTCTTTAGCCTCGCTTAATTGCAGAGCTTGTTCTTTGGACTCTACTAATTCCTTTTCTATCTGCTTCCGCTGTGTAATGTCGTTGATCAGGTCGATCTGACGTTCCAGTTTGCCTTTGTCGTTGATAACCGGCGTATTGGAAACCTGTAACCAGATCGGTTCGCCTGACTTAGTGGTCGCCTGTACCTCTATGAAATAGGATTCTTTTTTTTGAGCTCTTGCCCTTGATTCAATAATCAGTTCCATCTGGGCCTCATCCTTGGAAAGGATATTGCCCAATTGCTGTCCTTTAAGTTCCTCCAGGCTATAACCCGTCATCTTTTCCAGGGATTGGTTTATCCATGTTGTATTTCCGTACTGGTCCGATATATTAACACCGGTATTTGTTTTGCTGGCAACAAGGGAAAGGATTTGCACCTGCTCTTCCGCCTGCTTTTTATCGGTGATATCAATTATGATCTCTACTTCCATTTCCACCTTTCCATTGTCGTTCCAAACAACAGTGTTGTGTACCGACAACCAAATTGGTTGTTTATCTTTTCGGTAGGCAAGCATATCAACTGTAAAGGACTTATTCTGCTTAGATAGCTCCCTCGCCTGTTCCAGCAATTCCAGATCAGTTTTAGGTCCGGCGATTAAGTCTCCAAGTCTTTTTCCTCTCAGGTCTTCAAGTGTAAAGCCTGTTATGTTCTCAAATGCAGCATTTATCCAGGTCACATGGTTATTGGCATCGTTGATCACTACCGCATTATTGATTTTGCTTGCTACAAAAGAGAGTTTCTTAAGCTCATTTTCTACTCTTTTATTCTCTGTGATGTCGCGCCCATATGCATACCATCTGCTATTTTTAGTGACCATGTTCCAGCTGAGCCATCGCGTGACCCCGCTCTTACTAATAATGCGGCATTCCACACTGAACTGCTTCTGCCCTTTCCTGAGTCCGCCTTCAACTTCCTCTACGAGCATGTTGATGTCATCCTTATTACAAAACCCCCAAACACTAAGCCCTATCGCTTCATCGACGGTGTATTCCAAAATCTGCGTTACAGCATCATTGATAAAAAGTATCTTACCCTGAGAATCAAGAATACAGTGAATTTCCGGCGATACTGTAGAGATGTTCAGGAGGTCTTCAAAGCGATTAGTTTTTGCTTCGAGTTCAGCAGATCGGTGTTTTAGCGAAATATGCGTAATGATTTCCCGGGAAAGTGTCTTTAGCCCTTCTTTTTGATCTTTGGTCAGCCGACGGGGAGCAGTATCAAAGACTCCGATCACTCCCAGCCTGTAACCATCATCATCAATAAGTGGGGCACCTGCGTAGAAGCGGGCGTATGGCGGGCCTATGACTCCGGGATGATTGATAAATCTATCGTCAAGTGCTACATCAGGGATCTCCAAAACCTCGTCCCCTTCTATAGTGACTGCACTGAAGGAAAGATCAAGTGGAACTTCCATTGCAACAGCACCCCTAAGGGATTTAAAAAAAGCCGGTCCTCATCTACCATCGTGATTAAGGCGATGGGCGTATTACAAATTAGGTTTGCCAGTTTGGTGATGTTATCAAACTCATGCTCTTCAGGCGTGTCCAATATCCCATACCGATGCAAAGCTTTAATGCGCTCATCTTCATTTAGTGATGATTTCCGGCTATTTGCTGACATTTATCTGTTGTCGATGCTGTTTATTTATATAAAGGAAAACGGTTTACCAGTTCAATTACTTGCTTTTTCACATTTTTCAGGTTTTCCTCATCTTCAGGATTAAGGATTACCTGGTCAATCAGATCAACAATAGTTTCCATCTCCGTTTCTTTAAAACCCCTTGAGGTTATTGCTGCTGTTCCTACACGGATACCAGATGTCACGAAAGGCGATTTATCATCGAAAGGCACCATATTCTTATTGACTGTAATATCGGCCTTTTCAAGTGCATTCTCAGCAAGTTTGCCAGTTATATTTTTATTGCGAAGATCGATCAACATCAAATGATTGTCCGTACCACCTGAAATAATGCCATATCCTTTAGCTACAAATGCTTTAGCCATAGCCTGGGCATTGATCTGCAATTGCTTTGCATAGGCCAGGTATTCATCGCTCAGCGCCTCACCAAAAGCAATTGCTTTAGCAGCGATGATATGCTCAAGAGGTCCGCCCTGTGTTCCAGGAAAAACAGCCATATCAAGTACAGAGGACATCATTCTGGTTTCACCTTTAGGGGTTTTCAGTCCAAATGGATTTTCAAAGTCCTTACCCATCATAATCATACCACCACGGGGACCACGGAGGGTTTTATGTGTAGTTGTGGTCACGATGTGACAGTGCGGTAGTGGATCATTCAGCAAACCACGCGCGATTAAACCCGCAGGATGTGAAATATCTGCCATTAAAAGGGCGCCAATTTTATCAGCAACTCCACGCACAAAAGCATAATCCCATTCTCTGGAATAAGCAGAAGCACCTACAATGATCAATTTAGGCTTTTCAGTCAGAGCTAGCTCTTCCAGCTTTTCATAATCGATAAGTCCGGTATCTTTTTTAACTCCATAAAATAAAGGATGATACAATTTTCCAGAGAAATTAACTGGTGAACCATGAGTCAGGTGGCCTCCATGAGAAAGATCAAAACCTAAGATCTTGTCGCCAGGCTGGATTACTGCCAGCATTACAGCGGCATTGGCCTGTGCACCAGAGTGTGGTTGTACGTTTACCCACTCAGCGCCAAAAAGTTTTTTTGCACGCTCTATAGCAATGGTTTCAATTTCATCCACTACCTGGCATCCGCCATAGTATCTTTTGCCCGGGAGGCCTTCGGCGTATTTGTTTGTCAAACAAGAACCTGCAGCTTCCATAACCTGCTTGCTTACAAAATTTTCTGAAGCTATCAGTTCTAGTCCATTTTCCTGACGGTCCAATTCCCTGTCAATCAAATCAAAAATTAAAGTATCTCTGTTCATTTATCGAAGTATATTTTTGTAAAATTAACGTTTTTCCTTCTTAGTTTGGCAACAAAATACCTTACTTTGTACTTCTATTCTATAAAATACTGCATGGAAGATATTAACGGTCCATTATTACCCAACATAAATTATCCTGCTGATTTAAAGCAGTATAAAGAACAAGATCTTGAACAAATCTGTAAGGAATTGCGCCAGTACATCATTGATGTAGTGAGTGTTAACGGCGGACACTTTGCTGCCAGCCTTGGTGTTGTGGAGCTTACCGTCGCCCTGCACTATGCTTTAAATACCCCTTACGATAAACTGGTATGGGACGTTGGCCACCAGGCTTACGGCCATAAAATATTAACTGGGAGAAAATCGGTATTTCATACCAACAGGATCCTAAACGGCATCAGCGGCTTTCCAAAAATCAGTGAAAGTGAATATGATACCTTTGGCGTAGGCCACTCCTCCACCTCTATATCCGCAGCCTTGGGAATGGCAGTAGCCTCTCATTACAAAGGTGAAACGGACCGTCAGCACGTGGCTGTGATCGGCGATGGAGCTATGACTGCAGGGCTTGCCTTTGAAGGACTGAACCATGCAGGTATCGAGAACTCCAACCTACTCGTGGTGCTAAACGATAATTGCATGTCAATAGACCCCAATGTAGGCGCGCTAAAAGAATACCTTACAAGCATTACCACCTCAAAATCTTACAATCGGTTTAGGGACGACATTTCAGGTGTGCTGATCAAACTATCTGAACTCGGCCCTAATGCACATAAATTCGTAAAGAAAATAGAAAAAAGCATCAAAGGAACTTTGCTTAAACAAAGTAATCTTTTTGAGGCCCTGAATTTCAGATATTTTGGCCCTGTCGATGGCCATGATGTGGTGCGTCTGACACAGATCATTAAAGATCTGAAAGATATACCAGGTCCTAAGTTGTTGCATTGTGTTACCGTTAAAGGGAAGGGCTTTGCTCTCGCTGAAAAAGACCAGACCAAGTGGCATGCACCTGGTTTGTTCGACAAGATCACAGGAGAGATCAAGAAATCTCCCGTTGAAAAGCCTCAGCCACCAAAGTATCAGGATGTGTTTGGACATACCCTGGTAGAACTGGCAGAAGCAAATCAAAAAATAGTAGGCGTTACTCCTGCCATGCCTTCAGGCTCATCCATGAACATCATGATGAAAGCCATGCCTAACAGGGCCTTTGACGTAGGCATCGCAGAACAGCATGCCGTAACTTTTTCGGCAGGAATGGCCGCACAGGGACTTGTTCCATTTTGCAACATTTATTCCAGCTTTATGCAAAGGGCCTACGATCAGGTAATTCATGATGTAGCTATACAAAACCTGAATGTGGTATTTTGTCTGGACAGGGCCGGATTAGCCGGTGCAGATGGTGCTACTCATCATGGTGCGTATGACATTGCATATATGCGCAGCATCCCAAATATGAAGGTAGCTGCCCCAATGAACGAAGAAGAACTCAGAAACCTGATGTTTACTGCACAGCTGGAAAATGCCGGACCTTTCTCTATCCGCTATCCTCGTGGAAATGGGGTTATGTTGGACTGGAAACGTCCATTGAAAGCACTGGAAATCGGCAAAGGCCGCAAGATTTGTGATGGCGAAGATGTGGCCATCCTGACCATAGGACATGTCGGTAATTTCGCTGTGGAAGCCTGCCAGGAACTGAACAGTGAAGGCATTCACCCTGCACACTATGATCTTAGGTTTATAAAGCCTTTGGACGAAGCTTTGCTACATGATGTATTTTCCCGCTACCAAAACGTTGTTACTGTAGAAGATGGCTGTCTGCAAGGCGGCATGGGAAGTGCGGTGCTGGAGTTTATGGCAGACCATAAGTACAATGCACAGGTGATCCGCTTAGGTATCCCGGATGAATTTGTAGAACATGGCGAGCAGGCAGAACTATGGCAAATATGTGGATACGACCGTGATGCCATCATCAGCACAATCAAAAAAATCGCAGTGAGCAGAAAAACAGCAACTATAGCCTCTTAGCATCTCCTGATTGGCATGTTGAAATACGTTTTTTTACTCGGAAGTATATTGGGCTCTTTTTTTTGTGTAGTAGCACAGGATAAAAGTGGAAACAGCATCGAATTTAGTCCGCAGGCATCTGTAGGTGTTTTTACTGCACAACATAAATTGACAGGAACAGCCTATGGTGGCGAAATATTGTATCATTTCAATACCCAGGAGAACACTTCCCCATGGATGCAGGGACTGAATCTAAAAAGCATAGATCTGGTATTCAACTATAAGAATATGAGTGACATCAAAATTCAGTCCGATCCAAAACCAGGTACTTTTGGCAATTCATATGCCTTGCTTGCAGGACTTAACATCTCCCTATTGAAATTCCGGCAAACAGAACTGTTACTTTCCCCTGCATTTGGTTTGGGCTATCTCGGGGAAACCTACTTTACAAACACCAATCCACTCATTGGCAGTCACATCAATTTTGGCTCCCGTATTTCGCTGAAGGCAACTGCATCAATCTCTCCAAGCACCCAACTGGCTGCCGGGGTAGATGTGTTACATTATTCCAACGCTGCTTTCCGGGTACCCAATAATGGAATCAATTCCTCCAGCATCAGTCTGAGCATTATACAGCAACTAAAAGTCGATGCGATTATTGTAAAAAAAGATAGTTTGCGGCGACAATCCTATAAGAAACACAGTGTAGACCTAGGTATAAACATCGGTCGAAGAGGGGTCTACCAAAGTAAGGAAGGTCGATTTAGAACCGGACTCTATGCTGGCTACAATTATCG
Organism: uncultured Sphingobacteriaceae bacterium; assembly: GCA_963795585.1. GTDB lineage: Bacteria > Bacteroidota > Bacteroidia > Sphingobacteriales > Sphingobacteriaceae > Pedobacter. Next base: position 441,120 of record CAWCIO010000015.1, on the reverse strand, counting down.
CCTTGGGCCAATCCTGGGTCTCAGCTCGGGAATAGATGCAGTATATTACCACTCTGTATACGATCCAAATGACAATGCAGGCACTTATCAGTCCTTCGCAACTTCATATGACCACTGGCGTCTTGGGAGCAGCTTTGGGACCGGATCTCTGGATGGGAAATTTGGCGCTGATGGTTAAATACGGATACTACCTACATTACAACAGCCTCCGGGACAACCATACCTATTGGACGGCGGGCGTGAAATACCGGGTATTAGATTGGGCGTCTGTACAGGCAAAAATCTATGTACATAAAACCGAAGCCGACTATGCTGGCTTCGGCTTTATCATTACACCATAGGCAAAGTCATATCTACAAATTAGAAACCTTGATATTGTCTATGGAGACCAGGCAATCATAAGCCCGGACGCCAATGCCCCCTTCAGCATGCGATGTATCTGTGACAGAAATAACTGGATTCCCCTTAGCCTCAAAATATACATTAATCAAAGATCCTTTTGCAGCAACTCTGATTTTATAGGCTTTACCCATTTCCAGTTGAGTTTTATAAGTTCCTAGCACCTCCCATTGTATACCGGAGGATTTACCGAGCTGGATCGTTCCGTTACCAGCATCGATTCCCAGATAATAGCCCTTATAGGCATTTGCGCCAAGTGCCTGATCGGTTATGCGGAAGATGATTCCACCATTGCCCTTCGAGTCCAGCTTTATAGTCGCTTCGTAGTTCAGATCTTTAAACTTCTTGCCACTGGCAATTGCCTTCATGCCATGAATGCCATAACCCCACGAACCCTTATTAGAAGCGGCCTGAATGGCTCCATCCTTAATGAACCAGCCCCCACCATAATTGATCCAATCATGCATACTTGCTTTACTGAAATCTTCATTAAAAGATTTGCTCAAATCCGCCGGCACTCCGATAACCGGAAAATTACTCAGCCTGATGTTCTCAGAACCAAAGGGCGTTAACGTCACCTCTTCTATGGGCTCTGAAGAAGCCACTGGACTGGATGGTACTTCGAATGCATGCATTTGATTGTATGCCAATGTCCAGGAAGGAATTTTTCTAGCCTTCACCCTAAGTTTAACAGGGGTACTAGCTTGCTCGAAAGGGTTTTCGGGCATATCAGTCTTTTCCACCTTAATACTGTTTTCCAAGTTTTTGGTATCCAGAACCAAGCCATAATTCCAGGCGGAAGCAGGATAAACCTCGTAATCAAAAAAGCCTTCTACCGGATGTTGCTTACGGACGGTGTATTTGGCATCTATTTTCAATCCATAAACCATTGGACCCCGCTCTACAGTAACTGAGTTGTTTACCTGATTAGAGATGTTTACGGTCATCGGCAATAGCAGAACAAGTTCATCATTTACATCCCAGCGTCTATCGACTGTAAAAAATTCAGCGGTTTTAACACCGGACTGTTTTTGGCCATTTATTTTGATCTCCGGGTTTCTACACCAGGCTGGAATTCTTAAGTTCAAAGAAAATGAAACGGGCTTTTCCGGATCAACCTTAATCCTGATTTCTTCTTCAAAAGGATAATTAGTGACCACGCTAAACTTAACTGGTACACCATTACCTACCCTGGCATTTACCTCAACCGGCGCATATGCCATTACAGCCAAACCCCTGTCTGGAGTAGCAGCCCAACTATTTTTCACAAAATAAGGCCAACCCATATGCATATTGTAACGGCAACAGCCCATACCGGAATATGGACTTAGTAATACTCCTCCGTCATAATCCTCATCAAAGCCGGACTGCCCATGTTTACACTGTATTTGATTGGGTTGTGTATAATACAAATGTGATTTAATATCCCTGCTAAACTGCGCAGGCAAAGTATTAAAAGCGATTTTTTCAAGCCGGTCGCCGATACTAACATCATGAATAATCCTTGAGGCTGTTTCCAGACTCTGCATCCATTCTACGACAGTACAAGTTTCTGTCCCCTGAAAAGAGCTTCGTCCAGCAAGAAATTCAGATCCGGAAGCAATTCCCGTCGCTTGTCCATGATCCCTAATCAAATTTTCTATGCCTTTGAACCAGGCATCTTTATAAATTGGGCTCTGATCCAGTTGAGCATAAATTGCCGGAAACTTAAGAGCCTGTCCTACGCTAACGCTATGTTTTGTATGAAAATCATCACCAAAATGATAAAACTGATTATTGCTGAAAATTGTACCCCATGGATAAGCCTGATTTTTTAACTTCTCGGCTAGGGTAATCAAAAACGTATCACCTGTTCGGTTGTATAGCCAGAGTACAAGTTCTATATTATCAGCAGCCCGCGACTTACTCCATTCAAATAAGGGCTTTTTATCAAGGTTATCTAATTGATATTTAAAATATTTAGTGAAAAATGGAATTACCTTCGGATCACCTGTTGCCTCATAATAGCTTTGGATGGCATACATCATAGGCATTCTTGGCCACCAATCGTCCATCTTAGCAGGGCCAAAACAACCATTTTCCTGCTGATGGTCCAACGTCCAATTGATCCACTTCAGCGCCTTCGTTTTTAGTGATGCGTCGTCAAGAGTGTAAGCAAGGGCAACGAGTCCTTTTACATAATACGGAACTCTTTCCCAACCAGAGCCCTTACCGCCCAGCCAATCAGATGCTGCCCCAAGATTTTCAGCTTCAGGATAAAGTTCCTCCGCATGGCCGGTAGCTCCTTCCTTTTGCAATTCAAGTTGCTTCAAGAGCCAGCCCTTTGCTTTTATGCTACCTAAGGGCAATTGCACATATGTTCCTGAACTTAAAGGAGTGCGGTTATAAACGTAAGCAGAAAGAACCTGAGACTGTACTTTGCCAGCCATTAACAGCAGGAGAATTACAACCAAAGAAAGTGAATATTTAAACATATATCTGGTATTTTCATTCAAACTTAACAAAAAGCAGCTGTAATGATGCATCAATATATCGTTTTAGCGATAAAATTTAGGCTATTCAGACGCGAGTTTTTTCCCGTCATTTACACGTTTAAACATATTTTAAAACGTTTGCGTGACTCAAATAATTAGCAGGAAATACAACGATATTTGCAAACATTACTTATTTTCGGTCGATTTAATTTTTATCTATCTAAAATATGTGTGGAATAGTTGGTTACATCGGTCACAGGGAAGCTTGGCCTATTGTAATAAAAGGATTGAAAAGACTGGAATACCGTGGATACGACAGTGCTGGTATTGCACTGATTAACGACAAGGGGCTAAATATTTATAAAAAAGCTGGTAAAGTTTCCGAACTGGAAGCTTTCAGCGAAGAGAAAGACAAATCCGGAACCATCGGCATGGGCCATACCCGCTGGGCTACCCATGGGGAACCTTCTGATAAGAATTCTCATCCTCATACCTCAAATGATGGCCGACTGGCCATTATCCATAATGGGATTATTGAAAACTACGCGACCTTAAAAGAAGAATTGATCACCAGAGGTCATACCTTCAACAGCGACACTGATACTGAAGTATTGATTCACCTGATTGAAGAAATTTACAAGGCAGATAATGTTGATCTTTTAGAAGCGGTGAGACTCGCTCTACAGGAAGTCAACGGCGCATATGCAATCGTAGTGATGGACGAGGAGCAGCCTGACCAGCTGATCGCAGCAAGAAAAGGAAGTCCAATGGTGATTGGTGTAGGTGAAGGAGAATATTTTATCGCTTCAGATGCAACCCCGATCATTGAATATACTAAGAACGTAGTGTACCTGAACGACAATGAAATTGCATTGGTACAACGCAACGAATTATTGATAAAACGCCTGGACAACGTGATCCAGACTCCCTATATTCAAGAACTGGAACTAAAACTCGAAGCTCTTGAAAAAGGTGGATATGAGCATTTTATGCTTAAGGAAATCTTTGAGCAGACCGCGTTCGATCAGAGATTGTTTAAGAGGTCGTATTTATCCTAACGAAGGTCGCGTTCAACTCGGTGGGATCAAAGAATATGCGGATAAACTGAAAAATATAGACCGCATCATCATTGTCGCCTGTGGAACATCATGGCATGCAGGTCTGGTGGGAGAATACCTGATCGAAGAGTATGCCCGTATCCCTGTTGAGGTAGAATATGCTTCTGAATTCAGGTACAGAAATCCGATCATTACAGAAAAAGATATTGTGATCGCGATCTCGCAATCCGGAGAAACTGCCGATACGATGGCTGCCATAGAAATGGCCAAAGAAAGAGGAGCTACTATATTTGGTGTTTGCAATGTAGTGGGCGCTTCTATTCCTCGCCTGACACACGCCGGTGTGTATACACATGCAGGACCTGAAATTGGTGTAGCTTCTACTAAAGCATTTACCGCCCAGGTCACCGTACTTACACTGATGGCATTTTATATGGCACAGCAAAAAGGTACCCTGACCCAAGCAAAACTGGTAGAATTGCTGACTGAACTGGATCACATTCCTCAAAAAATCCAGAAAGCACTGGAATCAAACGAAATCATAAAAGAGATCTCCCACAAATTTAAAGATTCGAGAAACTGTCTTTTCCTGGGCAGAGGAAGTGGTTTTCCCGTAGCATTTGAAGGAGCTTTGAAACTAAAGGAAATTTCTTATATCCATGCGGAAGGATACCCTGCAGCCGAGATGAAGCATGGCCCAATTGCCCTGATCGATGAAGAAATGCCTGTAGTTGTAATTGCTACTAAAAACTCATCTTATGAGAAAGTGATCAGCAACATCCAGGAAGTTAAAGCCAGAAAAGGCATTGTGCTTGCCATCGTAACTGAAGGTGATACTGAAGTCCGAAAAATGGTAGATTATTGTATTGAAATACCTGACGCAAGCGAGGCTTTCCTCCCATTGCTGGCTACAATTCCGCTCCAGTTACTTTCTTACCACATTGCGCTGTTGAGAGGGTGCAATGTAGACCAGCCACGGAACCTTGCTAAATCTGTTACTGTAGAATAAGCATATTCCAGGCAAAAAAAACAGGCTGTATGATCGCTCATACAGCCTGTTTTTTTTTGCTTTTAAAGCAACTTATAAAGATGGTTGACCTTTCTGTATTTCGACTGTACTGACTTTTTTTCAGTCATTGCTACAGTACGATCTGTACTCATCGTTTTCGCCAGGGTAGATGGTTCTGAACCTCTGTTTTCCTTCCTGTTTATCTGTTCCTTTTCCATAAGCTAGTAGTTATAAGATGATAACAGCTTGCTTAGAATTTTGTTTTCATCTCCCATATAATTTCAACATTTCTTTAAATTTATTTTTTTGCAGGATGTACATTTCCTCTGGTTTTATTCTCCAGTGCCAATTCCCCTTGGTGGAAGCGGGTGTATTCATCCTGGCGTTTCCACCCTTTCTCAATAAATCCTGGATCGGTATAATGGCCAATTTAGCAGTAGAGGAATAGGCAATTCTGATCATCACATCCAGAATGTTGTTAGCGCTGACTTTGAAGCCATTATATTTTTCAATACGCTTTCGGGTAGGTTCATCTACTTCTCCCTGATACCAGCCCAAAAGTGTATTATTATCATGGGTGCCGGTATAAACTACGCAATTACTGGTGGAAAAATTATGTGGTGCATGAATTGAATCAGCAATATCTTCACCAAAGGCGAACTGCAGAACACGCATACCGGCAAGTCCATATTGATCTCTTAAGGCATAAACTTCATCGTCTATCTCGCCCAGATCCTCAGCTATAAATGGCAGATTTTTAAAATGCTTGCTCATGGCCTCGAAAAAAGCAGTCCCTGGCCCTGGTTTCCAGCTACCCATCTTGGCTGTTTCACTACCTGATGGGACCTCCCAATAGGCTGAGAATGCCCTGAAATGATCTAAACGGATCAGGTCATACATGTCAAGGTTTCTGGCAATCCGATCGATCCACCATTGAAAACCTTGTTTTTCCATCGCATTCCAATCGTAAACAGGCATTCCCCAGAGTTGACCGTCCTTGTTAAAATAATCAGGAGGTACTCCTGCCATACCCTTCACGTTGCCCTCCTTACTGATCTTAAAAAGCGCTGGCCTGGACCAGACATCTGCAGAATCAAGCGCTGTATAGAAAGGCAGATCACCGATAAGCTTAACTCCAAGAACTTCGGCTTTAGCCCTTAATGCAGCCCATTGCTTAAAGAAGATAAATTGTTGCCATTTGATTTCCTCCAGTAGACTGCCCTTTTCTTTTGTAAACCGACTGAGTGCTTTCTTCTCCCGGTTCTTATATTCATCACTCCATTCAAACCATTCCCTACCACTTTCTGAAGATTTGATTGCTGCATATAAAGCATAATCATCCAGCCATGTATGCTCATTTCTACAAAATGTGGTAAATTCTCGGATTAAAGCTGGATTCTCCGCAGCCTTATAATTTTGGAATGCTTTACTCAATAATCTGCTCTTAAGTTGTAGCGCCTGTTGGTAGTGCACTTTTCTTCCCGACTTAAGCGTACGCTTTTTGAGGTCTTTTTCTTCCAGAAGACCAATCGCACATAATTCTTCCGGACTGATGAGCAATGTATTACCTGCCATAACTGAAGTGGAGCTATACGGTGAAAAAGATTGTGCTTCAGTCAGGGGATTCATAGGTAACAACTGCCAGAAATGCTGACCTGATGCAGCAAGCTGTGTTAAAAACTCCTGGGCGTACGGCCCAAAATCACCAATACCAAAAATAGAGGGCAGAGAAGAGATGTGCAGCAACACTCCTGCTCCGCGTGCCTGTTCTTTTTCCTGGAAATGATGTATCAAATACCCCTGATCAGGACAAGCCTGATTCAGCATGATCTGATCATTGGGTAGCAAAACACAAGTATCAGCCCAGTCGATTCTTCCTTCTAATTCTATACTAAGTGGATTAAGGGGTACTGTTACGACCAGCCAATCCCGGCCCTGCTTCCTCGCAAATGCTATGAGCTCATTGGCATGCTTTCCGCTTATTTTAAGGGGTAGATACAGCCCTTCAGAAAATAATAAAGGCTTTGCATTTCGCATTTGCAATAGTTCCTGCATCAATTTCAACTTCACAGGAATTGGCGATCTTCCCTCCAGATATATTTCCCTTTTCTTATAATCCACAGCGCGTCTGTTGTCCGGATCTACCATACTCAGATCCCAGAGTTCAGTGCCTTGATAAATATCAGGCACACCTGGGATACACATTTTTAGGATCAGTGAGGATAGCGATAAGGTATGTCCAACGGTATTTATCTTGTCCTGAAAAGTCTTGAATGCTAAATGAAATTCTCCCTGAACGTCTAAAAGTCCATCGATAAATTTCTTTGTTGCCGCTTCATAACCCTGATCAGGATTTTCCCATTCAGAATTGCGTTTCGATTCTCTCAATGCTTTCTGCAGATATTCTTGCAGGCGCTGTGGATAAGTAGCCATCTCTTCTTCCTCCTCCGGGAAACCGGCTACCAGGGTTTGATAGATGAAATACTCGTCATTGGCATCCGGTATATTATTCGTCTTAAGTCCTGCATTTAAGTCCTGCCATTCTTCTACGGCGGTAAGCCATTCTTTCTTTAAACAGGTAAGTGCATTCAGCCGTGTTCTTGCATCCTCCGCTCTTTTGGTATCATGTGTTGCAGTGGAATTCATGGTCAGTGGCCAGTCCTTTTGTCGCTGCTGGATCGCCAGATGAAAATCTTCGACAGAAATTCCAAATATATCCGGTGAGTCCCCAACCTCGTTGTTGCCAATAAAACGATTATAGGTATACATTAACGTATCTTCAACACCCTTAGCCATCAAAGGCCCTGTAAATTGCATCAGACGTTGATAAAAACTAATATTTTCTCCAAGCAGTACCATCTCCAGTTCCTGGATTGCATTGTCATACTCAGAGCCCAGTTCAAGAGATCTCAGGATATTTTTCAAATCCCCTTGTTCTGATTCTTTCAAAGGCGACTGGTTTCCGTAAAAACGGTAAACCGGGCAATGTACCATTACCTCTGCAATGACTGTTTTAAACACACCTTGATCCATAGCTGCATTTCGGGCGCCACGGGCTATATTTAACTGGCAGAACAAACGATATAAATTATCCAGTTCCCCCTGCATAAACGCCAGGAGGAATTCTCTTTTCTTTTTGCGAATCTGCAGTTCAACAGGACTATTCTGTCCATTTAGGCTATGGTAAAATTTATTGAAATGATTTGCTGCCCGTTCATTAGTAAACAACTGGTTAACCAGCCCAAGATAATCATACCCGGTAGTTCCTTGCACCGGCCATTCCGCTGGTAAAAGTTCTCCTTGTTCCAAAATCTTTTCTACCACAATATATGCATCAGGGCCACATAGATTGCGCAATCGTTGCAGATACACCCCAGGGTCATAAAGACCGTCGACATGGTCAATTCGGACACCCTGGAAAATCTCCAAATCGATCAGTTCCTTAATTAACTTGTGATAATCCTGAAATACCCGTTCATCCTGCATATTCAGACAAATCAGATTGTTCACAGTAAAGAAGCGACGGTAATTGATCCTTTCGTTGCTCTCTTTATAACTGCAAAGCCGGTAAAACTGCTGTCCCGCTATGTCACTCAAACTCAGCTTCAGATCCGTATCCCTTCTTAATGGCCACTCACTATCATGGTACTTCAGAAACCATAACCTCCCTTTCTGTTTCAGTCCCAGCGCTCCTGTACTAATGACTTCATCTAAGGAATCTCCTAAAAAGGGTACCATCAGCGGTTCCTTTTCCAAATCCTCAGAAACAATATCAAAATAAGATCTGTATCTGGACTTTTCGCCTTTTTCGAGCACATCCATCAACCAGCTATTGTGATGATGAAACCCCATATGATTAGGTACGATATCCTGAATCCAGGACATTCCTAGTTTTTTTAGTTGAGCTGCTATTTTTTTCAACTCATGGATTGTACCGATTTCAGGATTTATATGATGTGGATCCAGCCCATCATAACCATGCATACTACCAGGCACTGCCATAAAAATCGGTGAGGCGTAGATGGTTTTTATTCCAAGCTTGTGCAGGTAGGGAATAATCGCATGAAAGTCTTTAAAAGTAAATCCGGAATGAAACTGGATGCGATACGTAGAAATCGGATTAAACATATTTTGCGGAATAAGCTATGAAAGATTCAGGCTGTAGGGCTTCAGGGCTATTACCTTCTACCGTAGCAGAATCTACAATTTTTTGAACTAATGAAATATGGGTGGGTACAGACAACTGCTGGACAGACCCCGAAAAATTATACATGCATAAGATCAGTTCCGAACCATGCTGTATACCTCGCTCTACCATCATACAATTCTGGTCTTCAAAAACATGACTTCGAACAGCCTTAAGATCAGATTTACACAATATTTCGTGATTTTTACGAAGTGATATCAATGTTTTAAACCATTCGAACATAGCCTTATGACTTTGGCTCTCCAGCTCTGTCCAATTTAGTTTTGATCGCTGAAAGGTATTTTCATCCTGGGGATCAGGTGCATCACCATTCTCATGCATCGCCGCAAATTCGGCGCTCCTGCCTTCCCTGACCTGAGCAATCAATTGCTCATCGCTATGACTGACAAAATAGAGGAAAGGACTTGATGCTCCCCACTCCTCTCCCATAAATATCAAAGGAATAAAAGGCGAAAGCATTACAGACGCTGCCAGCAGTTTCTGCATTTCAAAACTATATAAACTACCGCTGCGCTCACCAAGCATCCGATTACCGATCTGATCATGGTTCTGGGAAAAAACGATAAATTGCTTTGCCGGGTGACCACTGGCAGTCCTGCCAAAGGTTCTTTTTCGTTCCTCTGAATAAGTGCCGGTATATACATAAGCGTCTTCAAAGGATTTGGCTAACTGACCGATCCCCGAAAAATCGGAGTAATACCCTTTCTTCGGTTCTCCAGCAGTTACCCGTAATGCGTGATGAAATTCATCTACCCACTGTGCATCCATGCCCATACCATTTTCCTTTATCGTTGATATGTATTTCGGATCATTCAGGTCACATTCGGCAATTAGGTAATGTACACGCCCGGTCTGCTTCATCAATTCATCAGTGCTGCGACTTATTTCCTGAAGGATATGCGACGCGCTAAAGTCCTTTATGGCATGTACAGCATCCAGTCGCAATGCATCCACATGGAAATCCCTGAACCACATCAGCGCATTTTCAATGATAAACTTTCTGACCTCATCGCTGCCCGCATCGTCAAAGTTAACTGCCTCGCCCCAGGGCGTCTGGTATTTCTTTGTAAAATAGGGCCCAAATTCCGGAAGGTAATTACCTTCCGGACCAACATGATTGTAAACTACATCCAATATAACTGCGAGCCCCTTTTCGTGACAAAGCTCAACCAGTTTCTGTAATTCATGAGCTCCACCATAACTTTGCTGTACCGAAGACGGAAATACACCATCGTATCCCCAGTTCCTCTCTCCGGGAAAACTAGCTACTGGCATAATCTCTATTGCGGTAATGCCGAGTTCCAACAAATAATCCAGCTTTTGTCCAATGCCTTCAAAGTTGCTTCCCAAAGAAAATGTTCCGGTATGCAATTCGTATATAATGTAATCTTCCAGCGGAAGATTGAGCCAGTCTTTGTCAGACCAGGAATACTGCAGGTCAACTGCCATTGATGGACCATGCACTCCCTCTGGCTGAGCCAGGGAAGCCGGATCCGGAAATTGCTTTCCGTCCATTACTATCCAGTATTTATCCCCTGCTAAGATCTTATCCGTAGTCGTCGACCAATAACCTCTGCCTGCTGGTTTAAGTGGCAAAATCAATGATTCAGTTTTAACTGAAAGCTCTTTTGCTTCCGGCGCCCATACGCTGACTGTGGCTCTATTTCCTTTAAAATTTAAACCTATTGTTCTATCCAACACCTGCATCGTCTTAGTTCCTATCTGTCTGTAGTTTTTAATAAAATGACTGTCCTTCCTTCTACTCCTACCTGTTGTTCTGGTAAATATTTATCATTTTCTGCAGCAGGATTTCCGCTGTTTAAAACCACTTCCCAGTGTTTTCCATATTTTTCCTTCGGCAGCTTGTATTCCAGGCCCTCATGGTAAGCGTTAAAGATCAGATAAAAGTTATCATCCATCACCTTCCTGCCCTTGTCATCAACACTTATAAGGTCCTTCCCATTCAAAAAAACAGCCAGTGATTTCGCAAAATCTTCTTTCCAGTTGTGCTCTTCCATCTCACTCCCTTCTGGAAGGAACCAGGCAATATCTTCTATTCTGCTCCCTTCTTTTGCAGTTCCCCTGAAACCATCGCTTTCTGCAAAAAACAGGATGGTTCAATTTAATATCGATCAATTTTCTGGTAAAATCCAGCAGTTGCTGATCACAATTCTCCCAGTTCAACCAGGAAGTTTCATTATCCTGACAGTAAGCATTGTTATTGCCGTTTTGCGTACGACCACATTCATCACCTGCGAGTAGCATCGGCACTCCTTCAGATAGAAACAGAGTCGCCAGCATATTACGTTTTTGACGGGCACGCAGTGCGATGATCTCCTGATCTGAGCTTTCCCCTTCTACTCCATAATTGCAGGAACGATTGTGTTCTTCGCCATCCTTATTGTCTTCGCCATTAGCTTCATTGTGCTTTGCTTCATAAGAGACTAGGTCATGTAGGGTAAAACCGTCATGTGCCGTGATGAAATTGATACTGGCAGTGGGGCTGCGATCGTCATTCTGATAAAGATCGGGGCTTCCGGTAAACCTGGATGCAAATTCCGCCAGCATACTATCTTCTCCTCTCCAATAATCACGGATACAGTCCCGGAACTTCCCATTCCATTCTGCCCATCCTGGCGGAAAGTTACCCACCTGATATCCTCCCTCACCAACGTCCCATGGTTCAGCAATTAACTTCACCTGTGAAATTACCGGATCCTGATGGATGATGCTGAAAAAGGCACCTAACATATTTACTTCCTCCAGTTCGCGCGCCAGAGCAGAGGCAAGATCAAAGCGGAAACCGTCAACATGCATCTCTATAATCCAGTACCTTAAACTATCCATCATCAATCTCAGGACACTTGGAAAATGAGCATTCAGGGTATTTCCCGTTCCGGTATAGTCCATGTAATAGCGCTTGTCCTCAGTCAGCCTGTAATACTCTGCATTGTCAATTCCTTTAAAAGACAATGTTGGCCCCATATGGTTCCCCTCTGCAGTATGGTTGTATACCACATCCAGGATCACTTCTATCTTTGCCTGATGTAGTGCCTTTACCATATCTTTAAATTCCTTTACTTGCCCGCCTAAGGTACCCGTTGAAGAATAACGTGTATCCGGTGCAAAAAAACCTATGGTATTGTAACCCCAATAATTACTGAGGCCACGCTCTGTCAGATGCCGGTCATTGATGAACTGATGGACCGGCATCAATTCCAGTGCAGTAATGCCCAGAGATTTTAAGTAGTCAATCATCACAGGATGTGCAATAGCAGAATAGGATCCGCGAATCTCTTCGGGGATTTCCGGATGCAATTGTGTAAGTCCCTTTACGTGAGCTTCGTAAATAATGCTCTTATGATAGCTGATCTTAGGCGGCTTCACACCTTCCCAATCGTAATGCTGGTCAATGACCACTGATTTAGGAATAAATTTTGCGCTGTCTGACTTGCTGAAACTTAGATCTCCTTTACTTAACTGATATCCAAAGAGAGAATCATGCCATTCAATCTTACCGGAAATTGCTTTTGCATATGGGTCTATCAGTAATTTATGAGGATTGTAGCGATGCCCATCTTGTGGTTCATAGGGGCCATCAATCCGGTACCCATAACATTGGCCAGGATTCAGTCCGGGAATATATACATGCCATATATGTCTGCTGCGCTCTTCGAGATTAATATTTACGTGAAGTTCACCGCAATGTTCCTCAAACAAACAGAGTACTACTGCAACAGCATTTTTAGCAAAAACAGCAAAATTTACACCCTTGCCATCCCAGGTGGCACCCAGGGGATAGGGATTTCCGGGATACACCTTTAAATTGCTCATATGAATTCGCTAATGAATAGAAATCTTATGTCCGCGCAATGCTTTTTCAATTAACCTGATCAACTCATCCAGTTCGAAGGGCTTAGACAAAAACGAATCACAGCCATAATCTGCAGGAGATACCTGTTCATTGGAAAGTCCTGAGGAAATAATCACTGGAATCGTCTGCATTCTTTCCTCTTGCTTAATCTGCATGCACAGTTCACCACCATTACTGTTAGGGAGCAGATAATCAAGCAAGACGACATGAGGCTGCACCTGGTCAACCAGGGCAACTATATTATCTACGTCACTTACAGTAATCACTTCATATCCCACGTCATTAAATACATCGTGGATTAAACTGGTAAGATCCAGGTCATCCTCAACAACCAGAATTCTTGCTTTTTGCTGTATAGTCGGTTTCATATCGAGAGTTTAGGATTTATATTAACAACAGAGCCAGAAAGAAGTTTTGGTTTTATCATTCTGCAAGCGGCACCCAAACAGAAACAGTAGCACCTGTCACCTTAAATTCCGCCCAACCCTCTTCATTGATCTGCACCTTATCTTGAGATTTTCCCATTTTGTCTATGAATATCTTTCCAGCGAATTGCTTTCCCATTTCCATAGACTTTGATTGCGCTCCAGCATTACTCATCAGCACTGCCAAACCAGATCCCGGGTGTTCAGCATCTCCTTCCCTAACCCAGCCAATGCAATTTGGCGTATCAAAATAGTCTCGCTGCGGACCATATGCAGCTCCTTTTCTCAACTGTAATAGGGCTTCAATTTCCTGTAGCTTTTCGAGTGTTACTTCATGCTCTAAACCATCATTACCTTTGTCGATATAGCTGGCACCATACAGGTCTGTGTAGAAAACACAAGGATAACCACTTTCACGCAACAAAATTAATGCATAGGCCAATGGCCTGAACCAAGCCTCCACCGTCTGTTCCAACGACTGCAACGGCTGTGTATCATGATTTTCCACTAAGGTCACGGCAAATTCTGGTTTCGCCTGTACTAAAGTATTGTCGAAAATAGTACGCAGATCATAACCATCACCTTCCTTTGACGCTGCATAAAATTTTGCTTGTAAGGGAGCGTCAAACAAGGACATTCTACCTTCAGTAACGTCTATGTATTTCAATAAAGCTCCCAGATCCCCGGGTGCCCAATATTCCGCAACGGTATAAAACTCCTGTTGAAATTCGTTCCGCATATAGTCCAGCCATTCATTAAAAAACAAGGGGTCCATATGTTTGACCGCATCCAATCGGAAACCACTAAAACCAGCCGTTTCATAAAACCATTTGCCCCAGCGTTTGAGCTCTTCCCTGACGAAAGGGTTACGGCAGTCGATATCAGAAAGCATCAGGTAATCGTAGTTACCGTTTTCCTCATCCAGCACGTCCTGCCAACCTTCACCATATTGGTTTTGGATGCTAAAAATTGCTGTTTCTTCATTTTTTGCATCAAAATCTACTCCAGAAAAACATTGAAAATCCCAGATAAATGATGAATGCTTTCCATTTCTTCCTGGAAAAGTAAACTTAGTATAAGCTTCAATTTCATAAGGTTCACTAATGAATTCGTTCCTGTTTTCAGGGTTTACCTTACGCGCCATTACCACTTCCTTCTCCTCTGCACCTCCCATATGATTCAGTACAATATCAACATATATCTGCAGTCCGGCTTCACGGCCTACCCTCACTGCATCAAGAAATTCTTGCTTTGTACCGTATTTAGTAGCTATAGTTCCACGTTGGTCAAATTCACCAAGATCATAGATATCGTATACATCATAACCAGTAGAGTCGGCACCGTCCATACCCTTATGTGCAGGCGGCAACCAAACCGAATCTATACCGATGTCTTTCAGGCGTTTTGCCTCAGTTTTAAATTGTTTCCACAAACTTCCATCTGCAGGATAGTACCATTCAAAGAACTGTAACATTGTAAAATTTTCCAAAATACTGAGGGTTTTAATGATCCGTTAGAACAACATAACCGCATTTACAGAAAGATGTTTGTTATAACTGAAATAATCTTCATAAAATATACCTGAATCCAGCTATAAGGTTCGTATTTTGTTTGAAATTTTTAAAGCCCGGTAATTACACATGCAAAACAGACTTGAGCTTTATCAAAAAGCTGTTCCTCTAGCTAAAATCGGAATTTGGGAAAGAAATCTGGTTACAGGCGACATCTATTGGAACAAGGTAATCAGAGAAATTTATGAAGTTGACGACGATTACTATCCTGATGCAGAAAAGACCCGCTCATTTTATGTAGATGCGGACCGCATTACTGAACTCATGAGACTGGCTATAGAGACAGGCGAAGAACAATGTGGTAAATTCCGGATTTTCACAGGAAGGGCAAAACTCAAATGGGTAAAGGTCAGGATTCAGGCTGTCCTGCATGAGGGTAAATGCACTTCGCTTTATGGAACGCTGGAGGATGTTACCTCAGAGGAAAACATGCGCAGCGTATTGGAAGAACGGGAAAAGCGTTTCTTCCAGGCATTTGATCACGCTCCAATCGGAATGGCTTTACTTTCCCCGAAAGGCGAATGGCTTAAGGCCAACAATAGCTTATGCTTTTTGCTGGGCTATGAAGAGGCCGAAATGCTCGGCCTTAATATCGAAGAATTCACATACCCCGATGACCTGGAGAATGAGGTCCTCGCCACGGAAAAACTGCTGAATTCAGAAAGCAATTCTTTTGATATGGAGTTGCGTCTCTTTCATAAAAATGGTGAAGCAGTCTGGGTCATGTTAAGTCAATCTCTGGTACGCGGCCAGTATAATGACGCACTTTATTTCATCGCCCACATCAAAGACATATCAGAGCGAAAGAAGCACACTGAAATCCTGCTCAGGGAACGCCTGCGTCTTGACAACATCATTAAAGCTACAGGCGTGGGGACATGGGAATGGGATTTACAGAATGACCAGCTATTATCAAACTACAGGACCGCAAAATTACTGGGTTACGATCCGCATGAGTTAAACGTACAATACATGAGCGAATTGCATCTGATGATCCATCCCGATGACAGGGAAAACAATCAACAGATGTTGCAGGAGTGTTTCCAGCGAAAGACTAAGTTTTACTGTTGCGAATGCCGCATGCAACATAAGGACCGTGAATACATTTGGATAGAGATCAGGGGCAAAATAATTGAATGGTCGGACACGGGAGAACCTTTGTTCATGTTAGGCACATATGCCAATATACATGAGCGGAAAAGCATGGTAGAGCGTCAAAACAAAGCCATTAGGATCATTAGCGAGCAGAACCGCCGACTGCTGGATTTTGCACACATCGTTTCCCATAACCTGCGCTCTCATGCGGGAAATATTCAAATGCTGGTGGAAGTAATGACCCACGAAACAGATGCTGACGAGCAGCTGCAATTGATGAATATGCTCGGAATTAACGTAACTAATCTCCAGCAGACGCTACTTCACCTAAATGAAGCGGTAAAAGTACAGGACCGGGGTAAAAGCCATAGCAAGAAGCTTAACTTATTGAGTGAGACACACAAAACCCTTCACACTTTATCGGAATCTATCAAAAGATCTGGTGCAGAAATCAAAATATCAGTATCCGAAGATATAAATGTTACTTTCGACCCTGCGTATCTTGAGAGTATTTTACTAAATTTGCTGAGCAACTGCATCAAATATCGTCATCCCGAACGGCCGCTTAAAATTGATATCATTGCCCGGGGTGAAAATCCAACTGTATTGAAAATATCAGACAACGGAATTGGCATAGACCTTAAAATGCATGGTCACAAGCTATTTGGTATGTATAAGACCTTTCATGGAAATGCAGACGCAAGGGGTATTGGTCTATTCCTGGTCAAAAACCAGGTAGAGGCAATGGAGGGAAATATAAAGGCGCAAAGTAAAGTTGGTGCAGGAACAACATTTACGATAGAATTGAATTAGAAGATGAAGAAGCCGAACACTGTGTATGTTATTGATGATGATAAAATTTATACCTACTTACTTTCCCGACAAATAAAATCAATAGATTTTTGTGATCATACGCTCGTTTTCAATAATGGACTGGAGGCTATCGAGCATTTAACTCCCATTCAGGACTCGTATGCAGAACTCCCCGACGTAATCCTCCTGGACCTTAATATGCCAGTGATGGACGGGTGGCAATTTTTAGATGAATTTGATAATTTCAATCTGGCCAAAAAAATTAAAGTCTATATTGTAAGTTCATCAATTGACGATGCTGATCATAAAAAAGCTGCTGGCTACGACATTAGTAATTTTTATGTGAAGCCGATTTCAAGAGAACAGCTGGTCGAGATCAAAAAGGACATTTTCGAATAGTTACTCAGCTTTTGTCTGTTCATTGATTCGTTTAAGTGCATTATCCAAATCCTGCGAAGAGTTGGACAACATACCTATAAGTTCCTCAAATTCCTGGGGAAGATGATCTTGCAATTTTATCAATTCTACCAAGCCAAGAATGTTAGATAGTGGTCGTCTCAATTCGTGTGAATTGATCCAGGCAATTTCCCGAAGCTGCGTATTCTGGCTTAGTAATTTTTGTTCATATCTGTGCTGCCGGTCTACATCCTGCATTGCACCGATCAAGCGAATAGGTGTTCCTTCAGTATCAAATACTACATGTCCTCTGTCACGCACATATTTTAAAGTTCCATCTGCACAGATATAGCGGTATTCTACCACCCAGCTATTTGCTTTTTCAGCGATGATGTTCCGCAAAACCTGTTGGATTTCAGCCCGGTCATCTACATAAACCTGTGTCATGGACCAAAAGTCACTGGGACAATCATCGTTGGTATAACCATAAGTTTCTTCAAAGCCCTGCATCCATTTTAATTGATCTGCCTGGATGTCATATTCCCAGATCACATCATGGGTCGCTTTATTTACAACCTCATATAAGTAGATCAATTCATCAAGACGTCTTTTATCTTCCAGGATCTTTTGAATATATTTTGACCGCTGATCCCAAAGACTTTTCAGATAAAACCTAACGGCTAAAGTAATCAGTAACAGAAACAGTAGTGTCAGTGCAATCGTCCATCCTAAAGAAATAGTATGCGAAAAACCATAACTCAAAGTAGCCAGAATTAGAAACAGTCCTAAAGCGAACAGGCTAATTTTTATTCCGGAAATTTTAAAACCAGTATTTAAAAAACTGCTCATAGTAAGCTATCTTACTTTTCCATTTTCTATAATCAGCCTCGACGAGAAAATAAGGTCACGGTCAATTCTTGTTGCTGTTTCTTTGATGATCTCCTTACTGCGTTTCACTTTAGCATTGAAAATAACTGCATCGTTGTAAATAACCTTCACCTTCTTATCCAGATCCAGCATGTGGTCGTTTAAGTAAATGTACAAGACCGGATTGTCATTCTTAGTGATATTGATCGTATTTCCAGAAATTGCCGCCACTACCTCAGCATGTGGTGTCATGCGCTCTTCCGGTAATCCAAGCCAGTAAAACCGGGAGCGCAATCGGTCGTCCTGATGCCAGGCCAGCTGGGTTGGTAAAGGATTTCTCTTGAAAGTAGCCATCCATGGCATCGCTATCGAATCTTTCCTGCTCATCCAATGAGGCAAACCTTCAAATACGTGTAAATCATGAGTATAATATCCAGGAGATGCAGCCTCAAGACTATCAAGTTTCTTGCCCCAGACTACAGCCAGTTTATTTCTATTGTAAGCTGCATCTTCTCCCCCCATGTAAATTGAAAAAGGTAGATTTTTAAGACTAAGTGCACTCGCATCTCCGGGATGGCCGGCCATCATAGATGCAGCGGCCCAATAGTCGGCCATACGAGGGGCCAATTGAAAGGTGCCATCTCCACCCGCGGAATATCCCATGATATAAACCTTATTAGGATTGACACCTTGAGTGACCACCGCATCTTTAATTAGCTGAGCCATGAGGTCATCAATATGATCTTCGTGCCATAGGTTCCAAGTGTTTGTGGGTGCTCGTGGCGCAACATATACACCCTCTTTTGGTGTATACAACTTAATCTGGTTGCTCCATTGCTGATCATTCATTGATGCAGGTCCATTTCCTCCACCATGCATAGAGATATAAAGACTACGGCCGTCTGCAGGAATATCACCTGTTATTTTATATAAAAACCGCATGGTTTTATCCTTAATCGTAATTTCCTTTTTCGCCAAATCTGCCTCCGCTTCAGCTTTATGTAGACCCAATTGTCTGGCTATTTCTTCGTCCGCAAGCTTTTCGGCAGCTGCCTTGTCCGGTACAGATTGTGCATTAAGGGTGATACTAACGGTCATCAATAAAAATAGTAAAACTCTCATAAGCTTATAAACATAAGTTAAGCAATTAAAATATACTGCTATTTTACGCTTTATTTTGCTGTAATGTTCATCTCGCATAAAGTTTTTAACAAAGAACCTGGAGATGAATAAGAATTAGGAGAGGAGCTTCATGGAGCTCCTCTTCTCTGCTTATTTAGCTGAATTCTTTTTCTCAGTAATTTCGGTTCTGATTTCCTGGGCAAGTCCTTTTATTTCCTGTAAGGCTTTACGCACGCGGGTACCCGCAGCGCTATTACCACCATTGTAAAATTTCTCTACATCGGTCTCTACCGAGGCCACTACTTCTTTTAGTTTTGCAAATTTGCTCATAGTTTTTAGTTTTAATTTTCTGGGTTTAACAGGGCTTAACGCCACATTTTTTTATAAACATAGCGCTTTAAGAAATTAAATACAAATAAAATCTACTAAATTGATAGACTTTATTATATTTGCATTATAATATGCAGTAAGCTATTCAGCTTTCCATGTTTTGTTTAAAATTAGTCAGGCCGGATGGCCTGGCGCACACAGATTGTTTTACTCATTGCAATCTGGTTTAAGGTCATGCTGTGAAGCAGCGCCACAATACTCGTTTAAATTATATTTGGTTATTAAGGGCTGCTTCATTGCAGGCAGCCCTGATTAAATTAGTTCATTAACATTTTACTTATCCAGAAAGACCGAGGGAAAGGCCCTGTGACGTCTTAGCAACCTGTTTTCAATAAGGTGCTAAATCCTTCCGCATGTAGTTGCGGCAAGATAAGATTCATTCCTACCGGAAGCCCTGGATGTGTAAACCTAAAAATTAAACCTTTAAAAAGATGAAAATTTACTTAGACAACGCAGCTACTACCCCACTCAGCAGATCAGTATTCCAGGCTATGGAGCCCTATTTATTTGAAAGTTATGGCAATCCTTCCTCCGCCCATCATGCTGGCAGGGCAGCGAGATCCGCAATCGAGAATTCAAGAAAAACTATTGCCGATTTGCTGAATGCCGATCCCTCATCCATTATATTCACTTCCGGAGGAACTGAAGCAGATAACACAGCAATTGTTTCAGCGATCCTTGCAAACGGGATCAGGCTTGCCATTACCTCGCATTTTGAACACCACGCGGTACTTAATACCCTTAAACAACTACAAGCCAAAGGAGTGATTAGAATTGTTTATGTGAAACATGACGAAAGTGGCAATCTTTCTATATCTCACCTCGAACAACTACTTGCCGCAAATGAAAAGGCATTTGTTTCCTTAATGCATGGAAATAATGAGATCGGCAATCTGAATGACATCCATCAGATTGCAGAACTCTGTCAAAGCTTCGGCGCAATTTTCCACACTGATACGGTACAGTCTATCTGCCAGTACCAATATGATACTAAAAGATTAAAGGCCGACTTTCTCGTCGGCTCTGCACATAAATTTCATGGCCCTAAGGGTGTAGGCTTCTTATATGCGCGTAATCCTGAAACATTGCTTCCTTTCATAAATGGCGGGGCTCAGGAAAAGGGATTACGGAGTGGCACCGAAAATGTTAGCGGGATTGTAGGTCTCGCAAAAGCCCTGAGCCTGGCATACTCAGATCTCGCTCAACATCAGCAACACATATCTAACATAAAAGAAAAAATGATCAATAATCTGCTCAGCAAAATACCTGGCATCAGGTTCAATGGCAATTCTGCCAGTAGAAAATTAAGTCTGGCAACCGTACTTAGCGTTGCTCTGCCAAATCCGGAAAACGGGCAATCTGCCCTGACATTTCTGGATCAGCACGATATTTACGCTTCAGGGGGAAGTGCCTGTTCCAGTAAGTCAAGTTCACATGTGCTAACTGCCCTTGGCCTGGAAACCGGCCAGACCAACATTCGCTTTTCATTCAGCAGATACACTACAGAGCAAGAGGTTGACCGGGCAGTGGAACGGCTTTCGAGTCTATATGTTAGGGCCGCACTTAGAGAAATGACTGCAATATGCTAAACATCAATTACCTCGCTTTTGCAATTCCTGCTTTCTTTTTATTCCTCTGGCTGGAATACCGGCTTACGGCGAAGCACAAAAGAAAGCAGGTATTCAAATACGAGAGTTCGATATCCAACCTTAGTATCGGTATTGCCGAGCGTCTGCTGAACTTGTTGATCTCTGCAAGTTTCTATAACCTGTTCTACTGGATCTACACAAACTACGCCTTGTTCAACATCCCGAATGTCTGCTGGGTCTGGGTCTTACTTATTCTCGCAACAGACCTGGTCTGGTACTGGTATCACAGATTAGGACATGAGGTTAACCTCCTCTGGGCTGCACATATTGTACACCATCAGAGTGAAGAATTTAACCTGACCGTGGCAGCAAGGATCACGGTGTTTCAGGCACTTGTACGTAACCTGTTCTGGTGTATCCTACCTTTTGCCGGCTTCCACCCTAACATGGTAATCACGATCCTGGTAGTACACGGAGCCTATTCTTTTTTTACTCATACACAGTTAGGGAAAAAATTAAAATGGCTGGAATACGTATTCATCACACCCTCACTTCATGGCGTGCATCATGCGAGCGACGAACACTACCTCGATAAGAATTATGGTGATGTATTTGTATTTTGGGATAAACTTTTTGGAACATTTCAGAAGGAAGAAGAAGCGCCCAAATATGGTCTGACGCATCCGGTAAAAAGCTATTCCTTTCTTTGGCAACATTTTCATTATTTCTTAGAGTTATTTGAAGCATGCCGCCGCGAGAATGGTCTACTAAACCGCCTTAAGATAATTTTTGGGAGCCCGGCAAAGCTTGATCAACACATAAGACCGGAACTAGAAAAGAAATATTTACAGCAACAACCCATAAAAAATTATCGCTTTAAATTCCGGGCTTATTTAAACATCCAGCTTTTAGCCTGCGTACTCGCATTGATGTTCATTACAGCTTGTTATTCGTTTCTACTACTTGAAGACAAGCTGTTTGTAATCCTCTTTTCACTACTCACCCTAATCAATTGCGGGGCGCTGCTCGAACAGCGTAAATGGATTTATTACCTTGAATTTTCAAGGTTGAGTCTTTTTATTGGCTATGCTTGTTTAAAAAGCAATCTTCTAACCTACAGCTGGTTTGCAATTATTATACTCATCGTAATCCAATACGTCTTCAGCTTTGGAAAACTTTATCGGAATTTCGTTATGCGCTATGAACCTTCTTAAATACCTTTTACCTAGAACGCCCATAATGAATCCCGGCAGGTATATATTGATTTAAAAATATCGGTTAATAAAAAAGGCGTGTCCAAATGGACACGCCTTTTTTATGATATGATAATGAAGATTAAAAGTTTTTACAAGCTTCAATCAACAATGCTTTATTTGCTTGTGGACTTTTGGTTCCAAGGAAATCATTTTCACCAACAACAGTTGACATATCCAATGAAGTAATTGGACGGTTTTTAACCTCTTTAATTTGATTATTCCATGTTGCACGGAAATCATATGAAGAACCAATTTTCAATACTGCAGTTTTAACTGATCCTTTAACAGCAGTTGCTAAGAAAGTATATCCACCTGTAGATCCAGCCGGCCTGTAGAACAAGTCAAAGTTAGGAACGATGATCGTGCCTTTGCCCGGGCAGTTTACGTTCAATAACAAAGTAACGTTATCAATCGCAGGACCTCCTGGCTGACCAAGTGTGATGCTGAAATTGCCTGCAGAACAAGAGTTAGCAATCGTACCTTCTGCTAATACTACAGGTGTAGTTCCTTGAGTTGAAATTTTATATTTCAATGCAATTCCAGAAGGAAGACCTGACCAGGTATCTACTAAACCATCTTTAACCTCTACGGTAGATGATGCCAATAGTCCGCCGGCATTATCGTACACAGCTACTGTCAATGGTTGTGAACCTACACCTAACCAAGGTGCAACATAAGTGATTACAGGATCAGTACAACCAGCAGGTTTCTCAATTACATCACCAACAATAAATACAGTTAAGTGATTTGTACTGAAGCTAATTGTTAATTTACCATTGACCAATGCCACAACTCCTTCACCTTCATAGGTGAATTGTCCCGACTCGGTACGGTAAGCATAAATACCTAATTTATCTCCAACAGCCAAAGGAAGGCCTGTAGCTTGTGGTCTGAAATCCGGATCCAATCCTATTGAAATATTGATTGGGTTAGTGAAGTTTTTAACTTCAACACCGCCTACAAACATTTGAATATCTGTGAAACCAGCAGGCAGGAAGAATGACTCACCTACTGTACCATCCGGGCCAACAACATTAGTTGAATTCAATGAACCAGCAGGGAACAAACTAACAGAAAGTGGATCAGATGGATCGAAGTTAATCGCTCTTGCAGTTACACTGGAACCAGTTAGTACAGTACCGTTTGCATCTTTAAATTGCGTTCCGGCAGGAACTGTAATAGAAGTAGACTGTTCAACAGTTCCACCATCAGGAGTAGCTAGTGTAAAAGCGGTAGTAGTTGCGCCAGTTGAAGATAGTGTTTGAGTTACAGTTTGTACAACACTTGCTGAAGTAGTAGTCACTGTTTTCAACATCGTAACATCAATTACCTGGCTGAATTGATTTTCAGC
Organism: uncultured Sphingobacteriaceae bacterium; assembly: GCA_963795585.1. Lineage (GTDB taxonomy): Bacteria > Bacteroidota > Bacteroidia > Sphingobacteriales > Sphingobacteriaceae > Pedobacter. The sequence continues at coordinate 417,224 of CAWCIO010000015.1, read as the reverse complement.
AATACTCACTTCAATGTTCTTGTCTTCATAACCCGGAGCAGTGATCAATAAATTGAAAATTACCGGAGTAGAGCCAACAGGAATGCCTTTTGGAGTTAGTCCAACAGTAATTACTCCAGCAGGAGCGTAGATTTTCTTAGTACCAGAAAAATCATAAACGCTTTCAGCAGCAGGACCAGCTGCAGTTACTGTGATGTTGTTAGGCAATGCTTGTCCGTTTGCATCTTTAAGAATCAGCGTAGCTTTGTATTTGATGACATCAGCGTCAAACAAAACATTCATTTCATACGCCGGGTTCCTGCAGCTGTTAAGCAGGACTGTGGCAAAAAGCATGAAACTGAATAATGAGAATAATTTCTTCATATTGATAAGTGTTATTAAATGTTAAAGTCCAAAATTAAAGTTCACCTGAAGTACAGGTAAGAAACGGTAGTATGACATATTTTTTTGCAATTGTGCCTGATTGCTTGTATTTGCACTAAGGAACTTGGTTCCTACAAGCGTCGCATCAGGAGATCCCATATAGTAGGTACCAACAGCAAAACCCAGATTAAATTTGTTACGTGGGAATACGTTTTCAAATCCAAAACCAAGATAAGGTGCTACTTTGTTCCATTTTACATTACCCGTCAACTGACCAAGGTCATCACTAGGAATCAGGATATCACCATATTTGTAAGTTCCTCTGTACGAAACAACCACATTTCCTTCACCTTTCCAGAAATAAGCAGCTCCGGCAGTAACAACTACCTTCGGAGAAAGTCCTTTTTCCTTCAAAAATGGATGCCAGTCAAACAATAAATGTGCATTTGCAAAATCAACGTCGAAATCTACATCTGTAGGTTCCTGACGGATACTATAAACGGATTGTCCACTGATTGGCAAAACACTGGCGCCAACACGGATACCGAAAACTGGAGTCGGGGCGTATTTAATGTCAAGTCCTACTCCCTGAGTAGAAACATGTGCGCTAAGGATTACTTTGCTCCGGCTTGCACTATCAACTGGAACCTTTGTAGAAGTAGTAGATACTTCCTGGGCATTGACTTGCGTAAAAACCAGCATCAGCATACTTACGCATAGAATAGTAAGTTTTTTTTTCATAGTTAATTTAAATAGAGTGTATATATTCTTATTGTATTATTATTTAATGTATTAATATAAAAATCGATCAGACTTATTGTATCAAATACACTAGCAAATTATTGCGCTAATGTAATCATTATCATCATATTACGGAGCACAAATTTTCAAATATTCACTAATTAGTTTTAAAATTCCAATTAGTTAATAAGCATTCTTATGCCCGAACAAAACTTGCCACAAAGTTAAGAAAGTAATCTTCAAATCCAATAGCATCGACCAATTCTCCAGATACCAAATGTCGGCCTCCACCCGCTTCTCCATCGCTCCATCTTCATTTGTCTCCCCACGAAAACCACTTACCTGCGCCCAGCCAGTTATTCCTGGTAAAACAAAGTGCCTGACCATAAATTGATCTATCAGTTCTGAATAGTCATTCGTATGCTGTAACATATGAGGCCTCGGACCTACTACCGACATATCTCCCATCAGCACATTAAAAAATTGTGGCAGTTCATCTATACTTGTCCTACGCATAAATGCACCCAGCCTCGTAACCCGTTTATCATTTTTAGTCGCCTGTACGGAATCGGAATCTGCGTTCACTGCCATACTCCTGAACTTAAGACACCAGAAAGGCGCATTATCTTTACCCGAGCGTTGCTGCCTGAAGAACACCGGACCCCTGGATTCCAGTTTAATCCAGATCCCCAGGATAGGAAACAACCAGCTCATGATGAAAACAATCGCAAACAATGAAAAAACAATGTCAAAAATGCGCTTGAAAACTTTATTGGAAACACTTTCTAAAGGTTCTGTACGTGGGCTAATGACCGGAAAATGCCCCAACATCTTAACATTCACATTTTTCTTAAAGTAATCCTTTACATCAGGAACCAGCCTAAACCGGATCATCTCCCGGTCAGCCTCCCGCATCAGCTTATTGATCTTATTTAAAGCTCTGTCGGGCAACGCGCAAAAAACCTCTTTAATGTTATTGTTTTTAACATAGTCAATGCAATCGGCTACCGAACCCAGAACGTTTACTTCTCCGGCTCTTAAATTAGGTTTGTCATCAAAGAACCCAACTACCCTATAGCCCATCGAAGATTTACTCTCCATGATACTGGCCAATTCCGTCCCTATAGGTCCGGCACCAACAATAACCACTCTGGTATATTCGATCAGGCTCGCCCGGTGCGACCTTCTTAAAAGCAGAAAGGCAATTTTACCGGCAAACAACATGGGCGCAAAAAGCGAAAGCGTATATATCAACAGTTGAGTAGACACGGTAAATTCAGGAACAAGATAGATCAAGAGGCTTACAGATACCGAAAAAAGTGCAAATGCAATGAAAGATTGCTTGATTGTCGGAATGGCATCCTTCGCAAAAATATCCTGATAAATATGAGAAATCTGGGCAGCGTATATCCATATAAAATTAACCAGAAGAACGTGGATGGCATTGATGTGATGAAAGTTGTGGTGACCTAAAGGCGATTGAGTAAAAACATAAGCGATATATGCAGCAAGGTTAACTAGCGACAGATCTGCCAGTATACTCATAATCCTGTAGTACGTACCGTATTTTTCCGTCATCGAGGTGGTGATGTTATTCCTTACAGCAACCTTTCCTTCCTGGCGGGCAATCTCCTTCGTGACATTCCAAAGATAATCCAACGACATACTAATAAGTTTATTTTATCTGGTTTAGATTATAGCTTATAATCCGGCACAAAAGTGATAAAAAAAAGCCAAAAAAAAATACCCGATAACGGGTATTTCAAAAATTCTTCGTTAATACACAATAACTTAACACTAAAATCGTTCAAAACTGCGAAAAGACACAGCCAAAAGGCGACTATTAAGAGATCTTAATCAATATGCATTGTCCTCACCCGTAAACATATTGATTACGGTCATGAAAATAATCTTCACGTCCAGCATACCGGTCCAGTTTTCCAGGTACCAGATGTCATGCCTCACCCGCTTTTCCATAGCACCGTCTTCCTTTGTTTCACCTCTAAAACCGTTTACCTGGGCCCAGCCAGGTAATGCCGGGCTTCATAAAATGACGCACCATAAACTGGCTGATAATAGCTTTATACTCCTCAGTATGGCTTAACATGTGTGGCCTCGGACCTACCACACTCATGCTACCAAAAAATACATTAAAAAATTGCGGCAACTCGTCCAGACTCGATTTCCTTAAGAATTTACCGATTGGTGTAATCCGGTCATCATCCTTAGTCGCCTGTTTTTTATCACTGTCCTTATTCACCTTCATGCTCCTGAATTTCAGGCACCAGAAAGGTTCGTCATTTCTTCCGCTCCGCAATTGCTTGAACAACACAGGCCCCGGACTTTGCCATTTGATCAGCAAAGCAATGATCGGATATAACCAGCTTAAGATAAACAAGATGACCATTCCACTAAATACAATGTCAAACAACCGCTTTTTAAAACGGTTACCCATCTTCTCGAGAGGCTCGTAGCGTAAAGTGATCACAGGAAATTCGCCTCCCATGTAACTGATGGTATAAGGGGTAGACAATGAGCCTGCAATATCCGGGATAAACTTCAACCGCAGACACTGTTTATCTGCTTCAGCTACCAATGTATGGATCTTGGACATCCGCTCCGGAGGTACCGAAACATAAAGGTCTTTCACCCCATTCGCCGCAGCAAGCCTCATATCTTCTACTGCTACATCCGACAACAGACCTGTATTATAATTGAATCCATTATCATTACTTCCAATAAAACCATAAAAACTAACATTATACTGCTTCTTCAGGTATTCTGCCAAACGATACCCGGTATCGTTCAGCCCCATCACTGCTACCTTTTTTGTAGCATTAAACCTGTTTACTAAAGTATACTGCAATGCAGTACCAATAAACCTGTTCAAAACAAAAAACAAAGCCAAAAGAACATAAAACACAACCAAAAAGGTTCTGGAAAATTCTACATCCTTCTCAAAAAGCAGATAGATCGAAAAAAGAAAGAAATGACTCAATACACTCCTGAATGTCCCGCGATAGATACGCTCCAGTTTACGGGAACCATACTCTGTATACAATCCAAAAAGCAGTGCATTGAACATCCAAATCAGGTTGCATACCACCACATAATGTTGTATGAGATCATAAGGAACATATTTACCGAAATAGAGAGTGGCGTGATAGGCTAGAAAATAGATCGCGTTTAACATGATCACATCAGTAACCGGCAGAATATAGCGCAGAAGGTAGAGGTATCTCGTTTGCATAGAACGTACTAAAATATTTTAAAATCCAATATTCCGTTCAAATTGATATTTAGCTTCCACGAATTTAAGCATTTTTTCTCAACATTAAGTTAAAATAATTATTAAAAACGGAACAAAGGCCGATAATTTATTAATGATTTAAAAGAAAAATAACATAAAATTGTTTTTGACCTTTAACTCTAACTTCATACCTTTACAAATACCAACGTATTAGTAAAAACGAGCCATATTATTTATCTGCCTAGGGAAAAATATTGGGGATTTCATTTTTTAAATTACTAATTGTGGAGAATATAGAACACAAATGGCTTAAGGAGGCCGTACCAACAATCAAATGTCCGAAATGTCATGCTGGTAATCTGGATACCAGAGTACCCCGAGGTTTTATCGTAAAGCACATCCTAAAACTTAATGTCAAGAGATTCAAATGCTTTTCTTGCGGAGCGAAAGTTTACGTGAAATCTTCTTTATGATAAAAGCCACCTCGGAAGGTGGCTTTTATAGCATTATACAATCAATATCTATTTGAAAGAATAGGTAGCAGAAGAACTCAATATAGTTCCTGTAGATTTTCCTTCAGCCTTTTTTACTCCATCTACCCAAATTTCAGTAACTAGTGTAGAGGACGCATCCGGCCCTGCTCCATTTGCTCCAAAACTGACCACCATGGCAGAAGCAGGGATTGTGTACTCAGCGCTGGTCCATGTTGATCCAGTTAAACTGGTGAAACTTTCGTTTTTTCCTGAACCGTCAGTGTATACTGCTGTCGAAATTCCTACCCCGGTAGAACCAATTGCTTTAAATACTACCTTATGGGATCCTGATGGTGAATCGTCATTGTCCTTTTTGCAGGAAAATAAAACTGTAAGGCTCAAAATTAAAGCCATTGAAAGTAATTTTGTGATTTTGTTCATAGTGATGAATTTAAATTTATAGATGGCAATTCCCAAAACAAACACCATGCCACTACTTCGATTGAAATAAATCTTGTATATTCCGTATTTAATCACCAGACAGTTGTATCATTCATGAAAAAGTTCCTATTTCATACCCTCAGCCTCCTATTGTTAATGCCCCTTTCGGCATTACAGATTCATGCCCAGGAAACAGACAAACTGCCTTTATGGGCACTCGGTCCGTTTTCCAGGCCAGCCAATGTCAACCCAATCATCTCACCAAAAGCGGACAGCAAATTTCAGGACCCCATGTCGGGCAAATTGGTCTATTGGGAATCCAATGATACCTTTAATCCTGCAGCGACAGTAAAAGGAAATAAGATCGTATTACTATACCGCGCAGAAGATAAATCCGGCGTAAAGATCGGTCAGCGAACATCCAGGCTGGGGTACGCAGAAAGTGCAAATGGACTGAATTTCAAAAGACAGGGCAAGCCTGTATTCTTTCCCGGAAAAGATAATCAGGAAATCCACGAGGTACCTGGTGGATGTGAAGATCCAAGGATTGCCCTCACCGAAGATGGCCTCTATGTAATGCTCTATACACAATGGGATAAAAAGGTGGCAAGACTTGGTGTGGCTACTTCAAAAGACCTAAAGAAATGGGACAAGCACGGACCTGCATTTGCAAAAGCACATGGTGGTAAGTTCTACAATATGTTTACCAAATCAGGATCTATTGTTACAAAACTGGTCAACGGAAAACAGGTGATCGCTAAAGTAAACGGAAAATACCTGATGTACTGGGGAGAGAGATTCCTTAACCTGGCCACCTCAGAGGATTTGATCAATTGGTCACCGACATTAAATGAAGACGGCAAGATCAGGGAACTCATCAAACCCAGGAAAAATCACTTCGACAGCGACCTTACTGAGGCTGGGCCTCCAGCGCTGATGACAGACAACGGAATTCTTGTGCTCTACAATGGCAAGAATGCTTCGGGTGAAAACCGGGACAAAAACTATACAGCCAATACCTACGCCGCCGGGCAAGTGCTGTTTGATAGGGAAAATCCGGAAATAGTCATAGGGCGGCTGGACAAACCATTTTTTGTTCCTACAGAAGACTTCGAAAAAAGTGGACAGTATCCGGCAGGAACCGTATTTGTCGAAGGACTCGTATACTTTAAACAAAAATGGTTTCTATATTATGGCTGTGCAGATTCCAGGGTAGGCGTAGCTGTCTATTAATGCCACACAGCTGCTATTGATACAACTAAATAAGATTGAATATTCCTAAATGGAATATCATTTTGTTTGACCTTATAAATATTAATAGTAATTTAACGTTCAGACAGCAATAACCAAACATAAAATTCCGAGCACCATGGAAATCATCCTTTCAATATCAGCCCTGTTTGTAGCATTATGGGTATGGCTTTACCTCGACAGCAAAAAAGCATTCATCCTTGAAGATGATGGCAGTATATCACCCAGCCGCAACTAACTCTTTGATACACTTTACTAAACTGTCTCTCCAATAAGGCACTTCGATACCAAAAGTAGCTTTGATCTTACTTTTGTCCATTACCGAAAACTTAGGCCTCATGGCTTTTGTCGGATAAGCAGAAGTAGGAATCGGACCCACTTTCACTGCAGTTCCGCTGATATCGAAAATTGCTTTCGCAAAATCAAACCAGGATACTGATCCTTCGTTACTATAATGGTATACACCATAAGCTTCCTTACCGGAAACTATGATATCCAATATAGCACCCGCCAAATCAATCGCATAAGTTGGTGAACCAATCTGATCGGCAATGATATTCAAGGAATCACGCTCAGCTCCCAGCTTTAACATCGTCTTTACAAAATTATTCGCATACTCAGAATACAACCAGCTTGTACGAAGTATATAATGTTCCGGCAAAGTATCGACAATATCTATTTCACCTTCCAGCTTGGTCAGACCGTATATGCTGATCGGCTCAGCCAGGTCATCTTCTTTTAAAAGTTCCACAATATCACCCTGAAATACGAAATCTGTAGACACATGGACCAGCTTCGCGCCAAACTCTCTACAGAGCAAGGCAACATTCAGCGCACCTTGTTTGTTTACCATCCGGCAGATGTCTACTTCATCTTCCGCTTTATCCACTGCCGTATAAGCCGCACAGTTGATCACATAAGCAGGCTGCTCTGCAGCAAACAGCGCCTTAAGCTTTTCTACATCCAATATATTTCCCGATTGCTCATCAGGAAATACCAGGAAGTCAATATCTCTTTTGGCGGCAACAGCCTTAAGGCATTGCCCCAATTGTCCACCTGCACCAAGTACTAATGTTTTCATCATTTGTTTATATACTGAATCTATGTGTTACAGCTTCTGTACTGCACTATGTTTTATAGGTTCTATACTGCACTATGTTTTACAGCTTCGTCATTCCGACCTTCTCGTCATTCCGACCTTCTCGTCATTCCGACCCTCTCGTCATTGCGACCTTCTCGTCATTCCGACCCTCTCGTCATTGCGGCCTTCTCGTCATTCCGACCTTCTCGTCATTGCTACCTTCTCGTCATTCCGACCCTCTCGTCATTGCGGCCTTCTCGTCATTGCAAGGCACGAAGCAATCTCCCCCCCTCACTGCAAAGTATGAAACAACCTAACCCTCAAAAAACGCCAATACCGCATCCTTCTCCGAGATGTTCTCATCACCTTCAGGAATGCCCCAATCAATCCCTAAAGTAGGATCATTGTACCTGATACCACCCTCAGATTCTTTATTGTAATTATTATCGCACTTATAAGCAAACACAGCAGTTTCGCTCAATACCGAAAAGCCATGTGCAAAACCACGTGGAATGTACAATTGCAGGTTGTTTTCTGCAGTCAGTTCTACCGAAACCCATTGACCATAAGTTTCCGAACCTTCGCGCACATCTACTGCAACATCAAGCACTGAACCTTCAATCACACGCACCAGTTTAGCCTGGGCATGCTCCCCTTTTTGTAAATGCAAACCGCGGATCACACCGTAAGTAGAAGCACTCTGGTTATCCTGTACGAAATGACCGGAAGCACCCGTTAAAGATTCAAATTTAGCCTGGTTAAAACTCTCGAAGAAATAACCCCGCGCATCTTTAAAAACTGCAGGCTCAATGATAAAACAGCCTTTCAGCTTGGTTTCAGTAACTTTCATTAAAATACTTATATACCCACAAACTTATAAAAAATCCACGACCTTTTGACCTGCAACTGAACCACCGGGAACTGCATCCTCCAAATTTGTTTTGTTTTCACAATTCAAGACAAATCCGAAAACGACAATTACTGGCTTTAATTTATGTTTGCGCCTTTATGAATTCTACGTCGCCAAAAAAAATACTCTTCCCAACGCATTGCCGCAAATGCAATTGCACCGAGGTCTACCGCGTCCGCCGCAAATTCCTTTTTAAGCTGCTGTTTCCTTCCTATGCCAGGTACTGGTGTGCGAAATGCGCAAGCCACTTCTACCGGCACAAAGGATAGGCGCGTTAACAGTCCGGCAAGCTGAACTGCGCCAATACCGTAACCGTATTATTGGCCTGGTTATACACCGCAGTACCACTTATCGTACCTGGAAAAGTAAAATTAGATTTACTAAACCGGATATTGGCCGACTTCCATTTGTCACCATACAAGGCATCCACTACATATTCTGTATTGTTTTTTACCTGAAGATCAAGTTTTCCGTTCACCAGGTAAACCGTTACGCCCTGTGCCCTCGTCTTTCCCTTCTCATACAATACGGCAAACGCACTTATATTTTCATTCAATGGCTTATTCGGACAGGTACCTTGCAGCGTCATGGATACATTCACCAGATCAAGATCTGTCCTGGCCGGAAAATTAACTTCAACATTTCCCTGGCACGCATCAAAATTAGCCGTCTCGGCAATGATATTCTCATTCAAATCCTTTACAATTACCTTCAGTGTTCCTACAGGTACGCGCTCCGATACTACTTTCTTATCTGAAAGCGTCAGGTTTACCGGGTAAGTATATCCGTTTGGTGCAGTAATCTCTACTTTATAATTTCCGATATCATAACCAGGCATGTTGAAAGTGATGTTCAGATAATTGCCACAAAATCTGGAAGCCCAGTCAAAATTCCAGTAAGACAAATGGCTTGCCGAAAAGCTTGCACTCAGGTTTCCCTGTCCATCAGACACTATCGTAGCATTCGATTCAAATTTCCATTGCCCGGTCTTGTCATCCAGACTCCATACTGGCACCACGTCCCCTGCCTTCACCGCCGTACCGGATTCGGGATTCGTCAAACTTTCGCTCACATCCATGGTTACAGACAATGGCTTAGAAAAACGCTTCACCTCCGTGCCGCCTGCATAGAGATCCATAGCAATGAAACCGGCCGTCACGAAAGCTACGCCTTCAGGAATTACCTGACCGTCCTGACCAATGATACTCGCTACGTTAAAACCTCCCGGAAAGGCTGCTAAAGCTTCCGGCGACTCTGTACCAAACTGTACCACCCTGCTTTCTAATTTCGCTGCGTTGATCACAGTTCCTGCTGCATCCAAAAACTGTGTGCCGGCAGGGATTACGATGGTAGCTTGTTCCTCCATTCCTGGTGTTGCCGGGGTTTCTATAGTGATCGGATTGGTATTTACCCCAGCCGTCAGGTTGTCTTCCTGAACTTTAGCCTTGGTTCCGGGTACAGGATTTGCATATTCTATTACCCGCACCACTACCGCGGCCGGCTGATCGTTAGTGATCTTAAATGTCTGCGTAGCAGGTGTAAAACCTGGTATTTCAGCGGCAACGGTAAATACTACCGGGTTTGATTCCGTAGCAACTACGCCCTTCTTCAATGCCAGAAATACGCGGCCTTCTACTGCTTTAAAATCTGTTTTATTATGCACAGTAACCACCTTATCGGCATCTTTGCCCCCAATGGTCACCGGAAAATCTCCGGGCTGGTTTGCCGCATTCTTCACAGCGTTTACAAACTGAACTGCCCGGGGTGATTTCAATACGTTGGTATTGACATGAATGGTCACACCTTCACCGGGATTTTTACAGGCATAGATCACTATACCAAGCGTCATCAGCGCTACTGCAATTAAAAAAATATTCTTCGTTTTCATAGGGATTAAGATTTCGATAATTTGAAGCTTAAATTGAGTTGTATCACCGGAAGAAAGCGGTAGTCCGACATATTACGTTCCAGGACAGCTCCATTGTGCGAGTTGTCTTCCAGATATTCTGTACCCGTCATGGTCACATGCGGACTAGACAGATAATAAGTACCAAGATCCAGGTTAACATTAAATCTGTGTTTAGGAAGTCCATTCCCAAAACCCAGACCAATGTAAGGTGCAAACTCCTTATAACTGACTTTAGTAGTCAGTACTCCAAGTTCTTCAGGTTCCAGTGTAATACCATCCTGCGTTACGGGTTCATTTGGGGTAGTTACCGCAGTTGCACGGGCCTTAAAAAAATAACCCGCTCCTGCATTGATTCTCAACCAGCTGACTGGACAGAATTCGGCCCATAAATGCATGTTGGCGGCTTCCGCTTTCAGTGTGTTATCTGTTGTCAGGTTATCGAACCTAATTCCTTCGTTGATCTTCACGGAGCCTATCGCACCGCCAAGCCTCAGGGCGAGCATCGGCACAAACTGGTACCGCGCAGACAAACCAAAGCCCTGGCTTCCTGCCAGCAGTTGAATACTCGCGTTTTCAGGAGAATAAACTAATTTTTTATCTGATTTCTTAGTAGAATCCGCAGGAACCTCCTGAGCATAAAGCAAAGTGCCGGAAAAGACCAGCAGAAAAAGAACAATTAGACATTTTTTCATAGGGAATGATCATTTATAGGGTATAACTGTTTTAAAATAAGCGCTTATCACAAAAGTACCGATAAAATAAATAGCAGCAATACCCATTTTCAGGTATAATACGAACTAACCGGCTATTACCATTCTGTCAAACCGAAGCTTATCCCCCATAACTTTAAAAACATAGATTATGTTATATTCTCCCTCACTTACATAATTCCCTTCTTCATCCTTTCCGCCAAAGAAAGCAATATTCAGGCTCAGGGAACTGGATTCTTTATCATAATTGGCGTAAAACTGAAAGGGCTTCGATACTTTGCTAAACTCTGCTGACGAAGAGGAGCCTGTAGAAAACAGTTCTTCTGATTTGATTTTCGCAATTCCCATTTTCAGCTCCTTTGAAAAAATCCTGGAATAAAAGTGCTCGAAGTCATCTTTACTTAGATACAGAGAATCCTGAGTCTGTCTTTTCCATGCTTCCAACTCTGTACCGGTAATATCCATTGCTGTCCAGATACTGGTACTGTCTGTATTAATCGGAAACTGAAAATATGATGCTGTTGTTTCAATGTCATTGTTAAGCACCGCAGTCCTTAATTTTTTAAAGTCTGCTATCCAGGAAGTAGTTCCACTCGGTTCAACGTGGGCTTCTACTGAATTTGAATCCGCCACCACCTCAGTTAACGTCGCATTTGCTCCAGTTTGGGCGTTGTTATTTTTAGTGTCCCGACAAGAACTAAAGCAGAACAGGATGATTAAGAGATATAGAGATCGCATGATTTTATCACAGCACAAATTAGGCCAGATCGTTAAGCGGGTTTAATCTATCGAAAAAGTAAATACAACAAAATACCCAAAGGTAAACCAAGTTCATCTTTTGCAGCCTCTTTCAGTACTTTCATTGAGCGAACCATGTGTTTTTTTATCGCATTTCTGGAAATCCCAAGTATGGCAGCAGCCTCTTCGTAAGAGTTGTATTCTTGCCGGCACAGTCTAAATACCTCCTGGCTTTGGAGAGGCAAGCGTTGCAGCACCTGAGCAAGAAACCGCTGATACTCCCCATCACGATGCTGATCATCAGCAAACTGTTGTGATTTAATGCTATAATCCTGTAAGATAATTCCCATAGCATGCTGATCTATTGCGGCACGCTTCAGGAAGTCAAGAGCTTGCCGCTTCGCTATCGTCAAAGCATAGGCAAGGGGCTCCTCAATGCTGTTTTGTTTTTCACGTTGCTCCCACAATTTTAAAAAAACGTTTTGGCATAAGTCCTCTGCTAAAGCGGGAGATTTCAAATACCGGAGAATAAACCGGTAAACGACCTCACGGTGCTTACGGTATAGTGCGGTAAACGCAGTATTTTCAACGTCCTTCTCCATAAATAATCCCTAGCTAATTTAGGGATTATTTAGGAAAAAAGGAGAGAAGAAAGCGGGCACATATGTACCCGCTATCAGAGCATTGATTCTATTTTCTTATATAAAGCTTCGCCCCGAAGGCCACGCGCTACTACACGACCTTCAGCATCCAATAAAAAGCTGTCGGGCACGCCATTAATACCATACAGTCTGGCTACAGGTTCATCCCAATATTGTAAACCCGACACATGGTACCATGGCATTCCGTCAATAGTGATGGCCTTCTTCCAGGCTGCTTCACTTTTGTCCAGGGAAACGCTTAGGATGTTGAATCCTTTATCGTGAAAAGCACGGAAAGCTTTCACAACATTGGGGTTTTCTTTACGACAAGGCACACACCAACTTGCCCAGAAATCCACCAATGTCACTTTACCTTTCGCCACTACTGACGACAAAGTCAAAGGCTTACGCAAAGTGTCCAGCGAACTGAAATCGGGAAGTTTTGCACCTGTAATAGTGGATTTTGCAAGCTCCAGCTTTTTAGCAAGTTCTTTACCTACCGGGTGTTGTTTCATCGCTGGGGATAAGGCCTGATAAACAGGCCAGTATTTTTGATAATCTACCTGTGCACCTAGTGCATCAGAAAGGGTCATGAGCGATACCATAGAGTTCGGATGCCCTTTGATAAAATTTGTCTTCACTTTCACCATATCCCCGATTACCTTACTATAGGCTTCTTCCAGCGCTTTAAACTCCGGCTTCTGTTGTTCAGCTTTAGGTGTTTTCATGGCGGTCATCCGCAGTGCAGCAAAATGTTGCATCAATGGGTTTAGGGCAGTGATTAAAGTTTCATAATCAACTGTAACTGCTGAGCCTGCCAGTTTTGAACTGCCCAGGGAATCGGTTCCTTTTATCTCCGTTACACCTTCATCAAAATAAAACGTCCGGGTATCACGTGCGCCTTTACCGGTCCGGCTGATGCGTGCGATCACTCCGCTTTGCGGCAATTCAGCTGTACCATTAAATGCAAAGCGTCCTTTTAGTACGGTGACAGTATCCGCCACACGTTCTCCGGCATCTCCGCGCCACATCACCACGGTATCGGTACCTTTCCAATCTGAAAGGTTACCTTTAATCGTAAACTTTTTTGTCTGGGCACTTGCACTGCAGCCAGCCAGCGCCAGTACAGTAAGTAAGAATGATCTAATAGCCATCTCTTTGTTGAATATTTGGATTGAAAAGTAGTTCTCTTTCTGGAACAGGGAAGAAAGCATCGGTTGGGCTAATGTCCGCTTTACGGCCTTCAAAAAAAGTAGCTAAATCTGTGCCTGCACGCTTTGCATCAAACCAGCGATGACCAAACTCTCCAAAATACTCTCTCAATCGCTCATCGTAAATCTCTTTGATCAAATCTGTACCACTCAGGTTTGGCTTAGAAAAAGCCAGGGTTTTAAATGCATTGTCGGCATTCAAACCATCGTTATTAGCTACTGCACCTGCACGGATGCGCAAAACATCCAAATCTGCTATTGCACCCGAAGTGTTATTTTGCATCGCCCTGGCTTCGGCCCTGATCAAGTACTGCTCAGCCAACCGCAGCATCATCACCGACTCTGCCTTAGCACCTGCCTGGGTATTGGTATATACTTTGAATTTATAGGGCGCTGTAGTCGCACCTATTGTTTTGGTCCATTTTATTTTCCTTTGGTCGGCACCCACAAATTTGGAAAGTGTATACGGAGACAAAAGATATTGGGAATTTGAAGTCGCGCCACCTTGCAATGCCCCTGCTTCCTCCGTATATAAATTCGCACCTACATTGCTCAAAGCCCAGATTGCTTCGGTAGAGCTTGTCAGGAAAACATTGTCCATATTTTCCAGTTTATAGATCGTATTCTGTGCGATTACCCTGCTCGCAGCTTCTTCCGCTGCCTGCCAGTTTTTCTGATACAAATATACCCTTGCCAGCAATGCTGTTGCCGACCATTTAACAGGTCTGTGGCGTAGTCCTGCGGCGGTACTATTCAGTACTATATTCTGCTCTGCATAGATCAGGTCTTCTAAAATTTGCTTATAAACCACTTCTTGCGATGAGACAGGAAGCAGACTATTTTTAGTATAATCAGAAGTCAGGGTCAATGGAATATCTCCGTATATATTGCTCAGATAAAATAAACAAAAAGCGCGCACAAATCTGGCTTCGCCCATCAGGCTCTTGCGTACGTTTGGACTCAAACCTTTAGATGGTTCAGAATTCTCATAAACCATGTTAGCCTGTAATATATAATTGTATTGGCTATTCCAAAATCCGCTCACTGAACTATTATTAGGCGCCAGGTTATTTTCAAATAATGGCTTATAAGTATCATCATAGGTCGCTCTTATAAATTCGTCAGACAACAAACCTGTTACACCTCCAATCCTGCCTTGGTAAGGATTACTGGAAAATATTGGAACCATTGAGGCATATACACCGCGCATTCCGGCCTGAGCAAGATCATCCGTATTGTAAACTGCATTATTAGTGAACTTACCCATCGGGATGTCCACCTCCACCGCTTTTTCACAACTGCCCAGGGCCAGCATCAGAATTAGCGAATAAATATATTTAGATTTCATATGAAATATCATTTAAAGGTTAAAGACTAATCTGCAGACCAAACACATAAGTGCGTAATGGTGCCAGACGACTGATAAATACTGTTTCAGGATCTACACTGCTGAACGGCGAAAAGGTAAAAAGATTCTGGCCCTGGAAATATATACCTGCCGACTTCATACCAATGGATTTGGTGATGCGCTCTGGCAAGGCGTAGTTCAGGTTTACTGTGCGCAACCTCACATAGAACAAATTGTTATAAATAGCATCTGAGGATGATGCTGCGTATTGTCCCACCAAAGCATTTGTTGCCTGGGAAATTGTTGTATATTTTTGCACATCGGTAATCTGCCCATCTCTTTGCCAACGTTTCAATGCATTTGTAGGTACATTATACATATTCCCAACTGGCGAAGTGCTTTGTACCGCCATCATCCAATTGCGGGTATATTGTTTCTGAAAACCGAGCAAAAAGCCCAACGAAAAACGCTGATACCTGAAATCATTTTGTAAACCGCCATAAAAGGAAGGCTCGGTATCAAAGCGGGGCTGCAGGTCGCCCGTATTGGAAACCTCATATTTGCCGCTGTTATTCACGTCCTTAACTTGATAAAGTCCGGTAGTCGGATCTACACCAAGGGACTCCGCAATGTATATAAGATCGAGTGCACGGCCTATAATATACTTTGTTGCATAGCTGGATTGTGCAAGCCCTGGATACTTCAACAAGCGGTTATTTGGCAACGTCAGGTTAAATGAACTGTTCCATCCAAAATTTTTACCTACGAGATTTTGTGTTGAAAAGGTCAGTTCCAAACCCTTGTTCTGCACAACTACATCATTTAGATTGGCAGTAACGGTAGAGAAACCAGTTGCATTAGGCAATGGGTACTGCACCAACGGATCGTTGGAATTGTTCCTGTACCACGCAGCACCAATCAAAATTCTGTCTTTAAAGAAACCCAGGTCCAGAGCTACTTCTAACTTCTTATTCATCTCCCAGTGCAGGTCTGGCTTAAAGAAAGAGGTTGGACTAATTGCCAATGAATCTTTATAGGTTGGTGAGAAAGAACTGGATGTGTACAGGGGAAGATATTGATAGTCGCCAATTTGATCATTACCAGTTGTACCATAACTGGCCCTCAATTTACCGAAAGATAAGATCTTATTGTTCTTCAGCACCTCAAGGTTACTAAAAATCCATGCAGTACCTACTGCACCGAAAGTAGAGTACTTATAATTCGGGCCAAATCTGCTGGATCCATCTCTTCTGCCAGAAAAATTAATGATATATGTATCATTGTAGTCAAGAGTAGCCCTGCCAAATACAGCCGCATATTTATATTCGTTAGCAAGACTATTGGCATTAATGAAACTGGTTGGAGTAAGGCCAAACATAGTTCCCAGCAAAGCATCACTCGAATAGTCTTTCAATGTAAAATTGTAGCCATCCCTGGTCTGCGATTGCAATGAACCCCCGGCCAGCAGTGTGATTCTGCTTAAACCAACTGTCTTTTTATATTCAGCATGAGGTTCAAAAATCACACTTTCAAAAATACTGTTACCGAACTGAGAGGTATTGGTTATGTTACCAACTAAAGGGTTCTTCGCTGATTTCGGACTGTTTCTTAGTTCATCGGTACGGATTGAATTGTACCCCAGGCTCGTCTTCAGCAACAGACCTGGCAGCAGCTTATAAGTAAGCAACATATTTCCGTTAAGATTACCGGTCTTAGCTGAATATTCCTCGAGCGTGTAAGCCAATGGATTTTCCATACCTGATATCAATAGCCCACCTTCATTCCAGGCTATACTCCCGTCCTCATTGTACAGTTTGTAATATGGTGGCAAGGTTAATTTAGTGGATAGATCGGTCCCGGTAGTTTTGTTGTTACTCTGCGAAAAACTACCCACAAAATTAAAGGTCAACTTATTATTGAAAGCCTTTCCAGTGATATTGCCATAAAACGAAGCCCTTACATTTGGCATTGGCTTAGGATAGACATTGGTTTCACGTGCATAACTGCTTCTCGCCACATATTGTATCTGTTCCGATCCTCCAGAAACACTGGCTTCAGCATTGGTAAAGGATGCCGTTCCGCCCAATAATTCTTTGGCCAGATTGGTGGTACGGGTCGTATCCCAAAGCATCATATCGGGTGCGTTGGCAACTGTCATGGTCTTACCGTCATTAGCGAATGCTTCTCTGCGCATTTGCAGGTAATCTTTTGTACTCAGCATCTGGGGAATGTTCGCTTTGCTAATTCCAGTCCCTACCCTTGCAGTAATGCTTGTTGGGCCTGCCTTACCTTTTTTCGTGGTGATCAATATAACCCCACTTGCGCCACGGCTACCATATATTGCCGTAGCATCCGCATCTTTTAACACTTCTATACTTTCAATGTCCCCAGGACTTAAGGTACTAAATGGACTAAGTCCGCCTAATGCATTCCCCGCTATTGCAGAGCCCAACAGGTTCAGGTTATCGTTTCCACTCGCCATCGGCACACCGTCTATAATGAACAGAGGCGATTCGCTGGCACCATAGGTTTGGTCTACTCTGGTACGTCCCCTGATCTGTATACTCACAGATGACCCCGGCACCCCACTATATTGGGTCATTGTCAAACCGGCTACCCGGTTACCCAATGCAATCAAAGGATTATTAACCGGTGTATTATTAATTGTCTTTCCATCCAGTTTTGCTATGTTTCCTGTCCCTTTTCTCCTGGAGGTCTCTCCATATCCCTGCACTACTACTTCGTCCAGTTCCGACAGCGCAGCAGTCAGAACGATGTTTCCCATGCTGGCGCGTGCAGGCAGTTCTCTGGAGGTATACCCCACATAAGCTATTACAATCACAGCCTGCTCATCTACTGCCGACAGAAAGAAATTACCTCCTTCATCAGTGGTCACACGCCTGCCGCCCTTCACTTCTACAAAAGCGCCAGCCAGCGGTGTGCCTTTCTCATCTACTACTTTACCCCGTACATCAATATTGAAAAAAGCACTCATTAAACCATTAATGAAAGTAGATTCCTTTTCCTTAATGATGATGGTCTTGTCTTCAATATTGTATTCAAGTGGCAGACCGGCCAGACTTTTCTTCAATACCTCTTCCAGTGCCGCATTGTGGAAGTCGGCTTTCACACGCTGACTGCCTTTTACAAGTCTCGGCGACCAGAATACACTATATCCAGTTTGTTGGTTGATTGCCCCAAATAATGCTTTGAGCGTGGTCTCCTGTTGGCTGATGGTTATGCGCTGAGCAAGACCTTTGGCACCCACCTGCATCAACATAAAGAATAATAAAAATGAACTGAGCATTGCTCTCATAAGCCATATCCTGGTTTGGTTCTTATCGAACAGGTTTAGACCCTCGGGTCTGCCATATAGGGAAATCCTATTGCAGCCCGGGGACATAAAAATTTTTTGCGTAAAAATTTTATACATTTGTTTAGCTGTTAAAAAATTAAAATGTTGTTGAGAATTGACATGAGGTTTTAAACAGTTTTTGGATCAGGGACATTGGCGTGTTCCTGATTTTTGTTTATAGGCCCCCTCTGTTGTGGTGTTTAAGTTGGTTTTCTGCGGGTCATTGGCTTGGTTTAGTTGTGGTTTATATTATTTTTTGCTGACGATTATTTTTCCTCCTTCTATTCGGAAGGCGGCCTTACCGGCCTGCTGAAGTTTGTTAAGCAGTGTAGAGACATTGGCATAACGTGTGCTGAAAGCTACAAACTGCTCATGCTGAAGTTCCGGATCCTGGTAGCTGATGTCCACATCATACCACCTGGCTACCTGTCTCAGGATTGCTCCCAGACTTTCTTCCTCAAACAGGAAATCTCCATTTTTCCAGGCAACCTGATTGGAAATAGCTACTGGAGCTACCTTGATACCGCTTCTTTCGCCTACACTGGCTTGTTCGCCCGGCTTCAAAATGGCCTCATGACCATTTTTGTCCACAATACGAACTGCCCCCTCCAGCAAAGTGGTCTTTACCATAGCTTCATCTGCATAGCTATTAATATTGAAATGGGTTCCCAGTACTTCCAGTTTTTGGCCAGCACTGCTTACCGCAAAAGGTATGTGTTGCCCTCTGATGCTTGCTTTCGCTACCTCGAAATAAACTTCGCCTGAGATCTCCACATTCCTTTCTCTCCTGCCTTCAAAAGAACCAGGAAAAGTAATAGAAGAAGCAGCATTCAGCCAAACTTTTGTTCCATCCGGTAAAGTCAGCTGATACTGACCACCTCTTGGGGTAGTGGCGGTCAGTTGCTCATCTTGCATAGGTAAATTCGTCTCTCCGGCAACCGGAGTACCATCACTATAATTTATTCCGTTTGGATTGAATACAATTCCCTGACTGGCCCCACTCAAATAAATGGTCTTACCATTTGCAAGCTTCAACATAGCCTGATTTTTCCCTGGTAAAATGTCTTTGTCAAACGCCACCTGATCCGGTTTCCCCGATAAATCTCTGTAATTAAACAGGATCGCAGTCAGCAAAGCTATCAAAATAACCGCCGCCGCTGAGATCATAGGCCATAAACGTCTGCTGCGCAACACGCGCTTCTCGTCAGGCTGCGTGCTCAAAAGCCCGGCAATCTCCTCATCCATTTGACCCGCCAGCTCTGCATCCAGTGTATCCTCGGTCAATAGCCCAAAGAAAGCCTGCAATTCAAGCTCCGTACACAGGCCATCCTTGTACCTTTGAATTATTTTTTTATACTGATCTTCGTCTCCCTGCAACATGTAAACCGGCTTTGTAATGGTATAGTCGATTCAAAACAGTTAACGGGTACCCCCAGGCAAAAAAAAAGGGCCCGAAGGCCCTTTTCAATCTCAGTATGCTATTTCCCTATGGAAAGTCTTACGTTAATTTCGAAATTACCATTGCTGTACCCACTGAGCGGCGATGTCTGTGTGCTATACATCCCACTGATGAGGTACCTGCGTTTATAGTCCATTCCCAGGCCAAATGTTGCACTCTTACTACTATGGTACATTCCCATCAGCATCACCTGCTCATTGGCCAGGGTAAACTGTGCTCCGGCATCCCAGATGTTGTCAAAACCTTTTACTCCCCGGAAGGCAACTTTAGGTTCCAGACCAATGCCTTCAGCTCCTTCGGTAATGCTAAACTTATAGCTTGCAGCTGTGTAAAAAGTAGCTACATCCGCCACCCTGATCTCATCGTTGGTAAACAGATTTTTCATATTGGGCAGTGATCCTTGTATGTTCAGTCCCCCACTGGTGAAGGCTGCACCAAAATCCCCGTCTACATAGGTTTTCCGGTCGTTATAGCGACCCACCAGAACATCATCACGGTCACCATAGAGGTCATTCTGGTCCAGTCGCTGGTTCATAAAACCTACGGAAACACCAAAATGCAACTGGTTGGTCTCATTCAGTGGCAAGTGGTAAGCATAAGTACCCACCACACGGGTCTGCCGCTGCAGCCCCGTCTTGTCATTTAAGATGTTCATGCCCAGGCCCACCTTATTAAAACCATAGTCGGCCGTCAGGTTTTGCAGTTCCGGGGCGCCGGGAATCTTGTTCCACAGCTGGCGGTAACCTGCATTGATCTTAAGCCCCTGTGTATAGCCTGCCAGCGCAGGGTTACCCAGGTACTGGTTGTTAAAATACTGTGCGGCCAGCGGATCCAGTTGCGCACTGGCAGTCACACTCCATCCCGAAAGCAGCGCTACTGCCGCCATTGCTTTGCAAACTTTATATAATGTTCTGTTCGATTTCATTGTTTTGCGTTTCATTACGTACCTGATTAATCTTCCCTTACGATTGTGATAAATCCTCTCTTCACATTGCTTCCGTTACCAAAGTCCAGGATATAGAAGTAAGTGCCTTCGGCGAGCGGACTGCCGTTCAGCATTGCATCCCAACTGTTATCGTACGACTTTTTGCTGTAAAGCACGCGTCCCGCACGGTCAAAGATCTTCACTGAATTGTTTGGATACATATCTATGTTCTCCACAACCCACTTGTCATTCTTCCCATCCCCATTCGGACTCATAATATTGGTAGCTCTTACCACTTCGTAATCGGCTGCTACATTCAGCGTAAAGCTTTGTGTACTCACACAACCGCTTGCATTGGTCACCGTTACGGTATAGGTCGTTGTCTCAGACGGACGAACAGTCAAAGCTGCTGTAGTCTGAGTGCCTATAATCCCTGAAGCTGTAGCCCATGAATAGCTTGTACCCCCAGTTGCAGTAAGCACCGCGGTTTGTCCTTTCGATAGGTTCGCACCCTTATCACTGCTGATCGCTACAACAGGAAGTGCATTGATGGTCACCGTAAAGCTACGCGTATAAGTATCCACGCCACCGTTGGCTGTACCTCCGTTGTCTGTTACAGTTACTGTTACTGTTGCTGTACCGTTCGCACCGTTGGCTGCGCGATAGTTGAGCACACCAGCGGTATTGTTTGTCTTATTTACGCTCAGGTTGCTAAACAGTGCAGGGTTAGTGCTGCTCACGGTTAGTGTAGTAGTCTGTGCAGTTTCCGGACCAGCTGAGATGCCTGTCAGATTCACAGTCTGCTGTGCTGAAGTAAAACAGATGATCTGGTTACCGATTGCTGCAAGTGTTGGGATTTCATTCACATCACTAATGGTGATCGTCAGTTGTTTTTCCAGCGTTTGGGCATACTGTGTCGTGCTTCTCACGCGGATGCTATAGCTCGATTTGTTTTCAAAATCAAGGCTTGCCGTTGTACTTACTGTTGTACCGCTGATGCTGAACAAACTATTGTCAGTGTCACCAGAACCACTTACTAGTGTATAGCTAAAAGTAGCGCTTGGATCATCAGAAGTACTGCTCAGTGTCCCGGCTACCGTACCGGATGGCCTGTTCTCATACAGCGTGGCTGCTGCCAAAGCAATGTTTGTTGGCGCACCAGGCTTGATGGTCAGGGTACCCTTACGGTAGCTGATGCTATAATTTGCCGCTGCAGCAGCGCTGATGTTGATATCATAAGTTCCAATCGGACTGTTGATGGTCGCCGGAGTGTTCAGTGTTGGCTGTGCCGTCAGGACACTACGGTCCTGACCGTTCACAAAACCTTCGAAGCGCGCAGTTAGAGCCGGATTGGCCGTTCCTGCAAATTTCTCTTTATCCTCAGCAATGGCTACCAAGGCTTTTTGTGTCACAGATAATGCGCCACTTTGATAAGTAATCGAATAGTTATCCAGACCTGTTCCTATAGCAGAAGCAGCTGTGATTGCATACGGACTGCCTGCTACAGTTGCCGTAGCAACTGTACCTGGACTTGCCAATGTAAGTCCCGTTACCGTATTGCCATTCACCAGACCAGTACTGGTAAATGCCGTACCTGAAAGCACTTTTGTTTCGCCATATACCTTGGTATCATCGCTGGCTGTAATGCTCAGCGCTTTTTGACTTACCGACAAAGTACCTGGCGAGTAACTGATCGTGTAATTATCTAATCCTGTTCCTGTAGCAGAAGCAGCGGTGATTGCATACGGACTGCCTGCCACCGTTGCCGTCGCAACAGTACCTGCACTCGTCAGGGTTACACCAGTGATGGTATTCCCATTGATCAGACCTGTGCTGCTAAAGGCAGTACCAGAAAGTGTCTTTGTATCCCCATACACCTTACTGTCATTGTTCGCAGTAATGGTCAATGCTTTCTGTGTCACCGTCAGCGTACCGTTTGTATTCGTTACAGTATAGTTCGCTAGTCTATTACCCGGATCAGCCAGTGCTGCTACAATAGGATAAGTAGCACCCGCCACAGCACTTGCTGCCGCCCCGGTGCTGGTCCTGCTCACTGTAATGTTATCATTGTTCACCAGACCTGCCACCGAACCTGCAAAATCTGCGCTCACCAGTACATCACCATACACTTTAGAGCGGCTGGTGTTGCTTACGGTCAAGGCTTTTTTACCTACCGACAATGCACCCGCTGTATAAGAAATGGTATAATTGTCCAGCCCTGTTCCTGCAGCATCGGTTGCTGTGATCACATATGGACTTCCCGCTACAGTGGCATTGGCCAGGGTTCCTGCACTTGTCAAAGTAACTCCGGTAATGGTATTTCCGTTGATCAGGCCTGTGCTTGTGAAAGCAGTTCCGGCTAGCGTTTTCGTCTCACCGTAAACCTTACTGTCATCATTGGCAACAATAACCAAAGCTTTTTTCGTCACGGTCAGTATGCCATTTGTATTTGTTACTGCATAGTTGCCAAGTTTATTGTCCGGATCAGACAAGGCAGCTATGATTGGATAACTTGTTCCCACCTCAGCGGTAACTACTGCCCCGGTACTGTTTCTGGTAGCAGTAATGTTATCACTGTTCACCAAACCGGTAATTGTACCTGCAAAATCAGCACTAGCTAAGACCTCTCCATATACTTTCGAACGGCTGGTGTTGCTTACTGTAAGTGCTTTCTGACTTACGGTCAATTCTCCAGCTTCATAATTGATGGTATAATTCGTCAATCCTGTACCTGTCGCAGCAGAAGCTGTGATGGCATAAGGAGTACCGGAAACCGGAGCCGTAGCAGCAGTACCGGAGCTGTTCAAAGTCACTGTGCTTACATTATCGGTATTGATCAGGCCAACAGTAGTAAATGCAGTTCCGGAAAGCGTTTTCGTCTCGCCGTATACTTTGCTGTCATTATTTGCAGTGATGGTCAATGCCTTAGGCACGATCACCAACTGAGCACTCGCAGTACCTCCGGCGTAACTGCCGCTAGCTGCCTGTGTTGCTGTGATGGTTGTTGATCCCGGTTTAATCACTGTTACTGTTTTACCACTAACCGTAGCTACTGCAGTATTACTGCTAGTGTAAGTGAAGGCACCTGAACTCGCGCTGGTTGGATCAGTCAGGGTAAAATTAGCATCACCGTAAGTTTTGCCTGCAATTGTAAAATTCGTCAGGGCCGGAGGTTGCAGGATAGTGATATTTTTTGTGGTGAAACATCCATTAGCATCAGTCACCGTCACGGTATAGTTTCCAGCAACCAATCCTGTAGCAGTTGCGGCAGTACCCCCGCTTGGCGACCAGGAGTAAGTATAAGATCCTGTACCACCTGTAACGCTTACTGTGGCAGTTCCATTGCTTCCACCAGCACTGCTCACATCTGTTTTTGAAACAGTAGCTGCTAATATTACCGGTTGGGTAATCGTAAAGTTCCTTGTAATTGTACAGCCATTTGCATCTGTAGCGGTTACGGTATAAGTACCTGCACTAAGGCCGGTAGCTGTTTTGGCTGTGCCACCGCTTGGTGACCAGACATAAGTATAAGGTGCCGTGCCGCCGCTCACATTGATCGTAGCCGATCCGTTTGATGCGCCGTTGCAGGCAATATTGGTTTGCGCTGTAGTCGCAGCCAATGCGATTGGTTGCGTAATCGTAAAGCTCTGGGTAGCCTGACAAAGGTTCGCATCTGTAACCGTTACGGTATAAGTTCCGGCAGTCAGGCCTGAAGCTGTAGCAGCTGTGCCACCGCTTGGCGACCAGGCATAGCTATAAGGTGCCGTACCACCACTCACACTTACCGTTGCCGTCCCGTTCGAACCACCATTGCAGGAAATATTCGTTTGTGAACCTGGGGTAGCAGCTAAAGCATTTAAAGGTTGACTAATCGTAAAGTTCCTTGTAATTGTACAGCCATTTGCATCTGTAACTGTTACGGTATAAGCACCTGCACTGAGTCCGGTAGCTGTTTTGGCTGTGCCGCCGCTTGGTGACCAGACATAAGTATAAGGTGCCGTGCCGCCGCTTACATTGATCGTAGCCGATCCGTTTGATGCGCCATTGCAGGCAATATTGGTTTGCGCTGTAGTCGCAGCCAATGCGATTGGTTGCGTAATCGTAAAGCTCTGGGTAGCCTGACAAAGGTTCGCATCTGTAACCGTTACGGTATAAGTTCCGGCAGTCAGACCTGAAGCAGTAGCAGCTGTACCACCGCTTGGCGACCAGGCATAGCTATAAGGCGCCGTACCACCACTCACACTTACCGTTGCTGTTCCGTTCGAACCACCATTGCAGGAAATATTCGTTTGTGAACTTGGGGTAGCAGCTAAAGCATTTAGAGGTTGACTAATCGTAAAGTTCCTTGTAATTGTACAGCCATTTGCATCTGTAGCTGTTACGGTATAAGTACCTGCACTGAGGCCGGTAGCTGTTTTGGCTGTACCACCGCTTGGTGACCAGACATAGGTATAAGTTCCGGTTCCACCGGTTACATTAATCGTAGCCGATCCGTTTGATGCACCGTTGCAGGCAATATTGGTTTGCGCTGCGGTCGCAGCCAATGCGATTGGCTGTGTGATGGTAAAGTTTCTGGTGGTCTGGCATGAGTTTGCGTCGGTAATCGTCACGGTATAACTTCCGGCACTCAGTCCTGTAGCAGTTGCGGCCGTTCCTCCGCTTGGAGACCAGCTATAACTATAAGGTCCAGTTCCGCCCGTTACCACTACACTTGCAGAAGCATTTGTCCCGCCGTTACAGGAAACATTTGTTTGTGCAGTCGTTATTGCAAATGCAGCTGGCTGTGTGATGGTAAAGTTCCTGGTGGTCTGGCATGAGTTTGCGTCGGTAATCGTCACGGTATAACTTCCGGCACTCAGTCCTGTAGCAGTTGCGGCCGTTCCTCCGCTTGGAGACCAGCTATAACTATAAGGTCCAGTTCCGCCTGTTACCACTACACTTGCAGAAGCATTTGTCCCGCCGTTACAGGAAACATTCGTTTGTGCGGTCGTTATTGCAAATGCGGCTGGCTGTGTGATGGTAAAGTTCCTGGTGGTCTGGCATAAATTTGCATCGGTAATCGTCACGGTATAACTTCCGGCACTCAGTCCTGTAGCAGTTGCGGCCGTTCCTCCGCTTGGAGACCAGCTATAACTATAAGGTCCAGTTCCGCCTGTTACCACTACACTTGCAGAAGCATTTGTCCCGCCGTTACAGGAAACATTTGTTTGTGCAGTTGTTATTACAAATGCAGCTGGCTGTGTAATCGTAAAACTCTGTGTAGCCTGGCAAAGGTTCGCATCTGTAACCGTTACTGTATAAGTCCCAGCAGTCAGGCCTGAAGCAGTAGCAGCTGTACCGCCACTTGGCGACCAGGCGTAGCTATAAGCACCCGTACCACCGCTCACACTTACCGTTGCTGTTCCATTCGAACCACCATTGCAGGAAATATTCGTTTGTGAACTTGCAGTAGCAGCTAAAGCAGCTGCAGGTTCAGTTATTGTTGCAGTAGCCGTAGCAGTAACACTATTTGCGTCAGTGACTGTAACCGTATAAGTGCCCGCTGCCAAACCTGTTGCGGTAGCAGCTGTACCGCCACTTGGCGACCAGGAATAAGTATAAGGCGTTTGCCCTCCAGCAGCCAAAACTGTGGCCTGACCTGTAGTTGCCCCTTTACAAGCTATATTGGTTTGAGTACTGATCGAAGCAGTCAATGGCGGTGTCGCTGCGTTTACTGTCAGCGTCACAGCATTAGAAGTTGGTGGAGTCGCCGGACATGCGGAAGCGGTTTTTACACGATATAAATATCCGTTCATTCCTAATGTAGCGCCCGTGATACTCAGTGTCGCAGTAGTTGCCCCACTGTAAACAGCGTTATTCAATACATTGGTATAGCTCGTTCCTCCATTCGTACTTAGTTCCCACTGATACGACACAGAATTTGTCGCAACCACAGTAAAACTGGTATTTGCGGCAGCGGTAATCGTTGAATTAGAGGGCTGTCCTGTAATTACAGGAGCTGTCCCCACCGTTAAAGTTACCTCATTAGAATTCACACTACCGGAACCTGTTACCACACAACGATATTTGTAGCCATTCATGGCAGTTGTAGTCGTCAAAACAGCTAATGTTGCTGTTGTTGTATTCAGGTAAGTTGCCCCATCGCTTATATTTACAAAAGAAGAACTGGCATCGGTTTTTACCTGCCATTGATAACTTGTTGCATTCGAAGCTGCAACGGTAAAAGGTGCCGAAGATCCTGCACACACAGTTTTATCAGCCGGCTGTGTAGTAATTGCTGGCGCAACAATAGTCACCGCAGTTAAATTGCTGAAAGCAAAGTTATCGATGGCCATATAATCTTGATCAACTTGAAGTTCAATCTGAAATTCATCAATATCTGCTGTTGCTAACGCACCGGTGATGAAAACCCTGTGCCATGCGCCGCCCGCAGCAATTGGAGTCTGATCGAAAGTAACTGTATTAAACCTACCCGAAGCTATTTCTACTCCAGCTTTTTTTCCAATGATCTTGATTGGGGTTCCATAATTTTCCACAGCTCCCCCAGCATTGAAAGAAGGCCATACGTCTAAAGAGATCAAACGAAAAGTATATCCGTTACCGGTTTTGATCCCACCTACATTTCCAGTCCTTGAACTACCTGGTTCAGTATCTGCATACCGGGCTGAAGGAGGATTACCTGAGCCGAAATTTGCAAAATTTGCGCCCACAAAATTCCCCGTGAGTGCAAAGGGGTTCGAGGCAAATGTGAATGTCTTACCATTGACTGCTATATTCTCGAAATCATAGACATTCCCAGCTGCATTCACAGTCAATGTGACACCATTGGAGACTACTGATGGGGTACAGGAGCCAGTAGCAATTAGCCTGTACATATAGCCATTCATAGCTGTAGTTGCTCCCGTAACCGTCAATGTATTTGTAGTCGCCCCACTGTATGGTGCTCCATTAGTTATGTTTGTATATCCCGAGCCAGTATTTACCTGCCACTGGTATCCAGTCGCATTACTCAACGTGGCAGAGAATGTGGTATTTCCACCGGCACTGATGCTGCTATTGGTTGGTTGAGTGCCGATAGCCGGCGCTGCATTGACTGTTAATGAAGCCGTAGTAGAGGTTGCAGCAGGTGAAGTACTACCTGTAGCAACTATCCGGTAAGTATATCCATTCATTGCAGCTGTCGCCCCGGTAAGGCTGAGTGTAGTTGTTGTTGCTCCGCTATACACGCCTCCATTGCTGATGGCTCCGAAACCACTACCTGTATTTACATACCATTGGTAACTTGTCGCATTTGAAGCAGCAGCCGTAAAGCTGGTATTCCCTCCAGCACAGGTCGTGCTACTCGATGGATTGGCTGTAATGCTGGGTGCGCCACCAATAAAAGTACAGCGGGATGGCATCGTTTGTGCCCCACCTGTAGTCGTCCAGTTAGACAGATCCATTACTGCTGTACGAACAGCCGCCAGCGTAGTAGTCGGTGTGCCCGTACAATTGAATTTTCCCGACACCGGAGTATTACCGTTTGCAAGTGCTCCCGTATAAAATGCGCTCGTTCCTCCAGTTAAACCAACAGGTATCCTTGAAGAGTTAGGTCCCGTCGCACAAGATCCTGCGTTCCAACTAGCTGCACTGGATGAAGCATTACAATAAAAGAAATTAATTCCGGCTATCATCGTTACACCAGATCCGGTGACAGATCCGTTCCCTCCCTGGAAAGCGATAACCTGATCGCCTACATTTGATAAGGATAATCCGTTTGCTGAACTGCCTTCTGTAAGGGTCACAGTGCCGTTTGCAGTTGCACTACTAGTAGCGGGATTGTAGGTCCTGGCTGACAATCCCTTAATCCAGATTTCAGTACCTGCCGGAATCGCAGATCCTGAAACCCATGTAACAGTACTTTCAGTCGAACCCGCCACCTGCCAACCGGGATCATGATATCCCCGGTCCGTGAAACTAATCGTAGTTCCTGCTGAAATGTTAGTTAATAAGACAAAGGAAAATTCATCTCCATCTGCAGGAGCAAAACTGGAATCAAAACCAGTAAAAATAATGTTGCCCGCACTGAGCGTACTCTGTGCACTACCGCTCAAAGCGGCAAATAGCAAAAACAAGAAAACGAATGATCGACGTAGCAGTCTATGCATAGAGAGTGGTATTAGATGATTAACTTATAATTTGGTTTTGTGGCTTTATAGTTGAGCAATTTAACGACAATATTTCTTAGGAATTAATTCCAGTAGTTCGGAATTATAATTCCGAACTACTTATAGAGAATTTATTATTTTTTTATTAGGTTAGATTATCAAATATAAATCCCTATGCCATCTAATACTGCTCCTCTCCCGCTTCTGGAAATCATCCTTCAGAAGATCGACCAGATACAGCCCCTGTGTACGGAAGTCAAGAAAAGCCTGATCCAATGTTGTTTCTTAACTGAAATCAAAAAAGGAGATTTTCTGATGCGTCAAGGTGAATTCAGCAAACACATCTATTTCATCATTAACGGAATGGTATCCGGACAAGCGCATTTCGGTGGTAAGCAACTGACCACCTTTATCACTGTCGACGGCAATTTCGTGGGGGCTATAGAAGGCCTCCATGGCGAAGCGGCGTCGGCGGAAGACATCCGTGCAGAGGAAGACAGCTTACTGCTCGGTCTGCCCACTCCGGCGCTTCAGGTGCTTTTCGAAAAACACATTGATATCAATATCCTCATGCGCAAAATTCTGGAACGCTATTATCAATTGGCCCATCACCGGTCAGTATTTGTACGGATGGCCAGCGCTTCCGAAAAATATCAATATTTATTACAGGCTTATCCCACACATTCTGAGCGCATCCCACTTGAAGTGGCAGCGTCATTCCTGAACCTCAAGATCACAACCCTCCAAAAAATCAAACGCAATACAGAACAACAACTGCGGGGTCTGACCAGGTACACCAGCCTCTCAAAGGCCGACATCACAAGGCATATGCAAGAGGCCAAACCGCACCTGCAGAAAAAATTAACACTAAATGATCTGGCCCAGCAGTTTCAAACCAGTACGCACCAATTATCTCAATTGCTCAATGTCCATTTTAAAGAAAATTTCAACCATTTCATCAATCGTCACCGAATAAATTACGTAGTGCAGGGTCTCCGTGACGAGAAAATCCTTACCCAATACAACCTCGAAGGCCTTGGAAAAATGGCCGGCTTCTCCTCTAAAACCACCTTCTTTTCTGAATTTAAAAAACACACGGGTCACACGCCCGCTTCATATTTAAAAATTCTTCAGTAGCTACTGCTTTGGCATCTTAATTGAATACTACTCCGCGATATGCTGTTGGCACGGAGATTTCGCTAGCAAACAGGAAGGGAGTATCAACCATTTATAGATGAAGATTAACAAGGGACAGGTGCTCGAAAGGGCAGTAAGGAGGAGTACGTTAAATATCAGCGACCTAGCTAAGATGCTAAACGTAAATAGACGGTCAATATACAATTGGTTCAGGCAAGAAGAACTCCGGGAAGAGATATTTGTTAAGGTCGGAGAGGTGATCAATTTCAATTTCCTTATTGAGTTTCCCGAACTGTTTAATGGAGAGTCTGCTGCAATTAATGCAGCAGACTCAGCAGATCCTTCAGAGGTAACCTATTGGAAAGATAAATACATCGACCTCCTGGAACGATACTCCGATTTGTTATCTCATAAAGACTAACCGCCTTTACGGTTCATAAAAATAGCACGGTTACGCAGCCCCGAAGGAAGCTTCTTACGTTCATAAGCAGATTCTTCAGGTGCCATCGTAGTCTGGCCATTCAGCGTGCTGCTATGCTGGGTCTTCCTGCGCTTGCTGGACGAACCACTGGCACCAAAATTATACGTCAGCGTCGCCGCAGCAAAAGCATTTCCATTTAATGTATGCTTCAGCAACCTGTTAATCCACTCTCCTTTTCCCCTACTATAACCATCTATAGCTGTTAGGTTATACAAACCTGCTGTCATTTTCAATTGCAATGCCTCCCTGGCGATCCCCAAATGTACCGCGGCATAATTTGCTGATGGATATGCGGCCTTAACTTCTCCATCCATAATCATTTGTGTCGCAATCGCCTGATTGTATTTTCCATTTGGACGGGCTTTTGCATAATCACGTGCCCACTCTGTGCTTTTTATCTGTGCACCGCCATCTTGCGTGCGGGTACGGTCACGCGTTCCTTCATTATTGGTTTCACCGGCCATTTCAAGATCCAGGCTCAAAAATAGCGGCTTTTCGCTATCAGCCTTGCTAATGCCCAAATTCAAAACCCTGGTCAGGAAACTATAGCGGTAATAAGTCATCGCTTGCGATAAGTCAAAAAATCTGCGGTACGGATCCGAAGCTGATTTGGTCGATAATACAGTTGCATCCACTCCTACCAGTACCGGGCCTACATTCAGACCAAGGTGACCGCCCCAATTGATGTAGTTCTGCTTAAACTGAGGCACAGCACCATGCGGACCCAGGTAGCGCTGCGGACCGTAACCTACTTTACGTGTTCCCGAACCCATGAGAATCCCAAATTCCGGATATATAAATGGTTTAACTCTCTTCTCCATCATCTTCTCCAGGTCAGAGAAATAGAGATCCGTCTCCAGCCTCAATTCCAATCCGTTTTGGGTAATTTTAGAACCATTTGCAAAATTAACCGCATCATATGATGCTG
Organism: uncultured Sphingobacteriaceae bacterium; assembly: GCA_963795585.1. Taxonomy (GTDB): domain Bacteria; phylum Bacteroidota; class Bacteroidia; order Sphingobacteriales; family Sphingobacteriaceae; genus Pedobacter. The sequence continues at coordinate 385,725 of CAWCIO010000015.1, read as the reverse complement.
TGTATTCGGTATGTCGACTGCCCAAACTGATGCGGGGACTGAGCATAAATGCCTTTCTATATTCCTCGGTCACCTTAGTGGTATAAGCCATTACAATACGCTCTCCTGCAGACACCAGGGTAAGTGCCACCATGGGATCAGTATTTACAGGAAGCTCAGGAGCAGCAACTGCAAGCAACACCAGGTCGGCCATGCTGATCCCCTCGGTCTTATCCGGACCCAATCCTACCGAGCGCAATTTTTCTACGCCATGGTAGCGCAGTTCCGACAAGCGTTTCGCGCTAAATTCACCGGTAGCACTGGCAGCGAGGGCACCTTGTCCATTGAGCAAACGAGTATATAGCTTCACTGCATCACGTTCTCCATAATGCAATGCTGTCAGCGTGATCAGTTCTTTAGCTTTAGAAGCTGAACGCGCCGCAAGCTGGGCACCATCCAGCACATTGCTTTCCGTCAACATCACCGGCCCCAGGTTGCCCGGTACATTTTCATCAAACAAGGTGCTGCCTTTTATCGCCTTCAAAATGCGGCTGTTCTCCGCATTTCCCAAATCCTGTGTCATCCTGCCAATCAGTTGTGCAGTGGCCTCATGGCGTTTGAAATCCGCCTCCTGCAAGGCAATCAAGGCCAACAAAGTGCGCCGGTAATTCTCATTGGCTATCTCCTTACTGATCTCAGCATTAGGAAAAGTGAGTTTACGCATCGTTACCACCGCTGCAGCCTCCACTTGCGCAACAGTCCTGCCCGGCTTGCGTTCCCTGGCCATTAGCTGCCCAAGACTCAGTACAGCACCCTTTGCATCAAGCAATTGGAGTTCCGGCAACTCACGCAGTTCACGCGTTGCCGAAGTAATTGTAATGGTGTTGTTCAGCTTAGTTCCATAATCACGGGCAATGTAAGCCTGATAAACATTTTCCTGCCATTGACCGGGATCTGTCGTCAAATCAGCCTGACTAGATGAAATTTTAGCCTTTAGGTCTTGCAAAGCCAGGGGGTTTCTCACAGTAGTAACCGTCTGCAGGGAATCCGAGATAAATTCAATCTTACGACCTTTAGGCAGGTTTTTATTCACTTGCTCAAAAAGTGCTACCACCGTGGGAAGTCCACGTTTAGAAAAGTAAGCCAAGTCCTCAGCCTTAAAAAGATGAGCAAGTGGCACACCCTGTTTCGCATCATAAGCTGCAGTATCAGCCAATACATTCGCAGCATAAACCGCAGCCCCCAGCATCCTGCTATCCAGAGAAGCAATATCGCTACGCTGTTGATATGCATTCAGCGATGTGTTCGGCATTCTTAAAGTTTTTACCGTATCTTGAGGAGCAATATAAACAGGCTGCTGCGCATTCACGCGCTGTCCCAACAAAACGCCAGCCAACAGAGGCAGCGCTAATAAATAAATAGGTTTTTTAAATTTCATGAGTTTTGTCGATATTTTGAGACAAAACCCTTAACATCTTTCGAGCCCCTTAATCAACTCGTCATACAGTTGTGAAGAGATGAGAAATTTAATAAAGCCCCCTAAAGCAATAAAGAACGCATATCTCTGCTCATAATTTCACATTACTGAACAACTCGTTTCTCAATCCGACAAATCAAAAAAATATTTACCAAGTGGCGAATAATACTAGTTTTGTGGACAATCAAAACATTATAAAAATGAGTATACAGATAACAATCTATCATCTCTAATAGCTAATCGATATGACGTTTTAAGCATCACTAAAACGCTTTATCACTACAACGTTTGCGTAAAAAAACACCTCATTTCCCAGTCAGTTCCTCTTTTAATAAGCTTGAAAAGAATACTTTAGCAGTACCAAATAAATCTGCAAACTTAAATGAACACCAATGCTCCTTACTCATCCCATACCCTAAATTTTTTTGACCCCTAAGCTGAGGAAAAAACCCTTATAGCTAACGCTGCATATTGATCTTGCCCATGCGACATTTCGCATGGAAGGAGCGCTATTGCCCTTCCCGGCCCCATATTTATAAAATTGCCAACCCAAATATATCATACAATGAACACACACCTTAATAAAATCCCGGTCCTATTGTTTTTCCTCCTCTGCCTTGCCTCCTGCAAACAGAGCGAAAAAGAAATGGCCCCAGATCCGGTCATCTTTAACCCGCTTACCGAATTTGAATACACAGCAGACCCTGACAATGCCTTTAAGTTCAGTTTCAAAAACAAATCTTCCAAACACGTACGTCAGGAATGGAGATTTGGTGATGATACCCTTAGAACAGAAGCCAACCCCACTCACATCTACAAAAACACCGGAACGTACACCATAGAATTAAGAACTTATTCCGAAACCGGTGATGTTTCTAAAAGCCAGGCCACGGTGATTATAAATCCTGATAGCGTAGCCCAAATACTAAGTGTCAGAACAGGAGTGGCTAACCAGGTTAAATATAGTGTCAAACTCAAGGCGAACGTCTCTTCTGTACTTTGGACCTTCAACGATCAGGCACCGGGCATCACAACTAGCAGTACCGAACTTGAACCTCTCAAAAGCTATACCCCCGGAGTACTCAACAAGGTGACTGCCAAAGTAACAAGTACAGATGGCTCAGTTGTAACCCTGGTGAGGGAAAACGCGACGGTCCATGGCATTGTCAAAAACATCACTAAGGAACGGGAAGGTTATACCATCAGCGCAGATAATACTTACAATGCAGTAGAAAACTCTACGAAGCTTCTGGATGGCGACATCAATACTAAATTCGTAATGGGCGGAAGGGATGGCAGGTGGTTCAGTTATCCATTGGCAACTACACTTACCTATAAAAAAGCCAGAGTAGTGAAAATGTATACTGTTGGAAGTGCCGACAACCTGCAAACCAGAGACCCAAAATCCTGGGAGCTCCATGGATCGAATGATGGCATCACCTGGGAACTCCTGGATGCCAAGTTAATGACCAAAAACTTCTTTGACCAGATGACAGAACGTGGCGCCACCACAGATGCCCAGCGCTACAGGCAGTTTTTCTATTACAGCATCAGCAACCTCAAATCATTTACCAAATACCGCTTTTCAATCACCTCAAACTGGGGAGACCCGGCTCTACAGATCAATGAAATGCAATTATTTGAATAAGAACGAATCGAATATAACTCAGCGCTACCAACTGATCGCAGGACACAGCTAAAAAGCGATTGCTTCGTACCTCGCAATGACGCAAGGAGCAAACCTGCAGCCTTACACCACCCGTCATCGCAAACCAAGCCTAACCACCACGTCATTGCAAGCCATGCCCAACCACCACGTCATTGCGAACCATGCCTACCGCTCCCGTCATTGCGAAAATGCGCAGCTTTTGAAGCAATCTCCACACCTAGCTCAGAGGATTGCTTCGTACCTCGCAATGACGCAAGGACTGCGTGCAGCCTTACACCACCCGTCGTTGAGCCAGGCCTACCGCCCCGTCATTGCAAACCATGCCTACCACTCCCGTCATTGCGAAATGCGCAGGCCTTGTAAATCCCGTAATATTATATTAATTTCGGATTCAAATCCATGAATATTATGATTTTAAAGGAATACGATCCGAAATGATTATACGAACGATACAAAAACATATTGAGAACAGGCTGTTTAAAGGTAAAGCAATTTTAATATTTGGACCTAGACAGTCAGGTAAATCGACACTTGTAGAATCCATATTAAGAAATAAGGAACACCTTTATTTAAACGGTGATGACGCAGACGTGAGAGAAATACTAACCAACACAACTGCTACCAAACTAAAAGCCGTAGTTGGAAATCAAAAAATTTTATTTATTGATGAAGCACAGCGCATTCCTAATATAGGACTCACACTTAAGCTATTTACTGATCAGATCAAAGATGTTCAGGTGATCGCAACAGGATCGTCTGCATTTGAGCTTTCTAGCCAGGTTAACGAGCCTTTGACCGGACGTAAATATGAATACATGCTTTATCCTTTAAGTTTTGGTGAGCTAGTTTCAAAAAACGGATTAATCGATGAAAAGCGTTCATTGACCCATAGAATGGTCTATGGTTATTACCCTGAGATTGTCACCAAGCCCGGTGAAGAGATAGAACTGATCAAGCTCTTGGCCGGAAGTTACCTGTATAAAGATCTATTGATGCTGGAACAGGTTAAAAAACCCCTTATATTAGAAAAACTACTTAAAGCATTAGCACTACAAGTTGGCAGTGAAATTAGCTATAATGAGATTGCGCAAACCATAAACAGCGATGCAAAAACAGTAGATAAATATATCGATTTGCTTGAAAAAACATATGTCATCTTCCGACTACCAGCCTTCAGCCGCAATGTCCGCAATGAGATAAAAAAAGGTAAAAAAGTCTATTTCTACGATTGTGGAATCCGAAATGCAATTATAAATAACTTCAAGCCCTTACATTCACGAACGGACACAGGAGCACTTTGGGAAAACTACCTTATGGCTGAAAGAATAAAATCTTTAAGATACCATAATTTAGATGTTGATCAATACTTCTGGCGTACTACACAGCAGCAGGAGATAGACCTTATAGAAGATGATGGCGAAAACCTATCAGCCTACGAATTCAAATGGAATATAAAAGCTAAAGCGAAGTTCCCGCAAACATTTACAGAAAACTATTCGGTATCCAAAACAGCTGTGATTAGCCCAGAGAATGTAGAGGATTTTCTATTATTACCTAATAACTAGTAAGTAAAGAGGATTGCTTCGTGCCTCGCATTGACGCAAGGATCTGCCCCGTCATTGCGAACCGGCCTAGCCACCCCCGTCATTGCACACCAAACCTTACCACCCCGTCATTGCGAAAATGCACAGCTTTTGAAGCAATCTCCAAACCTACCTCAAAGGATTGCTTCGTAAACTCGCAATGACGCAAGGAGCCGCCCCGTCATTGCGCCCTACATCCCTAGCCCCTAAAAACAATCCTCTCCTTTCCCCCATTGTACGTATGCTCATAATAAACCGCCATGAGCAACCTTGCCACATCCATACGGAAGTCCGTAAAGCTTTCTCTACTTATTGTACTACCAGTAACACCTCCCCTGTCATACTCGGCCAGTACCTGCAGTTCATAGGCAAAGATCTGGCTATCTATTAAGCTATACTTATCCCAAAATTTCTGGATCTGATCATGAGGGCAATAGCCTTCAGGAATACTGGAAAATCGATAGTAAAAATCATCGGCATCTACTTCGTGGTCTATGTCGGCAAGATTGATATGTTTAGTTTTCATAAGGCAATATTTGGCCAGAGGGCTAGACCTCTGGTTCATTAAAACGAAGATAATAAATCCAGAGTGGTACAGCCAACTATACCGAGTCTTTTTTTAATAAAACTGATCTTTCGCTATGAGTATCGGGGAACTAGATTTATTAAAAGAGCAACTGGGAAAACGGATAAAAGAACTGCGGGAAGAACGTGGATTTGGAGTGCGTCAATTTGCACTAATTGCTGAGATAGAACACCCTCAATTAATCAACATTGAAAAAGGAAGAGTCGACCTAAAGCTGGCTACAATCCATAAAATAGCTATTGCACTAAAGGTACATCCAAAAGAACTTTTCGAAATCAATTGCTAATAAGCATTCTCTTCAGCCCGTAATTGCGAAACCTGCAATATACTTACACACTCCCGTCATTGCGAGGTACGAAGCAATCTCCAGACATTGTTCTCCAAGAGATTGCTTCGTACCTCGCAATGACGCGAAGAAGCGCCTAGCTCCTAAAAACAATCCTCTCCTTTCCCCCATTGTACGTATGCTCATAATAAACCGCCATGAGCAACCTTGCCACATCCATACGGAAGTCCGTAAAGCTTTCTCTACTAATGGTACTACCAGTAACACGTCCCCTGTCATACTCAGCCAATACCTGCAGTTCATAGGCAAAAATCTGGCTATCTATTAAGCTATACTTATCCCAAAATTTCTGGATCTGATCATGAGGGCAATAGCCTTCAGGAATACTGGAAAATTGATAGTAGAAATCATCGACATCTACTTCATGGTCTATGTCGGCAAGATTGATATGTTTAGTTTTCATAAGGCAATATTTGGCTAGAGGGCTAGACCTCTGATTCATTAAGGCGAAGATAATAGAATCAAATAAATAGTGCAAATTTGCACTAACATTTTATCATATTCTAAGGTCTTTTTGTTTATGGCTACTGAACAATACAGAGATCAAGAATTTATTGATAAAGTGAGGGCGAGAATATCCGAAATACGCGCAGAAAAAGGAATCGTACAGGAGGATCTTGTAGACCGAACTGGCTTCAATATTGCCCAGATAGGGCGGATAGAGAGAGGCATTAGTAATTTCTCGATAAGCAGTATTTCAGCAATTGCCAGGGCATTAGAAGTTCACCCACGAGACCTCATGGATTTTGATTTCCCATTGCCCAAACAACAACCGCTTAGAAAAGATCGTAAAGCAAAAAAATAAACCTTTTAGCTTCAGTTCTGAAATTTATTCATTGATTTTATGATATTTTCAATAAATCTCACATTAATAAACACGACTTTTATATCGCTAAAAAAGATACAGATCTAATTTCTCAATCGATAATTTGCTTTAACAACATAAATGCCTCTGCATAGTTTTCGCCAATTGCACTCCCTCTATAAGCTGCAAGTGCTCTTATAGAAATTAATGACCGCGGAAAAGGCGGAGACATTACCTCACTTTCATATGTCTCCATTATGTGTAATTTTTGCTCAAAAAAACTTGATATATTTATGTAAGTATTTGGCACAAAGGCATTATCAGAAGCTGGTGAAAATTCAGTTTCTGAGATCGTTTCATAAACTAAAATTTTTTTTATAAAGGGAAAATTAAAATTTTTCGTGCAACTAAACGCAGCCTTGAAAACTATTTGATGATCCGTATGAATATCACTGCCATTAGGTAGAAAAACTATTGTAGGCTTGATTTCATGCATTATGTCAGCTATTTTTTTTATTAAAGGTCCAATATCTGCAGGAGTTAGCTGTGCTGCTGTATAATTTAATTCAAATCGCTTAGTGAAACCAAATTTTGCAGATACAGATTCAATCTCTTTGTTTCTAATACGTATGTTATCTTTTGTTTTACCATTTCGATAGAATTCAGTACATATTAGCCAATAAACATCATATCCTTGGTTCACGTATTTTAAAATTGTACCCCCACACCCTAGTGTTTCGTCATCAGGATGAGGAGCAACAATTAATATTTTTTTCTTTATATCCATATCTTTTTATATATCTAAAATTTGTATCCAATCACGTATCTTAGCATTAGATAGGGCCTTCTTATACTCTTCTTCAGTTCCAATATCTTGCCAAGATCCCTCGAATGAATAGACATCTAATTCCTTACCATTGTTCAAAATGTCATATATTAATTGATCCATTCCGTAAACAATATCATCGGGAATAAAATCCAATATTCGTCTACTTACTGCGTATATACCCGAATTAACCAGCAACCATTCTGGCTTCTCATTTAATTTTATTAGTCGCCCAGAAATATTCGTTTCTAATACCCCATAAGGAATTAAATATTCCTTTTTATATCCAGCGATTGTAAAGAGGTTCATGTTGTCGATATGATAAAAAAAAAAATCTTTGAAATTTAAATCAGAAAGAATATCACAATTTATAACAAGTAGGTTTTCCGGAAAATTTTTCAAGATTTTTAGTGGTCCTGCTGTGCCTAGCGGTATATCTTCTATGGAATAATAGATGTTCAAACCCCATTTACTACCATTTCCGAAATAATCGATTATGCTCTGTGCAAAATGATGCACCGAAAGTGTAATTTCAGTAAATCCAAAATGCTTGAGTTGCCTCAATATAACTTCTAAAACTGGATACCCCCCAATAGGCACTAATGCCTTAGGTAAGGCGCTAGTGTATGGGAGTAAGCGACTTCCTTTACCTCCACAAATAACCACAGCATGTTTATACATTATATAATTGGCTCTTATAAGTTGCAATATTTGACGGCTCGAGCAACCATTTAATTGTTTTAGAAAGGCCCTCTTCAAAACTATATTTAGGATCAAATCCCGTGTGTATTTTAATTTTACTATTATCACATAACAAATGCTGTACTTCGGCATTTTCCGGTCTTATTCTTATCGGATCAGACAACAGCTCGACCTTAACATTCATCTGCTTACAGATGAGAGAAAATACCTCACTAATTCTATAATCGAAACCAGAACCAATATTTATAGTTTCTCCAAATAACTCTTCCTTTTCTGCTATTAACACCAGCCCGTCACAAGTATCTGTAACATAGTTTAGGTCCCGCTTTGGTGTGACATTTCCCAATTTAACTGTTTTGCTGCCTTCCGCTATTTGAACTATAATTGCTGGAATGACAGCTCTTGCAGATTGTCGTGGACCATATGTATTAAAAGGTCTTGCTATCATCGCCTTTAGACCATAAGATCTATAAAAGCTATAAACGATCGCCTCAGCACTTATTTTTGAAGCACTGTAAGGAGATTGTGCCTGCAAAGGATGCTTTTCATCTATCGGCAGATACTGTGCCGTACCATAGACTTCACTGCTTGAAACATAAATTAGGATAGTCTTAGAAGACTCCGCAGCCTTGCAAATATTAAAGGTACCCTTAATATTATTATCCAAAAAAACTTCAGGGTTAAAAATTGAATATGGAACAGATATAAGGGACGCCAAGTGGAATACAAAATCCATTCCGATTGTTAGTTTCAGACATCTGTCGGCATCTCTAACATCACCCACTACAACTTCAATGTTCGAGCGATCTACCAATTGTTCTAACCATCCCCAATTATTAAAAGAATTGTATAACACGAGTGCCCTAACGATTGCACCTTTGCTCTGTAAATTTTCAACCAAATGGGAGCCAATAAACCCATCTGCACCTGTAACTAAGACACTCTTTCCTTTCCAAAATGTTGACATAAAAAACCGTTTAATAAAACTTGAGCGACGAGCGCGTTTAAAATGATCGTGCCCCTCCTTACTACATTAGCTGGGGCATGCTTAACAAATAATTAAATCATAATTTTCCATCTAGGTAAAATCGATAGGTTTGTTTCAATCCTTCTTTCAGGTTTAATTCTGCTTTCCATCCTAACGTATTTAATTTAGAAACGTCAGTAAGCTTTCGAGCAGTCCCGTCTGGCATATTACAATCCCAAACAATATTACCACCATAGCCAACCACCTCTTTTACAATCATAGCGATATCAAAAAGGCTGTTATCAACGCCTACTCCTATATTGACTTGGGTATTCCTGATTTCTTCTTTTATAAAGCCATCCGAATATTGAATGGGTAAAAATCTGCATAAGTCAATGAAGTCAACATTCCTCATAATATGAAGACACGCACTGGCCAATTCATCTGAATGTAGTATTTCTCGCCGAGGTGATCCCGAACCCCAGAGTAGAATCTCTACTATTTCATCGTCCTTTTTCTTAATGCCAAGCGAACTTAGGAATTCGGTCATTTTATCTACACTATCTTCACAATTGAATCCAATCACTGGATTTCTTTTAAGATCATTACGAATGGCTTCCCAATCATTGCCCATAAAAGATTTCCCCAAATGCATTTTACGAATAAATGCTGGCAAAAAATGTGAGTTTTTGAAATCATAATTATCGTTTGGGCCGTATAGATTCGTTGGCATTACAGATATAAAATTGGTACCATATTGTAGATTATAACTCTCACACATTTTAATACCTGCAATTTTGGCAATCCCATAAGGTTCACTCAAATACTCAAGAGCTCCAGACATTAAACATGTCTCCTCCATGGGTTGAATTGCCTCAAAAGGATAAATGCAAGTGCTGCCTAAAAAAATTAACTTTTTAACATGACTTAAATAGCTATTGTGAATAACATTATTTTGAATTTGCAGATTCTCATAAATAAATTGTCCACGAAAACTATGATTTGCCATAATTCCACCAACCTTAGCCGCTGCTAAAAATACATACAGCGGACGTTCTTGGTTAAAAAATTCTTTAACCACGTTTGGCTCTAAAAGATCTATTTTTACAAATTTACATTTACACTCAGTTTTCTCAGAGTAGCCATATGGATAACGACTATGATAGCTTGCGACAACATTTGAAAAACCGTTTTTTAAAAGGCATCTTACTATTGCTGAGCCCGCCAACCCCGTGCCGCCGGCTACGAATATCTTATCAGTTTTATCCATAAAATTAAGCTATAAGTTCTGTGACAAAATCTCTGATAGTTCTAACCGAGGAAATGTGGGGAGCACGTGTAAACATGACATGCGTTCTTAATATTTTGGTTTCATTCTCAAGGTTAAATAACACTGTATTTTCAGAGCTAAAATATCTACTACGAAATATAAAAGCATTATTAGTTATAATTTTTGTTTGAAGACTAATAGTCTCGAAACAACGCATAGTGATACCAGCTTGTCCTTGATTGCTGTAATCTACAATGAATTCGGCAGAGCTGATCGCTTCAACATAATCATTATATGTCAATGGCTTTAGATTTATATAGTTCCAATACTTTATATACATTACGGGGTTCTTTATAAAATTAAGTATCATGTGAAATATATTATTTTCATGTAGATGTAGAAAAGAAGATTCAGGCTTTAAAATGCTAAAAACCTTATCTATATATTTCAACCTACCTGGATAATTTTTCCCGATTGCTGCTAAATTATATTTAATATATTTTTGCCCCAAGGCCTTTGGGATTGCAGAAAATAATTCTAAAACTGGAATATTATGTCGCATAGCATCTTCATAATCGAAAGTGTAATATTTATCCACATATTTAAGCCATTTCAACGGTGATTTATTGAAGCTAAAAGTATCCCAATTATAACCTATAACACAAGGAATCGACTCCTTCATTTTATGAATCAGATTGGAACTTATGCCTCGACCACGAATAATTAATCCTAAACTATATCTATTTTGAAGGTAATTTTTAACGATATAGCTATATGTAAATTTGTAGGCAATGGAAATAAATAATTTACCTAATAGTTGTCCCATAATACGTGATGGATATACATCACTTGCAACTGTCACCTGATATCCTTCTTTTTCAAGTGCCTCCACTAAAACTTTCTCAAAAAGATAAAACTCTCGATGCAAAATAAGTAAGCATTTTTTTTTCATTACAATACTAACCTAAAAATGATTCACTTGTGTATCAATCATATAACTCAAATATAATTCTTTTACACATAGATTATATAAATAAAAGAAATTAATTTTGAGATTACTTTGTTAATGTAAAAATAACCTAAATTAGAATTTTTTAAGGTCATCAAACATATCGCAATTTCAGTCTAGAGATATTCAAACGAGATTATATTTGGTAAAATTTACGAAAGCTTATAGAAACAGTACATCAGTTCTAGAAAAAAAAATGCATAATATATTTTCGATATAAAAGAAGTAAATTCCTCAATTGTCGAGGAGTTTAGCATTAAAAAATTCATTTACACTCTTTTTAAATCAATGGCAGAACAAATACTAATTCCAAATACTAAGAATCCAATACTATTTTATGGCCCACTTTGGTTTGGAAATAAAAAAAGAATTGGCGGCAGTGAAACCGGCAATAAACGCACGTTTGAAATTTTAACGAAATTAGGGTTTAAATTAAAATTAATAAATAAACCATATCTCAGAGGTAATTGGTTGACATCTATGACTTATCCTATCAGACTATTATGCAACTTACTAAAATTTATTTGGATACTATCGTCTTCCACTATACACTCTTTTCACCTTACAGGATACTATTTTTACCTTATTTATATCGAATATATATTTATTGCTACCTCAAGAATTTTCAGGGTGAGATCAATATATGAAATTCGTGCAGGTGGGGTTGAAGTCGCGTATAAAAATGGTTCTACTCTTTACAAGTTTTTTTTTCGCCAGATAATTATGACCGCAGACGTTATTCTTTGTCAAGGCAAAGAATCACTAAAATTTGTGAAAGAGATTACTTCTATTACACCGCTTTACTATCCAAATTTTGTGATGAACGATAATTTCCTACCTTATGAAGTCAACAATAGAGACAGAGCAGAAAAAATCAACTTAATCTATTTTGGAAGAATAGTACCATCAAAAAACGTAGAGTTTATAATTGATATTTGCCTATGTTTAAAAAGAAGTCACTTTCCATTCATATTGAAAATCTGTGGGAGTACTAATGGTGATAAAAAATATTTTCAAAAAATATTATTATTAATTGATAAACATAAGCTAAACGATGAGATTATTTTTACCGGGGTCTTAAACGTGGAAAATCTTTTCCCTTTGTTGCTCGAAACCCATTTTTTCGTGTTTCCAACTATCGAATTAAGAGAAGGCCATTCGAACTCTCTAACGGAGGCGATGAGTTGTGGAGTAGTGCCTATTGCAAGCCCAATAGGATTTAATAAATCAATTGTTGAAAATGAAGATTTGGTCGTGGAAGATTTTGAACCTTTATTGTATGCTGAAAAAATCGTAAGAATATGGACAACGAATAAATGGCATATATATTCTAAAAAAAGCTACAATAGAATTGCTTCAGTTTTTACTGAGGATACTGTAACTCCGATTCTAGTTCAGGCACATTTAGGAATACCTAACAAGCAATAACCAGATGAACGACAAATTATGCATATCCTTTATTCAAAATAATATATGTTAAGAGATTACAATAAATATTCCTTTATCGAATTAAGAAAAACACTGTTTCGGAATTAATAAGCATTCTCTTCACCCCTCACTGCATTGATCACCGTCATAAACACCACCTTCACATCAAGCATCGCTGTCCAGTTTTCCATGTACCAGATGTCATGTTCCACACGTTTCTCCATGGCACCATCCTCTTTAGTCTCGCCCCTGTAACCATTTACCTGCGCCCATCCGGTGATTCCAGGCTTTACAAAGTGACGCACCATAAACTGTTCTATGATGGCCTTATACTCTTCGGTGTGGCTTAGCATGTGAGGCCTTGGCCCCACTACACTCATACTCCCCAGGAACACGTTAAAAAACTGAGGCATTTCATCCAGGCTGCTCTTACGCAAGAAAGCACCGATCTTAGTAATCCTGGCATCTCCTTTCGTAGCCTGTACTTTATCGCTGTCTTTGTTAACAGTCATACTCCTGAACTTCAGACACCAAAATGGCTCGTCATTACGCCCGCTACGGAGCTGCTTGAAAAGCACCGGTCCCGGACTCTCTTTTTTAATCAGGAAGGCAATGATTGGGTATAGCCAACTCAACACAAAAACGATCACGAGACTGCTAAATACCAGATCAAAGGCACGCTTCTTAAAGCGGCTTCCCATTTGCTCCAGGGGATCCTTCCGCAATTGGATTACCGGAAACTCTCCACCCAAATAACTAATTGTATACTTAGAGGCCAATGAACCTGCAAAATCAGGCACAAACTTAACACGCAGCCCCAGATTATCTGCATAACCCACCAAATTCTGAATCTTCGACATGCGGTCAGTAGAGATCGCCACATACAGATCTACTACACCATTGGCTACTGCAGTAGCCATCTCAGTTTTTACGATCTCTGATAGCTGTCCAGTGATGTCGCTTCGGTTTTCCTCATCGTGATTTATAAAACCGTAAAAACTCAAATGCTTTTGGTTCCGAACATAAGCTGCCAATCTCCTTCCGGTCTTGTTATTCCCTAGTACTGCGATCTTCTTTTTTACATAAAAGCGCTTGATCAGGAAGAGTTGAAAAATTGTACCTATGAAACGTGTTCCGATAAATACAACAGACAAAATACTATAAAAATAAAGCAGGAAGATTCTTGGAAAAAAAACATCCTTGACGAACAGTACGTAAATGGAGAAAAGCACAAAATGCAAGATCACCGTACGCATGGTGCCGCGGTAAAAGTTTTCTAAACTTTTAGAAGTATATTCCAGGTATAGCCCAAAAAGAAGTGCACCAAAGAGCCAGAGCAAGTTACCTATCACGATGTAATGCCTGTTAGGCTCCACATTTGTAATGTAAAATGAAATGAAATAAACCAAATTGAGGAGTAAGATGTCCACAATTGGTACGAAATACCTAATAAGATATAGAAAACGCGTTTGCATAAATTAAGAACGTGGCGATTTATGAATAGGGTGCCGAAGCACCCTATTCATGAAAATTATTTTTAAGCCCAAAGGTTGGCAGGATATATACCCTCCTCCACCAGTTTTTGCAATTCGGCTTTTACTACCGGTGCATCTTCTTTAAAAGTTACACCAAACCATTTCGCAGTCGTTGGGATCATTTTTAGTTCAGCATTTCCAGAGTTAATGGCAATATCTGCTACTTCAGGAATCAGGAATTCTGCTTTCAGGTCTGTTGTCAAATTCGCATCCAGGAATTTGTAGTACTCGCCTTCAGACCAGTTTACAAAAGCTGGGGTAAAGCAGAAAAAGTTCATGCTCACTTTAGTATCCAATGGCAATTCTTTTTCATCACCACCTTCTTCGCTAATTGCTTTACCTTCTCTTTTGAAGATGGATTTACGTTCTATGATTCCGGTTACATTCCCAGCCTCATTGGTACTGATCTCACCACGGGTCACAGAACCGTTATCGCTCAATGTATTTTTAAGCTCGTAACCCAAGCTCGCATATTTACCATCCGCTACAGCAGTAGTCAGGAAGTTGTACGCCAGTTCAAATGCTTCATAACCGTAAAAGTCGTCTGCGTTGATTACTGCGAAAGGACCAGTTAAAGCATCTTTAGTACAAAGCAATGCATGCTGCGTACCGAACGGCTTGGTACGATCTGCAGGAATTTCACGACCGCCATTGAATTTATCCAGTGACTGATACACATAATCCAATTCTACTTTATCTAAAAGCTTAGGTTCCATTGCAGCCTTAAAAGCATCTGCAAATTCTTCACGGATGATGAAGATCACTTTACCAAAGCCTGCTTTGATCGCATCATATATGGAATATTCCATAATGGTCTCGCCCGAAGGCCCAAAGGATTCGATCTGCTTGTTTCCGCCATACCTGCTGGCCATACCGGCAGCGAGGATGACAAGAGAGGGTTTTAACGACATATTTTTATAGGTATATTTTTAATGCTTATCTTACTCCTATTGAAGTTACTTTGAAGCCGATTGCTCTTAATTTATCAGCATCCAAAATGTTTCTACCATCAAATACTTTCGCTGGTTTCAACATGCTGTCATAAATGCGTTGCCAATCATATTCTTTAAACTCATCCCATTCTGTTAATACCGCAATGGCATGTGCATTTTCGCAAGCCCTGTATGGATCTTCAAATACTTTTACAAATTCTTTGTTCTCCTCTGGTTTGCGTGTAGCCAGGTAATCCAAATCACCAAAAATCTGAGATTCTTTTACTTTCGGATCGTATACACGAATCTTAGCTTGTTCGTTCAGCAGTTCATCAGCTACATAAATCGCAGCAGACTCACGCGTATCGTTGGTATCTTTTTTAAATGCCCAACCTAGGAATGCTATCTTTTTACCGTTTACAGTATTATACAACTCCTTAACGATATTCAAAGCGAAACGTTTTTTCTGGTGATCATTCATGATGATTACTTGCTCCCAGTAGTCTGCTACTTCTTGCAAACCAAATGAACGTGAAATATACACCAAGTTCAGAATGTCTTTTTGGAAACATGAGCCACCAAAACCTACAGAAGCTTTCAGGAACTTAGGACCTATACGGCTATCTGTACCAATTGCCCTTGCTACTTCATTGATGTTAGCTTCTGTTTTTTCACACAATTCAGAAATTGCGTTGATAGATGAAATCCTTTGAGCCAGGTAAGCATTTGCTACTAGTTTAGAAAGTTCTGATGACCAAACGTTAGTCGTCAAGATACGCTCTCTTGGAATCCAGTTCGCATAAACATCTACCAATGCTTGCATGGCTTCTTTACCAGATTCAGTAGAATCACCACCAATCAAGACACGGTCAGGAGCTAATAAATCTTCTACTGCAGTACCTTCTGCCAAAAACTCAGGGTTAGAAAGTACTTCGAAATTTACACCATTACCTGTATTAGCCAGGATATCACGGACAGCCTCAGCAGTACGTACCGGCAAGGTAGATTTCTCTACGATAATTTTATCTGTTTTAGAAACACGTGCAATCTGACGGGCACATAACTCGATCCATTTCAGATCTGCTCCCATACCTTTACCAGCACCATAAGTTTTGGTAGGTGTATTCACAGAAATAAAGATCATTTCTGCTTCTTCAATGGCTTTGTCAACATCTGTAGAAAAGAACAGGTTTCTACCTCTTGCTTCTGCTACGACTTCACTTAATCCTGGTTCATAAACAGGGATGTTGTTTACATCCTCATCATTCCAGGCAGCAATACGAGCTTCGTTTAAATCTACAATGGTTACTTTTATATGTGGACACTGTTTAGCCACTACCGCCATAGTGGGACCTCCCACATATCCTGCACCGATGCAACAAATACTTGTGATGTTTTTCATTTTACCTTTTCTTGATTATTGAGTTACGCAATTATATGTAAAAGCTGTTAAAAACACAGCCTATTTTCAACACCATTTAAACATTTTTTATTTTCCTTAGTGTAAAAAGTACACAAATATAGATATTTAACTAGAAATGAATATATTTACAACAAAATAATAACTCTCTTTTATTCATGTTAAATACACATGAATTAATCATGAAAATAACATGAATAAAATTGGGTCTAAAAATCTAGCAATTAGACAAATAATAGAAATTTAAACAATAAAACTCCATAAATCAATGAAAAAAGCGTTAATCACTGGGATTACAGGTCAGGATGGATCGTATTTGGCCGATCTATTGTTAAAAAAAGGTTATGAAGTACACGGAATCAAACGTCGTAGCTCATTGTTCAATACGGATCGTATCGATCACCTTTATCAGGATCCACATGAAAGCGATGTACGTTTCGTATTGCACTATGGTGATTTAAGTGATTCTACCAACTTAATCCGCATCATCCAGCAAGTACAACCAGATGAGATTTATAATTTAGGTGCAATGAGCCATGTACAGGTAAGTTTTGAAACTCCTGAGTATACTGCTAATGCTGATGGTATCGGTACCTTGAGGATCTTGAAGCCATCCGCATCTTAGGATTGGTAGAGAAAACTAAAGTTTATCAGGCATCTACATCAGAACTGTATGGTCTGGTGCAAGCAGTTCCTCAATCAGAAACTACACCTTTCTATCCACGTTCACCTTATGCTGTAGCCAAAATGTATGCATACTGGATCACGGTCAACTATCGCGAAGCTTATGGCATGTTTGCTTGCAACGGAATCTTGTTCAATCATGAGAGCCCATTACGTGGTGAAACATTTGTTACACGTAAAATCACACGTGCTACAGCTAAAATTGCTTTAGGTATGCAAGACAAATTGTATCTGGGAAATCTGGATGCACGCCGCGACTGGGGTCATGCAAAGGATTATGTGGAAGCCATGTGGTTAATCTTGCAACAAGAAAAACCAGAAGACTTCGTAATCGCTACCGGAGTAACTACTACTGTTCGCGATTTCATCAAAATGGCATTCAGCGAAGTGGGTATCACATTAGAATTTAAAGGCGAAGGTGCAGAAGAAAAAGGCTATGTAGTTTCCTGCAGTAAAGACGAGTTCCAGGTAGAAATTGGAAAAGAGGTAGTAGCAGTAGATCCACGCTACTTCCGACCTACTGAAGTTGATTTATTGATCGGTGATCCAACGAAATGTAAAGAAAAATTAAACTGGAAGCCTAAATATGATTTAGCTGGCTTGGTAAATGACATGATGAATTCTGATGTTCAACATTTCCAAAAAGAAAGAATGCTGAAAGAAGCGGGTTACTCAGTGAAAAACCAATTCGAATAAGCACCATATGCTTCCGAAAAAAAGAATTATATCTATAGATGTATCCAATGGCACTTACAACCAGTTTGTAGGTGCCATTATGGAATATGCTAAAGCCAAGATTTCATCCTATGTTTGTGTGGCTAACGTGCATATGCTATTAGAAGCCCATGAATCAAAAGAATTTCAAAAGGTTGTAAATAGCGCAGATATCGTTACCCCAGATGGTATGCCTTTGGCTAAAAGCTTTGACTTTCTCTATAAGCAAAAGCAGGATAGAGTAGATGGCATGAGTCTTTTACCAAGGTTACTTTCAGAATCGGAGAAAGATGGCTTATCTGTATATTTCTTTGGAGGTGCTCAATCCACATTGGATGCTACTTCAGACTTCATCAAGGTCAATTATCCAAAACTAAAAATTGCAGGACTATTGTCCCCCCCATTCAGACCTTTAACAGAAAAAGAAAAAACTGAAATTGTAAAAACTATTACAGATTCCGGAGCAAATATGGTTTTTGTTGTCTTGGGTTGTCCAAAGCAAGAAAAATGGATGGCAGAAATGAAAGGAAAAATCCCTGCAATCATGCTGGGAATAGGGGGGGCTTTACCAGTACTTGTTGGACAACAAAAACGTGCCCCAAAGTGGATGCAAAAAAGTAGCTTAGAATGGCTTTATAGACTAGCTCAAGAGCCCAGGAGGTTGTTCAAAAGATATTTTACGACTAACAGTAAATTCATTTACTTAATTACAAAAGAAATACTGCGCAAGAAATAATGGAAAAATCAGCAAAAATATATGTCGCCGGTCATAATGGTATGGTAGGTTCTGCAATTGTCAGGAAACTAAAAGCCGAAGGCTTTAACAGCATCATCACCCGCTCTTCTAAAGAACTAGATTTAAGAGATCAACGTACAGTAAGCGAATTCTTCGCTACAGAAAAACCAGATTACGTTTTCCTGGCAGCTGCGAAAGTTGGTGGTATCCTTGCCAATAACATTTACCGTGCAGACTTCTTATACGAGAACCTAATGATCCAAAATAACGTGATCCATTCGGCATATAAAAATGAAGTCACTAAACTGATGTTCTTGGGTTCATCTTGCATCTATCCTAAATTAGCTCCACAGCCGCTTAAAGAAGATTACCTCTTGACTGGAGAACTAGAGCCTACCAATGAGCCTTATGCGATCGCTAAAATTGCGGGCATCAAAATGTGCGATGCCTACCGCTCGCAATATGGTTGCAATTACATCTCCGTAATGCCAACTAATCTTTATGGTCCTAATGACAATTATGACCTGAACAACTCACACGTATTACCTGCTTTGATCAGAAAGGTAATTACTGCTAAAAATAACAACGAACCTACAGTAACGATCTGGGGAACGGGGACGCCAAAAAGAGAATTCCTTTATGTAGATGACCTTGCAGATGCTTGCTTTTACTTAATGGAGACTTATAATGAGCCTGGATTGGTTAATATCGGAGTAGGAGACGATGTATCCATTTTAGAACTTGCGCAATTAGTAACAAAGGTAGTGGGCTACGAAGGAGAAATCATTACGGACACCACTAAGCCTGATGGAACCCCAAGAAAACTAATGGACGTTGGAAAGCTTACGGCACAAGGCTGGAAAGCCAAAGTTTCTCTGGAAGTAGGCATTACTAAAGTATACAACGAAGTAAAAGACTTAAACTGGAACTAATGATTCGTCGTACCTCCTCCCATTATTGCGAGGAATGAACGAATTACCATCACTGCGATGAGGTATAAATCCCGTCATTGCGGGAGGTACGAATCCCCGTCATTGCGAGGAGGTACGAAGAAGCAATCTCAAAACTATGAACGCAAACAATTACGTATTGATTATGGCGGGCGGCGTAGGTAGCCGTTTTTGGCCAAAAAGCCGAAACAACTTTCCTAAACAATTCCTGGATATCCTTGGAATAGGCAAGTCGTTACTTCAGCTCACATATGAACGCTTCTTGAAGCTCTGCCCTGCAGAGAACATCTTCATTGTAACGAACAGTCAATACGAGGACATCATAATACACCAGCTAGAGGGAATTACTTCAGCACAGCTCATCTGTGAGCCTAGTAGAAACAATACAGCACCATGTATTGCATATGCATCTTTCAAACTGAAAGCACTGAATCCAGATGCAAATATTGTTGTAGCTCCGTCTGATCACTTCATTTTATACGAAGACGTATTCATCACCAAGATCAAACAAGCTTTAGCTTATACTGAAGCAAATGAGGCACTAGTCACATTAGGCATTGCTCCCACTCGACCTGATACTGGTTACGGTTACATAAAATATGAATCTGCCGAGCATGATGGTGTTTATAAAGTGGCGCAGTTCAAAGAGAAACCATCATTAGAAAAAGCCAATGAGTTTTTAGCAGAAGGAAACTATGTTTGGAATGCAGGTATTTTCATCTGGAAAGTAGGCTCTATCATTAGCGCTTTACAAAAGCACTCCAATGAAATTCATGCTCTATTTGAAAAAGGCAACAAAACCTACAATACGGAAGCAGAACGTGCATTTATTGACGAGCATTATCCTAATTCACCTAATATTTCCATTGATTATGCAATTATGGAGCAGGCAGACAATGTCTATACCATCCCTGCAGAATTCGGTTGGTCAGATTTAGGCACATGGGCTTCTTTATATGAAGCAGCGCCAAAAGACGGGGATAATAATGTAATCGCCGCAAAACAAATCAACGTAAAAGATACAACTAATAGCATTATCCATATCAATTCTCAAAAATTGGCCGTTATAAGAGGACTAGATAACTTTATAGTAGTGGATGAAGGAAATGCTTTGCTAATCTATCCGAAGGACCAGGAGCAAGATATAAAAGAAGTTGTAAAAGAAATGAGTAAAACATTTGGAGATAGTTTTATATAACATCTCTACTGCTTTATGGAAGGTTTTATTTAATATTGCTGTATGTATTTAAATTTAAAGACTAATATTTCCTCAAAAAAGCTGTTATTGCTAACAATAACAGCTTTTTTATTTTTTAATTCTAATGCACAATTGCGCGAAGGCTATAAAGCCGACATTGAAGTTCAGACGATTGGAACTACTAATGGCGTAGTTCCTTTTTGGATGCGGTCTAATCAATTTGGGTCTGTCCCACTTTCTGGATTGTCAGGAGCTGCCATAGGAAGAATTTCGAAAAGCTATTCAGAATTAACGCCAAATGAAGAAATATATGGCAGAGAAAAGTTGATGGATTGGGGCTTTGGTATTGAAGGAAGAGCAAATGGCGGAAAAAACTCTAATCTGCAACTAATTGAAGCCTATGCAAAAGGTCGATTTAGCATATTTCAATTGAAAGTGGGCAGAAATAAAGATGTGATGGGATTGAATGGTGATACATCACTAAGTTCGGGCAACTTTGCTGTCTCAGGAAATGCTCTAGGAATACCGAAGATAGAACTCTCGATCCCAGACTATTGGAGAATCCCAATATTAGATGGAGTATTTTCCATGAAAGGAAATTTTGTTCATGGATGGGTTGGTAAATTCCCGATAACTGATACTGTATTTTCCTCCACAGATAAATCGGGGGCATATGTAATATCCACGCCAGAGACTTTTTATCATCAAAAATCTCTATATATAAGACTTGGTAAGGATGATTGGAGACTAAACCTATATGGTGGTTTTAACCATCAAGTCCATTGGGGTAATGAGAAAGTGGGGTATGGGGACAATTTCAAACTTTCTGATTTAGAAACATTCATGTATGTTATAACTGGCAAAGCATATGGAGCACCCGGGGTACCCAGATCAAAAATTGGCAATCAATTAGGTTCTATAGATTTAGGAATGGAGTACAAATTCGATAATTTTAACGTCATGCTATATAGACAAAGTATCTATGATGTCGGCGCACTTTCGAAGCTAGCAAATATCAAGGATGGGCTTAACGGGATAAGCATTGAAAATAGAAATTTCACTTTGGATAAATATTCTAAATTTCAATTCAAAAAAGTGGTTCTAGAATTATTTTCTACTAAAGATCAAGCGGGATATCCATGGTCAAAGCGAACAGCCTCTGGGGACGAAGATTATTATAATAACTTTTTTTACGTTAATGGCTGGTCATATAAAAAATTAGGCCTGGGTAATCCACTAATCACTAGGAGAGATGACGCAAGAGAAGGGCAAGCCACCAAGCCCTCTGATTATTTTATAAACAACAGGGTAGTGGCGATACATCTTGGATTAACTGGCTCTTACTTGGATTGGCTTATTACTACAAAAGCTACGTATTCCTGGAATTATGGAACTTTTGGTACTAGCATATATGGAAAATCAAGAGGCGGAGTAAGATTACCCCTTCAGACTAAAAATATTTTTGAAAAAGTAAACCAGTTCTCATTTCTGATAGAAGGATTAAAAAACTGCGACAATGGCTATTACTTTGGTGGGGCGACATCAATTGATGCCGGAAAACTGCTACCAAAAAGCTTCGGATTGCAAATAAAGCTAGGTAAAACATTCTAGTTTTCCTTACTGAGGGCGGCGATTTTTTTATTCAATTCAAGACTTTTTATATTTTCGATTTTATTTGAATTCGAACCTGCCGATTTTATAAATTTGAGAATATAGTTCTCTGATACGGATTCCGTTGTGAATATGCTATTATCCACGAACGAAGTAATTTCTAAATTATTATTTTTAGAGTAATTTTTTATCGCAGGACTAACAAAAGTATTCCCTTTTAAAATGATGCTTTCCGATTTAGGCGTACTAAATGTTATACTTTTATTAGAAATAAAATAATTAGCCTCAAAAAGTATATTATTAGCTAAGTGACAGTGAAAAGGTATAGATGCATTAACAACGGTATTGTTTTTGGCAATTCCGTTGCTAGATAACTCATCAAAATAGATTCCTTTGATTAAATTTCCTGAACCAATAATTTTATTATTAGTAATCTTCACATCTTTTGATCCGCTAACATAAATCCCCGCTCCATCATTCATTTTTGACATTGCAGAAGTAATAACACAACTATCTATCCGCCCATTATTTCCAACTCCTGATATTCCTGAATAGGGAGTATTATGGATACTAAGCTGTTTTAAAATATTATTACTACCGGTACAAAAAACTCCCACAGAACTAGCAAATAGTAGACCTACTCTTTTGATCTCACAATTTTTAATGAGATTATTAATACCGATGATATAAATTCCTCCCCCACCTATGTCGTGAACTTTGCTGTTAGTAATTTTAATATTATTACCGTTAAGTTTAATGCCTGAGCCCCCGCTGTGAAAAACTTCAATATTATTTAAGTAAAGGTCGGATACATTTGATCCAGAAATTGCCGCATCAATTGATTTAGCTGCAAAATATTCATTCTGGAGCTTATTTGTCGCTGCACTCATTTTGAGCCCCGATAATGTGATGTTGGAAACGCCCGACCTGTCAAATGCGATAATATTCCTATATTTGGGTATAATCATTTCAATTTTTGAACTCTCTTCTGAATCCATTAAATTATAAGACATCTTTTCTAATCCCCTGTCTAAATACCAAGCACCATCCTGTTTTAATCCGCCTTTGACGTTGTAAATCACAAAGTTATTTGCATTCCTGCCAGTAGAAAATGATCCGATGGGTCTTGACGCGTTATAAGAAAGATTGATAATTCCTTGATTTTGATCTATAGATTCAATTCCTGCATATGTCTCATCCCAATAATGTAAAATCGATATTTCAGCATTTCTGAGATCTAAGTTATGCAGGTTTAATAATTCTTTATTAAATCTCAACACTCGAAGATCTTTTGTTTGAGGTTGTCTTTCCCAATATCCATCCTTAGCCGGTAAGCTTTTTACTAACCATTTATTAGTAGCTTTAAATTCACCAGATTGCGGCATTCTTGTACTAAGTCGTATTTGGTTATTCACGAGAACCATCCTAAAATCCCAACTTCTATTTTTACTTCCAGGAATATCAACTACAGCAAAACCGTTTTCAATAATTGGAGATTTTACTAATTGCCCCCCGTACAATACAACATTTTCACTTTTATAATTACTAATTTTTAAGCCATTGTCTTTATTAGTTAAAATAATGTGTGTATTAAAATACCTTCCCTCCCTTATCAAAATAGATTTAGTGCCATTTATCCTACAAATATTTAAAGCATCTGCTAGAGTCGGGACAGGAGCATCAATCCCCCCATTATTCCCCTTTTTACCCTTCACAGATACGTAAACTTGGGAAATGGCGCTGTAAGCACTAGTAATTAATATAAAAAATACAAGAAAATATCTAATCATGGCTATGAACTTTAGTAAGAACTTCACTGACTGATTTCTCAGTGTAGTTATTCTTTGCAATTTCATAACAAAATTGCGAGTGATAACTCCAATCATTGTACCAAAATTCTTCAATTCTACCTGCATAGTCAACAGAGACTAATTCATCAACTATATATCTATCGTTTTTGACTACAGACCGGTTAAATCCAGCTTGACTCGCTATCGGAACAACACCGTGAGCCATCGCCTCTGTCAGAGCGTTAGAATGCCCCTCTCTAGGCTCATTAGATGGAAAAATAAAGAAATGTGCTTTAGATAAAAGTGAGAAAAGCTTATCGCTACTATGTGGGCCTAAAATGCTAACCTTACCTTGAAGACAATACTTCTTAATTAATTTCTCTAAATACAAAATATAAGAGATATCTCCTCCACCAACTATTTGGCAACTAAAGTTTTTTATTGAAATTTTACTGCAGACATCGATTATAAATTCAATATTCTTAGAGGGGGCAATTCTTCCAAAATAAATAATTGACAATTCTCTATTCTTCTCAAAAAGGAGAACCTGAATATCTCTAAAAACTGAATCTTGAATAAAGTTCGGATAATAATAACATGGTGTAGTACTCATTTTTTCAACCAATGCAAGATAGTCCTCCCCTTGGCATAATACTTTAGATGCCGAATGAATTGTTTTTTTGAAGAACCATTGGTAAAGCTTTGATCCAGAATTGTAAGATTGAACAGCACCGCCTGCTCTTAATTCATATACGGAATTAATCTTTAGAATTTTAGCTGTTATTATATATAAACACTCTATATATATAAGGTGGTCATAAAATCCAGAAAGATGAAAAGAACTAACAGTTTCTCTAGCAATAAAAGTTTTTGTTACCTTAAGGTATGTAAAGATTAATTGAAAAGGATAGAGTAAAGCTCTAATAATTTTTGTCTTTACAGGATAGGGTTTCTCAATAACTTCAATGGAGAAACCTAATTTCTCAAGAAGGGCTATAGTCTTTCTATTTCCAGATTCACCTCCACCTATAACAGAGCCAATCTTACCGCCGATGGGTCCATAGAATAAAATCTCATTTTTTTTATATCTTTTAATCATAATAGGTCTGTCTTCATTTTTATCACCCTAGCTGGATTACCAACAGCAATGGCGTTATCTGGTATATCTCTGACCACTACACTTCCAGCACCTATCGTCGAATTTCGACCAATTCGAATATGACCCACTACTACGCAATTTGCACCTATGTTAACATCATCCTCAATTGTCGGACATCCACCTCCGCTAACTGCATTCCCAATTGTAGTATTATGCCTTAATATAACATTATCACCAATAATTGAATTAACATTTACGACTAACCCCTGACCGTGAAACACATTCAAATTTCTCCCAATTTTTGTTTGATCTGGAATCTCAACGCCTAAAATCCATTCAACTATTATTTTGTATAGTAATCGTGGTAGAATTCCAATTATTTTTAACAATGAGTTCTTTGTAAAGAAATTTGAAAATCTGTAGAAAGTATAAATGAATTTACCTTTTGTGTTCATATTATATCTGTGAATAAAGAGTTGCACTTTTGATAATTTGTTCTTCAATTAGTGCTCTGGCCATTATAAGTCCAAATAAAAAATCTGAGTATATATTAAAGCCATGTGAAGGCAATAAGGTTAGCAATAAGATAAAAAACATGGTGACCAAAAGTATTCTATATCGGTTTGCCCGTTGTAATCTAAAGATGGACTTTTTTAATGCGATGATATAATAAATAAAAATGGTAAGAGCTAGCAATCCCCCGTAGCAAAAAAGCTCAATTATTCTATTGTGAGCTACTAGTGCTGTTCCTAAAATCTTTTCATTTTTATATTTTGAGTAATCTTTACCTATTCCCATTAATATGGCTAAAGGCCCCTCCTCCACAACGTTATTTACCGACGCAGCAAAAATTCCCATCCTTCCAGAGGTTAAAGTATTGATGTCTAAATTCTCATTGGTCGTATGGGTTGATTCACCTATTAAACGTTTATAAAAAAAAGAATCTTTCGAAACCCCAAAAGATAACACAATTAATGAAAATCCTGCTAAAATAAGCATAGACTTAGCCTTTCCAAATTTGTAAAAGGCAAACATTCCAAATCCCAAAGCCAGTATTATCCATCCTGTTCGTGTATAAGCACTATATGTAGCCAATAGTCCATATCCGATTAAACCATACCAAACATATTTCCTTCTGAAAAGGTGGCCACAGAATAATAGAACAACTGTGGATATAGAAAAAACCTGAGATGAAATTGACATATGGTAAAATATGCCCATTAAAGCGTCTACTGATCCTTCGTCGAATTCGAAAATATCTAATTGCCTAGACTGCTGAAGTAAACCCAATTTAAAGGGCAACGATGAGATAAGAAAAAAAATACATGTCGCACATATTAAATCGTCTAACCTTCGAACTTTTGTTTTAAATGAATTAAAAAAATATATAGCTGTTATAGGAAAAACTAATACATATATCGATTCATTAAGTGTTTCACTTATGCCAAAAAAAATATGTAAATTGAAAAGGAGCTTCAAGGATAGAAACACCACAGATAAAAGCAACACATTTTTTTTATCATATTTAAATGCGCCGAAGAGCAAAAACATAATTACGGGCAACTTCCAGAGTGAAAGTTTGAAGGGGCCGATATATGTTTGCTCATAAAATATGATTACAAAGATTAGTAGAAAAGCAAAAAAAAGTTTGAATTTATACTTTGTTATCATATTATATCGTACTTAACACTCGGTGAAAATACATCCGAAAAAGCAAATAATCGAAAAATGTCAAGCCATTATCCTTATTCAAAGAAATCTCTTTATAAAGTTCAATGTATTTTTCGACACCAATCTGAACATCGAAAAATTCTTTACAAACACTCAATGAAAACTGCTCGAGCTCTGTTCTATATTCTACATTCTTAGAAAGCTTGATGACATCTTCAAGGCGATCTTCATCGGTAGAACTATGCGTCTGACGATCAGCGAAATTACGCTCAAAAAAAGCATTAAAATTGTCAGGTTTCACAACTACCGGAAAACTATTATTACTAGTATGACAAGCAAGAACTTTACCCTTAAAAGACGCTTCCATTAAACTTCTACCAGTACCAATATATAAATCAGCAATATCTAGTACTTCTTTAGCGTTAACTATAAACTTCTTATCTGATATAATTGAGATATCAGGATTAGAGCCCTTTAAATCGTTAATAGATTCGTAACTCTCTTTGTCGTAAATGGCACCAACGATAATTAACTTAGCATTTGGAAATTTAGGGGACAGTGCTTTAAAGAAAGAAATTGTTTGCTTGATAGTTTTTTCATATGTTTTTCCAATTCGAGATATTTTTAATATGACAAAATCATTATCAGAAATTCCACATAACTCCCTTAAATCCTGAACTTTTGAAGCGCTAGTTTCAAATCTATCAACTCGATTAGGGATCAAAAAGATTTTACTTGACGCGAATTTTTTAAAGCCTTCAAAATAGTTCATATTCTCTATTGAGAACATTGACATATATTTTGCCGCAGGAAAATAGTATTTCGGATTCCTGCCTCCACATTTAGTCAACAACAATTTAGAGCTAATAGAAGCAAAAAGATAATACGCTAGCTCATCAAAACAATGAATGCAATCATAGTTTGACTCGTTGACTATTGCTTTAAGCTTAGATTTCGTTTCTCTTTCACCTTCATAATTAACAAATATGTATGGTAGAGATGAATTTTCAATAATTGGACTATTTTTTTTACCAATACATATTATTGAAAGTTCGATGGACTGCTCTTTCATTGCTTTGGCAATGGTAACTAAGCTGTGAAAATGTCCACCTAGTCCTTCGGTTCTAGAATAAACTGAAAAAAATACTCTCATCAAATAATCCTTTGTTCCACTTCTAAATCAACTTCATACTTTTCATAAACACTCTTTTTTAGAAAAGATATTAATTGCAAAATATCCTCACCCGTAGCGTGATTGAAATTAACAATAAAGCCACTGTGTTTTTCTGAAACTTTGGCCCCACCAATACTATATCCTTTAAGACCTAACTCATCAATCATCGGTCCTACGAATCGCCCCGGAGGTCGTTTAAAAACACTCCCAGCGTTAGGAAAATCTCTAGGTTGTTTAGACCATCTCGCATCTCTACAAGATTCCATTTTATTTTTAATTATATCATAGTCTTTAGGAATTAACTCTAAAAGTGCCCGGCAAACTATCATTTCTGGATTTTTTTGGAAGAAACTGTTTCGATATTCAAACCCTATTTCTTCTTTAGTAATTTCTTCAATTTTACATGTATTAGGATTGTAATACCAAACCTTAATTAATAACCCTTTAATATCTTCTCCTCCCGCACCGGCATTCATAACTACAGCACCACCAAGAGAACTAGGAATATCATAATAAATCTCCAACCCGGACAGTTCTTCCTTTAAAGCAAATTCACTAAGTGCTTTCATGTCACATCCGGCCTCACAAAGAATTCGGTTTTCACCAATCTTAGAAACATTATCATAGTTACCACAGAAAAGAACAAATTCTTCATCGTAATAGTTCTTTGATAAAATGACATTGTAGCCGCCTCCCAAGAGAACTTTCTTAGTAGACCCTATTTTAAATAATTGATGTATATCTTCATCACTTTCTGGAAAATAAGCAGTCTTACAAATTGCTTTTAGCTTGTAAGAATTGGAATTCGTTAGATCATAATCATTATAAATCTTCATATTTATAGAGCCTTTTTAGTTTTAAATTTATTGACAATTGATTTCAAAAAATCAAAATCAGAATAGGAAAAGCGGAGCATTTGGTTTAAAGGGATTTCAACAAACCTGGAATACATTATCAAAAATATTATCCCACTTACACTATAGCTAATTGTCGAAGCCATAGCCGAACCATTAGCACCATATTTAGCATCCCATAGGTAATTTAATATAACGTTAATGATGAGTGCAGGTAACATTGCGATTACTGCATACCAAGGTTTTCCCTTACCTGCCAGATCCATATTAAGAATTTTAAAAATCGCTAATAACAAAATACCAGGTAATAATATTTTTTGTACTGTTGCACTACCTAGAAATGCAGTACCGTACATATTTACCATAATAAACTCTGACAGGAAATAAAATACTATTGACATCAAGGCTATTATAACAAAACAAATACGTAATAAGTGAGCGACTTTGTAAGAAAAGGCTTTGGGATCAGTAGAACTCGCACTTCTAGCAAATATTATTGTACTTAAAAGCGTTGGGACTTCCCATAAATATTCCACAATGGAAACACCCTTTGTGTATATCCCAACTTCAGAAGATGTAGACAATCTTTCCAAAAACATAACATCTATTTTATAATTGAGACTAATCAGCAACAGGGAAAAAGCATAAACTAAGCCCAGTCTAAGCATGTTTTTTATTATATCCCAATGCACAGCCCACTTTATTACAACTAATTCTCTAATTTTTTTCCATACAAAGAAACTTAGAAATACATATCCTAATGCAATTCCAATTAAAGCTCCATAAACATTCAACGGTACTAGAATTATTAATAAAATATATAATATTAGCTTAACCACATTTGGAACCCAGTTAACTGTATTAAATTCTTTAATTTTATTCTTCCCTAGAAAGAAGCCCGAAGAATAATTATTAAATAATGCAAATGGAATTGGAATAATCGCTAGAAAAATCAAACTATAACTATAATTACCCTTTGTTACGAATTTCAATAACAAAAAGCATAAGATCATGGACAGCAAACTAGTAAACAGCCAAACACTTAATACTGCCGAAAAAACATGATTATCATCATATTTTTTTTGTCCAACAAAATATGCGGCGGCCTGCCGTAAACCCAATGAACCAACTACCATGATTAGATCAGGGTAGACTATTAAAGTTGCAACAACGCCATTTCCCGCCGGCCCTAAGTATCTGGCTGTTATTATGCCTGATAAAATGCCACAGAGTATGACAGCAACACGACTTTTAAGAACTGCGAATAAATCTTTAGCGAAGCTATTAGGTACACTCATTTTAAACTCTTTGATGGAATGCCTGCAACAACATCGTTCGGACGGACATCTTTATTAACAACACTATTAGCGCCAATTATAGAGTGGTCGCCAATTACAATACTTCCGATAATTTTCGCTCCAGCATAAATTTTCACTCCATTGCCAACCACAGGATAACTAATTTTCTCTCCATATTTCCCATGACTACCTAAAGTTACCTGCTGCCATATTCGTACATCATCACCTATTACTACATCATCACCAATAACAACTCCTAATGGATGCATAAATTTTATATTAGCTCCTAAAGAAGATTTATAAGATATTTGACATGACCGTCTAGTAATCAATCTATACGCGTAGTATTTTGAAACTAATTTAAAAAGAGAAAATCTACTTTTATGCAACGTATGTCCTATTCTATAATTTAATACAACACGAAATCTTGCATCAAATAAATAGACTAGCACTCCTTTCAAAAAGGAGTGCCCGCCATGGTTTCTAATGTCGGATTTTATCTGCTTAAAAAGAGGAATCATATTTAGGATGTTAGCCCAGACAGCTTATCAAGTAAATTCTCGTAACCCCTCTCAATTTGCCAAGAATTTGTAATTGTTGTATCTCCCTCAGCTGTTAAGCCCGCTAAGAACAGTGCAATTCCCGCACGAAGATCTAACGCTTTTACTTCAGCCCCGTGAAGTGGATTTCCACCATTTATAACTAATAAATCACCCTCAACTTTGTAGTTCATACCCATTTTACTCAATTCTTCTGCGTACCCGTAACGCCCTGGAAATCTTAAATCGACTACCTTTGACTCACCTTTACTACATGCTCCATAAACAGCGAATAATGGCTGCATATCGGAATTTATTCCTGGGTATGGACCTGTACTTATTTCCACCGGGTATGGACTGCCACCTTTAACAATTACGGAATTAGGACCTTGAAATAGCTTCATGCCACTTTCTTTAAGAAAAATCAAAGGTACCTCTAAATGCTGAAATGGAAAATTTTCTATTTCCACGTCGCCGCCTGTGATTACCGATGCAATTGCCCAAGTGAGAGCCTCCATGTTATCAGGTATAACAGAGTGTGATGTACCTTTCAAGGAATCTACGCCTTCGATCTCAATTCGTTGCTGGCCAAACACCTGTATCTTCGCACCCATTTTAGAAAGCATATCTATTAAGTCCAAAATTTCAGGACGGATGTGCGGATTCCACAAGGTTGTCTTACCAGAAGCTAATGAAGCCGCGATAATACTATTCTCTGTAGCACCTGTGGATCTCATTGGAAGAAAAATATCATTTCCTTTTAATCTACCTCCTTCTACTTTCGCACAAAGAAGATCGCCTTCTTCCCATACTTTTGCTCCTAATCTCTCCAACAACATAACATGTAAGTCATATTTCCTTTCTCCTAGCTTGCAACCGCCAGGTAAAGGTACCTTTCCTTCACCAAATCGAGTAGTTAAAGCTCCGAGAATAAGCAAAGTATTTCTTATGGATCTCTCATCCCATTCTAATGTAGTTTTCGTTTCAGCATCTTCCTCCCAAATCTTTACGTAATCACCTCTAGAACTATATCTTTTGCCCAATACTTCCAACATTTCTAAATGAATTTTCACATCCAGCAAACCATTTGGAAAGTTATATAATTCAAGAGTTTCATCTGTCAGAATTGAAGCAGCGAGTAGCCTTAATGAACTATTCTTAGCCCCGCTAACGCGAACCTTTCCTTGTAGTAAGCTTTTCCTTACAACTAAAACATCATCTTTCATAAAATCTAAAATTTATCTTTATAAAATTCTTTATACCATTTAACAAACTCGGCAAGTCCTTTTGAAATTGGTGTACTTGGGCTGTAATTAAACTGTTCAATAAGTTCGTCTACATCTGCCCAAGTAGCAAGAACATCTCCTGGTTGCATATCTAACATTATCATTTCTGGTTTCTTGCCCATTGCCTCTGCAATTGTTTCAATAAAGTCCATTAATTCCACAGTATTATTGTTACCGATATTGAATAGACGATAAGGAGCTTCTCCACCAACATTGGAGTCTGGAATTTCTGAAACATTTACAATACCCTCAACTATATCATCTATATATGTGAAGTCACGTTTAAGCTTTCCATGATTAAACACTTTTATCGGTCTTCCTTCTCTAATTGCGTCAGCGAATAAAAAATAAGCCATATCCGGTCTACCCCATGGTCCATATACTGTAAAAAATCTCAATCCGGTCGTTGGGATATTATATAAATGGCTGTAAGCATGCGCCATCAATTCATTAGACTTTTTTGTCGCAGCATATAAAGAAACCGGTTTATCCACAGTGTCATTCACTGAAAATGGCATCTTTGTATTCATTCCATAAACACTAGAAGAACTTGCATAAACTAAATGCTTAACTTTAAAAGTTCGACACACTTCCAGAATATTAAGAAAGCCTACGAGGTTCGACTGAACATAAGCATCCGGATTTTCAATTGAATATCTAACACCGGCTTGAGCAGCAAGATTTATCACAATATCAAATTGTTCTTTTTCGCATAATGAAAAAAGTCCTGCTTTGTCTTCCAAATTCATTCTAACAAAAGAATAATTGGAAAAGCTAGTACTCTTAACTTCATTATTCCACTGAACGTCTTCTTTTATAATACCACATTCAGCTAATCTTGCGAATTTTAATTCGGGATCGTAATAATCATTAATATTATCTAATCCAAAGACAATGTCTCCCTGCTTAATTAGAGTTTGACAAAGATGGAATCCAACAAATCCGGCAGCACCGGTTACTAACACTTTCTGAGGCATATAATAATTTTAAATTGTTACTATAATGATTAACTAAGATTTCCGTTTTTTCAAAAACCATGATTTCTTTTCGTCTTCCAATCCATAACTTCCATAACCATATCCATAGCCATAGCCATATCCATACCCGTACCCATAACTATTACTAGTATCGATGTCGTTAACTACGATACCCATTTTTTTCATCTTTTTAGACTCATCAAGATCCTTTATGATATTTATTTGTTTTTTGTATGTATACTTCTGTCTAACTAAATACATGCACAAATCAGCATATTCAGAGATTAATTGCGCATCAGTCACTACACCAATTGGGGGGGCATCAATTATGATGTAATCAAATCTTTCTTTTAAATCATCTATAAGAACTTTGATTCTTTCACTCATCAGCATCTCTGCGGGATTGGGAGGAACTGGCCCTGAGCTAACTAAAAACAAATTTGGATGTAAATTTACAGGCTTTAATATATCATCGACTTTCAATTTGGAGTCAATTACATAATTAGTAAAACCGAAGGTATTTGGTATGTCAACTTTAGCAGATAATCCAGGTTTACGTAAATCTAATTCCATTAACACCACACGCTTATTAGATAATGCGAGGATATTACCCAAATTAATAGCTACAAAGGATTTACCTTCACCTGACATACTTGAGGTCAGCAAAATTACTTTCTCATCAACAGATTTAAGATAAAAAGATAAGTTTGTTCTTAATGCTCTAAATTGTTCAGAAACAGCAGATCTTGAACTGTTAGCAACAACTAAATTATCGTTTCCTTTATCATGACTAATTTCACCAATAATAGAAACTTTAGTATTTCTAAGGATATCATCTTTTGTCTGAACCTTATCATTCATGAGATCGACTATATACAATGCACCTATAGGAATTACCAGTCCAATAATTAAACCGACCATGTAAATCATTGATTTCTTTGGACTAAAGGGAATACCCGCTGATTTTGGAGGATCAATAGTCTTAGAATTTGAGATATTCGAAGTTTTAGAGATAGCTGTCTCTTCTGATTTTTGCATCAGAAAAATGTATAACTCTTGCTTAATCTGTTGTTGTCTAGCTAGGTTAAGATAATTCCGCTCCACTTCAGGGACATTCTTCACCATAGACTCCGCTTTAGTAACTTGGCTCCTCAAACTATTTTTTGTGATCAAATAGCCATTTAATGTTGTCTCGATATTGGATTCAATATCAACTCTTGCATTCTCAATTTCTCTATCTAGCAAAATAATCGCAGGATTCGATTCTGTTAACCCAATTAGCTTTCTTGCTCTTTCTAGAGTAAGACTATTATATCTTTCCACAGCACCGTTGAAAACAATATCAGAAGGTACTAAAGAGCTTGGGAGTATCCTGTTATTGTTTCCTTTCAGATAAGACTGCAAATCTTTCAAAATTGTTATTTGTGTCTCAATTTTGCTCAATTCATTAATATATTCATTTGTTGACTGAACTAGTTGCTTTGACTGCTCAGTCATATCAGCGAGATTATTCTTCTGCTTGAAACCTTGAATATTTCCCTCAAGATCTCCAAGTTCCCTACCAATATAGCTCAGTCGATTTTGAATGAATTTAACAGTGCTATCAGCTACTTCATTCTTATCTTTTAAATTTCCATCTACGTACTTCTGTATCAACTTATTCAGAATATCTTCCCCCTTCTTCGGAATCGCATGGACTAAAGATATGTCAATAATTGTCACTTGCTTATTTTTAACTTCAACGCCTAAAGCTGCCATAAGTTCAGCTACTTTTGCACTTGGAGAGACTATTTTAAAAAGATATTCCTCATGAAGGTCAGCAATTCCATTATTTCTGTTTATTCTGACAAGCCCAACATTTGGCAACCGGAATGCTTGATTAAAACTTATAACAGTATCTAAAACATCAGAATTTATACTTATTTTATTACCAACAACCTTCAAATTCAGATTTGTAGCATTAATCGTATCCAAAGCGTCAATTATATCCAAATGGAAAGGTGATTGGTACAACTCTACGTCTTTTACACGAGATTTTCTAAAGTAGGTAATATTGAGATCCATATCCTCTACGACCTGCTCCATTAGAAACCTTGTTTTCAATATTTCGGCTTCATTATCCACAGTACTCTTCGCACCAAGTAAACCACCAATATCTTCTATAGGGCTTACCGCGCCCGCAAAATTAGCTCCCTTCTTTTCATCGTTTACAAGTATCCTAGCAGAAATTTCATATAAAGGTGTAGAATATCTTAAATACAAAAAGGAAACTCCTAAACAAACAATTAAAAACAAAACAATCCAATACCAATTCGCCGTTATACGTGCAAAAAGCATTTTGAAATCTAGGCCTTCTTCCGGCTCTTGGTTAAAATTATCTCCAGTTATCGTGTTCATTACTTACAATTCACAGTAAAATTTAATATATTACAATCTAGCAATCAAAACTATTAGAACAGATAATACGCTACCAACTAAAGCAAACGTTTGGGTTCTAAATTGATTTAACGATGCCGCCTTACCTTTATTTGGCTCTATGTACAATACATCATTTTGCTTCAAATAATAATAAGGACTATTGAACAATTCTTTTGAATTTAGATTTAGTCTAGCAAACTCTTTCTTGCCATTGTTATCTCTTATTAAGGTAACATTCTCTCTTTTCCCAAAAATGGTCAAATCCCCTGCTAAACCAAGCGCATCTAAAACGCTTACTTTTTCATTAGGAATTACATATGAAGCTGGTCTGGCTACTTCCCCTAATACAGTGACTTTAAAATTAGCAAAGCGCACTTGAACGTTAGGATTTGTGTAAACTACAGCCGCTTTCTCTTTTATCAAATCTCTCGCTTGATACGTTGTCAATCCTAAAACCTTTACCTTTCCAACGACTGAAAGATCTATTTCTCCGTTCTTATCTACTAAAAATCCGGATGTTGGTGGTGTAGCGCCTAAACTCGAAACTGAGCCTGTACTTGTACTGATTGCCTGGCTTGCTGCTTGATTAACGATCATATTTGTAGTAGGATCAGTAGTAAATATAGAAATGGAAAGAATATCATCAGACTGGATTACTGGCTCTGTAAATTTCGCAGTGTTTGCTAATTCTGATTGTTGAGCTGCACTTATATCTTGGAAATAAGCGACCTTTTTTGTGGTCTCACATGAAGCCAACAGCAATCCAGCTACCAGCATAAAACAGTTTATTAGTTTTCTGTTATTCAAACTTCTCTTCATAGGTATTGATAAGGTGTTTTTTAACTTTTTTAATTTTAATTAATTCAATTGGTAAACTTACCGCTTTAAATATACATTATACATACCCATACCTAGGTATTTCCAGCCTAGGAGTTAAACAATATTTTATTTTTAAAAGGATAATTACCCAACTTTTCATACAAATACCCACTTTCTACAGCTTTTAATAAGGCATCCAAGTGCTTGTCATGGTGTAAATCCGTTCCTGCCAAACTATACAGCTTATTTTCCAGTAGATAATCTGCAGCACGCTTAACTTCTTTACCATAATAGCCAGTAACGGATAGCAAATTCAATTGAAGCAATACACCCATGTCCTTATAACGGTGAAACCTTGCATGATCTTTATGGTAAAAGTTATAACGCTCCGGATGTGCCAGAATTACGCTATAGCCTTTGATCTGCAGATCGAAGATGACCTTTTCGATATTAGGCGTTTCATTTAGGTAGGACATCTCCACAAGGATATGCTTATCCGGCAAGCACATCAGATCATCCGCAAGCTCAAAGTTTTCATCAACCATATACTCTGCCGCTGCTCCAATCTCTACATTTACATTTGCTTTTTTCAATCCTTCCTTAATTGCTTCAAGTGCTGGATTGATCGTATCACAAGTATTCGGATAAAGTTCTTTGAAAATATGAGGCGTACATAGGAATTTGGTAAATCCCAATGCATTCAGTTTTGTAATTAAGGCAACAGATTGCGCTACATCCGGCGATCCATCGTCTATTCCTGGCAGCAAGTGGGAATGCATGTCTACTCCCAACCAGCTGATATCTGTTACTTGTGGTCTTTTCTTGAAAAATGAGAACATGTGGCGATTAAATTTTGAATTTGTGATTAATAGAATGGCTAATTTTTCAGCGGTAGACCAATTAATATCAATTCTGAGCCGAAATTACGAAAAAGAAATGCAATAAT
This sequence comes from uncultured Sphingobacteriaceae bacterium, assembly GCA_963795585.1. Taxonomy (GTDB): domain Bacteria; phylum Bacteroidota; class Bacteroidia; order Sphingobacteriales; family Sphingobacteriaceae; genus Pedobacter. The sequence continues at coordinate 348,427 of CAWCIO010000015.1, read as the reverse complement.
ATTATGCAAATGTTAATTTTTCTGGCAGTTTTTTGTTTTTTTAACCACTTTCATTATCAATCACTTATGCAAGCATATCAAAAGTGTATTTTATACACAAAGAACCCCCAAGTTCTCAGGCATTTAACATAAAGGATAAATTGATCAGATGTTACCTCCGTCTATCCAAGGTCATTGCAAAGCAGGCCTACATGGTCACACACCTCGTCATTGCGAAATGCGTAGCTTTTGAAGCAATCTCCAGGCATAGTTCAGAGGATTGCTTCGTGCCTCGCAATGACGCCAAGGATGCATAGTCACACATCCCGTCATTGCAAAGCAGGCCTACATGTCACATACCTGGTCATTGCGAAAATGCGTAGCTTTTGAAGCAATCTCCAGGCATAGTTCATAGGATTGCTTCGTGCCTCGCAATGACGGCAGGGATGCATAGTCGCACACCTTGTCATTGCAAAGCAGGCCTACATAGTCACACACCTCGTCATTGCGAAAATGCGTAGCTTTTGAAGCAATCTCCAGACATAGTTCAGAGGATTGCTTCGTACCTCGCAATGACGGCAGGGATGCATAGTCGCACCTCGTCATCGCAAGACAAGCCTACATGGTCACACACCTCGTCATTGCGAAAATGCGTAGCTTTTGAAGCAATCTCCAGGCATAGTTCAGAGGATTGCTTCGTGCCTCGCAATGACGGCAGGGATGCATAGTCGCACCTCGTCATTGCGAGACAGGCCTACATAGTCACACACCTCGTCATTGCGAAATGCGTAGCTTTTGAAGCAATCTCCAGGCATACTTCAGAGGATTGCTTCGTGCCTCGCAATGACGGCAGGGATGTATAGTTACACACCTTGTCATTGCGAGACAGGCCTACATGGTCACACACCTCGTCATTGCGAAAATGCGTAGCTTTTGAAGCAATCTCCAGGCATAGTTCAGAGGATTGCTTCGTGCCTCGCAATGACGGCAGGGATGCATAGTCGCACATCCCGTCATTGCGAGACAGGCCTACATGGTCACATACCTCGTCATTGCGAAAATGCGTAGCTTTTGAAGCAATCTCCAGACATAGTTCAGAGGATTGCTTCGTGTCTCGCAATGACGGCAGGGATGCATAGTCGCACACCTTGTCATTGCGAGACAGGCCTACATAGTCACACACCTCGTCATTGCGAAAATGCGTAGCTTTTGAAGCAATCTCCAGACATAGTTCAGAGGATTGCTTCGTACCTCGCAATGACGGCAGGATGCATAGTCACACACCTCGTCATTGCAAAGCAGGCCGACATAGTCACACACCTCGTCATTGCGAAAATGCGTAGCTTTTGAAGCAATCTCCAGGCATAGTTCAGAGGATTGCTTCGTACCTCGCAATGACGGCAGGGATGCATAGTCGCACCTCGTCATCGCAAGACAGGTCTACATAGTCGCACACCTCGTCATTGCGAAAATGCGTAGCTTTTGAAGCAATCTCCAGACATAGTTCAGAGGATTGCTTCGTGCCTCGCAATGACGGCAGGGATGCATAGTCACACACCTCGTCATTGCAAAGCAGGCCGACATAGTCACACACCTCGTCATTGCGAAAATGCGTAGCTTTTGAAGCAATCTCCAGGCATAGTTCAGAGGATCTCAGCGCATGTTACCATCCTGGTTAAATCTCTTCAGGGCAAAAAAAAGCGGGAATGATCAATCCGACCACTCCCGCTTATCTAAATTAACGCTCTCAATATATTATACGCTTACAAAGCCCAGATATTGTGGCGCAAGTCATTTTTTAAAGTTGATCTATTTCTTCCTTGGAGAGGCCAGTTGCCTTGATAATACTTTCGACATCCAGTTTCATAGACTTTAGATTTCGGGCAATCTCCAGTTTTTCTTCAATTTTTCCCTCAATCTTGCCATCCTGCTTTGCTGTTTCCAAAGCAGAGTAACTATCCCAATCACGTTTTAAACTTGCGTCGTAATTCATACGTTCCTCCTCTGTTAGATTGCTATATTCAGCAATGTTAAACATCTTTTTAAATATCGGTTTTCGCAAATAAGTCGGCATTTTACCCATTTCGCTCATGTGCTTCAGGACGTAGAGCCACCTATCTAAGTCGGATTCCAGCTCGTCTTCCCTCTTCACAAAGTTAAGCAATTGAATATATGTATAACCCAGTTTGTCGTAGAAAATTTCACCGCTTTCCCTCTCAGATAAGCAAATATCATACAGGAATTTTTGCTTAGAGTCTTCAATCGTAAATTTTCCGAGTATAGCGATAAAGTATACTTCTTTTAAGGCATAATTCCATTCCTTGACTTCGCCTATCGGAGCCTGCCCGCTGATGAGCCGGGAAATGTAAAACAGGCTCCTTTCTTTAAAGTTGGCATGTCTTTCCCGCTGTACCTCTACAAGGAACTGTTCGCCTTTGTCTCCCGTACAAAGCAGGTCAAAACTGACAGAACCCACATTTTTACCAATCCCGTGGTGTTCATTTTTATTATATACCAGGTCTACTATTTTTCTTCGGCCCCGCAATACCTGGTTTAGAAAATCTATCAGCAGGTCTTTATTTGGATCTGAGCCAAAAATCTTCTTAAATGCAATGTCATTGAGCGGATCGATGTAACGTTTCGTTTTCATGTTGGTTGATTTCTGTGAACTTATCCACTCTAATTCACAAAAACCACTTATACGGAGATTGGTTAGCTGCGCTGAGCTCGCCGTTGGCTTGGTTCGTGCCTCGCAATGACGGTGGCTGAAAGCATTTCTAACTACTGCCGTCATTGCAAAGCAGGCCTGCATAGTCACACATCCCGTCATTGCAAAGCAGGCCGACATAGTCACACACCTCGTCATTGCAAAGCAGGCCGACATAGTCACACACCTCGTCATTGCGAAAATGCGTAGCTTTTGAAGCAATCTCCAAACATACTTTAGAGGATTGCTTCGTACCTCGCAATGACGACAGGGATGCATAGTTGCACACCTTGTCATTGCGAGACAGGCCTACATAGTCGCACACCTCGTCATTGCGAAAATGCGTAGCTTTTGAAGCAATCTCCAGACATAGTTCAGAGGATTGCTTCGTGCCTCGCAATGACGGTGGCTCAAAGCATTTCTAACTATTGTCGTCATCGCGAGACAGACCTACATAGTCACACACCTTGTCATTGCAAGGCGGACCTGCATAGTCGCACACCCCGTCATTGCGAAAATGCGTAGCTTTTGAAGCAATCTCAATTTTCGACGATGGTACTTAAGTCTTTCCACTCGGGATTAATTTGATTAATCATATTCAACTTGCTAAGTCTGCTGCCTCCTTTAATTCGTTTTTCCTCGTCTATTGCTTCCTCTATCGAGTCAAAGAAATAGAAATACACGAGCTTATATGTTTTGTAACGGGAACTGAAACTTCCCGGATATCGGTTGTTTTGATGATCAAAGACCCTCTGCCGCAAATCTGAACTGACCCCCACATATAATACTGTATTGTACTTATTGGTCATGATGTAGACCCATCCTCCTTTCTCCATAAGTTGATTTCTGTGAACTTATCCACTTTAATTCATAAAAACCACTTATACGGAGATTGCCTACTATGGAGATTGCTTCGTACCTCGCAATGACGACAAGGATGCATAGTCGCACCTCGTCATCGCGAGACAGGCATACATGGTCACACACCTCGTCATTGCGAAAATGCGCAGCTTTTGAAGCAATCTCCAGGCATAGTTCAAATCTCCAGACATAGTTCAGAGGATTGCTTCGTGCCTCGCAATGACGACAATGATGCATAGTCGAACTTCGTCATCGCGAGACAGGCATACATGGTCACACACCTCGTCATTGCGAAAATGCGCAGCTTTTGAAGCAATCTCCAGACATACTTCAAATCTCCAGACATAGTTCAGAAGATTGCTTCGTGCCTCGCAATGACGACAATGATGCATAGTCGAACTTCGTCATCGCGAGACAGGCCTACATGGTCACACACCTCGTCATTGCGAAAATGCGCAGCTTTTGAAGCAATCTCCAGGCATAGTTCAAATCTCTAGACATAGTTCAGAGGATTGCTTCGTGCCTCGCAATGACGACAAGAATCCATAGTCGCACCTCGTCATCGCGAGACAGGCCTACATGGTCACACACCTCGTCATTGCGAAAATGCGCAGCTTTTGAAGCAATCTCCAGACATACTTCAAATCTCCAGACATAGTTCAGAGGATTGCTTCGTGCCTCGCAATGACGACAATGATGCATAGTCGCACCTCGTCATCGCGAGACAGGCCTACATGGTCACACACCTCGTCATTGCGAAAATGCGCAGCTTTTGAAGCAATCTCCAGGCATAGTTCAAATCTCCAGACATAGTTCAGAGGATTGCTTCGTGCCTCGCAATGACGACAAGAATCCATAGTCGAACCTCGTCATCGCGAGACAGTCATACATGGTCACACACCTCGTCATTGCGAAAATGCGTAGCTTTTGAAGCAATCTCAGCACATGTTGCTAATCAATCTCAATTTTCAACGCTTATAATTAAGTCTTTCCACTCGAGACTAGTTTGATCCACTCTAATTCACAAAAACCTTCGACAATAAATATTAACGATTCTTAATATTTTGCAATACCATCCAAAATATCATCATGCTTTTCAAAATACCAAAACAAAAATCAAAATATTGTTTTACAGTGAGTTATGAAAAATAAATTCCTATTTTCATTTGGCAAATTGACAGGCATCGATTACTTTAGCCATAGAAAAACATGATCATTTACCTAACACATATCAGCAGTTTTGAATTACTGCATGCCAGTCGCTCCGCATCAAGCCAAGCTGAATCACTTGCACTATACCAGAACTTGCGGGAACCCGATGCACCGTACAACAAAACCCGGACAAATAAAACCGGATACCAAAGGGACGATATCTTATACAAAGGAATCATGGAAGATCTTTTCGAAGATTTTTTACGTTTTATGATTCCTGATGCGGACAGCCGTTTCGATTTCAACCGAGACTTCGAATTCCTCAACAAGGAACTCAAACAGCTGTTCCCGCCCGAGGGTGATATTTATAAAGTTAGAACGGTTGATAAACTCGTACAAGTATTTACTAAGGAAGGTCTGGAAGAGTGGATCCTTATCCATATTGAAATACAGGATCAGTACAACGAAGATTTTAGTCGGCGCATGTTCAGCTACTATTCAAGGATTTTCGACAAACACGAAAAACCCATTACTGCTTTTGCGATACTCACTGACGCTGTGCAAAAATCGCGGAGCAATACTTATCATCGCTCTTACCTGGGTACCAGCTTGGTATATACCTACAACGTCCTTAAAATATCACAACAGGATGAAAAGGAACTGGAGGCCAGCAACAATCCCTTTGCGATGGTATTACTGATTGCTAAAGCCGCCTTAAAAAGCAAAAAACTGGATAAAGAAAACAGGGATGCTTTCCTGATGGAAGTGAAAATAAAATTGGCCAGACACCTACTCAGTAAGAAAATGGCCAGAAAAAAAATTGAGGTGCTATTACAGTTTTTAACGTACCACATCCGCTTCGACGATCAGACAAATACCAAAATATTTGAACAGGAACTCAATAAAATAACAGAAAGAAAAAATACCATGGGAATAAGAGAATTATTGCTCGACCGTGCAAGGCACGAAGGAAAGCTAGAAGGCGAGTTAAAAGGAGAACTGAAGGGAGAGCTGAAGGGAGAGTTAAAAGGTGAACTGAAAAAACAGCTGGAAATCGCCGGGGAAATGAAAAAGGATAAATTCCCAATTGAAACAATAGTCAGATTGACCAGGCTTTCAGCTCAGCAAATTAAAAGCTTATAAATGCTGATTCTGACTGAGCACTGCACAGTTACACACCTCGTCATTGCAAAGCAGGCCTGCATAATCACACACTTCGTCATTGCAAGCAGGCCTGCATAGTCACACACCTCGTCATTGCGAAAATGCGTAGCTTTTGAAGCAATCTCCAGACATAATCCAGAGGATTGCTTCGTGCCTCGCAATGACGACAAGACTGCAGTTTCTTGTCAAGGTACAAGAGGTATGGTTTCTTTCCTCAAGGAAAATGGTCAGAAAAAAAAATTGAGGTGCTCTTGCAGTTTTTAACGTACCACATCAGCTTCGACGATCAGACAAATACCAAAATATTTGAACAGGAACTCAATAAAATAACAGAAAGAAAAAATACCATGGGAATAAGAGAATTATTGCTCGACCGTGCAAGGCACGAAGGAAAGCTAGAAGGCGAGTTAAAAGGTGAACTGAAAAAACAGCTGGAAATCGCCAGGGAAATGAAAAAGGATAAATTCCCAATTGAAACAATAGTCAGATTGACCAGGCTTTCAGCTCAGCAAATTAAAAGCTTATAAATCTGATTCTGACTGAGCACTGCACAGTTACACACCTCGTCATTGCAAAGCAGGCCTGCATAATCACACACTTCGTCATTGCAAGCAGGCCTGCATAGTCACACACCTCGTCATTGCGAAAATGCGTAGCTTTTGAAGCAATCTCCAGACATAATCCAGAGGATTGCTTCGTGCCTCGCAATGACGACAAGGCTGCAGTTTCTTGTCAAGATACTAGGGTATGGTTTCTTTCCTCAAGGAAAATAGCCAGAAAAAAAATTGAGGTACTCTTGCAGTTTTTAACGTATCACATCCGCTTCGACGATCAGACAAATACCAAAATATTTGAACAGGAACTCAATAAAATAACAGAAAGAAAAAATACCATGGGAATAAGAGAATTATTGCTGGACCGTGCAAGGCACGAAGGAAAGCTAGAAGGCGAGTTAAAAGGCGAACTGAAAGGAGAGCTAAAAGGTGAACTGAAAAAACAGCTGGAAATCGCCAGGGAAATGAAAAAGGATAAATTCCCAATTGAAACAATAGTCAGATTGACCAGGCTTTCAGCTCAGCAAATTAAAAGCTTATAAATGCTGATTCTGACTGAGCACTGCACAGTTACACACCTCGTCATTGCGAGCAGGCCTGCATAATCACACACCTCGTCATTGCGAAAATGCGCAGCTTTTGAAGCAATCTCCAGACGTAATCCAGAGGATTGCTTCGTACCTCGCAATGACGGTGGCTCAAAGCATTTCTAACTATTGTCGTCATTGCAAAGCAGGCCTGCAGTCACACACCTCGTCATTGCGAAAATGCGTAGCTTTTGAAGCAATCTCCAGGCATAGTCCTGAAGATTGCTTCGTGCCTCGCAATGACGGGGCGCTTCGTGCCTCGCAATGACGACGGGTGCTTCGCGCGTAACGAGGCTACTTCTTACTTCCCAGCTTTTCTAAATACTCTCCTAACGGAATATCGAGACCTATACCCCAAAAAGCATTCTTCCATGGACTTTGACCTTTTATAAAAGGAAATCCGGCGACTAAATTCAAATCTAAGGAATTATAAAACCTCAGTCCAAAACCACCACCCGCATGTGCATAATCAAATTTCGTTTCAGTGGCAGTGTTGGCTATGCTGTACAATAAGCCTGATCCATAAGCAATAAAGTAAATTTCATTAATAAAGGGTGCCCGTTTGTTTAGGTTAATATCTGTCTTTATCGCATTTTCATAACCTCTATATCTGTTAAAACTATGTAAGCGAAATTTCAATCCAAGCTTTTCAGATGCAAACCCAACATTATTAATTCTGATATCTTCTGGCAGTGTGACTGGACTGATAAAGAAATTTTGGCTTAAACCCAAAGTAAGATAGAGGCCAAAGCGAGAGGTATTATTTCTGTCGAAATACTGCTGCATTTCCGTAAGAAAAGAGACCACATCTATGCTAACATATTGCTCATTAGTATTGATTAATGTATATTTTTTTATTGCATTAGTAAACAGCAAATAAACTTCCTTAAACTTACCTTCTTCAAGATTTTGTTCTAAGTGCTGATCGGTACTTTGCATCAGGTTTAAAATAAATTGATAGGACTCAGCCTTATCCAGGTTATCCAGATTTGATATAAAACCGAAAAGATTAATAAGTTCCTTTTTATAAGTTCTAATCTCACCCACATCTGTAATTGCTTTTATTTTTAAGAGCGTGGATAGCAATTGAAATTGCCTGATGTTTTTACTAAGCTGTGTCCGATCGCCAGGAAAGAGTATGGTATATTTTATAAAATGCGGAATTATTTCGTCGTCAATATAATTGATGTCTTTTAATGAAATGGATTCCTGTTGACTAAACTTGCTAAGCTTTATAAAAAATTCAGACAAATTCTGAGAATATTTCTCAAGTTCCGTATTATTAACCGCATTAGCACTTGTCAAAGTAAATCCTTGTAGCTTAGACATCTTATAGAGTACGTCTGAAAGAAAGGCATCGTGTAGGTTACCTTTCATAATCAGGCTTAAGGCAGAGTCCACCAATAGCGTTCCTACAGTCGTAGTCTGCAATTCAATACCTTTTATTAGATTTTCCACTACAAGCGTGTCATTTACAGCATATGAGATAAGCTGTTCAATCGGTTTATCCTTTATTTTGACTATTCTTACGCTATCGTAAAACTGTTTCGCAATAGCTTGGAGGTTAGAAATTGAGCCCTTAAGTTTTGCATATTCTAAATCGTATTTTGCTTTCTCCAGCTGATATGCTGCTTTTCCAGCAGAATCAATCTTTGTAGAGTCTCCTGGAGTGAGTTCCTGCTGACCTTTCAATTCTTTCTTAAGTGCTTTCAACGTAGTTACAAATTGCTGAAGTTTAAACTGTAAATCCCCTAATTCTTTCACAGGTTTCATTCCACTTTTAACGAATTCACCGAATTTCTGACCTTCGGGTATAATCTTACTTATACTATCAATTCCTCCTGCAATTTCAAGAAATTTGCTTGAGTAACTAGAAATCAACGTAGCCTTAATTGTTGCCCCACCCTGTTGATCAAGTTTATTCTTAAAAAATGCTTTGATGACATCGTAACTGACAATATACGGCCGAACCGTCTCTCTAACCTCATTCTGTAAAGTATCAAGTTTTCCCCTAAACCGACGCTCTATAGGATTGGACAACCCTTTATAGAAATTATCCTCCTTATAATTAATTGCCTTCTTGAAAAAACCTTTATCTCTTAACTCAGGCATCTCTGAAAGTGAAGAAGCCACAACATCACACAGCAAGCCAAATGGAAAAGTTTCAACAGATGGCTTTTGTCTCAGGTCAATATTTTCTTCTATTTGCTTTCTTTTCGATCGCCTATCCAACCTTTTTCGCTTTACTTCTAAATCTAATGCTGCTTTATCAGTTGAATTTTTATTTAATAAACTGTCAATAATGGAGTCGGTTCTAGACAGCCTCTCATTAATATATTTTAGCCGATTGCTTGGAATAATCTGATGAGAAATGGCATTTTTAAACCTATATGCTGAGATGTGATTTTTATTTTCTACAAAATATTTCGCAATATTATCATCCAAGTGCATATTGTGATAGGCCGCTGCAATACCCAATACAAGTGCATAATTCGTAGTGAGTTCTAAAATCTCTTTCTCAATTACCTGCGGATTTTTCTCATTTAATAAGATAGTGAGGCAATTTTGGACATAAAACTTAGTGGTGTAATTGGTTTCAGGAAACAGTTTTAGCATGAAACGTTTCAAAGCCTCCTGCTTGAGTTCCTTTTGTTTTTCCATGATGATTTCCGTAAGAACTTTTACATCAATAGTACCTTTGTTCATTGTTAGTGATTCCAAACCTATACCTAGTGTTGGATTCTGAGCGCTTACCTTCTTGATGCATATGCAGCAAAAAAGCATTAAAAAGAGAGATTTTATCATTTTAGATTGGATTTCTGTAGCGTTGTATCAATGTTCATTAAGACTGACTCCTGTTAGTTTAAGAATAAGCCTATAATGAATAATTAAATTTCGAAATAAATATACAGTAAAGAAATACCTACTTATGGGTATTTTTTACTTAAAGTAAAGCTTTAGGTGAAAAAACCCAGCACAAAATCAACATTATGAAAATACATTAACAGACAACTTCCAAATGTTCTTTCCAGATAACAACAGGCTAGAATTCAAAGTTATTACAACAAATTTCCCGTTACCCAAACTCCGCATCAATCAGCCCTACCATTCTCATCAGCGCCGCCCTTACCTGCATTGCTGTAGTCTGCACCACTTGCTTGTACCTGCTGCCCAGACTAGTGGCCGATATGCCATTGCTACCAGTGCCCGGTGTAGTAAAACTCCGGGACACAAAACTGAGCAACTCAGTACGGATGCCCGACTCTATGACTTTTGCTTCTACCAACAAACGGATGAAATAAGCCAGGGCGTCTACACTGAAAGCAGTACGGATACGGTATGGAAGCACCTCTGCCCTAGCATTGCTGCTCTCAACAGGCACTATCCGCATATCAGGCAGTTTACCTTGTTCCCTAAGCACTATTTCATGCATGAGGTCGTAAGTCCTGCGCCGCCTGCGATCGTAATAGCTCCAGTGCTTTCGGTAGGGGGGAAATTTAAATTGGTGTTCATACAAATCCAGGTACCGGTGTTGCTCCGCAACTTCATACAGGGCCGATAAGCCCTGTTGAATATAGCGCTCATACCAACCGATAAAAGCTTCGCTATTGAAATTTAGCATCATCAGCCGATCCGGTATCCGATCATGCACCACCAGCTTGGTGCTCTCCGCACAACATACTTTCAGCGCGGTCAACAATTCAGTAGTATACCGGAAGGTCTGGTAATTGCTCCGGCCCTTGCCCAGAAATACATGGAAGGGTTCCATTACTGCCTTTTGCAGTGCAACTTCTACAGCCAGTTGCTTCATTTTGGCTTCCAAAGCATCAACATTAGATTGCATGTTTACTTTTTCCTTCCGCAAATGCAGCATGGGAATACTTTGCTCAGGATCAAGGAATTTATCACAATGCTCAAGCAGGTAGTCTAGCAGCTGTTCTAAACATTGTATCACGCGCTGTTTTAAGATGATCAGCTCATCACTTAAACCCTGAAGCTTGTCTGCCGCATCCAATAAGGAAACAACCTCTTTGTGAATCTGTATGATCTGTCGGCGCACCAGTTTCCTATCGAAAATACCATGGGTAAAAAACCGGATACTTTCGATCATCTCATAATAGATCATCGGCAATGCCTGCTTCCATTGGTCAATTTCATGTGCGCTCATGCTTGCATTTTCAGCATTCATACTTACCTTGATCAGGTTGCGGAGGGTTGAGGTAGTGTGTGTTCTCATGTCTATATATTGATATTATGGGTTTATACTTCCTAAATAAATGCTGTCTGATACGACCCTACGATCTATGCTGGTCACACTGAGGTAAACCTGCAGGGTTTTTCCAATAAGCCTGGGATCTATTCGATGACTGCATATGCCCGCAGCACGTAGCGTACCTCCTATGAATCCATCCGCATGGGCCAGTTCCGGACAGTAAACCAGCAGCATCAACTGGTCATTGTACCTGGCTTGCGGACTTGGTGATTGCGCCCAGCTGATGGCGAGCTCATGCTCACTGAGCATCACCATTTCCAGATCTGTCAGTTGTGGCAATAGCCCTTTACTGATAATGACTTTATTGTAATCTATACTGAGCTGCGGGTAGCTGCCGATGAAGGCAGACATGTTGAGCTGATAGGCTACATTTTTCTCCGTTTTCTGGATAGCTAATGGACCAAATCCTGTAACAAAATAAGGATTCAGCGCACTCAGCCATTGGTTGATGAATTTGAATTTCATCTCATTGGCCACTTGTGCTTCTGTCCTTTCTTTACTTTTGCTGCGTTGCGTTTTTCGCAGGTAAGGGATGCCTTTCCAGCTACCCCCGGTTACCGGCCCCAATTTTCCTGATAATGGTCCGAGTATGCCTGTGTTAATCTTTGCCATGTTCTTTATAAGTTATTGTTCCTGTTAGCCAGCTACTTCATACTTTCTGTGACCCTGCTACCACTCTGGAAGTAACCAAGTAGTAGCATAGTAGTAAGAGAGTAGTAGGAAAGTAGTACATCGAATTTAAAAGGGGCTTAGGAAATCCTTGGCGCAGATTTGCCTAAATGGTGTGATCTGGTATGTATTGTCGTTTTTCTTGACACTGATGTGGAAATCCCGGGGGATGTGCAAAAAAACACGCACTTAACCCTTCTCTTTCAGCGGCTTATTGGCTAAATTGGTATAAAACAAATTATTAACCACTCTCAAAAGGAGTCCCGCCTGTTTCCTGAAAGAAATGGACGCTAACTTCACTTCATGTTGAGGCAAAAACCTTAAAGACATGAAAAAACTATTCATCACCCCTAGAGAGGCTTCGGAGAAGCTTGAGATTTCGTTACGCAGGGCACAAAGGATCTTCCGAAACATCCGTTTCGTACTCAAAAAGAAGAAACATCAATTCATCACCCTGAAGGAACTGGCAGATTATCTTGGTTTTGACGAAGGGCTGATCACAGGACTTTTGTAAAAGTAAAAAGGGAGCAGGAACTCCCTTTTTTTGTGGAGCAAGCACCGCTAACTTCTTCGATAGCCCGCCACGAATTTCAAATTTCTGCGATTTTAGATATTTTTTTTGGTAGCAGTTTCAATAAAGTGTAGCGTTTCAGTGTTAGTTTACGAATAGGTAATGTGACCAAATTGAACCACAACCACTTTATCGTTCCGCATTTACAGGAAAAAAAATCGCAACAGTTGAGCTACCAGTCCGTACTCCTTGACTTTATGAAGGAAAAGATCCGATGTAAATTGCTCCAGGAGGGCGACCCGATCCCTTCTTACAGGGCCTTCGCGGTTTTAAACGACATCCATGCGAATACAGCAAAACGGCTATATGAACACATGAGGGAGCTCGGGCTCATCACAGGCCGCCCCGGTGCGCCAAGCAGGATTTCAGCTACACTGCAATTGCCCCCAGGCAGGGCTTCTCATTTCGATACAGACCGAGCCCATCTGCCGGCACAAAAGTCAGCTGACTCCCGCGCTGCAGCTGCCATTCTGCAAACTTATTTTAGCATAGGTATAGACCGTCCCAGATTGAGCAGCCTGGACAAACCAGATCTGAGCAAGTATTTACGTTATGCGTTTCAAAAGGAAATCGGCAAATACCAGATAAAGCTTTTGAAGCAGATGTACGATTACAATGCGCTCGAGGCAGCAATACGCAGACACCTGAGGCACCATAACGAATTGCTGGTGGAAGAAGGCGAGCTGATGATGATCAGGGGCCGATACCAATCCCTACAGCGGGTATTTAAGACTTTGCTAACTGATGAGGATGCCGTGCTGAACACCCAGCCACAGGACAGCCTGGCCGCAGCGGCACTTTCTACCTGTGCGGAACAAGTCTACAACATTTCTGTCGCCGAACCAGATTTTATAGCCCGCCTGACTGCCTTCCTGGAAACTACCCCTATCAAACTGCTTTACATTCGCGCGCAATGCAGTTTTCCGGAAGGGTATACACTAAGCGATGTGCAGGCGGAGCAATTGGTGTCACTGGCCGTACAGCATCAGTTCTATATCGTGGATGAAATGGAAGACCATGAGTTTTGGTACGGGAAAACCGCTTACAAGTCTCTGGCCATGTATCCACACCTAGGCCATGTGGTACTGTTGTACGGGCTTAGTAAATTGAGTTACGAAATGGAGATCTTCCGCTTTGTCTGTGCAACCAGCAGGATCATAGCAGCATTGAAAATACTTCAGGAAGACCATCATGCCGGACTGTATGTTGCCGAACAGGCAATAGTTGGACTGCTAGACGAGGGCATACTCAGGCGCTTTCAGATAAAGATCAATAAAACGAGCAGACAACATTTGAAGTTGTTGGAGCAAATGTTGAAATCTGAATTGTCGGACTACATTTCTTTTGAAAGCCCCCAATGCGGGCTCAGCCTTTGGATTCGTTTCCCGGATGACCTGGATTTGAAAGTGATCCTGGACCGCCTGGCCGAAGGGAGCCCCAGGATTGAAATACCCTATCAGCCACCGGTACAATATACGATTCGGCCAGTGCATCATATGCGCTTAGGCTTCGGACCGTTAAACCTTCAGGAAGGGCTGATACCAGCACAAAAACTCCCGAAAATAATAGACTGCCTGAGGGCCGAAAACACGCGATTTTAGCCTTATTTATCACAGGGTTCGGAACCCTGGGAACCCCTGGTGTTTATCCATTTTTTTTCTCTTTGTGTCGTAATGCTTAAGGTACTGCAGGACCTCGGCCCCAGAAGGGCAGGCTTTACGAGATAACAGATTTATTAATTTTTAAACATTAAAAAAATGGGAATTATCCACTTAGGAATCCTCGGAGGATTCAAAAACAAAACAGGTTCAGTAGTAGGTGCATATTGGCGCTCCTTAAATGTGATGCGTGGTGTGCCGCGTAAAAGCAACAAAGCCCCTACTGAGGCGCAATTGCTGCAACAGTCGAAATTTAAATTGGTGACTGAAGTTTTGAGTTATATCTCACCGCTGATCAAAACGGGCTTTGCTGCAAAGGCTAAGATAAATACACCGATGAACCTGGCAGTAAGAAGGCACCTTGAGGATGCGGTAATTGTGGCGGGCGGACTGGTGAGTTTCGACTATTCAAAATTAAAATTTAGTGAAGGTCCACTTTTACCTGGCTCATTGATTTCGGTCACTAGTCCGGCGGTTTCCCAGATTGAGTTTAGCTGGGAAAACAACCAGACAAATGACATTGATGTAGATGCTTCTGACAAGATCTCGGTACTGGCCTACAACAAGGACAAAGGCCGCTTTGTGAGGGGCTACGGTGTAGCTGCCAGATCACTGGAAGTCTACGTGCTGACGGTACCGGCTGAATGGTCGGGCGATAACATCATGTGTTATTACAGCTTCAGCTCTGTGAAAGTGAAGAACCTTGTGTCTGGCAGCGAATATCTGGGCACCATCTCAATGACCTAAACTTTCCATTTCCATTCATGGGGAGCAGCCCTTAAGCAGCTGCTCCCTTTTTATTCCACCTAAAGATTGACAAAATGAAACAGATGAAATTAATTGATATCCCTGAGTTAAGCCTCCCGCATTTATTCTTCGGTTTACTCCCTCTACTTTGGTTTGCCATGCCGCACTTCATTGGCCTGTTCGACCCCAGCGCGGGCGCGATAGACCCTGGCATCTGGCAACTGATCCTGCTCTCCCTGATCTGCTTCTTGCTGGTCATGGCGTTATGTTGGTGGCTGTTCAAACAGTTTTGGCAACACCTGGGTCTGCCTCCCATTGAAGATATGGTTTTACAATTTTACACACTTGCATCATGGCAACAACAAAAATTATACTGGGCTTCCTTTGCATTATTGCTCTTTGTGGCAATAGGGGTATTGAGCGCCGTCATCTGAGCAATCCTGATGACCATGAAGCTTATCAGCGCCTTATCGCTGCCGCAAGAAAAGAAATCGGTACTCGTGAGGCTGATGTTCCAAACACTGGGCCAAAAGTATCTGCGTACCTCCGGTACACGGGGATCAAAATCCCGGCGCCATGGTGCGCAGCATGGGTGTCGTATGTGTTTGGACGGGCGGGATATCCGCAGCCTAAGACAGCATGGAGCCCTAGTCTGTTTCCCGCTTCGCGACTGGTCAAAGCGGCAAAACCGGGCATTGTACTGGGTATTTATTACCCTTCGTTAAAAAGGATTGGCCACTGTGGCATTGTAGAAAGTTTGCGAGGGGATTTTGTGAACTCCATTGAAGGCAACACTTCAAATTCCAATGAACGCGAGGGTGATGGGGTGATGAGAAAATTGCGACATAGGCGTAGCATCAGGTGCTATGCGGATTGGATAAAGGGACAAAAAACAGTGCAGTTTGATTAGAAAAGCAGTCCTGCGAGGATATTGGCCTTGCAGGACTGCCGATGGTCATGAATGATTACTAAGCTAGATTCCAGGAAATCCATTCTTGAACCTAAATTCTATTTCTTCGGCAGTTCTTGGCAGAAGCATATCTAACATTTCAACTGCACCGGCCTGTACCTGCTCTATAAAGGGCCTCAACTGCAAATTGTATTCTTCAAATGCCAACTGATAATCGCCATCACACCTCTCCAGCGCATCAGCTAGCGCGGTTGCTCCGATCATCGCAAGCGAGCCCCCCATACCCGCAGCGGGTGAAGCGCAGTAGCCGGCATCACCAACAAGTGCTACCCTTCCCTTCGTCCAGGATGACATTTTGACTTGGCAAAACTTGTCAAAGTAGAACGACCTTGCCATTAATAACTCTTTTTGCAGCTCCTGCGCACGCCAGCCCATGCCTTCAAACTGTGCGGAGATAATCGCTTTCATCTGCACCTGGTTCCTGAAATCATAGGAAATCTCATTTTCCGGCCTAAAAGAAAAAACTATGTCCGTCTTTCCGTTGTAGGCATTGAGCATGATGCCCTTGTTCGGCTCGGCATACAGTTGTAATGTCGAGGCAGGGATCAGGTATTTATCTACAATGGCGATGGAAAAATACTGCCCCAGAAAATGAGCGTATTCGCTTTCCTCCCCAAACCACAGCTTCCTCACCACCGAATGTATTCCGTCACAGCCAAGTACCAGTCCGTACCGTTCTTTGGAGCCATCTTTGAAGGCAACTTCTACCCCATCCCCCTCTTCGGACAAGGCGGTAATGCTGTTACCAAAAACAAAATCCACCTTTCCCTTTACTTTTTCATAGAGCATATTCAACAGAACATCTCTTTCAATCTCAAATTCATCGTCGGGGAGTTCTTCGCCCGGCTGCTTTAGCAGGATTGTGCAGCCCGTAACATCTTCCTTATTCTTGAATTCCCATCGCTCCAGGTTTAGTCTATTTGCTTTGATCTGATCGAACAGCCCCATCCGTTTTACGATATCCACGGTCTGTTCCTTGATGTCCACAGGCGTGCCTCCCATTTTTAGGCCACTGCTTATTTCTACTACCGTTATCTTGTAGCCCATTCCCGCCAACCAATAGGCAGAAGTAAGCCCAGCAAAACTTGCGCCTGATATCAGTACCTTTTTATTCTTTACGTTTTCCATTATAGATGACCATGTTTTATTAATGTCCTGGAAACAAAATTGCGGAGATAACCGAATGACGGCAATGCTCAAACGAAGCATCTATTGTACTAATCGTGGTTTTTACTGCGAAAGCTCATTGCGGACATGCCAGCAACCTTGGCAAACAGCTTTGAAAAATAGGGATAATCTTCATAGCCCAGCTCATAGGAAATTTCTTTGACCGATCTGCTGGAATGAAAGAGCATCCGTTTTGCTTCCAATATGATCCGCTCATGAATATTCTCCGAAGCCGAAAACCCTGTCACGTGCTTGACGCATTCGTTCAGATAGGAGGCAGAAATATTCAGTTTATCTGCGTACTCGCCCGGGCGCTTGATGGTTCGATAATTTTCTTCCAGCAGCCTTTTGAAGGATCTGGAAATCAGCTCAAACCTGGAAGGGGTGATCACTTCCTTGTGCTGGGACAGCAATTGTGAAATCAAGAATGCGACCAGCGTATTGCAACTATCCCTCAATAAGGAATAGTGCAGTTTACTATCATTCTGTCTGGAAAACTCCATCGATATGGAAAATAGGTTTGCAACTACAGCATTGCCATCCCCAGTCAATACCAATGGTTTTACCGGAACAATATCTTCCAGAAACTCAAGATACTGGGGGTTCAGGTCCTCATCTTTTATGGCCAATGAGCCGACGGTAACGTTTTCAAATTCCAATATCCGGTGCACCTGGTTAGGGTGCATGTACACCACACTGGGGGCAGTGACTTCATAACGCTGAAAGTCGATTTCGATGACAACCCTGCCTTTTTCGACAATATGAAAGGTATGCCCCTGATCGCGATGCGACTCTTTAGCTTCGTTATACTGTTGCTCCGGTTTAAAGTCAGATCTTACGATGGACAGCCTATCAATGGCAATCCCCTGCCCGGGATCATCGGCCATGAAATTGACGGGGATGGTTTTGGTCTTTTTTGACATAGCGTGCGGCAATATAAGCAACAATGGGGTTAGTTATCAAGCCTTTTATATAGATTGCTTCGTACCTCGCAATGACGACAGGGCTGCAGCTTGTTTTCAAAGTACAAAGGGGGATTGCTTCGTACCTCGCAATGACGATAGGGCTTGCAGCTTGTTTTCAAAGTACAAGGGAGATTGCTTCGTGCCTCGCAATGACGACAGGGCTGCAGCTTGTTTTCAAAGTACAAAGTGAGATTGCTTCGTACCTCGCAATGACGACAGGGCTTGCAGCTTGTTTTCAAAGTACAAGGGAGATTGCTTCGTGCCTCGCAATGACGATAGGGACACAGTACCCTATCGTGTACAATTATAATTAAAATGATGAAAAGATACCCGAACGGGGCTAATATTCACAAAATCTTAATACCCATGACTCATTGAAATACCCGAACATAATCTATTACATACTTTTGCGGAAAGACCGTGCTCGCATTAGGAGCTCCGGGCCAATTGCCGCCAACCGCAAGGTTGATGAGCAGGAAGTAGGAACGCCTGAATTCATCTTTGTTAGCTCCTGTAGTATCAAATGTATAAAACTGTACATCGTCTACATACCACTTTAAAGAGTTCTCCGTCCATACCAAAGAAAACACATGAAATTTATCGTAAAAATCTCCCGATGTCAGGGTAGTAGAACCGCCGATATATTTATGACCGCCGTCCTCATAATGTACGGTTCCGTGAACGGTATTGTCTTTTCCGGCACCGCCGCCTACCATTTCCATGATGTCTATTTCTCCGGAGAATGGCCATGGCGTAGTCCGGATATTTGCGCCCAAAGCCCAAAATGCTGGCCAGATCCCTTGCCCCTTAGGTAATTTTGCCCGGAAATCGATACGGCCATACATGAAGTCTTTTTTTGCCTCTGTGGTTAATCTGGATGAAGTGTATTCCTTGCCCCCGAATGATTCTTTCTTCGCAGTAATGGTCAAGTATCCATTGTGTACCCTGGTGTTTTCTTTACGATAGAATTGTAATTCCTGGTTACCCCAACCGTCGACGCCGTTTCCTTCTTCAAAGTTCCAAAACTTTGAATCCAGCTCAGTACCGTTAAATTCATCCCGCCAAACCAGGGTCATTCCCGGATAACTTTCTGCTGAGACGTAACCTGTATTGTCGATCACTTCGTTTTTATCAACGGTAATTTGCCTGGTGACCTCCGTGGATCGATCACCTGCATAAGCAATGACTTTCACAGTATATACCCCAGCTTCTGCATAAATCGTGTAGGCCTTACCATCGGTAGACCTGATGCTTTCGTTGGCGCCTTGTCCAAATGAAAACAAATAGCGATCTGCGTTGCTTGCGGTAGCCACAAAATCAACTCTGCCAGAACCATCATCGCTTACAGTAGCGACCAATTGAAGATCAGTAGGCCCTACTGCCTTCGCTTCCTTCTTACAACTCATGTTGAGCACCAGCAAGGTGAGTACCAGCAAGAGGTTTTTAAAAAATGTAGGTGTTTTCATATCGTAAGCTTTATTGTACGTAAAAGGGAATATTTGCGGTGGCAACTTTATTTTTGCCATCTGCAACATAGATAAATAAACGGTAAGCTCCAGTGGCTTTAGGAGCTGTCAGGCTAATTTTACCTTTACCGATCTCCTTATGCATCATTTTTACAGGCTCTGGCTTATCTTCATAATCACCGCCCTCGCCCAGCTTTGTGGCTTCCGGCAACAATTCCCAACGGTAAATTAACTTATCGTTATTTGGATCAAAAGCATCTACCGCTGCATGATAGCTGATCCCGGGTTTAAGGTAAACGCTTTGATTTGCTCTTTTGCTGTCTAAGGTAAATCCATAAATATGCGGGGCCCTGTTTTTAGGATAGGCTCCAGTCCAAAGATATTGCATCACATCGATCACTTCACTTTCTTCGCCCTTAGCGGTAAAAAGACCATACCAGGTTGGTGTCCTTTCTTGTTTCTGTCCCCATAAAAAAACATATGAACCCAAACAATTCGCCATGTCTCGTTCAACGGAATAGATATACCTGCTTCGGTAAACTGCTGCTTTCTCACTGCTGTTTTCTTCTACGGGCGCATTCCATTTCGTCTGTAGACCTTCCCAGTGACCTGTAGGACCCCATTCGGTCACCATGTATGGACCAGTCCAACCGGTCGATTTTACCCTTGCCGGCAATACACTCAAATCTGCGTAGGTATTAATGGATAAGAAATCTAAATCTTTGGCATCTGCAAGTATATGATCTATCTCTTTTTTGTTAATTCCTGCAAGTACGGTCGTAGCCGGGTGATTGGGATCTACTTCATGGATCATCTTTGCGATATCATTAACTGCCTTCCAGACATTCGGGTTGGAGTAGGAAAGATTCAATTCGTTCCCAATTCCCCAAGTCAACAAAGCGGGATGATCTTTATACTTCATCACCTCTGCTTTTGCTCTCTCAAATTGCTTTTTTACCGCGGCAGGATCATCATAATTAAAACCATGGCGCTCTGGAGCTACCCAGAGCCCCATCATCACCGTCAGGCCATTTTGCTGTGCAGAATCTAAAATTTCTTTAGCGCCATCGGTACCCCAGGTGCGCACAGAGTTGCCACCATTTGCCGCCACCCGATGAAAGTAAGCCGTTCCGCCAGCGCCTTTGACAAAATAAGGTTTGCCACCGCGTAACAGCTCAAATCCTTTCTCCGTTTTCTTAACTTCTACTTTAACGGCCTGAAGTTTTTCAGCACCTGGCAACTTCTCTACCGCAAACAGGCTACTACAAATTGTTGCACACAGGGCAATAGCGCCAAAGAATATTTTATGCATCTGCTTTCTGTTAAGGATTTGGCGTTAGTTTTCTATTTCTCTCCATTTCAATTTGAGGAATCGGGAAAAGGTTATAGCTTTCTTTGTAAACCCTGTTTTCCAACACGACCTTGCTGTAGGTTAGGCTACCGTTTGTATTTTTAATCACGTTCATTCTGTACACAGGTTGATTAAAGTAAGTCATTCCTGTTTTCCAACGCCTGACATCATATACACGGTGCTCTTCGAAACAAAGTTCTACCCTACGCTCATTACGGATCTTCGTACGTAAATCATCTTTTGAAAAATTTCTGGCTAAAGGTGGCAGTCCTCCTCTTCTTCGTACTTCGTCCAGGGCGTCGTAAACAGTCCCATCAGGTCCGCTGAATTCATTTTTCGCTTCGGCATAGTTTAATAAAACTTCTGCATAACGCATGTATATCCAGTCGTTATCACCACCCTGATATACCGCATCAGAAGTCATGTTTTTCTCGTCAATGAATTTACGTAAGCCGTAACCGGTCTTGGTTCTGTCGCCATTGGTGCGACTATTCGCATTGCCATCAGGAAAAACACTAAGATCTGCGCTTTGGAAGGTTTCTACGGTGATCCCTTTAAATTGCGAACCGTTCATCAACATGGCCTTATCCAAGCGCGTATCCCGGTTGGCATATGGGTTTTGCGGATCGTAACCCGAACCAGGCTGATCTGGAAGCAGGCCTGTTGTTTTCATTTCAAATGCATCTACCAGGTTTTGTGTCGCATGGAAAGCACCCCAGCCGCCCCAGCCTGTCGGTGTGAAACTCATGTGCAACATCCAGGCACTTTGGTGGGTACGGTTTGGACGCCCGAATTTTTTAGCGAAAATCACTTCTTTATTTCCAGTTTTCGTCATAAATAACTGATAATAATCCGGATACAGAGTATATACAGCGGGCGACATATTCATTACCTCTTTTGCTGCTTTTGCCGCATCATCCCATCTGGAAGCGATGTTTCCCGGATTGTTCAGTGCGCTGGCGTGATACAGTAACACCCTGGCTTTTAAAGCGAGTGCTGCACCTTTTGTAGCCCTGCCCAAATCCGCATCCGGATAGGTTGGCGACAATACCGCAGCTGCTTCATCGCATTCTTTGAGGATAAAAGCCACACACTCATCGTATGTGTTTCTTGGAACTTCCAGGTCCTCGCTTGCATTTTGTTCTGTGACGATCAGGGGTACCCCGCCAAAAGATTTAACCAGATCGGCGTAAGCAAATGCCCTTAAAAATTTAGCTTCTGCTTTTAAGCGGTCTTTTAAAGCAGTATTGGTAGTTGGCACACCATCTATACGCGCGATTAACGTATTGGCTTTTCTAATTAAGGTATAATTAACCGCCCAGAGTTGTGTACCCATGGAGAAATTGGAGTTCAAATCACCTGCCTGAACCCTGTTCATCGGCAAGTCATTGTGTCCCTCGATGTCGTCTGTCATCATATCCAGGGTAGCAAAACCGCGCGCCCAATCCTGGTCATAACCAAAATCACGACGCTCGAAGCCACTTAACATGCTGCCGTAGATATCGCTCACAAACTGAGAGGTAAGGGTAATATCTTGAAAAACGGCAACATCTGATACGAAATCTATCGGTTTAATATCCAACAGGTCTTTTTTGCAGGAGAATGTGGTCAGCGTAACCAATATTGCGCCAACCAACCATTTATGTCTTTTAATCATTTCTTTTCTTTTAATATTCATTTCAACGATTGGTTATTAGAACTGTATATTAACCCCAAAGGTGTAGGTCTTTTGTTGCGGGTAATACCTGCCTATACCATTGGTATTCTCCGGATCGAGATTAATCAGATCGGTAACTGTAAATAAGTTTTGACCCTGAGCGTATAGCCTCAAATTATTGGCGCCGATCTTGGACAAAAGCTTGTGTTTAACTGTGTAGGCCAACTCTACGTTCTTTAGGCGTAAATAGCTAGAGTTTTGCACCCAGAAACTACTGACCAGGTAATTGTTGCCATTGGTATTTAAGCTTAACCGTGGAAGCGGTGCATCAGGACGGGCTGGTGTCCATCTGTCTAACCATTCTGCATTTACACGGCCACCGTTGTGGAAAGCCCATGCTGCATTTTGGGTAAACAATTGTTGAGACTGTGCCGCGCCCTGCAATAGGAAGTTCAACTCAAAGCCTTTATAGTTTACACCACCGTTGATACCGTAAAGGACTTGCGGTAAAGAACCATTTCCTAAATACGTAATATCATCATCGTTGATGATCCCATCGCCATTGATATCCTGGTATTTGATATCACCTGGGCCTGTAGTAGTCAAATACGCGCTATGTTTTGCGGAAGCTGCATAATCTGCTGCATCTCTAAAAATGCCTATTGCTTTGTAGCCATATATTCCACCGTTCGGTCTTCCCGTGATCTTTCTGTAATCCGGAATATTGGATGCCTCTGCAGCCTCTACAATTTTGTTTTTCGCATAGGTAAAGTTACCACCAATGAAGTAAGAGAAATTGTCCGACAATTGCTTAGTGTGGTTTAACACCAGCTCCAAGCCTTTATTATCTACGATACCGAAGTTTTCGCTAGGCAAAGCCGCTCCAAAACTCAACGGAACAGATAGGGCCCTGGTCGCCAGGATATCTTTTCTTCTTTCCTTGAAAACGGTTACGTCTACACTCAATTGATTTTTGAAGAATTTAGCTTCCAGACCTGCATCCATTTTAACGGAAGTTTCCCAGGTCAGGTTTTCATTGGCAATGGCACCCGGGGTTAAACCGGTAACGAAGGTGCCACCAAAAGGATACACATTTGGCACCAGGTTGTACCGGTTGTAATAACCAAAACGGCTTGGGATACGGTCACTTCCCAGTGTTCCGTAAGAGGCCTTTAGTTTTAAGAAATCTACAAATTTCAGGTTCTGCATGAAACTTTCGCGGGTCAATAACCAACCCGCAGAAAATGCAGGGAAATAACCTACTCTTTCTTTTGGCGCAAAGTTCTCCGACTCATCTCTTCTTAAACTCGCCTGAAAAAGGTATTTGCCATCAAAATCGTAATTGATACGGAAGGCTGCACTTCGCAATGCGGTTTTGTCTTCACTATCGCTCAATACTTCATTTAATGCCGGACCGAAATTTAAAATCTGCAGGGCAGAACTTTCGTAGGAATTTCTGGCGCCGTAAATTCCGCTACCCTGATTTTGTTTTTGCAATACCAGCGCTAAAGCGGAAATACCATGTTTCCCAAACCTTCGGTCGTAATTGATATGGCCTTGCAATTCGGTACTTTGACCTTCACCATATCCCTTTGAAAGTGAGGATTTAGATTCTGCACTGACGGAATAAGTACCATCGTTATTTCTTACATAAAGCGGTACCCACTGGTTCCAGGTTTTATTGGAGTTGAAGTTTTTATCGAATGCCAGAACGCCTTTGATAGACAGGCCTTCTACGCCAGGGATTTGCTGTACGACCTGGAAATTGCTCAACAAGAAATTCGAATTGTTTCTATTGTAGCCGCTTTCTTCGCTAATTAAGGCCAGGGGATTGGGATATACTCCCGGTGCAGCT
This sequence comes from uncultured Sphingobacteriaceae bacterium, assembly GCA_963795585.1. Taxonomy (GTDB): domain Bacteria; phylum Bacteroidota; class Bacteroidia; order Sphingobacteriales; family Sphingobacteriaceae; genus Pedobacter. The sequence continues at coordinate 324,074 of CAWCIO010000015.1, read as the reverse complement.
AATAATCCGTTAGAAAATCTTGCTGGTTGCACCGGTGGGTTACGCATCGTATGCTCGAAAATATTATCTATGCTCGCTGGCGGAGATTGTTTGTTTTCTACCCTTCCAGATAAATCCACAGAGACTTTGGTAGTTGAAGTTGCCTGGATATCGATGTTACTCCTAACGTTGTACCTGTTATAGTTCAATGATTTATACAGACCATCTTCATTAAGATAGCCAAATGAAGTGAAGTATTTGATTTTTTCGCTGCCGCCTGAAAGTGACAGGTTGTGCTGTTTTCTCGGTGCAGTGCCTCCAAGTACTAAATCCATCCAGTCTGTGTTTGGGTCTGCATCAGGATTTGAGCCATTTCTGAAAGACTCCAAACGCTCTAAGGAATATTCTGGTGTAGCTAAAGGATTGTCGTTTAACTTAGCTTCGTTAAATAGTGTGGCATATTCGTAAGAACCCAAGGCATCTGGCAATCGGGTCACTTTAGAGAAACCATAATTGAAGGAATAGTTTGCCGTCAGCTGACCAGCTTTACCGCGTTTGGTAGTGACCAAAACTACCCCATTTGCACCTTTGACCCCGAAGATTGCTGCAGAAGAGGCATCTTTTAAGATGCTTACGCTTTCAATTTCGTTGGGATCCATCTGTCCGAAATCACGCCCGGAACGAACCACTCCGTCGATGACAAACAGGGGTTCCATGCTACCGCCACCAAAGGTGGAGTTACCCCTGATATAAATCTGTGTACCATCGGCACCCGGCTCTCCGGAAGGTTGTTTGGTAATCACCCCCGGCGTACGGCCTGCTAAGGCATTACTCAAATCGCCGACAGGGGTCTGTACCAATTGCTTGTTGTTTACCGTGGCGACAGAACCGGTTACATTACTTCTTTTCTGCGTACCAAAACCAACTACAACAACGTCGTTTAAGGTATTGGCGGCATCATCCATTACAATGTTTACTGTCTCAGATTTGGTGACAATAATTTCCTGACTGGTCATGCCGACAAATGAGAATACCAGTGTGGAACCAGCTTTCGGTACTGTGATGGAGTATTTACCATCTGCTGTGGTAGAAACACCCGTGGTTGTTCCCTTAATAATTACTGAAACACCCGGAATTTCTTGTCCTGTTTTGTCCTTTACCACTCCAGAAATGGCAATGCCCTGAGCGAATGCCTCTGTCGCGGCAAGCGAACAAATCAGTAATACGATCAATAGTCGAATTCTTTTCATATTTATATTTGGCTTTAATTAAATAATAATAGGTAGCTGCTTATTTTTTCACAAAACGCATGGTATGCACGGTCTCACTTACTTTTCCGGAACGTAATACCATTTCATTTGCAGTGATAGAAATGATGCGGTAATTGTTAGAAGAAACATCGGTTACACCAATAAACCGGGTTGGTGGCGTATTTGGGATAGTTATCGTAGCGATGCCTGCGCCTTCTACAACTGTACTAAATGTAAAAGCGGATTCATAAGACCTGTCGCTACCGCAGTTGTAATTAGGATCTACATTGCCCCCGTTGAACGTTGCGCCCCGGGCATTATAAACCACTTTAAATGCGTTATTAGCAAATGAAAAAGTATAGTCATCATCCAGTTGGCAGGCAGCCAATGATCCGCCGCCAAAATATTCAGCCGGATTCGCTTCCCTGCCTACGATGACTGGCGCAGATGAACTTCCATCTAATTTCCAGGCATGGGCAGTCAATAATTTGAAATTTTCGTTGTTCAGAGTTGGGGTAAAATCATCCTGCTCAACCACTATTGGCTGCGTCGCGATATCATAGCCACCCTCGCCATAGGCATATAATTTTACATTGTAGGTTCCCTTGGAAATAAAATAAGCTTCGATAGATGAACCGCCGGATTTTAAGCCTTCATTTAAGCCGAAATCCCATTGGTAACGATAAGCATCCTGGGAAGTACTTTCTAAGAGATAGGTGTTTGGTTTACCCTGTACTTTGCTCACTTTAAAAGAGGCCTTTGCAGAGGTCCCTAATTTGCCAGTGTAATCTTCTTCTTTACAGCCAGCGCTTAAGAGAAAGAAGAATGCTACCAGCGGAAGACAATATTGTCTTACAAACAACTTGTAGTTCATACGATTTATAATTTGGTTAATAGATTGAGACAAATCTATCCCTAAACCTGCTACGCTTCCAAATTTTCTGCCCCTACAAAACTACATCAAAACCGCTTAAAATAACGTGCCAAGCTAGATTTCAGCTACTACATCTGAGAATCAAAAGATTTTGTCTATTTTTATTCTGTTGATGAAAAGCCAAATATTTTTCTTACTCCTGTTAGCCCTAAGCACATTGGGTTTTGCTCAAAATCCGATAGGAATGCCTGACATCGTAAATTACGATAACACGAGCTATAGTGCCGGAACGCACAACTGGGACATCCAGCAAGACCGCAGCGGTGTGATGTACTTCGCCAATGATGAGGGGCTGCTTACCTTTGATGGCAGCAGATGGAAAATATATCCATTGCCCAACAAGACAATTGTACGCTCTATCAAAATTGGTTTTGACCATAAGATATATGCCGGCGGTCAGGGCGACTTCGGTTTTTTCTCCCCAAACAAACAGGGAAAGCTGTTTTTCACCAGTTTGAAAGGAAAAATACCCAAAATGCACAGGTCATTTGCCGACATATGGAATGTGCACAGTGTTGGAAACGCAATATTTTTCCGTGCGGAAAACAATATTTTTAAATGGCAGGAGGGTAAAATTACCGTTCTGGGAACCAAAACGAAGTGGCTATACATGGGCATGGCAGACAATACCATTATTGCCCAGGAAAAAGATAAGGGACTAGTACAGCTTTCAGGGAATAACTGGTTGCCGCTTTTGACTGATCGTATTCCTTACGATTTCATGGTCAGTTCCATTTCCCAATTTGGGAAAGACACCATTTTAATAAGCTCCTTTGCACATGGCCTGCATACCATCACAGGCGGAAAAATTGCTCCGGTAAAAGCTGCATCAGACATTTCAAACATCAGTGCTGCCCTTAAAATAGATGAGCATTCCATCGCTATATCCACCACGTACAACGGCTGTTACCTGATGGATACCCGGGGGAAATTAATCTATCACCTATCTAAAGGCTCGGGACTGCAAAATAATGCCATCATCAGTCTCTTTAAAGACAGCAACAGCAACATTTGGCTGGGGCTTGCGGATGGGATTAGCTTTATTGCCAACAATAATGCCATCAAACACATCAATCCGGCAATCTTTGACAATGCCGCAGGGCACACGGCAATCATTCATAACCACACTTTTTATGCAGGCTTATCGAATGGTTTTTATCGTCTTCCGCTGACTGGTGAAAGCGATATCAGCACCACCCAAAATAATTTTGCTACTGTACCCAACGCTTATGGACAGGCCTGGGGGGTAAACATCATTAATGGGAAGTTACTATTATCCCGGCACGATGGTGCATTTGAATTGACCGAAAAAGGAGTCCGGCCTATTTCTACTGCACAGGGTTATTGGAATTTCTTAAGCTATAGCCCGGCAGATACTGCCAAACCTATTGTGCTTGCCGGCAACTACAATGGTATTTCCATTTTAAATTATACAAACAATGAGTTTAGTGTAGCTGGAAATATCAGCAATTTTAGCGAGTCTTCCCGGTTTGTGCTGGCTGACGGGAAAAACAACGTTTGGGTCTCTCATCCTTATAAGGGGGTCTATAAAATAGCCCTGGCGAATATGCATACCAAAAGTGTGGTACTTTACACCAATAAAAAGGGTCTGCCATCGACCTTCAACAACCACATTTACCGGGTTAAAAACAAAATTGTAGTGGGTACCGAAAAAGGTATCTATGAGTATAATGCAAGTAAGGACAGTTTTGAAATTTCGGGCTATTTTGCCCCGATCTTTGGCAAAAAGTATGTGAGGTACCTTAAAGAAGACAACCAAGGGAACATCTGGTTTATTGAGGAAAAGAAACTTGGTGTGGCACAATACAATGGTAAAACCTACAAACTGCTTTATATTCCAGAGCTCAACGGGAAAACTTTAGGTGGATTCGAACACATTTATTGTGTAGACAAAAACAATGTATTTGTAGGTGCACAAAAGGGCTTCTACCATATCAACTACGAAAAATATTTAGCGAATGCAGGCAGACAACATGTGCGCATCAGTTTGGTGAAAGCTTTCGGAAAATCAGATATTGGATTGTTCGGCGGTTATTTTGGCGAGGTAAATGAAACTGCGGAGCAGAAGGGATTGCCCGAAGTGAAACATGGCTGGAATTCATTTCACTTCGAGTATTCCTCCACCATCAACAGGAATAAGGAAAATACTTTCTACAGCTGTTACCTGAAAGGATTTGACGAGACTTGGTCGGCGCTCGACAAAAAGACCGAAAAGGACTATACCAATTTACCTGCAGGTCATTACACCTTCATGGTGAAAACACAGGATAACCTTGGCAACGAATCGCCTGTTGCTATGTATGAGTTCGCTATCCTGCCGCCATGGTACCAAAGCATTGTTGCCTATCTGGTGTATGGCTTGATTTTCTTAGGCATCATTTACCTGGTGTACAAAAGGCAACAGCGAAAAATCACCAACCAGCAAATTGCTTTTCAAAAAGAACAGGAACACATTAAATACATGCACCAATTGGAATTGGATAAGTCTGAAAAGGAAATCATCAAGCTCAAAAATGAAAAGCTGGAACTTGAAATTGACACTAAAAATTCGGAATTGGCTTCTAACACCATGCACCTGGTACAAAAGGCAGATATGATGTCCAAGATCAAGAATGAGCTCTTCAAGCTTAAGAATGAACTTAAGGATGATACCCAAACCGCCGACTTTAACAAAATCATCAGGCTGCTGAATGCCGAAGAAAAATCCGATGAAGGCTGGGAACAATTCTATGTCCATTTCGATAAGGTGCATGTGGATTTCATCAAACACCTGAAAGAGAAATTCCCTTCAATTACCAGCAATGAATTGCGCTTATCTGCCTACCTTAAAATGAACCTTTCTACCAAAGAAATCGCCACGTTAATGAAAATATCGCCCCGGGGTGTAGAGATTGGGAGGTATAGGCTGAGGAAGAAACTTAACATTGCAAGCAACGTGAATTTGTTTGAATTCTTTAATGCGGTGTAGAAGCAACTCCGCCGAAGTATTGCCAAATGCTGGAACTAATTGCTGCTATTGTCCCGCTCCAGCCAATAAGCCCGCAGGCACACCTCCCCATTTCTCTTGAAGCCGCTGGGCTTCTGCCCGCGTTATGGAGAGCACTGTTCCGTGTCGGGGGTTAAAGTCTTTAGTGAATGACTCCGGTATCTTTGTGAAGTTGAACAAATCTTTGCTACGCTGGAATTCATAACGCAGGTTTCCATACAGGTCGTACATCAGGATATACTCATCACTGTTATTCAACTTAAAAACTCCGGAACCTTCAACTGCAATACCTTTATCGGAATATGCATCCAAGTATATAAAGTCTTCTTTCCATGGACCTTTAAGACTTTTTGCAGTAGCCTGTTGAATGCCATTTTTTATTTCTTTACCATTTTCATCCTTGGTGTTCCCCTTATAAAAAAAGTGGTACAAGCCGTCTTTATAAATGATATCTCCGTCTATAGCTCCATTTCTGGATTTAAACATAAGTTTAGGCTCCTCTTCAAAAGCAGTAAAGTCTTTGTTTGCATACGCGCAGTAAAAATCAAGCGCAGGATCGTCTTTCATGCGCACTGTAAAATATACGAGGTATTTACCTGAGGAGGGGTCGTAAATGGTTTGCGGCGCCCATACCCATTGTACCCCCTTAAATTTCCCGGGATAACTTTTTTCGAGGTCGATGCTGCGGTGCGACCAGTTGACCAGGTCATCGGACCGAAGCATCACAATGCCAGGATTATGACCCCAACCATTTTTTAAGGCGTACATGTCTGTTGCAACAAGGTAAAAGCTTTTTCGGTCCTGCCCCCGTAAAATATGTGGATCTCTGATGCCACCGGTAGAAGAGATCTGAGCGGAGGATATGATGGGCTGGTTTTTATTGAGTGCAGACCAATGAATACCGTCCGCACTCACACCAAACCTTAATTGTTCCTGTAAGTCAGTAGGCCCTGCACCCTCAAAATAAACAAACAGGTATCCTTCATAAGGAGGTTCCTTTGGCTTATCTCCATTGGTGAGTCCTAAGGTTCCCACCATTAAAGCGGTGGCAACGGACCATAAATAGAATCGAAGTTTCATGTTTGAATTTTTTAAATCTAGATAGCTCAACCCATGGATAGAGAACAATAACATCGTGGCATTGCTTCCAGTATAATTGATGGTTTTACGAAAATAACAAAAGCTTCAATCATAACGTAACGTTTTATCAAATTCTGCATCTATAATCCCTACCATCCGAATCTTTATCCTTAGCCATCAGATAGAACTGTTGATATCACAAAACATTCGAAATATAATTAAGTTATTCTTATCAATAGAATTTTCGGAACCAATTATGCCGCTTATCAAATTATGAAACAATTCGAGGAAATAAAAACCCTATTGGGCGAATCAAACACTTATTACTTAATCGCGGTTGACATGAATGCCAATTACAGCTACCTGAATAAGCATTACGCCGAAATTTTTGAACCGATACATGGTAATCTGGTTGGAAAACATTATGCCCTGACCATGCACCACGATGATCAGCAAACCTGCAAGGTGGTATCGCAAATGGCGTTCATGTATCCTGAATCGATTTTCCCGGCCACACTGCGCAAACATGATGGTTCCGGGGGTTATATCGTTACACGGTGGGAATATAAAGCCATGTTCGATGACCTGGGGGCTCCCTCGGGCATATTTTGCATCGGGCACGATATTACAGAATTGCTGAAGATCAGTGGAGAACTCCAGCAGGCAAAAGAAGACAATGCACACGCTGTCCGTTTGCATGTGGCAAATATTATGGGGCTGGGCAGGATCATTCAGGAGTCTACAGATGCTACAGACACCAGAGATGCCGCTAAAATGCTCGTACAAAGCGCCGCAAATCTTGATGATGTGATCCGGTCGCTTTACAAATAGTCATCTTATTTCAACTCATCATTACAAACAAAGATTTATATATCCCTATTCATTTCCAGGTGAGCCGCAAAGGTTCCAATAAAAAGGCCGCGCTATGGCGGCCCTGGTTGTGATTTGCTTTTTTACTTGATTTCGATCTGCCGTGTCACCATTTTGGCTTCCTCGCGTTTTGGAATATCGATGCAAAGTACCCCTTCATTATATTTGGCCTCAATGCCTTCGGCATTGGCACTGTCTGGAAGGGTAAAGGCGCGAACGAAGGAACTGTAACTGAACTCGCGTTTTGCATAGCTACGTTCTTTTCCTTCATTGTGGTTGACTTGCTCCACTGATATGCTCAGCACATCTCTTTCCAGTTTCAGTTTAAAGTCTTCTTTTTTCAGCCCTGGTGCAGCAAGTTCTACATGAAAGTGATCTGCGCTTTCGCTGATATTAGCTGCAGGAACACGGCTGACCATGCGATCTGAGAAAAAGGTGTCATTGAAGATGGAATCAAAAACGTTGCTGAAGCCTGGAACGTTTGCGGTTTTGTTTTTGTCGGAATTAAATTTAACCAGTGTCATAGGTCTGTCCTCCTTAATTTGATTTAATGATTAAAACTTACAATTAATTAAACTCTTGAACTTCGTGTTCGCTCTTGATATTACAACTGGTATGCCAACAGGGTTTTCCTGTAATCTGCCTGAAAAAATTTCATTTTTGCTGAAGATTTTTCAGTTTCAACTGTCAAAATTTCCTTTGTCCGAGGATGTAATGGGCGGGTGACGTCACCTAAAGGACAGTTTTTTCTGAGCAAAGTAGTTTAAAGATTGAACGATGGCGATCGTAATTACGTAGGAGATGGAAATATTCCAGTCCAGACTCAGTATAAAGTAGTCCAGTAGTATTTTTGAAAGTACTATCGATAGAATTGTTGAACTTAGATACCAGCCGAGTTGCGCGCTAAATTGTCTATCGCTGCTGAGGCCAAATACATAATGCCTGTTTAAGTAAAATCCAATTGGCAAGGTGATCGACTGACATGAAATTAAAGCAATACTATTGGCGTTGAGTAATAACCCGGAAGGAAGCCCGGACCTCAACAGGTGGAAATGACTAAAGTGAAATACAAAGAAATTGATTGAAAAACATGTTCCCCCTACTGCTAAATACCGGTATACCTCAAAAGGGATTATCCCTTTGAATATTGGGTAAAAAAAATTAAGAAACCTAAAAATAAACTTATTCAATTGAAATGTTTTCTATTGTTTCTGTCATTAAACTTTTATCACGCACGATGTATTCAGGTCTGCTTTTCGCATGCAGGAATAATTTTCCCAGATATATCCCTATGATCCCAAGGACAAACAACTGTAAGCCTCCAAGAAAACTAACCGCAATGATCAGCGAAGACCATCCTGAGATGGTATTGCCCAAATAATGCTGTATAAGTGCATAAATGATATAAAAAAACGAAAACAGCGAGATACCGATGCCCAAATAGATTGCTGCATGTAAAGGCTTCACACTAAAACATGTGATGCCCGACATGGCCAGCCTTAACATTTTGAAGGCATTATAGCTCGTACTTCCTGCTTGTCTCGCACAATGATCGTATTGAATGGTAGTTTTTTTAAAACCCATCCAGGATATAATCCCCCTCAAAAACATCTCTCTTTCAGGCAGCGCCTGAATAATATGGACCAGCTTCTTGTCGATCAGCCGAAAATCCGGGGCATTCCTTTCCATGGGTAAATCGGAAAGGTAGTTCATCATCCGGTAAAACAACCTGGAAGTCACCGTTTTGAAAAAGCCTCCGCTTTGTTGTCCTCCCCTTCGCGTACACAACACTACATCGTAGCCCTGCTCCCACCTTTCCAGCATTCCGGGAATCAGTTCCGGGGGATTTTGCATATCAGCATCCATGCAGATTACAGCATCCCCCCTGGCGTGATCATAGCCAGCCCGCAATGCACTTTGCTGACCAAAATTTCTGGAGAAGTCGATAAACTTAATCCTTGAATCCAGGTCGGAGAGACGGGTAATGGTCTCTATAGATTGATCTGTACTCCCATCATTAATAAAAATGATTTCAAATTGGTAGGTAGAGGCTGAAGTTGATTCAAATATACGTAGGGCAAGTTTTTCAATATTATCTTGCTCATTGAAGATTGGAATTATGATTGTTATGAGTTTCATATCATAGGGATTTAATAAATTATGCGATCCACTTCCCGTTCAGGAAATCTTGAAAAAAATGAATTTGCAGGATAACACCCAGTGGGTAAAGGATGTATAGCAGATTCTTTGAATTGGGATATATTTTTATACCGATGAAGGAGAGAAAGAACAGACAATAATAAAGCAGCAAAAAGTCGAACTTGTACAGTTGCGTAAGACATATCGTCAGGATGAGAACCGCACTGATTCCAATGATCTCAAATGAAAATTTATCGGCTGCTGATCGATATAACCAAATCATGAACATCAGGGCAAAGGGGGTACAAAGCAGGTGCCTGTTTAAACTCCATATATTGGTAGAATCACCGAGATTAAATGTAAAGAAAGTATCAAGAACCAAAGTTGCTGATAGTACTAATGCACAGAACACAATTCCGCTCTCTGGAATTAGCACTTTATTTTGATCATAAAAATTCTTTCTAATTACAGCATAAGCCCAAATCACACAAAACAACACGGCGATGAGCCCCAGTGAAAAGGCTACCGCGTCAATACCGAGCACGCGGCCAGAATCGTAGGTAGTCAGCGACAGCTTGGGCAAAATCCAGCCCCTCCGCCAAAATTGTTGAATCTGCAAAAAATAAAACCATTTCCCGGTTTGAAAAAACTGTAACAGAGCTGAACTGAATAAGCCTAAAAGGCATCCGGAAATACTGACTGCCATGCTCCAGATTCTCTGCTTCATTGTTTTGCCTTCTGCACTGCCGAAAAGTTCACTTATGACAATTGCCGGAATGAAAACCAGGGATACGGACCTGGTCAGTGATGCTCCAAGAAATCCCAGAAACTTATACAAATTTGAACTGTCCTGATAACCCTGCAACAGCAACACGCCAAAAAAGAAGAAAACAGACTCTGAATACGGGAGCCCAAAGAAAATAAACGACGGTGTAGTGAGCAGCAGAAGTAAAAAGACCATCGGCAGTTTTTGCTTTCTTAACAGCAAGAAAAACGACCCGTAAAATATTAAGAAGTTTATAGCCGACATCGCCAGGGGGCTGGTGTTCATTACTTTCCATACTACCGGAAACAATGGAAAGAAAGCCATATTACAAGGTTGGTAAGGGATAAACTCATACCCTGACTTCATGATAGAGAAGTACCAGGATGCATCCCAACTCAATAGGTTACTGTTGTTTGGAATTGCGTTAATGACATTAAAATGCTGAAGCGTGAAATACATACCTACTGAAATCAAGAAATGAATCAGCAGGGTGAAAGCCATGCTATCCTGAAGGCGGATTTTTTTTAAATAAGAGCTGAGGACCATAATTTAAGAATCTATTTTTTTGAACCAAATTGTCTGGGGTAATAGGATAAACCAATCATAAAGAACTGCTGCAGATTATTTACTGTACCGTTTCCCAGGACGTTATTGTCTAAATAACGGATAAAATTACTCCGCTGCCTGAGCAGGTCGGTAGCAGTCAGCTTCAATTCAAGCTGCTCTTTTTTCAGCAGCCGGTAATAAAGATTAGCGTTCCAAATGAAGGTCTCCAATTTTTTCGTGTACGTATTGCTGTTCACTTCATAGGATAAGGAATTTACGAGCGTGGTGTGTTTCGGCCAGGACAGCTGAATGCTGCCGCCTGCACTAAGCCGGACTGACTGGAGTTTTCTTTCGTCAATGACATTTCGGTATAAGCTAAAATTGGTAATCAAATCATACAACAACAAGTCATTTTGCACATAATTGAAAATTCCCATGAGCGTGGCGTTGAGGTTTTTGGAGGTCTTGGATTCACCATTGATGTAATAAGGATTTTCTGAAATGTTGAACCGCGGAAACAGCTTTAATCCAACTGGATTATTAAATAATTTTCCTGAGCGTTCGTAACTTCCTGACGCATTCAGATATTTAAATCCATTCGCATTCACGGTATAGCTCAATTGCCGCCCTGCAGCATCATAAATGCTACTGTCAGCAAGCTTATCATCTACAATACCCATTTTAAGCTCGAAACGGATTACCCCGGTTCCACGCGGTTTGTAATTTTGATAATTAAAGACAAACTCATTGGTATATTGCCTTTTCAAATTGGGATTTCCCATCGCAATAAAATATTGGTTTGCACTATCAACTAATGGCGCTAACTGCTCTATAGTTGGAATCTCTGCCCGTGTATTGTAATTAACCGAATAAGTTTTATCAAACTTTCCTTCTTTTTTATGATTATAGCGGACATTTAAAGACGGAAGGAAGAATGCATAGTCGCGATTAATCTGCTGAAATACTTTTTGTGATTGATGATCCTGATTAAGGTACTGCATTTCAGCCAAAGCACTCCAAATGAAGAGTTTCTTATTTCTTACTCCTTCACGGTATGTGGTACGTCCGATCCTGAATCCAGGCCTGCCCTGGAAAAGATGATACTCACTTTTATTCGTCAGATACAGGTCGCGCTGATCAAAGCTGTTTGAACCTTCATTGTAGCGCCATACCACCTGATCATTATCCTGATTAACATAACTAAAGGTATTCATCAGTTTATACCAGAGTTTACCGCGTGTTTTGAATAAGGACTTTAAGTCGACTTCTCCAAAAAGTGATTGATTGCTGGTACTTAAAGACTTATCGGTTTTTCGGTTGATGGTTACCTCTGGGTTTGGCACACTGCCGAAACTGTTGAACATGCTGTGCAACTCCTCATCACCACTGTATGTATTGGCATATATTTGATAACGCAGCAAATATTGCTGGTTCAGGTCGCTCTTATCTTTTTTTATAAACTCCGCAGACAGGTTCAATGTCTGAGCGTCTGAAGCCGATTGATTTCGACTGAAATTTTGATTGACCGACTCTCCATCCTGGTTTTTCGTAAAAGATTCATTGAGATTCAGATAGTTGTTTTTTTCTTTCTCCAGTTTAGGCTCCAGGCGGAACTCGTATTCAGGTTTAATCTCACTTAATACGGTATTCAAAAATTGCCTGTGCTTTGAGCCCTCCCGGTTTTCGATTGAATTTTTCTGCAGGAAGCCATCCGTTAGCCTTGTGACCTGTTCAATATTTTTGTCTGTTTGATTATTTGTCGCATAATTAAAATACTCTGCACCTGAATTCATCGTCTTGGTCCAGTTGCGCTGGAAGTTCATTCCTCCCGCTTTGAAATCATTTAAGCCCTCCATGCCAAAATTGGACTGATAACTGGTATTGTCATTTCCCCCGGGTTTATAAACCGTCTGCTTAAGCATGCTTTGGACGTTATAAATCTCCTTATTGGTATTGTTGGTTACGGCCATTACACTGATCTGGTTTTTAGCCGTAAATGCATTTAGCGCAATGTTGCCCTCATGACGCTCATCTGTACCCAGGCCTCCGCCCGCTTTACCGAAAACTCCTGCCTTTATTCCATTTTTAAAGGTGATGTCCATCGTAACAGTACGTTCTGCTTCAGCTTCAATGTACTTGTCGTCATAAACTTTAATCTGATCAATGGCTTCTTTGGGTAGATTTCGGATGGCAACAACCGGGTCGCCACCAAAAAATGGCTTCCCAGCCACCATCAATTGGCTAACCGGCTTCCCGTTTACAGATATTTTACCATCGGCCCAGACCACTATTCCGGGAACTTTCCTGAGCACATCTTCTACTACTGCATTTTCTTTGGTTTTAATAGCTTCAGGATTCACTACCAGGGTATCCCCCTTCATAAAAAGAGGAGGACGCTGACCTGTAATCTTGACCTCTCTGAGGTCACTGCTCCTCTCCGACAGCACGATCGTATTCAATTCTAATGTAGGATTATCCTTTTTCAAGCGAAATGAATGTTCATAGCTGTTATAACTGAGGTGTGAGATAATGATTAAGATCGTGGTATCAACAGGCAAATTCTCGAACTTAAAAAGACCGGAATTGCTGGTAAAAGCATACTTCAGCACCAGACTATCCTTTCCCATATAAATCGTAGCCGTAGCTGAAGGAACAGCTTTGCCTGTAGAAGCATCTTTGACCATTCCTTTAAGCAGGGATACGGTCTGCTGCGCCTTAGCCCCCGCAACAAATACGGCCGATAAAGCAATGGCAACTATAAATGATCTCCAATACATTAATTATTCTGTTTTAGATAATTGAAAGCATAGTTAATGTATTCATTAGTCTGATAGGGCACTTCTTTAAACGGAATAAAAACTTTTGTTGCTTTGAAGTCCTCGCTAAGAATAAATAAGAACGGAAGATTCTTATTTTCAACGGGCAGGCCCAGGTTTCCGTTTGCAATGTTATAGACTGGATAAGGATGCTTTTTATGTTTATCCTTAATGAGGAAATCCCTGTTGTTCTGGAAATCGGCAATCACAATTAGCTCCGGTACTTTTGTTTCTCCTTTTATCTTCTTAATGATCGACAATACCGAATCTATACACAGTTCGCAATCTAAACGGGAATACCGGAACACTAATTTGGGGCTATTGCCTGCGAGTGTCCGGAGCGATAGTTTACGTCCGTCGGTACCCGCCAGCGTAATGGTGTCAGCAATTTTTTTGTCCTCAGTTGGCACAACTAAACTCGGATAGATATTGAAGAATGAAGCCTTCAGCTTATTCACTTCATCAAGTTTTATGGCCTCCGAATTCGGCGTTACCACTGCACTGGCCTGTGTTTTTGTGGGCTTCAGCAAAATGACGCATAAGGAAACAGATGTAAGCGCTAATAAAATCAATAAGAATGTGTGGGTTTGTTTCTGGTTCATAATTTTTTTCTATTTAAGTTGCATGTATTTCCAGGCATCGACCAGGTTGTGGCTATATATCGTAAGAAACAGGATGTATATGCTGAAAATCAGCGCGATCGAACCTGTGCTGTGCCTTACTTGTTTAAGATTTTTCTCAAATTTTTCATTTATAACAATAGCGAGGATCAGAAGCAATCCTATAGCAGGCAGATACATATACCGGTCGGCAAGCATGGCAGCTCTTGCCAGAGGGACAATTTGTATACACAAAAGCAGGTGTATGATGAATATGCTCAGGCAGAAAATATACAGCATGTAGTTCGGATTTCTCTTGATCAGAACAAAAAACTGCCATAAAATCGCAGGTAGCAGTACTGGATAAATGTAGTAAGTGAAAGGCAAAACTTCATTTGGCTTAACAGGAAAGGGATAATGATAATGGAGGTTAAATGGGATAAAGGTATTGAAAATGTAAAAACAGATGCAATAAAAGGACAACACCAGGCGCTGTGTAAATGGATACCTTGCGACATCATGACTACCGCCACCATAAATAACAGAATATAAAGTGATCAGACCGAATAAGAAAGAGAGCACAAAGAAAGGCCCTATCCACTTTACGAACCTGGCAGGACTGAATACCTCGTTATGCTTTTTTTGATACGCAAAAATAAATGCAGCCATCATTAGCGGAAACAAAACTGCCTGTTCCTTGGCCAGAAAGGAGAGCGTAAATAAAACCAGGCTAAAAGCAAAATAATAGTAGTTACCTTTCAGAAAAGCTTTTACAAACACCATAAAGGAGAGCAGCCCGAAGAATGTATACAAGGGAATCTTGGATGCGGAGATCCAGATCACTGATTCCACATTAAATGGCAGTACAGCCCACATTAGAGCCACGCCGTAGGCTAGCAGTTCTGCATTTGAAACTGAAAATATCCTCAGCAGATCCCTCAACAGAAAGAAGATCAATGACACATTACAAACATGGATAAGAAAAGAAAAAAGATGGTAATAATACGGATCGTACCCGTTGATCTGATAGATTAAATAATAGTATAAAGTATTTAAAGGAGAATACTGAAGTGAATTGATCCGGGTAAATACCTGCAGCAAAAAATCCCAGTTGAACTGTTCTGCCTGCATCAGTTTCTCATCCAGCAACATCCATTTATCATCTACGTAGGCAAAACCTATCTGACCGATAGACGCATAGATGTAAGACATCAGGACAAGGGTTATTAACAAAAATGGAATTTTATTTTTCATTTGATGATACATAAGCCACCTTAAGCTGCAGAAGCACCTTAAGGTGGCGGTTAAAACAGGAAATCAGATTAGCTAATTATTTAGTGTGCTCCGGTGCCAGTCCCAGTCCCAGTGCCTGTACCTGTTCCGGTGCCTGTTCCAGTTCCAGTACCAGTACCAGTACCAGTTCCGCTGCCAGCAACTGGCACGATGATATCTGGACAATCACCAGTAATGCCTCCTACAATACCTATTTGCGTGCATTTAGCCTGAGGGTATTGAGGTACAAATTCGCAGTCAGTTACGGTGGCTCTTACTGTAACCTTCTCACCAGAATACTTAATAGATACAGTTACACCATTTTGATCTTTAACCTCAGCGCCAACAGAAGAAGCTCTGCAATACGCGCAATCTACTTCTTTACTACTTTTTATTTTATAGTTGGCGGTATATTCGTTTTTATCCAATGTGCAGCCGATGCCTGAACCGGTGCCCGGGCCAGTTCCTGTACCTTGAGCAAAGAGATTACTTTGCTGGCTTAGTCCCAGCATAAATGCTAATAATAATGTCAATGACAGGACTTTAGTCCCTTTGTTTGTAGTTGATTTCATAATTTAATTGTTTTAGAATGATTTATATTAGATTTCCTGTTTCAATGAAAAAATGGTAAGCACGGGGTTTTGCAAGTTATCTGACTGATAGAACTTCTTTAAAGACGCGGGTAAACCCTGTGCCCATGAGGGATTACCAGACAGGTTTAACTTAGCCCTGAAAAGCGTGACGGCGTCAACAGAAGAAATTAAATTTTTAGCGCTTTCGACCGCATGAACCTTTCCGGAGCAAAAAGGAAGGAGATAAGAACTCTTATCTGAAATATAATCTATAAGGGACCTTAGTTTATGGCTTTTCAAACTGTAAACGAAAGCCTGATTGTAGGAATGTCCCAGTAGCCGAAAAGTAATGTTACTCCCGGTGCGATAAAAATCTGTTATTGCATATATTACCTGATGGTTTGAATTGGTGTATGCCATTCGCTTATTCTTGTAGCTCTTGTTGCTCATAAAGTCTTCGGGCACCGTTCTTACCGGCGGTAACACAACCTTAAATGTGTTTTCGACATTTGCGTCGGCATCAATTGAATAGATGTTGTAGTCATAGGGTCTGGAAAAATTAAAGATGCCGTCCTGATTATTGTAAAAAGCCTGGTCAACAGCATAGATATCTGTATAATCTACAGTTAGTGTATCGAAAGGAAAGTAAAGGGCCGACTGTTTTTGGTCCTTAGTTACGACGAGGTTACTGGCTGGAATATGAGATGCTGTCATGCCTAAGGCATCATAACTTTGAAAATAGAAGTCATAATCACCCAAGCTCGCGTAAGACACCCCGATAAATTTCGGTTTTGGTTCTTGACGAATGAATTCCCCTTCGAGGTTATAGAAGTAAACATACCGCGTGTAGGAATCGTTAAAACTCAGTTCAGCTTTTTCCTCATTGACTGTAAAGTGGTCAATTTTCTTGAATGGGATCTTCAGATTTTTATCCTTGTCGGTAATTTTTTTTGCGAAGCTTCCGTCCTTATTGAAAAAATAAATGCAGTTGGTTGTTTGGTCCCATAAAATGTAATATTTAGCCGTAACCTCTAATTGGCTAATTGTAGAAAACATTGATTCGGAGCTGGTTTCGAGAGGCACATATCGAATAGAATCTATAAATGAAGAAGTGGTTGCATTGGCAAGCGTGGCATCCGGATCGATTTTGATTTCCACCAAATCCTTGGTTCCAGGAATTATTGTTCCTTTAGCGTTGCCGGAAGCGTCCGACTGCATGCAAGATTGCATCAAAAAAAACGGCAAAGAAAGGGCAATAAGGAAAAATTTCCTTTGAAATGAGGGGTTCATATGTGTTGCGTTGAATTAAAGAATAATACTTTTGGAATTAAGTTAATTTAGCGTGAGTATGGTAAGTACAGGGTTTTGCTGCACGTCCGAACTAAAGAATTTTTTCAAATGAGCGGGCAATGTCTTTGTCCATTTTTTGGCATCCATTTTCGCCTTTAAATCAAAAAGAACACTTGCACTTACAGCAGAAATCAATCGCATTTGTCTGTCAACGGCGTAGATCCTTTTAGCGAATACAGGAAGCTGATAGGTCGTTTTATCTGGATTGACATCAGAGATCGAATAAAGGTTTCCATCATTTATGTTATAGGTTAAAATTTTATTGGTACTTCTTCCGTATAACCTGAAGACGATCTTATCCGCTATCTGATAAAAGTCGGTTACCGCATAAATCACCTCCGAGTTGACCGTTGTATATTTCATCCGCTTTCCCTTATAGGCAATATTGGTTAGAAAATCATCAGGAACGGTATTGATAGCGGGCATAACGAAATTAAAGGAGTTCCAAACTTTTCCAGTGGAATCTATCGCGTAAATATTGTAGTTGTAGGTCGCAGAAAAATTCGTGATTCCATTTTGATTGTTATAAAACGCCTGGTCAACAGAAAATAAATCTGTATAGTCCAGGGCCGCTGTATCAAAAGGTATATAAAATTCCAATTTGCTATTTGGTTTTTCCACCAGCAAGTTGTTGGCAGGAACTTTTAGTGCATCCAGATACATGTAGTCATAGCCTTCGAAATATGCATTAAAATGATCTTGGCTGGTATAAAACGTACCTAAGTGGAAGGGTTTTTCTTCAACTTTTTTGAACTCGCCTTTTAGGTTATAATAAAAAAGATACTTGGAATGACTATCATTGAACATAAGTTCATCCTTTTTCTCACTAATTGTAAAATGGTCAATTTTCTTGAAAGGAATTTTCAAGGATGGATCGGTGTTTGTAATCTTCCTCACAAAGGACCCTGACTTATCAAAAAACAATATTGAATTACTTTTTTCGTCCCATATGATATAATATTGAGATGAGCTTTCCAATTGGCTGATCTCGCCAAATGCAGATTCCCTGGTCGTTTGCAATGGTAAGTATTCTATCTTACTAAAGCGGTCAGATGCAGATTCCCCAAGTTGAGCTGACCCCGGATCAATTCTGATCTCGATTGGCTTGCTGATTGCCGAGGGAGTCTGGGCAGGAAGAGATAGGGATATTAGTATAGCACAAAGTGCTATACTAATACTTGATAATGATTTTTGGTAACTCATGTAGATAGAGCTTAATGACCTGTTCCAGTGCCAGTGCCTGTACCGGTTCCTGTGCCAGTTCCAGTTCCACTGCCTTCAAACATTAAAGTAATAGAACTAGGACAGCCTCCTTGAACACCACCAACCAGGTCTTTCAGTGTACAGGTGGAGTTTGCAGATGCGCCATTACTGGTACAGGTAACTTTTACGCCAGTTACCGTGTTTGAGGTAATGGTATAAGTAATGCCTACTACTTCTCCATCCTCAACGATGTCAGTCCCTGGAGTATTAACCGTACATGAAGTACAAGTAGCTTCTGAGGTAACTGCTGTCCTGTAGCCATTAATTGGGCCTTCCGACACTTGTGTGCAGGGCGACGCTCCGGTCCCGGTGCCCGTGCCCGTTCCTGTGCCGGCAAGCATAGCGAAGGCATTACTTTGTGTACTTAGTCCCATGGTGAATGTGAAAAGCAGGGTTACTGCCAACGCTTTTCTTTTGTTGATTTTGTTCATACGATTGTTTTTAAATGGTTATTAATTGATTATATATTGGTTTCTAATTAGTTCCAGTACCGGTGCCTGTGCCTGTGCCTGTGCCGGTGCCTGTGCCTGTGCCGGTTCCAGTACCTGTTCCCGAACCCGATTGAACAGGAACGATTACAGGATCACATGCCCCCCCACCATCCAAAACGATTACCATATCGCATTTCTGGGTAGGTGCTGCAGATTCGCAATTCACTTCCGTTCTTTGTACAGTTTGGGCGCTGAAGGTATATTTTAACGCGATTACTTCACCGTTCGAATTTTTAATTTCTTGAGGAACGCCGGCGGATGAACACACCGTGCATGACACCTGCTTTATCGTTTTTACCCTGAAACCAGATAACTCTTGCGTCTCGGTTGTACAGTGCGTATGTGGATCAGGGATTTGAGCAAAACCAGCTTGCTGGTTAAGTATTGAGAGGCTTGCACCCAGGACCAAACTGCCTAGCAGAATTGTCGACTTCAGAGATTTAATTAAATACATAGATTTATAATTAATAATTAAGAAATATCAAGGCAAGACGGATTCATTGGAGTTTATTGGATAAACTCCAGAAATAATAAAGAAGCAAAAAACTAAATGCTTTTAGCTGCTAGACAGACGAAATTGTAACGGAAAGAAAATACGATGGACGACAGCTTGTGTCGATGAGATAATTGAAGCGTTCATAATAGGGATATTTGATTAACACTAAGATAACTACATAAATTAGAAAACAAATTATTGCAAGGTAACATATCTGTTACGCTTTAAAAGTAATGCTTATACTAGTTAGTGTTACAATTTTTGACACTTATTTAAAAAACAAGATATTAAATACCATAGAAAGGATCCAATTCTTATAGTACAAAATGGAGGAATAGTATTAAATTTGAGTCAACCAAATATTAACGAGATGACGGATCGCTGTTTTAAAAAAAGATTTTCAGCCATAATTTTTATATTAATGGCATCCTTCCTTCCTGCAACTGCACAAGTAGTTACCCTAGACAATTACTTTAACCAGGAGACGCGAAAAAATAAGGCGAGCGGCACATCGGAACCTTTCCACTACCTTTGGGAAGATAAAAGTGATTCCGGATTTTCTAAGTTTGGGGCTGCGTTTACTGAACAAGGTGCTACATTAACTACATTGACGAAGGCCCCTTCTGCCGAAAATTTAAGCGGCAGCGCGATCTATATCATTGTAGACCCCGACACTGGAAAAGAAAATCCGACTCCTAATTACATCAGTAAGAAAGACATTACTGTCATTGACAACTGGGTTAAAAAAGGCGGCGTGCTGCTGATTATGGCCAATGATAGTGCCAATGCAGAACTGCTGCACTTTAATGAACTTGCGGCCCGATTTGGCATACATTTCAACAACGACCTTCAGAATCATGTGATCAATGATAAATACCTGGAGGAGGGTGCAGTCATCATCAAAGCAAATCCTCTGCTACCTACCGCGGGCAAGATCTTCATGAAGGACGTTGCCTCCATCGCTATCAGGAAACCAGCACAGGCTGTACTGGTGAAGAACGGGAACATATTGATCGCAAGCGCAAAATATGGAAAGGGAACAGTTCTGGCGGTTGGCGATCCCTGGCTCTATAATGAATACGTAAACGGGAGACTTCCGGCGGGATACGAAAATGATAAGGCTGCGAAAGATTTGGCTGTCTGGCTATTGAAACAAGTTCCTAAATGAAACACTAATTGCATTATGGCGGCAGTTTGACATCCATAGAACGAGCACATCAACCAATATAAATCATTTAATTATTCCTAGTATGAACAAGAAAACAATGAAAGCCAACAGTAATTTAATGTTGGCCGCGATCATTGCGATGATCGCTATAACTACGTTCAGTAGTTGTAGAAAAAATCAAGTAGTAACTGAAGATGAAACGATGAGGGTAGAAACAACGAGATCGAATCTCTCTACAACAGCATCTGTTCCATTACCGACAAAGAGCGAAGCACTGGTTGCCATGCAAGTCTATAACAATCATTTCTACAATCAGTATGGAACCTATGGGCCATCTTATAAAGCCTATTACTGGAAAGATGACAATCATACCGGCCGCATGGATTTCTGGACACAGCAAGAGGCAATTGAAATGCTGATAGATGCTTACAATATCAACCCGAGTAATGATCTGAAAAATAAGATTTCATACCTATACAATGGGGTGAGAGATGGATATGGGCTGCTCTGGACTAATAACAAATTTAACGATGATATCGTCTGGGGTGCCTTAATGTGCATCAGAGCTTTTAAAATAACCAATGATGGCGGGATGCTGGATATGGCAAAAAACAATTTTAATATGATGTGGAACCGCGCCTGGGATACTCAGACCTTAGGAGGTGGACTATGGTGGACGACGGATAATCAAACAAAAAACACCTGTGTAAATGCACCTGCTGTTATATGCGCAATGCTGATATATCAGGCTACGGGCGATGTAACCTATAAAAACAAGGCAAAGCAAATTATGGACTGGACGGTGAGCAAACTCTACGCCTCATCAACAGGCGAAGTGAAAGGCGCAATTAATGCAGCCGGCACCATTACAGAAGGTGCACTTTCCTACACGCAGGGAACATTCATCGGCGCATGTGATCTGTTGCGGGCCGACTACCCATCAGTCAATTACCTTGCCATGGGCATGAAAGCTATGGATTATGCACGCAGCAATATGTGCAACACCTCAGGTGGAATATTGAAAGACGAAAATGGCATACCTGATACCCAGGGTATGAAAAGTATTTTTGCCCGCTGGGCATGTCTTTTCGTCAAAAACACCGCTACCGCAGCTAATTACGGGCCATGGTTGGATGCAAATGCTGCGCAGGCATGGTCTATCCGCAATTCACAGGGATTGATGTGGAACATATGGGGAACACGCACGCCTGATAACATACGTAATGCCTTCGAGACTACTTGCGGAGTTGCGATGGTAAATAGCATTTACTACTACCGCTAATAAAAATGTGCTCGTTAACTTCATTTTTTTGCAGGCTCTGTTCCTTCTGCTCTAATTAGCTAATGCGATCAGTGTGCCGCATGTTGTCCATATACTGCATAGGAGGCCGAACAACAGGCAATACAAAAGGATATCCGTCTCCTTTCTCAATTTGATCCAGAATACAATAACAAACATCAGCGGGCAGGTCGCCATAAAAATGAAAATAATGGTAGCCAGTGTCTCAAAAATATCCTGGCTAAAATCCATTAACAATATCCTGATCCCGGCATGAGACAGCCAGACAAAAAAGGGCGAGATGAAGCAGAACAGCCACATCCAGCCACGTTTGAGGGCAAGGTGTGCAGGGTATGCGCTGCGGTAGTTCCTAACTATCAACAGGATTATGCCCAGCGCAAACAAGATCAGGATCCCAATCTTGACATATGTATTCCTGATGGTGTCTGCACGGGTATTAATGCTGTTTGAAGAAATGAGCTTGTCGCGGTTATACTGCCTAACCCTGGTCCGTTCCCCATTAACAAACGTTTGTATCAACATATTGGTACTACTGCTGTCCCTGAAGATCCAGGTAGAATCTTCGAGCCCCATTTTGTAAAATCCCTCTATGATGACTTTTCCATTTTTTGTTCTGCTGAACCTGCCGTCCAGACGTCCGCCATTAAACCTTAAGGAGTCTTTGCCCTGGGCCGTATTGATGCTCAGGGTGGTTATCTTTCCTGAAGGAATCAAGCTTGCACTATCAGCGATCCGCGCCAGAACATCTTTATCAAGTTCTTTAATGGAACGGTTCTTATTGTAATCATCGTCCCTGACAGGCTTGCTGATATATACCTGATTGACCTGAACTACGAGCAGGGAATCCTTTTTGTAAAAATCAAATTCATAATATGAGTTAGTATCCGGAATTTTAGCAGCACGTAAAAGCACATACTGCGGCTGATCAAAACCTTGAACATATCTTTGCTGAGTGGTGGCACAAAATGAAAAAATTGCAACAGCTCCAATAAAAAGTGCGCTTAAGCGGGTTAACAAGGAATTATTAAGGGCTATGTGCGGACCGCCATTTATATGGAACCAGCCCAGCAACAATACTGGTAAAGCAATAAGATCCGAATAATCTACAGTACGATGAATGTTGAAGATGGTATTTACCATTTCAATTAATCCCGAAGCATACTCGCTTTTCCAATAAATAAAAAGTACACCAGTTAAGATGAAGACCCATAATTTACGTTTAGGAAAGAAAGCCGACCAGAAAATGGGAAAAATAAACAGTCCACAGAAATCTGAAAGTTTCCCGGTAAGCATATTATGAAAAGTTGCTTTCAGAATGAAGTCGTTGAGGATCAACAGCACAAGGCAAAAAATGAAAGGTGGCGACAAAAGATTTTTTAGACGGTCATACATGCTTACAGAACGTTAATGCTATAAATTTCTATTCTTCTTCGGGGACAAGATTACGGGTTTCACAAATCGAATTGATGTTTTCATAATCCGGTGATTGTATTAATTACCACTTATCTCTGACAACAAAAGCTTAGCAATTATGTTTATGGATTGAAGAACTGAATTAGAAATGAAATATAAATTAACGCTTGTCCTCTTTATTGCAGGTTTATTTTTGAATTCCTGCGGCGGACAAAGTCCTGAAAAAACCAAACAGGTAAAAGAGTACATTGCTGATCTGCAAGCTATGAAGCTTGATGACCTTAAACAACAACTAAAAAAAGACACCGCCCTTCTGAACAAGTTAGTTAAAACTGCCGGCCTTAGTATGCAGCTGACTTCACATTTTTCGTCTGGTCAAACAAGTATTGTCCAAAAGTCTGAGCCTGAATTTACACTGAATAACAATATCTCAACGGTTGCCGAAATCTTTAAGATTTATTGCAAGCAGTTATTTTTTAATCAGGATTTCAACGAAAACTACCAGGAAGACAAACTGAAGTTATATGCTCAAAATAGATTTGAATTTGAGAGCAGGTATAGCCTAACTGAAAATAATCATATTATCAAAGAACGGGATAGCCTATTTAAGCCCTTTGAGCAATCAATAGAAACGGTTGAAAAAAACTATTTTTTTAAAGGCAGGAAACTGGCAAAAAAAGACATTGGACTTAAGCGCATTGATAGTATAGAGGCCGAAATCAATTTAAAACTTCCGGTGGATTTTGAAAAATTCAGTATTGAGAAATCGGGAAAAAAAACACAGTATAAAAATCTTACCATTGAAGTAGAATCAATTAAAGACAACATTGCCAAGCTAAAAATACCAGCCCAGATTTATGGCGATATTATTGGTTATCAAGCCTATAATAACCAGAACTTTAGGATGAACAGCAGTGCTTTAAGTTCGACGCCCATGCTCGAAATCAGGAAAGACGTTAAAAGCAATTTAAAAGAACTGCTGGATATCTTTTCAGCTATACTTAAAACTGATGATGCAGATGAAGCCAAAAAAATATTAAGCAAAATCAAGCAGGATCAATTAACCGCTAAAGATCATATGGCGGAATTTAGCGCTTACTTTTCCAGCTTAACTAAAGAACGGGTTAAAGAACTTGGCGATATACCTTTCTATGAGGAGGTAGCGGAGAAAGGGAGAAACGTTATTGCAGCTGAAAATCAATTTGTATTTGTAGAATTTCCAGATGACATGAAAAAGGTTGAGGTTTTTGTAGCCACAAAATTTACCGACTTTCATCACACAAGCATGGTAAAGTTTAATAACCACAGCTCAGAGCTGAAATACTTTGATGTAAATAATCCCAACATCATTTATAACACATACGAAAAAGATAAGGGTGTAACCTATGGGGTGTCCAATAAAGATGGCGATAAAATCATAGCTGCAAAGTTTGACAACCTCAAGCAAGTTGGGAACGATTATTTTATCGTCGATGATCAATTACATTGGTTAGATGTAGCCGGCAAAAAAATGGTTTCCTTGCCGCAATATCAAAATTATCTCCAAACCTTAAAGCCCGGGTATGATGTTTTTGAAAAATCTACCGGTGACGAACCTGCCGTTGGCGTGGTATTGAATCGTAATAAAGTGATTTTACCTTTTGACTATCATGGTTTTGATAAATATGATACATTTTTTATTGCCCATAAAAACTCCGATGTCGATGAAATGTATGATTTAAACTTCAAGCGGCTGCCCAACCAGGGAATAAAAAAAATAGAGACCATTAATGAGTTTATCGCATCTGACACTAAATATCCACTGCTTTTTGTTGCCGAAAATGATAAAAGGAAGAAAGCACTGGCAGATCAAAATCTAAAAATTTTAACCCCATTTAGATATGAATTTATAAGTCCATTTTTTGAAATAAACGATTATTATATCGCCGGAATCCGCACACCCAATGGCAGTAATTATTACTACGGGCTCCTTGATAAAAATGGTAAAGAAGTTGTTCCATTTATATTCGAAAATATCAGTGAAGAACTGGATAAATCAGGAAAATTAAAGTACAGACTGAAAAACAAGGCTCAGGCTACTCCTCTTGCACTATTTCTAAAAACCTATGGAAATAAGACCTAATCCGGTATTAAATAGCCACCTATTCGCTATAAGCTGGGCCATTTACATACTATTTTTAATGCCTTATGCCGATCAGGTTACAGACGAATGTTCAGCAACTCCTGGCCATAATTTTACTAATGCTATTTTTATTGTCCCAATTTATTTTGCATTGTTTGGGTACTGGATCTTTCAGATCTTCATGCACCTCGCAAAACACTTAAGATTACTGATATCTTGCCTATTGTTGTTATTGCTTCCAATTCTGCTGGCCTTGATCATGAACTCAATAGCACTTAGTAGTGGCACAATTGACCTTATCAATGAAATTAACCTATTCAAAATGTTGTATAAATATGGATGTTATCAGGAACTTGAAGTTAACAGTTCAGCCCTAATTTCTGTTATTGCCCTGGTAATTGGGCTTATATTATATCGTATGCTAACCATATTGAATAACACAAAGTTCCTGGCTAATAGAAAATAAATTCGACTTAGCCGATGAATCGTGGTTTTTCTGAAAAACGTGTTTTAAAAGCGACTGCTCTTTCTTTAGAAGAAATAGATAAATTATAAAAGAATTATGCGCGAATAGCATTTTAACATTAACTACTCATTCCCCACCTTTTCGTATTTATACACTTGCATCATTCCACTAGCCTTATAGATGCTGTCTTGCTGTTTATCCTTGCGATATTCGGTCAAAACAACATAATCCGAGCTTAAAAAAACAGCGTCAGGGTTACTTGTAATTTTTGGATCTCTTGAATAAAATACCGCAGGGTTGTCATTCCGCACACGCGCCCTGTACAAGTCTCTTTTCCATCTATAAAGCGTAGTGTCATCATCACTGAATTTTTTGCAGCCAAACGCCAGAAATAGGAGCAACACAATCGAAAGGTTCTTTGTCATGATATTTTTTCTTGAAGAAAACAAAAAAATTAAACTCATCAAAATTTCAGCTGGATTTTAACATAAATTAACTGATGACATGAGGCAATATCTATCTTTAAAAATGGTTCAATTATTGCAATTGCTGATGTGTTACTGATAAAAAGATAATCATCGATATATTTAATTTATGAGCACATACCCGACAGCGAGAAACTTATTCATTTTGCTAACCTTGATGACCTTATCTTTAAGTAGCTACAGTCAACAGAAAAAAAAACGCCCAGTCCCACTTCCTCCTCCAAAGGCAAATATCGTTGAACTTTCTCAGGATACCTTGTCGCTACGAGAATTCTCATCTCCCATTCTATTTCAATGGGAGTTGAATGCAGATACCACCCTGAAACCTGGTACAGTATTTAAAGAATTAATTAAACTGACCTATGGCCGGACGGAAGTAAATGGTGATTACAGTACAAAGCCCGTAACACTAAAAAAATCAAAAGTAGCTAAGGAAATTTCGGATTCTAAAATTCCCAATACAATCACAAGAATTAGTTACAGCGACGCGGAGATTTTAAATGGAATAGTAATACTTAAAGGTGAGAGGATGATGTCCTTAAAGATATTCTATGACAAAAACAAACAAGTTAGCTATTTGAAAGATCTGGATAATGGAGCTATTTATTGGCATATCCAATCCGATGAGCCGCCAGTAGCTGTACCCGCTCAATCGACAAACTAATTCGCAGGGGCTAAATCGAAGCAATATACCATGACCTATGTTTATTTCAGCTTCCACCTGCCACCGACATTATTCAGTTCCATTGGGGCAAGAAAGATCTCCTTTAAGGCATTCTGGTCAAAGCTAACCCTGATAACTTTGATCCGCTCATTCCCCAGCCAATTTACTTTTGAAGGGCCCCAATCCTTTGGGTTAAGCTCATAACTCAACAAGGGCTTTCCTGAAGAAATATGCCAGATCTGCAATGAGTTCGGATCGTATCCTGCGGCAACATCAGCATGGGCGCAAACAAATGCATTTCCATTTGGTGAAAGGACTGGAAAATCGCTAATCGGATACTCCTGACCATCTTTCTGATCGACCAGCATAAAACCGCCACCCTCATAATACTGGAGGCGTATAACATAATAATTGAGACTATCTAAATAACCTACGAAATTATAACTGATGGCTGTTTCATAAGAGTCAGAAAGCACATCCTGATAACTCTTTGTCTTCCCATTTTGAAGCTTTAAGATGAGCGTATGCTCCTTCTCTTTTGTGACGAGGTCATTATAATGTTTCAAAAATGCCAGCTCCACTTTTTGAGCACATGGAAAGTCTTGGGATGGGTTATCGCAGATCGCTTTCGCGTCTGGCGCCTTGCCACGATTGGCCGCTGTTTTAGAGTTGGTACAACTTGCGATCAAGAATATGCAAATAAAGCATAGCGGGAGCCGAATTGAATTCATATTAGATTGCGTTATTTGGAGTTAAATGAAGATGGTACTCACCAAAAATACAATTTTAACAGGCTGATAAATATACCCACTTGTAGGTATATTTATTTACAATAGCCCATTGAAACAATAGTCCTCTTGTGAAGGCGAGAGAACTTGTTCACAGAATTGCCGAAAATGTGTACAAAACAGACATAATGAATTCAGGAGGCATTAATTAAAAACAATTTGTACAAAATTTGTATTGGACTTGTTCGTAAGTAGGGTGACAATCATTAAAATATACTAAAATATGGTGAATAATGACTTGGTATGGATAAGTTAGATTCTTCGACTGTTTTTGATCTTGAATACTTCTTTGAGATTACACCTGACTTATTATGTATTGCAGGGTTTGACGGCTATTTTAAAAAAATAAATCCCGCTGTGTCAAAGACTTTACAGTATACCGAAGAGGAACTATTTTCAGCGCCCATCCATTCCTTTATTCACCCAGATGATAGACAGATTACAAGCCAAAGGAGAATAGAACTGACTAAAGGAGAAAACCTGTTGAACTTCGAGAACAGGTATCTTGCCAAAGATGGTTCCATCATTTGGTTGTCCTGGACTTCAGTTCCGATACCAACTGAAAAACTGGTCTTCGCCATTGCGAAAAATATCAGTTACCGAAAGCAAATAGAGGAATATGAGCGCATTTCTTCTATTCTGGAAATGATAAACGAAGATCACCAGAAAAAATTCAGAAAGGAACTACACCCTGCTGTTCGAAACACAGCTTCCAATATTGATTACAAAAAAGGCGACAATGCAGAGCCTACACATTCAGATCAGTTGTGGTTGAACAGCTTTGAAGCAGTAGTTAGAAAAAATGCTGGCAAGTTTGAGTTGAGCTTAGCTTTAATAAGCAGTCAATTGGCGCTCAGCCAGCGACAGTTATTCAGACGGGTAGACCGGATCTTAAGCATCACCCCAAACAAACTGGTTCGGATCATTCGTTTACAATTAGCATGGGAAGCGATTGCGTCGGGAAAATACCGGACGATCAAAGAGATCTCGAACATCGCTGGATAC
Organism: uncultured Sphingobacteriaceae bacterium; assembly: GCA_963795585.1. Lineage (GTDB taxonomy): Bacteria > Bacteroidota > Bacteroidia > Sphingobacteriales > Sphingobacteriaceae > Pedobacter. The sequence continues at coordinate 295,233 of CAWCIO010000015.1, read as the reverse complement.
AACTCAAGGAGTCATTTCAGCAGGTTATTTAAGGAAGTTTATGGTTTCAACGTCTCCGAACTGCTTTAAATATCATTTGATTCATCAAAAAAATAAACCTCTAAAAGAAAAAAAACAAAATGGCAAAACGGATACTAGTGATTGATGACGATGAAGATATACTTTCGATTTTGGATATTTTATTTGGTGATGAGGGCTACGAAACTATTCTTTATCAAACCGGTACGACGACGGATCACATAAAAATCCTGCACCCAGATCTCATACTCCTTGATGTAAGGATCGCAGGATTTGAAAAGACAGGTGATCAAATTTGCGCAGAAATCAAATCTGAACTGGAACTAACTGATGTTCCTGTGCTGTTAGTCTCGGCAGAAGTCGATGTCGATCAACGAGCTCAGGCGTGTGGTGCCAATGGTTATGTTAATAAACCCTTTGATATCGATAACTTGCTTGCAAAAGTAAAAGAATTTATAATTTAGTATTTCAACAAGATATCATGGACGAACAACCAGACAGATCGCGTTCCTGGAAAAAGATAAATTTGGGTTCAGAAAAGCTTAAGTTGTTTTTTATAAAACATCTGGACCGGATCTATGGTGCAAAATTACACCTGGTTTCAAAACTGCCCAGTATTGCTGAAGAAGTTGAATTTGCTGACCTGAAAAATGCCATTGCCGAGACCGTTGCAGATGTTGAAAAACAAATCGCTCGAATGGAAGTGATCTACTCGTTATTAGACGCAGAAGTTTCCAAGGGTAGCATCCATGGTCTAACCGGATTGATTGAAGATGCTTTTGAAGCAATAGAGGAACAACATGGCGAAGCCGAACTACGTGATCTATCCATCATTTTTTATCTTCAAAATATAGAAAGTGTGGAGATGGCATCTTTCCAGATCCTGCAAATGGCAGCTGTAAGACTAAAAAACAGACACATTAATCAACTGCTCAAAGAAAATTATGAGGAGGCCAAAGCGGACCGTACATTATTATTACTAATTTCGTCTAAGTACATCACTAATTAATCATGATGTAAGACATTGATATTGTAAACAATAGACCACAAAATGTCGATCAGCAACAGTGTATTAAAGTTTATCAGATCAATCATTAGCATCGGGGTGAAGCCCGGAATGTCCTTCGGGCAACACAGGAGGGTAGTCACCGTTAATCTGGCAGGACTTATCGTAGGGGCCATTTCTTGCATTTTTCTGATTTCAAATTTTTCAAGCGGGTATAAATTACTGTGCTGGCTTGACACGATAATCATGGTCTGCGGATTGAGTATGCCACTTTTTCAGCGCTTTGGATTCGTTAAATACCCACCGGCAATTGCTGTTTCTGTCCTTTCAATATGCTGTACGATAAGCACTTTTTTTTATTATAATAACGCTGAGTACTTTCTGTTGCTATTCATGGGTGTTAGTTTTGTGATCTGGGATGGAAGGTGGCTGGCTACCGGTTTTGCCTTGGCAAATGCACTCCTGTTTTTTCTCTCACAACTCAATAACCACCAGATAGCATCTGGCGTCCCATTATGGAATAAGAGTATTGTGCTGTCTATCTGCCTGTTTCTTTACATAGCATTTCTCTATTATTTCAGGCAAATGTACGGCAGGTATACGAAACGAATTGAGTCACAGAATAGCGAACTGGTCCAGTGGAACCGACATAACGAGAAAATCATGTCAATAGTTGCCCACGATATCCGTTCTCCGATTGCTAATTTGCACTCCGTATTGACAATGCTCAAAGAAGGAATGCTGACTAAAGAAGAGTTTGATATCTTAACCGGTCAGTTGATAAGCCAGGTAAGTAACCTGGAGGTCAGTATCACGTCATTATTGAGCTGGAGTAAAAACCAAATTAATAATCCGATGACGAAAAAGCAGGCGTTTTCGTTATGTTCCCTGGTATCAGGGGTAAAAGATTTCCTCAAATACCAATTGGATACTAAACAAATTTCCCTTAATACGGAACAGCTAAAGGAGCTTAGATTATTTGCGGACAAAGATCAGGTAGAGATTTTAATAAGGAACCTTGTCAGTAACGCGATTAAATTTAGTTATCCTGGCTCAACTATCCATATTCGTTCTCATATTGAAAATTCCTTCGGTGGCATTTATATTGAAGATCAGGGCAAGGGGATAGATCCAGAACGCCTGGACAAGATATTTATCGCCAACGATCTGGCATCAACTTACGGCACCAATAATGAAAAAGGTACAGGACTTGGACTAAAATTAGCCAAAGACTTTGCCTTACTGAATAAAGGAGATCTAACGATTTCCAGTGAGCCGGGCAAAGGAACTAAGTGTTTACTCCTTCTTCCCCGGGTTCCCGCTGAAACTAAGGATTAAATGGGGAGTCATTCCATGGCTCATTTTTTGCAAGTACCCCTCTAAGAATCCATTAATATTTTACTATGCCATTCAGTGAACTGGAACGATTGGGAACGCTACGGCGATTTCTGCAACTCAACATTACGAAAGAAGCTGAGCTGCAACGCATCGTACAGCTTGCTGCAGATATCTGCCATTGCCCAATTGGGCTCATCACTCTGCTAGACAAAGAAAAACAAATCTTCCTTGCAAAAACCGGAACCAGCCTGGAACAAACTGAGCGGAATGATGCATTTTGTAACCTGACCATTTTAGGCGATGAGGTAATGGTGGTACAAGATGCGGAAAAAGATACCCGCTTTCAAAACAATCCTCTGGTTACTGAAAATCCCCATATCCGGTTTTATGCCGGAGCTCCAATGGTCAGCTCAGACGGAAGTCGACTAGGCAGTCTTTGCGTCATCAACACGAGCCCGGCAGATCTCACAGCAGAGCAGAAACAAATGTTATCTGTACTTAGAGATTATGCCATGATGATCCTGGATTTTGAAATGAGTGTAGAAATCCTGAAAGAGCAATACGCCAAAGCCAAAAATTCAGAATCGAAAATCAGGGCATTCTTTGAAAGCTCCGAAACCTGCCATCTTTTTCTCGGAGCTGATTACCAGGTGCTTCACTACAATAAAGCCGTTTCTGATTTCATTCGGAAAAACTCCGGAAAACTGATCAGTGCAGGTGAAAGTATTGTTGATTACATGCACCCGGAACATATGGTAAAGTTTAAGTTCAATTTTCAGCAGGCCCTGGAGGGCATAAGCATCAGTTTTGACATGCTGCTATCCTACGAGACCGGGGATATCTGGTGGGACATGTCTTATCATCCTGTATATGCGACCAGTGGGGAGATCATTGGAGTTTCACTAAATGCCACCGATATCACAGGCCGTAAGAAACACGAGATGCAGGTCACAGAACAAAATAATGCGCTTAAGGAAATAGCACGGGTGCAATCACATGAAGTCCGCCGTCCGGTAGCTAGTATATTAGGACTTTTAAATCTGATGGAGTTATTGCCTGATCATGAACTGCGGGAATACCTGCATCTAATGTCCGGACAGGTCGAGGAACTCGACAAAGTGATTCACGAGGTGATGGCAACAGTAAACGAAAGCCAGCAGGGATCTGACCAAACCAAATCCTGATTTCTGACCATAATTTGAAAAAAACCACCAGTTTTTTCCGAAAAAACAGACACAAATATAAATTCTTAATGAATTCTATCTCATTTTTGTAAATATTTAACCTTATTCTTAAAAGGCGTACGATTTTTATGATGAATCTACAAAAAATGACCCGCATTTGTATACTTTAGCATACTATGCACCGTTCGATATATCTAATTTACATATTACTTGTTGCTGGTTTAGTCTATATTACTGTGATGCCGGTAGTTCAGGTTGGGGATAAACATCACCAATCTGGAATTGGCTCCTACTTGGTTGATGGGGAAGAGCTGACAGAAGAACATATTGTGGGCAAGGCCAGGATGAACCCTAATATCACAGAGAAAGACGAATACAATACAAGTGTCGGGACACTGATCTTTGACCCTAAAGCAAGAACAAACTGGCACAGTCACCGCACTGGGGAGATCCTTGTAGTTGTAGAAGGAAAAGGGTATTATCAGGAAAAGGGAAAGCCCCCTATCCTCGTTCAAAAAGGAGATATCGTGAGAATCCCCAAAAATGTGGAGCACTGGTATGGGGCATCCACAGATCAGAAAATACGTTACATCGACATTGTCCCAAACTTAAACAACGACAAATTGGGTTGGCAGAAGCCGGTAAGTGCAAAGGAATATGAGCTTGCCAGTAAGAACCTTAAAGAATGATGTAAAGAAAGGTCCATGGCCAATCTTAATTCCTTTAGAAGGAAACAACCTTCCAATAGGCTTTCTTCGGTTCCATATTAATGTCGAATAACAATGGATAATTCTTCCGTCCGCGAACCGGAAAATTATCCAGCCAGCTATGGCGATCCGATAAGTTCCAGAAAGTTATCCCGGTAAGCGAAGTTTTTTGTTCACGGAAAACCTGGAATAGTCTGGTATACTGATCCATTTGTTGTTGTTCCAGCGCAGGACTGAATCCACTAACTGTACCTCCAGGTTCTGGAGAAGGCATTTTATCGTTTGTATAGATCGATAGGTCCAGCTCAGTTACCTGAACTTTCAGTCCTAAGGATGCATATTGTTCAATCGAAGTTTTGAGCAATTCCTGGGACGGGTCTTTGACAGACCAGTGCCCTTGTAAACCTATGGCCTGAACGGGGACACCTGAATCGACTAGCTTTTTCAGTAATTGGAATATCCGGGTTCTCTTTCCGGGATGTTCAGTATTGTAATCATTGTAAAACAAGATGGCATTTGGATCGGCCTCATGGGCATATTCAAATGCCTTGGCGATGAAATCTTCACCGCAGATCTGATACCAGAGGGAGTTGCGGAGCAACTGTCCCGGATCATCTGAAACAGCTTCATTGACCACATCCCAGGCATAAATCTTCCCTTTATAACGACCGACCACCGCATGTATATGTGCCTTCAGGCGTGCAAGGAGCAGCTCTTTACTTACCAATTTTCCTGATTGGTCATAAAACATCCATTTGGGTGCCTGATTGTGCCAGCATAACGTATGTCCCCTTACCCTCAATCCATTTTCTACTGCGAAATTCACGATTGCATCTGCTCCGGACCAGTCATAACGGTTCTCTTCAGGATGGATCGGTTCCATTTTCATCGCGTTTTCTGCCGTAAGGCTGTTGAAGTGTTTCAAAATAAGCACCCTTTGTGCTGAATCCTGCAGTTGACGAGGTGTAACCGCTACCCCTATAGGGAAATAGCTCTTGTAATAATCTTTGAGTCCCTTGCTGTCGTCCGGATGTTGAGCAAGGAGTTTTAGCGGGAGTAATGCCGCAAAAAGTACTGTTATAGAAATTCCAATATTTTTCAATGACATCATATCGAGGAGCTTGAGATCATTCAAATATGCAATTTAATTTGGAGAATGGCTACAGGCAGATCCCTGTAGCCATTTTTATTCATCATTTAAAATAGCTTACTTAATTTGTCTTCCAAAGCGTAGCCCCTGAGGTTGGTCGCTACGATCTTGCCATTGGAATCAACCAAGACATTCTGCGGAATCATTTTGATCCGATACAATATGGCCGCCGTTCTTCAAACCCTTTCAGCTGGGAGACATGCAACCAGGGCATACCATCCTTTAGAATGGCTGCTTTCCAAAGATCAGCCTTGGTATCCAGGGATACGCTGAGAATGGTCAGTCCCTTTTTACCATATTTCTCGTAAGCTTTCACCACGTTCGGATTCTCTGCCCGGCAGGGTACACACCAGCTGGCCCAGAAATCAATGAAGGTGTATTTAGACTTTGGATAAACCTCAGATAGCTTTAACTTATTTCCTTCAGGTGTGATAGACTCGAAATCATTTGCTTCCAATCCAGACCTCAGGTTCTTAACCAGCATGATTTTCTCTTCCAGCGCTTTGCCTTCTGCGGTTAATTTTAAATCCTTGCTTAGTTTGCTGAAGTGCGGCATCATTTCATCATAAGAAACGGCTGCGCCAGCCATTCCGCCCAGCAACTTCAGCGCAATATAGGAACTCGGATTGTCGTCAATAGCCTTGAAAGTGAGTGCCCTTTCTTTTTTGGATAGCTCATCTATTTTAATCTTCAGTTTTAAAGCTGCCGGTCTTTTTCTCTTCCGGCGATAAACGGCTCAGCTGACCAGACAAGCTAAAACGCTCGCTCATCAGCCGGTCTGACCGGAAGGTACATCCGCTGGAAGTCTTCTGAATGTGGATGGCCCTTCACAACTGCATATTTTAGGGAATCTTTAGTACTGAAATTGAGATCAGCATCCGCCACGTAAATCCTTAGGATATCCATAGGCACCTTGTCGCCCCTGCTAAGGGTAATGGTTTCAGCTTCGGCATCGGTTAGCTTGAACTCCAGGCAACCATTTTTTACCCTTGCACTGTCTACTTTAAATTTTTTGAAGTCGCCATACATGACAGACACCCGCTGTCCTTCCATAGATTTCGGCACTACTCCTTTAAGTGTAATGATTTTATTTTGGGCGAAGCCAAGGACGGGTATAAAGGCCAGTAAAACGGCAATTTTTATAATTTTCATATGAAGTGATTTAGCGATCGGCATAACCGGGGTTCTGAGTTAAAGAGGTATTTGTTTTCAATTCTGAAAGTGGGATCGGGAACAGTTTAGCTTCAGCTCTCCAGTTGGGTTTGTCTTTGAGAACCAGGTCAGCTTCGCCCCTGCGTTTGAGGTCGAACCAGCGGTGGCCCATTTCAGCAAAGAGTTCTATGGACCTTTCCCTGGCGATCAGTTCCAGCAATTGGCTCTGCGGTGTGACCGAAGGTGTAGCTACTGTGAGCCCTGCCCTTCTGCGAACCATGTCCAGATCGGCGATGGCCAGGCCAGTCTTATTGAGTTCTGCCCTTGCCTCTGCCCTGGTCAGCAAAACCTCCGATAAACGCAGGAAGGCCAGCGCCTCAGTTTTGCTGGCGCCCGTCCCTGCACGTAGTTTGTATTTATATGGCGAATAGTATGTTTTAGTTTGCCCTGCTGCTGTAATTGTACTGGTGTAGATCCAGCTGGTCTTCCGCTGATCCAATGGAGCCACTACCGGGAACTTATTCATGAACGCTTCGGTCAGCTGATAGCTTGGAATGGTGGCGGCTGTAACCGGCACAAAGGCATAAGCTTCCCAGGTATATAGTAACGTGCCACCCTGTACCAGATGTAAAATCACCTCTTTGCTCGACAGCAGGAAGGTATTGTTGAGATTGTTTTCCAGAGTGTACAGTGTAGCGTCCGCGGCATCTTTGGCTTCTATGACCTCTGTAGCCTGTGCTTCAGCATTGGTCCAGTCACCCAAGTAAAGGTATACCCTGGCCAACAGTGCTTTGGCTGCAAATCGATTGGCGCGAATCCTTGGTAGAGCAGTAGTAGCTCCCGGATAGGCAATACCCAAATTTTCTGAGGCATATTGCAGATCTTCCAATACCAATCGGTATACCATAGCTGAAGCTGTACGCGGCAACTTTGCATTGATTCGGTAATCGTCGCTAACTGCCAGTGGCACGTCTCCAAAAAGGTTGAGCAGGTAGAAATAACTTACGGCCCTAACGAACCGCGCCTCCGCGACATACTGCGCTTTCGCTTTATCATTGATCGCGTCTGATTTTGGCACGTTGATGATCGCCAGGTTGCTCAGGTAAATGGTATTGTACAGGGCGTTCCAATAATAGCTGAGCGCAGTATTCTGCGGATTAATGGCATTGATAGAAAATTCATTATAGGTGGCCGTAGGGCTGTTGCTAAAGAGTTCATCTGAGCTGACGCCTGGTCCTACAGACATTGCCCCACCCAAGCCAAAATTGGTGGTCCTGACCAAATTCAGGTACATAGCACGTACTGCAGATGCGATTTTAATCTCCGAATCAAATGTGACCTCGGTAGGGATGGAATCAATTGGTAGATCGACCTCCACAAACTTCTTACATCCTGCTGCAGTAAAACAGATCAGGAGGATCATTAATGAGACTGTTTTTTGGTATAGTGTGTTCATGATCTTTCGGTAATTAAAGTGATAACTGTAAACCACCGGTGATGGTACGCAATGGAGCCATCCTGGTGTAATTTTGTGTTTCCGGATCTCCTACCTTATATCCTGTAATCAGGAAGAGGTTCTGCCCCTGCAGGTAGATGCGGCATGAGCGAATATGGGCAGCACTCAGCCATTTGACCGGTAGTTCATAGGAGAAATTGACATTTTTGAGCCTCAGGAAAGAGGCGTCTGTATACTGCCCATCGGAGAACATAAAAGCATACATCCCGGATGTACCTATAATTGAACCTGCTGAGGTAGTATAACGCTGTACGTCTGTGATCTGATCCGCAGCCTGCCACCTGGACAATGCTTCGGCTGGTACATTAAAGACCATGCCTGGCGGATTGTAGAGGTTATTTGTCTTCCAGCTCTTGCCCATCTGTTTCGTAAATTGGATGAAGAAACTCATGCTGAATCGCTTGTAATTGAAGTTATTCGTGAGACCGCCGTAATATTTGGGATCGGTGTTGATGGTACCCGTGAAATCTGCACCACTTAGTAAACCATCACCATTTAAATCCTTTACACTATATAATCCGGTAGCAGGGTCCACACCAAGAAAACTTGCCGTAAATGCCTGGTTGAGTGGCTGACCTATGGTGTAAGATGTGACGTAACTTGAATTGGCCAGATCGGGAAAGGCTTTCAATCTGTTTTTAGGTATGGTAATGTTAAAATCTGTACTCCAGCTAAATGCGCTGGGACTGTTGCCTTTGATATTTTTGCTGCTTAGGGTCATTTCCAATCCTTTGTTTTCTACTTCCACACCGTTCAGGTTATTGACAATGCTGGTGAAGCCTGTAGTTCCGGGAAGCAGATAGCTGACAAGGGGATCTGAAGAAATGTTTTGATATGCAGAAGCAGTTACTAAAAAGCGGTCTTTTAGGAAACCTAGTTCCAATCCGATTTCCAATTTATTGTTGCGTTCCCAGCGGAGCAGCGGACTATACAGTTTACTCGGTGCCAGGGTAGCGGAATCTGCGTAAGTACTTCCTGCAGTCCAGGTATCCAAATAAGCATAATCAGCAATCTGGTCATTTCCCGTTACCCCGAAACTTGCCCTCAGTTTACCATAGCTGAGGATGTTCTGGCCTTTTAAAAATTCCTCATTGCTGAACAGCCATGCTGCACCAGCAGCCCCAAAATTGGAGAACCGGGCCTCTGGACCGAAACGGCTCGAACCGTCTCTTCTTCCCGTCAGGTTAAGGATATATTTATCTTCCCAATTGTAATTGACCCTTCCAAAAAATGCCTGATAACTGTATTGCTTTAAAGTATTGGCCGCAGCAACAGTAATGGCACCACTCAATGATCCGAGGAGGTCGTCACTGGTATAACCATTTCCGGTAGTGATCAAAGTGGTGTTTTCGCGTTTGTTGTAGGTAGCACCCAGCAACACATTGAGTTTACCTTTGATGATTTTTTTATTGTACTCTAACTGAGGTTCGACAATCCAGTTTTGGTAATTGATGTTCCCGAATGTAGAGATGCCCGCCAGGTTAGGCTTAAAGGGATTTTGTGCAGATAGCGGTGTGATCCGACGGTCATTAGTTTGCGTCGCATTATAACCCAGGCTGCTTCTTATGCTGAGATCAGGTGTAAGCTTGTAGTTCAGATTGGCATTGGCATTTAGGTTCGTCATCTTAGAAAAGTACTGCTGGTTCAATGCTGCCAGCGGATTGTCCTTGACATTAGCAGTACTGTAGCCCCCTTCACTCCAGGAGAGGCTCCCGTTGTCATTGTACAGTTTATAGTTTGGTGGCAATAGGATCGCAGCAGCCAGATCCCCTGCTACCAGGTTGCTGTTGCTGATCGAATAAAGACCTGAAAACTCCAGGCTGAAACGCTCATCCTGGGATACACTCCTGGAATTGAAATTTGCAGAAATGCGATCACTAAACAAGTCTCCGGGCCAGACAGTCCCTTCTTTATGGTATCCGCCGCTGAGGCGATAGATCGTCTGTTTGCTGCCACCGGAGAAGCTGACCTGAGCATCTGTAGTGTTTGCAGTGTTGCCAACCAGCAGGTCTGCGAAATCCGTATAGCGTGTTTGGTCCCAAAGCAGTAGATCATAGGCGTTGGTGGCAGTTTTAGTTATCTTATCATTGATGAAGGCCTCATTGCGCATCTCCAGGTACTGCTCAGTATTCATCATTTTTGGCAGTCTGGATGCCTTGCTTATGCCAGTATAGACATTGGCGTTCATGGTCATCTTACCAGCTTTTCCCTTTCTGGTACTGATCAGGATCACCCCGTTAGCACCTCTGCTACCATAAATTGCTGTAGCATCCGCATCTTTTAATACATCTATACTTTCAATGTCTGCCGTATTGAGTCCGGCAAAAGCACTCAAACCATCGCCGGTAGTGACACCAAATGGCCCCAAGGCACCATTGACCTTGTCGTTGTTGGCTGCCATAGGCACGCCATCAATCACAAATAATGGCTGGTCTGAACTATTATTTTTATCAAAATTGGCACGGCCCCTGAGCTGCACGTTAACTCTTGCTCCGGGTACACCTGTCCCCTGACTCACGATCATGCCTGCAATACGGCCTTGAAGGGCCAGTAGTGGATTGTCTACCGGTTGCTTCACCAATTCCTCTCCGGTAACCCGGGAAATATTGCTGGTAGCCAGACGCTGTGAACCTTTGCGGTAACCTTCAACTGAGATTTCATCCAGTTTAGATACATCGAGGTCCATGCTGACCAAAATATTGTCGCGGTTCTTGCCTACGGCAACTTCCTGTTCCTTGTACCCAAGGTAGGTAATTACCAGGATTGGTCTCTCTCCTGCATCGCTGATGAAGAATTCTCCGTTAGCATCAGCCCGCACACTACGTCCGCTTCCTTTGAGGCTGATCGTAGCACCGGTCAGGGGAATTCCATTTTCCCCGATGATACGTCCATGTACATCCCCATCCTTAAATAGATTACTGACGCTGTTGAGTGCTTTGTCCAGAAATGAAAGTTTTTTATGAGAGACTACCACGAATTTGTTTTCTATAGTATATTCCAAAGGTTGTCCTTCGAATATTTTTTCCAGTACCTGCGGAAGATCCATATTCTTCACGCTTAGTGTAACAGGTTTAGCATTGCTGAGCATACCGGTAGTCACAACGAAGTCGACATTGCTCTGCTTACGGATCTGATCAAATACCTTGACCAGGGCTGCGTTTTTTTCCGACAGGCTGATTTTCTGCCCAAAAGAAGCAGCGCTGACTTGCAGCATAGTGGTGATGAGTACAAGGGTGGTTAGCCGCATAATCAGCAATAGTTTAGATAGGACACATGGCATGCCCCACAGTTTTTTGGTGTAAAAAATGTACATTTGTTTAGTTGGTTTAATTATAATCCCTGAAAAATTTTATGATTGATGCCGATGATTGGGCCAGTGGTGTTTGCAGCACTCCTGGCTTTTTTCCGGCCCATCGTTTTGGTAGCTATTTCTGAACGATGACCCTCCTTCCTACTATTGTAAAATGAACTTTTCTTGTTTTCATAAGCATTTTCAACACTTCACTGATATTTCTGGACCTTGAAAATTTGCCCGTAAAACCTTCTTTTGTAAGGTCATTTCCAAGTTCATAGTCGATATTATACCACCTGGACAGGCGTTCCATCACCTCCTGGATCGGCGCATCCTGGAATGAGAAATACCCATTTTTCCAGGCCATGACAGCTGAAGTATCGGCTTCCGCAACTTGTATCTTCCCCTGCTTATTCAGGGCCTGTTCTCCTGGACGTAGCCTGGTATTCTGCACACGTACGCTGCCTTCAAGTAAGGTAGTGGTGGCCAGCAGTTCTTCAGGATATGCATGGACATTGAAATGCGTCCCCAGAACTTCAATATTCTGATTGCTGCTTTTAACGATAAAAGGATGGTCGCGGTCTTTGGCCACTTCGAAATAAATTTCACCCAGGATACTTACCGTCCGGTTTCCTGCTTTAGCAAAAGAAGAAGGAAATTGAATCGAAGATGCGGAATTGAGCCAGGCCTTAGTCCCGTCGGGCAGGACAACCTGATATTGTCCGCCGCGCGGGGTATTTATAGAGAGCATCTGTACTTCCTTACCTAAATTGGGCAAGGATGCACTAACAGGAGTCTGATCGTTGTACTGAATAGCTGAACCATGGATGAGCACACCTGTCTGGGCATCACTAAGCGGAATGTCTTTGCCATTGGCCAAACGCAGCGTTGCGGTATTTTTACCGGGCGGGATGTCGTTCTTTAGAATGAGCGCATAAGGATCAGCGTCCTCCGATCGGAAAGCAGATAAAAAGGAAGAATCGTAATACAACCAAAGTCCCAGGGTAAATGCCAGAACCGCCGCCCAGAGCGCAATTTTTCTGATAGCAAATGATTGGAGCATCGGCCGGGCAGGCGCAGTTTTTTCCGCAACATTTGCCCACATGATTGCTTTCAATTCCCGTGCAGACAAATTCTCTGGTAGATTTCCGGCCTGCATTTGTTGGAGATAAAAGCGCTCTACAAGCGTTTTCTCCTCTGGCGTACAGTGACCAAGGAGGTATCTGTCAATAATTTCTTTTGCGGATTGTTGGTCCATTTCTTTCTGGCTTAGTATCTGTAAGACACGGCCCGGGCGCGAAGGTAGTAGATGAAAATAAAAAAAATCGAAAGAGACCTTCTATCTAGCGGAGATTCCATAAAATCACCGCCAAAATCAGGTTTTCTTTTTTGTCCAGTTTGTTCTTCATGATCCCTAATGCATTGCTGATCTGTTTCTTGACAGTCTTCTCAGAAATGTCCAGTTGTTCAGCAATTTGCCTATGTGACAAATGTTGCTTCCTGCTCAGCTCGAAAACTTCCCGCATTTTCGGGGGCAGGTTTCGGATGATCTCTTCGATAGCCTGCAGCAATTCCTTTTCTTCCAACAGCTCGATGGTGGTATTGCGGTGGTCATCAAGGTAAAGAGCAAATAAGCCGATGTAATCGCTGCGAACCTGATTATCACGAATACTGTTCAGCACTTTATTTCTTACCGAAGCATAAAGATAAGCAGACAGGCTGGAACTGATGTTGAGTGTAGAGCGGCTGGACCAAAGCCCGATGAAAACCTCCTGAACAATGTCCCGGGCAAGCTCCTCATCCTGAAGCATTTTCATGGCCTGGATGTAAAGCACAGCCCAGTACCGCTGATAAATTTCAGCTAAAGCATCATGATTGCCCTGTTTCAATAAGGCAATCAGCTCCCCGTCCGAAAGTTGCTCCTGTTTATTCTTCATTTGCGATCTCCGTATCAATAATAAACAAATTATATCATTCATCTTCTACACTGCATGAATTAACACTTTTTCGGCTTTGGTGGAGATGAGCTTGCTTTGGTGTGGTTTTTGATGAAAACTACGTATAAACAAATACCAAAAATTATGAAAAAATTATTCTTATTTAATGCGATGTTGCTAGTTGCAACAAGCGTATTCGCAACAACCGGCTTAATGGGCCTAAGCTCAAAGAAAAATTCAGAAAATGCTAAATTGCGTTGTACAGCTGAATATACACTAACAGTCGTTGACGGAAACGGCAATGTACTGGCAAATTATATGGCTGTAGCTACTGGCAGTACTTGTGCTTCAGCAATGCATAGTGCAAAAGGCATGGCTTATGTAGATGCCTATTCTTTATTACATAGTTAACTATTAAAATTTGACTTGATCAAAACTCAACCAATTTGATCAAAAAAATCCTGCTGATCAGCAGGATTTTTTTTATTTCAGTACCGCCGCCCAGCCGCCGTTACGAGCCATTTTGATGGATATTTTTTCTCCAGCTTTCACCTGAACAGATTTTCTCCTGTAATCCATTGCCTGTTTACCAGCATTTATACCATCTTCAAAATAGGTCATGGTATAGGTTTTATCTTTTTCAAGGAAATCGAAGTTTAGATCAATATTTCTCTCTTTTCCATTGGTAATACCACCCACAAACCATTGGCTTCCTTTACGTTTAGCAACTACCGCTACCTCACCGACTGTAGCGGCAAGCGCTTTTGTTTCATCCCAGGTGGTAGGAACGCTGGTAATGAATTCCGTGCAATCAGGGTTCCGGTAATAAAGGGTTGGATTGTCGGCCAACATCTGAACTCCGCTTTCAAAAACAACATATAAGGCCAGCTGATAAACCCTTGTTCCAACACCAGTCGCATTTGGTCTCACCGCTCGGTTTACTTCTGGCTGCATATTCAGCATTGCTCCAGGTGTGAAATCCATTGGTCCAACAGCGTTACGCATAAAAGGAAGGTAGATGCTGTTATCCGGTGTACAACCGCCCATTTGTTCCAATCCTCTGACACCCTCGTAAGAAATCAGGTTCGGATATTTATATTCCAGACCTGCGGGCTTGAAAGAACCATGGAAGTCGACAAATATTTGACTTTTAGCTGCCTCTTTGACCACCCTTTCATAGTAGTTGACCATCCATTGATCACTGCGGTCCATAAAATCGATCTTTACACCTTTGATACCCCATTCATGAAAGGTCTTGAACAAGTCCATATTGTTATGTACTGTCAACCAGGTTAACCACAGAATGATATCTACGTTTTTCTCTTTACCATAACGGATCAGTTCTTTTACATCTACTTCAGGATTTGGCGTATAAGGATCCGTTGTACTTTTAGCCCAACCTTCGTCCATCACGATATATTTGACACCAAATTTAGCAGCAAAATCGATATAATATTTATAGGTGTTCAGGTTATATCCTGATACAAAATTCACGTCAGGGCCATATGGAGTAGCGTCATTCCACCATTCCCAACTGGCTTGTCCAGGCTTGATCCAGCTTGGGTCTGAGATCTCACTTTTTGCCGACAACTTTAGGGTCATGGTATTTTCCATTAGCTGCCTATCATCTGAAGTGATCACGAAATAACGCCATGGGAAAGTTCTGGATCCCCTCGTTTTTGCAATGTAGTCTGCGGATCGGGTGATCTTCTGACTTCGGTCACCATCCGGGGCAAACTCAAGAGGTGCTTTTGGAAAGGCAGCTTCAAGGCCATTATTACCGCTTCCTTTAAGAAAAAGTGCCGGGTAATCCGAAAGATCTGACTCACTGATCAATATTTTGTACTGCTTTTTAGTATCAATTAACAGGGGCAGGTTGGCCATTTTATCCGCCGGTTTCCAGTCCTTTGATTCAATATGCTGGTAAGGTTCTTCATAGGCTGTTTTAAATCCATTATTCTGTTGCACATGCAATAAGTAATTGTCAGGAAAGTTCAGTGCAAATTGTTCGCTGATAACCTCAATATCACCTTTTTTATTGGTTATGAAGCGGTAGGCGATGCCATCATCAAAAGCCCGGAATTCCACTGAAAAATTTCCTTTGAAATTCAACACAAGGCCATTATAGCTATTTTTTACTGCCGAGAACTTCAGCGAAACATAAGGCTTGATCAATTCTTCCCCCTTTGTTTTCCTGGAGGATAGTAATTTTGGATTTTTGCCCAGTACCTCATCTTTAAGGCTCAGAGAAACTGAACTTTTGCTAAGCAACTCCTGGTTTTTTCCAGCTATAGTGTAATAGATTTTATCGCTTAGGTTAACCGAGATCTGTAGCGCTCCGTTAGGTGATGCCAGGTCAATTGATTTTGACTGTGCATGAGCCTGCGTGTATAATCCAGTTAACAGTAAAAAGCAAGTTGCGATGTTAGTAAAAAAATTCATATGTTATGGTTAATACCTTTACCACAAATTTGTACATACCAATTTACTTTCTGGTATATTTAATCTGCCAAAGTAGAAAAATCAAAACTACATTAAAATCAAAGCACTCACATACAATAGATTAAGGTAATAATCAAAAATAAAAATCTAAGAAATATCTACAAATTTTATATCCATGATCTGTTGATCAAACTCAATTCCCTGTATCAGGGCTTTCGACTTGATCCGGTTTTTATAGGTATATATGGTGCTAAGTGCCGTTTCCAAAATATTTGCAATAGTCTGTGTATCGTTAATGCCCAGACGCATCAGAGCAAAGATTCTTAAATTTGTATTCAGGAGTTCATTTTCTTTCGGCCATATCTGGTCTTCTGGTTTTAGCATGGCGTTGAAAGCATCGACGAAATTTGGGAAGAGTTTAAGAAAGATATGATCAAAGGTATAAAACAGGTTAGCGCGCTCCGCTTTAACATCTATTTCCCTCGAGATTTTCAAAAGTTCCTCGTAATTTTTCCCTTTCAGATTCCGTTCGGTACTCCTTTTGATCTTTTCTATTTTTAATATATAGCTGGAAATCACATTGAAGAAATAACCAATATACTCTTCTTTAATGTGTGCATTTTCCAGTAGCTTTTTATTGATATCGTCGAGCTGTTGATTTTTTTGCTGTACAAGCTTTTCCCTTACCCTTATTTGCTTTAACCTGGAGTAAACGACACACGAAACCAAAGTCAGGCCGACCAGGATGAACAGGACAATGATGATCAGAATACTAAGAGTGCTGTTTTTTTGATTTTCTAAATTAATCAGCCTTTGAGCCGAAGCCTGTGTTAAAATAGCAGTTATTTCTCTTTTTTGAGGCTCGTTCCCATAAATACCCGCCTGAGAAAGCGCTTCTTCTAAAAGCAGAATTGCGTTGTCGATCTCCCCCGCTTTAAAAAGTACCTTACCTAAAGTAAAAGTGGCCAGTGTCAACTTAGTTGAGGAGCGGATATCATAAATGGCTGCGAGGGTGATCAGGTCATTTCTTTCCTTACCATTCGTCAGGTGACTAAGGTCATTTGCTGCCATAGCCTGCTGATGTGCTGTATACCCAGGATTGATCAGCACTTTCCTTAATATATCGGCAGCCTGCTCCGGCTGGTCTGTGAGGGCAAACTTTTCTGCCATCTTTTTAAGATACTCATAAGAACCAATTTTGGCGAGGGAGATGGCAGAGTCCAGCGTAGACAATGACAGGATCCGATTTGAAGGGGCAGAAAATGAACGCTTGTTATAATCTGCCAGATCACGCAGCGCACGTGATTTCAAGCTATAGTATTTAACCCTGACGGAATCATTTGCCCGACTGATGTCTACCTGCCTTATGCAGTCGAATGCTTCCTTAAACATCCCGCCAGATAGCTGTATGGTACCCAGTTTTATTTTGCTCTCATATTGTTTTGTCAGATCATTGCTGAGATACCCTATTCTCAGCAACTTTTGGGCATATACAAATGCCGAATCAAATTTGAAGTCTCTATACTCTTCATATATCTGATCACAGATCAGATATTGACTGGAAAAATCGGATCTAGATATCTGGAGCAAGTCCTGCTTCAAGCGATCAATGCGCTTTTCCTTTATACGATCATAGGATTTTTTTTGCCTAATTTCCGCTTTAAGAACTATTAAAAGGCTGTCTCCGGCAGGCTTCCCTATGGAGATACATGGCAAGCCGAACAGTATTAAAAACGATAATAAAGCTTTCATATAAAGGCGGCATAATTTGAGTCAATTAAATCTCCTGCCGCTAGAACGCAATTTTAAGTTATTTAGACTGATAAATAAAATAAAGTTCTCCGAAAGTTAATCGCCCGACATTAAGCTCCGATCAAAGGATCGGTAAAGCCATGCTGGCCGTTCTCGACACGACCTGCATACCGGCGTAAATAAACATCATCTCCCGCTACTGAGATCTGCAGGTCATACCAATGATGGCTGTTTTGCAAGTCTATCATCCTGCGAATCTTCTGTCCGGCTTTGAGGATGATCTTTTGACTAGGCTGCTGATAAGCCTTGTCCGCGATCGTAATTTGATGCGTATTTATCGGGTCTGTATTTATCAGATCAATCTGCAGTTCACCATTTTTGGCGTGGAGCACACTCATGGTAATTAGCGGGTCTGACTTGCTACCTTCAAATGCCCTAAAAAAACCATTGGGTCCGTTGAGCGCCAATTGATAGATGCCATTTTGGAATTGATCCAGCGGCCAGGAGTAAGTCAGTTCATCATTGCTTTTGACAGCAAAGTTCCATATCCTCATATGCTCTTGATTTTTAGCCGTATTCTGATATGGTCTGTGCGTAGCGATATTAAAAGGCGCGCCGTTTCCATTTCCGCATCTCATACCAACTTCAAAACCATCTCGGGTGGAGTTCAATTGACCATTGGCATTCAACTCATAAGGCAATGCACAAGAACGTCTTTTACCTTTCTCCTGCTGAGGGAAAGCTTTGAAAGAAGCAGGTTTTTGGTTTACTGCTTCAATATCCTGAGCCGTGAGGGCTTTAAAATTATGCGGCAGGGCTTTAAACTTTGCGTTGTAAATGCTCTGTATGGTTCCATCTCTGTCCAGAGGTGTTGGATAAACTATCTTTTCCCCGTTATAGGGCCTAAACACCGAAGTCAAGTCACCGCAGATTGTTCTTCGCCAATCGCTGATATTGCTTTCTTTTATTGCCTTTCCTGTTTTCCTGTTTAAAAACGTTTCCAGGAATTGCAGGCAGGAGGTATGATCAAAGATTTCAGAATTGACCCAGCCGCCGCGACTCCAGGGAGAGGCGATTACCATCGGCACATGAAAGCCCAGGCCGATCGGGCTCTCCCGTCGCCTATGTCCTTCTTTTTCGGCTAGTTGATCTACCTGTTCCTTAGTTACGTGCTCCACACTGGTATCTATTCCAGTAGAACATTTACCAGTTTCAGGTTTTGCTGTCTGAGGTTGGTACGAACCTATGTATGTGATTTTAGAAAAGCATTTTTACACCTGCCAAGGTCTGCATTCTGGATTTTCCGGGGAAAAAGCTAGCAGGGTATTCCAGTGATGAAGTACTCAGTTGCCGCTGGTACTGGGCTTCTAAGCTAAATTCTAGAATATTGCTTTTGAGTAAACCTTTACTGATCCAGCTTATTCCGAGATCTGCTCCTGCTACGTTACTGGCGAAATAATAGTAATCAGGATATACTACATTCCTGGTAAAATTACTCTCCGAATTCGGGCCTACCAAAACTTCTGTATGCAAAGGCTGGCTGTAAAATGGCGCAACCTTGGCAACCAATAAGCCACTAGCAGAAGTCGGAAGGTAAATCCTATAATACGGACTTAAACGCAGTTGTTTGCTATCCAGCTTAACAACTGTCGCAGCATCAGATCTATTTTCTTCAGCGTAATGCAGATTTAGACCCCACTCCTGCTGATTTCGCTTTTGCTTACTAAAGATCAAACTATACGTCACATCAACCAGGTTTTGCGTTACCTGGTAGTTGACGAGTGAAAGTGTTGGAGAATTCAAGATATTGCGATCCTCACCACTGGCAGACCCGATCTTTAGATCTAGCTGATAGTCACGTTCTGCACCAACCTTAGTTAACAATACTCGCCCGGTATATTGTTGCAATGTAAATCTTGATGCTATGCTATAATCCTTTTGTGTTTCAAGTGTATAGGTACTTTCTTCTAGGGCACGCTCATATCTCGCATAAGTACGCAAATCCCATTCGCCCAGTTGCTTTTTCAAGGTCAGTTCTGTCCCCAGATGATCGGTATATTTGTTCAGTCGCTGCCCCGCCAATTTGTATTGCCCATATCCAAAATTGTAGTAACGAATACGTTCTGGAACACTCGTATTGCGTTCGAAGAAAGTACTTTTATAGTTCACTGTAATCTTTTCTGTAGATTTTCCTTTAATAACCATGACCCCAACTGTAGTCCCGTTTTTCATCCGATAAGCTAAGCCAGGATTAAACTTTAACATAAAGATATTACTCGCCAGGCGCGGATCCACAGAACCCGTGGACCAATGCGTACCATAATTCACATGAAGAAAGGGCATTAACATACCGGGTATCAAATCGTAAGAAAGCGTCATATTGGCCTTATAGTTTTGCCGTTCATAAATACCTGCCTTAGCTGCATAATGGTAGAACGGCGACAATGGATTCTGATCTGAACGTATCGAATTGGCCAGACTATCTTCGTATACTTTATCAAAGGTAAAATTACCCGATATTCCAATCCTGCCCAGCTTCCTGGAACCTTCCGAATAAAAAGCGATACGCTCAGTAGTGTAGGCTTGTTGCGCTCGGCGAAAAGCGCCTGCAGACCTATTATAGAGAAGATCCACGCGACCATAGTCGCTCATTGTCGAATCTGCCAATGCGTGCCGTAGCAAAGAAATGTCTACAATAGATGCGCCTTGCGGATTCAGGAACAGCGAATCCCGCCAAACCTGGCTCTTAACCAGGAATGGCAGGAATAAAAAACATATAAAAAGTAATCGCCTCAAAATTAATCTATAAATGATGCTGCAGTTTTGCTTGCATTCGCGCGCTGTGCTACGCCAAAGTCAGCAGTAGAATTGTTTGTATCTTTCAAAATGCGACGGCCAGCTACTGTAGTTTTAGTTTTACGTACCACAGACTGGCTGGAATATGGACCGGCAGTGACCGATGCTGCGCCCGCATCAAATTTTAGCGGCAAACGGCGTGGGGTCTTATCTGATTCAATGATGGCAGCAACTTCTACAGCATCCAAAATATATTGCACCGGAATTTGCGGATATTTGGTGGTACTTGCGGTTACCGTTCTGGTCTCCGGATTTGCGT
This sequence comes from uncultured Sphingobacteriaceae bacterium, assembly GCA_963795585.1. Classification (GTDB taxonomy): domain Bacteria; phylum Bacteroidota; class Bacteroidia; order Sphingobacteriales; family Sphingobacteriaceae; genus Pedobacter. The sequence continues at coordinate 274,624 of CAWCIO010000015.1, read as the reverse complement.
ACTTGGGAAACTGGTTGGGATCAGCCTTACCGCCAGATTTGAACAGCACATAAGATTCTTTTCCATCTGGGTTCAAAATAAGATCACGCATTCCTGTAGCGAAAATAGTCTCCATATCAGGAACCTGCGGATTATCTATATCAGAAGCATATTTAGTTCTTCCTGGCTCTATTTTTTGCTCATAAGGATACAGGTAAACCTCAAAATCGGCTTTACTCAAATCTACTGTCAGGCTCGGATCACCAATGCTCTGCTCCCTCCCAGAATTCAATATATACGGTTTAGTATGGTCTAAAGCAGTACCTGCGATTACCACACTTTGCCCTGGCTGCACCAAGTGCTTTTTACCGGCCCCATCGCTCGGAATCATAAAGACAGCCTTGGCATATACATAATCTGTATTTACATCCCCCTGCGCCGTCATATCCAGTGATTTCGACCAGTCGAACTGAAGGTTGGGCAAAAGATAACTACTTGGCGTATTGTTTAATTTGCCGATGAGCACTCCTACACAAAGGCTATCAGCATATAGCGGAGTGTTGGAGTTGTTGTATACTTCTACAAAAACATCACGAAACAAGGCACCGTCCTTAGTATGAGAGCCCACATAATAGATCTGCTTGAAAACGAATCCGCCGATCACCTCTGAAGTGATCAAGGGTAAGTTTAAGCTGGAAGATTCATAATAACTTTGATTGTCGAGCGAATAGTTCAAATGATAGTCCTCCTCCCTTGCAATACCGCTCAACTCGGTGAATTCAGCAGCAGTCAATGTTAAAGATACGTTCACAGAATAAGTACCGGGAACTATCCCCTTAAACTCTACCTGACCGTTACTAGCCGGATTTACAGTATATTTCTCATTATTTCCTTTGTTAGTGAGCACTACTGTGGCTTTTTCATAGGGAACGGGAAATGAAATCTGTGCCGGATTTACCGACAGGGTCAAGGTCAGATCTATCGGCTTGGCCAGTTCGCTTTCTTTCTTACAAGAGGTAAGTCCGATGGCCAGCACAGTGATGAATAGTAATAGTTTTGCTTTCATATAATTAAAATTTAATGGATATACTACCGGTCACACTCACCGGCGAATTGTAAATAATTGTACTTTGTGTTTGATCTGTCGGATTCGTTCTGGTGTACTCTGGTTGAATATTGAATACATTGTATGCCGTCACACTGATCCGCAAATTTCTTTTGATTTCTTTAGCTACGCTCATGTTGAAATTTGCATAGGCCATAGGTTGCTCCGAATTCGATATATCCCGCACTTTACTTGCTCCCTCCAATTTCGTCCCCGGCTCGAAAAAGATGGTCTCTCCTTTTCCATTGAGATAAGCTTTCGCATATTGTAATGTTTCTCCCATCCCCCTGGTCTTGCTGAGCCAGAAGACGTCCAACATTGTAGATACTACAAAGCCCAGTTTCGGCACATGAGTAGTGGTGCTCAGCTTGCTGCTCATCCTAAATTTCAGGTCATTACTGGTGGGCTCAAAGAATAGGTGCCAGACATCTTCATTCCCGACCCTCAGTGGGCTTGCTAAGGTTCTCAAATCCAAATACCGACTATCTTCATCACCCAGGATAAAAGAAGTGCTAGAGCTAATACTCGTATTAATCGCAGGGATCATACGGGTCGAGATCATCCAATCGGCTCCGTAAGTATTGGAATTTACTTCATTTTGAATATGGTTATCGCTGTAATTTCGAAAAGATTGCATGGCCCCCGTTTCGTTATACACAATCTGTTTCGTAGCTTCATCATAGCGGTATTCAAAAACTGGCAGCGTAAACTGCCTAGGGCTGCTGATAGAACGGAAGCCATCCCTGTTAGATTTATAATAGAGGTTTAGTCTGGAGTTGATGAAACCACCATTATAGTTCAATCCGAGTTCAGCCTGCGCAGCTCTCGAAGCTTTTAAATGAGAATTATCGGCAAGGTACTTTTGCGTATATACCAGGTACAAAGCAGCATTGGTATTCATCGCCACAATCAGTGGAATATCTAACCAGGTCGGCGCAGGGTAACGGTGTGCCAAAGTGGGACTCTTTGTTGAAATCCCAAAGGCCAGGTTCAGGTCCCATTTCTTATCCAGCGCAATCCTGCTGCTCAATCGGGGTTGAAGGTTACCTATCCCATTTTGCTGATCATACCTCAAGCCGAAATTAGAATTCAGCCGCTTTCCAAATACATGGAAACTAAAATTATCTGTCAGGTACAGTCCAATATTCTGCATGGGATCTATGCCTTCAAAACTATAAGGCCGTGCATTTTGTCCATTAAGATTGATCCACCTTGGCTTATTTTCATCCGCCAATATTCCCTTCCCCCCGTTGTTGGAGTAATTGTAGCTCGCCCCATAGGTAATCGCATGGGTCATTCCCGCAAATTGAAAATAGGTACTCAACCTAAGACCTACAGATGCAGTAACTGGATTACCAATAATCTCTTCTTCCATCATTGTCCGTCCACCCGTGAAAATACCTTCATATATTCCAGTGGTGTCCTTATTGGTATAGCCAACCGGCCCCCTATTGACCAGCCATTGTTTGAAAGTATGTTGATTAGACTCACTGTAGGATGCGGTAATATTCAATTGTTTTGCAAGCGTGGTGTTTAATTTAAGGTTGAAACGGTTAGACAGCCTTACCCCGGAATTACTAGAAAAGGAACTTTCCATTTTCTCATCATCCGGATCCATTTTCACATCATCGTTCCTCCTATTGTAGTCAAAGCTCAAGGTATTTTTAATGTCCTTACTGAAATTCTTCGACCAGATCAGCGAAGTCGCCACGCGGGCGTATTGCTTTACTTTATCTCTGGGATCCGGATTACTGATCGCATAGTTTAGACCCAGATTTACCGCTCCCCATTGCTTCGGCAAGCCAAAACCCTTACCAATGCTGTAATTCGTAGAGCCGCCGTTAATGCTGGTGGTAAACTGATAGGGTCCCCGACCGGCCTTACGGTCTACGATGATCGCACCATCGGTCATCTCCCCATATTCCGCCGAAGCCACTCCCTGGATCACCTCCACCTTCTCTATCGTTTCCACTGGAATATCCCTCAAATCCATGCCCTGAAAAGGTACATCAGATGAGTTCGTACCATTGGCGCCGCCTAATATAGACCCTGCCATACCAAACTGGGATACACTGCGCGATTGCATATTGGCATCATTCGACTGAGTCACCCCGTCCAAAATAATAGGAACTCCCAGTGAATTGTTCAGGTCATAATTCCCACCCAGATTTCCCCTTAGGGTAATCGTCTGAGGTGCATTGATGTTGGGTGCTACAGTAGCACGTCCCGGAATGGTATTGAGTATATCGATTAAACTAAAAGCCTGCACGCGTTCGATGGCTTCCTCATCAAAGATAATGGAAGAGTTGGATTTAGTGACGTTTCCAAACATCGGGTTTACCGTCACCTCTTTCAAAGTAAGCGTCAGTTCTTTTAGCCGGAAAATACGCGGAGCAGCCACTTGCAGACTTACATTCTGTTCCAGACTAACTTTCCCTACCGAAGTAATGCGGATCTGAAACTGCTTTAAGGTACTTGGATAGCTGAAGCTAAAGCCACCTTTTTCAGAGGAAAAGGTATTAAGATCAAGCTCTTTCACATAGATACTTGCAAACTCTATAGGCTTGCCGCTTTCATTGAGCACCTGCCCTTTGAATTGCAATTTTTCCTGTGCAAAGGCACTGGAACTCCATACGGCAAGCGTATTTAATAAGAAAAATAGTATAAATCCCCTCAAGACTAAATTATAATCAATCTAAATAATGGACAAATCTAAGGAATAAAGACTCGAATCAAAGACTTATTTTTAATTATTCTAATTAAGCTATACCTTTGTTGCGATGAGAAGACTGGCTATTATAGCGGGCATTATAGGGGGAATGGTGCTCACAACTGCATTTCTGGCAGAAAACAACTTGGATGATTTACGGAATCTATACAGCAGACCGATATCGGAATGGCCAAAACCTGTGATCGATTCCGGTGTTAAATGGAATGAGTTCAAGTCACTCAAAGGAGTAGACTCAGGCTATTTCGCCACCATGGAAAAGCCAAATGTAGCGCTTGGTAAATTGCTTTTCTTCGACCCTATCTTATCCGGTAGCAACCAGATCTCCTGCAGCAGTTGCCATAATCCTCAGACTTCCTGGGCCGACCATTCTACCGTTCCGGTGGGCAATGACCACTTGACCGGGAGCCGCAATACCATATCACTACTAAATGTCTATGCGCGCAAGTCCCTGTTCTGGGACGGCAGGGCCAATTCACTGGAAGAGCAAGCCGTAGGCCCCATCAGCGCCCACAATGAGATGGCCATGGATATTAAGAAACTGGTCCCCAAACTCAAAAAGATCCCTGGCTACCGCGAACTTTTCATTAAAGCCTATGGCAAGAAAAACTTTGAGATGAAGGAAATTCTGGATGCACTGGCTTCATTCCAAAAAACCCTGACCAGCAGGAGGAGCCGCTTCGATGAATTCCTGGACGGCCGCTATACCGCAATGACTGATCAGGAAATCAGGGGTATGCACCTATTCCGTACCAAAGCACGCTGCATGAATTGCCACAATGGCGAGTTCCTTACTGACGACAGCTTTCACAATATCGGACTCACCTATTACAAAAGAAAATATGAAGACCTGGGTCGCTATAACGTGACCAAGAAAGCAGAGGATGTGGGCAAATTCCGCACTCCCTCCCTTCGCGACGTCATGAATACCGAGCCATGGATGCACAACGGGTTATTCGAAAACATCATCGGATTACTAAACATCTATAACAGCGGCATGCAGATGAATACCGCTAGTCCCGCCCAAAAAGCAGCTGATCCACTACATCCGGTTACCGATCCATTGATGAAGAAGCTAAACTTATCTAGAACAGAGATACAGGACATTGCTTCATTTCTTCAAGCTGTCACGGCTACGAAATACCGAATGGCAAGACCAGAGAAACTGCCGAGGTAAGCAGTCATAAGCCTACAGATTTACTTTAGCATCAATAGGTATTTTTATCCTTTTGGTCAGTACTTCTGACTTTTTGAAACCGTACAGATAGATCTTGGCCGGGTCGCACTCACTAAAATATACCGTACGCACTATTTTTACATCGTCCCTGAGCTTATGGCCCAACTCGAAATAGACAGAATCGGCAATAAACTCTTTGTAGGTCAGATTCGGCTTCATTCTCAATTTGTCATAAAAATAGCCGGGAAACTTAAATTGATAACTACTAGACATACAGCTATCTAAAGCTGGACTAACGCTGTATTTATCATCATTTTTGACTGAATAGTGCAGCACATTATTTTCGACTTCCAGTATACTAATTTCTGTATGACCGAAGGTTAAGGTCTTGCCTTTATCTTTTGCGGTGATCTCCACTTTTAAAATCTCATATGGCAAAGAAAGTTCCAGCGTTACATTGCCCTTTATCGATTGCCCCTGCAAATCCCACTTCGCTAAACCAAATGAGATTACCCCTAAATTTTTATTAATACTAACTTCATTTTCATCTAGGGTTATGCTATCTCCACTACTATTCCTCAGATCGCACTGTACGACCTTACACATGAGTAATTCGGCCATCACATTATTTGCCATTATGGGCGTATAAGTGCTTTCGATATATGGGAGTTCGCCAAAGGCACTTTTATAATTTTTTTGAGGCTTAAGGGTTTTCTCCAAATGAGCGAGAAAAGAATCTGCTTTCAATTTCCCAATCTGCTCTTTCCAGGGATAATAATCGTATTGCAACTCTTTACCTACATGAATACCGGGATCTTTAGTCGTCAGCCTTAAGTAACTAGCATAGCCATTAGAATATTTAATTTCAGATTTGTTAATGCGATATATGCTATCGCTTGAAAACTGATTTAATTCAGGATAGCCGGGAGTAACACTACAAGATGTAGCGAGACTTAAAAATATCAATACGATAAGTGCCAATTTAGGGATCGCGTTTTTTTCGATATGCATGTTTTAGAGCAATGAATGGTTATTCGATGCTAAACATTGTAAAACATTGAATTGTTTTATGATCCAATAAACCCTGCAGCAACTTATTTTCTATATTTACAGTCATAACGCTTTCAATATGGGGATAATCAAATTTGATGAGATCAAAAAAACCTGGTTTGAGATAGCGAAACATTCTTCTTCGGATAATTTCGCTTTTGAGCTTGAAGTTTATAAAAAACTACTCGACATCTTTCATATTGGCGAATACTATTATTACATATTCAATTGCGGTACGGCACAAGTTGAATTTGTAAGTGAGTCCGTTAAACAAGTGTTAAAGCTTGGATCCACTCAGGATTTTACCATTGAACATCTCTTAGCCATTATACACCCGGAAGATCTGCATTATTTCCTGGAATTTGAGACAAAAGTCACACAATTCTTCAATGAGCTCCCGCCAGAAAAGGTATTGAATTATAAAGTGAGCTATGATTACCGAGTGAGGCGCAACGATGGGCACTATATACGTTTGCTACAGCAGGTAGTTACCATTCAAAGTGACGAAAAAGGCTCGGTGCTCAGGGTTATGGGTGTACACACTGATATCACATACCTAAAAAAACCGATCGGCTCCACTCTATCCTTCCTCGGACTAAATGGGGAGCCCAGCTTCCACGATGTGAGTATAGGACGAGTGACTTTTACACCTGAAAAGACATCATTTACCAGACGTGAAAGGGAAGTCCTCGAATTACTATTGCAGGGCAAGACCAGTAATCAGATCGCGGCTGAATTGTTCATCAGCAAACTGACCGTAGACGGACATCGGAAAAAGATCCTGAAAAAAAGCAACTCCTCATCGACAGTAGAACTCATTTCTTACATGTTATCAATAGAACGCTGACGGTTTTTCATCCCGTTAACGGCAATGAAAACGAATACAACAGCAGCTACGATATAACAGGTATATATAATAGATGTATTGTTATTAGATACTGCAATGGCGATTAAAGCCCAGATACCTACTGAGGCATATTCACGAAGGTTTCGTGTCCTGATCATAAATATGTTGATCAGGCCTGCTATAACAACCATTACTATAGTCCAGCTGACATCAGATATCCCCCATCCCGTCCAATGGATTTTAGTGAGGTAGGCCGCTATATTGGCAATGAATGCTACAGAGATCCAACCTGAATATAATGCAAATGGCCAGTATACAAATAAGTACTTCCGAAACGGATGTGTATCCAGCTCCATGCGGGTATTCACAACAATTTTCAATAAGGAGATTAATAGTAAAGCCATAATGAAAACAGATGTTGCGGTATAATCGTATAACCATGCAACCACCCAAAGCGAATTGGCGATACACGAAATTACAAACCACCAGCCCACCTGCTCCAGTATGAGGTCCTTTTTCTTTTTAAAAATGCTACGGCCTGTATAGATTACAAAGCCAAGAAGCCCGATGTAGATCAATCCCCATATAGAAAAAGCATATCCTGAGGGCGTAAAGTAATTGAAATACTTATCAGACATGGTTTTCATGGTATTGCCATTCAATATCCCAGCATTGGAAAGGTAATTAACCAGAATAGTGACAATTAAAGCCACTCCATTGGCTACGGGAAGTATTTTTTTCATGAGGGTAATTTACTACTTAACCAGTAATGAAGGATAAAGTTTTGTCATGAGACCTATTGTATGGTAGATTAAAAATTTTATTTAACTTTCAACTTTTATCAATAATCAGTATGAAAGTTACAGCTCTATATTTTTTTCTAGTTCTAACATTAATGTCTTGCGGGACAAAAAAGCAGGGAACTTCAACTAATGCAGGTACCACCGCGCCTATTTCTCTTGTTAACCCTGCCCTTCCCGGTGACAATCCTGACCCATCCATCATAAGGGTCGGAAAAGTTTATTATGCTACTTCTACCACGAATGAATGGGCGCCTTATTTTACGATCTATAAATCAACTAACCTGAAAGACTGGAAATTAGTTAACCATGTTTTTCCGGAGGGCTTTAAGGATATGAAAAATCAATGGGGAGAGAATAACTTCTGGGCATCTGAGTTGGCTTATGACGCAAAGCAAAACCGTATCTATGCTTATTATACCGCGCATAATAGGGAGGTAAAAGGCAACCCTGGACTGCAGTGCGGCATTGCCTGGATAGATGCCGACCAAATCGAATCCGGCAAATTTACAGATAACGGCCCTGTAATCATAGAGGATGATTGTGGTGCTATAGATGCTTTTGAGTTACAAGATGAAGGTAAGATCTATGCCTTCTGGAAAAACGACGGTAATGGCTGTGGCAAGGAAAGTTGGATCTGGATACAGGAGATTAATGAAAGCCGTACAAAGTTATTAGGTCAAAAACGAAAAGTGTACTCCAACAGCCAGCCTTGGGAAACCTCACTTGTAGAGGGTGCCTGCTTTTTCAGGATGGGAGAGTATATTTATAGCCTATATGCTGTAGGTGGTTGCTGCGATGCGCAGTGTAACTACAAGACTGGTATTGCCAGAACAAAAAGCCTTGCCAGCGGTAACTGGGAGAAATACAGCAAAAATCCGATCATGGTAAGCAATGATGTGTGGAATTGCCCCGGACATGGCACGGTTGTGCAGTCAGCAGACAACAGGCTATTTATGCTATACCATGCTTTCAACAAAAAGTATGATGTTTTTGTGGGGAGGGAAGGAATTATTGAGGAACTAAGACTAGGTGAAGACGGCTGGCCTGTATTGCACAATGCGACCATCCCCAACCGCCCCAAAGCAGAATTGGATTTTAGTGATGATTTTTCGAAAGACAAAAAATTAAATCTGGTTTGGCAATGGCCTTCAAAATCACAAAGGCCAGCCATGACATTTGATAACGGCCTCCGCCTGACTGCTTCCAATGAAAACCATGATCTGGGTACTTTTCTAGGACAGTATATTAAGACGATCAACTTTGATATCACAGCAGAAGTGGAACTGGGCAACGCACAGACAGGGATATGCCTGGGCGGTGCGATATTTAAAAGCAAATGGCCTGGTGAACTAGGTGGAATTGGTCTTACTGCATCTGAAGATGGCTTTACCGCTTTCAATAACTTCGAAGGAAAATATGTAAGCCTTAAAACATTAAAAGAAAACCTATCCGGAACAGTACAGTTGAAATTGGAAATCAGCAATGATGGAAAAATGGTCAGTTTCCTATATAAGAAGCCGGCCTCAGATTGGATCAAGTTCCACAGTACTGAATTTGCCGCAGCGAAGTATGCGCCCTGGGGAATGGGCTACAGGGCAGGAATTATAGCCAAAGGCGATGTCTCACAACAAGGCTTGTTTAAGCGCTTTGAATTGAAGAACAAATAAAAATTATCCCCGCACATATACTATGTTAGATATGCGGGGATAAAAAATTGCTTATCGACGTTCGTTATATACTCCGAACTCAGCAATGGAGGGTGTATTTTTGAACTGCAGGAATTTGATCCTGAGCTTATCGCCCCATTTACTGTCAAAACGTTGTGTAATCATCCTTTCTGTATTTTTTCCATGGGCCAGCGGATACCATTTGTTGTTAGCAAAATATTCCAGCTCATAGGTAATGGCGTTTGCCTTGGCCATCGTGATGACCACCGTATTGAAAGCTTTCTCTTTAGCCAGTTCAATTTCAAACCATGGCGCTTTCACCGAAGGATGGGAATACCAGTTGGTTCCAAAATTATCATCTGTTGCGAAATCCATAATGGACATGTCGTAGCTCCAGCTAGAATTAGCGGCTGCTTTTTTAGCGATATTGGAAGAAATGACAGGCGGTTCAGATTTCGGGAATTTTGGCAATGAGGCTTGCGGTTTATACAACTTACCTATCTCTTTTAAAGCAACCAGAGCGTTCTCATCTATGAGTCCGTCGCGATTTGGCGCTACATTGAGGATGAAATTACAGTAGATCTGGTTATAGGGAATGGCGTTTTCATTTACCATAGATTCAGGGCTTTTCACTGCCGTAGTTGGGAAAGAAGACTTCCAGAACCAGTTTTGTTGTAATGGTAAACAGGCCAATGCAGGAAGCTTATTGTTTTCTTTGGAAATGTGTTGTCCTGCACCTTGCTCATAAGACTTTATATCGGTATAAAATAAAGTCTCAGAAGGATATTTTGCCGCATTCAAATCCATTACAAGGCAATTTGGCTGTATAGATTTAATCAGATGGTAAACCTCTTCAAATGGTACATCGTCATACGATATCCTGGACCATGGTGCATCCCAACCATCAATGATCAGGGCCGATATTTCGCCATAATTGGTTAACAATTCGGTCAATTGAGCTTTTACCATCTTTATATGTTCCGGGGTAATTTGTCCCGGACGCAATTTATGGTGCGTATCCAAAATTGAGTAATATAGCATTACTTTCAATCCGGCTTTGCGGAACGAGTTCACATATTCCTTTACCACGTCTCGCTTCAATGGGCTATTCATCACATTGTAAGGTGTTGTTTTGGTGTCCCAAATCGCAAATCCGCTATGGTGTTTGGTGGTGAGGCAGCCATAGCTCATGTTGGCCGATTTAGCGGCCTGTGCCCATTGGTCTGTATTTAGTTTTTTGGGGTTGAAGATCGCAGGTTCCGCATCGGGATCTGCCCAGTCATCCTCCATATAGGTAGGAATATTATAATGAATGAACATGCCAAACCCCAGATCTACGAATTGTTGCTGAAGTTGTTCCAGTGGCAATTGACCAGTTTTTGTCGTCTGGGCAGAAGCAGGTTCCGGAGCCATTACCATGCCCGTAGACAAAGCAATAGCAGTCATGAATAAATAGCCTAACTTTTTTGTTTTCATTTTGTATGTTGTTTATTTGTTTAAAAACCTTATTGCCTCCAGAATGTGATCTCACTAAAATTACTGGTATTTGTACTACCTGAAGCTACTTTTGTAATTTTTAGCCTAATGTACCTAATGTTCCCATCTGTAGGATCAAGTTCAACTCTATATGGCGCAATACCATCACCTGTGCGTACCACGCGCTTCAACAGCGTCCAATTTTTCCCAGTTCCTGTATAAGGCAATACCAGTGGAGCACCCGCCAGATCATCGATACCCCAGATCTCGAACTCTATCGGGTTATGATAACCGCTAGACCTGCCCATAATTTCAAAATCAGACAGTCCTGTATAAGTTTGACCCAGATCGATCGTCATGTAATGCGGGAGGTTCATCGTATTGCTGTGGAAGATATTTGGGTAATCAGTCGGAGACGAATTTCCGTTCCAGAGTTGACTTACTGAAGTCTCACCTGTATAGGTTCCCACATCGTTGCTTTGCTTTATTTCTCTGAAAAGGGCCTTATTCAATGGGGCTTTTATATTGGCAAGGACACTGAAATCATTTGGATGAAAGCTGTCTATTGCACGTTGCACCGGAATATAGCTCGACTGATAACGCACAGTGGTCCCTGTTTTATACCCTTCTAACTTAATGCTATTGTTTTCCGGGAGTAGCTGAACAGTCCTTTCAGTTCCATTAACCTGGGTATAAATTACACGGGTCCCGGTATTGATGGTATCCGGCGTCATAAAATTTAATGTCAGGTCGTTTCCTTCCAATACATAAGGTGTTGTGGTGTTGAGAAACCGGTTTGTTAAGCTTGCTTTGTAGCTGTCCCCATACACTTTGATATTGTTCAGGTTCACAGGCACAGATCTGTTTCCCTTTTGATCATAGGAATATACGATGAAGGAATAGCTATATTCTACTAAATTGGTAATGACCACTTCTACCTTTGCAGTCGAAACTTCCGGCACACCAACCTCGAGTGAATCTGCCCCGTTGTTCCAGAAAATCCTGTATTTTGCCACGGTAGGATCAGGGCTTGGTGTCCAACTCAATTTTACTCTGTAGTTTCCGGGTGCTGCTTCCATCGCATTTGGAAAACCCGGGTAGATTTTCTCTTTATCACCAAGATAATCCTGGTAACTTGTCGCGTCTTTGCTGCAGCTTTTGAGGAGCAGTATCAGACCAAATAATGCTGTTAAACTGTATATATTGAATTTCATTTTCAATCTCATTTAAAGGTTAAGGACTAATTGTTGGTATTTCCCCAGAAGGACAATTCTGTCACGTGTGCAAAATCTGCATTACCCCAGGTACTATTTACTGAAAGCCTGATGAACCTGACCCGAGGTGCCTGCAGGGAAATGTTGAATTCAAATCCAGCATTGACAGCAGCAAGGTCAAGCGGTGTAGTTTGGCCAGGCTGGTTTCCTGATGGTGGGGGTGGGCAATTGAAATTACCAAGGTTCACCCAGTCACCTACGATAGCACCCACATTAGAAACAACTGGCAATTCAGCATCCCTTGGTGCAGCCACCGCTGAACCCCAAAGTGTCCATGCTTTTGGATTTCCATGCCCATAAGAGTAATCGTTGCCATATGCCTGACCACGTTGCCACATCTTATAGCGGCTCAGTTTGACCAACGCGCCCATGCTGAACGTACAGATTTGCAGCGGTTTGCCCTGACCTGCTTCGGTGTGCCATCCCGGATCCAGGTGATTATCGTCCCACAACCGGGTGGTGTTCCATCCCAGTCCGGTAGCACCCAATGGAGAATCGGTACCCAATCTATATTCTGAAAACCTATTTTTGGGCACCAATATTTCATAAATCGGATTGATGCTACGGACAAGCGTATCAGAGATATTGCCCCAGCGGTCGGTGATGTAAACCCCAAAATCCCTCGCTAATGTATCAAATCCCCTTACACTGAAGTTGATATCTTCCGCCTGGGTGTAATACTGTTCCACCGGCAACATTTTTCCGGTCGTCTTGTCTGTCGTAATTACGACCACACCGATGGCCTGCTTGTTTGGATTCCTTGCGGTTACGTTTACACCACCAAAATCCCTCGCCAAAGTCACCGTTGGATAAGACAATAAATAAGCCGGTGTCTCTGGGTGTACTTTGACCACTACGGGATCCGATTTCACATCAGCGCGCGATACGGCATAAAGAGTAACATCATATTCGGCACTGGTTCTAAATCCTTCTACACGAATGGTATCCTTATAATAGGAAGCTTTAGATTGCCGTATGACCTGGTCATTGATCTTGTATTCTGCCAGTATATAAAGCAGGTTCTCGGTTTTTGGAACCGAGTAGGAGATCACTGCGCCGCCAGAGAAATTTTCTACTTTGACATTGGTCACAGCTGTAGGTTTTGTCTTATCGCCAGATACGATGTCATTGAAGCCATCGCTTTCCTTGCAACCTGCAAGGGCAAGCAGCAGGCCCATCCCGCACAATAATATATAAGTCTTTAATTTCATGATTCTAAGCTTTTAATAAAAATTTACCAATAAGGGTTCTGAATCAAATTCGGATTCACAATAAGGTCATCATATTTGAGGGGCCACAAATAATCTTTAAGTCCAAAAACAGGTATTGCCATTGTACGTTGTCTGTAATAGCCTTCTGCAGTAGTTTCCTGAATATTCCAGCCCTGCAATGGAGTGCTAAGCACCTGCTGCATGATTTTCCATCTCCTCAAATCCCATCCCGACCTTCCTTCAAAGCAAAGTTCTATACGACGCTCCTGCTGAATGATCTTTCTCAGTTCCGTTTGATTTCCTACTCTGCCCGGAATCGAGGAGAAAGTAGCCCATGAGGCCTGCACACCTAATAGGCCAGCACGCTCCCGTACTTTATCGATGTATTTGTATACTTCCGCACCCGGCCCGCTTACTTCGTTTATGGTTTCTGCATACATCAGGTACAAGCCTGCTAATCGGATCAAAGGCATTCTGAATGCCGACTGTGTAACTTCAGCGGCAAAGACAGATTGGTATTTGACCAGTTTTTGAGGCCAGTAACCAGATACGTTTACGCGGATATTGTCTTTGGGACCGGCAATAGAAGTTCCTCCCCTGGCCTGAACAAACAGCAGGTTATCAGGTGTGGTCTGCCCATTTCCAAAGTACTGACTACCATCGAATGCAAGATCAGCATAAAACCGAGGCTCTCTACCCATGTGCATTTTAATAGTTTGGTAATCCTTCTTCAAGTAATACTGATCGGCATCACCCGCCGCTTCTATCGTATAGCGTCCGCGGTAATCATAGGCCTTATCTTCATTCATCGGTACACCGTTTTTAGTATAAAACAGTTCAGCCATCACAATCGGCACTGCAAAATTACCCGGTGCGCCGCCCAGATTTTGTACCATTGCAGCGGTGAGCCTCGGCATCGACATTCCCTGATAACCAAATGTAGAATTCAAAGCCCAGATCACTTCTGGATTCTGTTCCCAGTTTTCCGTGATGCTTTGTTTGATGTCCATCACGGTCCTCAGTTTTGCAGGCAATGCAGGCAGGTTACCAGGTGCTACAAATTTATACAATGCGAAGTTACTGCCTTCCGCAGCTTCAACTGCGGCTTTACAAGCGAGCATAGCGGTATTCCATTTCGCAGCACTGAAAGTTTGAGGAAAAAAATTAATCCCGTCTTGATCCTTAAATGCAGCATAGTCCGTATTTCCATTAAAAAACGGACTTGCTTGCGTAGTCAGAATTTCTGCTTTTACCGCCAGCGCAATCACTTTGGTAATTCTTCCCAGGCTTTGTGCAGGATCCTCTATGGTTGTTGGTAAATCGACTGCGGCTTCATCCAATAAACTCACAATATAGTCGAAGCAGGCATCTATCGGCTCACGCCTTACCCGGACTTGCTCAGTGCTGGCATCAATAGCCAGATTTTCTTTTATTAAAGGAATCGGCCCATACATTCTTAACAGATAGAAATGATAATAGGCTTTCAAGAACTTCACTTCAGCAATCCATCTGTTTTTCTCAAACTGAGGAAGATCTTTGGGCTTGTTGATGTTCTCCAGGAAAATGTTACACCTGCGGATGGCCTTGAAAAGTGGCTGCCCCATTTGCTCTCCGTTCCAATAATTCAGTGCCGGTCTATCTGTTGTCTGCGTCCCTCTGATCAGGTGAAAACCCTGTTCGGCCTCTCTGCTGCCGAGTGTAGGCTCAGTCAGTGTAGCCGGAAAAAAAATCTCTCCGGAAGCGGTAAATGCAGGGTCACTGATCCCAATATTGAGATTCTGTAGCGTTGAATAACAGGTAAAAAGATAATTTTCCGTTTCATTACGGTTTCTGAAAGCGTAATCTATAGTAGCCACATTATCCGGAGTGACGTCCAGGTATTCTTTACAGGATGACAAAAGGCTCATTAACCCGGTCAATCCTATGAGGATGCGTATTGAGAATTTCATGTACATGATCTGTTAAAGGTTAACGTTGATGCCTATATTGTATACTTTTTGTATCGGATAACTAAAGCCGTTGGATGCCAGTTCAGGATCCCAGTCTTTATAGCGGCTCCAGGTCAGTGGGTTCATCGTACTCAGGTAAATCCTGCAATTCGACATAAAGATTCTTTTGGCCATCTTTTGCGGCAGAGAATACCCCACTTCCAGCGATTTCAAACGAATAAATGCTCCGTCTCTCATCCACCAGGAACTGGTTTGTAAATTATTGTTTAGGTCTGTAGATGACACCCCCAATCTCGGATACTTCGCATACATGTTTTGGTTTTCCTCTGTCCAGTGGCTGTCTGCAAAAGCCTGCAATACCTGTCTGTTATTTATAAACGGGCTGGTTTGTGCTGGATCTATAAAAAATGAAGTACGTCCTACACCCTGGAAGAAAGCTGAGAAATCAAATTGTCTGAACGACATGGAAAGTCCGGCACCGTAAACAATCTCTGGCGTAGAAGGGAGTCCTAAAAATACTTGATCAGCCTCGCTGATCTTTCCATCGTTGTTCATATCCCTGTACTTGATATCTCCACCTTTGGGTGCTGATGATCCTGCCCCGAAAAGTTGACTAGGGGAAGCTGCTGCTTCTGCATCATCCACAAATAGACGCTCTGCAATGTAACCCCATCTTACACCAATCTTCTGTCCGGAAAGGATACGCCATGGTTCCTTATAAGCAGGTTGCTCATAAGTACCGTATTTATTTTGGGAGAACGTGAAATTTGCACGTGCTGTAATAGAGAAATCTCTACCTATACTTTTACTATAATCTGCTGAAAGATCCATACCTCTTGAATCTGCAGTGCCCAGGTTGGCACTTACACCAGATTCCAGTCCCATTGTTGCCGGCACGGAGGCTCTGCTCATCAAAATGTTATAGCGGTGCTGTTTGTACACCTCCGCAATAACATTTACACTATTGAACAAACTGATTTCTAATCCAAGATTGGTCTGACGAGAGGTTTCCCAGGTTACCGCGTCATTTGCGTAATTGGTAATGCTCACTCCTGGCCTGGTTATGCCATTATTCTGCCCAAAATAGGCTGGATTACCCCCGGAAAGATTTACGTCTGACAGGTAAAAGAAGCGTTGCGCACCAATAGCATCATTACCCACCAAACCATAGCTTGCTCTCAATTTCAGTTTATTGATCACCTTACTCAAGCTTTCATTCCAAAATTTCTCACGTGAAACAATCCATGACCCACCGATGGTCGGGAAAAACCCAAAACGGTTTTGAGCTGCAAAACGCTCAGATCCATTATAACCAAAGTTGAACTCCAGGAAATACCGTTGCCCATAGGAATAGGTCGCGCGACCGGAAAGACCAAGATTACGGAATGGCAGGGAAGACTGCAATGTTGTCCCATTTGCATACAGGCGTTGCTGACGGGTCCCAATCAATGTAGCGGCAATGTTGTGATTTCGCCCCAGATCCTTGCTATAATCCAATACACCTTGCAGATATAGAAAGGTATCAATGTCCTTAGCACCAGGCTGGAAGTTGAGGTATTCAGCTGCCTGACCTGGCTGGTTATTGATCCAGTTTAATGAATAAGAATTTGTAAAACGATCATAACCGGATACATTATAATAAAAAGGATTGTACTGACGTGAAAGGTCGAAATACGAATACCGGTTGGTATTGAAAATCCCTCTAAAGTTCAAACCTTTAGTTAGGAAATCCAGCTTCTGGTTGAGCTCCAACTGAGCCGACATCCTCGATCTTGAATAGCTCTTGAAACCTTTCATCAGATCTGCATAAGGATTGGAATAACCTGGTGTATTTCCAGAACCGCCAAGTGGTGCATTTCCAAACAAGATGTGGGTATCTATACCCAGCTCGTCATTATAAGGGAAAGATGCCGGGAACAATACCGGACTCGTATGCAGCGCCTTATAATAAAGGTCTGAAGCAAATGATCCATCGGCTGTAATCGGCCCATTGTATTCGTCAAAATTGCCCGAAAGCCTCAGCACCACTTCAGTTGTTGGCGTTACATTGATATTTACGTTAGAACGCAATTGATAATTTTCCAGTTTTACGTTGTTGTTAAAGTTATTGATCGGACTAACTTTCAGAATTCCGTTATCCAGATTATAGGAAGTCGCAATGTAATAACGCGCGATCTTACCACCACCACTTACACTCCCGTTCAATCGCTGGTTGCTGGTATTTTTCTTGAAGAGTTCATCCAGCCAGTCTACAGCCGGGTAAACATATTTATTACTACCAGGTGCATTGTCGAGCGTCTGCTGTCTGTTGAAGATGTCATTTTGAGTGTACGCCGGCACACCCAATGGGTTCCTTGTCGTGATGGCCTCATTATACATCTTCATAAAGGTAATGGGATCAGCAACCTCAAGACTTTGCGTCGCTTGTGAGATGGAATTCTCAAAACGGACATTGATCTTCGCAGGTCCTTCCGCTCCTTCTTTTGTCGTGACTAAGATCACACCGTTAGCACCGCGGGCACCATATAAAGCTGTTGCGCTGGCATCTTTAAGGATTGAAAAGCTTGCGATATCATCTACCTGTAGTCTGGCGAGATCGTTTGCGGTCAATTCAATGTTATCTACCAAAATCAGAGGATCCTGCTTATAGCCGAAAGTCGTGACACCACGGATAAAAAAACTGGCATTGTCCATCCCCGGCTGACCGCTTCTCTGATAAGCAACCACCCCTGCGATTTGTCCCGCCAACGCAGTTGTGAGGTTACTAGAAGGTATTTTTAACTTTTGAGGATTGATGCTTGTCACTGAGCCTACTACAGCTTCTTTTTGTTCCTTCTTTCCAAAGGCTGTGACTACAACTTCAGAAAGGCTGGAATCATCAGATTTCAACACTATAGTTAAGGGCAGGTTTTTTAATTCAACAAGGACTTGTTTTGAGATAAATCCCACAGAGCTGAAGAGCAGTCTGGCTCCTGAATTTACATCAATGGCAAATTTACCGTCTGCATCAGTAATGGTTCCAATTTTGGTATTCCCGACCAAAACTACGCTTACACCTGGGATGCCTATCCCTGTAGTATCGGTTACCAGTCCCGAAATTTTAGAACTGCTTTGCTGCGCCGATGCTGTTGAAGCAAGAACAAGGCAGAATAACAGCAGGCATAGGATCGAATGCCCAATAAGATGAGGTCGCCACCTCATCCGGCTTTTGTAGAATTTCATCATAACGTTTGGTTTAGTTTGTAGGTTGTCAGTCGTACCAGGAATCAGTTGCTGACACTTTCAAAACTAAACCGTTTTTATAATGATAAAAATGAACAATACAGCAATACTGATGCACTATTCGATGATAAAATATAGATTTTTACTTAGCCAAAAATCCAGAAAACCATGCCTCTAAAAAACAAATAATTTATGTTCAATTAATTCGTTTTCCAATGAAAACAAATTAGCATAAAATAAAAAATTTGTAGCCAAAATTACTGAAGCTTATGTAAGATACGCTGAACGCAAAGCCATTAGAAAAATCGGGAGCAATAAAAAACCTGGACGGCACCGGTCCAGGTTAAGAATATTTATTTCATTATTAAGTATTCAGCAAAATACTTCCTCAAACGCTTTTGAAAATACGTTTTATATGGCTCTTCATAAGTATGGCTTTGTCCTGGTAAAACCATTAAATCAAAGTCTTTATCTGCCTTAATGAGTGCATCAGCCATTCTATAAGTATTTGCCGGATTCACATTCTGGTCAGACTCTCCTGTAACGAGTAACAAATGCCCCTTCAGATTTTTCGCAAGGCTCTGGTTCAATGCTATGGGTTGTTCAAATCCCTGGTAACTTTCGCCCCAGGTGCGGTTATAGATCCTGTTATCGTGATTGCCTGAAGAAGAAACTGCGACCTTATAAAAATCAGGGTAAGTACATATGGCGGCGGTAGACATCATGCCTCCACCAGAGTGACCAAAGATACCTACCTTGTTTAAATCTATGAAACTGAATCTTGCAGCGAGTTGCTCTAATCCGTATTTATCGTCTTCCAGGGCATAATCGCGCAGGTTTCCATGCCCATATTTATAATATTTCGCATTGCGGTAAGGAGAGCTTCCACGATGTCCCATTACCACCACAATAAAGCCCATCTGAGCCAGCGATGTGTTGTTGTAACGATCAGTAACCGTAAATTCCGTCCACACCGTTTCCGTAAAAGGACCTGGGTACACCTGCGAAATGATCGGGTATTTTTTATTGGGGTCAAAGTTGAAAGGCTTCCACATCAAACCGTAAAGTTCAGTTACGCCATCTTTAGCCTTTACGGTAAACATCTCCGGCTTTTTCCAGCCATAAGCATATAGTTTACTAAAATCAGGCCTCAACACTTCCTCAATATATTTACCCTCCGTATTTCGTACAATAGTTGTTGGCTCCAAATCTATCCTGGAGTAATAGTCTACAAAATACTTCTTATTTGGAGACATAAAAACAGCATGTGTTGCATCTTCAGGAGTTAAAAGTTTTTGATTTCTACCATCAAAACCAACTTTGTATAAAAAAGCGTAATTGGGATTGCGTCCTTTTTCTTTACCGTAGCCATAAAAATAAATGACTCGTTTGGCAGTATCCGTACCTACAATTTTACCTGCTGTCCAATCGCCGGCAGTAGTGGTATTTAACAGTTTGCCTGAATTGTCATAATGATAATACTGACCCCATCCAGTCCGGTCACTCCACCAGATTATATCCTTACCTCCATCAATAAGGGATACATTAAAGAGATCGGAATTGATAAAAGGTTTACTTACTTCGTTGATCACAACCCGCAATACTCCTGTTTTCAGGTTAACTGCACAAAGTTCTATCTCATCACGACTTCTTTTTTTGCGCAAGAGGAATACTTCCTCATTGCTCGTTTGATTGCGCAGCACTTCAACTTCCTGATCAGGCCAACGGTCCAGATTTACCTTTTTTAATGTACGTGCCGCGGCATTACCCACATAAAAATCATATTGAGCAACTTCCTTATCACCAGGCAACTCATACTTATAGGTACTTAAAAACGGCCTACCGAAATTGCTTGCAGAATTGAATACAGATAGGGTCATTACTTTCCTTGTGTCCTTACGCAGTACGTAAAATGATTTAGAATCCGGAGTCCAAACGGCATCGGTTACACCATTTATATTCGCAAATTTATCCAACTCATTAATAGAAAAAGAGTGGTATTCAGCGCCATCTGCAGCAAGTACTTGTTCTGTAGTATCTCCCGTCAACCCCTTAAAATACAGATTGTGATGCCTGGAATACAGCAACCAGTTTTTATCCGGAGATTGATTTCCAGTTAAGTAAACAGGAAATCTTTCCGACGCCTTTTTCTCCCGCTTAACCAAAGTCTTTTTCGCATAGTTGTAATCATAAGTATCACCATTATACCCAACCTCTACTGTTTGCTCATCTGTAGAAAATTGAGGGCGATACGTTACTGCCGTAAGATTTAATTCCCCTTTTGTGAATTCCTGCAATTGATAAGAAATCGCTTCCTTGTCAAAAAGTGCAATCTTTTGCTTTTTGTCCGGATCTACTAAATAATAGTTATCTTTTTGGATGTCCTCTTGTATCTTAATCGGCTGGGTTGCAATCACAGCCGCCCCGGCAGGCCCATTGGCACTAAACCAAAATTTATTACTTTTTTTGAGGAAGAAGGGTATGATGTGGGTGCTTCCGATTTGCCTTTGCAAATTTGGCGCATCGAACCGTTCAGCCGCTTCATAATCTGGTGTTTGCGCCAGTAAACATGCTGGCAACAATAGCAGCGCCCAAAATAATTTAATTCTTCCCTTCATCATGATTTATTTTGATCCTGGTTAAGCAGTTTATTTGCCCGGATCTGGTTGGCTTTCAGCATCTCGCAGGTCGACACCAGGTAAGGATTTTTTGTTTGCCTGATCACCTTATCCGCAATCTGTTTGGCCCTTGGATATTTGTAGCCGGGAATGGAAGCACAATAGGTCACATAGCCCCAGGTGATTCTCAGGTTATCTTCGGAGAAGGTATGGATGTTTTTTTCAAATAGTGAGGTTACCCGCTCCGGATTTTTCTCTCCAGCAGCTTGTCCCATTTCAATCAACACCAATAACTGATTTTTATCAGGCATTTCTGTTGCTTTGATCTGTTCTTTATAGCGCTCAAATTGAGCCTTATCGTATGGACGTTTTTTAAAATGATAACCTTCTAAAGATTCCGTTGCAAGTTTTCTGAAGATCAGGGACATTTTACGATCCACAGAATCTTTGTTGTTTGTTGCCGCAAAGTCTCGCCAATGGTCTGCCAGGTAATTGAAATTACGCGTATCCACGTTAGACAAATACATGGCATATCTATTTTGTTTAAACAACACCCAATTCTCTGGCAAAGCACGCTGGGCAGGTGTAAGCAGGTCCATCAGCTCATCATTGAGCTCTTTTGCCACATCAATTTCCATCTGACGGATCTTTAAAAGGATCAGTTCCCGCATCAGGTCTGGCTGACGGTCACCTTGAGCATAACGCGTAAGCATCTGGGTTTCTTCATTGTCAATCTTAATCCCTGCCCTAATTTTAGCCATAAATTCTGTCGGAGACATCCCGCCAACAAATTTATACAGCTGCTTGCCATTTTCGTCAAACAGCAGATAGGTGGGAAAAGCACCAACAGCATACGTTTTGATGGCTGCCGGCCCCTCTCCTTTTTCCATATCCATTTTTACGTTGATGAAATGGCTGTTGAAAAAGTCGGCTACACTGTCCTGATTAAATACCAGTTTATCCATTCCTTTACACGGCACACACCATACCGTATAACAATCCGTAAAAATCATTTTGTGCTGTTCCTTTGCCAGCTTAAACGCTTCCTCTAAGGATGCGGTGGTAAAATTGATACTTCTATTTTGTGCATAAACGGCTGTTGCCATCATGAACATCATCAATATGCTAAATCTTTTCATCAGTTCTAGTTCGTTTTCTGGTTCATATTCCGTTGAATTTTTTGTCTCATTACTTTGTAATGCTCACGTGCCGAAGCATCCTGATGTTGCTCTCCTAACATCCCAATCTGCTCCATCGTTCTGATAAAATAGAGATGAAGTACTTCATTTGAATCAGTCAGCCCACCCGTGATGTTATTTTTCGCTACTGCTGTAGAAAGATCATATACAAAATTGGTTTGCATTAGCATCCGATAATCATCTACGGGCACCGTGACACTAAAATCTTTAAAGATGTAATGATCTATGTCATTGAAAAGGTCGGTTACGGTATAAGCCTCCTTACCTAATGCATATTCAGCCTGGATCAGGTTGTTCAGTACTTCAGGCGTAATAAATTTCCTCAAGGCATCCTGGGTGCTTCTACCCATCTTTGCAGATTCAGATTCTGAATTCAGTTGATTTAGCCTTTTACTTTGCATCCAGGAAGGGGCACCATTAAAAAACCACTGATTTAACAAGGCCATTGCCTTTTGCTGATCTTTTTTTGGTGTATACACTACGCCAATATCATTGTAACCTTTAAGCACCGGATGCACAGAAATCCCCCCGATATAGCCTACTACATTATCTGTATATAATTGGTAGCTGATTTGAAAAGCCTTAGAAAGCACTTTAAAATTCGACCAATCTTCATCTTTATCGTCCATTGCTGCCGTGAGTTTTTCCATTTGTGGGTAGTAAAGCTGAACATTTTTCATACCCAGCTCAGAAGCGGCTAACAAGTCAGACGACAAATCTCCTTTGCTGGTCAAAGGGTCGCTTTTATTTTCTTCCAGATACAGCAGTTCGGCATTTGATAATTTGAGCGATGCCAGCATTTTCTTTTCGGCAGCAGGATTTGCGAATAAGCGGTATGCCCAGCCAATTGCCATTTTATCATATGCACCAACACGAGGCATCAAGTCAGAAATTTCCACCTGATCTTCCGGCTGTACGACATAGTTAAATTGCAGGTCATCCGTAATTGATGATGTGAAACCATGGTCTTTTAACCAGGTTCCAGACCTGAGTTGTTTAGGTGTATATGCCGCACTGCCCCGAAAATTAGACACCATACCAAGAAGCTCAGCCAGACCTTGTGCCACCTTCCATTCCATCATTTCTCCCCTCACTGCGGGATTGTATAAGTCTTTCATGATCCGTGGATCCTTAAAACCACATTTGGCAAAATAGGAAGGCAGCAAATCGTCAGAAACGACTGCATCAATATTCATTTTTGCAGCAAGAATCTCCCCGGTACGCGGATCTGTAACAGTATTTGTTACCACTCCTTTGAGTGCATTTCCCCATTTGATGAGAATCTTACCCGAGGACAACCAGCTATCGCTTTCATCTGTAGCCACAACCAGAACATCCTTAAATCCTGCGGAACTAAAAGCATTGTTCCATTGCTGTACAGCTTTTTTGATATACGGCACAAACAGCGCAGGGGTTGCAGGATCAATAAGTACCTTAATTTGCTTTTCTGGAGCCACCAGTTCACCGGCAAAATAACGCTTCTGATCAGCGGCTTTTACACCAATGTTCCACTTCGTAATTACTTTTACATTCCTTACTCCGTAAAGGTTTTTTCCAAAGTCATTGTAATTGACCGTTCCAAAACCTATTCTGGGATCAGCTTCCCGAACCTTCATCTGCGCATCAGGTAAACGCTGGATGACCAGATCAAGTACAAAAGCAACAGCTTTGTCTACCGCTTTGCTACCATTGTAACTTTGTCCTGGCGTGGTTTGCGTACGTAATACACTAAATACGACCCCATTTTGCGAAGCCCTCACTTTTTGCACACCGGAACGCGCTGCATCAGAATTGCTTAAACTAACCACTTCTTTAAAAGAAAATAGCTCACCACTTTCCAGCAAATGCCTGGTGATGTTGAGGATGTAACTACCTTTTGTTTTGCCAAGAGCCTCTATCGGCATGACAAAACTAACCGGAACAAGATTAGACTTTTGAACCAGCGCTTCAATACCCTGGTTGAAATCCGGCGAAGCCGCTTCTTTATAAACCGCTTTAGTTACATTGATGTTATTACCTGTACCTTTACTTAAACGGATAACCCCGGAAGATTGGGCGATGTTACTTCCATATCCGCGGGCAATATCACCAATGATTAAAAGATCTGAATTTAAGGCAGATTCCGGTATTTCCAGAAAGTATTTTGAGCCATCCTGGTAAACAGGAAATTCCCCCGCTGTAACTGTCATATTTTTTTTAAAAAACTTATCGAAAGCCATGGGCTCCGTTTTCGGTGCTTCGCCTTCTGCAGCTGGCGCAGGTGCCACGGCTTTCTCCTGAGAAGTTGTTGAAGATTTACTGATCACCTGTGCCTGTATGCCTGCAGCGCTAAATAATAAAGCGGCACTGAACAGGGTAGTATATATATATTTCATGGTTATAGTTATTTAGTTAAATAAGCGTCGTTCCTTCCAGTATTCCAGACTTTAATCATGTTTGCGATGGCAGTAAGGTGGCTTTTAGAAATAAAGTCAGTTTGAAGCGCTGCAGCAGCTTCAGCTTGTGTTGAAGTCATTCTTAGCAATTCAGTCATTTTTAAATCGACATTATTAGGAAAAGCACCAGGGTTATCTACATGCCTCAATACTGAATTCAAAAAAGTCCGTTGCAGCATCCTGTTGTAGCGCGATATGGGCTTCCCATTTTCGATGTCTTTGAAAATAACCCGGTGCAAGTCCGTCAGGAACTCAGTAGCTGTATAATCCTTACTGTCTGCAATGTCTTCTACTCTCGATAATGCAGAATACTTAGACAATAATCTGCCAAGCAGATCACCATAACTCGCTTCTACATCCGTATCAAAATCAAATCTGGTTTTTGCCATGATATCCTCAGGGTAAAGCCATTTTGGTTCCGTAAACATATATTGGGTTAAGTAGTCCATGGCTTCTTTTTGCCGTGCCCGGCTTACCGGAACGAAGTTGCTTTTGTTTTCTGTCCGCAAGGCATTGTCTGTAAAAACGCCACCAATATTTTTCACTACGTGTTGCAGATACTGATAATACCGGCCCTGCACGGCGCGGTACATAGATCTTAAGCTCAGGTAAGCATTATCGTCGCCTTCGCCCCATTTGTTCAGGTTCGTCATAATTATCTTCAGGTTTTCTACACCGAGTGCATTGGCTTTCATATTGTTATCTCCAATATCTTCACTTTGTACCCTGGGGTCGTAGAAGTCTCCCTCTTCAAAATAAAAGAATCGTGGGTCTTTTCTCATCTCGGAAACCCATGAAGTCAGATAATCTGCCGCAGTTTGGGCATCTTTCTCTGGCATAAACTTGTAACCCCATTCAATGGCATAATCGTCATAAACACCTACCACTGGGAGTAAGTCTGCAGGTGCCATCTTATCTCCCGGTTGGGCCACATAATTAAAACGCATATAATCCATCACAGATGGTCCAAAGCTATTTTTACGTACAAAATCCCTGTTACGTATGCTGTCTACAGCATACGATGAACTACCAGCAAAATTATGCCTTAAACCAAGGGTGTGTCCAACTTCATGAGTAATCACGTTCTTGATGAGCGTACCCATTAATGACTTATCCATAGGAATTTTACGTGCACCCGGATCTGTAACAGCACACATAGAAAAATACCAGCGTTGCAAGAGTTCCTGAATATTGTGAAACACGGCAATGTGCGAGGTCAGGATTTCACCTGAGCGGGGGTCAACAATTTGCGGCCCGTAAGCATTGGCCATTTCAGATGGTTTGTAGGAGATGTAAGAATATCTCGCGTCTTCCATTGTATAATCCGGATCTTCTGCAGCCGTTGGCGCCAGTTTACCCGTGATGGCATTTTTGAAGCCTATTTTCTCAAAACTTTTGCGCCATGCATTTACCCCATCAATCATATAAGGAATCAGGTAAGCAGGCGTATTGCGGTCGATGTAAAACACAATAGGCTTTGCAGGTTCAACCAGTTCTCCGTCCTTAAATTTTTGAAGATCTTCTGGCCTGGGTTCTATACGCCACCGATTCGCTACGGTTAAAAATTCATTTTTTTCCGGATTCCTATCGTAGTTTCTTAAACCTGTTAAAAAGTATCCAATCCTTTTATCTCCGTAACGCTGTGCCATTGGCACTTCTGGCAACAAAAACCAGGAAGATCCAATTTCCCACATGGTTGGGTTTGTTTCTTCTTTTTTTGCGGGCATACCTGTTGCATTAGGTGGGCCTTGTGCTGCCGGAGGAGCTTCGCCATAACTTTTTATGGAACGAAAAATCACATTATTTTCAAATGCGCTTACACCAAGAACCTTTGATTTTTGAGGTTCAAAAGCACCAAGTTTCAATTCAACGGCAGCCCCTTTTAACGAAAACAAATCATTGTCTCCAGCAAACAAACTGGTAATGTCAATCAGGGAACTTGCATTTCCTGTAGCCACAATATCAAAGGCAAGCAGGCTGGGTACTAACTTTGCTTTAAGTGCATTAAAATACATACTCATGGTATCGGTTTCCATGGCAAACTCAGGTGCAATGAGGTTCATCTTTCCGTTGATACCTTTATTAAAGCGGATCACCCGGTCATTAACCGCATCTCCGGCAAAACCGAAACGCATGGCTGGATTCCTTTTGCGCTGCGCAGAGCCGCTAATAATGGTAATGCTCGTGAGGATGTCACGGCCCAGTAACTGATCCGGAATTTCGATGAAATATTTATCATCTTGTACAAGTACATTAAACATTCCTTTATACTGTTTTGCGGCAGGTTTAGTGAAGGTAGCGATCGCAGGCACCCTCACTTCTGTTTGCGCATTTGCACAAAAGAATGCTGATACCGTCAGCCCCAGGCTGAGGAACAAAATTTTTATAGGTTTCATATTTGTGTTTAATGATAGATCAGGAGTATATGTACCTAAAACAGGCACAACATCTCCAAATGCAATTCATGTAGTTTATTATAATCCTCTTGATGCGTTACCAATTTTCTGCAAGTCCACCTGATACGTATTGATGAAATAGTTTCTAACCATATTGTATCGCTTTTTGATGAGTCCGTTGGTATCTTTCATAGGATTTAAAATCCCAACTGCACTGGTATTGGTATTGGTGACCGCACGGTTCAGATCCACTTCAGACCAGCTCACCATCGCCATGATGTAGGCGGTCCAATCTGCCGTTACATTACTCGAATAATAGAGGCTGATGATACCTTTTCCATAAGCAATGGCCTGTGTGGTATTACTTACAGTATAATCTGCACTATTCGTAAATTCTGCTGTCGGCTTAATCAGGCCGCGTTCATTGATGCTTTGAAAAAACACCAGGTTCAGTCTGGCTAAAAAAGCCAGCTTATCCGCAGCTGTCATGCTCGCAACAGCTACATCTCCATAATTAACAGCGATGTTATCATAACTATAATAAGCAGGAATCTTTTTCACACCCTTAGTTGCTGTAAAAACAGGGGTAAAAACATAATTGGTATAAACAGAATCCACCTGGCTGCACAGTAAAATTTTAACAGGTAAAAACTGTTTTAAGAACGCAGCTGGATACAGGCTAAATAAGCTTTTATCTAATAAATCTAACTGTGGTGTAATGTAATCTCTATTTGAGGGAGACACTTCTGCACCAGTACTCCATGTACCAGCAGTACCGGCAACTGGTTTTTTAATTCCAGTTGGGGTCCAGTAAGCGTCTTTTTCACTAAACTGGTATAAAACATAACTACCATATTTCTGGTAATAACCAACAATAGTTTGGTCATACGCAGCGTTACCTTGTGGCAATTGATAAGTATCATCAATACCAGATGCGTTTAAAACACTGTCAGACTTTTTGCAAGAACTGAAGCCTAAAGCAAGAAAAATGACAGTTAATATTAATATATAAGCTTTCATAAGATTAAATTGTTAAATAATCATTCAGTTATCTTGGGTTTTGGATTAGACTGGTGTTTGCCAGTACTGCATTGTAAGGTATTGGCAGTGCATACAGCGGGCTGTTTGCAAGTAATGTAAAGGTGGTCGTCACATTATCAGAACCTGTATACACATGGGTAACGCCCAGGCCCCATCTTTTTAAATCGATAAATCGATGGCCATCTTCCAATGCCAGCTCCCTTCTGCGTTCTTCCTGGCAAAACTTGTAGAGTCCGGCTCCATCCGTAATGTTAACCGCAACATAAGCTGTATTTCGTGTGTCGTAACGACTTAACCTCAAAGCATTCAGGTCTGCCAGTGCAGCTGTTCTATCGGCAACATTCCCCGTATTCAAAAACTGGCGGGCATAAGCCTCAGCACGGTTCAAATAAAGTTCCGCAACCCTGAAACCTTTAGTACCGTAGGTTGTGTTGATGGTATTTTTTCCGGTACGGTACAGGAATTTCGCTCCGTTAGCCGTGAAAGCCTGAAAATAGTATTGATAGCGCAAATCTCCATAATTACTGGTCCCAGCTCCCTGGTTATATTGCGTTAGCAAACTTGTAGAAGCGGTAAAAGGAGGCATGGAGCGGCTATCCGAATTTACAGCTAAAAGACTGGGATGTACACTTGTAGAAGCTATCCAGATCACTTCCGGACTGGATGAGTTGTAAATGCCATTTGCAGTGATGCCTCCACTAGAAGTAATGAAAGTAGTCAAAGCAGTCAGTGTCGACCGTCTTTCCAATGCCCTGGTCGCGTATTGAATTGCTTTCGCCCAATCGCTATCCAATCCCCTGTATAAGTAAAACCGTGATAAAAGTGCATTAGCTACATCACGGCCTACCCTGAATACCGTGCTCGGCGTGTAATTATTTCTCAGTAGGTCTTCGGCCTGGATCAGGTCTTTTTCAATCTGATCATACACTTCCTTTAGCGTATTTCTGGCAATTCCCCCATCTTTTACCTGGCTGCTCAGAATCAATGGAACCCCTAAACTTTTTTCAGCATCTACACCAGGAGCATTATATAGCTGCGCATAAGTCGTCACCAATTTCAGGTAATAATAAGAACGCAATAAAAGACATTGTCCAAGGATGGCATTTTTGTCCACATCTGTTCCTTTCACCTGGTCCAGGTAGTCAACAATGACGTTACAGCCTTTAATTTTCAGATATAGTTTGCTATATACATTCGAAGCATCAGCTACAGGATTGTTCTGATCAAACATAGTCGGATCAAAAGTAAACATCGGGGTAGCTGCCTGCAGGGTGGTTAGATAATCAGGAATAGGCGCCCCATTACACCGGCACTAGTGGATTGTTCTGAATATCGTCGGTCAGTGCATCAAATGTTTCCATATAAGCATTATAAGGATAAGCCTCACTATACATCAAAGCGGTCAAATCATCTGTAGAGCCAGGGCGCATCTCGTCCTGACTGTATTCTGCAAGAAATTTTTTGCAGGAGCCCAATATTGTAGTCATCAATATCAGTGCATATAAAAAATACTTTTTCATCTGCTTAATTATAAACTTAGGTTTAAATTGAATGTATAAGTTCTTGTTCTGGGCTGGCCTCCGGTAGCCACTTCAGGGTCAATCCCCCTAAAGTCCCCACTGTTAATCGCAAAAGGATTGCTTACACCAGCACCAATAAACACATTCTTACATTTGAGGCGTTTTACAATATATTCCGGTAAAGCATAACTCATGTTGACGTTATTACAACGCAAACTGGAAGCACTCACTACACGATCGGTGCTGTAATTGTATAACATGTATAAGCTTTTATACGTTTGGTCACCATTTGGTAAGGCTACACTCGGCAAACTTCCATTTGGTAAGGCTGGTACGGTTCCATTCGGATTAGCCGGAGTCCAGCGATACAGAATTAAACGCGAAAGATTTTCGTATTCCGTAGGTAATCCACTGGTATTGGAGGCATAATTATACAAGGGCGTCAGGAATTTTTTGCCACCTACCTGCAAATTAAATGAGCTGCTCAGGCTCAACATTTTATACCTGAAGCTCAATCCCAGTCCGGAAGTAAAATCCGGATCAAGTTTCCCCATATACTGCATAAATGATGTCGGATCTTTTACATCTGCCCCCTGCGCAACGCCAAGGTCAAACATCGGCTCTCCATTTGCAGCATTGATACCTGTAAATTTAAAGGCATAAAATCCAGAAACAGGTTTTCCTGCTACGTTGAGCGTACCAGAAGCTGCAGTTCGCCAGCTTACGACCTGTGGCCCTGTTTTAACCACAATATTTTTGTTTTTTGAGGTATTCAGGCTTACCGACCAGGTAAAATTCTTGGTTCTTACCGGAACAAAGTTTGCACTCACTTCATAACCGGTGTTGTTCATCGATCCACCATTCACTAACATCGAACTTACCCCGTACTCCAGGGGAACCGATAAATTGGTAATTAACTCCCTGCCGCGTTTGGTATAATACTCTACCGAACCCTGTACCTTATTGCCAAATAAACTCCAGTCTAAGCCAAGGTTCATACTGGCATTTTCTTCCCAGCGCAGGTCGCCATAAGGCAGCGAACCTATCGCCAGCAATACATCGCCGGTCATGGTATCTGTGGTATACGCTGGTGCACCAACAGGTGTTTTAATGATCAGGTCCGGACTCACATTTGCCGCAATATTTCGTTGGTAACCAAAAGATCCACGCAAGCTCAAACCATTCATCCAGCCGCTGGTGTTAAACCATTTTTCATTGGCAACGTTCCATCTTAAACCTCCAGCCCAAACT
The DNA here is from genome assembly GCA_963795585.1 of uncultured Sphingobacteriaceae bacterium. Classification (GTDB taxonomy): domain Bacteria; phylum Bacteroidota; class Bacteroidia; order Sphingobacteriales; family Sphingobacteriaceae; genus Pedobacter. The sequence continues at coordinate 243,676 of CAWCIO010000015.1, read as the reverse complement.
GGGTTAAATTTCTCATTTGTAAACTGGCCAAACCGGTTTGAGCGGTCATTTCTTACACTAAAGTTTAATACGTAGCGATTATCATAAGCGTAACTTGAAGTCAGATACAGGCCAAGTGTGTTTGTTCTGCGATCGGTAATCGTAGGACTCAAACTCAGCAATGGATTTATTGTTTTTGCTGAGGTATATGTTAATGGTAACGCGGCAAAAGATTTACCCCGGTCCCGTAGATAACCATAAGCGGTTGACTGGAATCCCTCATAATGTGTACTGTTCATTTCCTGACCAAACATCACAGCGACCGTGTGTTTCAATCCAAAAGTTTTATTGTACGATACGCTATTCCTCCAACTCCAATTGGCATTAGTGTTGGTCGATTCGTTGTATTCGCCACCAACAGGTACCCTTGAATTGATGTATGCCGGATCAGTGGGTTTAATTCCCACTTCAGCAAACCTGATTGCCCTGGACATATATTCTGTCCTGTCGGTTGCATAAGTCACGCCATTGGTAGCCGAACTGTTGTAATTAAATAGCGTCTGAAAGCGAAGGTCTTTAGAAAACTGATAATTCACATCTATACTTCCATTTGTAGAAATGGTATTGTTGGTATTACCAGTCTCTTCACGTTCATTTATGATATTGAACAGATATCCCGAACTGGTTTTATAAAAATTCAATTCGCCATTACTCTGATATGCTGGTATGACCCGGTTAATCTTAGTGGCATAGTCATATGGATTGACCTGGTAAAAACCGTCGGTGGTGTTTTTTGCAGCCGATAAACGGATCCCTATATTCAAATTCTTAAACAATTGCGAACTCATGGATAAACTTCCATTCATCGCACGTGTATCGTTACCTATCGCTGTGCCATTGGTTGCATTGTAGCCAAATGATGAATAATACCTGGTGCTCGTATTTCCTCCGGAAATGCCCAGGTTATGGCCCATACTCAGGGGCGTACGAAATAAAATCTTAAACCAATCCGTATTGGCGGTCTCCATCGCCGCAACCCTTGCATTAAATTCCGCTTCGTTAATCGTTTTCAGGTATAAATATTCATTTAATGCACCGGCATAACCGATGCTGTTGTTGACAAAAGGAGCTGTCAGTCCTCTTTGAAATATCTCTCTTGAAACCTCCACACGTTCTTTCGAATTCATCAGGTACAACTTATCGTAGTTTACCTTTTCAGTAGTACTCAGATTTGTGGAATAGTTAATGGCCGGCGGTCCCACCTTTCCCTTTTTTGTCGTAATTACAATTACACCATTTGCCGCCCTAATGCCATAAATAGCTGTAGCGGAAGCGTCTTTAAGCACAGTAATATCTTCAATATCATTTGGATTTAACCACCGAATGGAATTTCCAACAAAATTCCTGATGTAATCAAAATTATCCGAATTGATATCCCCTGCTGTATTTAAAGTCTGGGCTTTAAATGGTAAAGGATCTTCCTGGATAATTCCGTCAACCACCCATATAGGCTCTTGTGTACCGATCAAAGTAGAAGTTCCCCTTACCCTTACATTCTGTTTTGTACCAACCAGCCCGCTGGTATTGGTAACTACAACACCAGCAAGTTTCCCCTGTAATGCCTGCTCTATGGTATTTACACCATTCAGATATAAGTCTTTTGCGTTTATGGAAGCAGTAGATCCTACTACATCAGTCTTTTTTAAAATCTGATAACCGGTATTCACGACTACCTCTTCCAATTGTTCTGTCTTTTCTTTTAAAACCACGGTAACATTATTCTTACCGTTCAATTTCAGTTCGAAGGTTTCCTTGGTGAGATAGCTGAATACGAGTGTCGCGTCCTCCTCTACGTCAGCAAGGATAAAGCTCCCGACCTGGTTGGTGCTGGTCATTTTATTTGTGCCCTTCACCCTTACGGTAACACCCGGTAATATATTACCGTAACTATCAGTTACCTTACCAGTTACGGTTATCGTGCTCAGGTAACGTTTCAACCTGTCGACCAATGAGGTTTCTTTCTCCTTTACGATGATTGTTTTCTCATCGATGCGATAATCAAAAGGCTGATTGGCAAAACATATTTTTAAGGCTTGTTCAAGTGTAGCATTGTTGACGCTGATATCAAAAGCACTTCCTTTATCCAGTAATTTAGTTTCGTACACAAAGTCGTAACCACTTTGAGTACGAATTTCCTGGAATACACGTGCAAGGGTAGTGTTCTTCCTGTTTAATGTTATTTTTTGTGCGTAAGAGGAAGCAGCGCTTACCTGTACAACAAAAGCGATTAAAAATACGGTGGTGATGCGCATAATCAGCAGGAATTTATAGAGCCAACCGGAAAACACACCGGTTTGTCTGGCATTAAATTTATACATTTGTCTAGTTTTGTGTGGTTTGTTAGTTGATATTCAAGCAGGATTCGATTAAAGATCTCCTTACAAAACCGCCGGAGGTGTTGGTAGCACTTCTGGCATTTTTGTTTAAAGGTGACCTGATATTGTAAAAATTACCTCATAACGGTCAGCCTCCTTCCTTCCAATTTAAATTTAACATTGCCGGTGAGCTCCATCACCTTTAATACGGCGGACAAGTTTTTTTCCCTGGAAATCCAGCCACCTAATATAAGATCATCTGGCACAGAAGAATCAAAAACTACCTCCACATTATACCAACGTGCAATTTTACGCATCGTAGCTTTAAAATCATGGTCATTGAAAACCAATCCGCCGTCCCGCCAGTCAAGCGCGCTATTTACATTTGCCTCCTTTACTATGATCCGGTTACGGTCATTTATTGCCTGTTGACCTGGTTTTAGCGTAATGCCATCTTGCTTCAGGTTTTCAACGTAGACCGAGCCCTCGACCAATGTAGTCACCATATTCACTTCGTCGGCATAACTATTGACATTAAAATGCGTGCCGAGGACCTTAATTTCCTGTTGGTTGGTACCTACCACAAAAGGATGCGCTTTATCTTTTGAAACCTCAAAATAGCCCTCTCCAATCAGCTCCACCTTTCGCTCTGCCTGCTTTGAAAAATTAGCAGGATATTTTAAAGAAGAAGCTGCATTCAGGTAAACAAGGGAGCCATCTGGCAAAACCACCTGATAAGCTTCTCCCCTATCGGTGGACAGCGTATTGTATTTAGTACCCGGCTCTTCTCGATTGTCCTTAACTGTATAAATTAAACGTCCGGATGCTGCTTTGGTAATACTAACCCCCGCCTCTTCAAGCAAGGTGCCGGCATTTATGCTATCGAGCCTGATTTTTTTACCATTGGCAAGCGTCAGTGTAGCGCTGTTTCTGCCGGGGCCAACGTCATTGAGGTAACGCGCAGACTGTTCCAACTCACGATAAGTATCGGAATAATAAAATAATCCCGCACCGAATATGGCAAGTGCCAGCGCCGCTGCGATTGCAATTTTTGGCCATAAAATATGACGCGGCTTAGTCTGTTTGGAAATATCAGTCCATAATCCATCTAATAACTGTTTATCATGGTTGTTACCCGGAACAATATGAATATTCATACCTTCCTTTATATACCAATACTGCAACAATGCCAGTTCCGACTCTGTTGCAAGTCCAAGATTGTATTTTTCCAATAGCTTTTTCGCTTCTTCGTAGCTCATATTACCCTTAAATCACGATTAATAGATGGTGATTTATAAGTATTACCTGAAAAACACAAAAAACTACTAGAAGAAATTTAAAAAAAATCGAACAAATTGAAAAACATTAAAAAAAGGCACTATCTCTGTAACAGAGCCAGCACAATAAAGCCTGCAGGAACCTGATTATTTAAATTGCTGCGCAAAATTTTCATGGCATTACTGATTTGGTTTCTCACAGTATGCTCAGAAATACCTAGTTGAACCGAAATTTGATGATAAGACAGGTTTTCTTTCCTGCTCAATTCAAAAACTTGTCTCATCTTTTCCGGTAATTTTGCAATCTCTAAATCTATTGCGATATATAAATCCCTTTCGTCAAACTCTTTCAATTCGGTTTCGTTAAGCTCTTTACTAAAAGCCGACAAGGATGCAATATAATCGTTTTGCAACGTACCCTTCTCGATATATTTGAATACCAGATTACGTGCGGCAATGTAAAGATAACCTCCTAACTGGGCATCTGATTTAATATTGAAAGCCCTATCCCAAATCTTGACGAACAATTCCTGAATGATGTCCTTAGCAGCGTCTTCATCACGTAGCATTTGATTCACCTGGTAATAAACTTTAGGGGAATACCTATTGTAGATTTCGTTAAAAGCAGCATGATCAGCAAGCTTTAATAGCCTTATTAATTCCTGATCTGAAAATTCGCTGTAAGTAACCATCACCATTGTGCCCTATTTGCTAATATACGAAATTGGGTTACCAATGATAACTAAATTCCTTTAATTAGAAAAATTGTAAGTCCCGACATATGGTAGTTAAACGATACCATCAAGATTTTATTTAAAATACGTATCTTGAATAAATTCATATCAAATGAGCTACAAGATCAAATCGTTTGGATTAGTTTTATCATTTCTTGTTTTATCCTGCGGACAACCTTCTGACAGTGCAGCACAACGTCTGTTAACAGACAGTATCCAGCTAAAGCATGCTGTAAAATCCCAGATTTTAAAGCTGAATGATACTGGTAAAAAACATAATGCTGCAGGAAATAAGGAACTGGCTCTGGATCATCATGAAAAAGCCTTACAACTGGCGAAAAAACATGGGTTATATGAAGAGCAGGCCAGGTCATTGATCGGCATTGCCGATGTCCTTAAAGCTGAGAATGCAGACCAAAGTATCATCCACCTTAAGAATGCGCTGGCACTTTCTAATAAGATCGGCCATGATCAGCTCTCCGCTGAAATTTATTCTAGTCTCTCAGCAATTTACCGCCAGCAATCCCGCTATGAACTAGCACTCCGCGCGTTGGAGGAGCACCACAAATTGACAGACAGTCTGCTAAATGCTGATAAGGCCAGCAAAATCACTTTGCTTCATAAAACCTATCAGCGTAATATCAGTCTGGCTGCTGTTGCTGCAATAGCATGCATTTTGCTGCTACTGATGTTTTACTTTTATAAAACCTCCAAACTCAATAAGAACCTGAAGGCTTCCAATAAGATCAAAGATAAGTTATTTACGATCATTGGTCATGACCTGCGCACTCCGATAGGCAGTATTACTGATGTACTGGCCATGATGGAACATGACGAACTTACTCCGGATGAACAGCGGCATATGATCGCTCAAATGCGTAAGCAAGGCGATACCTCTCTGGAAATATTAAATGGTCTCCTGAACTGGGGCACGGCCCAATTAAACGGCATTAAGGTCAGTGCAAAAGTATTCCGTCCAAAAGATTACATTTCAAAAAACATCATTGCTTTACATGGAAAATCCTCGGAAAAAGAAATCACAATAACGGATCAGACAGCTCCGAATCTTGAACTGAATGCTGATCCCGATCATTTTGATTTCATTATCCGAAACCTGATTTCCAATGCCATTAAATTCAGTCATCCCGGAGGTAAGATAATCGTCATGAGTAATACCCACAGCAAAACCGGGCAAGTTGTATTTTCTGTGACAGATTATGGGCGGGGCATCAGTGTATCACAACAGCAACGCTTCAAATCCGAAAACCTGGATGTCGCTTATGGAACAAAAGGGGAAAAAGGAACTGGTATAGGACTTATGCTAAGTAAAGAATTTATAAAAGCAAATCAGGGCCAACTTTGGGTAGAAAGTGAAGAAGGTAAGGGGGCCACGTTTTATTTCAATATGAGAAAAGTATAGCCTATGCAAGCTTTAAAAAACACCTACCAACATCCCTTGCTAACCAACTCGGACCTTGACAGCATCTTCGCCGCACATGAGGATATCCGTTTCAGCAAGGGAGATTTTCTGCTACAAAAAGGTCAAATAGCCAATTCCTACTTTTGCATTGCTGAAGGTCTTGTCCGTTCCTATGTTTACGATTATGACGGCAATGACATTACCACCGGTTTCATCGGAAAAGACGAAATCGCAATAGATGTCGTTTCCCTTTTTCATCAGATACCCACTGTGGAATACTTTCAGACACTGACTGACTGTAAATGTTACCGCATAGACTTCGATCAATTCCAGGTACTCTACCATTCCATCAAAGGTTTCAATGAATGGGGAAGATCCTGGATGTCTGAAAGCCTGTTCCATCTAAAACAACGTACCATATCAATGATCACGGATTCCGCAGGCGAACGCTATAAGAAATTGCAACAGCAACATCCGCAAATACTTCAGCAGGCCCCATTAAAATTCATCGCCAGCTATCTTGGCATTACCGATACTTCATTGAGCAGGATCAGGAAAGAACTGGTCAGAGCACATTAATTCATTTCTTGCCTTATGGCAAGTGGAGAAAACTGCCATTCTATTAGCTTTGTTATCAACAAATAACCAAAGCTATGAAAGTTAATCCGTATTTAAATTTTGAAGGGAAAGCAGAAGAAGCATTCAAATTCTACCAGACCGTTTTCGGTGGGGAATTATTCTTACAGAAAATGAGTGATGCCCCGGGTACAGAAAATTTTACTGAAGAAGAAAAGAACTACGCCATGCATGTTTCATTACCGATTGGCGATGGTCAATTCCTAATGGCATCAGATTGTGTAGCCTCAGCCGGGCACGTACTGCATGTGGGTAATAACAATTACATTTCCATTTCACCTGACAGCCGTGAAGAAGCAAAACGTATCTTCGATGGTCTTTCTGACGGAGGAACGATTGAAATGCCTATGGAAGACATGTTTTGGGGTGATTATTTCGGATCATTTAAGGATAAGTATGGTGTCTACTGGATGATCAACTTCAACAATAAGCAATAAAATTATCACTATGAAACATTTAATCTATCCATGTATCTGGTTCAATGGAGATGCCGAAGCAGCTGCAGCATTATATAGTACCGCCTTTCCTGACGCGGAAATGAAAATATGTACGCCAATGGTGGTAACATTCCAAATCAAAGGCAAACAGTTTATGGGCTTAAATGGAGGGCCGGATTTTAGGCCAAATCCTTCTATTTCATTTTTTCACATCTTCGAATCGACGGAAGAAATTGATCAGGCCTGGAAGGTGCTAACTGAAAGTGGAAAAATCTTGATGCCATTGGACAGTTATCCCTGGAGTCATAAATATGGCTGGGTACAGGACCAGTATGGTGTGTCCTGGCAACTTTCTATGGGTACTCCTGATGAAAAACAACCTGCTGATGTATTCCCTAGTTTAATGTTTACGGGAGAGCAGAATGGAAATGCCGAAAAAGCAATCAATTTTTACACTTCTTTATTCGAAGAATCTAACGTAGCATTTATTGCGCGTTATGAAGCAGGAGAACATGACGTAACAGGAAATGTAAAGTATGGACAATTTGATATCGAAGGTTACCGGATGTCGGCAATGGACAGCACGGGCCCGCATGATTTTAAATTTGATCAGGGAATAAGTCTGGTGGTTAATTGTGATACCCAGGAGGAAATCGATTTCTTTTGGCTCAACCTCAGCGAAGGCGGAAAAGAAGCAATGTGCGGCTGGTGCCAGGATGCCTTTGGTGTATGGTGGCAAATTGTGCCTTCGATCTTAGGCAGTTTGATGAGTGATCCCGAAAAAGCACCTGGAGTGATGAATGCATTTTTAAAAATGACCAAATTCGATATTGAAACATTAAAAAAAGCTGCTGAATAAAGTACAATAAAAAGCCCTTTACGAACGACGCAGGGTTACTATTAAATTGCATCGTTCGTAAAGGGCTTTCTGCTTAAAGCAGTTCCTTTTTAATGTAATTGCAACTTTGTGTGACCGAACCCAATGGATTAGGCTTGTAATTTGTTTCGTGCTCCACAAAGAAATGCTTCATACCAGATAGCCTGGCCTCAGCAAAGATCGATTTGAAATCAATAGAACCTGTACCAACTTCTGCATTTAGCTTAGGGTCTTTTTTGTCCATATCTTTCACATGCCACATACTGAAACGTTTCTTATTGGCAGCAAACAATGCTTTTGGATCGTTGCCTGAACGTACCGCCCAGTATAGGTCCAGTTCGAATTGTACTAGTTTCTTTTTCGTGTTCTTCAACAGGATTTCGTATCCAGTTGTATTGCCAAATTTAGTAAACTCAAAATCGTGATTATGGTAGGATAGTTGAAGTCCTGCTGCTTTGCACAACTTGCCCGCTTCGTTCAATCGCTCGGCTATCTTGTAGTAATCTTGCTCTGTTTTGCGCACATCAGGTAAAAGATAAGGTACAGTTAGGTATTTACTACCCAAAACCTTACAGGCCTCTATAGCTGCAACCAGTTCTTCCTGATTACCATCTGCCAAATAGGAACCCAACATATAATGTCCACTTATGGCTTTAAGGCCATTCGCATCCAATACGATCTTCAATTCTGCAGGCGTCATTCCAAAGAATTGGCTATTTTTGGAGAATCCGTAAAGTTCCACCTCTTTAAAACCAGCTTTTGCTACTTTTTCCAGCGTACCTTTGATGTCTTTAGGAAACTCCTCACGTAAAGAATACAGTTGGAGGCCAACAACTTTATCGTCATTTGCAAAAGACATAACCGGAGCGAGCAGTGTGGCAGCTGCAACCAGGCAACTGCTCAATATAATTTTGATTTTTGATAACATATACTATTTTTTATTCTCGTTGATTAAAGGTTTCCTTTTTTTAATTCACTCACTGCAAAGTCGGCCGCCCTGGCCGTTAATGCCATATAGGTAAGCGATGGGTTCTGACAAGCGGCTGAAGTCATGCATGAACCATCTGTTACGAATACATTTTTTACCTCATGCATCTGGTTCCATTTGTTTAGTACTGATGTCTTAGGATCATGTCCCATACGGGCAGTCCCCATCTCATGGATAGCCATACCTGGTGCCGAACCGTTATCATAAGTCTCTATATTCTTCATACCAGCCGCTTCAAGCATTTCCGCTGCATCATTGATCATGTCAGCACGCATTTTGCGTTCGTTGTCTTTAAATTCACAGTCAATAGCCAAAACAGGTTGTCCCCATTTGTCTTTCTTAGTGTGGTCTATGGTAACTTTGTTCTCGAAGTATGGGAGTGATTCTCCAAAGCCAGTCAGCCCCATATTCCATGAACCTGGAACAGTCATCTGGTCCTTAAAATCAGCTCCGAAACCCATCTCTGCTACATCAGCATGCCAGTTTCCGCGACTGGCACTACCCTGATAACCAAATCCGCGTAAATAGTCGCGCTTGCGCGAATCTCCTGCCATGTTCTGATACCTCGGGATATAAATTCCATTTGCCCTACGACCATAAGTATATTTATCTTCATAACCTTCAGCCCTTCCTTTTGCACCGCAGCGGAAATGGTGGTCCATCAGATTATGGCCCAGCTGGCCACTTCCATTACCCAGTCCATTAGGATGTTCGTCGGAAGTAGAGTTCAGCAACAAGAAAGTAGAACCCAGCGTAGAACCATTCACAAAGACGATCTTTGCGAAATACTCAATGGTTTCTTTCGTTTCCGAATCAATCACCACTACGCCTTTTGCTTTTTGTGTTTCCTTATCATAGATGATGGTATTCACCAATGAAAAAGGACGCAGTGTCAAATTTCCCGTTGCCATAGCTGCAGGCAAAGTAGAGGATTGGGTGCTAAAATAGGCGCCGAAAGGACAACCCCTGCTGCACAGGTTTCTGTACTGGCAGGAGCCGCGCCCTCCGTGCGGCACAGTAAGGTTAGCCACGCGCCCCATGATCATGATGCGCTCGTCTTTCCATTTGGCCTCAATACGTTTTTTAACATCTTTTTCCACACAGTTCATTTCCATTACGGGAAGGAATTGTCCGTCAGGCAGTGAAGGCCAGTTTTCTACCGAGCCACTGATGCCTACAAATTTTTCTACATAGTCGTACCATGAAGCCAGGTCTCTATGTCGGATCGGCCAGTCTACGCCATGACCATCTTTTAGGTTGTCCTCGAAATTCAGGTCACTCATGCGGTAGCTCTGTCTGCCCCACATTAACGATTTACCGCCTACATGGAAGCCACGGTACCAATCGAAACGTTTCACTTCGGTATATGGACAATCATGGTCATTCACCCAAAAGCTTTCGTTGAATTCCTGGTAAGGGTAATCTCTCTTTTGAACCGGATGATCTGCTTTCTGTTGCTCAGTCAGTTTACCACGGTGTTCAAACTCCCATGGATCTTTCATAGCCGTGGTATAGTCTTTCACATGTTCAATGTTCCTGCCTCTTTCCAGCAGTAAAACTTTCAGCCCTTTTTCCGTCAGTTCTTTAGCTGCCCATCCGCCGCTGATTCCAGATCCTACGACGATGGCATCATAGGTATTGCCAGCCGTAGCCTTGATATTTAAGTTGCTCATTTTTTTAGATTTTGGTGATTAAGTTGCCCATACGCGTTGGCCCGGTTTCAGGTCCATGTTACCATCATAGCGTCCCGGTACGGCGATGTATTGATACGCTTTGGTTGCACCGATCTCAGAAGTGAAATAGCCCAGCAAGCTGAGGTCACGAATGATTGAAAAGAAGCGGGGCTCTGTTTTAGGTTGTTCCTTCGGAAGAATCGATATCAGACCAGCATTTTCAGTTGCCGACTTTGCCTTGGCAGGATTGGTCTTTTGCTGTTCTGCGTCAGCCGTTTTCGGCTGCGCCAGTTTCTCATTTTCGGCTTTCATAGCTGCGATGGTATCTTCACGAAGTTTAGCAAGCAATTCCTGGCGCTGCGCCGGCGTGATTTCCAGGAAGGATTTCTTAAAGCTTGTTTCAGATTGCTTTTCAAGATCTTCCAATCCTCTTAAAAAGGCTTTCTGTGCTTCATCAGGATAGCAATCTTTGACCATCATGGTAATAAATGGTCCTACACCAGCAGCCTTGGCGCCAGGCGTACCGGTCGCGGGAATGATGATGTCGGCTATTTCCGTCACCAGCAGTTGCTGATTTTCAGTAAACAAATTACCGGAACTCTCTTTAGATGGCGAGCTGCAACCCTCCAGGAAAACCCCGATTGTAGTCGCAGATAAGGCTCCTCCCATTAGGAAGGCCATATTTCTTACTGCTGCTCTTCTGTCCATATATTTATTTTTAGGTGTGTTTTAGAATTTAAAGTTTAGGGAAGCTTCTACGGTAAAGGGTCTGATAAATTGGCTGGTCAATACCCTGCCATAATAAAGAGAGGGATCGCTGATCAGTTCGGCGCCATTGATGGTTCCTTTTGCACCATTTTGGTTCAGGATGTTCACCACGGTAAGGCCCAATCCAATGTTCTTCTTCGCCTGAAAGTTCACACCAGCAAAGGTTTCCCACCATCCTTTGAAGAATAAGGCATTGGTCAAATTCGCATATTGCTTACTGAAATAGCGCGCACTTCCCCACACCTTCCATTGTTTGAAGCTGTAGCTTGGGTCAATTTCCATCAGGACTTTAGATACACCCAGTACATTGTTGCCGGAGAAGGAATACTGGTTATCAAATGCGGGCACGTCGTAATTTTGATACACCGGATTTTGGAAGGTGATCAGGTAATGCAGACTAAAACCTTTTGCCGGTTTGGCCACGATATCTGTAGTCCATCCCGTGGTTTTTATATCGTACTGCTGATAGCTCACATTCGATTGCGTAGCATCAGCTGGGTTTACCAAATTCAGACGCTGAATGTAATTGTTCCTGGTCAGGTAAGTGAGCGCAGAGACAATACTAATTGCAGGACTGTTGTAATAAACTCCTACACTGGCATATGGGCTCCTGGTTTTTTTATAATCAGGATTATAACCTCCGGAGAAATCTTCCAGCTGGCCATGTTTTTCGGTGTAAATCACATCGGCTGTAAATCCGAAGCGGTCGGTGGCTTTGTAGACGAAATTGGCACTAGCTCCAAGATGCATCCAATCATAATCAAAATAACTTTTCTCTAGTCCTACAAAGCTAAAACCTGCTGTTCTGGCTTGTGCATAATAATCCCCTTTCAGTTTATGGTAACGGATATTAGCCCCGTAATTCAGGCTAAACCGGTCACTTATATTCCAGTTATCGGACAAATAAGCCGTTAGCTTGTTTTCGAAACCATTATGGTATTCAGCAGCACCATTGTAATTGTTATATCCAGCGGCATCTGTGCCCGGCCCTAACAGCTGACGGGGCTGTGCGGCTACTTCCTGGAAGAATACCGCTCGGTCAGTACTGAATTCTGTTACTTTGTGATAAGACTCCGTGATCCCGAAACGCAATGCATGATTGCCGCTTTGCTTATTTAGCTCAAACCTCGACATCACTGCATGTATTGGAGTTTTAGGAATGCTCCCGGCAAGTACTGTTTGAACCGGTCCCGTATAACTAGTTCCGTCCATGTAGGTGTAGCCATCGGCAGCGCCTGCTTGCTTGATACCTACTAACACGTTAGAAGTATTCGCTACTTCGGCTTGATGGTAGCGGACAATGTATTTAAAATTCCAGTCATTCTTTAGTTGGTAGTTACCCATCAAGTCGATATTATGAGAGCGGCTGCTACCTGTCGATGCATCCGCCAGGTTAACCTCGTAAGGCTTTCCGGTTAGTGCACTGATCAGATTGTACTTTCCATCCCCTTTTAAATAAGAGTCCAGGCCCAAGCGGAAATTGCTTAACTGAGTGATCTCCCCTCCTTCCTGGTAAGTAAAAGCTGCGAAGTTCGTGGGCAAGGCAAATGACTGTGCATATTTATAAAGTAAACTAATTTCACCGCGTCCATTATTGAATCGCTTGGTGATCCCTGCGCGATAGATCTGCGTTCTGTCGCTATACCTCGTGAAACCAGGATCGAAGGTCATTGGATCATAGTTGGCATAAGCACCTGCACTGTAAGACCAGCCTTTAGTAATCGGACCGGAAACATTGAAATCACCTTTTAGCCAACCGAAATGGCTGCCAGATACTGCGCCGGTTACTTCCAGAGAATCGCCGCCCAGTTTAGTATACGAATTTACTGCATAGCCAAAATCTCCCATCAGCAAGGCTTGCTCACGCAGGCTTTGCAAACCCGAACGGGAAAGGCTTACGCTGGAACGCCAGGTGCGGTTTGGCAGTTCAGGCCAAAAATAATACACTACAGGAAGGTCATTTTCCAGGATAGTGGTACCACCTACACTGGCAGGCAATCCGATATTCACCTCACGTGGGCCATTATTGTTGGCCGCATTCAGCATCACATTTCTATTTTCTTCTTCCTTTACCGCTTGTTTCGAGCGGACAGGCAATTTTTTGATAGTGTCTGCAGTAGCAGGTTTTTCCTGAGCCAGGGCTTTACTGCCCATTTGCATTAAGCTTAGCATAACTGCGAAAGCAGCGAAAATACCAGATTTTAGCCTGGGAAAGTAACGTTCGTTCATATTTCAGTTTTTATATTATGGCGTTAAGCATAGAAGAGAAACATCAGTACTTCATCATTGCTTCATTATGAAGCAATAGTAATGAGTATTTTTCTTTTATTCAAATTTTCTATGGATTTTATCCGCATTGTTACCTAAATTTAGCAGCTATGGAATACCTGATTGAGCTTAGTAAAGAGGCCTGGGACAAATATTTACCACATATTTCCATTGATTCTGTCGTCTTCGGTTTTCACGAAGGTGAGATCAAAGTCCTCTTGCTGAAAATGAAAGATATGGAGAAATGGGTCTTGCCAGGAGGCTATCTATTGAAAGAAGAGGGGTTGGATGAGGCTGCTTACCGCATTTTAAAAGAGCGGAGTGGCGCCGAAAAAATCTTTCTGCATCAATTTGGAGTGATGGGTTCGCCGCAGCGTTCCCAGGAATTTTTCAAAGACATGGATGACAGTCTATGGCATAAGCAAAGGTTCATAACGATTGGTTATTATGCACTGGTAGATAATACTGAAATCATCACTAAAATAGATTCACTTTCTGATCTCTGTGAATGGAAGCCTCTGAAGCAACTTCCTGATCTGGCCATGGATCACCGCAATATTATAGAAAGAGCAATAGATGCCCTACGCATGGATTTGAACCACAAACCGATCGGATACAACCTGCTTCCCTCTGAGTTCACTATGCCGGAACTGCAGCGTCTCTATGAAACGATTCTGAACAAACCCTTAAACCGGGGTAATTTTTACAGAAAGATGCTATCTTTTGACATCCTGGAAAAACTTGAAGAACCGCGAAAAGGGGCGGCACATAAGTCGCCAAACCTATACCGATTTGACCTCGGAAAGTATCAGATCGCGCTAAAGATGGGTTTGCAGTCGAATTGGTAATATCCGTTTACCTGGAGGTTTAAAAAGCAATACGAGAAGATAAAGTATAGATTAACCCATTATCCCAATATATTGTGGTAGATTTAGAAAATGGAGAACAACGATTCCAATGAGTTAAGCATTGCTAACAAAGCAATTGTTTTCCAAAACAAAGAGAAGGAACTCCGGGCAGCAGAACTACTTATTGCCAATAAAGAGTTGCTCTTTCAAAATGAAGAGAAAGAAAAGCGTGCCCAGGAGCTCGTTATTGCTAATAAAGAACTTGCATTTCAAAATAAAGAGAAAGAGCTCAGAGCAGCAGAACTGATCGTTGCCAATAAAGAGTTGCTCTTTCAAAATGAAGAGAAAGAAAAGCGCGCTCAAGAGTTCGTTATTGCTAATAAGGAACTTGCATTTCAAAACAAAGAGAAAGAAAAACGGGCAAAGGAACTGATCATTGCCAATAAAGGCTTAAAAAAGGCGGAAGATAATGTACGCAAACTAAATGATGAACTGGAGCAGAAAGTAAAAGAACGTACGGCTCAGTTAGAGTCGGTGAACAAAGAACTGGAATCCTTTTCCTACTCAGTATCTCACGATTTAAGGGCTCCGATCAGGGCAATTGATGGTTATACGAAAATCATTGCTGAAGATTATGCAGATAAATTTGATGAGGATGGCCTGAAAATTCTGAAGTCAATTATCAACAACTCCAAAAAGATGGGCATGCTTATCGATGATCTGCTTGCTTTCTCCAAGCTGGGCAGAAAACAGGTTGCCTTTTTAGAGATAGATATGGCCTCATTGGTTTCCGCTGTACAGGAAGAAATACTGGTACAACAGGGAGAAAACATTCCAGAGTTCAGGGTCGCTCGCCTCCCTGCTGCAAGAGGAGACCAGGCGTTAATTAAACAAGTATGGATCAATTTGATCTCTAATGCCGTTAAATATTCTAAATATAAAGATAAAACAACGGTTCAGATTGATTCTTATATTGAGGGAAGCCATACGGTATACACTGTAAAGGATGAAGGGGCAGGTTTCGACATGGCCTATTACGACAAGCTTTTCGGGGTTTTTCAGCGCCTGCATTCGCAGGCAGAATTTGAAGGTACCGGTATCGGCCTGGCCATTGTACAAAAAATAATAAACCGCCACCATGGATCAGTTTGGGCAGATTCAAAATTAAATGAGGGAACCTGCTTTTATTTCAGCCTCCCTGGTATACCTGCTAATATTTAAAAAAATGAATTACGACAATATAGAGATCTTATTCGTTGAAGACAGTTTGGATGATGCGATGCTGACGATTCGTGCACTGAAAAAAAGTGGTTTTACTAATAAGTTACACCATGTGACCGATGGGGCGGAAGCCCTGGAATTCATTTACTGCAAGGGAATTTATGCAGTTAGGAACATCAAAAATCATCCTAAACTGATCCTGCTAGATCTGAAGATGCCGAAAGTTTCCGGACTGCAGGTGCTGGAAAGAATCAAGTCTGATCCCGAACTTCGTTCCATCCCTATTGTGATGCTGACCTCATCCAATGAAGGCCCGGACATCGAGCGTTGCTACGCCCTGGGTGCAAACAGCTATATCGTAAAACCGGTAGACAGCGATAATTTTTTCCATGCCATCAAAGAAATCGGTTTGTACTGGATGGTCTTGAGTCAATCTGGAAATTAACGAAACTCCATGCATTTGTGATAGCTAGTCTTAACATACTTATTCTTGAGGACAATGAAAATGATGCCGATCTGTTTTGCAGGGAACTTAAGAAATCCGGAATGGATTTTAAAGTCAGAATCGTACAGACCCGCAAAGATTTTGAGCAGGCCCTCTATGATGATGCTCCTGATTTAATTTTATCAGATTATGCACTACCTTCCTTTGATGCGGTTACAGCTTTCCGCATCGTGCAACAACAGCACTCGCATATTCCATTTATTATTATATCCGGTATTATTGGTGAAGAAAACGCTGTTGAACTGATCAAGGAAGGGGTGACAGACTACATCTCCAAGCAAAAACTATTTACCTTATCTACAAAGATTTCCAGAGCACTGAAAGATGTAGAACAAAGGAAGGAAAAGAATGCCATTTCTGAACGCTTAAGGATACAGACAGCAGAACTTTCTGTTTTGAACAAAGAACTTGAACTGCGGGTAGCAAACAGAACAAGGGCACTCGCAGAAAGTGAAAACAGGTTCCGGACCATGATGGAAACCATTCCTCAGATCGCCTGGACCAATACCGTAGCTGGAGAGGTAACTTTTTACAACCAGCGATGGTATGATTATACTGGTTTGGATGAAAGTAATTATGGCCTGTCCGGGTTAGAAATAGTCATCCATCCGGACGATCTCAGCGCATATGCCAGTAATTTCCATACCATTCTAAACACCAAAGAAGAAGGAGAATTTCAATTCCGCGGTAAACGTAATGATGGCACATATAGATGGCAACTGATTAGAATGATGCCGGTTTTAGATGCTACCGGACAAGTTCAGCTTTGGGCAGGGACTGCCACAGACATTGAAGAACTCAAACAATTGCAACAACACAAAGACGATTTCATTAGTATCGCAAGTCACGAACTCAAAACTCCGATCACAAGTCTGAAGGCTTCACTTCAGCTCTTGGACCGGATTAAAGATAATCCCTCCGCCGCAATGCTGCCAATATTAATCGGGCAGGCCAATAGGAATTTAAATAAGGTAAACGCCCTGATTGAAGATCTGCTGAACGCAAGTCTCGCGAATGAGGGACAGCTGCAAATCCATCAAGAATCAGTTCATATCGGTAAATTAATCGCTGAGTGCTGTGAACAGGTGCGTGACGAGGGAATCTATGTCATCCGGACTGAAGGAGAAGGAAACTTTAATGTATACGCAGATGCAGTCAGAATAGAGCAGATTATTGTTAATTTCGTCAATAATGCAATAAAATATGCTCCAGATTCCAAAGAAATTCTGATCAGGATTGAAACTGTTGGCGATCAGTTAAAAGTATCAGTCATTGATAAAGGACCAGGTATCGATCAAAAAAAGCTGGCCAGTTTATTTGACAGGTACTACCGGGCGGACCATAGCAATACCAATTACAATGGACTTGGACTGGGGCTCTACATCAGTTCGGAAATCATAAAAAAACACCAGGGCGAGATCGGAGTAGACAGCGAAATCGGTCAGGGTAGTACATTTTGGTTTACCATACCGCTTGAAAAGAAATAAATTCATATAATATCGGGCACACTTATTGCATATTCCTGATATATCCATTTCACATGCAGCTAAACCTTACCCTGAAGACAGTCTTTACCAGTCTGCTTCTGTGCCCTTTGTTTCTACGCGCCCAAAACGCAGGTAATATCATGCCGCAAAACAATGTGGTACTGGACACTGCGAAACAGACTGATTTGATCGACATCGGAAAATCCATTTTCAGGATCAGGCCGAACAAGCCCAGGGAACAGGACGACAAGAAACTCCATTTCTCTATTTTACCTGTCGGCGCCACCGTGCCGGGTGGTAGCGGAAGGGCGTTGATTACCAGCACCTCTGCAGCTATGTATCTTGGACCTAGAAAAACAACCAATTTATCTACAGCTACATTTACCCCCTATTGGAATCTAGGCAGCCGCTTTGGCCTGCCGGTGCGCAATAACATCTGGCTTCCTGACAATACCTGGCTGATCCAGGGAGACACACGCTTTCTGGTATACCCTCAGTATACCTGGGGACTAGGTAGTTCCCGTAGCCAGGATGAACGAGTCCTTCTGGATTATAAGTACATCCGATTTTATCAAAATGCACTGAAACGCATTAAGCCCTATTTATACGCAGGACTCGGATACAACCTGGATTATCATTTCAATATTAATCCAGAGGATGACAACATCAATCTCGATCAATATTCCGGATATCAGTATGGTACCGGCAGCAACTCCTTCTCCTCGGGCATCAGTTTAAATATGGTGTACGATACTCGCAATAATTCGGTAAATCCCATGCCGGGAATGTATGGTAATCTCGTATATAGGATCAATCCGGCATTTTTAGGCAGCAACCACAATTGGAGTTCTATATATCTGGACGTAAGGAAATACCTCGCAATGAACCCTTCAAAGCCGAACCAGCAAAATACACTGGCATTTTGGTCTTACTTATGGACTGCACTGAATGCAAAAACACCATACCTGGACCTGCCAAGTACAGGCTGGGATCCCTACAACAGATCGGCCAGAGGTATCGATCAGAACCGATATAGAGGACGCACACTCTTTTACCTGGAAAGTGAATACAGAAGAGACATCACCAGAAATGGCTTGCTGGGCTTTGTGGTCTTTACCAATGTGAATACTGTTAGTGGCTCAGGTTCTCTATTTTCTTCCTGGAAGCCTGCGGCCGGAACTGGTCTCCGGGTCAAGTTCAACAAAGCCTCGAATACCAATATCGGCATCGATTTCGCCGCAAGTAAAGGCTACAGTACAGTATTATTTAATCTTGGTGAAGCTTTTTAATGTTATTTCAATAAGTACCCTATCCTATAATATGGTGGAATTGAAGGCTCCAGCCCCTGTAGAACGCCATTGAGTTTTACATTATCAACAGATTCCTTAGAAGTATTATAATTAAAGCTAAGTTTATCAGTGCTGCCATCGCCCCAATTGATATAAAATTCCGTTGCCGGAGCCTTCATACTTATGTTCGCCATTTGAGAAGATATAATCTGATAGAAAGGGAATTTAATTTCTGCTTCTCCATAAACAAAAGGAGGCCTGATCACGAAGGCCACATCTTTGAATGAATTACCATCTTTATACTGGATTTTTATTTTGCTTTGATCAAATGTTCCGGTAACAGGATCAAGGAGATCAGCATTTTGATTATTTTTAACAATAAATATTGCTTCTATATTGAGAGGGCTACAGCCACAGGGTTTGTGGTCTTTTTTACAGCTTAATGCAAGACTGAAAACGATAAAACATAACAAGAATTTTTTCATAGCGGTATTTGGTTTTTGATTTACCCGTAATACGTATAGAACTACCAAAACGCTACAAGAAAGGGTCGGCTTTTTACACCGACCCTTCTAATTAATTTGTATAGCCTGGATTTTGTACCAGGTTTATATTATTTGCCATTTGCCTGAAAGGAATTGGATAGATTTCCCTATTAGGATCATTAGTTGGCGTGTGGTCCCACCAGGAACCTTTGATGAAACGGCCAAACCGGATGATATCTGTACGTCTCTTACCTTCGAAGATAAACTCCCGACCTTTTTCAGCCAATAGTTCATCCATCGTCAACGTTGTTGTGGTGTATTTCGCTGCTTCCCAGTCGGCCGCAGTAAATGCTCTTTTGCGACTTGCATTGATCAGTTCCACCGCTTCCTGGTTGGCTACACCAGCATTCTTACGCATGATGGCTTCCGCTTTGAAAAAGTAAATCTCAGTCAGGCGGTAGATCATAAATTGGTTCTCTAAATAATTGGCATCACTTGTTCTTCCCGATTTATATTTATTGAACCTCGCACCGCTATTCTCTTCACCTTTGGTCATCCCTCCTTCGCTGGTCAGATCTCCCTCGCTTTCACGTCTAATGGAATTAACCAAAACAAATGGCTTGCCGCTGTATTCCTCAGAACCCATTACTGGTGTAGTCGTTCCATATTTATATTGCGGACCAAACAGAAACCATTCTTTTTTACGCAGGTCATTTTCTGCATAGGAATTGAATGCCGGCGGCGTAACTACATAGGCATTGTTACCTGAGTAAGATACATCCAGTACATCATTCATATAGGCAAAGCCATGAAGTACGATCCACTGCCATTCGAAACCACCTTTACGGCTATATGCGAATTGAAAAAGTGCTTCCGAAGCTGTCCTATTGGTGTTCGAAAAAGTAGCAGTCAGGTTATCAGCCAGTTTAGGTGTTCCACCCAGGCCTCCCGCTGAACCACTAATGATCTTATCGCAAGCCGCAATGCACTGGTCCCACATTGCTGTGCCAGTCCATTTTTCAGCATTAAGGTATAAATCTGCCAGCATGGCGTAACCACCTGTTTGGCCAATACGACCGATAAGTGATGCAGAATAAGGTGCCAGTTGCGGAACATAGGTTTCCAGTTCCGTTTTGATGAATTCGAAAACTTCTTTCCTTGGGGCAGTTGCCGGATTCTTTGGTAATCCCACTTTAGTCGCGATTGGGACGTTGCCCCACATGTCGATCAGTTTCATGTAGTGGAAACCTCTCAATACGTGCAGTTCCGCCAGGATTACCTTTAACTCCGCGGGATCCATACCTATTGCAGCTGCATCTACTTTTTCCAGGTCTTCGATAGCTGCATTTGTGTAACCTACTCCTGTCCACATCCCAGCCCATGCATTGCCTAAACGGCCTTCGTTTATGGTCCAGTTATGGTAATGTTGCCTGATGTGGTCCCCATTATCGTAAGCATGGCGGCCTTTTTGTGGCCAGGCCAACTGATCGGCCGACATTTCTGCATGGTAATAATATCCATCTCCACGTATTGGTGCAATCCAGGATTGCAAATGTGTCATGGGACGTAGTGCACCTTGCAGTACTTCAGTTCTGTTTTTGTAAAAGTTGTCTTTATACAAATCGCTGTGAAGCGTTTCATCCAGTTTGGTACATGAGCTCAAGTTGCCTATTGCTGCAGCCAAACCCAGGATGAAAGTGGTCTTTTTTATATGTAGTTTCATTAATAATCTATTGTAAGTGTTCAAAAAAAGGTTTAGAATCCAACGCTCAATCCTGCCGTCCAGGATCTTGTTCTCGGGTAGAATCCACGGGAATCTACACCAGTATTGAAGCCTGTATCATCAAGTTCAGGATCTAAGCCACTGTAGCCAGTCATTGTCAGGATATTACGTCCAGATACAAATAACCTCATATTGCGGATGTAACTGGAGTTTAACTTGAAGTTATAGCCCAAAGTCAGGTTGTCCAACTTCACGAAATCACCTTTCTCCAGGTAGTAATCTGAATATTGAGGCGCTGCCTTCAGATCCTTATTCTTTCCAAAGGCACTGTTGAATACATTGTTTGGCAGGTAGCTCTTGTTGCCATAAAAGATATCCTGCAGGTTGAGGATATCAAATCCGAATTTACCCCTTAAAAATACTGTCAGGTCGAAGTTCTTATAACGGAAAGTCTGGTTCAGACTTAAGCCATACTTAGGCACGCCATTTCCGATGATCGTTTTATCATCTTCAGACATTTGTGCAGCTTCTGCTTTTGAGCCATCTTTCTTGTAAAATAACCATGCACCTGCGTCTGTAAATCCGGCAAAGCGTTTTCCGTAGAAGTTACCGATTACGCCACCTTCATCAATTCTAATGGCAGGCCCCATTGCACCCGGATTGGGAATATCGGCATAGAAAAGCGATGTTGCTTTAAACACATCGTTGGTTAGGGAAGCCAAACGGTTGAACTGTGAATTTGCTGTCAGGTCGATGCTCCATTGAAAATTGCTTTTCTTTATCGCTATCCCACTAATCAGTAATTCAATACCATGATTTTTTATTGAACCTACGTTGGTGTAAATACTCGATAGGATATAACTTGGCTGTTGCGCCACATAGCTCAGCAACAGATCCTTTGTTTGACGGTTGTACACATCGATCGAACCAGAAATCCTGTTGTTCAACAAGGCATAGTCCACACCAAAGTTCCATTCCGCTTTCTTTTCCCAGCGAAGGTCTGGGTTGGGATTTCTTCCTGCGCCATAAGTTTGATAATAATCTGTTCCCTGAGGATACAAACCGCCAGTACCCAGGGTAATTAGTGATTGATAATTACCAATCCCCGCATTTCCTGTAATTCCGTAGCCTGCCCTTAGCTTTAAGCTATTGATCACCGGGATGTTCTTCATGAACGGTTCTTCAGTCAACATCCATCCTACTGAAGCAGCAGGGAAATTTCCGTATTTATTGTTGATACCAAATTTAGAAGAACCCTCACGACGCAGGATAAACTGTGCAAAGTACCTGCCTTTATAAGCGTAATTGGCCCTTCCAAAAAAGGCAATCAGTGTTTCGTCTTCCTTAAAACTTCCGATACCAGGTCTTGGCAAAGCGATATTGGTGTTGGCGCCCCCTGAACCCAAGTTCCAGTCCAGGAATCCATCTGTAGTGAGTCCGTTATTGCTTACATTGAAACGCTCTGTGGTGGTATATTGATAGCTATATCCAAGTATCGCAGTTACGCTATGATCAGTATTGAAGGTCTTCTTAAAATTGATGGTCGGCTCAAAGGTTTTAGTCCAGTTCAGTACGTTCTCCTTGCTGCCATAGGCCATCCCCTTAAAATTACCGTTAAGGCGTTGATCCCAGTCATTTTTCGAGCGAAAAACCCTGTTGTTGTAATTATTTCTTTGGTATGATCCGAAGACAGAAAAGGAAAGTTCATCTATTAAATCCAGTGTAGCTCTGGCATCACCAGAGAAAGTTTGCTGATTCCGCTCATCGATACGGTTGGCAAATCTCGAAAGAGGGTTGTACCTATCATTTGGATTCGTAAATGTTCCGTCTGCTTTCGTGATTGATTCAGTTGGGTTCCAGATCACGGCTTGCTCGAAATCCCCACCCCCGCCACCAAGTAGGTTGGCTTTGTTGAAATTGGTCACCACATTTACCTGCAATGTCAGCAGGTCTTTTAATCCTTTTTGGTTGATGTTTAACCGGCCACCCCATTGCTCTCTTCTGTTTTCTTTCGCGATACCCTGAAAATCATTCAGGTAACCAGAAGCCCTGTAATTGGTTTTTTCAGTTCCCCCTGAGGCCGAAAAGTTATGGTACTGACTAAGGTTATCCTTATTGATCAGTTCGTCATACATATCCACTGAAGCACCCAGATCCTGCTGCGGCTGAATGTCGCCTGCTGCTATCCTGGCCCTCCATTGCTCGGCCGACAAGAAGTCTGGCTTTTTATCTACGAAATCCCTTTGGATGTAATTGTTGTAATCAAATACAGCTGCACCCGCTTTCCCCTTTTTGGTAGTGATGAGGATAACACCGGCATTACCACGGGTACCATAAATCGCAGCTGCAGAGCCATCTTTCAAAACATCAATAGCCTCGATGTCATCCTGTTGAAGTAAATCTAAATTTCCACCTGGGATTCCATCTATAACAATTAGCGGAGTCAATGTCCCTGTGATAGAGCTCACACCACGCAATTGTATAGAAGCGCCTGCATTTGGGTTGTTGCCCTGTGTTCTGGTGATGTTAAGGCCCGCTACTTTACCCTGGATCAGGTCCATGGGCGATCTTGCAGATCCTTTGTTAAAATCTTCAGATTTTACAGTTGCAATGGCAGAAGTCACCTCCTTACGCCTCTGTGTACCGTAACCTACTACCACTACCTCATCCAATTTGCTCAACGCATCTTTGAGGACAATATCCACCGCTACAGATTTCCCTTCTGCAACTACAATACCTTCTTTACGCTGTGTGCTGAAAGAGATATAGGTCACCTCCAAGGTATAAGTTCCAGGCGTTACGCTGATGCTGAATTTTCCGTTTTCGTCTGCCGCAACAGTTCTGTTGAGTTCGAGCACTTTTACTCCGGCACCTACTAATGGCAAGCCCTGCTCATCCAGCACCTGACCAGTAATGGTACCTGGAACTTGTTTTTTGAACAAGGTAACTACACCATTATTTTCCTGAAAACCAATATAATTAGGCTCTAAAAGCGATTTTAAAACCGTCTCCAGGGTTTTGTGATCAAACTGAACGTCATTAACCTTGATTTTTTCCAGTTTCAAATTGTCTGTAAAGGCGAATTCTATATTGTTCTTTGACTGTATTCCCCGAATCAGATCGTACAGGGTGGTATGGTCATAGGATACATTCAGACGTCTCTGAAGCAACTGCCCTTTGGACACTCCGGCCCATAAAAACTGGGAAGCTGCAACAGTAACTAAACTGATAATTAATGTGATACGCATAAGCTTCTGCAATAGCAGTAATTTTTGTTTCATTATTGTTTGTTTGCATTCAAAATACTATGCCTCAAGCCTTTGATTATCGGCATGGGTTTCATAGATTTGAATAGTTAGTAATCATTAAATTCATTGCTAATGCCGTCAACATTACAGCGTCCAAACTTGATGCTGACGACACCAATCATTAGGCGGATTCATTGAGTTCGCCTAATGTGTTTTTAGTAGATGCTTATTTCATTTGATCCCTCCCGTTTAATTTTTTTATTTAATATGGTCATAAGTGTTTGAAGTGCATCTTTTTCCGATTGTGAAGAGCGTAAGCTAAGGTTATACCTGAAAGACATGACCTTTTTATCCTTCGTATTCAGGTTCAGACCGTACAAGTTAAATACAGCTTGCTGGAGTTCCAGATAGCTGGCCTTTTCGAGAATAATCCGCCCCTCTATCCAGGCAGTACTGCTGCTGGACAGCACCTTACCCACTTTAAATTCTTTACTTAGCTTATGGTAGACCAGGCCCTTTTCTTTAGTCAGCAATGCCAGCGTATGGCCGCCCTCATTTACCTGTACTTTACCCCTGCTCACGCTGACTTTAATCTCATCCAATTTCGGATAGGCCTTCACATTGAATGCAGTACCTAGTACCCTGACGCGGATTTCCCTGGCATCCACAATAAACGGTCTCAAGGTATCCCGGTGGACTTCGAAATTCGCTTCTCCGGTTAAATGAAGCCTGCGCTCTTTGCTACCGAAAGTCCTGGGCAGACTAATGCTGGAGTTGGCATTAAGCCAGATCACAGTGCTGTCTTTGAGCATTATTTTCTTGATCTCGCGCTGGCCCGTCTGATAAAGTACATTCGCCACGTTGACAGTTGCTGCGGCAGGCTTCGGTTCTTGCGAGCCACTATAAGCCACATAAAATCCAGATATGATGAGCAGTGCTGCTGCAATCTGAAGCCATGTCTTTCTATACCAAATCTGCCTTACAGCTGGCTCTGGAACGATCTTATTGAAAATCCTCGAGCGCGTAGTTTCCGATTCCTGTGCAGAAGCAGTACCCGGGATTTCCATCAGATCCTCCTCAAAGGAATTGTACCAGGTATCTAAAATAAACCGTTCAGCATCTGTTGCCGTACCGTTGTTGTATTTTTTTATGAGTTTCTTGAAAAATAAATCGTCCACTATTCGTCTTTTACAACAGGATAGTGCGCCTTAGGGGCAAAAAGTACTTCAAGTAAAAGTTATTTAATTGTTAATTTAATATTAACAGGGTCAGGATGACAAAAAAGGATTGATTGAGGTCGGGATGTTTGGCAGAGATCATTACTTTCAAACGTCGCAATGCCTCTGAATTGTTATTTTTTACGGTTTGCTCTGCAATTCCTAATGCCTCGGCAATTTCACGAATAGAATAACTCTCCGCACGCAGGAGGAAAATCTTGCGCATATTTTCCGGGAAGGACTGAATCGCTTCATCAAGGCTCTTCTTTACATCCGAAGCAGCCATGACATCAAAAACCGTACTTTCTATCTGTTCCATTCTGGAAAGAAGATAAGAAGAAGCCTCTTCGTGCAGGTTTTTTCTTTCTACCCATTTAATGATTTTATATTTGAGCGCATTGTGCAGGTAGCCCTGAAAACTGCTGTTGACCTCTATGCTATGCCTGCGGCTCCAGATGGTCGCAAAAATATCCTGAACCATATCTTCCGCTTCCGATTGATCGCGCAAGCGTCGGTAAGCTTTATTATAAAGATCCTGCCAATGTCTGTTAAACAAATCTTCGAAAGAGCCGGCCTGATCATTCCTTATACCTTCCAGCAGTCCGGAGTCTATATGTAGGTCTGTTTCCATGAATTGAATTGTGCGGCAAAGATATCGCCTTGATCTTGTTAATACAAAATCATCAGTGTTAAGTTTTTATGACATTCATCCTCCTGCCATACCTTTAATAATTTCCAAAACAATTCGCCTGATTAAACATTATATCATCCTAACGCAGCTATTTATCCCCCGGGAACATGGAAAACAAAACCAAGAACAAACGAATTGCCATATTAGGCGGTGGCCCAAGTGGCCTTTTCATGTACAAAAGATTAATCGAATCTGGCGACACCAATATGGAAATCCATATTTTTGAGCGCAAGGCTTACCTTGGCGCGGGCATGCCATATAGCCCTGAAGGAGCTAATGAGGAACACATTACCAATGTATCGGATAATGAAATTCCGGAAATCTTTAGCCCGATAGCGGAATGGGTGAAGACTGCACCAAAGGCGCTGCTGGACAGATTTCGGATTTCTCCGGAAAATTTCAATGAATATAAAGTATTGCCCCGGCTATTTTTCGGCGCATATTTGTCTGCACAGTTTGATCTGCTTTGTAAACAGGCTGAAAGCGCAGGGATCCTAACCCACATACACTTGAACTGCAATGTAACCAACATCCTTGATGACCCCGAGAAGGGAATGGTGCAGGTGGAGACCGAAGATAAAACGCTGAATAGCTTTGAGCATGTTGTAATTTGTACCGGACACAATTGGCCAAAGAAGTATGAAGGTAAAATACCGGGTTATTACGATTCCCCTTATCCTCCAAGCAAATTCACAAAGTTGATGAACCATCCTGTAGCAATTAAAGGTGCCTCCCTTACAGCTATAGATGCAGTCAGGACGCTGGCCAGAAACAATGGCAAGTTCATAGAGATTGAAGATGGTAAAGTGAAATATGTACTAAATGAGGACAGTCCGGAGTTTAGGATTGTGATGCATTCCCGTAATGGGCTGCTGCCCGCAGTCAGGTTTCACCTGGAAGATTCTCACCTGGGAAAGGATGGTCTGCTCAGCAAGAAAGAGCTCATGCAACATGTTCGTGAGAACGATGGTTTCATTTCACTGGATTACATTTTCGAAAAGAATTTCAAGGAAATATTTGCGGAACGGGATCCGGAATTTTATTACCAGATCAAGGACATGGACCTGGAAACCTTCGTCGATACCATGATGGAAAAACGGGAAAGACTGGATGCCTTCGAATTGTTTAAAATGGAATACGTGGAGGCTGAAAAATCGATCAAAAGAAAAGAGTCCATCTACTGGAAGGAAATGCTGGCAGTATTGAGTTTTGCCATGAATTACCCCGCAAAATACTTATCTGCGGAGGACATGATGCGATTACAGAAGGTATTGATGCCATTAATTTCTATTGTAATTGCTTTTGTACCGCAAAGCTCTTGCAGGGATTTGATGGCCTTACATGACGCGGGTATACTTTCTTTATTTGCTGTAGGCGACGAAAGTGAGGTCGAAGCCCTAAAAAGCGGTGGGGCTACCTACCGTTACACAGATGAAAATCAGGAGGAAACCTCAAGGCATTTTGAGACTTTTATCGACTGCGTGGGTCAGCCTCACCTATCCTTTGCCGATTTCCCATTTCAGGGCCTGATTGAGGGTGGAGCAGTAAGTCCGGCGAGATTACGCTTCCGTTCTCCTGAACAGGCTGAAAAGGAGATTCAAAAAGAGAACAAGCTGGTTGAAAAAGATGAGAATGGAGATTATTCCATGACTGTTCCCGGAATTACGATCAGCGATAGTTTCCAGGTAGTCGATAAAAATGGGAAGGCAAGTGAACGGATCTACATCATGGCCGTTCCATATATAGGAGGCTATAACCCTGACTATTCGGGTATCGATTTTAGTGAGGCT
Organism: uncultured Sphingobacteriaceae bacterium; assembly: GCA_963795585.1. Classification (GTDB taxonomy): domain Bacteria; phylum Bacteroidota; class Bacteroidia; order Sphingobacteriales; family Sphingobacteriaceae; genus Pedobacter. Next base: position 215,740 of record CAWCIO010000015.1, on the reverse strand, counting down.
GCTTCGTTGGAAGTGATGAAAAGTATTGGAATTTAATAAACAAAAAATACATTTGGCCGGGTTTGTGTTCATCGAAAAGTTCATTTTATTCGTATATATTTTTAATTTTAGATCCCCGAGCCAGAAGAATGACTTATAAAAAGAATTTTGATTCCGATTTCTGTGGAAGCTTACCATTGCATCACATCAATTCCGTACAAGACTATGGGTATCTTTTGGTAGTGGATATAGCGAATCTAATGGTAATCCAGGCAAGTGAAAACCTGACTGAACTGTTTGACAAAAACATCGAGGAACTCATAAACACAGCACTTGACCAATACTTCGACAACACTGAACTAGACAAAATAAAATCACTGATCGACAAAAAGTTACACAATAGAATACCATTGAGTCTTAACCTGAGACGGGGGGATACAACTGAACCTTTCCATGCATTTGTGCATGTGAAAACTGACTACTTCATCATTGAACTGGAAAAGTCTGATCAGTATACCTCCCGTAGTTTTACTGAAGTATACGAAAGCATCAGGTACATCGGCGCTGCCCTTGATAAAGCGGATACGGTACAGGAAGTTTGCAGCACTGCGATTACAGAGCTCAAGAAAATTTCCGGTTTCGATGGAATACTGATGTACAGTTTTGATGAAGAGTGGAACGGAACAGTAATCGCCGAAGAAAAAGATGAAAGACTTGAACACTATTTAGGGCAAACCTTCCCGGCATCGGATGTACCGAAACAAGCCAGGCAGATGTACCTTAAAAATCCATACCGACTGATCCCCAACAGGGATTATAAAGCCTCAAGGTTATATCCTGTCATCAATCCGCTGACCAATAGCTTTATAGATCTTTCAGATTGTAACCTTAGGGGAGTTGCGCCGGTGCATCTCGAATACATGAAAAACATGAACATCCTGGCTTCCATGTCGATCCGCGTAATTTACAATGGCAATTTGTGGGGACTGATCTCCTGTCACCACCTGGATGAAAAATATTTGAATTATGAAGTATGTTCGGTATTTGAATTGCTTTCTGAAATGATATCCAGCCGTTTGAGCCTGGTACTGAACCAGGAAGCATACCTCGCCGCGCAATCATTACAGCATCAGAGACTTGCATTGACCGACAAAATATATGCAGAAGACAATCTGGTTGCCGCTTTATTTTCAGAAGGTTCCGAACATATTCTTTCGCTTTTTAAAGCTACGGGTGCCGTAATCGTGCTCAATGGCAGAATAGAGAGCACTGGCCTGATTCCACCAAAAGAAGAGCTGGAAAACCTGCTGCTCTGGCTGGAAGGTAAAAACTTCAACAGTGTCTTTGCAACTCGACACCTTAGTGACCTATACGAAGATGCGGCAGAATTTACGTCAGAAGCCAGTGGATTGCTTTTCATCCCGATTGAAAGTGAAAAAGGAGAATTTCTGGTTTGCTTCAGACCGGAAGTGATTGAAGACATCAATTGGGGCGGAGATCCCAATCAGGCCATCAATTTTGATAAAGATGGCAAACATTATCACCCAAGAAATTCGTTTAGTTCATGGAAGCAAACTGTTCACCAACATACATTGCCCTGGAGTAAGTATGAACTGGACGTAGCGGAATCACTCCGCACCTTCCTTTTTGAATTTAGAACAAGACAGTTACAGCATTAAAATGGCAAAAGATACATTAAAGGGATTGCAAAAGACACCGCGCTATGATAAATACATCGTCGCAATTGGCGCATCCGCCGGTGGATTAGAAGCCATCCATGCCTTTTTCGACCATATGCCTGAAAGCTCCAGCTTTTCCTTTGTGGTCATTCAGCACCTATCTTCCAATTTTAAAAGCTTATTGGTAGAGCTGGTATCCAAACATACCCATATGAAGGTCTTCGAGGCCGCGCATGACATGGCCATTCAGCAGGATTGTGTTTACATCATCCCCAACAATAAGCTGATGACCGTGAATAACGGTCGCCTAAAACTCGCGGACAAATCTTTGATCAAAGCACCTAATACTGCTATAGATACATTTTTACATACCCTGGCAGAGGATAAAAAAGAAAAAGCAGTCGCCATTATACTATCCGGAACAGGCACAGACGGGACCAAAGGCATCCAGAGCATCAAGGACTTCGGAGGGATGGTCATTGTACAGGACCCCGCTACGGCCCAATTTGATGGAATGCCCAATAGCGCGATCGCCTCTGGCAACGCCGATTTCATCCTTCCTCCGGAGCGGATCCATGAAGCTTTGTTTGAATACAATGAAGAAGATCCGGTCAAAGTACTGGAACCCGGGCAGGTGGATGACGGATTGCTGGAAGAGGTCTTCAAATTGGTACTTTCAAAAAGCGGGAATGATTTTAACCTGTATAAGACGGCTACCATTATCCGAAGGATCAGCCGGCGGATGGCCGATACCGGCCACAGGAACTTAGCTAAATATATAGAATACCTGCATGGCCATCCAGAAGAGGTGGACACTTTAGGGCAGGATTTCCTGATCGGCGTGACCAGGTTTTTCAGGGACAAACAATGCTTTGAACTGCTGAAAACAGAAGTATTGCCCGCGTTGATCGAGAGTAAAGCAGAACGTGAGGTCCTTAAAATATGGGTATGCGCCTGCAGTACCGGACAGGAGGCCTATTCGATCGCCATTTTAGTCAATGAATGCCTGGAAAAGATGGGCCGGAAGCTGGATGTGAAGATCTTTGCCACTGATATTGACGAACAAAGCATCGAGATTGCCGCAGCTAATCAATACCCGGCAAACATCAGTAAGGAAATTGATCCAAAGCTCCTCAAAAAATATTTTATTCAGGAGGGAAAATCGCTGAGTGTAATCTCTCAGATCCGTAAGCAGATCGTATTTGCCAAGCATGACGTGATCAAGTCGCCCCCATTTATTAAGAACGACCTGATCAGCTGTAGAAATATGCTCATCTATATGAACAACATACTACAGGATAAAGTATTGTCTACCTTTCACTTTTCGTTGAATCCAAATGGTTATATGTTGTTGGGCTCAAGCGAGACTGCAAATGCCATAAAATCAGGATTGAAAGAGATTTCAGGAAAGTGGAAACTTTATCAGAAATCAGGAAAGATCAATTACTCCAGCTTCAATACCTATAACACCGGTGGCCGGATGCTCAGCAAAACAAACCGCAGCGAGCAGCCAGCCAGGGAAATACCATTGACTGTAGTCGAGAAGCGTTTCAATAAATTTATTACCGCTGATCTGGGCTATGCTGGCGTTTTTGTAGATAAAGCATACATCATCCAGGAGACCGTAGGCAATTACAGGCACTTCCTTTCCCTACCGGAAAAGATTGAATTGAATATCCTGAGGATGGTACCGAAAGAAATTTCTGTTGTGTTAAACACAGCACTGCGAAAAGTCTGGAATGAAAACCGTCCTGTCCACATCAACAGGTTACGCATCCACCGGGGAGAAGAATCCATTTACTTAAATGTATCTATACAGCCTCCGCAAGATGAGGACAGCTATACGATGGTGATTTTCTCTGAGAGCATCGCAGAGATCATTCCGGACAAAGAGGATTTAGTGCTCTCTGCACTCTCTGGCGAACAGCATAGCGAATACATATATGAACTGGAAGCTGAACTCAATGAGACCAGGAATAACCTTCAGTTGGCCATTGAAGAAATGGAAACCACTAACGAAGAACTACAGTCTACCAATGAAGAGCTGCTTTCTGCGAATGAGGAACTCCAATCCAGCAATGAAGAACTGCAGTCCTTAAATGAAGAACTGCATACCCTAAATACCGAACACCAGATCAAGATAAAGGAACTGGTGGACCTGAACGATGACCTGGACAACTACTTCAGGAGCACAGATATAGGTCAGATTTTCCTGGATACAGGATTATACATCCGCAAGTTTAACCCTGCGGCGATCAGCATGGTCAACCTTATTGATGCAGACATTGGACGCTCCATTGACCACATTTCCAACAACATCAAAACCGACAACCTATCGGCTGATATCCGTTCCGTTTTGCTATCCGGACATATTGTAGAAAAAGAAGTTACCCTTAAAACCGGCGATAAGAGCCTGATGCGCATCATGCCCTATATCCGTAAAGACAAGCAAAAAGATGGCGTCGTGATCACCTTTGTGGATGTCTCACACATTGCCGACCTCAACAGCATGATCACCGGCGTATTTAATGCCAGTTTAAATGGTATCCTGGCATTTACATCTGTACGTAACCACGAACATCTGATCACTGACTTTAAATGCATCTCCTATAACGATGCCGCACTACAAATGCTGCATAAGAGCAAAGAAGAACTCAAAAATGCATTGCTGGTGAAACAGCTTCCAGAACTGACAGAAGGCAACCTGTTCCAGAAATACATCAATACCGTAGAGAAAGGCAGTACCCTCGAACACGAGTTTAAAACTGCAGACGAACGCTGGTACCGCATGGTCGCCGTAAAAATGTCGGACGGCTTTGCCGCTACACTAACCGACTATACCGACCAGAAAGGTGCAGCCGTAAAACTGAAGAAAAATTACAATGAACTTATCGGTGTACGTGAATCACTTAAAAAACTGAATACCGATCTGGAGATTAAAATCCAGGAACGGACACAAGAACTAAGTGAAAGCGAAGAGCGGTTTAAGCAGGTTTCCAGAGCGACGAACGATACCATTTGGGATTGGAACATGGTGAATAATGAAATGTGGCGCAGTGACAACTTTACATCCATGTTTGGCTACCAGCTGGATGAAAATAGCAGCAACATCAATTTCTGGTTTGAAAAGATCCACCCGGACGATACCCTCAGGGTAAAAGACAGTGTATTTAAGGCCATCAACACCAACCAGAAGCAGTGGTCAGAGGAGTACCGGCTGAAAAAATCCGACGGCAGCTATGCGATTATCCTCGACAGGGGAACAATTATGCTGGACGACTCCCAAACCCCATACCGCATGGTTGGTTCTATGGTAGACATCACCAGGCTGATTGATGCAGAACAGCGGGTAAGGAAACAGCAGGATGAATTCTATAGCATTTTCAAAAGTGCACCAGCACTGATCAGCATCCGCAAAGGTCCAGAACTCAAATATGAATTTGTGAACAATGCCTTCATTGAGTTTAATGGAAATGTAGAACCTAAGGGAGATTCAGAGACGGTCAATTTCTTTAATGTAGATGCAAACATCCGTGATATCGAAAAACGTGTATTAAGTAAAGCCGAGGCTTTTGAAGGCAGGGCGCACCATTACCAGCGTACAGATCCTGATACAGGAGAACGCACAGAGCACTGGCTGGACTACGTGCTGACACCTGTGTATTCAGATGAAGGCCTGGTGGATGGCATCGCATTCTTTGGTTTTGAGGTAACTGACCTGCTCAAGGCACAGCAAGCTACCAAGGAACTGATGCAGCGAAAGGATGAATTCATGAGTATCGCGAGTCATGAATTAAAAACCCCGATTACAAGCATACAAGGCTTTTTACAGCTCGCTTTGAGGCTGGCACAGAAAAGTGAAGGCGAAAATCCCATGCTCAGTTTTATTGAAAAAGCAAACAGGCAATTGGGCAACCTGACCTCATTGGTGAGCGACCTGCTGGACGTCACAAAGATACAGGCCGGCAAAATGCAGTTTAACTTCAGCCGGTTCAACATAAAAGAAGTACTCGAGCAGTTTGTAGATGACATCGTATCCGATGCCGACCATGAAATCCTGTCGGATCATGCAGATGATGTGGAAATCTATGCCGACAAGCACCGTATCGAGCAGGTATTGCATAATTTTGTTTCCAATGCGATCAAATACTCACCCAACAACAAAACGGCAATTATACACACGCGACTGTCGGGCGAGCAGGTACGCATCTCTGTAAAAGATTTCGGTATTGGTATCCCTGAGAGTAAAGTCGATCATGTTTTTGACCGCTTCTTCAGGGTACAAGATGCCCATTCCATGATTTCAGGCTTAGGGCTGGGACTTTATATCTCGGCAGAAATCGTAAAGCGGCATGGTGGTACGATTGGAGTAAACAGTAAGGAGCACGAAGGCTCAGAGTTTTGGTTCGAAATACCCCTTAAAAGAATTCACTAAGCTGATGGTATGCGCATAAAAGCACTCCCGCTCCTTCTTTTCCTTTTCCTCAGCAGGCTGGCATCTGCCCAGGTGATTCAATTGAATGAAGAAACACCATACCAGAACATTGGCCGTCAACTCAGTTATCACGAAGACAAATCTGCAGTGCTGGACATGCAGGAGGTGATGAGACTGGATGCCGCCGGAAAATTCTTACCCGGTCAATCGGACGTGCTAAATTTCGGCAATACGAAATCCGCTTTCTGGCTTAAGATAAGCTACCTGCAGGATTTTTTCGAAGATGTTTCCCTGGTAGTGGATGTTCCCAATATAGAACGTATTGATTGCTATATCCTGAAAAAAGATGGCACAGCATTTCACATACCCTCTGGTGCAATAGCAAAACAACATAAAGGCGTTACAATAAGCAATAACTTTAGCTTTAAACTTCCAGACCCGGCTTTACTAGCTAGTCCTGCAAAAGTATATTTAAGGCTACAGACCCACAACTATATGTTGGTGCCCATCAAATTGGCAACCTCGAGCAAGATCATAGCTGGGCAGGCCCTACGCGATAGGCTGGAAAACATTTATGCAGGAATGCTGATCACCCTGCTATTGTTTAACATTTTTCTATTCATCAGCATAAAAGACCGCACTTACCTATATTATTCTTTGTATGTGCTTACGCTTGCAGGTTATCTGGTCCTTTACCTCCGTGGATATGTGTTTATGCTTGGAGATAATATAAGAATTGCCCTTAACCTGCATCCGCATATATTTTTGAGCATTTCTGTTATTGCAGGTATTCTCTTTTGCAGGAAATTTTTAAATCTGGACCAAAAGCTGCCGAAAGTACTAGGTGTGTTTAATATCCTGATCGGCTTTGCTATTCTTATGTTCCTGAGCAGTCTGTTCGGTTATAAGGCCGTATCGGCCGAGATTTCCAGGTACCTGACGATCCTGGTCTCCCTGGTGCTCTGGGGTACCGGACTACTCCTATACAGAAGAGGTCACAAAGCCGCCAAGTATTACATCATAGCCTGGTTTTCCATGGGCATAACCATTATCATCGTGACACTGAGCACTACGGGCACATTACCGACCGGCGACTATACTTTCGAACTCATCCCTATCGGTTCAGCGATTGAACTGTTATTGCTTTCTTTTGCCCTGGGTGACCGCTATAAATCCATGATCAGGAATGAAAAGAAGGTCGTAGCACTGAAGGCATCCAATGAAGTAAAGAATAAGCTGTTCTCCATCATCTCACATGACCTGAGAAGCCCTCTAAATAGTTTAATGAGTATTTTATCATTGAAGGATATGGATGCCCTTACACTTGATGAAATCAAATACTTGCTGGATGAGAACCGCAAGAACATTGAAACCATCCACAATACACTGAATAATTTGTTGTATTGGTCCAAGAGCCAGATGGACGGGATCAAGACTTCGCCAGTTGCTTTCGACCTAAAGCTGCTGATTGATGAACTGATCCTTGTCTATATGCCTTTGATTCAGGAGAAGGGCATTGTTTCCAAGCTTGAACTGGAAGATACAGGTATGGTGTATGCCGATCTGGACCAGATAAAACTGGTTTTCCGCAACCTGTTCGACAATGCTATAAAATTTACAGAAAAAGGTCAGGAGATGGGTTGTTCTATTAAGTTGGCAAAAACTGAGGTTGAGGTTTGCTTGTACAACCAAACAACAGATACTTCAGGAATTTTCACAAATGAAGGCACCGGCCTGGGATTGCAGCTCTGCAGGGAATACATTAATAGCAACGGCTCTGAGCTCGACATATCCAGCAAAGATGGAGCAGTTTATTTTTGCTTTAAATTACCGGCAGTCTAAAAATATTCATTTCAAAGTATATCATATCCAAATCAGGAATAGCCTATTCCTGCAAATTAGTGTTGCTTAGCATTCTAATCTTAAAAGCTATGGCAACTAGAATACCCTCTTTCAATGATCCAGATTTAACTCCTTTTATCACCAAATTGGCCGACAAGTACCAAGCCCTACACATCTATAGTTTTGGATTTGTACGTGTTCGTCAGGAAATGCAGACCTTATTTAGAAAGCACACCGAATCCTCCAATCAGCATTTTCTGCTGATGGTGACGGAGCACAATACCAGAATCGACCATGAAGTACAGGACTATTCCAATGCGAACTACAAGGGAGGCAAAATCAATATCCTGGTATTTGGTATCGAGAATATCCTAACTGCATTGGAAAAGAACAGCAGGTTTTTCATTAGCCTAATCCAAGAGGGTCTATTGTTATATAGTAGGGAAGGCAAAATCTTACCCATAACACATAAAGACTATGATCCTAGTGATGCCAGGCAGAACGCAATAAAGCTGATCGAAAAATGCCTAAAGCTTAGCAATGGATTTTTGAAAAGCGCCCGGCATGCAATAGCGGTTCATGACGAGCTGATTGGTGTTTTCATGCTCCATCAATGTGTAGAGCAAAGCGCCATTCTGTTGCTCAGGATTTTCGCTGATTTCCGCAGTGAGATCCATAACCTCAGCCGTCTGTTGGATTTCTGTGCTTTGTTCTCGCTTCCGGTATCCAGGTTCTTTACCAGGAACGATGCCGAAGACGAACGTTTGTTCCAGATCTTGAGAAAGAGCTATTCCAGTAGCAGGTATCAGGATGACTGTGAGATTGCCGTTGAGGATGCCTCTAAGCTGCTCTACAGGGTTAGTGCATTTGTAAAAATGGTCGATCTCCTATGCACAGAAAAACTGGAAGCGATGTCCTAACTTTACTGAAAAAATGTATATTTTTGATTCAAACAATTCTACTATGAGTACCAGCAGCAAACATCCCAATAAAGTTCATGAAGGCAGAAATGTGAAACGATTCAGAGAGATGATGGGGATCAAGCAAGAATCCTTAGCCTACTCATTGGGTGACGACTGGAGCCAAAAAAAAGTTTCTTTACTGGAGTCTAAAGAGAAAATTGAAGATGAGTTGCTGGCTGAAATTGCTAAGATTCTCAATGTGCCTGAAGAAGCGATCCGCAATTTTGATGAAGAGACAGCTATAAGTAACATCCAGAATAACTATGATAGTTCGGTAGTTAATTCGGGGCCAGTCGTGAATTATGGCTGTACTTTCAGCCCCTTAGATAAACTCATGGAAACCATGGAAGAAATCAAAAAGCTTCACGCAGAAAAAGAAGCCTTGTATGAACGCCTTCTAAAAGCTTTAGAGCAAAAATAGATATCTTTTGCCCGCTACTTCTAGCTGTGGAGACGTTCATTCGACTAGTCCTGTTGAAGCCTGCTCTGCATTGGTTAAGCGTTAAAAATCCTGATATAAGTTTCTAAACGTACTTCTTAATCCGAAAGTGATCAGACTGGTATTTTTAGCGCCCGTCAATTCATTGTTCTCCCTTCTGTATACTCCACCTAGCTCTAAGCGCATGTTGTATTTAGGATTGAGCAGATAAGAAGCTTTCGCCTCAACAAAGTACAGATTGGTTTTGATCCCTTGACCTACATTGCTACCGTAATCTAATGACCTCGTTTCATAGCTTTTGAAGATGTTCTTGCCATAGTTCATTCCCTCAGGATCCAAGCCATAGCGCGCATACATCAACTGCGTTTGAAAATCGAAACGTTTATAGCTGTAATTTAAAATACCCAGCATTTCACGAAAGTTGGCTCCTAGTGGATGTGCCAAAGGTTGATTCATTGTTGCATAGTTGGAAACACGGTCAAAATGAGCGTAAGTATAAGGTCTTGCAGTATTAAATTCAGCGAGGTAATTTAACCCTTCTACCTTGAACAGGTCAGAACCTTTAAAGCCTACTTGCAAAGCCCACTTATTGGCCCAGTAACCTTTATTGCTAAAGAACTCTTTAGCGGTAAACTCGTCGAACATGAATTGTCCGTACAAAGCTGTTTTCTCGAGTAATTCGTATTTTACGTTTAAGCCGAGGCGCATTTTGTCGGGAGAATCTACATTCGCTCCCTCAACTGATCTTAGGAATACAAAAGGATGCACATAGTTGAAATCAAAACCACGCTTACCTTCCTGTTGTGCGTCAGCCCAGGTTACCGCTTGAAAAAAGCCAAGAGATAACCGATTATTTACATTCCAGTCCAGATAATGCATAGCTGCCCATTTGCCCCTATCGCCCAATCTGCGATCGGCAGTTAGTTTAGGCGCACCGGGATCCAGCATATAGGCAAATATCGTTTGGTATTGGACATTGCCAAGTGTCACTCTGGCCCTTAAGAAAGAATAATTAGCTGCTACATCAGATAGCAACATCGACCGGTAACCATCTCCTATAAAGTTTTTATCATAACCTAAAGCGATATTCAAGTGCTTATTGGCCGTATAAGACAGCAATGCTGTGGCATATGACCAGTCTTTAGTCGTATTGCCAAACTTGCCCGACATTTCACTTGGCACCACTTTATTGCTGTCAATGAAATCGGTAATGTACTTCGCAAATACCCCCTGGTTCTCAAAAACATTTGTGTAAAAAGAAAACTTCTCTCCTATTGTACCCCCCAGTTGGACACCCCTTGTATTTTTCCAGGTAGTCTTACTCTCGTCAAACTCGCGTCCAATCTGAAAATCCGGAAGGAAATCTGCGTATACGGTATAATCTTCTCCTTTGAAGTTGAGCAAATGCTCCTGGGTCAATTTCCTTCGTACCCATGAACGTCGGTTTAAAGAATCTACTCCTGCATTCATCAGGCTATCATACCTGGCTTTAAGCACCGGATCATCAGAATAAAAGCCCTTGATAGAAGAGTGCATGCGCCCGTTGACGTCATATACAGATTTATTGAGCTTTTGATAGAACTGATAAGAATATGGAATATTGACATTGGAAGTCTGTGCTTTCGCGCAACTGAGCGCTATAGCAAGAATCCCCAAAGTTAGGAATGCTCTCATAAAGTGTATTAAAGGTTTTCTTGTTCTTGTACCTGAGGATCCAGTTCTTCAAATACAGAGTTTTTACTGAGGAATTCAGGTACGATGACTTTCATTTGTTTGACGACCTGCCTGTTGTTGTGTTGTACTGCCATGCGCAACAACTCGTAAATCTGTGCTTCTATCTCATTGAATACATATTCACGAACCTGTCCGATCATGATCTTTTCATGGTGGGTAGGCATGGTATTTTCGCTATCGTTCAGCAGCTCCTCAAATAACTTCTCGCCCGGGCGTAACCCAGAATAAGAGATCTTGATATCCTGATTAGGAACTAATCCGGCAAGCCTGATCATTTTTTTGGCCAATTCAACGATCTTCACGGATTTACCCATATCAAAGATGAAGATCTCTCCACCTTTGCCCATACATCCAGCTTCCAGGACCAACCGGCATGCCTCTGGTATAGTCATGAAATATCGTGTAATTTCAGGATGGGTAACCGTTACAGGGCCACCCTTCTCAATCTGTTGTTTGAAACGTGGGATAACAGAGCCATTAGAACCAAGTACATTTCCGAAACGGGTGGTGATGAACCGGGTGATCGGCTTTACGTTGCCTTCATTTAGATAACTTAGCCCATTGGTATAAATCGCATCAGGCTTATTGAGGGAATTATTCAAAGACTGTACATAGATCTCTGCAATACGCTTAGAGGCTCCCATTACATTAGTTGGGTTTACCGCTTTGTCTGTCGAGATCATCACGAATTTTTGCACGCCATGCTTTACCGAAAGGTCAGCGATGGTCTTAGTGCCCATCACGTTCGTTTTAATTGCTTCTGCGGCATTATCTTCCATCAAAGGAACATGTTTATAGGCAGCTGCGTGGTAAACGTAATGCGGTTTATAAGTATCAAAAAGATGTTGCATTCGTTTTTCGTCTCTTACATCACCAATGAAGGCATGGAAATTGGTATTAGAGTTCGTTTCTCCAAGTTCCAAATAAATATCGTGTAATGCCGTTTCGCTTTGGTCGCAAAGAATGATCAGCCCTGTTTCAAACTTCATGAGTTGCCTAACGATTTCACTTCCAATGGAGCCCGCAGCACCAGTAATCAAAATTCTTTTGCCCTTTAGTTGCTTTTGAATTCCATCAATGTCAATCTGAATGGTCTTACGGTTGAGTAAATCTTCAATATTAATGTTTTGGATCTGTGCGGTAGTTACATCACCTTTTGCCCATACATCTGGGGAAGGGATATTTAACACCTTTACGTCGTGGTCTAAACAGATATCAACGATGTCGTTTTTACGTTCCAAAGGAATGGTATAGGAAGCAAAGATAATTTCATCCACTTCATGCTCTACAATTAAATACTCTAACCTTCCGGCATCCAAGATTTTAACTCCATCAATAGTTTTCCCCACTTTCCGGATATCATCGTCAACAAAAGCTATAATAGTTTTATTGACTTTAGCATCATGATCGAAAGTACGTTTGGTGGCTAGTCCAGCTTCACCTGCTCCATAAATAATCACGCGAATTTTGTCCAAGCTTGCATTTTTCAAATACATGAAGAAATACTTGACCATTATTCGGTAGGTGATCAGAAAAAGAAAAGAGAAAAGGGTAGAGATAATGATTGCGACATTACTGATTACGTGCTCATGGGAAATCACAACACCCACAGCATGAGCAAAAAACATCAATAGGGAGCTTAAGATCACCGCAAATAAAATCCGAAACGAATCTTGTGCAGAAGTGTATCTTACAATACCCGCATAACTTTTGACGCTACTAAAGACAAGTGAATTTACCACCACAAGTAATAAAACAGACTTATAGAAAGTAACAAAATCAATCTCACTGAGATGAAAGTTGTGCTGAAGTACGACCGCAAACAGCAAAGCGAGAACACTAAGACCAATGTCTATCGTGAAAATAACCCAGCGTGATACGATTTGTACTTTTGTAAACATAGGAGTTTCTGCTCGTAGACCAAAAGTAACAATAATTGAACCAAAGAAAAAACTTAAGCTTTGGCTTTCATCAGTTTTGGTTTAAAAAAGATATAAATGAATGATAGAGGGATTACAATGACCAGAAATATAGGTACAAATCCTAAAGAAGATTTAACTATAATACCAATTATAAATAGTTGCAAAAGACCATAAATCGATGAAATCAACAAATGATTTTGTTTTTGCTCATTAGCCAATATCTGATAAAAATGTAAACGATGTGCATCAAATATATTTTGCTTCAAGAGTATTCTATGAGCTATAGTCAATACCGCATCTATACCATAAACTGCCAGAAATAATATGTAACTGTAATTTTCAGTCTGAATGATCAATTTTACCAGTAGAAACAGGATCCAAAAAGCAATTGTGATACTGCCGACGTCACCTGCAAAACATTTTGCTCTCTTCCTGAAGTTGAAATACAAAAAAACCAATATCGAGAGGATTGGTAACCAGATTAAATCCGATTCAACAAATCTAGCTAAATAGAAGTTCACATACTGCAATCCTCCAAGAACCACCAAACTGTAGATACCAGTGATCCCATTTATTCCATCCATAAAATTATACGCATTAATCGTACCTATAACAAATACATACAAAAACACCGTGATGTAGATCGGAAAAAGTTGGAAGATATTTAATGACAAAAACAATAAAGTAACCGCTATCAAATGAACAAAAAGTCTGATTTTGTTAGAAAGTGTAATCCTATCATCTAAAAAACTAATGACACCTATAGTTAACATTCCGAGTACGAAGATCCAATATTCAGGATGCAACATTACAACAACTATTGCGGCGACAAGAAATATAATACCACCACCACGTATTGTGATTTCTGAATGTGAACTTCTTTCATTAGGTTTATCAATAATATTATATTTATCAGCAATACGAAAATAAACGAACATTGCTGCGAATAAGCCTAAAACCGTTATTATATAAAACATTTACTTTATCTGGATTTGAAACTAAGTATGGTTCGTAATAAGCCCATTTTTGAGGTGACAGGGAGATGGGCTATATTTAAAGCGCTTTTTATCTTATCATTGCTTACAATATAGCTTTCTGTTAACTTCTTAAGCCTTTCAGAGTTTAAGGGCAAGCGAAGCCAGTCACCTATCTTCGCAACAGCCCTAATGAAGGAAGGTCTAATTCTCCATAATTTAGGGGATTTTTCATCAACTTGTGTAATCAAAGTAATTACTTCAGTCGTAGATAAGGGTTCGTCATCCGCAAGATTATACACTCCAGACAGAACCGAATCATTTACAATTAGGGTCTCTATAACAAAATTTAAATTATCAATAGATAAAAAAGAACGGCTATTGTCAAATGCCGCTAAAGGATACGGTATTCCCCTCTTAACTACATTATATAATAAATTTAGATTACCCTTATTCCCGGGTCCGTGTATCATACACGGCCTAAGAATATAAAATGATTTCCCTGAGGGAAGTTTTTGACTAAGTATATATTCTTCTGCCATCAATTTTGATTTCCCATAGTCAGTTTGCGGATTAGGGGCTTCTTCCTCTGTTAAGATTCCATCTAATGTATCTGCAGACGCTTTTACTGAACTTACAAAAATAAATTTGGTCGCTTTGGAAATTAGGAATGCGTCAAACAACTTTTTGGTCAACTCGAAATTTACCTCATAATAGGAAGCAGGATCCGATGCTCTTTTTAAGTCATGTGCCTTACCTGCCAGATGAATAACAACATCAAAAGGTAAGTCAATATCTTTTCCATTAGCTAACTCAGCACGACCAATTGCCTTTGTTAGAAATGATAATGATTCCAAGAAATCGACTAAGTTAGAACCGACGAATCCTGTTGCTCCAGTTATTCCTATCTTATACATTGCCAGCTATTATATTATTGGACAAATCAACATAACGCTGAGATACCACGTCTTTGGAATATTCTTTTTCTATAGCACTATAACCATTCTGCCCCATTTTAACGAGCTCCAGCTTGTCCAACGATTGGAAAAGGAAGTCTTGAATTAACCCACATTTCTCTTCGAAATTGGTATTATCAACTAAAAAGGCACACTTTAAAGGTTCAAGAAAATTATGTATAGGTGTATTTTTACCTGAGATCACCAATAGAGGCTTAGCACAAGCCATAATAGTATACACTTTAGATGGAAAGCCTTGCCCTTCCATCTCAGGCGACATAAAAATAAAATGTAAATCCGCATAAGCAATCAACGACGGCATTTGCTTACGGTCCTGATAAGGGACTAAATGTATGTTATGCAGATTATGCATCTTGATTTGAGATTCAAGATATTCTTTCATGATACCTTCGCCGATAACCCAAAATTCGATTCTCTCATTTATCACATTTTTCGCGACACACAACAAAGGCTCCCAATCTTGAGCATGCCCTATATTACCTGCATACATCAATTTCAAGACGTCATTTTTAACCGGAAAAACGCTTCTATTTAATTCAATAGATTTAGCAGCTATGGGACGAAATAATTCAGTATCGACAAAATTAGGAATGATTGTTAATTTTTCTGGTCTTTTAAATCGAGAAACAATGGTTTGATAAAAAACCGAATCAATTGTTGTCACCGCATTTGAACAGTTATAGACTAAAGATTCTAGATGCTTTAACAAAGCGATTATCGGCTTAAACTTCAAGCCACCTTGATTGACCAGGAAATCGGGGTAAATTTCCTGCACATTATAAATGACCTTTGCACCTTTTAATTTTCCAAGAACAACATTTATTAAGCCTATCGTTAGCGGAGGCGAAGGCGACAGGATAATTGAAATTTTTGACTGAAACAACCCCAATAAAAAAGATAGAATATGCCAGTATACAAAACCTATAATTCTAAGAAAAGCACTTTTAAATTTCTTCTGCGGTACATGAAGCACCTGAATTCCATTAAATTCACTTTCATAAAAGAGTCCGCCCCATCTTCTTGACAGGGGCTGTTCGGCTAATCTGTCCTTTAAGACGTTGTAATGCGGAGTTGTGGTCAATACTACTACATCATAACCACTGGCTTTAAATTTTAGCGCAATGTCATTGTACAAGTAAGCAGTAGAAACTCCATCAGGGCTGAAAACAATTGAATGTATAAGAATTTTATTTCTAGTCATCTATTATTGTTCACTCCAAACTACCCGTTTGATATAATCTACGTAACTTATGATAATACGCACCATTTTATCGGAAACATTTGGCATTGAATAATCTGCAACACGTCTAAAATTTCTTTCATTACCTCTCTTCTGATATCCTATCTGAATTAGTCCTTGCATAATACGCTCCGGATTCATACCCACCATCATCACAGAGGCCTCTTCCATAGCTTCCGGACGCTCATGCGCATCACGCAAGTTTAATGCTGGAAAATTAA
The DNA here is from genome assembly GCA_963795585.1 of uncultured Sphingobacteriaceae bacterium. GTDB lineage: Bacteria > Bacteroidota > Bacteroidia > Sphingobacteriales > Sphingobacteriaceae > Pedobacter. Next base: position 199,336 of record CAWCIO010000015.1, on the reverse strand, counting down.
GCGTCGAGGACTCTTCCGAAATCGTGCCGCTATCAGACAGAACGGCAAAAGACCGCATCTGCAATGCGTTGTAATCATTAAATCCCATAGGTTTTAAAAATTGCACTTCCGGCCTCATCTCTATTTTCTTCGTCTCAATCATATTTTTAGTACGAGGATGGGTACTAACAATGATTGGATATTTGAAATGCTCAGCGATCAGATTTAAACTCTTCATCAGGTTTGTGAAATTCTTCTCACTGCTGATGTTTTCTTCTCTATGCGAGGAAACTACAAAGTACTTCTGTTCCTTCAAACTTAGACGGTTTAAAATATCCGATGCCTCTATCTGCGGCATATAATGATTTAGCACTTCAAACATTGGAGATCCTGTTTTAATAATACGATCGGCAGGGAGTCCCTCTCGCAATAAATATTCTCTAGCTATATCACTGTATGTTAGATTAATATCCGAGACATGATCTACAATTTTCCTATTGGTTTCTTCCGGAACCCTTTGATCAAAACAGCGATTTCCTGCCTCCATGTGAAATATTGGAATATGTCTCTTCTTAGCCGGTATGGCACATAAACATGAATTTGTATCCCCTAATACCAAAAATGCATCTGGTTTTTCGGATTCCAATAAAGGATCTATTTTAATTAAAATTTGTCCTACGGTTTCAGTAGCCGTTTTACCTGCCGCATCCAAAAAGAAATCTGGTTTACGTATAGCAAGATCATCGAAAAATATCTGATTTAATTCATAGTCGTAATTTTGACCAGTATGCACAATGATGTGGTCAATTGCTTCAGAAGCATCTAATGCAGCCATTACCCTGGCTAATCTGATGATCTCCGGTCTTGTTCCGACCACAGTCATTACTTTCAATTTCTCTTTCATTATCTAAACTTTTTCAAAATATGTATCTGGATCATTAGCATCATAAAATTCATTGATCCAGAAATTTGTATACAGTTCTTCTTCCCCAATATTTTTAATATTATGCGTATACCATATTGGCATATCTACATAAGCCGGCTCGTTCCCATCAAGGTAGAATTCAAATAACTCATCAGTCCCGATCTTCCGCAATTGAATTAAAGCCTGACCTTTGATCACTGCAAAACGTTCTATCTTCCGGGTATGATAATGGTTACCTCTGGTTATACCGGGCACAGTAGTGGAAAATGATATCTGACCTCCAATATTTAACCTCACTACTTCAACAAATGCACCTCTAGGATCCGTATGCTTTACCAATTTTACAGGAAAGTATTTCTTTATATCGATGTAAGATCTAAATGTATTGAAAAGATTCAATTCAAATCCATCTGCAAGTTCAGGAAAAAAACCATTAATGAAATATTGATCCCTATACTGCTTTAATAAATTAAGAATTTCAGACACCTTCTTTTGATCAGTATGTGGTACTACCAGTTCATCAAGCCCGGTTCCAACTTCGATTTCACCGACTAAGACACGAATTAAATCGCCCACATAAATTAATTTTACTTCACCATCAATCTCAATATTTGGCTGCTCATCATGAGTGAGTTGATGAGAAAAGGTTGCAATAAATGAGTTATAATAAGGATTTCCAAATGGGCCAAATACATTCGGTATAATCATTCCTGTAAACTTCCCTCCAGACCTTCCGGCCCACCGAGACAATATTTCCCGCCCCTTTTTCTTGCTTTTACCATAGAGATTATCCTTTTCTTCCTGAGATGATGATGAAAAGATAACGTGAGCGGTACTTGATGTCGCCTCAAGCGCTGATTCCAATTTACGGATGAGATCGATATTTGTATTGTAAATAACCTGAGGATCGTGATGTCGGTTTAAAGCTGCAAGGTGTACGATTACATCACATTGCGAAACAAAATTTTCCAGCAATGTTTGTTCCTCAAAAAAAGCCTTCTCAAAATTAATTAACTGGTATTGATCAGGAAAAAGAGCAAGCGTATTGTAAAGGTGTTGACCAACAAATCCTTTTTGCCCTGTTATGCCTACTTTTATAATATTCATATTCTCATTAAATCCAATTACTAAAATAGTCTACAGGATATTGATAATCATCGTCTTTTGCGTGTTCGATTAGCGCATCCGCATAAACAATAAATTTTGAATCCATTTTCAAAGCTTTGAAACCGCTCGCATATCCTTGTGGAACATGGATAATTTGCGGATTCTCTCCAGATAACGTATAAGTTTCCAAACTTAAATCTTTAGAGGGCTTCAACCAGTCATCTATTTTAACAAGGCTAATTTCAAAACTTCCTTCCAATACATAAAACCATCGCTGCTCTAATTTATGTGCTCTCCATCCTCTTTTTATATTCGGATCAGGATGAGTAATGAGATACATTCTTTTGACCAAAGACATATCAAACCCATTTACATAATCCAGCATTCCGCGGCCGTCTTGGTGCCTCCCGCCTTGAATTATTTCAATTTTTTCCAACATTTATCCAGGGTATTGAATTGCAGACAAATCTCCGAAAACTTCTTTTTTTATCAACGGCAAACCAGACAACAATCTTTTCATCCCTTCAACACCTTGCTGTTCGGTATTATGGGAATGATAGTCCTCAATTTTAGAAACATCTGTTTCTCCTTCAGAAAAATATTGGGCATAATTCAAATCACGGTTGTCTGCAGGTATACGATAAAATTCACCCATATCTTCTGCTTTCACCATCTCCTCTCTGGTACACAACGTCTCATACAATTTCTCCCCATGTCTAGTTCCAATAACTTTAATTTCATTGTCAGCGTTACACAATTCCTTTAAAGCCTGAGCTAGATCTCCAATAGTTCCTGCTGGCGCTTTATTAACAAACAAGTCACCAGGATTACCATGTTCAAATGCGAATAGAACCAAGTCGACGGCATCTTCCAAAGACATTAAAAAGCGGGTCATGTTAGGATCAGTAATGGTTAATGCAGATCCTGCCTGAATCTGTTTAAGAAATAATGGAATGACTGAACCTCTTGAAGCCATAACATTTCCATAACGGGTGAGGCAAACAGTAGTTTCTGTAGATTCTCTAGACGCTGCAATTGCAACCTTCTCCATCAAAGCTTTTGAGATCCCCATTGCATTAATTGGATATGCAGCTTTGTCTGTACTCAAGCAAATAACCTTATTAACCTTATTAGCTATTGCTGCTGAAATCACATTTTGAGTTCCGAAAACATTGGTTTTGGTGGCCTCAATAGGAAAAAACTCACACGAGGGAACTTGTTTGAGGGCAGCTGCATGAAATACGTAATCCACTCCGTGCATTGCACGCTCAATACTATGAACGTCTCTCACATCACCTATATAAAATTTCAGCTTATCACTTCTAAGCTGATTTCGCATGTCATCTTGCTTTTTCTCATCTCTAGAAAAGATTCGAATTTCGCTAAAATGATCGGTATGCAGAAAACGATTTAGAACGGCCGACCCAAAAGAACCTGTACCACCCGTAATCAAAAGTATCTTGTTATGTATTTTCATGATTTTTTATTAAGCTTAATATTCTGTTTTTAAATTTATTGGATATGACTTTATTGTCAAAATTATTAATAGCAAAATTATAGCCCCTTAGCCCCATACTTCTACGCAAATGAAAGTCCGAAGTAATTTTAAAAAGTTCAGTTTTCAAAGAATCTTTTGAAATTGAACTTGAGATTACGACACCAATGTTATTATCTGAAAGAATTCTCATAGACGCGACTTCTATTGGTCCGAAACCGAGCACCATCCTTCCAGACATTAGATATTCCGGAATTTTTGTCGAAACAGATAGCTTTGTCAAAGTTCGATTATATGCATCATCACTTTCAACATGCAGTAATACATCACTTTGTAGGATTGCATTTTTTAAATTTAAACCCTCAACGGCACCTTTAAAATTTATGTTTGCTTTACCGAACTCAGATAAAATTTCATCATCAGGTTGATCTGTCGAATACACGTCTATAGATCCCGTTGGCAATGAATGAGCCAATTTAATTAACATATGCCATCTATTTAAGTGAAGTCCGCCAAAATAGGAAAAAATAATTTCATGTCCTTCTTGATAAGATACATAATCTTCAAGTGCTATAGAATTCATTAAAGAATAGAATTTTTCACCAAAAAAAGCTGAATATTCATCTGACATGACATCTCCAATTGCAAATCTTAGTACTGCCTCATTTACCGTTCTCTTGTAAAATTTCTTCATTCGTATTCTTTGAATACCATCGAATAAATTTTTGGTTTTAGGATATAATAGATAATCGTCAGTAAAATATGAAACAAGGGGAATTTGATTTGTTTTTGACAAAAAAAATGCAACATCATGCGAAAAACCAAAATTACCCCCAACATAAAAAACAACATCAGGCCTAATTGACTTAATCCAGTTCATGAGAGATTTAGATTTCCAAACATTAAACCCCCAAAGCAGATCTCTAAATAAAACTAGATGATCAACTCTTGATTTTGCCATTCTGAACAACCTTGAACCTTTCGATACATTAGTGGCATTTATATTATACTCTTCGCTTGGAAATAAAATCTCACCGCAGTCAGCTCCACCTTTCATCAAACTTTTTAAAACATCCACATCGGTAATTTTAAAATAATCATTACAAAAATCGAAATCAGGATGCATGTTTTCAGTAAAATATATTTGGGCCAAATCTTCTTTAGGAAAACCGGCGAAAATCGAAGCAAGCGTCTTACCATTATTATAAATTTTAGAAAAACTGCTATGGGATACTACTAGGACTTTCATCTAACTTTTTCGTTTAACCACCTGCCGAAAAAATTATTTCTTAAGGTCAATAAAGCTATAAATATCGAAATTTGACTTGCACTGGAAACAGTAATAAAATTCCCGACAGGCAAAGAAATAAAAAAATAAAAAATATAAAACAATAAAATCAAGGCAGAAATATTATTAAATATCCTACTATACAGATACTTAGAAAAAAAACCTATAAAAAAAATCATAAAAAGAGTTATAATTATTCCAAATTTAAGGATATAAACACTGGAATCTGGCTCCCAATTAGATTTCACTTCGATAAATCTATTAACATAAGTCCTCAAATTGGTATCAAATTTAAATAAGTCAAAACCACTCGGTATCAAAAACGATAAAAATCCTTCAACTGAAGCAAACCATAATCTTGTAAATACAGTTGAATTAAAATAAAGACCGAAGAGAAAATAATCATTTAAAGAAAACAAGATTAAAGACAAAGGTTTTGAAATTTGGTAAACAAATGATGTCTTATCAAAATTGTCAACTTCAAAAAAACTGAATTCCTCCCCCATTCTCACGTTAATATTGTGCGCGAAAAAACCAGAAACACCAATAAAAACAAGAGAAATTATAATGATTGTTTTTGAAGAAAATAGTTTCGAATATCCAAAAAAAATTCTCCTGGCTGAGTAAGCAAATAAAAATAATAATACGATTTCAAATAGCTCGAAAGACGTCCCTCTTGATATTCCAACAAACAATGATACCATTATCATAATAAACATGCAAAGAAATTCATGCTTAAGTATTTTTTTCTTAAAAACTACAATTCTAAATACTGTAAAAATGAAAAAAAATTTGAGTATTCCATGTCCAAAAATCAACGGTAACTTTGACAAACTTAATTGGTTGAGATTTGCATTCTTAAAATTCTCTTGATACATCGCGTATGTTGACATACCATTATTCAATGCATTTATGATATTTAAAACGCTAGATCCGGTATAAAATTTAATGTAAATTGGATAAAAGACTACATGTAAAATTGCGAAAAAAATAGCTCCTGTGTTAAATTTGCCTTCTCCATCAAGAATATACAATTCGCTCGACAATTTCTTTACTTTTAACTTAGTACCTAAGTTGAAAATGAAGTAGAGAAGCCACATTAAACCGATCCCTGGCAAAAACTCAAAAAAGGTTATTTTTACTGGGCATATTATAGCTAAAACAGTCAGAAATAAATAGAAAAAGAATATTAATTTCGAATAAAACATATTAAAAATTTATTCTTAAGAAATTCATGATCTTCAACCTTATAGCTGTTAGAATATCCATACTCCATATTTCTTTACTGATCAATCTGTCTCTTTCAATTGATACTTCCTCCGTATCATCGATTTCCAACTCAGCAAAATTAAAATTATCATCTGGTTTTGTTTGCTCAATATAACGAGGAACTCCAAAATTTGTATGTGTCCCATTACCGGCAAACCCTATATTATAAATTAAATTTCTATTGGGATAAACAGACATCATCTTTTTATTAAAAAAAGTGTATTGCAATTGAAAGTCCCAAGTGCTACCTGAGTAAACCGTCAGTCTAAATAATTCCCTCCAATAAACTTTTTCCCACCATTTATAAGATAAATGCTTAACATTATTTGTGAAATTTAACTTAATATCTTTTAATGTCAGATATGGATTGTGCATTTTCCAAATTCGACTCCAAGTAGCCCATCCCCAAATATTTATGTAATTTGAAAAGCCATTTCGAAATGCGATTTGGTGTTTATGGCAAATCAGATTTGAGCCGGAAATCATTCCAACACTTGAATTGTTTTCAAAATAATCAAGCCCCCATTCCATAAATTTAAAGAAATCGATAGTAGGCATGCAGTCATCCTCTATAATTATAGCACGTTCTTCCAAGTCAAAAATGTCCGATAATCCAGTAACAATCCTTCTCATACATCCCAAATTTTCATCGCTAAAAATTTTAATCAAGGTACAATCCCAGTCAATTAGACTAACTAAGTTTCTGCATTCTTCAACTATTTTTTTTTCATTCTTCACATTTTCTCTTGCACCATCTGAAACAAAATAAATTTTTTTAGGCTTTACTTTTCTAATTGCCAACAGCGTTTCCTTTGTTTCTCTGGGCCTATTAAAAGCTATCAGAACAACTGGAATTTCACAAACATAATTAACTTCAAAAGCTACTTGCATAATATGTAGAAAAGTATTAAGTTCGAATTTGCATTCATGTATTTATCAAAAAAAATTTAATTTATCTATCAACCTAAAAGCTAAACTTCCTTTTAAATGTTTATTTTTAAATTTACCACTAAATAGCGACTCCGGAACAAAATATTTGTATGGAATGCCAAAATTCAAGCACCAATAACCATATTTAATTGCACCATCTTTACTCGGAGACGGCAATTTTTTCTTTAATATACCAATGGCCTCTTCATGATTGCTTGGGACTATGATGCCTTCAATCTTTTCATATACTGCCCTCCCCAATAAAATTGACGGGGTTCCCCAATACAGGGCTTCAACACCAATTGTTGAATTAAAAGTTACAACTTTATCAACCGCTTCTATTAAAGCATAAGTATCTACTACGTCTTCGGCGGGTATTACGGTTAAATTTTTAAATTTATCTGCGATCCTTGTTATTGCTTTTGTCTGGTAATTATCAAGACCTTTTAGATTAGGATGAACTCTTAAATAAAGATGATACTCAGAAAGACCTTCGAAAGCTTCACACAGTCTTTCTACAGCTTCATTGTCATCTTTATAAATTAAATTTGTAAAATCTGGTATTGATTCATATTCATCCATAGATGAATTAAAAATACCGATATTAATTTTTGTATTGTCAAAGTTCGATGGCAGCGTATTTTTTCTTTGATTTTCAGTAAAAGAAACCCAGGATTGAACAACTCCATCTCTTCTTTCCTTAAAAAAAAGTTCGCCCTTATCTATTTTGGATTCGTCATTTTTTCCCCAATAAATATCTATTTCATTTATCAGTGAGTTTAATGCATGAGGAGTAGTATTTTTTCTATATGAATATAGTGAATTCCCCCCCCCTCTTTCATGAGTATAATAATCAATACCTCTTTTTTCACACAGACGCATCAATGGCTTAATTTCAAGAAACCTTCCATTAAAAATAATAACTGCATCTGGCTTAATTCTTTCAAGTATTTCCTCACATCCATCGTGTACCTTCATAGCTGTTAGCAAACCTCGGTTTATAATATCATCATGTAATTTCACATCGAACTGATTGTCACGCAAAGATGTGATTAAAGAAGATGCTACTGCCAAGCCAACATCGCTACCCTTATATTCAACTTCTTTTAATTCACTGATTGTATCATATTTAGGAATTGCATATTCTAAATTCTCATATTTTGGAAGTACTAGAATATTTTCTTTAGGAATATTTATACATTTAAATCCCTCATTTAATTTGGACTGGCATATCCAACATTTAATCAAATCATGATCCGGATTAATTTTACATGTGTCCAATTCTGAATTGCATTTCAAAAAATAGACATCATGTCCCTCGTCAATTAACGTTTGGGAAATTTCTAACTCTGTTTCAAAATGAGGGGTTGCAGAATATACACTATAAATTAGATATTTCATTGCCTTTGTTTATTTGTTTTTTCATAAAAACTAGATATACCGCCATTATTAACATGGTAACCGGTATTTTTATATATATCGAGCTATCTTTTAATAAATACGATATCACGAAGAATGATGCATTGACGATGAACATCCAAATACAGAATTTAGAAATATCCAGATATTTGTTTAAAAAAAGCTTATTTTCCTTATTTAATAAACCAACAAAACCAAATATTACAGCACAGAAATAAGTAGTTCCCGCTGCTGCCCAAATTCCAAAATAAGGTATTAAAATAATATTAGCTATAATATTAAAACCTGCGGCAACAAGGGATATTTTGCTAACGGAAAAGGTTTTATTTTGAATACTTAAGGGATAAGTAAAAAAAGTATAAATTGGATAGTACATTAACGAGCAAAGAGTAATGATTGCTATTGGATAGGACTGCTTAAGTTCCTCTTTTTGAAATAAAATATAGAAGCCTTCTCTGCACCAAAGACTAGCTATAAAAAAACATATTGACAATCCCAATGGAACTAATGACATAATTTTTTTAATATAAAGCTTATGATATTCTTGATTGCCCCTAAATGCCTCCTGCAAACTCTTAGAGAGAGCTTGAAAAATGCCATTATACACTATAGTACCATTTGAGCCCATATTATAACCTTGACTATAATAACCAATAGCCTTTATTCCAACGCCAAAAAAGGGAAGTAGCAAACGGTCAGAAGCATTCATGATAAAGAGCGACATTTGATGGGGAACTAATGGCAAGCCGATCCTTAACGCAACCCTTAAGAAGTTATTCCTAAGTTTCATATTTGGATAAATCTTTTCCTTTATTATAATTTTACGAAAGTAAAATATATACAAAAATAAACTATTTACAGGCATCCCTAATACCCAGCCCAGATATCCCAATCGTAGATACTTAATAGCAATAAAGGAGATAAGCAGCGTTAAAATACCTCCTAATACTGAGGACAAAGCGAGTAGTAATGGTTGTTCCTTTAATACGCAATATGTAACTACTATTTCATTGATTGGCGATGTGATCAAAAAAAGACCCGAACATATAATTACAATAGGCCAATAAACTCCAATAGTTTCATTTAAAAGAAAATAAATAATCAACCCCATTAAAACACTTGCGATGATCCCAGAGGTTGTCATTAAGCCAAAACAACGTTGCCAAATTAGAAAATAGTTACTCTTGTACTCAAAGTATGCGTTTTGAATGTAAACGTTTTGCCCTAAAAGAATAAGCATTTGAAAGACGTTTACATATGCCAATACTAATCCCTGAATTCCGTAATCAGACAATGTCAAAAATGGAGATAATAATGGCAGAAACAATAGATTTAAAACTAAAGGTAACTTAGGAAGAATAGTGTAAATCAGTATCGATTTAATTGCTTTCTCTTTTGACATTGTTTACAAGGGCAAGACCTTTAGTGATTTGCCGCAAAGATGTTTTTATATGAATAATTATATTTATTAATAATCTCCAAGTGCTGTGGATTGATTAGACTTTCATTAATAGGAGTATAAGATTGTCCAAATAAGCTATTTGTAAATTGAATTTGAAACAATAATCTTTTGCCTTTCAACAAATCTTTTCCTTTATGAAACCCTCTAGTATCAACTGCAATGATAGATCCCTTTTTTCCGCAAAGCTCTAGTAAATTCTCTTTGCCATAAACCTCACTTAATTCGCTGTCTTCAAATCTGCCGTCTCTATTTATTTCATTGGGAAGAACACCATGTGAACTTTTAACATAGCAGTGTGGACCAGTATTTGTATCAACATCTGTTAGGTAGAAAAAAAACTTCATGAATTTAATTCTGTCTAAATCGAAATGATACATTTGAGCTGCTGCACTTTTACCTTTCCCCTCAAAAGGCGCACTCCACCAACAAGCAACCAAATCTAAAATAGGTTTACACCCAAGATAATCTTGTGCAAAAGCTAGCAACGACTGATCATAAATTAATTTTTGTAGTTCTTCGCAGCCATAAATTTCATTACTATTTAATTCATATCGGGGAGAGATAGGAACCAACTCATTAAATAATGTCTTTTCACTAGAATACTTTTGTATATTACTATTAACATCCAAAAAAGATATTGGAGTTTTTATGGCATAATCTAATATCGAATTAACTACTTTTTCAGAAAGAGCTACATCAAACAAAAAAAATCCGTCTTCCTTCATCTTTGATGTCATATCCAAAAGCTTTTCTCGAGACAGAGCGCCTAAGACTCCATTACTTTCAATGTCATTATACTTACCAATTTTTTTGTTAATGTTTAAAGATAGTTTATCATTATTCCTACCCTTAGAATAAATAAAAACCTGTCTAAAAGAATTATATCCTCGGTTTGAATTCTTCCCTGTATTTAGAAACTTTTTATATTCTCTATCGAATAGTAATTTATGTTTAATTCTTTTTAAAACACTAACTAAGCCTATTTTCATAAAATTGAAATATTAGAAATTGAGAAATTATATTTTTTATTGCTAGTTGACTCAAAGTCAAATTGTACACAAAGGTATTCTTTTAACATATTAGGCAAAAAAGAATACAAATCACTATTGTAAGAATTAAGGATCAAATTTTTATCTATTTTAATCTTAAATTCATTTTTTGATACACACAATTGCTCGATATATAATATACCATCGATAAATATTCTAAGATATCCCCCATTAATCGAAAATCCATCAATACATATATAATTCCAAGAAAAGTTCTTCAAAAGAGCTATAGATTTATTCTCACTACAAATGCCACAATCATCAATTATAACATCCAAAATATTGTGATGGGGAACATAGTGTTTAAAACCACGATAGAAATAGGGCAGATTCTCTGGAATAAATGCTGATATTTCTTCTTTAGGTTGAAAATGCAGCCTATCCTTAACCTTCATTAACGGTGTACCTACATTAACAGTGTACGGTTCAATATCACTTTTAACAATACTATTCGTTCCTATTATCGCCCCTCTTCCTACATAAACGCCTGGTGCAATGAAAACATTTTTACCTATCCAGCAATCCTCTTCAATGAAGACATCTTTATCATTTAGTCTAAATAGTTCTTTTGATGCTCCTTTTTCGCTATCCTGTTGACGGATTGTCAAATAAGGCTTCTCTTTATAAAAATGATTACCTGATGAGATAAAGATATCGGGAGCTAAAATGCTATATTTCCCTATAGTGACCGAACCCAATATCTTACATCTATCTTGAATTGAGACATAATCATTTATTAAGACTTCACTATCAAAAACAGATTGGATTTCAACATTCTTCCCAATCCAACAATAATCTTTTAAGATTATCTTCTTCTTCGAAGAATTCTCAGGATTAATCACTTTTAAAAAGCTTCCCCTTTCTATATTTGTAGTAATTCCTATGAGAAATGCAACTAGAATTTATAAATTCAACCCCATCAAAAATTCTATCGCTTGGAAATTAAGTTGAAAAATTTCTCCATTTATAAAAAACAAATTTTAATATATTATAGAATAAACAAAGAAGTTTTCTCATCGCTTATTTCACAATAAAGTCCATTTGCATTCTTGAACCTCTATTAATCGATTTATTAACTGTTTTTCCTAAAACTTCTTTTAAAAATTTAGGATGCATTCCAAATCCTGGTCTAATTGAACGTACATTGTTCTCGGTTATTAAATCACCCTCTTTAATATCTTCAACTACGTATAAACTTCTTGAGAAATCCTTTCCCTTTGCTTGCTTTTCGGTTAATACATAATCGACTTTCCCAATTGCACTTTCTGCTTCACGAACAGCCTTTACCATAGTAGTAAATTCTTCTTCATTCATTGAGAATGATGCATCTGGACCACCAATAGAACGATCAAGAATAAAATGCTTTTCGATTATCTTTGCTCCAAAGCAAGTAGCAACTACAGGAACTGTACTACCTATTGTGTGATCAGATAAGCCACTAATTACGTTGTATCTTTCGGATAAATCCTTCACCATACACATATTAGCTTCTTCAATAGGAGCAGGGTAGCTTGAGGTACATTTCAAAAGAGCAATATCGTTGTTGCCCATTCTTCTACAGGCATCTAATGCCAGTTCAATATCTTCAGTCGTTGCAATTCCTGTTGATAAAATTATCGGTTTCCCTTTTGATGCCACATATTCAATCAATGGAATGTCTGTTATTTCAAAAGAAGCAATTTTGTAGGCTGGAGTCTCTAAAGATTCCAATAAATCAACTGCCGTTGGATCAAACGGTGAAGAAAAACAAATAAGTCCTTCTTCTTTGGCGATTTTAAATATTTGCTCATGCCATTCCCAGGGCGTATAAGCTTCTTGATATAATTTATAAAGATTTTTCCCCTCCCAAATTGTGCCTTTTATTAAAAAATCTTCTTTATCGCTATCTAAAGTTATTGTATCAGCAGTATATGTTTGCAATTTAATACAATCTGCACCAGCGCGTTTCGCTGCACGAATGGTTTCTATTGCATTATCTAAACTGCCATTGTGGTTGGCAGAGAGTTCTGCAATAATAAATACAGCACTATTCTTATTTATTTCAAAATTACCTATCTTCATTTTTTTACTTTTATAAAATGAAAGCTTCTGTGGTTTCCATAATCAACAATGTTATCAAATTCAAAACCCGCATTTTCAAAAGAAAATTTTGAATTTATGTTTGACTGCTTTATATACGCATTAATTATAAAATCTTCATTCGATTTGAAGAAAATATCTGTGGCAAGTAGGAGCATTTCTTTTGCATAGCCCTTACCTCTGTATTTTAAATCAATAGATATACCTATTAATGCGGTACTCTCAGTTTGTTTTTCTATTCGTACTTGTCCAACGTCATTCTTATCTAAATCCTGAAAAATATACATGGAATATGCATCATTCTGAATGGCAGACTCGAACCATCTAACATGGGTTGCATGATCAATTGGATTAGAATTGTAAGATTGTTGTCTCACCTCTTGATCATTAGCCCAATCATAGTACAGTTCTATATCATCTATAGTTGGTTTCCTGAATTTAAGCATCTTTATTTATTTTGGCATTAATTACAACATCAAGATATTTACCGTCAAAGTAGCAATGGTCTTTTAAACGAGCCTCTTCATAAAATCCAGCTGATTTAAGTGCAGGATACAAATGCGGTCTAAGATCAAAAGCGTACGTAAAAATCTTGTGGAATTTTAAATCAATAAATGCCACATCTTCAAGTATCGCCAGGTAATTTTCCCAGTAATATGAAAACTTCTCTTTTTCCAATTCGGTCTTCATAACAAAAGATATCTCAGCATTCCTGTCCGCCCAGTTAATGTGTACCAAGCCACCATAACCTATAAATTTACCATCTTCTAATAGAGAAAATAGTATCTGCACTGGCTTTACCTGGTCAAATAACTTAGAGATCACTTGATCAAAGTAAGCTTCTTGCATTTCTTCTGTAAGAGGTCTTTCCTGTCTTAAATGATAAATTTGCTCGTTCCTTATGTCTAGAATGGCAAACTTATCCTCATCCCTTAAAGGTACAAGGGTAAAAGTACCCTTACTATAAACATGCGCTTCTAAACATCTATACTTTCTCATTTTAAAAACAGTTTATATTTCAGTTCCGCTAGCTGCCAATCGTTCTCACTATCTATATCCTGTGCACAAAGCTCATCTATGAGAAGAGCAATGGTATTATCTGTCCTTAAACTTTTGGTGACTAAAAGTCTGTCTACATTAAAAGAATAGAACATACCTGCATCGTGAAATGCCTTATTAAAATCCTGTGTTCTTGCCGTAGCATCAGTATCAAAAAATGGTTTTACGAAATCGTCTTCTGATAATTTAACAGCTCTTTGTATAGGGTGAGAGTAAGGCAATACCGGATACACACAATCGCATCCTTTATCAAGAATATTAAAGGACTCCTTAATAAGAGCCGCGCTTGTAAATGGTGCACAAGCATAGATACAAGTCGCAGCATCAAAATGAATTCCTTTTTTCCTGTACCATGAAAGTACTTCAAGTAATACATCCACAGTTGTAGCAAAATCATTACTGTTTTGGGCACTCCTTAAAAAAGGGACTTTAGCACCAAATTGCAATGCGACTTCTTTTATAGACTCACTGTCAGTAGAGACCATTACCTCATCATACATACCACTGCCAATAGCAGCCTCGATAGAATATGCAATAATCGGTTTACCAAAAAAATCTTTGATATTCTTATTGGGAATTCTTTTACTACCTCCTCGGGCTGGTATAATTGCAATTCTTTTCAATTCACTTAAAAATTAAATTCGTACAGGCATATTAATTGACTTAAGTTCATTTTTGATATCAAGCGGCGTGTATTGCGTAAAATGGAAAATACTCGCAGAGCCAACGGCCCGCACATTGGTTGTAGAAAATAGTTCGTTATAATGTTTCATATCGCCGCCACCACCGACAGCGATAATTGGTATATTAGTCATTTTCTCCACATGATTTATTAATCTGGTATCGAATCCGTTCATCATGCCATCATTATCAACGCTGACGAGAACAAACTCACCTACTTTGCAATCTACCATCTCTTTTATGAAATCTTCAAGCGATTTATCTATGTCCATTTTGTTATGTACCTTATAACCGCTGGTCGTTTGGTAGACATCTATCGAAATACTTATACACTGGCTGCCAAAAAACAAAACTGCATCCTTAATAAAATTTTTGTCTAAGAGGGCTTTAGTCTTAATTACGACCTTATCAGCACCAATTTTCAAGAGATTGTTTATATCCTCAATGGATTCAATACCTCCACCGATAGCTACTGGCATGTAGCATTCTTTTATTACTTCAGCGACAAGTTTTAGATTGATCTTTCTCTTTTGGGCAGTAGCGAAAATATCTAAGAAAACTAATTCGTCTACTCCCCTATTATTATAAACACGTGCAGCCTGTACAGCATTACCTACCATTCGCGGATTCCCAAATCGCTTGGTCTTAACAAGTCCAAAACCATTAAAGGTTAATATAGGTATAACTCTAACTTTAAGCATTGGCGTTAAAAAAATTTTTTAAAACTGATAATCCTGCTACCTGGCTTTTTTCAGGATGAAATTGTGTCGCAAAAATATTTTCCTTTTGTACACTGGCCACAACATCGAAACCATAGTGTACCGTAGCGGCAATATCTTTAGCATCAGATGGCACTACGTGATAACTATGTATAAAATAAAAGTCATTTGTACTCAGGTTTTTGTAATATGTGTCATTAAGAACATCTATATTATTCCAACCCATGTGAGGTACATTCAAATCCTTTAGCTCGAACATTTTAACTTCACCTTTAATCCAGCCAAGGCCCAAACATTCATATGGTTCATTTCCTTTTTCAAGAATAAGCTGCATACCAAGGCAAATACCTAAAAAAGGTTTTTTTTTATTTATCACCTCCTCAGTAAGCAACTCCACAAGATTTCTTTGGTGCAAATTTTCCATGCCTTGTGCAAAAGATCCAACACCTGGAAGTAAAATTGAAGTTGAATTTCTTATTGCATCTTGATCATCGGTAATAATACACTTAATACTCAAAAAGTTAAGTGCTTTCTGTACAGAGGCTACATTACCCATTCCATAATCAACTATAGCTACCATTCTATTCTACTTCAAAACTTCTTACTAAATTACCCTCTGTATCTCTTTTAAAGTTACCGTCGTCGTCTTGTTCAAAAAGAATTGAGTTAGTAAACGAATCTAAAATTGCGTCTACTTCTTTTTTAGACATTCCTGAATACTTTACAAACTCTTCTACGCCAAAGTGAGGATACTTACCATCATACTGCTGCACCAATTTAAGTCCCTCTACTCGGGTGAGCCTATTATTTCTTATATCTATGCACGCATGGTCGGTTGCTCTTCCAAAGCCATATTTTACATATTTAAGATAATCATGTAAACCATGCATCTTTTCATCAAGGTTTTCATAATTGGTATATGTTCCTTCTACAGGCCCGTCTTCTTTCACTACAAAACCATGTTGCTTTACAATTTCCAATTGCTTTCTGGCATCCCAAAAGAAATAGTGACCAAGGAAAATGCCAATAACACCAACCCTGTCAATATCTTCATCTGCAGGATAGAAGTAAGGAGTAAGGTCTTTTTCGGTAAGCCCATCTACACCAACCATGTCTTGTATGCGGTTGCCCAAAAGGCCTCCAAATTCTTCAAGCCATCTTCTGTTAAGATGTTTACTTTGTACAGATTCAACTGGCCCTCCGTATTCCTGCTGAGGATTCTCGCCCCAAATAACTAAAGGAATGTTGAATTTTACAGCAATATGGATAGGAATTGTAAAGATACCTAGATGATTAGGCCACATTTCATCACCTACTCTTTTGAAGCCTTCAATTACCATGCTTCTGTAAGCATTATAGTTTTTTTTGAAATAAATAACATCAATACCCATCTTTGATATATTGTCAATATTCCTTTGTCCTATTTCCGTTAAATTGGTGGTTTCAAAACATACACATAAAGGGTTCAAACCACATACTTCTTTCATAAAGTATGCCTGATAAGTGCTATCCTTGCCGCCACTCACAGGGATAAGGCAATCATAGCCAGTTTCATTTGGCTCTTTTTTATATCTGTCTATAATGGAAAAAAAATCCTTTTCCCTTTGTTTCCAATCTATTGAACTATCCTTTTCGTCAGCAGCAATGCAAGCTGAGCAGACTCCTTCTTCATTGAAAAATAAATCAGGTTTAGTTTCAGGAAATAAGCATTTAGTACAATACCGTATTTTCATATATTATTCTTATAATATTCACTAATCATATCAATTACATAATCTTGCTCATCATCACTAAGAGAGGGGTACATAGGTATGCTCAAGCAATTTTTGTAATAATTTTCTGCTATAGGCATATCACCCTCTTTCCATCCAAATTGCCTATAGTATGGCATTAAATGGCAAGGTATATAGTGTATTTGTGTATAAACATTTTTAGTCCTTAAGTAATTGTATAGATTTAACCTATCCTCGACCTCTAATATATATAAATGATAAGCATGTCCCTCTACAAATTTAGACTGTCCTTTAATAAACTCCTTGCTCTCAAATGCTTCGTTATATTTTCTAGCAATATCCTTTCTCCTTTGCAAACCTACATCAGCTCTTTCCAACTGACTTATTCCTAATGCTGCTTGAAAATCAGTTAACCTATAGTTATATCCCAAATCTTGCATTTCCATATACCATAAAGGGTATGATTCCTGTCTCGCAGTTACGCCTGCAGCAAATTCTTTTGTATTTTCAAATAAGGTAATATCTCTTGTTATGCCGTGGGTTCTTAATTTAAGTAATTTTTTATAGATTTTTTCATCATTTGTCGTGATCATCCCTCCTTCTCCACAAGCGATATGCTTTACTGGATGAAATGAAAATATTGCTAAATCTGCAAAATTACTATTGCCACAATTTTGCTTTTCATATTGGGCATCAATAAAATATCCTCCAGGTGCGTGACATGAATCTTCGATAATCCAAAGTCCATACTCATCCGCTAACTTACGATATGCCTCTAAATCTACAGCTCTACCTGCAAAATCAACTGGTATAATTCCTTTATAAGTACCCACTGGAGCACTTTCTAATAAAATCTTAACTTTACTAATATCCAGCAAATATGTCTCTGGATCAATATCCGAGAAAATTATCTCGCCACCACAATATCTTATACAATTAGCCGAAGCAGCAAAAGTAATTGGTGTTGTAATCACTTTATCACCTTCACTCACATCTAAGGCCATTGCGGACAAATGTAAGGCGGCTGTGCCGTTAGAAACCGTGACGGCATATTTACTACCGATGTATTTAGCGAACGCCTCTTCAAATTCCTCTATTTTAGGACCTTGAGTCAAATAGTCCGATTGCATAGTTTTAGCTATAGCCTCAAGATCTTCTTTAGTAATATGTTGGCGGCCGTATGGTATGACGTGATTCCCCATTTTATTTCCCATGATTTATATTAATATCTTCTTTGGTGAATTGACCTGTTAGATTTGAAAATTTGACCCAGATAAACACACTTCTTCATTGTTTAGCTTGTTTGATGAATAAACAATGTATAATTTCGTACAATTAAACTTAAAATTACCATCGCCATTTCAAGAAACAAAAACCTTAAGTAACCTCTTAGCCGTTAACACTATAGTCGCAATTAATCCACCCAAAATACATCCAATTATTAGAGCTTTTCCCTTTCCAAATTTCTCAACGTTGAGTGGTAAAATAGGCTGATCAATTACTTGAATTAAGGGCATTTCTTTCAATAAGGTCATTTTAGTCATTTCTAGATTTTGTACTAGAGTACTTAATACGGCTTTATTTGTTTCCGCAGAGAACTGGGCTTTTTGAGCAGGGGCTATCCTTTGTACTTGCCTTGTTGGGTTTAAATTAGGCGTAGCATCTGTTACCACTACTGCAGTGTAAATGGCGCCATTCATTGCAGCTCTTACTGAATCTGTTTTGTATTGTAAGATCCGTACACTTTCTAAAGTCTTCTTGGTTTTAGTATTGATGTAAAATTCATTTACATTTTTAACCAATTGATCGTTAAATGCTTTCGCAAATAATTCGTCCGTTGCTTTAACATCTACCTGTATAGTACTCAACTTCTTGTCAGGTTTCTCTACTAACAGATAATTCTTATCTAAATCTACAACTACTACACCTAAAATACTGTCGCGTAAACGATCTGCTTTTAAAATTGGAAAACCATCCCGAATACTATCTGCCGTAAATTCTAACTTCAATAACGCTGGCCTTTCTGCCCATTTGCTCTTCAAATCATTATTTTCTATATAGCGATCGATAAGCAATTGTTTTTCACCGTTAATTTCAACTGCCGACAACAAGGTCTTTTCTAGCATATTTCTGGATTTGTATAAACCCAAGATATTATCCCCTTGAAAAATCCCTCCACCAGAACCTCCTACATCTAACCCTGCTATAGAAGCTAAGCCCGCTAAACCGGCCATACTACCTCCGCCTTTTTCATCTTCTAAAACAAACGTAGTTCTAGCCGTGTAAATAGGTTTTTTAAAATAAGCATTAACAAATCCTAATAAACCTCCAATAAATGCACATAGCAAAATGATCAGCCATTTAGAAAGTAGATACTGCCATAGCTCTATAATTTTCAATACTAAGTCTTTTAAAGAAATCTCATCCGAGTCTGATGAAGTCTTAATATTTATGTTTTGTGAATTCATTTATCAATCCGACTAACTACCTTAACAAACTAACAATTATTGCTCCCAACGATGCCATAGCTGTCCCGATACCAATCCATCCTTGAGCAGTTATACGCTCCCTTTCAGCTCGCTTTGGCACTAAAATCTCAGCGCCTGGTTTCACCTTTGGAAAGTTATTAAAGAACAAAAACTTCTTGGCCGCTTCTACTGACCCATTAGCATATTTAATATAGGCTCCATTTCTCAATGCACTTGCGGTAAAACCTCCTGCACCATTGACATACTGTTTAAAACTCCTGTTCGGAGAATAAACAATACTATTCGGGTTCAAGACCTCACCTGTAACCTTAACAGTCTGTAATTGCCTAGGCACCCGAATCACATCTCCATCTTCAACAATCAAATCGACCTTAGTTAGCGGCTTTTTCAAGATTCTCACCAAATCAATTCCAACTAAATCGGATTGAATTAACTTCTGCTCAACATCGGCAGAAATCGTATCCTTAACTCCTGCCTCCTGCGAACGTTTCAAGCCCAAAAACTTCTTGTCTTCTTCTTCTTTATTGTTAATCGCATTCTTATCCGCTGGATTCATTTTCTCTGCACCAGGTCTTTTCAAAGAAGCTCCTTCAGTGTAAGCTCCTGGAGTCAATCCACCTGCGCGTTTGATCAAGTCGGATATCCGCTCGTTCTTATTTGTGATTGTATACGAGCCAGGATACAGAACTTCTCCCTCAACTTTCACCTGCTTTTGCACCTGATAGCCTTCAGAACTTCTAACAGAAATCACATCAAATGGCTTCAATACGAAATTCTCCCCAACGATTCTTAAGTTCTGATCAACGTTAACAGTAAATACCTCAGCCGTACGTGCCGATAAAGAAGTCGCATCGCTATTTCTGATCCTTCTAGATATCTCAATTCTATTCGGCGTGGCTCCTTCTTTAAAACCTCCAGCCATCTGTATCACATCCTGCAATGAAATGCTATCCGCATAATCGAAAGTACCTGGCGCTCTCACTTCTCCTTGAATAGTGATCTTATATTCGTCTCTTAAATCAAAAATCGATGAGATCGTGATTTTATCTTCCCTGATCAAAGCTATGTCTCCTTCTGTGCCCGCCATGATCTTCGCAACATCGAAAGAAATCAAACTTTGCGTATTATCCGCATTTAAGCGATTGATATAACCTCTGTTTAAGAATGCATCTTCCGTCAAGCCATCAGATTTAGCAATAAGTCCTTTCAATGTCAGTCCTTTTTCCAGTTCATAAACTCCTGGCCTGAATACCGAACCTAGAATCTCTACCCTGTTTTGGAACCTATCCAAAATAGCTTCCACCACATATTTATCACCATTCTTTGGGGAATAAGTTGAAAACTCCGATGCAGCGATATCTACAATGCGACGTTCCTTATCTGTATTCTGAAAAGACTTGATCTTGGCGGTATAAGCTTCAGTGGTAAAACCACCTGCAAAACCAATTAGGTCTTGCAAACTCTCACCCGAAACTACTTCGAATAAAGCTGCCGTTTTGATCTCGCCCGACATCTCCACGCGTTTATCAAACACTGGAATGTTGATCACATCCTGATCTTGTAAGCGGATGTTATTTTGTTGGATCCCCTTCAATAGAAAATTATAAACGTCTATCGTAGAAACCACTTTATTATTCCTAATCACCTGAATCTTCCGGAAAGATCCATTTTGTGAAGGACCACCCGCAGCATACAAGGCATTATACACGGTAGATAAAGAAGATAGTGTATAAGTACCAGGCTTAAAAACCTGACCTGTCATGGTAATCTTTACGCTTCTAATATTTCCTAAATTTACAGATACAGTGGTTCTTCCAGAACGTAAGGAAGGATATGTCGAATTCATTGCTGAACGAATCTTAGAAATAGCCTGTTCGATGGTTAAACCACCAACGGCGATCTGCCCCACATACTGTAAGTTGATCGTTCCATCAGGACTTACCTGCAAATTGTAACTTGCCTCATTATCGCCATTTAAGTCGATCAGTAATTTATCATCCGGACCAATTACATAACTTTTTGGTGTAGCAATTCGAAGATTTGGTTCAAAAGTGATGTTGCCATTTCTAAACAACTCTGAACCAAACACTTTTGGCCCGATCTCATCATCTGTAGTTTTTTTCTCGTTATTCACTGCGCCACCGTCAGTAGTTTCACTTGCCTCACGACCTGTACTCACTACCTTTGTATCAGTTTGATTAGCAGCACCCTGTTTCTTCAACTTCTCCACCCGAAGTTTCAACTTCTGCACTTCATCCTGCTTCATGCCCTGAGCCGCTGCCATTTGCTCCAATTGCGCTTCTGTATATCCAATTGATTCTGCCCTTTTGATCATCTGCAAAATCTGTGCATCAGAAAGCTCATCTACCTTGACGTTGGCGTAATTTGTCTGCGAAAAAGCGGCTGAGCTGATTAGAACGGTCAATAAAAACAGAATTGCAGTTATCGTTCTTTTAAAATTCATATTTATTTTGAGAGGTTAGTTTAATAGGATAGTCGATGATAGTTTAGTTTTTCGATCGCAAATATATATAAATTCTACCTATTGCTACCTAAATGAATTTGGATGCCTATGGTCACCGGATTTAAAAGGAACTCGGTTTTGTTATACTTCTTCAAAGTGACGGTATTGGTTAAGTCCCCACTCACCGTTTCCTGCCGCTCGTAAGAGGCAAAAAAGTCGAGATTACCCTCTGCGTAAAAGGAAACCTGCGGTATCGGATTGATCTTCAAACCAATTACTGGTGAGGCAACAAAACCCACTTTGGTAGCCTCCACGGTATTTGGCTCCATCATCGCATCAAGGGATCCTTTGGATTGTTGATATTGCGCTGCCAATGCGGGATTGGTATTCATTAAGCTACCATCAAACTTGTTGGACCGAAACCCAATATCAAATGCGAAATAAGGCTGAATCCTCGAAAAGTTGATGTTCTTTTCAAAACCCAGCTTAAAAACGTAATCCGTCATTTTTCCTTCTGCCGATTCACAGTTCACACAGTTGTTCACAATCCCGACACGCTTATTCAGGTAGCTCCCGCTGATCCGGTAACTAAACTGGTTGTCATTGAACTTGACCATACCACCATGGAACCAGACATTGGTAAAATCTTTGGTAGTTTTCTGATTGAGGATTTTTGGCATTTGCATCATGCTATAGCCTTTAACGGCTACAGTGTAATTGTAATCACCGTTCATCTGAGAGAATGCGTAGTTGTAGAGCGTCGACATTAAGATAATAAGTAGACTTTTTTTCATGCACTCGTGGTTGTTTTGGTAATGTAAGTTAATCAAAAAATCAATTTTTGCAACTTTTTGATCAACTTACATTTATCATGCCACGAAGGGTATTTTTGCTTATTTCATTAAACAATTATTCGAAATAGTTCAACGTTTGGAAACCGCCTTGCTTTAGGTACTCATCTTTCTTCATCAAATTGAAATCAGATTGAATCATATCCTTCACCAAAGCCTGCAGATCGTACTTCGGTGTCCAGCCCAGCTTGGTATTCGCTTTGGTCGGGTCTCCTAATAATAGGTCAACTTCTGTCGGCCTGAAGTATTTTTCGTCCACTTGTACGACTATAGTTCCAGGTTTAAGATTAGTATCGTCCAATCCTAACTTCGCCACCATTTCCTGATCTACATCAATGATCACACCGCGCTCATTTGCATCTTTACCGCTAAACTCAACAGTAATGCCCAGCTCGGCAAAACTCATTCTTACAAATTCTCTAACCGTTGTAGTCACTCCTGTAGCAATTACGTAATCTTCTGCCTGCTCTTGTTGCAAGATCAACCACATGGCTTCGATATAATCCTTAGCATGTCCCCAATCACGCTGTGCGGAAAGGTTTCCTAAGTATAAACAATTCTGTAGCCCCAAAGCGATCTTCGCAGTTGCCCTGGTGATTTTACGGGTCACGAAGGTCTCTCCTCTTAACGGACTTTCGTGGTTAAACAAAATCCCGTTACAAGCAAACATCTTGTACGCTTCTCTATAATTCACCGTAATCCAGTAGGCGTACATTTTTGCAGCTGCATATGGTGAACGTGGGTAGAAAGGTGTCGTTTCTGATTGTGGAACTGCCTGAACCAAACCATATAATTCAGAGGTTGAAGCCTGATAAATTCTTGTTTTATTTTCTAAACCCAATATACGAATGGCCTCCAACAATCTTAATGTACCTATTCCATCTGCATTGGCAGTGTATTCCGGCATTTCAAAACTCACGTGTACGTGACTCATTGCGGCCAGGTTGTAAATCTCATCTGGTTGCGTTTCCTGGATGATACGGATCAGATTGGTCGAATCGGTCAGGTCTCCGAAATGAAGCTTGAAATTTACTCCCTGCTCATGCTGATCCTGATACAAATGATCAATACGGTCTGTATTAAATAATGATGATCTTCTTTTTAGTCCGTGCACAAAATAGCCCTTCTTCAACAGAAATTCTGCTAAATAAGCGCCGTCCTGACCTGTAACTCCTGTGATTAAGGCTACTTTCATAGAAATATTGGTTGTTTTACGCAAACATAGGGAAATATTGCGAAATGCTCAATTTTGTTCAAGTAGTATGCATTGTTGTTGAATAGTCGATAAATAAACGGTTCTCACTGCGAATTATTCAACCCTTGGTCTATCCTTGATGTATGGTTTTTCTATCTAAAGATATAGGAAGGATAAATCAGGGATACACCAACCATAGAGCAACCATACATCAACTCTGAATGACCATAGAGCTCGCATCAATTAACCTGCGAAAATACACAGTTGACGTCCCCTTCCCGGTATTTTATCTTTAACTAAATGTTTATTCACAATTAAAAACAAAAAATGGCAACGAGTTCAAATGGCCCTCTGGGCAATCACAATGGAAAAATTGGCAATATTGTTTATTACACCCTGAACGACAAGCAGGTTTCACGTGTTATCGGCAAAAACACCAAGCCGCGGTCTGTCGGACAGCTAAGGCAACAGGAGGTCATGAAAATCTGCGGGGAGTTTTTTAAAACCCTCAAAGAGTTTACCACCATTGGCTTTAGTACAGAAATCATTGGCACCGATAAAAATCAGTTTAACCTGGTGATGGAAAACAACAGCAAGTTCATCATTACAGGAGACTATCCGGCTTTATCCATCGCTTACGACAAGGTTATCCTGAGCAAAGGAAAACTGAAACCTGCAGTGAATCCTAAAGTCGAAAAGTCTGCAGAAGGCCTGTGCTTTAGCTGGGACAGCGATCCGCAAATGCCCTGGCCGGAATCTACTGATCAAACCATGATCCTGGTTTATTTTCCGGAAACTAAAGAAGTGATCTGTAAGCTGTTTGGCAACAGCAGAATTACGGGATCTGAACTGCTGGAAATACCGGAGCCGCTTTTAGCGCGCTACATGGAGACTTACATCAGTTTCATCTCGGCAGACCGCAAAAGCATATCCAACAGTGCCTACACAGGAAAAATGAACCTTTAAAAAATTCAGATTATGGGAATCATACCTTCGGGCATCCTCGGCCCGGTATATAACAAAACAGGCGCAGTAGTTGGTCGCAAAAAGGGAAAGATCAATACCGTTTCGGGCTTACCCCGTAAAACGCCCAGAGTAGCGACAACTCCGCAAGCCTTATCCAGGAATAAACTCGGGATGCTAAGTGAGTTTTTCTGCAGCATTTCAGCATTGATAAATGCTGGCTTCAAAGCCTATAAAAAGAACGGCTCGGCGCGTAACGCAGCCCATTCTTATAATTCGGAACATGCGTTTATCAGCGGTGAAAATGGAGTTATTAAACTCAACTATCCAAAACTCGTATTGAGCAGGGGAAGTGTGGTCGCTCCCTTTGTCAGGACTGTGAAGAAATTGGACAACCAGATCATCTTCGAATGGATGGCGCAGCCTCAATCTCAGTATTGCTTAGCAGACGATAAGGCAAGCTTTTTAATCGTGGATGAAGATAAAGAAGGCCGAACAAGGTTGTTTATGAACCAGGTTCGCCGGGATGCCCTTAGCTTTTCGATCAACTTAGAGCCGAAGATGGCCAATCATACCTATCATTGTTACTTTTGCTTCAGCTCTTCAGAAGGGAAAATTACCGGCAACAGTGTATACTTAGGTTGTATTGGGAAAAAGGATTAGATTAGCCTTTCTTATTTCCACCGATCCATACATACCTGTTAGAGGTACATTTTGGACACCAGTAAATCCTGATGGGTAAAAAACCCAGGACATGTTTGAGGATAAATCCTCTCGGAACCTGATAATGAAAATCAGTCCCGCATTTACGACACTTGTAGTCTTGATAGCTCATTTAGTGTATATACGATTCTTTTAACAATAGGGTTTTACCCTTAAGCAAAAATCTTACCACGATGCTCTAATGTTGGTTAGCCCATTATAGTCTTGCATCTGCAAACTTACGGTCAATAAATGACTTTGTATCAAACACCAATGCACCATT
The DNA here is from genome assembly GCA_963795585.1 of uncultured Sphingobacteriaceae bacterium. GTDB lineage: Bacteria > Bacteroidota > Bacteroidia > Sphingobacteriales > Sphingobacteriaceae > Pedobacter. The sequence continues at coordinate 173,195 of CAWCIO010000015.1, read as the reverse complement.
ATCCTTAAAATACTGATAATCAACAGATAAAAATTGATCATGGGCCACAGCGATAACGATAACTTTATAGTCGATCCGTGCTATTTGGGGCAATAATGCCAGATTGTACTCTGATTTCACTTCAGCTGCATCTGACCAGGGGTCGTATACATCTACCTTCATCCCAAATTGCTGTAACTCATTGTAAATATCAATAACCCTAGTATTCCTGATATCTGGACAGTTTTCCTTAAAAGCAAAGCCAAGGATCAGAGCTTTCGCTCCTTTAACTCGTGATCCCTTAGCAATCAACATCTTAACTACTTTACCTGCCACAAACAAGCCCATATTTTCGTTAACTCTTCTGCCAGAGAGAATTACCTGTGGGTTATAGCCTAACGCATTAGACTTATGCACCAGATAATAGGGATCTACACCAATGCAATGTCCACCTACCAGTCCTGGCTTATATTTTAGAAAATTCCATTTTGTGCCCGCAGCGGCAATAACATCAGAGGTGTCAATATTCAGCTTATCAAAAATTAACGCCAGTTCATTCACAAATGAGATGTTCAGGTCCCGCTGTGCATTTTCTATCGCCTTTGATGCCTCCGCTACTTTGATGCTGGGCGCCTTATGGGTGCCGGCAGTAATGATACTTGCATACAACTGATCTACCACATCTGCTATTTCTGGTGTAGAGCCAGAAGTGACCTTAATGATTTTGGTCAGCGTATTTACTTTATCCCCGGGATTGATGCGCTCGGGCGAATAGCCGCAATAAAAATCAACATTGTATTCAAGTCCGGAATATTTTTCTAGAATAGGGACACAGTCTTCTTCCGTACAGCCCGGGTAGACCGTAGATTCGTAGATCACAATATCGCCTTTTTTTAAATAAGCCGCCAGCATCTGAGTAGCATTGAGTAATGGCTTAAGATCGGGCGCTTTGAACTGATCTACAGGGGTGGGAACAGTGACGATATAAACATTGACGGCCGATAATAACGCCAAATCAGCAGAAATGCTCAGTCCATTCGGCTTTTTTCGCATGGCCTTTCCTAAGCGTTCAAGATCGGCTTCTTTAGTCCGGTCTTTTCCCGCCAGCAGTTCTGCTACGCGCTCCTCATCTGTGTCAAAGCCCAGCACCTTATAATCCCTTGCAAATTCAATGGCTAAAGGCAGACCTACATAACCCAACCCAATGATACCGATATGAAATTTATTGGCTGCTGACATGGCGCAAACATACGTAAAATTTAAAAGGACGGGAAGCATCCGCTGTCCTGTCCTTTTACCTAAATTTTATTGATTACGTATGTTTTATATCTGGCACTGGTAATCAGCAGTACCAAAATCTTTATATTTTTATTTTAAATATCATTGGGTTTAATTTGCGCGACAAAGCAATTGAAATCAATACACCCAATCAATACCCACTTGTGGGTATAATTGAATTAAATGCCTCACATCCTTATTTCCCGACCTTTTTGACCAAGCCTTCCCGGATTTGTTACAAAAAATATTAATCCCCAATTAATTTCTCACCTTATAAGCCAAAAATAGTATACTTTTGGTTATCTAATTCATTATGCTCCAGATTAGTATTGAAAAGGCCATAGCAGAAATTGCAGCAATCGCGGATCACCTGCCCGGCGTAGTGACCATCCACGACATAAGGGACTGGTCTGTCGCCTGGATGTCAGACCGTGGCCTTAAGGGACTGAATGTAAGCAAAGAAGAGATTTTCGGCAAGAAATCAGAGGAATATTACCCTCGTTTTTTCAATCCAGATGATGCCGAAGATTATGTCCCCAAGCTCATGAACCTATTGCAAAGCAATAATGATGATGAAATCCTTACCTTTTTCCAGCAGGTTAAGCTTTATTCGGGTAAAGATTGGACCTGGCACATGAGCAGCGTAAAGGTGTTGCTTAGGGATGAGCACTCGCAACCGGTCCTGGTAATCGCCATGTCCTTTCCCATCGATGCCATGCACCACATGACGAGTAAGGCTTCGAGATTATTAGAAGAAAATAATTTCCTGAGGAAAAACTTTCACCTATTCGCTAAGCTCAGCAACAGGGAGAAGGAAGTATTACGCCATATGGCTTTGGGAAAAACTTCAGCGGAAACTGCTACCGACTTATTCATCTCTCAGAATACTGTGGAAACACACAGAAAAAACATCCGTCAAAAACTCAATACCAGCTCCTACTATGAGGTCTGTCAGTATGCCCGGGCTTTTGACCTGATTTAATCTCTCTCTCCTGCTTTTCCCGAATTTAGCATGCTTTTGCCAAAATCCCCGAGGTTATTGACGAAAAAGGCAAAGATTAGCTAGATTTGTCAATAGTGTATAGATATAAATTTAAGATATGACTTACCAGGAAAAACTGAGCGAAATACGTAGACAAATGAAGGCTGATCAGGTATCAGCTTATATCATCCCTTCCGCAGACCCCCACATCAGCGAATACTTGCCTGATCATTATAAGTGTATTCCTTTTGTTTCGGGATTTACAGGTTCTGCGGGTACATTAGTAATTACTCATGACTTTGCTGGCTTATGGTCAGATTTCCGTTATTTTGAACAGGCTACCGAGCAGTTGGAGAACAGCGGTTTTGAACTGGTGAAACAAAAAGTACAACATGCTCCGGAACACATCACCTGGCTGATCAGCCAACTGAAGGCCGGAGATACTGTAGCCAGCGACGAAAAACTGGTATCCGTTCTTTTGGGCGACCTCCTAAACCTGCATTTCTCCGCCAAAGGCATTAATCTCGTCAGTAAAGATTACCTGAGCCCAATCTGGGAAAACAGACCTGCACTGCCTACTGAAAAAGCATTCCTGATAGATGATCAGCACATCGGCGAATCTGTGAGCAGCAAACTTGCCGCTGTGAGGGCTGCATTAGAAGCTAAAGGGGCAGATTATCACCTTATCTCTTCATTGGATGATATGGCCTGGTTATTTAATATACGGGGTAAAGATGTTAGCTACAATCCTGTGGTGCTGAGCTTCGCCCTGATCAATCAGGACCATGCTAAACTCTTCATTGCGCTGGATAAATTGAGCGAGACTGACAAAGCAACTTTGCTGAAAAGTGGTGTTGAGGTCTTCGGCTACGAAGAAATTGAAGAAGCATTGACCCAAATTCCAGAGGGCAAACGCATCCTTATAGATCCAAAACGCAATTGTTTTGCTTATACTAAGTTATTGCCTGTTTCTGTCAAGATCATCAGCGATACCAATCCTTCTACCCAATTGAAGGCCGTTAAGAATTCCGTGGAACTTGCGAACACCCGGACAGCCATGCTGAAAGATGGTGTAGCAATTACCAAATTCCTGAAATGGCTGGCTGAAAATATTGGAAAGATTACCATCACAGAACTTTCCGCTGCTGCTGCACTGCGCGGCTTCCGTGCAGAACAAGCAGGTTTTGTTGGCGACAGCTTCAATACCATCAGTGCTTATAGAGCCCATGGTGCCTTACCTCATTACGGCGCTTCAGAGGAAAGCGATTCGGAGGTTAAACAAGAAAGCTTGTTCCTTGTGGATTCCGGGGGTCAGTATTTGTATGGCACGACCGACATCACACGTACCATTCCTATGGGTAATAACTCCGAAGAGGAATGCATAGATTATACCTTGGTATTGAAGGGAATGATTGACGGTTGCAAGGCACGTTTCCCTAAAGGAACTTGCGGTTACCAGATCGATGCCATCACGCGTAAACCGCTATGGGACCATGCCATCAACTATGGCCACGGTACGGGTCATGGTGTGGGCTACTTCTTGAATGTACATGAAGGACCGCAAACCTTTAACCCAACAGCTACTCCGGTAGCGATTGAACTGGGGATGATCACTTCTGTTGAACCTGGCGTCTACCGTCCTGGCAGACATGGCATCAGAATCGAAAACCTGGTGAATACCATTACAGATGTAAGCAATGAGTTCAATGAATTCTATGCCTTTGAAACGCTGACCATCGCACCGATCAGCACCAAGATCGTAAAGAAGGATTTACTGGAAGATGCGCAGATCAAGTGGTTGAACAATTACAATGCAATGGTTTACGAAAAACTAAGTCCAATGCTGAATGAGGAAGAAGCGGCTTTCTTGAAGGAAGAGACAAAAGCGATATAAAATTTGTTGCCTTATGGTCTGCTAGTTGCCTTAGCGGTCTGCTATCAGTCCTTATAGCATTTTTTCGTCATTGCAACGGCGTTTGCAGTGGCGTTCCGTCATTGCAGCGGCATTCCGTCATTGCGAGGTACGAAGCAATCCTAATGCGGGAGATTGCTTCGTACCTCGCAATGACGAATCTAAGCCCGTTGTGGCTATATAGACCTATCTAAATGGGTATAGCCCCCATCTACATATACCAGTTGACCCGTAGTATGGCTGGAAACCTGCGAGAGCAGGAACAACACTGCGTTCCCTATTTCTGCAGCCGTAGTCATGCGGTTGCCCAATGGGATCTTGGCGGTAATCTCCGCCAGTTTCTCTTCGGGGTTCGACAAAGTCTGGATCCAGTTTTCATATAACGGGGTATAACATTCTGCTACAATAACTGAATTCACGCGTATTCCATATGGAAGCAACTCTACTGCCCACTCCCTGGTCAGCGCATTTCTGGCGCCATTAGATGCGGCATAGGCAGATGTCCCTCCCTGTCCTGTATCTGCTACTTTGGAACCGATGTTAACGATCGATCCTTTGGATGCAATCAATGCAGGTAATGCATAATGTGCCATCAGATAATAATGGACTACATTTTTATGCAGACTCTCTATAAACCTGGTGTAATCGCCACAGGCCAATCCTACACCATCATTTACACCGGCATTGTTAATCAGCCCATCTATCCTTCCAAATCGTGCCAGCACAGCCTTCACCGCCTGCTCATTTTCCTCTGGTTTGCTCAGTTCGGCCCTGACATGGAACACCTGTGCCCCGGTAAAAATAATTTCATCAGCAAGCCTTGCATTATCAGCTTCATTCCTACCTACAATCACAGGAATAGCTCCTTCCTGTGCCAATAAACGCACAATTCCCTCTCCGATACCCTTGGCACCACCAGTCACAATGATGACTTTATCTTTCAATTGCAGATCCATAGATTGCTTATTTTAAATCGTAAAATTTACTTGCATTGCCTCCCCAAAAGAGGGCTTGCTCATGTTCATTCAACCTGCCTTCCACATATCCTTCCATAATGGATATAAACTGACCATAAGTGGCTGCCAGAAGGCTAACCGGCCAGTCGGAACCATACATTAACCGCTCTGCTCCGAAGGCATCAAAGACCACATCCAGATAAGGCTTAAAGTCGGCCGGCTTCCATTGCTTCCAGTCGGCCTCTGTAACCAGTCCTGACACCTTACAGGACACATTCTTCATGGTTGCCAATGCTTCTATGTCTTTTTGCCATCCTTCGATCTGCCCATTCTTAATTTCAGGCTTTGCCATATGATTGAGCACAAAAGGCTGGTCAGGGAATTGATCCGCAAGTTCAGCCGCATACTTCAACTGATCGGGAAGCACCAGGAGGTCATAAGTGAAGCCAAAATCATTCAGTTTACTGATCCCATTCATGAATGCTGGTTTTAGCATCAATGCCCGATCTTCCTCACCCTGTAGGATATGCCGGAAGCCCTTCAACTGCGGATATGCGCTTAACGCCTCAAGTTGCGCCTCAATATCATCTGCCTTAAGATCTACCCAACCAACTACCCCCTTAATAAAAGAAGAGGAGGCTGCATTGCGCAACTGGAACTCATTTTCCGCTGGCGATTGGTCCGACTGAACAACAATACAACCATCAAAACCAAAATGTTCCAGGCTGGGCTCCAGATCTGCCGGCATGAAATCATCCTGAAGAATGCTCATGTCGTCAGTAATCCAGCTGTCCCTTACCGGGTCGTATTTCCAGAAATGCTGGTGAGCATCAATTTTTAACATAGTTTTTCACCTGCTGTTTTTGTGTACCCAGCCCATCGATACCCAGTTCAATTACATCTCCTTCTTTCAGGTAGATTGGTGGTTTGAAGCCAAGTCCCACACCTGCTGGTGTTCCCGTTGAAATCACATCGCCCGGAAGCAGGGTCATAAACTGGCTCACATAGGCCACTACAAAAGGCACGTTGAAAATGAAGTTAGCGGTATTGCCATCCTGCATCTTTTCTCCGTTTACCGTAAGCCATAGGCGCAGGTTGTCTACATCCTTAATTTCTTCTTTAGTTGCCATGAAAGGGCCAAGCGGAGCGAAAGTATCGCAACCTTTTCCCTTGTCCCAGGTGCCGTTACGCTCCATTTGGAATTCCCTTTCGGAAACATCGTTGTGCAGCACGTAACCAGCAATATAATCCATCGCCTCTGCTTCTTCAATATAGCTGGCTTTCTTACCAATGACGACCGCCAATTCCACTTCCCAATCGGTTTTCACCGAATTCTTTGGAATGACCACATCATCAAAAGGACCCACCATTGCCGTAGTGGCTTTCATAAATACCACTGGTTCTGGCGGCATCGGGGCATTTGTCTCTTTCGCGTGATCTGCATAATTGAGACCAATGCAAACGATCTTTGAAGGACGCGCTAAAGGTGATCCTAAGCGGCTTCCTTCAGGCACCTGAATTAAGGTATCTCTATTTGCCCTTACAAATTCTTCCAGGCGGGCCAGGCCGTTTTCTGCAAAGAAAGTTTCATTGTAATCGCCTCCAAAAGCAGAGGTATCATACGAAATATCATCTATAATGACACCGGTTTTTTCCTGACCAGCTATTCCCCATCTGATTAACTTCATGATGTTCTTCTTATTTTTTCTATTAATTATTCAATTTTATAAAACCACCGTCTAATGGGTAATCATTGCCTGTAACAAAACCAGCCTCATCCGAGCATAAATACAATGCAAGTGAAGCCACTTCTTCGGGCTTACCCATCCTGCCTATCGGCTGACTCTTAGACAACTTGTCGAAAATCTCTGATTCCTGACCTGGATAGTTTTTTTGTATAAAGCCATCTACAAAAGGCGTATGTACCCTTGCCGGCGAAATGCTGTTGCAGCGGATACCATCTGCCAGGTAATCCCGGGCTACAGACATCGTCATTGCATAAATTGCCCCCTTACTCATAGAATAAGCAAAGCGGTCTGTGATACCGACTACCGCCGCAATGGAAGCCATATTCAGGATCACCCCTTTATTTTTCTTCTTCATGAGTGGGATTGCTGCATACATGCAGTTATAAGCACCTTTCACATTCACATCAAACACCCTGGTAAAATCTTCTTCCGAAGTCGTGTCTGCTTTACCGATATGGGCAATACCTGCATTGTTCACCAAAATATCTACCTCAGCAATGTTATTGAAAATCTCCAATACATCTGCCTGATTGGTTACATCACATGGATAAGCTGCAGCGAGTCCGCCAATTTTGCCGATCTCATGGAGGGTGCCTGAACAAGCATCTATACTCAGATCCAGGATATGGACCTCTGCTCCTTGCTGAGCAAACAATATCGCGATAGCCTGCCCTATACCGCTACCAGCTCCTGTAACAACCACATTTTTTCCTTCTAAACTAAACATAGCTTTTTTTTATAATGAAACTCCTCGTTTCCAAGGTATAAAATCGTCCTGATTTAATAAAACCGCTTTCGGGATAACTTCTCCGCTGGCTGCTTTAATGCAATATTCCAGGATCTCGGCACCCATCTCCTCTATGCTTTTTTCTCCCCTGATTACCGCACCCGTGTCAATGTCTATAATGTCTGCCATCCTCCTGGCCAATATGGTATTGGTAGAAATCTTGATGACTGGACAAACCGGGTTTCCTGTTGGCGTACCTAATCCGGTCGTAAACAAGATTAAAGTAGCGCCACTGGCCGCCTTACCCGTAGTTGCTTCTACATCATTTCCAGGTGTACACACCAAACTTAGTCCGGGCTTAGTTGCGGGTTCAGTATAGTCCAGCACATCTACCACGGGTGAAGTACCTGCTTTCTTGGCCGCACCTGTACTTTTGATCGCATCAGTGATCAGTCCATCTTTTATATTTCCCGGCGAGGGATTCATATGAAAACCTGAGCCCACCAAATGCGCCTGTGCATCATAATCACGCATCAGGCGGATAAACTTCTCTGCAATGGGCTGATTAACGCAGCGGTCTACGATATTTTGTTCGGCTCCGCACAATTCTGGAAATTCTGCAAGCAATACTTTGGCACCCAGGGCCACCAGTAGATCTGAGGTATAACCCACAGCAGGATTTGCAGATATCCCACTAAAGCCATCACTGCCACCACATTTCACACCCACACATAGTTCACTAAGTGCTGCAGGTTTTCTTTCTATTTTATTGATTTCAGTAAGGCCGATGAAGGTCTGTCGGATAGCATCCTCAATCAACTGCTCTTCGCTCTGGCTCTGTTGCTGCTCAAACACCAATATCTTTTTATTGAAATTCGGGTTACGTTCTTTCAGGTCAGTTAAAAAATCTGCAGTTTGCAGGTGCTGACAGCCAAGGCTCAATAAGGTGATGCCCGCAACATTTGGATGGTCGGCATAGGAGATCAGTAAATTACTCAGCACCTTGGAATCTTGTCTTGTTCCACCGCAACCACCCTGATGGTTTAAGAACTTTATGCCATCTACATTTTTAAATACACGGTTTGCCGAAGGATTTGCGACACTTAAATGATCGGAATGAAAGGACTCTACAGATTCACCCTGCTGATAGGCTTGCAGCAACTGCTTGGTAAACTCCTTATATTTATCTGTCACGGTATAGCCCAGGTTGTTGTGCAGGGCTTCCTTGATCACGTCCAGATTGCGGTTCTCACAAAAAACAGTAGGGATGAACAACCAATAGTTGGCAGTTCCCACTTTCCCGTCTTCACGATGGTAGCCATTGAATGTCCTGCCTTCAAAAGCCGAAACATCAGGTGCCTGCCACTTATAATCTACCTGTCTGTAGGCATAATCTTCAGCGGCATGACTAATATTCTCCGTAGTCATAAGACCGCCCTTAACAATCTTTTGAGTCGCCTTTCCTACCAATACACCATACATCAACACCTCATCTCCAATCTGCATGTCGCGGATGAAGAACTTATGCTTAGCATAAATGTCGTCCTGCAACACAATCATATCCTGATCCCAGGCCACAGCTTCCCCCTTTGGAAGATCCTGCAAGGCAACCAGCACATTGTCATCCGGATGGATCTTCAACACTTTCTTATTCGTAATCTGTGACATTAGCTATTCAGTTCAAATATTTTATTCATCATTACCCATTTCTCTCCGGGCTTTGATCCCTTTATTGCCTGCTGGTATTTCCACATCAACTTCTCCCATTCCTGCACTTTAGGATTATCCGCATCCATTGCTGCCTTATTGTCAAAGCTGAAATCATCGCTGACCTCCATGACCATAAACAGCCGGTTGCCAAACCTGTAAATTTCCATGTCGCTGACCCCCGCATCCGCAATGCTGGCCTTGATCTCCGGCCAGACGTTCTGGTGCATCACTTCATATTCTTTAATCAAAACCGGATCATCAACAAGATCCAATGCCAGGCAATGTCTAATCATATTATTATTTTAAATACGCTTTACTACTTTATGTCCGCTGATCCCGAATAGTAATACCACAACGAAACAAACCAAAGGTACAATATACCCGATTTGAATATCATGAGTAACGTCACTAATATATCCCATAACCGGAGGCAGTATCGCACCGCCTACAATCGACATGATGATGAGGCTGCTGCCGATTTTAGTATCTGCTCCAAGATCTTTGATGCCAAAAGAAAAGATAGTCGGAAACATAATTGACATAAAGAAAGCTATTCCTGTTACGGAAATTAAAGCTAAATTACCGCTGGTAAACATTGCCAGAGCGCTCAACAAAACACATATAATCGCGTAGATCACCAGCAACCTCTCAGCTTTAATAAATTTCATTAAGAAAGTACCAATGATCCTGCCAAGCAAAAAAGCAAGTCCCATTCCATATCCTGCATAATCAGCTGCCTGTACACCAGTCATTCCTACTGCTTTTGTCGCATAAAGAACAAATAGGCTTAGCACACAAACCTGAGCACCCACGTAAAAGAACTGCGCCACGATAGCCCAACTGAGATGCCGGTGCCTGAAAGCATGAAGTATCCCCCCTTTTTCAGTGATAGTCTCTTCCTCTTTTATCTCCGGTAGTTTCAGAAAAACAAAAATAACAGCGATAATCAAGATGATACTACCCAAAACCATATAAGGCATCTTCACGGATGATGCCTCAGAGGCCAACATTACCTGTTGCGCTGAAGCACTCATCGTACTCAATTCTTCGTCTGACACGCCCTTAATCAGTATTATTCTCGCACCAACGATGGGCGCGAGCATAGCTGCCAATCCATTAAATGATTGAGCAAAGTTTAAACGGAAGGTGGCTGTCTCCTTTGGTCCTAATAAGGATGCATAGGGATTAGCCGCAGTTTCTAATATGGTAAGTCCGCAGGCTATGACAAATAGCGCTGCCAGAAAAAATGAGTAGGCCTGGGTATTCGCAGCAGGAATGAATAAAAAAGATCCTATTGCAAATAAGGTAAGTCCAAAGATAATTCCTGCCTTATAGCCATATTTCTTCATAATAAATCCAGCAGGTAAAGCCATTACGAAATAAGCAATAAATACCGCCGAATCTACCAAAGAGGCTTGCAGGTTACTTAAACTAAATGACCGTTTCAGGTGTGGAATAAGAATCGGATCCAGGTTATGAACAAATCCCCACATGAAAAACAGTGAGGTGATCATAATAAAGGGAAACAGATATTTGTTTTGTGTCATCGGTTTATAATTTGGTTATCCAAATAACGCTGATTCCAACATCATTTGGATAACCAATATTATCCATTCATTAAGCTATTTTGGCATACCGGGCCAACTACTTTGCGGTCAATTCCAGGCGGACATTTGGCAGACCCAATGTCGTATGTGGAGAATATGGATTGTGTAGTTTCCAACTGATCGGGTAGTATTTACCTTTTTCAAGCTGCAGCGGTTTTAATGCTTTGCGATAAATCACCTGCTTCACATTTGTTGCAATACCAATGGTACTACTTTTTTGGAAGCCATTATAAAACTTCACGATCAACTGGTTCTTACCTTTTTTCAATGGCAACAAGATCACATCATTCATACTCCGCACTTTGAGTGGGTTATTATGCTCATCTAAAACTTGTCCATTTAATGAAACAGTGACGGCATCTCCACTTGTAATCCCCACAGCGTAACTCTGGTCCTGATCTGCCACTATCTCCTGAAGCAAATAGGTTGCACTTCCTTTATCGGCTGCTACCTCGTAAACTTCATTGTTCTTCCAATCGCCTTTCAATTGCCAAACCGGACTCTTACCGTTCGGCCAGGGCTGGTCGACTGCCACATCTTTCAGATTTCCATGTACGCCACCCGGACCAGAATAGTAACTTCCGGATTGGTATAGCTTACCCCACGTAAGTCCTTTACCTCCGTCGTTGAGCGCTCCTTCCTTGCCTCCGGTTAAAGAAATAGTGCTGGTCTTTCCACCAATTTCCAATTCAATTTCCTTGCCCTTTTCATTTTCACTGTAATAGAGCACAGGTTCAATCGACCTGCTGGAGCTTGGTTTTAAAGTCCAGGATTCTTTGACTGTACTTTGGTAGCGGTTACTGTAGTCCACTCCCGAACTGCTGTAATGCTTAAAGGCATTATGGCCATTGAGCACCAAAGGAGCTCCATTATCTGGAAGTATATTTGCAGGAGGTACTGTAAATCCGTTTACAAATTCGATAACGACAACTTTAAATTCTTTATCTACTCCTAGTCCGGCCGGAATGGAAAGCTTAACCCCTTCTCCATTTTGGCTATACTTGATCTTCATCTTTTCACCTAAAACACTGGCACTTTTGATCTTTCCCGCAAGACCTGGCAAGGTGATGAGGCCATGCTCCGGAGCCGAAAGTAAATGCAGATAAATCTTGTTTGGTCTGCTCGTGAGGCTCCCCCATTTGAAAGCAACGTGGAAAGGATCAGGATCTGTACCATAGATCGCTTCTCCGTTCTTATTCAGCCATTGGCCAATTTTCAGCAATACATCTTTTTCAAATCCGACCACAGAGCCATCGCCCATCGGACCTATGTTCAATAGGAAATTACCACCTCTACTGGTTACCCGGATCAGGCTGGTCAATTTTTCACGGACTTTATCTTCCTCTTTTCCCCTTTTCTGAAAAGAGCGATAACCCCAGGTCTCGTCAAAAAATGAAGCTGGCGACTGCCATGGTACACCAATCGTGTAATCAGGCTCCTGATTGTCTCCCATCACATTGAAATCACCCATATCGTTACCGATCCGACTTCCAATCATGCAATCCGGTTGTAACTTGTGAACCAATTGACTCAATTCTTTACTTTCTTTAGGACTTTGTGAGCCCATGTCAAACCACAATTCAGATACCGGTCCATAGTTGCTGAGCAATTCGGTGATTTGCTTCTTATTGAGTTCTACATGTTCTGGTGTAATATAATCAGAATTGCTGCCAGAAATAGGCGAGGCTTGCGGGAAGTGCCAGTCGATCAAGGAGAAATATAACCCGAAACGTAGGCCTCCACGCTTACATGCATCAGAAAGTTCTTTTAATATATCTCTTTTGTAAGGTGTGGCATCTACAATATTAAAATCTGTAGTATTTGTCTTAAACATGCAGAACCCATCATGGTGCTTGGAGGTGATGACAATGGAGCGCATACCCGCCTTTTTTGCGAGAGATACGATAGAATCCGGATTCCAATTTGTAGGATTAAACCTTTTAGCAACTCCTTCATATTCGTCGCTGTAAATACCTGCATGGGCCTGTATCTGCTCACTCACATTTCTGTAGGAAGGCTTGCCATCCCATACACCACCCAGTACGGAATAGACTCCGAAATGAATGAACATGGAATACTTCTGTGACTGCCAATCCTTTAAGGCTTTAGGATCGTGCTGTGCAAAAACACTTGCATTTGCCAAAAGCAATAGGGTAAATAATAAAGTTAACTTTTGTTTCATCTTGTGTGGATCAATTTTTTTGTAGGTTGAAAATCAAAGAAAGCGAATTCAACTCAATAAAAATTTCCCGGATTGCCAAAATAGTATGTGATTTTGGCAGCTAAACTGATAGATCCAAAACCTAATAAGCCAAAAAAGCCCGGATATTAATCCAGGCTTTTTCGTATTTGATATAAATTCTACTTAATGATCTTAAGCAGGTAGGCGCCATAACCACTTTTCACCAATGGTGTAGCAATTGCCCGCAGTTGTTCTTTATCTATAAAGCCCATTCTATAGGCAACTTCTTCAATACAACCAATTTTAAGTCCTTGACGTTCTTCGATTACCTGCACAAATTGTCCGGCCTGCATCAGGGATGCAAATGTTCCCGTGTCCAGCCAGGCTGTCCCACGGCTAAGGACACCAACTTTCAGTTTTCCTTGTTCAAGGTACACTTTATTGACGTCAGTAATTTCGTACTCGCCTCTTGGAGATGGTGCTATATTTTTAGCGATCTCCACAACGGAATTATCATAGAAATACAAACCTGGAACAGCATAATCTGATTTCGGCGCTACTGGCTTCTCTTCAATAGAAATTGCCCGGTTTTCTTCGTCGAACTCCACAACACCATAACGCTCCGGATCAGATACACGGTAAGCGAATACTACGCCCCCTTCCGGGTCTGAACTGGATTGCAATAGACGCGCCATGCCATCTCCGTAAAATATGTTATCACCCAATACCAGGGCCACCTTGTCATCACCAATAAAATCAGCACCGATGACAAAAGCTTGCGCCAATCCATTGGGTTTTTCCTGTACGGCATAAGAAAACTTACAACCCAGGTTACTGCCGTCACCCAATAGCTTTTCAAAATTTGGCAAATCATGTGGCGTGGAAATGATCAGTATCTCTTTAATACCGGCCAGCATCAACGTAGACAGCGGGTAGTAGATCATCGGTTTATCGTAAACCGGCATCATTTGCTTACTCATTACCAGGGTCAAAGGATGCAACCTTGTGCCACTTCCACCTGCTAAAATTATTCCTTTCAAGATATCTGTTTTGTTAATTTAAAATGACTGAGGGGTACATCTAACCACCATTGTTGGTTGAAGATACACTTTCTTCTAATTCTTTAAACCATTCGGCGCCATATTTTCTCAAAAGCGGGCCTTTCAAAAATTGGTACACGGGTACTTTGAGCTCACGTCCGAACGAACATGCATCATGGCAGATATGCCACCTGTCGTAGTTCAACACTTCAAATTCCGGATATTGAGTAACGCGGATTGGATATAAATGACATGAAATCGGCTTCTGCCAATCAATCAGTCCTTGTTCATATCCCTTTTCTATTCCGCATTTGGTAATTCCGTTCTCAAAAGTCACATACGCACATTCTTTATTCCCATCTACACAAGGCGTGGTCAGGTCGCCATCGACATCAACTACAGAGGTACCATATTCTTCTATTGCAGCCAAACCTTTCGGTTCCAGCAAGTGCTGAATCTTCGGAAAAATATCTGCTAAAATCGCAGTCTCAGCTACATCCAATGGTGCTCCTGCATCACCTTCCACACAACAAATTCCCTTGCACTTATTCAGGTTGCATACAAAGTTTTCCCTGATCAGGTCCTCATGCACCAAAGTATTTTGTACTTCTATCATCACTTATTTTACTATGGCCAATGGATATTTTAATCCACTGGCTGATTTAATTTCCATTACTACAGAGCCCACGAGTATTTCTACCTGAGCCTTTACAGGCACCCTGTTGCCATCATCTGTAACCCACAGATACAATTTACTATCTTTCTTAAAGATCCTTCCTGGTTTAATGGAAGGGCTAAATTTAAGACACTTGATCGTACCAAGTTTTGTTTTTATCGTTTCCCGCCCCACATACTGTATTTCCAACTGGCTTACCTCATCCCCGAGGAAATAATTAACTTTTACAAAATCCCCCTCCTTCATCTTGGATATATCCAGGCTGCGTGCAAAATAATAAGATGATACCAAGTCAAAAGTCTGTGTGGTCGGGGTTTTAAATGTGCCCTTAGTTGCTACCACTTTCTTCTTATCCTGGTTGAACCTTGCCTTATCCTGCCTGCGGTAACTTCCTTCACGGATGTTCTCCTGATAGAAATACGGCTTCAGATCTTTCTGATCAATATAGGAATCATAATGGTCCCTGATTTTATAAAAGACATCAAAAGTGCCTGAGGTTTCCCCGTCTACACTTAAGCGATAAGTGGGCTGTCCATCGAACTTAAGATCTGAATTCAACACTTTTAACGTCCCTTCCGCTGCTGTTATAAATCCATACCTCAACTTATAAGTAAGTACTTCTCCTGGTTGAAAGACGGCTCTTTTTCAAATGGCAGTTCTTGTGCCTGGCTATTAAAGCTTAGGATTGCAACGACGAATAATAACAATAACTTTCTCATACCTAAGCTAAAACAAAAAACACTCCAAAATTAATCCTTACGCTTATAAATCGGAACCGTAGAACACGGCTCGCCATACATGATACTCTTCACAACCGGCGTCAGAATATTCGTGATTTCCACATAAGCTGCAACCGGAAGCTCTATATCTGCACATCCTTTTACTACAACCCGTTCATTTGCGAAAGCATTGAGATCAATTTTAGCCAAGGCTTTTGTAAACAGGACCGCTTCCAGCGTCTCCAGGCTACCAAACACCACTTCATTTGCATAGGGCTTCATTTTGTTTGCCAGCAACATATATGCCCAGGTAGGAACAATTGCATCGGCACTACAGATGACCGCAACATTCTTATCCGCATACTGAGACCAGTCGTGAGTCTTGATAAATTCCCTGAAATCTTTCTCCCTGAGCATCAAGCCATGGAAAAGGTTCTCCTTGATGTCGTATATAATCCGCTCTCCCTGGTGCAAGTACTCTTCCAGGTTAAGGGTAATCAATCCACTTGAGGCTACTTTGTTGACAAAATTTTCCTGAATCTCCATGATGTTATATTGAAAACGATATTTTTTAAAACAAAAAACCGGAAGCAATAATTACTTCCGGTTACAAAATTACGTAAAATAAGATTAATAGAATTTCACCCTATTGTCTTTTATCTTGCTTTTATCTTTCAATGCCTGGAATGCAGAACCCAAAGAACGTTGAGCAGCTACCTGCATCATCGCCTCTTTTTGCTTATAAGTATTAGCTAAAGGAGATGGGTTAATGAAGTTCTGTACTGTAAATACATATACGCCACTTTCTCCATCAATGGATTTAGACAATTTACCTGGAGCAGAACCAAACACAGCACCAACTACTTTATTCTCTTGTGAAACGCCTGAAATAACCGGATTAGCCAAAACCATATTTTCTACAGGCACAACAGGCTGACCTACTTTCTGAGCAACCTGCTCAATCGAGCTTGCACCCTTAGCAGCATTGTTCATTTTTTCTTCCAGCATTTTAGCCTTCACAGCATTGCGAACCATCGGCTCAATTTCTTTCTTCACATCTTCCAATGATAAAGTCCCTTCTGGAAGGATGTTCGTGACTTTAGCTACTACAAATCCGTTGTCCATTGAATAAACTTCGTCAAGCACATCACCCTTATCTGCATTATATGCATCACGGATCAATTGACGTGGATTATCTAAACCTGGTGCAAAGCCTTGTGTAGGCGTAATTTTATCGGCAACACCAACAGTGTATCCATTCTTCTGAGCAATCTCAGTAAACTTACCGTCTTTAACTTCATTCAGGAAACTGCTTGCTTTTTTATAAGCAGCATCTTTAGTTTTATTGCTTGAAGCCAGTGCTTTCTCTATATAAGCCAATTTAGCTACTTTAGAAGAACCCACTTGTTTTTCGATTTTGATCAGGTGAACACCAAATTGAGAAGTCACAACTTTTAAATCACCCACACTACCATCAAACGCAGCATTTTCAAATTCAGGAACCATCTGGCCACGACTGAATGTACCCAAATCACCACCTTTATCTTTGGAACCATCTTCGCTATATTGAGCCGCCAAAGTTGCAAAGCTTGCACCCTTCTGAACCAATGTCCTTAATGAATCTGCTAATTTTTTAGCCTTATCCACACCACCCAGTTTACTTGGGTTTAATAAAATATGGCTTGCTTTCACAGAATCCGGGGAGAAACGGGTATCGATTACCTTAACCAGTTTATAAGAATTACCAGAGAAAGTTGGTCCGTAAAAACTTCCGGCAGGCAGGTTAAAAACTACTGAATCAACCGCAGGATCTAATTTTCCTTTAGTGATATAAGTATAAGGAACTTTAACATCAGAATTGTTAGCGGCAAACAAGGAATCGTTTGTTGAAGTCCTGAAATCAGCAGCCAGCTTTTCTACCTGCGTTTTCACTGCTGCTGAATCCGCAGCAGTAGGGTTCATACTAAACGAAACATATTCAAACGTCCGTGTTTCTGTAGGATTTACAAAACGGCTTTTGTTTTCATTGTAGTAATCTGAATAGTCAGATTCTGTAAGCTTCACATTCGCATCCGGTATAGAAGCGTAGTTCAATAATACATATTTGAAGTTAGCCAGTTTATTGCGTCTCAAATGATCATCATTCGCTTCTAATGTCGTAACGTAAACTGAATTAGTGATCAGTTTTGCATATTTCTGTTGCAATGCTTGTTTTTCAATCTCTGCTTCTACAGCTACCAATTGCTTAGCCATAGCAGGGTCTTTATATCCCTCTTTGAAGGTTTTGATCACCTGAGCACGATCAACCTGACCAGTCTGAGGATTTCCAAAATACTGCACAATTAATGGACTAGGATTGTCTCCTTTAATCAGGTCTGCAAGTTCATCACCTGAAACCGTTAAGCCCAGGCGGTTGTATTCTTTACCTAAAAGAATGTTGGCAATTTCACCCTGCCACACATTGTCCACTGCCATAGCCTGCATCTGGGCATTTCCGGAGCCACCATATTGCTGTTTAAATTGTGCCAAACTCTGATCAACTTTAGCACCGAATTCATCTATACTGATATCTTCACCATCAATCGACCCAACTACTTTTTGAGACTCAGCCCAGAAAGGTTTACCTGCCTGAATTGCATCACCAACTAAAAATGCAACAATTGCAAAACCGATGGCTCCTATCAGAATATAGCCCGCGCGATTCCGCAAAAATGTCATTAATCCCATAATATTCTTATTTATAATTCTTTTTTAAGAGGGCGCAAGATACAACTTTTGCGAAAAAAAGAAAACATTAAATTGTATTTGAATAAGTATTTAAAAATTAAGGAAATAAGACCCTTAAAAACCTCATTCCCCAAAGCCTTTTGGCACGTACGTTTCCCCTGTTCCGTTCGACCAGTTGATCAGACTGAAGTCTTCTGTAGCACTGAAATCTAATGCATTTAACACTGTTCCATCTGCTTTTGTAATTACACCCTTAGGCGAGAAGAACATGCGTTTATTCTGATCCCAGACCAGTTCCTCTGTATTGAAAGTGAGTTTTTCGTTTACCACAACAACATTGCGCCTGAAAGTCGCTGTTTTCTCTACATCTTTCATAATGGCATAATCAGATGTAATGGAGCCCTTAATGTTTGTGGAATCATCAATGAAATTGATCTTAACTCCTTTGGGCATCTCCTGGTAAGTGCTACCGTTTGTCTCTGTTACTTTATCCAGAACGGGTGCAAAGCCCTGTGCCTTTACTTTTGCAGAATCACTATAAATGATATCTACTTTTGTAGTCCGGTCACGATTCAACAAAATACCCTTAGCCTTAGGAGCTTTTTTCAGATCGTCCTCCGCACAAGAACTCAGAAAGATCTGAAACAGACAAAGTATAACACTGCAATATATTATACCGCGTAACCTCATTAGTCAAATCTGAATCTTCTGAACCAGGTATCGTTAAGTGTAAATCCTAAATGAAGATTCAGGTAGTTTTCCTGGATCAAACTATTGCTCATACTTCCTCGTTTACCCAATTCCGCAGTCAGGTTAAGTTTGTAGAAAGAGAACCTGCTGGTTTGAGCCAAAGGAAGCCCCAAACCAAAGGTGATGGCCTGTTGCTTAATATCTGTATTGCCAACACGGATGTAAGTCTTGTCGTAAACAAATCCTAAGCGGTAATCTACACGTTTGAAATAACTACCAATTGAGGTAAGATCAGGTGTATACTGACCCCCAACTGAAAATCCCCAACTATCTTCCAAGCCCTGGTTTGCATTTGCAACCGTCAATTTAGACCATTGACCTGTTCTGTAATCCGCGCCCAATAACCATTTGTTGTCACGCTGGATCGAAATCCCAAAGTTATGGATCAAAGGCAATTTTAGCTTTGCAGCAGCATTTTCATTATTTACCAGTGTATCAAATGCAGACAGCTCGCCACCAGTTGCATCTTTTAAGTATTGCGTAACCACAAAGGTTTTCGTAGAATTGATTTTAGATGGGGAAGAGCCAGAGTACCCTAAAGTAATCCTTTTCTTACCTCCCAATGGAATTTCATATTGTGCACCGTAAGAGAAAGCAAGGCCACCCACACTGTTCTTATTCTGAACACGTGTATTAAAGGAACCTGCATTCAGCAATTCTAAAGACTGGCTTTCCTGCAGATTACCAAACAGGTACTCTACGTTGACACCGACCCTGAAATGACTACCAAATTGTTGACCAAAGCCGATATACGCCTTTGTTAATCCTCCCTCGCCAGTATATAATGCATTATAGCTGTTTGTATCCACAGTATTATAACGCCCTGTCGATGAAAACTCATAACCAAGTTCAGTATAAGGCAAAATACCCACACTGAAAGCAGATTTACCTTCTTTCAACGGAAAGGCCAGGGCAACATGGTTCAATGTGGAATTGAAACTGGTCTCATCTCCACCATCCTTTTTTAGCTGTGTAAAAGTACCAGACATACCCATATCTAAAGTGGTAAGCGTAATCCCGCTATAAGAAGCTGGATTCTGAACATTGATATTGCTATAAGGCCCTGGTTTATAAATAGCTGTAGATATCCCTCCCATCGCACGGAACTGTGGAAGCAAAGAACCCCTCACATTTCCAAGTCCATATCGTGAATATGGAGATTGTGTTGTCACCTGCGCGTCAACTGAAAGACTGGTCAGCAATACCAATATTGCTGCTATATAATTAATTTTTTTGTACATATTCAAATGCAATGACTTCATTTAATCCTTTTAATACCAAGTAGGGATCGTGTATAATTTGAGGCGCAAAGATGGTCTTTTTTAATTGCACTAGCAAAAAAGCCGCATCCCCCCCAGTAATTAACACCTTCAAATCCCTGTTATTTTTATTTTTTTGGGCAATAAAGCCCTCTACTTCATTAATTGCACCCTGCAGAACGCCATTCTTAATTGCAGATATGGTATCCTTTCCATCCGGTATATCTGCTTCATCCCTATCCCAGGATACCAGCGGCAGACGCCCTGTAAAATGGTTCAGTGCTTCAAAACGCATGCGGATCCCCATACTGATGCTTCCACCATAATACTCACTTTCCTTATTCAACAAATCATATGTAATGCATGTACCTGCATCAATGATGAAACAGTCTTTTGCCGGATACAATTGATGTGCGGCAATTACCTTTGCCCACCTATCCAGCCCTAGTGTGTGACTGGATTGATAATGATTCTTTATCCCTGTATTCACACCTGTTGAAAATGCTACATAGTTACTGTGCTTTTTCAACACCTCAATCACTTCGTCAAATTCCTTGGAAACACTGGAAATCGTTGAATTTTCAATCTTATGAAGCTCAATCATTTCCTTAAGCAAAGCTGGAGAAAGCTGTTCTAAACTTTGGTAATGTACAAGCTCCCTGTTATCAAAAACAGCAAGTTTAACATTTGTATTACCAATATCCAGAACAAGATTATGCATTTGCTATTCCAAACTTCATCCCACAAAGCTATTAATCTTTGGCAAGTTTCAAGCTTTCAAATTGTTAAAAAAAGTTAAACGAACAAAAAGTACTGAATGGCGAAAACAAGGATCAGAAAAAGACTCTCGTAAAACCATCGCTTTTTTGCATTTGAAAAATAGTAAGCCAACAATACTGCCCCGGGGGGCACACAGAGCAGAAAATGATACAACCTAAAATCTGGCTTGGTATAAAAACTAAGGATGCTGATGATGAACATAAAAAACAACATCTGGAATGCCTTTCTGGTACTGATAAAACTCCTGAAGAAATTTTCCCGCAGCTGCAATGTAGCCAGTACGATCATTACAATCACAGGAACCAATACCAGATAGTCGTTATAGTTGATCTTAAATACCGAAGGAAATTTATTACCTAATGGAAGCCAGATCTTATAGAACATAGAGACACTGTCGTTCCAATAATAATAAACAGCTACAAAGAAAAATATGGTCAGGAAACCTACCAGTCCGGACAACCACTCCCGCCACGCAAATGAACGGTATAGCAACAGCGTAAACCACAACATACCCAACATCACGATAAAAGGGAAATAGATCAATGTACCTGCCGCAATGATCATCCCGGTATCAAACATGATCATGATTGCATTCGGTGATTTCCCGATCTTCAGGAATTTATCCATGATCCAGATCAGCAAAAAATTACAGATCAGTGTAGGGCTCAATATCTGGAAAGGCATGAACAAGCTCGCAGAGGTGACATACAGCAAGGCTGGCAAGTATCCGGGTTTGCTCAACAGACCGTGGTTATTGACTACCCGGTTAAACAATATGGCTTGCAGGTAAATGATCATTCCTGCCAGAAACACATTTGCTGCCGGAGAAAATGTCTCCTGCAAAGGAATCTGAATGAAGAATTTAGTGTAAGGTTCCAGAAATTCGAACTGAAGCACCGGCGGCAGATCGGCATATATAGCCATGCGCATAAAGAAGGTATATGCGAATAGGATCAGCAGGTTTACTGGGTTTAAATTTCTAAATAGATTGATCATGCCTGTATGCTAAGGCAAAGTAAAGGAATTTATCTGGCAAACTGCTTCACTACTTTATCAATTACCGCGGCAGTTTCGTCAGGAAAATGAAACTGGTGCTCCTGCGGCTTTTCTACCCATTCCTTTATAATTGGCACCCAGTTCTTATTGCTGCCCCAGATCACAGGCAAGCCAAATTGCTTTAAAGCATAGGCGTTACACTGCTGTTCATATTGAAATTTCATAGGTGCTACCAATAGCTTCTTCCCCATATACAGGGCCTCCGCCGGACCTTCAAAGCCCCCACCCGTAAACAGTCCTTCACAGGAAGCCAGGCTTTGATTAAAAAGCTCATTGTTTACTGCTGAAACTTTAACGTTGCCATCCTGGTAGGCTGATTTTGCATGCTTGGAGAAAACTTCCCAGTTGACATTCGTAATTTGTTTCAGAATCGGCACCAGGAACTGATCATCTATGGCCGGAAGGTAAACCGTATAGTGCCCCAGGTTCGAAACGATTTGGTTTCTGATCTCTGCACGGATCACCGGGGTATAGATAAAATCATCGTACCGATCGAAGTGAAAGCCGACATAATGGGTAGCCGGAGCATAATATTTCATCACCAATTGTGCCCAATCGATACTCTTCGGTTTTGGCACTTTTCGGGACTGAAAAGAGGCTTGGTGACTTAAGCCTACACTTGGAATGCCCTGTCTTTTACAGGCCCATGCAGTTACCGGCTCAAAATCGTTTAAAATCAGGTTATATTCCTTAAGTGGAACTTTACGCATGTCCCTTGCAAACTGCGGCAGGTTCATCGTTTTCCAGGTTTCATAATGATTTACACCACCCTTCTTACCGAATATGAAGCTAAATCCATGCAATTGGTACTTTACTTCCTGACTAAGCTTCACATCAGCTTGTGTCCCGCTGATCAGCAGGTCTACATCTCCATACTGCTGCAGCAAAGGTACAATTTCCCTTGCCCGGCTAATGTGTCCGTTGCCCGTTCCCTGAATGGCATAAAGTATTTTCATCCGCACCGAATATCCGTAATTTTTATGCCTTAGACAATCTCTAATTTAATCTTTTGCAATAGGGTATTGATGTCGAGTTTACTATGCAGATCTTCGCTATCGGAAAGAATGCCTTCTTCTACTTCATCCTTTTCAAAATCCTTATGTTCATACTTGAATATTTTCCAGGCATTCTCATGATATTCCAATGCGGTAAGGTTCTCCACCCAGTCGCCACTGTTCAGATAGGTAACTGAGCCTGCTTCTGTGGTAATCGTTCTCATCTCCGGTTGATGGATGTGCCCGCAGATGACATAGCCATATCCTTTCTCAGCAGCTAGCTCTGCAGCAGTATCTTCAAATTTATTGATGAATTTAACTGCATCTTTAAACTTTGCCTTGATCCTTTTCGAGAAACTCATCTTTTCTCTTCCCATTAAGGCGAGGCCCCAGTTTACAAAACTATTGATCAAAATCAGCGTATCATAACCAACAGCACCAAGTTTGGCAAGCCATTTAGAATGTTGCATGGTGACGTCGAAAACATCCCCATGGAAGAACCATGCTTTCTTCCCGTCCAGTTCAAGAACCAATTTATTCTGTAGATGAAAAGCACCCATATGCATATCTGCGAATTTCCGTAGCAACTCATCATGATTACCGGTCAGGTAATATACCGGTACGCCTTCTACCACAAACTTCATCAGCTTACGTACCACTTTCATGTGCGTCTCAGGCCAGTACCTTTTACTGAACTGCCACACATCGATGATGTCGCCATTCAAGACCAGCATTTTTGGCTTGATGCTCTTCAGGTATTTTAAAAGCTCTTTGGCATGACAACCATAGGTACCCAGATGTACATCAGAAATTACTGCAATATCTACTTCTCTTTTAGACATCATCTTCATCTATTGTCAGTTCATACGGCCCGAAGAAGAATGCAACGATTACAATCAGGCATACAATAAAAAACAATTCCAGCATAGGACATTAGTTTATTATACAAAATTGCAAAGCAAAGATTAACAGTGGATTAAGAAGATGTTATTTATTGAATCGCTTATCGCTGTATTGAAAAACTGATAGGGACATTATATTTAACCCGGACGGGAATGCCATGCTGCTTTCCCGGAATCCATTTTGGACAGTTTTTGATCACTCTTACCGCTTCCGCATCTACAGAAGGACTAACGCTCCTGTCCACTTTAATATCGGACAGGCTACCATCTTTATCGATCACAAAACTTAGAAATACCTTGCCTGAAATACCTAAACGCTGCGCATCGGCCGGGTACTTTACAGAACGCGCCAAATAGCCATAAAATAGATCCATTCCTCCCTTAAAGGTTGGGAATTCATTCTCCATTGCATACAGATAACTCTGCCCATCTTTAAAGCTCTCACCCGAAAGGAACTTCCCCTTCAAAAATTTTTCTTTGAACCAATAAGTTCCCGATGTATTTTTCTCTGTCCAGAGGCCGTCTTTAACGCCATCAAGGTAATCTCCTTCCTGAATGATCTCTTCCTCACCTGACTTTCTACTCAGCTTAAAATGACCTTTTCCCTCATTGACCAATACATTTCCTAAAGAGTCCGCATAAAAATCCAATCGGTAAGGGGTCATTTCCAGTGTTGGAATAGACACTGGTGGCATGGGCAGTGCGGTACTTACACTATCGTAGTCGGCAATTTTTTGGATCTTGCCATTGCTAAAGAAAAAATATCCTTTTCCCTTAGGCTTACCATCTGCATAAGTAATCAATGATTCCTTTTTTCCCTTGTCGCTATACCTCATTAATTGTCCTTCATATACCAATGCAGGTTCAAACTTAGAAACGAAACCCTGTGCCTTAGGTTTACCATTGATATACTGTTCCAGCAATATAAAATCGGTACTACCAGAATCAGGCTCCTGGATCACACGGATAAAATCAGCGCTGTCTTTTGAAGCCAGTTCCTTTCCGTTGTTCTTCAAAAAGTATACATTTTGCCTCTTCTGGGCATAGCCAAAGCCTGCCAGAAAGAACAAGACCATCAGGACCGTGATTCTTTTCGTCATTATGATCAGGCTGTTTTTTTCTTCTTTCTATCGTCGTAAAAGGCAAATCCCAATGCTGCAACCAACAGAATAGAACCTGCTAATGAGATTTTCTCTCCGGTATAGTAAGATCTTGGCTCAAATTTAAATTCCACTTTATGATTTCCAGCTTCTAATTGCGCTGCACGCAATATATAGTCAGCTCTGAAATAAGGTTTTTGTACACCGTCTACATACATATTCCAGCCCTTATTGTAATAAATCTCTGAGAACACTGCAATGATATCTCTTGGGGCACTGTAGGAATAAACAAGGTGATCCGGATGGTAGCTATCCAACTTAATAGATGCCGTCGGATCAGCTCCTACACGCTTTGCATCGATCATATCCTTGTAAGCTACATCTACAATTGCCTCCTTTTTAGGATCAAAGCTGTTGATCGCCTTCATCTCTTCATCAGGTCCGTTTGCGTACTGAATATTCCCTACGATCCAGGCATGTCCGGCAGCAGTGTTGTTGCGTTGCATTTTGTAAGATCCATTTTGCTGATCCTGCGTGATGATATACTTGGTATTCAGCATGTCCAGCACATCCTGGTTGATGCTTTTTGAGAACTGCTTATCAATCAGTTCCTGGAAACGTTTCAGTTTAGCGGCATGGTATCCACCTATGGTCTTGTGGAACTGCGAAGTACTCGCGTCTGAAAAAGTATTTACGCTCAAATCCAATACCCTGAAATCAGGATCAGTATCCGAAGAAATAAAGGTATCTACATCTCTTGGCTGGAAACTATTGGCTAAATCACTTTTATTGGCAAAATTCTTATTGTTCAGGTAACGTCGGTCTACTTGCCACATATCAATCAAAACAGCAAGGCCTAAAAGAATTACAGCCAATTGCAGCTTCATCTTTTTAGTAATCAATGCCCATACCAATCCATAACCTATCGCTACAAATAGTACGGTACGCAAAGCATCTGCACGAGCAACATCGGCCCTGTCGGAAATCAGCGCAGAAGCAATACGCTGTGCAACTTCCGAATTATTATCCAGCATCTGCGTCAAGGCCTGTACCATTTGCTGATGATTTGCTGTGGTAAAGCTAAACAGTGCCGTAGGCATGATGGCTACCAGCAATGCAAAACCTCCGGTAATTCCTGCCGCTATGCTAAGCTTCTTAACTAGCACTTTTTGTTCATAACTACCTTCCTGTGCTTCCTTTATAGAAAGAAAAGCAAGAATAGGCACCATTAGTCCAACAAGCGCCAGGATCGATTCTACCGCCCTGAACTTATTGTACATTGGGAAGTACTCAAAGAAAAGATCAGAGATCAGTGGAAAATTTCTTCCAAATGAAAGTAACATAAAGAGCACTGTAGTGCCCAAAATCCACCACTTCAACCGGTTTCTCACAATCATTAATCCAAACACAAACAGGAAGCAAACAATGGCTCCGAAATAGTAAGGGCCTGATGTTCCTGGCTTCTCCCCCCAATATTGCTGCAGGCCGACCTGACCCGCCAATTGTTGGATCGCCTGGGTAGGATCCCCTCCTGTGATGCTTTGTAAAGTTTTATAAGTATTGCTTTCTGGTTTAACCAATGCTTCGATGCTTGTTGCACCACCATATAAGTTAGGGATCAGGAAAGTAAAGCTTTCACCAACACCCTGGCTCCAGCCATAAGCATATTCTTTAGACAATCCGTTTTTTTCTTCTGTAGCATCCGTAGTCAGGTTAGAACTACCGCGGTTAGATTCTTTTCCATACTCATAGGTAGTCCACAATGTACCCATATTGATCATCAGCGCCAATATGCCTCCAACCGTCAGGAAAGCGAGACTTTTACCGAAAGGTTTTAATTTATGTTCTTTTACTGCATTATACAATTCAAAGCCGATGAAGATCAGAAGTGCAATGAAAAGATAATAGGTCATCTGGATATGGTTAGACCTGATTTCCAGTGCCATGAACAATCCAAATAATGCGCCCCCAATCAGATGTTTACCCCTCAATGTGAGGATAGTGGAGGCGATAATCGGCGCCAGAAATGCGATGGCAAGCGCCTTATTGCTATGTCCTGCTGCAATAATAATAAAATTATAAGAGGTAAAGGCGAAGGCTATGGCACCGGCTGCAGCCAGCCATGGATTAATGCGTAATACACAGAATAAAAAGTAAGCACCCAGAAGATATAACAGAACGACATCCACAGGATCTGGAAACACCGCTTTGATCAGAGAGATTACATGCGTTGCACCATTCATCGGATATTGGACCCAGATCTGGTAGGCGGGCATACCGCCAAACATCTGGTTAGTCCAAAGGGGACCTTTGCCATCTTTGGCTTTATAATCCATGATCTCTTTTTGCATAGCTTTAGCCTGGATCACATCACTTTGTGCAGGTGCTTTGCCTTGTAAAACAGGACTAAAATAGACGAAACAGATGATTACAAAAAATCCAATTATGGCCAGGTGTATGCCATTTGCTTTTAACCAATTATTCATTAAGGTTTGTTTAAGATTTAAACTAAGCCCAAACTTAGATAAAATTGTCTTATATAAAAACAATTTTATCTAAAGTTCCATACCTGGAAAAAAGCGGGTTATTTGATCTCTTCGTAATCGACAAAATCGCCCAGTTTATCTGTCCTGCCCCCTTTTGCTTGCGGAGGCATATAATCAATAGAGATTGAACCTTCCGGTTTTGAATTACGCTCGCGTGGTTGTTGCCCTGCCTGTCCTTGTGCTTTTTGCTGAACTTTATTCACCATTTTCACAAAAACCATTGGCAAAATCAAACGAATAATAACACGAATGATATAAAGTACCAATATGGTGATGACTATGAATTTTATAATTCCCATTGCTTTATTTTAAAATCTACAATTATGACGAATAAGAAAATGGCTTATTACAAGATCTTATCCATTATTGCATAACAATTACAATACCATCAGATCAAATGTCATCCGGAATCTCCGCCACTCTGCCGATTTGTCCGTCTTCCAACCTCACCTTGATACCCCTTGAGTGATACGCCGCCGAAGTCAGCAGGTTAGCTACAATGCCTCTTGTCAGCTTACCGCTGCGTTGATCTTTTTTTAAAATAATATCCACTTCCAGACCGGGATAAATGTCTTTTCTATTCTTTCCGTCCATTACTAATTACAAATTATTATTTCCCAAAGCGCTCCGCAAACATCTTTTCCATCGCGAACATCTCGTCGCGCAACCTTGCGGCCAGTAGAAAATCCATATCCTTTGCAGCCTTGGCCATGTCTTTCCTGGTTTTGTCGATTGATTTTTGCATTTCGGGCTTGGTCATGTACTGAACAATCGGATCCGCAGCCATACTCACTTCATCCACCTCTACATAAGCCTTCGCCCGGGTATTGTTTTCAGAGAAATCCAGCATTGATGTTTGTTCCATAATCGCCTCCCGGCTCTTACCAACGGTTTTAGGGGTAATGCCGTGTTCCAGGTTATAGGCGATTTGCTTTTCCCGCCTTCTGTTCGTCTCATCTATGGTCTTTTCCATGGAGTCGGTGATCTTATCGGCATACATAATAACCCGTCCCCGATCGTTTCGGGCCGCACTTCCTATTGTTTGGATCAAGGATCTTTCGGAACGCAGGAACCCTTCTTTGTCGGCATCCAGAATCGCAACAAGCGAAACCTCGGGCAAATCCAAACCTTCTCTCAGCAGGTTGATCCCAATCAATACATCAAATTCTCCCAGCCTGAGGCCGCGAAGTATCTCCACCCGCTCCAGGGTTTTTACTTCAGAATGGATATAACGGCATTTGATGTTTAGCCGGTCCATATATTTCGTGAGCTCTTCAGCCATTCTTTTCGTTAAGGTCGTAACCAGCACACGGTCGCCCATTTTGATGGTTTTATCCACTTCATCCAGAAGATCATCAACCTGGTTGATCGCCGGACGTACATCGATCAAAGGATCCAACAGCCCTGTTGGCCTGATCACTTGCTCAATCACTATACCATCTGATTTCTGCAATTCGTAGTCTGCAGGAGTTGCACTTACATAAATCGTCTGCGGGGCCAGCCGCTCAAATTCATCAAAATTCAAGGGCCTGTTGTCCAAAGCAGAAGGTAAGCGGAAGCCGTATTCTACCAGCGACATCTTCCTGGACCTATCGCCCCCATACATTGCTCTGATCTGCGGCACTGTCACATGGCTCTCGTCTATCACCATCAGGTAATCGTCGGGAAAATAATCCAGCAGACAGAACGGGCGCATACCAGGAGCACGGCCGTCAAAAAACCTCGAATAATTCTCGATTCCTGAACAATAACCAAGCTCCTTCATCATTTCTATGTCGAAGTTCACGCGTTCTTCCAACCGCTTGGCTTCCAGCAGTTGCCGGTCGTCAATGAGCTGGTTCTTCCTGATCTCAAGTTCTTCCTGAATGCCCCAAATCGAAGAGTTAAATCTATCCTTGGGTGTGACAAACAAGTTGGCTGGATAAATGGCCATATCCTGCATTTTTTCAATGGTCTTTCCGGTCACCGGATCTATGATACTGAGTTCCTCAACATCGTCTCCAAAAAAAGAAATGCGATAAGCATTGTCCAGGTATGCCGGAAATATATCCACCGTATCACCCTTTACCCTAAATGTCCCACGCTTAAACTCATTAGTAGTCCGCGCATACAAAATCTCTACCAGGCTGTGCAAAAATGAATTCCGTGAGATCCTTGTCCCGACCGAGAAGCGGAACACCGACCTTGAAAAATCTTCCGGGTTTCCCATACCATAGATACAGGAAATGGAGGAAACCACGATTACGTCCCGCCGGCCTGACATCAATGCGGAAGTAGTACGCAGCCGTAGCTTTTCAATCTCCTCATTAATACTAAGATCCTTTTCTATATAGGTATTGCTACTGGCGATAAAGGCCTCAGGCTGGTAATAATCATAGTAAGACACAAAATAGTTTACCGCATTTTCCGGAAAAAACTGCTTGAATTCACCGTACAGCTGCGCCGCCAATGTCTTATTATGACTCAGGATCAGCGTCGGCTTTTGCGTTTGCTGGATCACATTGGCTACAGTAAATGTTTTTCCGGAACCGGTAACTCCCAAAAGAGTCTGATAATTCTCCTGGTTATTCACGCCTTCTACCAATTGCTTGATGGCATTAGGCTGATCACCTGTTGGCTTATATTCTGAAACGATCTTAAATTCCATAGACTATCAAATATAAGCAATGGCTGTTGCATGTTGCGTATTTATATGGTAAATTTATGCAGGCACAATTCATTTCTAATCCTTAAAAGATGATATTCGAACTCAGTAAAACAAATTCACTGGCCAATGTTTTCATTGCTGAACTTCGGGATGAAAATAAGCAAAAAGATACCATGCGCTTTCGCCGTAACATGGAGCGCATTGGCGAATGTTTTGCCTTTGAGATCGGCAAAACGATGGAATATACCAAAACAGAGACTCAGACTCCCCTGGGTATTGCAGAAACTGTCCAGTTGACACATCAGCCTGTATTGGCCACCATACTCCGGGCCGGTTTACCACTCCATCAGGGCTTGCTGAACATATTCGACAAGTCCGACTGTGCATTCATAACTGCCTATCGCCGCAACCATAAAAGTGGAAGTTTTGAGATACAGCTGGAGAACATCGCCTCTCCCGACCTCACAGATAAAGTTGTTATTATCGCTGACCCGATGCTGGCCACTGGCTTGAGTATGGTAATTTGCTGTAAAGAACTTATCCGCAAGTTTCAGATTAAAGAGCTCCATATCGTTACCGTAATAGCGAGCAGCGAAGGCATTCGCCATGTACGCGCCAACCTTCCAAAAGCAAAACTCTGGATCGGGGCAATAGACGAAGAGATGACCAGCAAGGCATATATTGTTCCCGGACTTGGAGATGCAGGCGATCTGGCATTCGGTCTGAAACAATAATTTCACGGAATCAAAATACTTATTGCAAATTTGCAGCATAGCAAAGCAATATGATCAAACACATCTTTTTCGACCTGGACCACACCATTTGGGATTTCGACAAGAATGCCGAAGAGAGCCTGCTCGAACTTTACAGCCGCTATGAGCTAGATAAGCTTGGGATGAGTTCAGCTGAGCATTTTATCGCAACATATACAGAGAACAATCATTTGCTTTGGACACAATATCACCTCGGGCAGATTACCAAAGAAACACTCAGGTCTGAGCGTTTCAGCAAAACCTTTGTACAGCTGGGGTTGCATCCCGATCTCATCCCGCCCCAGTTCGAAGACGATTATGTGAGCCTTACACCGACCAAAAAGAATTTATTTGATGGTGCAACTACTGTACTCGCGTACCTCCAGCAGAAATATGACCTCCACATCATATCTAATGGCTTTAAGGAATCTACATTAAAGAAGCTGGAAGTCTGTGATCTCAATTGCTATTTCCAAAACATCATTATCTCAGAAGATGTAGGGGTAAACAAACCCGATAAAGCAATTTTTGATTATGCACTAAACAAAGCATCCGCACTTAAAGAAGAAAGCATCATGATCGGCGACAGCATAGAAGCTGATATCCGTGGTGCACAAGCTTATGGAATGAAGGCCATTTTCTTCAATCCGACTTATAAAGAGCTTCCTCAGGACGTTCCATGGCAGATCAACCACATGGAAGAATTGCTGCAACATTTTTAATACGGAAGAAATCTTGGTACAACCTTGGCATTGTGACCAATACACACAAAAACAAACCAAATTATGAAAACGCTATTTCTAATTATCGCAGCAGTAATGCAAGCCAGCTTTGCTTTTTCGCAAAACGCAACAGAACTATTCATTGAGATCCCTGAACAAGGTAAGATCAGCGTGTATGTAGACGACGAAATGATCACTTCTTCTAAAAATCTTTTCCGGTTTTACGACTTAAAGAATTCCAACCCTACAGTAACCGTATTGCAAAACAACAAGCAGATCGCCAAATCCAGGATAGAGGTCAGAAGCAGTTACCGCACTTTTGTATCCTACTCCAGGAGATCGGGCCTCCAGGTGGTAAAAACTTTGCCGGTAATCCAGAATAACACCTATGCTCTGGACGACTGGGACGGGGTTATTAGCAGCAACACTGGCAGACCAGAAAGACCAGGTGCTGGCAGACCTACCCGTCCAGCTCAACCAGCCGGGAACTACGTGATGAGTGAGCAATCATTCAATGAGCTGTACAATCTCGTAAAAAAAGAAGCTTTTGAAGATGGGAAGATTAAGATCATCAACGCTGCTGTCCCAGCTAACATGATCACAACTGCACAACTGATCTCTTTGTTGAAGCAGTTTAGTTTCGATGAAAGGAAACTGACCGCAGCCAAAGTCGCCTATCCTGGCATTGCCGATAAACAGAACTTTTTCAAAGTAGCAGAAATCTTTGATTTTTCCAGCAGTAGGGATAAATTATTTGACTTCATCAAAAATGCACCTGTCTCTAATCTGTAATGAGTATAACTAAGGATTATAGAGACCTGCTTAACTTAGCCTCGGTTTATCAGGCTAAGTTAAGCAGTTATCATGAAACCGTTTTTCAACAGCAACCTTCAACATGTGGATGGTCATATTCAGAAGTTTACTTTCACATCTTTGACTCCAGCCTGTTGACACTACAGACTATAAGAGATTGCGTACAAGGAAAAGGTGAGCGGAAGCCTACCTCATTTCTGGTCAAACTGATTCTCTTTTTAGGTAGTCTGCCGCCAGGAAAAAAATATAAAGCACCCAAAAGACTTGCCGAACGGCTCCGAAAAATAGATAAAAAAGAAGCGCTGCAGCTCATCAGGGAATTTATCCAACAATTGGAAAGAGATTATCCCGCTATGGCCAAAGCCGACTCGGCTATCAAAACACCACATCCAAGAATGGGCTATCTAAATACCGCGCAATGGCTACGTTTCGCAAAGATCCACCTAACTCACCACCTAAAACAACTGCACAGGATTGAGAAAAGCTTTTAAATTCACATCTTTGCTTCAATGAAAATCCCAAGGATTAAAGGCTTTGATCAGGAAGCATTCGACAAATACGTAAAGAATACAGGATGGCTGATGTTTGGTAAGTTGCTGAGCATGGTCGTCAGTTTTATGATCGCCAAATACCTGGGTCCTTCATCTTTCGGCGACCTTAGTTTTGTAGATGCACTGACCGCTATTGTAGCAGCTGTAGGCACATTAGGTCTTGATACTTTTATCATCCGGGAGATCATCAATGAACCCGCTAAAAAAGACGAGATCCTGGGTACTTCACTTTGGATGAGATTGTGCGTCAACATCATCATTGTTCCCCTAAGTGTCGGCATTTATATATTTTTCCACAGCATATCAGACAAACCGGGCACACCGCTCACCTGGATGGTTTTCTTCCTGAGTATGGCTTCATTTTTCAGGTCATTCAATATCATTGACTCCTATTTTCAGTCACAGGTGCAATCTAAGTACGTGGTACAGGTGCAAAATGTATGTGTCATCGTATCTGCATTGCTCAAAATCTTCCTGGTATGGATTGAGGCTCCCGTTATCTGGTTCGCTATTGCGCTGACCTTTGACGCGCTGATCCTTGCTCTTGGTCTCGTCTTTAGGTATCATTCCCGGGGTTTTAAAATAAATACCTGGACCTTCAGTGCGAAAAGAGCCAGATCTCTGCTGAAGCAGTCTTTCCCACTGATCCTCTCCGCGGTAATGGTTTCTATATACATGAAGATCGATGCCGTAATGATCAAGCCATTGGTAGGCAGTGTGGAGGTCGGTATCTATAGCGCCGCTGCAAAAATCAGCGAAGCCTGGTATTTCATCCCTATAGCGATTGTAACTTCAGTCTTTCCAGCCATCATCAACGCCCGCAAGACGGATTTGGAACGCTACCATAAACGCCTGATCAATCTGTACGACCTCCTCGTCTATATAAGTCTACCAGTCGCTATCTTCATCAGCTTCTTTGGTAGCGACCTTATTTATCTAATCTTTGGGGATAAATACAATGGCGCGGGGCCTATGCTTTCCATTCACATCTTGGTCGGGGATATTCGTATTCCTGGGAAGCGCAAGTTCCCAGTACCTCCTGGCAGAAGGCTATACCGCTATTTCTTTTCAAAGAACAGCATTTGGCGCAATTGTCAATGTGCTGCTGAATCTTTGGCTCATACCGCTATACGGGGGAGTCGGTGCCTCCATAGCAACTCTTATAGCTTGTTTTGTCAGCGCCTTTTACCTGTTGCTTATTGCTAAAACAAGGGCACAGGGTATCACTATGCTAAAATCACTGTTCCTCATTTCCTTATTTCAAAGGCTCAGGAAGTAATCAGAGGGGCCAGAAGTGCTGACTATCAATTATTATTGGGATATATTAGCTTTTTGAGTTTAACATTTTAACTTTGGTTCAGAATATGAAAGCAACGTTATCCCCCTTCACCCTTTTAAATCCTGCAAAATTAAGGGTAGTTTTATCATTAGGCTTTAAAGGTTATCTGGCTGAAAAGGGCTGGTTTGATGCCTTCAAAACATTATCAGCAATTGATCATGAAGGGAATCCAATCCCATGGGTAACCTATTCATTCATCGATTTTATCAAAGACCGCATTACAAAAAAGCACGATGTTTTTGAATTCGGATCAGGAAATTCAACCATCTTTTATGCAGAGCGTGCCGCAGCAGTATACTCTGTAGAACACGATAAAGCCTGGTTTGAGAAAAGTTCAAAGATCAACCTGCCCAACATAAACATGATTCATTGCGATCTGGTGCCCGGCGGAGATTATTCTAAAAGCGCCGCTGCCACAGGAAGAAAATTCAATATCATTATTGTTGACGGCCGTGACCGCGTAAATTGTTGTAAAGAGGCTATTCTATCCCTCACTGAAGATGGTGTAGTTGTATTGGACGACTCTGAAAGGGACTTCTACTCAGATGCACATGCATTTTTTAAGGCCAATGGCTTCAAACACCTGCCGTTTACCGGAATGGCTCCGGGGGTGATCATATCTAAATGCACCTCTGTATTTTACAGGGCAAATAATTGCCTGGACATTTAACCTCCGCTTCGCTCCATGAAAAACCAGACCAACATTGTTGATGCCTATAAAGATTTTTACGCAGGTAAGGATACAGAATGGAGAATGCTTGGCGCAAAATACAAGGCGAAGAATATCCTTCAGGTATGCAAAGACATCAAACCCAACAAAGTGTTAGAGGTGGGTGCTGGTGACGGCAGTATTCTTCACTACCTCAATGAATGGAATTTTGCTTCAGAATTATATGCACTCGAAATATCAGATAGTGGAATAGCAGTCATTGCAGACCGGAAACTTCAGCACCTCAAAGAGGTTCTAAAATTTGATGGATATGTCATTCCTTATCCAGATAATGCTTTCGATCTGGTCATCCTTGCCCATGTACTTGAACATGTAGAGCATGAGCGGATTTTATTGAGGGAACTGAAACGTGTATCCCGATATATCGTTGTCGAAGTTCCGCTCGACTACCGCTTTGGTGTGGATCAGCGAATGAAGCATTTTCTGGACTACGGCCACATCAACATGTACACACCTACCCTGCTGCGTTTTCTGCTTCAAAGTGAAGGCCTGCAGATCCTGGATGATAAAACGTCTTTAATTCCTACGGAAGTTACAAAATTCAATAAGTTCGTGAATATGGGTCAGCCAAGGACTTTTGCCAATTCCCTGAAGATCGAACTGGAATACCGCATCAAAAAAATACTGGGCGATATTCTTGGAAAACAGAAATCCGAGCAATTTGGAAACGCATATACCGTTCTCACTAAAAAATCAGAACAAAAACTGCAAATACTCTAACACATGCAAAGCTTTGCTCCCATTGCCCTATTTGTATACAACCGTCCTCAGCACACTGAACGTACAATCAAATTCTTAAAACAAAATGAACTGGCCAGCGAAAGCCGCCTTTTTGTTTTCTCTGACGGGTTCAAATCTGGTGCCGATGAAGCTGGCGTACTGGAAGTGCGCGATCTCCTAAAAAATATTGATGGCTTCAAATCTCTCGAAGTCATTGAGCGCAAAGAAAACATGGGGCTCGCAGATTCCATCATCTCAGGAGTAAGCAGGCTCAGTAATGAATATGGACAGGTGATCGTTTTCGAGGATGACCTCATCAGTTCGCCCTACACACTCACTTACTTCAATGAGGCCCTCAACCGTTATCGTAATGAGGAAAAACTAATGCATATCGGCGCCTACATGTATAACCTGCAAGATACTCAATTGCCGCAGACCTTCATATACCGTGCAGCCACAAGCTGGGGCTGGGCTACCTGGTCAAGGGCATGGCAACATTTTGAACCCAATATAGATAAATTGATGGGCCAATTCGACAGCTCAAAAAAAGCCGCTTTTTCTATAGAACACAGTATGAATTTCTGGAAACAGATGCAGGATTTTAAAGCTGGACGCAACAACTCCTGGGCCATTCGCTGGTATGCATCCATTTTTTTGAAAGGCGGGCTCACGCTAAATCCTGCACAATCACTTGTAAATAACATCGGGCATGACGGCTCTGGTATCCATTCCGGCATCAATGACATCTATAATGTAATCATTAATCCCAGACCGATCACTGAATTTCCCCTGGAAATAAAGGAACATCCCCAGGCATATGCTGCTATTAAGCATTTTTTAGCTAACCGCAAAGGTAATCTATGGCAGCGACTGAAACGTTATATTAAACAACGTTTGAATTGACTATAGCGGCTTTCTGGCTTCCAAAATAATATACGGCGACAATGCCCGAGAGTCAAAAGGAAACAACCTGGTAAACAATTTACCTGCAAGCCAGGTAGTCTTTTTCAGCAACCTTACCGCTATCGGCTTCTGCGATTCGTTTTCAAACCAAAGACTAAATCTGCCAAAGTAGCGGGATTGCACTACCTCAAGACCTGCACGTTTACAAATCTCCTTTAGAAGCTTTGGGTCCATGCAGTCGATGTTATGCTTATCGTAGTTTTCCTTGTCGAAGGACTTCTGAAACCAGCCATTTAAAGCCTTGAAATTAGGTAAGGTTATGAATAATGTACCGCCAGGCTTCAGGAATGCAACATGCCTGTTAGTGATATCTTCCGTATCGTTAAAATGCTCAATCAGTCCACAAGAAAGCACAAGATCAAAATCAGGGCTTGGGTTATATTTAAAAAGATCTGTTTCTATGATATGAACATCAGATGCCTTCAGCTGGTTCGCCTCAAGCAAGGCATTCGTTACGGGCTGATGAACAAAATAATCCAGCAAAGTAACATCCAGATCAAAATATTTCTTCAAAAATACTGCATAATAACCCGGAAAGCCACCAAGTTCAATGGCTGTTTTTACTCCTTGCTGCCTGATCAGATCTCCCAACTGCTGATGAAACAGATAGTTTTCAGGAATATTAACGGACAACCCGGTTTTACTCTCCCAGTAATTCACCCAAAACTGTCTGTCGGTTAACAGGTTATCCATATCGCGAATGTTATTTTAAGTTGACGTCCTTTTTTTGCAGTTTGCACAGGCTGGCGAAAATACATAAGAGTTTTAATAAAGGTTAAAATAATGTGTAATTTTCAGCCCCATGATTCTTTAATTTTTCTAAGTTTGATCAGTTGAAAGTAGTACACCTAAATACATACGAGGGGAATGGCGGCGCAGGAAGGGCATGCCTAAGGTTAAGCGATGCCCTGAACAGCAATGGCGCAGATTCCAAAGTGATGGTTTATTTTCAGTTTAAAGAAAGCACTAAAACAGGGACATTCAGTAAAACCCCCTTCCAGAAAGCAAAAGCAATCTTCAATATCCTCTCAGAACGTTATTTATCAAAAGCAGCAACCAAATCAACACTCAAAACACCTTTTTCCCTGCAATGGTTCGGCCGATCGGTCATCGATCACCCAGATGTGAAAAATGCAGATATCATCCACCTGCACTGGATCAACCATGGTTTTTTATCACCAAAATTTCTTGCTGAAATCGATGAACTGGAGAAGCCTGTTGTCTGGACTTTTCATGACAGTAATGCATTTACAGGTGGTTGCCATGTACGTTATGCCTGCGAAAACTACTACAAGGAATGCGGCTTTTGTCCCTTACTCAAATTGAGTGGTAAGGATGACCTCTCCCATAAGACGTGGCTACGCAAAAAGAAAGCCTATTCAGAACTCAACTGTCATATTGTGGCTCCCAGCCGCTGGATGGCTAATTCAGTAAAGCTAAGCAGTCTGATGGGCTTTAGAGAGGTTACGGTTATCCCAAATACCATCGAAACGAATGTCTTCAAGCCATATGTCAAGTCGGAGGCAAAGAAAATACTGAAAATCAATCCCGATAAATTTGTATTGATGAGTGGCTTCATGCCTTCCAAAAATGACAAGCACAAAGGAACCTCTTATCTGATTGATGCCCTGAATGACCTTGCTAAGCGACCAGGAGTCATCAAGGATGATATAGAATTGGTCATATTTGGTAATAAAGACACTGCTGAAATGCCGGAATTCCCCTTCAAAACTACCTTTCTAGGCACTATTGCTAATGATGAACACCTCGCGAAATGCTACTCAGCTGCAGATGTATTTATTACCCCTTCTTTAGAGGACAATCTGCCAAACACGGTGATGGAAAGCCTCGCCTGCGCCACACCGGTTGTCGCATTTAAAACGGGTGGAATTCCAGACATGGTAAGACACCTTGAAAATGGTTACCTGGCTGAATATGAGTCATCAGAAGACTTAGCCACCGGTATCGAATGGCTATATCATGAAGAAAATGGACCTGATATTCAAAAAGAAGCAAGAAGAACAATATTAACTCAATTTTCAGAGGCGGTAATTGCAGAAAAACACTTATTATTGTATCAATCTCTGATTGATCTACAACCCAAGTAATTTTTTAGCCAATTATAGCCCGCATGCAGCCAAAGTTAAGTGTAATCACCATCGTTTATAATAATGTAAAGGATATCGAACGCACGATGCTTTCTGTCCTGAACCAGAGTTATCGAAATATCGAATACATCGTCATCGACGGTGCTTCTACTGACGGCACAAGGGACACTATCTCAAAATACACAGATAAGCTTGCAAAATTCATTTCTGAACCTGACCAGGGGATCTATGATGCCATGAACAAAGGACTTGCACTGGCAACCGGTGATTATATATTGTTCATGAATTCAGGTGATGAAATCTACGCCTATGAGACAGTAGCTGATGTCTTTGATACCGCTACGTCAGCAGATATCTACTATGGAGAAACAGAAATGTTCAATGAGCAATGGCAAAGCCTGGGGCAGCGCAGACACTGTGCTCCGGAGAATTTCAACTGGAAGAGCTTTAAATATGGAATGAGCGTAAGTCATCAGGCCATTTATATTAAACGGAATATTGTGACGCCTTTTGACCTCAGGTATAAATACAGCTCAGACATAGACTGGATGATTAAAGCAGCTAAAAATGCCTCCAGCATTGTAAATACCCATATGTATGTCGCGAAATACCTGGTAGGCGGCATCTCTAAGAAGAAGCACCTTGCCAGCCTTAAGGAGAGATTCCAGATTTTCACTAAGTACTATGGCTTGATTCCCAATCTGATCAATCACATCGTGATCGCTGCAAGTCTCGGCGTCTACTTTGTCCGCCACCGCAAGACCAACGACTAGGCGAATTTCAAAATCTGAAAACATTATCTTTTATGACTTGTCGTAATAGGCAGTAAACCTATTGATCATTTAAACATAGAAAAAATGGGACAGTTAAGTAACAGAACCATCGCCGTGCTCTCAGAGAGCGGCTTTGAAGAAACAGAGCTCACCAGTCCGGTACAACGACTGAAGGAAGAAGGCGCAACCGTTCATATCATATCCTCCAAAGCAGGAAAAATTCAGGCCATGAAGGGCGATCATGAGTGGACGATATCCGTAGAGGTGGACAAAATCATCTCTGAAGCTGATGCCGACGATTATCATGGCTTACTCATTCCGGGTGGTGTACTGAATCCAGATTCATTAAGGAAAAACGAGGAAGCACTAAGCTTTGTGAAAGCCTTCTTTGAAGCAGGAAAACCAGTAGCAGCCATTTGTCATGGGCCACAGGTACTGATCAGCGCAGAGGTGG
Source organism: uncultured Sphingobacteriaceae bacterium (assembly GCA_963795585.1). Classification (GTDB taxonomy): domain Bacteria; phylum Bacteroidota; class Bacteroidia; order Sphingobacteriales; family Sphingobacteriaceae; genus Pedobacter. The sequence continues at coordinate 132,992 of CAWCIO010000015.1, read as the reverse complement.
TGTCGGGAAGAACACTCACCTCCACCAAAACCATCAAAATAGATCTGCTGAATGCCGGGGCCAACTGGCAGGATGAAGAGGTGGTGGTAGATCAGGGCCTGGTTACCAGCCGCAGTCCGGAAGACCTGCCTGCTTTTAACGACAAGATCGTAGAGGAATTTGCAGAAGGCGTACATGAAGGTCAGCATGCATAATTGATAAAAACAAAAAGGCGGGATGAAAATCCCGCCTTTTTTATTCTATACAGCCCAAAAAGGCTGAGTCATTACTTATTGAAACTTCTTAGCATTGATCTTACGCTCGTTCTCGTTAAGTAGATCTTACGTAAACGGATGCTTTGCGGAGTAACCTCAATGTACTCATCAGCCTGGATATACTCCATTGATTCTTCTAATGAGAATTTAATTGCCGGTGCAATACGCACGTTGGTATCGCGTACCTGATGCACGCATGTTGGTTAACTGCTTTCCTTTGGTTAGTTGATCACCAAATCGTTATCGCGGATGTGCTCGCCCAAAACCTGACCTTCGTAAACATCAACTCCCGGATCGATGAGGAAACGACCACGATCCTGTAATTTATCAATAGCAAAAGCAGTAGTTTTACCAGTATCCATTGATACCAATACACCATTTAAACGGCCAGGGATAGTACCTTTCCAAGGCTCGTAAGCTTTAAAACGGTGAGCCATAATAGCCTCGCCACCTGTAGCAGTTAATACGTTGTTACGCAAACCGATGATACCACGTGCAGGAATTTCAAACTCTAAGTGTTGTAAATCGCCTTTTGGCTCCATAACCAACAATTCACCTTTACGCTGAGTTACCAATTCAATTACTTTACCGGCAACTTCACCCGGTACATCAACAATCAAAGTTTCAATCGGCTCACATTTTACACCATCAATTTCTTTGATGATAACCTGTGGCTGACCAACCTGCAATCTCATAACCTTCGCGACGCATGGTTTCGATCAATACCGATAAGTGAAGAATACCACGGCCGTATACCAAGTATGAATCAGGAGATTCAGTTTCAACAACCTTTAAGCGCCAAGTTTTTCTCCATCTCTTTGTATAAACGGTCGCGATACGTGGCGTGAAGTTACAAATTTACCTTCTTTACCAAAAAACGGTGAGTTGTTAATGGTGAACAACATGTTCATGGTAGGCTCATCAATTTTGATAACTGCCAATTGTTCTGGTTTTTCAAAATCAGCAATGGTATCACCAATATCAAAACCATCAATACCCACAACTGCGCAAATATCACCAGATCTTACTTCTGTAGTACTTTGATCTTACCTAAACCTTCAAAAGTATATAGTTCTTTTACTCTTGATTTTTACGATTTTACCATCGCGTTTTACCAAAGATAACCGGCAGGTTTTCTTTAATAGTACCACGGTGCAACACGGCCAATAGCAATACGACCTACGAAAGATGAATAATCTAATGAAGTGATCTGCATTTGTAAAGTACCTTCGTTAATTGGTGCAGGCGGAATGTTTGCCACTATAGCATCCATTAAAGGGAAAATATCTGTCGGTTGGTTTTTTCCAGTCGGTGCTCATCCAACCTTGTTTTGATGAACCGTAGATAACAGGGAAATCCAATTGATCTTCAGTAGCCTCAAGGTTAAAGAACAATTCGAAAATCTGCTCGTAAACCTCTTCAGGGCGGCAGTTTTCTTTATCAACTTTGTTTACAACCACAATTGGTTTTAAACCTAAAGCCAAAGCTTTTTGGGTTACGAAACGGGTTTGAGGCATGGCGCCTTCAAAAGCATCGCAAAGCAACAATACACCATCGGCCATTTTCAATACACGCTCTACCTCACCGCCAAAATCGGCGTGACCAGGAGTATCAATAATGTTGATCTTAACATCTTTATATTGAACCGAAACGTTTTTAGAAACGATGGTAATACCACGTTCACGCTCCAGATCGTTGTTATCCAAGTATCAATTCACCTGTTTGCTCGTTGTCACGGAAAATTGAACAAGCTGTGTAAAATCTTATCAACCAATGTAGTTTTACCGTGGTCAACGTGTGCTATAATAGCTATATTTCTTATTTTTTGCATAAAATGCGCCTCTAAATTTTGGCGCAAAGATAAGGTTTATTATCGAAATATCAGCACGTTAGTTAGTGTACTTTTTACAAAGTAGTGGATAAGCCGGGCCAGAAACAATTCAGTCAACCACCTGTTATTCCTAAAAACAATTTAACCTCAATACCATGAGCAATCCCAACAATACTGAAAAACCTAAGACTGGCATCGACCAATGGAACGAAAGATTAGATGAAAATCTGGAACCGGAAGCCCACTCAGACGAACAGGCTGATGAGAACGCAAGGCAATATTCTGAAGCAGAAGGGAGCGGCGATCAGTCGGACGAAGAAGCTGACTAAAAGGCCCAACAGAGAAAGTCAGACATCGCCTTGCCCCAGGTAGCAGCATCGTGCTTGCCGCCGACCACCTCATAGTAAGCGAGATCTTGTGGTCTCTTATATCCTTTTTTCAGCAATTCCTTGATGACGTCGACGGTGTCATCTATCGAGTCTATGATGAAGTTCTTATTGCGGTCGGCGGTTTCGTCTTCTGTACCCGTCATCAGCCAAAATTTGAGCTCCGGTTTACATTCGGTTTCTGCTATACGCTGATGCAATATCCTGTCCTGATCGGTATAGCCTTCATTCAGGTCTTTCTTTCTCCACCAGAATGAACCCGAAAACACACCGACCGCATCGAAATGCCGCTCGTTGTTCCAGGCGATGTCAAATGCGCTAAGCCCGCCCAGTGAAAAACCAGCATAGGCACGTTTGCCTCTGATCGGCATATTCAATGCGCCCTCTATAAAAGGAATCAACTCCAGGATGACAAAATCGGTGTAAGCCTGTGCCTTACTTCCGCGGCCCATGAAGTCAGGTACACCAGCCACACCATACTCCTGCACACGTTCGGCTGAAGCTTTGACAGCAGCTACAACCAGCGGTCCAATCTGCTGCTGACGCTGCAAGCGGGCAAGGGTCTCGTTCAAGCCGAGCGCTTCGGCCTCCTGACCGTCATTCAATAGCAAAAGATTGAGCGTTTCATTTCCAAGCAAGCCCTCGGGCAGGAAAAGCTCCAGTTCCACTCTCCTATTCAAATAAACAGAATCTATCGTATAAGCGATATTGGCAATTTCTACGGATGGCATAGTCGTATATTTCATTCAGCGTTTCCCCTTCTCACATTTTGAAGCAAAGGTACAATTCTTCCTAAAACATTAAAAACCTGCATCAAAACAATCAATTGTGCTGTTTTGTTAATACCTTATAGCAGCTAATTTTTTGGTATGAAAGAGGAATATAAGAAGTGGTACAGCCACAACCTAAGTGCCGATTTTGAACTCCTGGCCTTCGGCCACAGCGGCTATCCTGTGATCCTTTTCCCCAGCAGCATGGGCAGGTATTACGAGAGTAAGGATTTTAAGATGATCGAGTCCATCAGCTGGTTCATCGATGAAGGCCTCATCAAAGTGTATTGCGTCGACAGCATCGACAAAATGAGCTGGTACAATAAAGGCATCCATCCAGCAGAGCGGGTAAAAAACCACATTTGGTATGATAAACTGATCCTGGAAGAAGTGGCACCCATGGCGCGTCAGGAAACCGGCCATTGCAAACTGGTGGTCACAGGCTGCAGTTTTGGCGGCTATCATGCAGCCAATTTTGCGTTCAGACATCCCTGGCTGGTAAGCCACCTGTACAGCATCAGCGGCGCATTCGACATCAGGGATCAACTGGACGGCTTTTATAATGATGATGCCTATTTCAATAATCCGGTCGATTTTCTACCGAATGACAGCAATCCGGAACTCTGGAATATGCGGATTGTGCTGGGAACCTCCGACCGGGATATCTGCCGGGCAAGCAATGAGCGGCTCTCCGGTATCCTGCATCAAAAAAACATCTCGCACTGGCTGGACATCAGGGCAAATGCCGACCACGACTGGCCGATATGGCGACAGATGTTGCCGCATTACCTGTCGGAATTGTAGCATCAACAATTAGCATTCACCTTTCAATTAAATAACCCTAATCAAAGATCATATAATGAAGAAAATTGGAATCCTATTTGGCAGGGAGCGTTCCTTCCCTGAAGCATTTGTAAAACGGATAAATGAGCTTGCAGGCACAGAATTTAAGGCAGAGTTTGTCATGATCGACCGGATCTTTCAGGCTGAAGCCCTGGACTACGCAGTGATCATCGACCGCATTTCACAGGATGTACCCTTTTACCGTGCAGCGATGAAAAATGCAGCGATCACCGGCACTGCAGTGATCAATAATCCTTTCTGGTGGAGCGCGGATGAGAAGTTTTTCAATAATGCCTTAGCGATTAAACTTGGCATCCCTGTACCCAAAACAGCGCTGATCCCCTCTTATGACCAGCCTGACGACACCTCTGATGAATCCTTTTCAAACCTGGCGTTCCCCATGGACTGGGAAGGTATTTTTAATTACACAGGCTTCCCGGCATATATGAAGCCTTTCGACGGCGGTGGCTGGAAGGAAGTATATAAATTAAACGACAAGGAAGATTTCTTCGACAAACACAGCCAAACGAAACAGACGGTAATGATGTTGCAGGAAGAGATTGTTTTTGAGGAGTATTTTCGTTGCTATTGCATCGGTGGCAAATATGTCAAGATCATGAAATATGAACCCAGAAACCCTTTTCACCTGCGTTACCAGGTAGACACACAGCCTTCCAGCGAAGCCCTACTGGCCACCATACATGAATATGTGCTGAAACTGAATCAATACCTGGGCTACGACTTCAATACAGTAGAATTTGCTGTACGGGACGGGATTCCCTATGCCATCGATTTCTGCAACCCGGCGCCGGATGCCGACATCAACAGTGTGGGTCAGGAAAATTTCGACTGGGTAGTAGAGCACTCGGCATTATACGCCATAGAAAGGGCCAGGGCACAGGTAGATGGACAGGACAACTTGACCTGGGGCGCATACCTTAAATCCTCAGCAAGCGGAACTCCGCTGTTATCGGCTCTACAGACAAGCGAAGGAGCAGCAGCTAAGGTGAAAAAAGCCACAAAATCCAGCGTAAAGGCAGATGCGGTGAGTTTGCTCAGCGCGGAGAATGCACCGACTTTTCCTTCTTCGAAAAGCAAAAAAAGCGCGGCTAAAAAATAAAGCACATGAACGATTTCACATTAGGTGTAGAAGAGGAATACATGGTGATAGATCCCGTAACCAGGGAACTGACCTCCCATGACCAAAAAATAGTCGAGGCTGCACAAAAGATCCATAAGGACCAGGTGAAGGCCGAGATGCACCAGGCTGTGGTAGAAGTGGGCACGGGAATTTGTAAAAACACCGATCAGGCCCGCAGGGAAATCTCCCAGCTTCGCTACACGGTCGCGCAACTTGCGGGCGAACAAGGATTACGCATTGGCGCTGCCGGCACACACCCCTTTTCACACTGGGAGAAACAATTGATCACCGAACATCCGCGCTACAGTGAAATCGTAAACGAGTTGCAGGAAGCCGCACGCTCCAACCTGATCTTTGGCCTGCATGTGCATGTGGGCTTTCAATCCAGAGAACTGGCCATACACATCGCCAACCAGGTCCGCTACTTCCTGCCCCATGTTTTTGCTTTATCGACGAACTCCCCTTTTTGGGAAGGCCGGAATACTGGGTATAAGTCTTTCCGCACCAAAGTGTTTGATAAATTTCCCCGCACCGGTATACCTGATGTGTTCAACAGCATAGAAGACTACGACAACTATGTAAAACTACTGATCAAGACCAACAGCATCGACAATGCCAAGAAAATCTGGTGGGACATCCGTGTACACCCTTTCTTTGAAACCATAGAGTTCAGAATCTGTGACTGTCCGATGCTGATTGATGAGACGATGGCTTTTGTAGCGCTGTTCCAGGCCTTGTGTGCCAAGTTATATAAACTGCGTCTGCAGAACCTCACCTTCATTAGTTACTCGAGGGCGCTGATCAATGAAAACAAATGGAGGGCAGCAAGGTACGGTATAGATGGCAACCTGATCGACTTCGGTAAGGAAATGGAAGTCAACTGTCGCAACCTGGTACTTGAACTGCTGGATTTCATTGACGACGTAGTGGATGACCTGGGCTGTCGCAATGAGATCAATTATGTGCATAAAATACTGGCAAATGGCACAGGAGCAGACCGGCAATTGGCTGTTTACGAACAAAGTGGTAACTTTGAAGCGGTAGTAGATTTCATTACTACGCAGACGTTAATAGGAGCAAAGATTTGAGTTTGACTGAAAAAAATACAGTGCGGGTGGCGGTGATCGACATGAATAAAGGGGTTGCCAATCAAGGTATGCGTGGGATCTTGTCTATCCTGGAAAGGTATCGGAAATCTACAGGCATCGCACTGGACTATGAAGTGTTTGACCTTCGGTTAAAAGGGGAAATCCCTTCCCTGGACTACGACATCTATATTTCCAGTGGTGGGCCTGGCAGTCCTTATGATGGAGAAGAAGAAAAATGGGAACAGGATTTTTTTGGGCTGCTGGATGGCATTGAAGCACACAACCGAGTTGAGGATGTGCCGAAAAAGCATGCCTTTTTGATTTGCCATTCTTTCCAGATGGCCTGCAGGAAGTACAAGGTAGGTCAGGTCATCCGGAGACGTTCTACCGCTTTTGGCATTTTCCCTGTATTCCTGACAGAAGAGGGAGAATCGGTTTTCAAAGGCCTACCCAATCCATTTTACACAGTAGATAGTCGCGACTGGCAGGTGATAAATCCTGAAGACCTGGAGTTTTCCAATTCCGAAGCCCAGGTATTGGCTTTAGAAAAAGAGCGTCCGCATGTAGACTTGGAACGCTGTGTAATGGCAGTTCAGTTTACTGATGAGATCATCGGCACACAATTTCATCCGGAAGCAGATGCTGAGGGCATGAAAATGTACTTGCTCATGGAGGATAAAAAGGCGGCCATCATCGCCCATCATGGCGAGCAAAAATATATGGATATGCTGCAAAGCCTTGACGACCCGCAGCAAATTCGGCTGACACAGCGGCAAATTTTACCTAATTTTCTAAAGGAAGCAATACTAGCGCTTCAGGAGGCATAAACATGATCAGCAAGTACAGAAAAGCATTCAATGAGGCCTTTTCGGAGGAGAAATACCAGGAATTCTTAGCTGCACTTGGAGCCAGCTTTCCTCCCATCCCCTTCAGTGTAGCCGAAAGCCCTGTGTTCATTCCAGCAGAATTGATGGAACAACTTAAAGAAGCTGGACAAGAAATCATCAAGCTGATCCGTCAACCAAATTTCAAGGCATTGACGGAAGCTGCCATCCCTGAAGAATGGCAGGTGCCAAATGAAAACGAACATCCGCATTTCCTGACTTTCGACTTTGGTATTTGTCGGGATGAACAGGGGCAACTTTGCCCTAAATTGATCGAGATGCAGGGTTTTCCTTCATTATATGGCTTTCAGTCGCTGTTGGGAAAGACTTATAAAAGTGCTTATAACCTACCTGAGGAACTAAGCCCCTTCTTAAATGGCTTTGATGAAGATCGCTATGTCGCATTATTGCGGGAGGTGATCGTAGGTCATCACCAGCCTGAAGAAGTGGCCTTGATGGATGTAGATGCCCTCAATCAGAAAACAGCCATCGATTTCTTGGTTACACAGCAATACCTGGGAATCAAAATATTGAGCCTTACAGATATTTTCCAGGAAGGCAAAGCCTTATATTATCGGGAAGCTGACCGTAAGGTTCGTCTAAAGCGCATCTATAACCGGCTGATCTTCGATGAGATCGCTGATCAAAAAGATTTATTTCATCAGGCTTTCGATCCGCGGGAGGAACTGGACATTGAGTGGATTACCCATCCAAACTGGTTCTACCGCATCAGTAAATACACCATGCCTTTTCTGAAAACGGAATTTGTACCGGAGACTATTTTCCTGGACCAGTTAAAAACAATTCCTTCTGATCTGGAGAACTATGTATTGAAACCCCTTTTCTCTTTTGCCGGAATGGGCGTGCTTATTGATGTGAAACCAGAGGATATCTCTGCTATACAGGAGCCTCAATACTGGATTTTGCAAAGAAAGGTACGCTATGAACCAGTAGTACAATCACCTGACGGAGGGGTAAAACTAGAGATTAGGCTGATGTACCTTTGGCCGGAGGGGAAGGAACCCACTTTGTGCATCAACCTTGCCAGGTTGTCTAAAGGCGCCATGATTGGCGTGAGGTATAATAAGGATTTTAACTGGGTTGGCGGAACTGTCGGACTGATAGCTACTTAAAAATAATTTACATTTAGCAGACCGCGATTAGCGCGCTGCACATTATGTTTGTATTATGGATATTCAAACTGTATTGGTCGCCCTTATTTTTGCCGCCGCACTGTTTTACGTGGGCCGCATGATCTATCGCTCCGTATCTCCAAAGAGTAAAGGCTGCGGAAGCAATTGCAAATGCGGAGTTGATTTTTCCAATATCAAACCAGACAACAAATAGATTTCATCTATAAGACCTATGCTAGAACCTTTCAAAGCCTATTTACAACAGCGAGTCGCCATCACTGATGAGCAATTTAGCCTCATAGCCGACAAACTCAAGGTAAAAACCTTTGATAAAAATGAGATGATCCTGATGAAGGGTGATGTATCTTCTTATGGTTTCTTTGTATTAAGCGGGCTTCTACGCAGTTATTCTATCGACAGCAAAGGAAAAACACACATCATCCAGTTTGCGCCGGAGCAATGGTGGCTTACAGAACGGAATGGCATGCTCTTCAACGAGCCTTCAGACTTCTTTATAGATGCAATAGAGCCTACCAAGGCTGTAGTTGTGCATAAAGACTTCATGAATGAGGCCGCAAAACATGTCCCCTGCATGAACGACCTCAACAATACCATGCTGAACAATTCAATCCGCTTCATGCAGAAAAGGATCAATATGCTGCTGAGTGCCACGGCAGAGGAGCGTTATCTGGATTTTATTAAACTATATCCTAACCTAACTTTAAGGGTACCTCAATGGATGATCGCCTCCTATCTGGGGATTACTCCTGAATCTTTAAGCCGTGTTCGCAAGGACTTGGCGCACAAGCATTTTAAGCCTTAGCACTTTTCTTACCATAGGTCAATGTAGCGACCAAACCTCTGTCGTAATTTTGTGTTGTTAATTAAAAGCAATCAATTTAAAACGACAATATTATGGCAACTACACAATGGGCATTAGACCCAACCCACAGTGAACTACAGTTTAAAGTAAAACATTTAATGATCACTACTGTAACCGGTAGCTTGAAAATCTTTAGCGCTTCACTAACTTCAGAAGGCGATGATTTTGAAAATGGAAGTGTTTCTTTTGAAGCAGAGATCAATTCTATCGATACTGGTAATACAGATAGGGATAACCACTTGAAAAGCGGCGATTTCTTTGACGCAGAGCAACATCCTAAAGTAAGCTTTACTTCTACTTCTTTGGAAAAAGATGGTAGTGACTACATTGTAAAAGGAGATTTGACACTTAAAGGTGTAACAAAGGCAGTAAAATTAAATGCTGAATTTGGCGGTATTGCTACTGATCCTTGGGGAAATACAAAAGCAGGCTTCACATTGAGCGGGAAAATCAACAGAACAGATTTCGGGTTGAGCTGGAACGCAGCATTAGAAACAGGCGGTGTGATGGTGAGTGAGGAAGTGAAAATTGCCGGCGAGTTGCAGTTCGTAAAACAAGCTTAATTGCTCATAAAGGCATCCGGTCGGTATAAAATAGACATAATGGAAGCAAATATTAAAAGTGTGTCGGCCGTTTTAAACGCGCCGACACCTCATATGGTAGGCGATGGGTTTAGGGTACATAATTTTTTCCCGAGTGGATATAGTTTAAAAATGAGCCCGTTTTACCTACTGGACTACAATGCTAAAATAGAATTTTCGGCACGCAATGAACCCCGCGGTGTGGGCATACACCCACATAGAGGCTTTGAAACCGTGACGATTGCTTATCATGGTGCAGTGGCACATCACGATAGTGCGGGCAATAGCGGAATAATCCATGCTGGTGATGTACAATGGATGACAGCCGCGAGTGGGATTTTACACAAGGAATATCATGAAGAACACTATAGCCGACAAGGTGGACCTTTTCAGATGGTACAACTTTGGGTAAATCTTCCGGCGAAAGACAAGATGTCGAAACCCAAATACCAGGACGTAAAGCATGAGGACATGCCCAAATACGAACTTGAAGGAGGTGCCGGGTTAGTTGAAGTAATTGCAGGCGTTTACAATGGCCTATCGGGCCCAGCCTCTACCTATAGTCCGTTGCACCTTTACAATGCACGCTTGAATAAAGGAGGAAAAGCGCATTTTAGCTTTCCATTTAGCTATAACACTGGCTTTGTAATTGTTGAGGGCAGCATCCTGATCAATGGTACCGAAAAAGCCCAGACCAATCAGTTTGTACATTTCCAAAACTCCGGCACTGAAATTACGGTTGAAGCGCTGGAAAATGCAGTGATTTTGGTGCTAAGCGGCGAACCAATAGATGAACCAATAGCACAATACGGTCCCTTCCTGATGAATACAGATGTGGAGATCCAACAGGCCATCAGCGATTATAACCAGGGTAAATTTGGCTATTTAGAGTAGTCTAAACCTTTTGAATCAGGCAGACCGCATAAGCGACTACCCCTTCTTCGCGACCGATAAAGCCCAGTTGCTCGTTGGTAGTCGCTTTAATGGAGATATCTTCAGCATCAATTCCTGCAGCACCAGCGATGTGTTGTTGCATGGCAGGGATATGGGGATTGATTTTAGGTGCTTCCAGGCAAAGCATAGCATCTATATTTCCGATCTCGAAACCTTTATCTTTCAGCAGTTTTACGGTTTCCTGTAGCAGGATGAGACTGCTGATTCCCTTCCATTGCGGATCTGTATTTTTAAAATGAAAGCCAATATCGCGCAGATTGGCAGCACCCAGCAGGGCATCGCAAATGGCATGTAGCAAAACATCGGCATCAGAATGGCCAAATGCGCCCTTATGGTGATCCAAATGAACGCCACCTACTACAAATGGATGATTGTCTTTCAACTGATGCACATCAAATCCGAAACCCACTTTAATCTTCATATTTATCGTTGTTATAATTTTTTATCCTTATTTGGCATCCCCAAAATTAAACAGCAAGGTAAACCGTAAGGTATTGGCTAACGGGCTTTTTTGGGTATTGGCCAGCAAATATGCAAAGTCTATGTTAAACACATTGTATTTTAAGCCGGCGCCCACCGTAAAGTATCTGCGATCCCCTTTGTTCGGATTTTCGTAGAAATATCCGGCTCTAAGTGCAAACTGCTGGTTATACCAGTATTCCATTCCTGCAGCAATATTCACTTCTTTCAATTCTTCTTTAAAACCACCTGGCGCATCAGAAAAAGAACCAAAAATACCGGAGGGCACAGAACGGTTAGGATCTTTACCTGCGATGATATTTCCATCAATGTCATAAATGGGCTGTGTAGGCACCAGTAGCTTATTGAAATCCAATGCAAAAGTAAACTGGTTGTAATCATCTATGATAAAGGTAGAAGCCCCGCCGATCTTTAAATTAGTGGGTAAAAAACTTTTATTCTGACTACCGCTCAGGTAACTGATTTTTGTTCCGATATTAGAAATATTGATTCCGGCAGAAAGGATCGCGTTAGTGCCCATGAAAACTGTCGGTTCTTTGTAATAAGCAGACACATCAACTGCAAAGGCATTCCCGGCATTGGCTTCCTGCCCGGCAGTGGACTGTCCCGCAGTAAAATTAGAGTAAATGTAGCGCACAGCGGTACCCAGGGAAAAAGTTTCTCCAAACCGGCGTGCGTAAGTAAAATCGAGCGCCAGTTCACTGGGATTATAAATTCCCTGATCATTTTTATTGATATCTACGAACTGTATTTCCCCAAGAGAAAAGTAGCGCAATGAGCCACCGATTGTATTCTGATCATCTAGTTTATAGAACCCGGTCAGATAGGCCAGGTTAATGTCCGGAACCAGTGTTTTCAACCAGGGACTATAGGAAACCGCAAAACCATATGGCTTGTCAAGAAATGCAATTTTTGAAGGATTGATACTGATCGCATTTGCATCGGGCTGCACAGCTACTCCAGCATCCCCCATACTGCCGGCCCTCGCATCTGGGATGATTAGCAAAAATGGCACACCAGTTATGATATTATTAGTTTGACTTCCATTGGCTTGTGTACCGGGAACCACGACCTGTGCAGACACTTCAGCAGTAACCGTCACTAGAGAAAAAATACCCAATACAGTCTTTACGAAGTACCTTAAGTTCATCAGCTAAATAATAAAATAATTATCGCATGCAAGTTAACATAGTACCCAGTAATTTCAAAGGATTCCATTATGGAAGTTAATTTATTACAATGGCAAAGTTTTTTTTGGACGGTAGTTCTTTTTTTATGTAATTTTAACAGTTAGAGTAACTTTTACATCATTCAATGAAAAAAACGTACTTATTTACATTTGCGTCATTACTGGCTGTAGCAACCTTATCTTCTTGTTCGAACAAAGCTGGGAAATCTGAAAAGACTGGCCTCGCCTACAATAAAAAGGAATATGGTGGTTTCCAGGTAAACAACAAGTTCAAACGTGGACCAGGCCCGGGTCTGGTAGAGATTGAGGGGGGTGTTTTTGTGATGAGCGGTAGCGCAATAAATGTTCCGGGGGAGGAATTAAGCAATTATAATCATAAAAGAGAGACAACTGTTTCTTCTTTCTATATGGATGAAACAGAGGTTTCAAATACCAACTGGCTGGAGTACCTATACTGGATCAGATCCAACTTTCCTACAGATTATGAATACTACTATAATGAACTTCCGGATACACTGGTATGGCGCAGGCCCTTATCATATAATGAGCCGTATGTAGACAATTATCTTAGACATCCCGCATATCAGGATTACCCTGTGGTAGGTGTTACCTGGGAACAGGCTTCACGTTACTGCGAATGGAGAACCGATCGAGTGAATGAGCTTTTGCTTCGCGACAGGGGTTACATGACTTCCTTCAAAGACAAAAATGGCAGTACTAACGCTGCCACCGGATCCACTGCAACAACTCCGAAAGAACCTTTTAATACTACCTTATATCAGAATAATCAATACGACGACAAAGGAAAAAGAGCGATGAGAGATCTTAGTCCTGCTGCTACAGCTACTCCTGCAGCGGGCACAACAGCTGGCAGCGACAAACCTACCAGAAACGTAAGATTGGAAGATGGTATATTAAAACAGCCTTACCGCCTTCCAACAGAGGCTGAATGGGAATATGCTGCCCTGGGTCTGATTGGCAATACTGAATATGAAAATATCGGTGAAAACAAAATATATCCATGGAATGGACTAGGTTTAAGTTCTGCAAAGAAAAAAACCAGGGGACTGATTTTAGCTAACTTTAAAAGAACTAAAGGTGACTATATGGGTGTCGGAGGTTCCCTGAACGATAAGGGTGGACTTACAGTTCCTGTTAGATCTTATCTTCCTAATGATTTCGGCCTGTACAACATGGCTGGCAATGTAAACGAATGGGTAGCCGATGTATATCGCTCTAAGACCTTTGAAGCTGCTGATGCTTTCAATCCTTACCGTGGAAATTTTTACCAGGATAAAAAAATGGCAGACCCATCTACCGGAAAACTGGAAGTGGATAAATATAACAGGGCAGTAATGACACCTGCTGTATCTGCCAGAAAGCAGACCTGGGCAGAGAAACAGGCAGCGGCTGCTAAAGCCGTGCAACCTGCTGTGGATTCGCTGGGAAATACCACTACTGCAAATGCGTATGCTGACCAAAGGGGCTATCGGGACAAAGCGAGCGACCTGTATGGCGAAACGACTTTGATTACCGATAAATCACGTGTTTATAAAGGTGGCTCCTGGGACGATCAGGCCATTTGGCTGAACCCAGCAACGAGACGTTTTTTGCAGCAGGACGAGGCAACGGCTGATATTGGCTTCAGATGTGCAATGACCATGCTCGGCGCCTCTGAAATCAGATCATTTGGAAAACCTCAGTTTAAACCTAAAGCGCAAAAGGCCTTTAATAGCCGGAGCAGATAAATTGTTATTTAAACAAAAAAGGAGCATTACTGCTCCTTTTTTGTATCTGTATATCTTTGTTTAAAAACTAATCAAACTGAATCAATAGTTCACTTTTTTCTACTTTATCACCTTTTTGAATAAGTATCTTTTTAACTTTACCTTCTGATGGCGACTTAATTACGTTTTCCATTTTCATCGCTTCCAACACCAATAAACTGTCGCCCTTTTGAACATCCTGTCCTTCAGTAATCATCACATTTAGTACGAGTCCGGGCATTGGAGCTTTGATATCTTTTACTTTATTGGCTTTTAAATTATCCAGTCCTAATCGTTTCAACAGTTGATCATATTGATCTTCTATAGAAATCTGATACTCTCTGCCATTTACCTTAACAGTCGCGGTCTTATCTGTCTTATTCTCTGAAACCATTTCCAGATTATAGGAGCGGTTATTAAAGATGAAATGAGCATGTTTATCAGACAGTAGACTCGAGTCAATACTTAATTCCTCCTGGTTTACCTTGATGGTCTCTCCCTCAAACTCGATTTCAAAATTGTAATTATTATTCACTCTTACTTTCATCGCCTACTGAGTTAATGCATACTGAACTAAATTTGCGCCCATTTTTAGCGCTTGTAAGCGCTTTTCCTGGGTATCCTCGGTATATGTGCCAAAATCTTCCCAGCCATTCCCCAGATCGCACTCAAAAGTATAATAGCACAACACTCTGCCCTCCTTAATTAGAGCCATTCCCATCGGTCGTTTTCCATCGTGTTCATGAATTTTGGGTAGTCCCGCTGGGAATTTAAATTTTTGATTATACAGTGCATGGTCGGCCGGTAACTCCACAAAACTCAGTTCGGGGAATACCTTTTTCATTTCTTTCCTGATAAATTTATCTAAACCATAATTATCATCAATGTGCAAAAATCCACCTCCCAGCAGATAACTTCTCAGGTTAGCAGCTTCAGAAGTACTGAACACGACATTACCATGTCCAGTCAGATATACAAATGGATAGTTAAACAATTCCTGACTTCCTACCTCGACAGTAGCATCCTGTGCCGCGAAATTTGTCTTTAGGTTCTTATTGCAGAAATCGATTAGGTTTGGTAAAGCTGTACGGTTGGCATACCAGTCGCCACCGCCATTATATTTCAACTTAGCCATTTTGTAAGTCGGAACATGAAAACTGCATTGCAGTAGCACTAAGCCTATCAGGATATAGTTCTTAAATCTCATCTGTTTAAATAATTCACCTCAAAACAAGCCGCAAGTGCTGCAGTCTCTGTCCTGAGCCGTGTATTACCTAAAGTTAAGGGTTTATAGCCATTCTGCAAAGCCAATTCAATCTCAGCAGGTGTAAAGTCCCCCTCGGGCCCAATAAGTATGGTATAATGCTTTCCGGGCTCAGTAACCTCACCTATATATTGCCTTTCTTCACCATCGATGCAATGGGCAATCATTTTAACTGAATCGTTAGGTTTACTCAGAAAGTCAAAAAAGCTTATCTGTGGATTTAAAATAGGATGGTATGCCTGTAGTGATTGTTTTACCGCTGAGGTAATCACTTTATATAAACGGTCTTCCTTCACTATCCTACGTTCTGAGCGATCGCAAATTATGGGAGTAATTTCTTCAATCCCTAGTTCCGTAGCCTTCTCCAAAAACCACTCTATCCGATCTATGTTTTTAGTAGGGGCAACAGCGATATGAAGATGATGTTGACGTTTCTGGTATTCTAATGTGGTCTCTAGCACGCTGAGTGTGACATGCTTCTTAGCTTCTGAAATGATCTCAGCAAGATAGAGTCCGCCACGACCGTCAATAAGATAAACCTGAGCTCCGGCACCTAGCCTTAAAACCTTGATGCAATGCTTGCTTTCATCCTCATTTAACACATATTCATCGGAATTGATGTCGGGGGTATAAAAAACATGCATTGCAAAAATATTAGTGGTTATCCACCATATCACTTTTCGCAATGACCAGCTCCAGCTTTATGGTTTCTATATTTTGTTCTGTTTTCTTAAGTATGGTAAATAGATATCCATAACATTCTTCGCTATCTCCTACTTCCGGAATTTTACCAAAAGCATGGGAAACCAAACCACCCACTGTATCAAAATCCTCATCTTCCGGCAGGTCATGCGGTAAATGCTCGTTTACATCGTAAACTGTTGCATAGGCATTAATAACAAACTCAGTATCTGATATTTTCTCTACCGTTGGCTTTTCCTCATCGTATTCGTCCTGGATCTCTCCCACAATCTCCTCAACTATATCCTCCAGCGTAACCATCCCTGCTGTACCACCAAACTCATCTATAACAATAGCAATTTGAATACGCTTCTGCTGAAGCTCACTCAGTAAGTCATTGATTTTTTTTGTTTCCGGAACAAAATATGGTTTACGGATAATGTCGCTTAGTGTCCCACTCTTTCTTACCTGCCAATAAAGGCAAAATATCTTTCGCATGAACAATACCGATGATTTTATCTATAATATCATCATAAACCGGCATTCGGGAATAGCCTTCCCTAATGATCCGGTCCACAACATCTTCTTTTGGAGTGGAAAGCTCTATTCCCGATATTTTAGTTCTCGGTACCATGATATTCTTAACAACCCGCTCATTAAAATCAAATACGTTTCTGATCAATTCATGCTCATTTGTATCCAAAGCACCACTTTCTTTACCTTGGTCCAGCAAGTAGTAAATTCCTCTGTACTATGCACAGATTCATGTCCGCCCACATTGAAATTCCAAATAATTTAAGAATAATATTGGCCAAACCGTTCAACACCCAGATAAATGGCCTGAATAACCAGTAAAATCCCTGCAATGGCAGTGCGATGAACAAGGTTGTAGCAACCGGTCTTTGGATAGCTACAGATTTTGGTGCGAGTTCTCCAAATACGATATGCATCACTGTGATGAACATAAACGCGATAATCGTGGAGATTGATGTAATGTATACTTCAGAAAGGTTGAAATTGATCAACAGATCGTGTACGATCGTATGCATCACTGCTTCACCTACCCAACCCAGTCCAAGTGAGGCAAGTGTGATACCCAGCTGAGTAGCAGCGAGGTATCCGTCCAGATGCTGCGTAATGTATTTAGCAATTTTTGCAACCCTGCTTCCTGATTTCGCTTTGATTTCAATTTGCGAGGCCCGTACCTTTACAATTGCAAATTCCGCCGCAACAAAAAATCCATTCAGCACTACTAAGAAGAATGTTAAAAATATCTTGAGACCTTCCATTAAGAATTACTTGTTTCTAAACTTTTCGTCATAAAGCTCCATACTTTCCTGGATCACTTTATGTGCGTAACGTACACCCAACAAATGCTCTATCGTCACTTGTTTTTCTTCCAGTGCTTTATAATCCTGAAAGAACCTAACGATTTCTTTCATAGTATGAGGAGGTAATTCTGCTAGATCATTGATGTAATTTACAGACATATCATTTTTTGCTACTGCAATGATTTTATCATCCTGCTCGCCATTATCTACCATATGCATCACACCAATAACTTTAGCTTCGATAATTGATCATGGATATACATCGACTGAACATAACACAAGAATATCCAACGGATCATTATCATCACAATAAGTTTGCGGAATAAAGCCATAATTTGCCGGATACATCACTGAAGAAAAAAGAACCCTGTCCAACTTGATAAGATTAGATTCTTTGTCGATTTCGTATTTCGCTTTTGAACCTTTTGGGATTTCGATAATTGCATTTACAATTTCAGGTAAGTTGTCGCCTGGTGAAACGCTGTGCCATGGGTGGTGATCGTATTTCATTCATTTCTATTGAATATTAGTTGTGTCTTCGTTCATTTCCTTTTACCACTTTCTTTTTTACAAATGCAATAAATAAGCGGATAGTATGTAACTGCAATAAATCCTATTATAATGTATAATAAATAATCGTTAATCTCTTTCTCAAACCTTTTGCCCAAAAAATATCCAAGCAAAGTTAAGGAAGCTATCCACAATATCGCGCCAACAATATTATATAATGCAAATCTTTTAAATTCTAATTTAACCACACCAGCAAAAATCGGTGCAAAAGTTCTTACAATCGGAACAAATCTTCCCATGATCAGCGCAAATGCACCCTGTTTATTATAATATTCCTCTGCCGCTTTCAAATATCGCTTCTTAAAAAAGAAACGTATCCTTTCTCTCGTATAAAACGGGCCCCGTTTTCCGGCCAAACCAATAACCAGTAAAATTACCAGAAATCGCAGCTACACACAAACCTAGTATCAACACGTAAATGTTCACATCCAATTTGCCTGTTGCCACGAACATGCCCGCTAAAAATAAAAGGTAATCTCCTGGAAGAAAGAAGCCAAAAAACAGCCCCGTCTCTGCAAAAATAACGAACATCACAACATAAAAACCACCTTCTTTAAGTAATTTTTCAGGATCAACGAAATGCTGTAAGTGAGTGCCAGAAATCTTGCATAGTTCAATTATTCGTAAAACTACAAATAATTATCTAGAGAAAATGCTTATATCAAATTTAAAATTATTGCCGGATAAACCCCTAAAAATACCGTAATGATCAATGACAATACCAGTACGACTGTATACTGAACAGGAGTATTAAGCTCTATTTCTGCACCTTCTTTAAAATACATGGCCACAATTACCTTGAAATAATAATAAAAGCCAACAAGCGCATTTAAAATAGCAAATGCGACAAGATATATCTGATACTCTCCCATCACATTCAGAAACATCAAGTATTTACCGATGAATCCTGCAGTAAGCGGAATACCCGCCAATGAAAGCATTGCTACTGTTAGTGCCAGGGCCGCTAACGGATTTCTGTTTCGCCAGTCCGTTAAAACTGTCGAAACTGATCGTTGCCTGTCTTTTGTTTCACCAATATCAATACCGCAAAGGCAATGATACTGGCAAACGTATAGGCTGCGGCGTAGACCAATACGTTATTGGCCGAATTACCGGTCAAAGTAACCAATGAAAACAGCAAATACCCAGCATGGGAAATACTGGAATAGGCCAGCATTCTTTTGAAATTCTTTTGAAATAGAGCCGTAACGTTTCCGATAAATAATGTTAGGCAGACAATCGCCATCAATGGCGGCAACCAAAAGTCATGCAGTGGGGCAAAAGTATCTGCGAACAAACGTAAGAATGCAGCAAAACCGGCTGTTTTCACTACGGTAGACATGAATGAGGTAATCAATGTTGGTGCACCTTCATATACATCCGGAGTCCAGAAATGGAAAGGTGCTGCACCAATCTTAAAGCTAAACCAATCATCAACAGGATTACCCCGGGATAAAATAATGGGGAAATAGACTGTACATTGCTTACCAGGTATTGATTGATGACCTCCAGGTCGAATGAGCCTGTAGCTCCATAGATCAATGTAATGCCAAACAGTAGAAAACCTGTAGAGAACGCCCCCATCAGAAAATATTTCAATGAAGCTTCATTAGAAGCAAAATTGCTTTTCCTGATACCGGCAAGAATATACAAACTCACCGACATGATTTCCAGCCCGATGAACAACATGGACATGTTTTTATAAGACACCATAATGATCATCCCCGCCAGCGCAAAAAGGATCAAAGTGAAATATTCAGCTATATTTTCGCTATCCTTCGCAAAATAGTTCTGAGTCAGCAGGAAAATGAACAGGGTGCCCAATATGGTGATCCCTGAGAAATGCCAGAGCAAAATTATCCATCTGCATCATGCCATAATAAACCTGTTCCGTATTCCAGGAAGTAACTACAAAAGCTAAGGCAGTAAGCAGACCAATTAATGTAAGGGGCAATAATGCTTTCTTTGCTTTAAACAAACCTGCATAAAGCACGACTAAAGCTGTAACAGCAATGGTTATAATGATATTCATTTGCTTAGTTTACCGAAGTTAATTTTTGATGTGACCTGTTCTATTAAATGTTGTACCGAAGCTTCCGACAAATGCAAAATTGGCTTAGGATAAACGCCCAATGCAATGATCAATATACAGATTATATACAATACTACTTTTTCAGATCCTTTGATATCTGTAAATCCGATCGTCAGTTCGTTTGTTTTGCCCAGCATTACATTCTGGTACATCCTCAACATATAAACTGCCCCGAAAATAATGGTTAATCCGGCGAATAGCGGCAATCCAGATATTGTACTGGTATACACCCATCAACAATAAAAACTCACCGATGAAGCCATTGGTTCCCGGTAAAGCTACCGTTCCTAATACGATGATTAGGAAAACTATAGCCAATTCGGGTGCTTGCTTTGGCTATACCACCCAGTTCTGAAATTCTATTTGTTTTCATCCGGCTGGAGATAATATCCAGTACGAAGAACAATCCTACTACATTGATACCGTGACTTAACATCTGCACCATCGCACCTTGCATCCCCTGTGTATTCAGGGCAAAAATACCTGCACTGATCAATCCAACGTGGGCAATAGACGAATAGGCTACCAAACGTTTGGCATCCTTTTGAGTGAAGGCAATAACTGAGGCATACACGATACCAATTACCGAAAGGATAATGGCAAGATGTCCCCAGCCCTGAACTCCCGCAGGTACAATAGGCAACAACCACCTGATTACACCATAAATACCCATTTTCAACATGATACCCGATAATAACATCGTACCTGCTGCGGGCGCTTCTGTATAGGTATCTGGTTGCCAGGTGTGGAAAGGGAATATCGGCATCTTAATCGCAAAGGCGATAAAGAAAGCCCAAAATATCCAGCCTTGCTGCGAGGCGTCTAGGCTTAAGGCTATAAAATGCCTGGATTTCAAAATTATGTGCAGGATTTTGAAGGTAGAGATAAATGATGCCCAATAACATAAACAGGGAACCTGCAATGGTATAAACGAAGAACTTCATGTTCACCTTAATTCTGTCTTTTCCTCCCCAAATCGCACAAATGAAGTAAATAGGAATCAATGCGGCTTCCCATCCAATGTAGAAAAGAAAGCATCCATCGCAGTAAATACCAGTAACAATCCCGTCTGCATGAACAGCATTAGTGCAAAAAAGGCATTCGGGCTTTTATAGTTATGCTGATAGGCTCGATAAAATGATCAGTGGCATCAATAAATTAGTCAGTAAAACGGGGATGATACTGATTCCGTCAATACCTACATGGAAATTGATGCCCAGATCCCGGATCCAGGGAAAGCTCAATTCAAATTGTGTACTCGCATCGGGAGAGAAATTGCATACCAATGCTAAAGTAAGGCCCAAAGAGGCAATGGCCGAAACCAAAGCTACATGCTTAGCGGCATTGCCAGAAAAAGCGGTAACTAATGCAGCAACCAGTGGTAAGAATATAAGAAGTATTAAAAGTTGTTCCATTATCTTTTCTTGAACGATCTTTTACAGAGATAAATAAGTATACAATAACAAGGAGATGATGCCTACCACCATCATGAATATATAAAAGCCGACATTTCCAGTTTGTACTAAACGCAGACCTTTGCTGGCCTCCGTAGTTCCCCAGCCTAGGCCGTTAACAATACCATCTACGATTTTAAGATCTACTATCTTGTAAAAGAATCCGGACAACACATCCAGTGGCTTCCTGAATACCGCATCATATATCTCATCGAAATAGAACTTACGATAGGATAGATTAGCCAGTGCAGAACGTTTTGCTTCATCAGGTACCGGTATGTGCGCATTCTTGATGTACTTTACATAAGCAAATGCGATAGAAACCAGTACACCGAGTACAGAAACGGCCATCAAAGCGTATTCTGTAGCATGATCGGGTGATTCTCCATGATGACTGATTACCGGCGACAACCAATGCGACAGCCAATGACTGCCTCCTAATGCTTCCGGAACTCCAATGATACCGCCTATGGCCGATAGTACCGCTAAAATGATTAATGGAATAGTCATGCTCTTAGGTGATTCATGGATCTTCTCCTCTGCATGGTGTGTACCGCGGTATTTACCATAAAAAGTAAGGAACATCATCCTGAACATATAGAAAGCGGTTAGGAATGCGCTAAATACACCAATCGCCCACATTACTTTATCATGCAGGTACACATGTGCCAAAATTTCATCCTTGGAGAAGAAACCGGAGAAAGGCGGCAAACCTGCAATGGCAATCGTACCGATCAGCATGGTCAGGAACGTCACAGGTAATTTCTTACGTAAGCCACCCATATGGCGCATGTCCTGCTCATGGTGCATAGCATGAATCACTGAACCTGCGCCAGGAATAATAATGCTTTAAAGAAAGCATGGGTAATAACATGGAAGAAAGCTCCGTTATATGCGCCAACGCCCAGGCCCAAGAACATATATCCCAATTGAGATACTGTCGAATAAGCCAAGTACTTTTTTAATATCGGTTTGTGTCAGCGCAATGATAGCTGCGACCAATGCAGTAGCCAAACCAACGATGGCAATAATATGCTGAATAGAAGGAGCAAGATCGAAGATACAGGTTAGATCGGGCGATCATATAAATACCTGCAGTAACCATCGTAGCTGCGTGGATCAACGCAGAAACTGGTGTTGGGCCGGCCATCGCATCCGGCAACCAGGTAAATAATGGCAACTGTGCCGATTTACCGCAGGCACCAATAAATAACAATAATAGCAATCAACGCAATAGTACCGTCGCCCGGCAGCATGTTTGCCGCCTGAGGAAATATTTTAGAAAATTCTACGCTTCCGAAAGTAGTGAAGATTAAGAATACACCTAGCAGAAAACCCAAATCACCAATCCGGTTCATCACGAAAGCTTTTTTTGCAGCTGATAGCATAAGCACTATTGGTGTACCAGAAGCCGATTAGCAGGTAAGAACATAAATCCTACTCCTTCCCATCCGATGAACATTACAATGTAGTTTGAACCCAGTACCAACAGTAGCATGAAGAATATAAACAGGTTCAGGTAGGCAAAAAACTTACCAAATCCTTCATCATCGTGCATATAACCCATAGAATATATATGGATCAGGAAACCAACCCCTGTAATGATCAGTAGCATGATCGAACTTAACGGATCTACCAGAAATGACAAAGGAATATGCAACGTACCGGCACTGATCCAGTCAAACAAAAATACTTCATGAGATTTTACAGGATCTGAACCCAACGCAGAAATATACATACACTGATCATAAACGAAGCCAGTATTACGCCACTTCCAATCATTCCGATCAAGCCCTTTGGATAATGTGTTTCTGCCTAGTCCATTGATTATAAAACCAATAATGGGATCAACGGAACCAGCCAAACTAAATCTATTATCATCTTATAACTTATTCTTATATAATTACCACTTAAGGCGATTCAACACATTAATATCTACCGATTGTGTATTCCTGTAGACCATTACAATGATACTCAGTCCTACTGCAACTTCGGCAGCAGCCAATGCCATAATAAAAAATACAAAAACCTGTCCTGAAGGATCATTGCTATGTACAGAAAATGCAGTCAGCAAAAGGTTTACAGCATTTAACATCAATTCTACCGACATAAAAATAACGATTGCATTTCTGCGGGTCAGTACGCCGATCACACCAATGGTGAAAATAATTGCACTTAACCAGATGTAATGGTTTAGCGGAACGCCTGTAATTGTTGGGTTAATGTTCTCCATTATACTTTTTCTTTTTTAGTTAATAATACCGCTCCCACCATTGCCGTAAGTAATAAGATAGACGACAATTCAAATGGCAACATAAATGGCCCAAATAATTCTTTACCCAAGTTCTTTACCAGTCCAAGATTCGGATTTCTTAAAATCACTGGATCCGATATTGCTGCTAGCTTTCAGCGAACCGACCAACGTTACAACGAAGCAACAGCCAGCAATTACACCTACAATTTTAACCATGTTCGACTTTAGCGGCTCAGTGTCCTTATTCAGGTTTAGCAGCATCAGTACAAAGAGGAATAGTACCATTATTGCACCCATGTAAACGATAAAGTTTACCACAGCCAAAAACTGAGCATTTAACAAGAATATAATGAACGGTGAAGGTAAAAAATGTAAGGATCAGGTAAAGCACGCTATGCACTGGGTTCTTTGAAAAAATAACCATCAGTGAAAAAATGATGCTTAATGTTGCTACGAAATAGAATACTGATGTACCCATTATTATGTTTAGTTTTATTATTCATCCGTCATTGCGAGGCACGAAGCAATCTTATTTTCAAGTCAGTTGCTTTAGGATTGCTTCGTTCCTCGCAATGACGATTATTATACATTTATTGTTTCCAATGGAGCCTCAACTAATTTATCTTTTCCATAAATAAAATCTTTACGCAAATAATCGGCAGGCACAATTGGTCCATCCAAATAAATTGCTTCTTTCGGGCAAGCCTCCTCACACAATCCGCAGAAAATGCAACGCAACATATTGATTTCATAAACTGCTGCATATTTTTCTTCACGGTACAGGTCTTTCTCCTCCGGTTTACGCTCTGCCGCAATCATGGTAATTGCCTCTGCCGGGCAAGATAAGGCACATAAGCCCACAGGCTGTACAACGTTCTTTGCCATTTTCATCCCGTTTTAAGGGAGTGCATTCCTCTGAAATTGGTAGAAAATTCCCGTTTCTACTTCCGGATATCTGATTGTAGCCTCTTTTTTAAATAAGTGGCTCATGGTAATAGAAAGCCCTTTAGCAATTGCAGGCAGGTACATACGTTCTCCAAAAGTTCAGCGGCTTTTGTTCTAGTACTTTTTTCTTATTACTTAATGGTTCCATTAAACCTCTATTGTTATCCGCAAATGCGGTTTAAAATTTCTCAATTATAGCAATCACAATTCCTGTTATTACAATATTGGCAATGGCCAATGGTATCAATCCTTTCCAACCCAAATTCATCAACTGATCATAACGGAAACGCGGGATGGTCCAGCGTACCCACATGAAGAAGAAGATGAAGACAAATATTTTGGCAAAGAACACAACAGTACCGAAAAGCGGTGCCCAGGTTGGCCCTAGTAATGTTGCCATGTAATCCATACCAGGATAATTGTAACCACCAAAATATAAGTGTTGCCATTACTGCCGATGACACAAACATATTGATATATTCGGCAAATAGGTAAAAACCCAGTTTCATTGAAGAATATTCGGTATGATAACCACCGATCAGCTCCGTTTCACACTCTGGCAAATCAAATGGAGCACGGTTTGTTTCGGCAAAAGCACAAACGATAAAGATCAAAAAGCCCAATGGCTGATATAGCACATTCCAGTGCCAGCCATGCTGCTGCTCAACAATTTCTTTTAAGCTTAGCGTATCGGTCATCAACAACAAAGCGATGATTGACAAGCCCATTGCAATTTCATAACTGATGTTTTGTGATGCCGCACGAATAGCACCCAATAACGAATATTTATTGTTGGATGCCCAGCCGCCGATCATTACACCATAAACACCTAAGGATACTACACCAAAAATATACAGGATACCTACGTTGATATCAGTTACCTGCAAAGGAACGATTCTGTCACCAATTATAATGGTACTGCCCCATGGAATAACTGCCGTACCGATACAGGCAGTCAAGCATAGCCAAGACCCGGGCCAACAATAAACAGCCATTTATTGGCATTCGTAGGAATGATCTCCTCTTTCATGAACATCTTTACACCATCGGCCAGTGGCTGCAATATACCAAAGGGACCAGCTCTGTCCGGGCCTAGCCTGTCCTGTAAAAATGCCGCCACTTTACGTTCTGCATAGGTAGAGTACATCGCAATTACCAGACTGATGGCAAAAATGATCAGTTACCAGTATAAATTTTTCGATTATAAAAGCTAGTTCCATTAGAATTTAGTGTTTTTTCTAATTGTACTTTATTCGCTTCCTGCAATAGCAGGGTTAGTTCTTAACTACTGGCAATGGTTTCAATGTTTCATAGTGATTTGATGCAATTACCGAAGTATCATGATATGCGTGGATGTTCTATTATCCAGTCGCTGTTTTCTTTTTATCAAAACGGCAGGTGTTGCAAATAAATTCTTCTACTTCTCCGTAAACTATCTTTACGTGCAGTTACGCGCAATAACATCTTCTCCTTTGTACCAAAGCGTTACTTTACCATTGCAGTTGTCGTGATCGCAATCGCGGTGTGCATCAACCGGCTTGGTAAACCAAACCCGGTTTTTAAAGCGGAAAGTTTTATCAGTTAATGCGCCAACCGGGCAAACATCAATTACGTTTCCTGAAAAATCGTTATCAACTGCATGTTTGAATATAGGTAGAAATTTCTGAATGGTCGCCCCGGTTTAAAATACCATGAACACGTTTATCGGTAATCTGATCGGCAGTAAATACACAACGGTAACACAGGATACAACGTGTCATGTGCAACTGGATCTTATCACCAATATCGATTCTTCTCGAAAGTACGGCGGTCAAACTCATAACGTGTTTTTTGCAGCACCATGCTCATAACCCAAATTTTGCAAATCACATTCGCCGGCCTGGTCACAAACCGGGCAATCCAGCGGGTGATTGATCAGCAGCATCTCTACCACACCTCTTACGCGCTTCCAATACTTCTGGCGAAGTAATGTTTTGCACTTCCATACCATCCATTACAGTTGTGCGGCATGATGCTACCAGTTTAGGCATAGGGCGCGGATCTTTTTCAGAACCTTTGCTCACCTTCACAAACAGGTACGGCATTTACCACCACTACCTTCCAATTTGGAATAATAGCACATCGCAGGCGGAACAATATCACCACCGATTTGCCTTGCAGCATTCAGGATGGTTGTTCCGGCTCTACCTCAACTGTTATTCCGTCTATGGTTACTTTAACTTTTATCACTCATGATTAGTTAATTTCCTGTCGTAACTTCTTGCTTTTCAGCAATCGGATCAGCATAATTTGCCAAACCATAATTTGCTTGTCTAGAGCTTTTAGCTCGGCTCTTTTACATGCCATTCAAATTCATCCCTGAAATGGCGGATCGCACTGGCCACCGGCCAGGCTGCCGCATCACCCAGCGGACAAATCGTATTTCCTTCAATTTTTTTCGATACATCAACCAAAAGGTCCATATCGCTCATTTTACCATGGCCGTATTCCAATCGGTGCAATACTTTTTCCATCCATCCGGTACCTTCACGGCATGGCGAACATTGTCCGCAGCTTTCGTGGTGATAAAAACGGGCAAAATTCCAGGTATTACGTACAATACACTGATCTTCATCAAAAGCAATAAAACCACCTGAACCCATCATGGTACCGCTAGCAAAACCACCTTCAGATAATGATTCATAGCTCATTAGACGCGGCTCGCCATTAGCAGTTTTCAAGAATCAGGTTAGCAGGCAAAATCGGCACTGATGAACCACCGGCAACTACTGCTTTTAAGCGTTTGCCATTGGCAATACCACCGCAATATTCATCGGAATAAATAAATTCTTCAACCGGTAAGCCCAGTTCAATTTCATAAACACCCGGTTTTACTAAATTACCCGCATGCAGAGATCAGCTTGGTACCTGTACTTCGGCCAATACCTATTTTTGCATATTCATCGCCGCCATCATTGATGATCGGCACAACTGCAGCAATAGATTCTACATTGTTTACCACTGTTGGGCAACCATACAAACCCGCAATAGCAGGGAATGGCGGTTTGATACGCGGGTTTCCACGTTTACCTTCCAATGATTCTAACAAAGCAGTTTCTTCACCGCAGATGTAAGCACCGCCACCGGGCTGAACATACAGTTCCAGGTCGTAACCTGTGCCTAAAATATTTTTACCTAAAAATCCTGCATTTTTGCTTCAGCAATTGCTTTTTCCAGGATGCGGATCTGCGGCATCATTTCGCCACGTACATAGATGTAAGAAGTATTTGCACCTAATGCAAAACTGGAAACGATCATTCCCTCAATCAATAGCATGAGGAATATAGGTCATTAAGTAACGGTCCTTAAAAGTTCCGGGCTCCGATTCATCGGCATTGCAAACCAGGTAACGGGCAACACCTTCCGGCTTAGCCAAAAAGCTCCATTTCATCCCGGTAGGGAAACCCGCACCACCACGGCCGCGCAAGCCCGATTTTTTCACCTCTTCCACAATCTCTTCAGGTGTCAGCGTTTTCAAAGCTTTTTCAACAGCACGGTATCCACCTTTTTGGCGATAAACATCAAATGTATTGATGCCGGGTACGTTTATATGTTCTAAGTAATAATTTACGTCCCATTAGTTATAGTCTTTTGCTGTTAAATCGTCTAATCAATTCGATCAACCTTATCTCAGTTCGTGTAAGGTTTTCGTAAAAAGTATATTCCGGACCAATTTGCAATACCGGGCCAAAACCGCAGGCAGCCAAACATTCCACACCTCTCCAGCTAAATAAACCATCGGGCGTAACTTCACCTTCTTTTACACCCAGTTTGTTTTCTATATGATCCATTATTTTTTCTGCACCTACCAGGCAGCAAGGGCCTGTACGGCAAACTTCCAACACATATTTACCCTGCGGGTGCAAAAAGTACATGGTATAAAAAGTAGCCACTTCATAAACTTCAATAGGCTGAATATTCAAATATTCGGCAACTTTATCCATTGCAGTTAGTACTTAACCAGCCCAATTCGGCCTGTACCAAATGCAGTATTGGCAACAAAGCCGATTTTTGTTTTCCTTCGGGATAACGGCTTACGATCTCATCAAACTTTGCGATCAAAGCTGGCGAAAATTCTACCGGTTGTGTGTTCTTCTACTTTAAGCATCTAATTCTCCTGCAATAACGTTCATACTACTCATGTTAATAATCGCATCTGATAATAGCATCCCTTTACTCATCGGCGCATACATCTGGTAATTGATAAAACTTGGCCTGCGGAAATGCAAACGGTATGGCGTTCGTCCGCCATCATTGACCAGGTAAAAACCCAAGCTCGCCATTACCACCTTCTACAGCATGATAAACTTCGGCTTTCGGGGCATCAATTTCGCCCATCACAATTTTAAAGTGATAGATCAGTGCTTCCATATTGTTGTAAACTTCTTCTTTTGGAGGCAGGTAAAACTCTGGCACATCGGCATGGAAAATATCCGCAGGCTCTTTTTCTAATTTTGTCCAACGCCTGCTCAATAGATGCGCAGACTCTGCCACATTTCTTCATTACGCACCAAATAGCGGTTATAAACATCGCCATTGGTGCCTACAGGAACTTCAAAATCAAAATCTTCGTAAGATGAATAAGGATCGCTCACACGCACATCATAATCAACACCTGCTGCACGCAACAAAGGGCCGCTCCAGCTATAGTCTAATGCCTGCTTCAGCAGTAACCGCAGCAACACCTAGCTGTACGGTCAATAAATATGCGGTTACGGTTGAACAAGCTTTCAAACTCCTTTAGCGCTTCCGGAAACTCTTTTAAAAACTTATCGATCTTTGCAAAAGCAATGTCATTGAAATTTCGTTCAAAACCACCTATGCGACCAATATTGGTTGTCAAGCGTCGCTCCGCAAACCTCTTCATAATATTTCATAAATATGCTCACGGAACTGCATCATGTAAAGGAAGCCGGTAGTTGCACCGGTATCCTGAGCCAATAATGGTGTTGCAGATAATGTGATCGGCAATACGCGCAAGCTCCATGATGATTACCCGCAGATAATCCACACGTTTCGGCATTTTGATATTCAGCAATTTTTCAACTGTCATGTGCCAGCCCATATTATTGATGGGCGACGAGCAATAGTTCAAACGGTCGGTAAGGGTGTAATCTGGTAAAATGGCCGGTGTTCGGCAATTTTTTCAAAAGCACGGTGGATGTAACCAATGGTTGAAACGCCGCTTACAATACGTTCGCCATCCAGCTGCAATCACATTTTGAAAAACACCATGCGTAGCAGGGTGCGTTGGACCTAAGTTTAAGGTCACCAGTTCATTTTGCGGGTCGTTATCTGTATATACTGGTTGATTGTTCATAGTTATTATCTTCCAAAATAATCTCTTTTTTATCTACTCGGTTCGGGTCTTCCAAAGGATATTGCTTTCGCATCGGGTGTACGCCCATATCGTCCATATTTAAGATCCTTCTAAGATCAGGATGACCTTCAAACTTTACCCCAAAAAAATCGTAAGTTTCACGCTCCATCCAGTTGGCACCATTCCAAAGTACGGTAGCTGTCGGGATTGTCCGATCGGCGTTCGTCAATAAACACCTTTATTCGGATTCGGATCCTGTGTACCATGCTATGCAGATGATATACCACCGAATGCCAAGCTTCTTTTCAGGATAATGAACCGCAGTAATATCAGTAAGAAAATTAAAATTCGCTAAATCATTTTGTTTAAGAAAACTCAGTACATCGATGATCACATCTGTACTAGTTTCGAAAGTCAGCAATCCATAAGGTTCGTTCACGCCGATGATCTTGCTCACCAAACTTCTCGGTCAGCAACTGGATCAGCTCATCATTCGTTACTTCTGCCATTATTGTATTCCGTATGAAGCCAATATTTCTTTATATTGGTCAGAATTCCTTCTTCTTGAAGATTCATTTTTCACCAACTCCTGAATCTTACGAAGCCATCCATAATAGCTTCGGGACGCGGCGGACAACCAGGAACGTAAACATCTACAGGAATTATCTCATCAATACCCTGCAACACAGAATAAGTATCGAATATACCTCCGCTTGATGCACAGGCACCAACCGCCATTACCCAACGCGGCTCGGCCATTTGCAAATAAACCTGCTTTAACACGGGAGCCATTTTTTTGGCAATTGTACCCATTACCATCAGCAAATCTGCCTGGCGGGGTGAAAAACTCAAGCGCTCTGCACCAAAACGACCGAAATCGTAATGTGAACCCATGGTTGCCATAAATTCGATACCGCAACAAGATGTCGCAAATGGCAAAGGCCATAATGAATTTGAACGGGCCAAACCAATAACCTTATCAAAGGAGGTAGCAAAAAATCCTGATCCTTCTATGCCTGGAGGCGCTCAACTATATTGATTTCACTCATGATACAAAACAAAAAAGGCTCATTCCTGTAAAGAATGAACCACAAATTTACAATTTTTAAAAGCAAATAGGCCGTCAAGACTGCATTTAGAACCGATCTAAATAGGTTAATTCCAGTCGAGGGCTTTCTTTTTTAAGACATAAATAAAGCCTAGTAAAAGCGTACCCATAAATATGAACATTTCTACCATTCCAGCCATTCCAAGCTCTCTGAAATTAACTGCCCATGGATACATAAAGATCACTTCCACATCAAACAAAACAAAGAGTATCGCAACCAGAAAATATTTAATAGAAAAGGGTTGACGGGCATTACCAACGACCTTTACACCTGCTTCAAATGTTGATAGCTTATCAGCAGTTTTTCTTCTGGGACCTAAAAAGTGAGTTGCGATCAATGTAACGACCACAAACCCTAAGGCTACAACTACTTGAAATATAATTGGCAAAAAATCTACTGCTCCACTTTGTGTTTCCATTTTGATCTTATTATAAAGGCAAAATTAAAAGAAAAAGGCAGGATCACAACCCTGCCTTTTCAATTTTATTAATGAATCGACTATTTTTTCTTCGGTACTGCCTTTGATGCTGCTTTGGGAGCAGGGGCAGTCAATGATTTAATACCCTCTAAAGCTGTAGCATTTGCAGGATCTAAAGCTAAAGCCTTATCCCAATACAACTTTGCTTTTGCTTTATCTTCTTTGTAGGAAGCAAAGCCTGCAATTTGGTTGTAGGCTTCCAGCATATTTTTCTTAACAGGAGCTGTTTGCTTATCAACATGGGCTTCTGTAGAATC
Source organism: uncultured Sphingobacteriaceae bacterium (assembly GCA_963795585.1). GTDB lineage: Bacteria > Bacteroidota > Bacteroidia > Sphingobacteriales > Sphingobacteriaceae > Pedobacter. The sequence continues at coordinate 101,015 of CAWCIO010000015.1, read as the reverse complement.
CAGATATTGTTGATAGAAAGGCAATTTCAACCCTGTTGGATCTGTATCACTATCCATTAGGTTATTTACACGTCCTCTCCACAAATAAGCATCATAAGTAGTAGGAGAATACTTTGCCAGCGTAGCAAATGACGAATCTGCCTTTATCAAAATGTCTTTTGAAGGATTGGTTTTTTCGCTATAACCTTTTGCATAAAAGAAATAAGAAGCCAATCCATGGTAGTAGAAGTTCAGTAATGCACCTGTTCCTTTACCTGTAGGATTAAACCTGTTTGCCAAAGCGTAGGTAGTCATCGCTTTCTTATAATCCTTAGCATCATAATAGGTTTTAGCCAAATCAGCCAGGATTACAGATTTAGATGAATCTTTTTGAAGCGCTTTGGTGATCGTAAGAATACCTAAGCTATCTTCTTTGTTTTGCAATTGCGATTGTCCAAGGTAGAAATAATCTTCTGAAATGATCCTTGAGGTATCTGTTGCTTTAGCAAAGAAATCATTCATAAACTGCAATGCCTGAGGATAGTTTTTGTTCTCGTAAGCAGAATAACCTCTTAACCTCAACACGATCAGGTTTTTCGGATCGTTAGGATTCATAGTAGCTAATGCACTGGTTTCTTGCTCCAATGTCTGATAATCTTTGGCATAGAATAAAATCTGCGCGTATCTGATTCTTGACTCATAAGATTTATCAGTCAAATCCAGATATTTCTTATAGTTTTCAATCGCTTCAGCATTTTTTGTAGCAGCATTTGCCGGTTCAAAATCAGCCCATTGTCTGTATAATTCAGCCAGTTCGCGATATGCAGGCCCATAGTTAGGATCTGCAGCTGTAACTGTTTTCAATTCAGTTTCTGCGTCGCTAAAAGCACGTGATTCTTTATACATACGGCCAATTTGTACTGTGGCTCTGTATAAAGTAGCATCAATGCTCAATGCACGCATGTAAGCTTGCAAAGCTTCAGAGTTTTTACGTTGCAGCGCGTAATAATCGCCTAGAGCAAGAAAAGTCTCAGCATCTGCATCTTTTGCATCTATCTCATCTGCTTTTTGCAGGTAAGGTAATGCTGATTCAAAATCAGGCTTATCAACACCAATGTATGACTTACCTACATATAAGCTAGGGGTATGGTCTTTCTTAGACGCCATTTCTATAGCTTTTGCAAAATTGGTTTTTGCTGAAGCTGCATTATTAGACATCAGGTCTGCATGTCCCAGACCAACATAGTTCAGGGCAAATTTAGCATCAGCAGTAATACCTTGTGTGAAGGCAGCTCTTGCTGAATCAAGATAATCTCTGTCCAGATAAACATTTCCTAAATAAAAGTAGTTCTCTCCTTTCCCTGATTGTGATTTCACCAACGATTTTAGCATCCCGGTCGCTTTCTGGTACTGTTCGGCATCTATGGCCTTCTTCGCATCAGCTAAACTTTGAGCAAAAGAGGCAGAACCCATCACTACTAAACCTAAACATAAGGTTATTGCTTTCTTTGTCATTTTCATGGTTCGTATTTTAGTATTTAATTTTTTATGAAGCAAATTCATGGCTCCATGATTCGTTATTGTTTTAGATTTCTAAAATATAAATTTTATTTTGTATTCTTCAGGTTAAATTCTCTGGGCATCAATTTATGTGGTCCCAGCCCCGAACGCAGTACGATAAGTTGCCCGCGTTGGCTCATTAACCAATTAGCAAAACCCGTACCTAAACCATCTCTGCCTTCACAGTTTATGATGTAAACGTTGCGCAAAAACGGATAAGTTGCATCCATTAAATTCTTTTGCGTCGGCTGATAAAAAGCATCGTCACCCAATTTTCCTTTTAGATTTTTAACTCCCAATGTCCTCACCGCTGAAATATAATTCGACATTCCGGCATTTTTATCGATTAACCAATTGACACCAATTACCCCAATGTAGTCCTTATGTTCAGCAACGTACTTAATAACGTCATTATTATGCTCTAAAGTATATATTCCTTTTTCAGGTAATTCCTTTATACCGGCCAGTTCCTTAAAATAACGCAGGGTACTGGAATAGGCATTATCAAAAACCAGATTGGGTGCGCCCGCCTCTGCAGTCCCTTTTAAAATTCGGATCACCTCCTCAACAGTGATTGTAGTATCAGCGTTGTCTTTATTTGTAATCAAGGCAATTCCATCAATGGCAAATCTGGAACTTCTTGGGATGATATTCCTATTCCTGTAAATCTTTGCTTCTTCGGGTTTGAGCATGCGCGATAAAATAATTACCCCCATACTGTCATTTAAAAAGGCTGGAACGATCTTATTTTCGTTTCCTGGAACTACAGTAATATTAGCATCTTTATAATCTGCATTGAATACTTCAATCTGATCCTTAATAATGGAAGAAAAAGATTCGTCAACCAGAATGGTTGCAGTTCCCGATGTACGGGTTTGAACTATAACATCCTTTTTGTTCCCACGACATGCGGCTAACACCAAGAAAACAAGTATTAAGCTCAGGTTTTTCATCTTATTCATCATTCGGTCTTGTCACACGATAGAAACGAATCGCAGCATAAACTATTAAAACACCACCCAGAAGATAACGGGCATAATCAGGAAACTGTGTCATCATGTCTTTTCTGACGATAAGCAATATGCCTAACACGAAATAAAAAACAAACATGACTAGCCCTAAAATAAACAGAAATCGCTGTTGAGGCGATTTCTGTTTAAATGTTCTCAAATCAAACATCTATTATTGTTGTAAGGTAAAACTAATAGGAATATTATATTTCACACGAACCTTTTTACCATTCTGGATACCTGGTATCCACTTCTTACTGGCTTTTAGTACACGTACAGCTTCTTCGTCTGTACCTCCACCTAATTTCCTGTCCACTTTGATATCAGTCAGACTTCCGTCTTTCTCTACAACAAAGGAAAGGAATACTTTACCCTGGATATTATTTTCCTGAGCCATACTAGGATACCTCACGGCTTTACTCAAGTATTCGTAGAACTTCTCCATACCACCTGGGTATGTTGGGTGTTGCTCCAAACTTGTAAAATCATATACTTTTGTATCCTCTACCACCGCTGCCTGTTTTGGACCATCACCTGCAGCTGTAGCGATAACGATGTCTGCATCAGGATCACCAGCAATGGTTTTCTGACCTGGATCAGCTTTTTTCAGATCTTCAATGGTTGGTGGCTCTTCGTCACGTACCAGTTCATCCGGTTTTACGATCGGAGGAGGAAACTTCACCTGATCCTGTTTTGGCGGTGGTGGCTCCACCGGTGGTGGTGGTGGTGTCTCTGGGTTAACCGGTGGCGGCGGTTGCACCACAACCTCCACTTGCTTCACCTCTTCAATCACAGGCTCCTTGCCTTTGAATAACTCTGATATCTTCGGGGACAGAAACAACAGGATAAATCCGGTTGATGCTATCAGCAATGATTTGGTTGTATTTGAAGCACTCTTCTGACGGAGCTCGTAAGCGCCGTAAGCTTTGTTCTTGCCTGCAAATACCACATCAAGCCAATCCCTTTTTAGTAAATCTATTTTAGAACCTAACATAGCTTAATATTTTTTTATTTAATTCGTTTATAATATACCAGCTTGTTTCATTGCGGCTTTTTCACTATCAAGAATATAAACATCATCAATCGCTGGGGCTGTTTTAATACCCACGATATTCAATTCATCCATGATATCCACAAAGTTCTTGTAAGTCGCACCATCTGTAGGTTTAATAACTACTACCAGGTTTCTTCCCTTGCTTTTATAAACATCGTCCTTGTTCTTTATTAAGGATTTTCTTACTTCAGCAAAACTTTCAATGTTTGGAGCTGTACTACCAGCTTCTCCCATATACCAGGCTACTTTATCGTTCTTACCCAATAAAATGGTCATTGTTTCAGAAGCTCTTAATTCAAGTTTCACGTCATTTTCCTCTTGATCCGGTTTCGCAATGTCCATCGCGATCGGCTTTGAAAGGGAGGTTGTTAGCATGAAGAAAGTGATCAATAAGAAGGCAAGATCCACCATCGCAGTTAAATCTACTTTGGTGCTCGCTTTCTTACTTCTAACCTTCCCGCCTTTTTTGCCTCCCCCGCTGGAGGTATCTAATTCTGCCATAATTTATCTTATTTACCGCCTTCGGTTGATGTAATTAAACTAAACTTGTTTACTTTTTGATCTTGCAGGATATCAATGATCTTCTTGATGACCGGATATTCTTCCTTAGCATCGCCTTTGATACTGATACGCAGCGGGGCATTGTGTAATTCTGCTACAGCCTGGCGGTTTTGCATAATCCATTGATCCAGTTCTTTACTTACTGAATCTGTAGGGATACCATTACCTGCTTTCGCATATTTATCACGTGCTTCACCATCCAGCATGATGAATTGCTTCAAATTCTGGATAGGAACACCAAACGCACCCATTACGGCAAAACGTTTGATCTCTTCAGGAGTAAAAGTGATTTTGTACTGTTCACCCATTTTCTGAAGTGTCAACTTTTTTACGTCCTGGCCTACGATCTCATAGAATACCTTTCCCTTACCGATAGATAAGATCCCCATATCCGTATCCGGAAGCTTGATCTTATAGGTCGAGGTCGGTATACTGATCTCCAGGGGATCAGGCTGACGCGCTGTTGCTGTTAAAATAAAGAAAGTCAGTAGCAGGAAGGACACGTCACACATAGCGGTCATATCAATCGCGGTACTCTTTCTTTGGACCTTTGCTCTTGGCATAATTTTAAAAATTATTAATTCTTTTTACTAATGATGTTAATTCTTCCGGTTTTCCATAAAGCCGGTAAAAAAAATTCATTATTTTTTATTTATGCGTAGAAGCGTAAGTTTGGATGATGCTGAAACCTGCTTCATCGATAGCGTAAGTCAACTTATCAATTTTAGAAGTCAGGATGTTATACATGATAATCGCAAAGGTAGATGTACCGATACCAGTAGCTGTGTTAATCAGTGCCTCAGAGATACCAGTTGCCAATGCAGCCTGATCCGGAGCACCAGAGTTAGCCAAACCACCGAAGGCCTTGATCATACCTGTTACTGTACCCAATAGACCTGTCAATGTACCTACAGATACCAAAGTAGCGATAACTGTTAAGTTTTGCTCCAGCATAGGCATCTCCAAAGTTGTAGCTTCTTCGATGTCTTTTTGAATGGCCAAACATTTTTGATCTGTATCCATATTGGTTTCAGTTTCCATCTCACGGTATTTTTTCAGACCTGATTTGATTACGTTAGCAACTGAACCTTGTTGTTTATCGCATTCAGCTACAGCTGCTTCGATATTGTTTGTGTTCAGAAAGCCTTGAATTTTCTTAACGAATGTATCTAACCCAGCTTTTCCTGTTGCCTTACTGATCACGATAAAACGCTCAATAGAGAACACAATAACCATTAAAAACATCCCCAATAGAACCGGTACAATTACACCTCCTTTATAAGCCATACCCATATAGTTTCCTGGGTTTGGAAGTGTTTCATGCAAATCCGGATCTGCTCCGCCAATGAAATTACCTCTATCTCCAAAAATAAACTTGTAAACACAGAATCCAATGATTAAACAAATTGGAATTGTAAGCGTAGCGAATAAGTTTGAAGCTGTAGAAGAGCTCTCTTTTTTAACTGTTGTTGGTTTTGGTGCGTTTGCCATTTTTTTTTAGTTTTTTAGTTTTTAGTACTTTGTTTTTTAAAATTATATTAAATATTCCGTAATACACACAACGACGATTACAAACATTTGTTGCAATAACAAATTTATAACTTTGAATTTAATTACAATATTAAATAATCATTAGTTTGTGATTTCCTCTTGCCGCGTTTAAACACTCCCCCTGTTCGTATTACCTCATTAATTAAAAAAGATTGCCTCGTTGCTGAGACAATCTTTCGCAATTAAAACTAAAAAAAAAATGAAATGCAAATTTTTCGCTAAAAAAAATGCTTTAAGCAGTGTTTTCGGCTACTTTAGGAAGCGCCGACAGAATTTCCTCGCTGGCAAACCTCTCAAATTGTCTAAAATTGTCAATAAAGGCTTGGGCAAGTTCTCTTGCTTTTGCATCATATTTTTCCGGATCTACCCAGGTGTTTCTTGGGTTCAAAACCGAAGATGCAACTCCGGGGCAGCTCAATGGCATATCCAAACCAAATACCGGATCAGTCAAAAAGGCTACATTTTCCAGCTTTCCCTCCAAGGCGGCTGTAATCATAGCCCTCGTATGAGATAGCTTCATTCGCTCACCTACACCATAAACACCCCCGGTCCAGCCAGTATTCACCATCCATACATTTACCTCTTGTTCCTGCATTTTTTTACCCAATAATTCGGCATATCTTATAGGATGCAATGGCAAAAAAGCCTTGCCAAAGCAAGCTGAAAAGGTAAGCTGAGGCTCTGTTACTCCCGCTTCTGTTCCTGCTACTTTCGCGGTATAACCTGAAATGAAATGAAACATCGCCTGCCCTGCATTTAGTTTGGAGATCGGAGGCAATACCCCAAAGGCATCTGCTGTCAGGAAGAAAATGTTCTTCGGATTTCCTGCTATAGATGGCAATACGGCATTATCAATATAATGAATAGGATAAGCAACCCTGGTATTCTCCGTTTTTTCAATGTTTGAAAAATCAACGGTTCTACCGCCTGCAAGATAACTGGTATTCTCCAGCAATGACCCAAATCTAATTGCATTGAAGATTTGCGGCTCTTTCAAGGCAGTCAGGTCTACACATTTTGCATAGCAACCTCCTTCAAAGTTAAATACAGATCCATCTGCCCAGCCATGCTCGTCATCGCCAATCAGCCCTCTTTCAGGATCAGCAGACAGCGTTGTCTTCCCCGTGCCAGATAGGCCAAAGAAGATCGCGGTATCTCCCGCCCTACCCACGTTCGCAGAGCAATGCATCGACAGTGTATCCCGTTCCTGGGGCATCAGAAAGTTTAATACAGAGAAAATCCCTTTCTTGATCTCTCCAGTGTAGCCAGAGCCTCCGATCAGAATCATCTTCCTGCTAAAATTTATGATTGTAAAGTTCCCCTGCCTGGTACCATATTCATCCGGATCAGCTTCAAAGGTAGGTACGGCAATGATAACCCATTCCGGGCACTCTGGGATCTCTTCATTTTCATATCTGAGAAAAAGATTATGGGCAAATAAGCATTGATAAGCAGTCTCTGTAATTACTCTGATGCTCATCTTATAACGTTCGTCCGCACAGGCATAAACATCCCTGACGTAGAACCGGTTTTTTTTCAGTTGATCTGTCATTGCATTAAATAACGCATCAAACTGCTGAGAATCGAACTTAATGTTGATGTCACCCCACCAGACGGTGTCTTGCGTCATATCATCACATACAATAAATCTGTCTTTAGGGGAACGACCTGTAAATTTCCCGGTATCTATGGCCAGGGCGCCAGTATCTGCAAGCGTACCTTCTTTGTTAATAAGTGCCTGCTCAACCAATTGCGCCACGTCCAGCTGATAAAGAGCCTTCGCTGAATCCAGGTTCAGATAGCTCAAATCAGGCCTCGGCATTACTGCTTTGCTCATATTGAATAATAAGTTAGTCCGACAAAGTTATGTAGATAAAAAGGTAAAAAGCACTCTTTTTATGTAAAAAATTTACTTATTGTCGCGGATACACTATTACACAACAAACTAATAATCAATTAATTAAACACCAAAAACATTGTACCCTAACCTCCTGATTTCTTTACTTTAAATCCCTCTTTTTCTAACAGCTGAACCACCTTATCTCTGAAATCACCCTGAATAAGAATCTCATCATCCTTCGCGGAACCTCCTACACCACATTTTGTTTTTAGCATCTTACCTAGCTGCTGAAGCACCTCATCTGTTCCTTGAAAACCAGTAATCAGGGTCACAGCTTTACCGCCACGGTTTTTCTTATCCAACATTACTCGAAGGTTCTGTCTGTTGTTAGGCACCGCCTCCTGGGCTGTTTCGTTTTCATCCTCATATACAAACGATGGGTCAGTCGAGTACATAATTCCGCCCAGATCGCTCAGACTTTTCTTTGTAGGTTTCATAACTGGTATTATATATATCTATTTAAGGTGTAATGACAGTAAGCGATAAAGGCACCACATTGATCTCTATTTCCTTCCCCATAAAAAAGGGCTCTCCATCTATATGTATTGCATCATCCTGAATACGGACAATCCGAATCTGCTTACCTCTGATGATCTCTACCATGTCCGACTGGTTCGTTTTTTCATTCAGCATCTCGTAAGCCAGCAACGGCAATTTGTACATTGGAAATCGCTTGATAACGCAAACATCCAATAGTCCATCTGTCACGGAAGCTCCGGCAGCAATGTGTGCATTGTTACCATATTGTGAGGAATTAGCTATGCTGATCACTACCGCAGTCCTATTATAAAGCCGCCCGTCAACCCATAATTGATAGTGCTGAGGCTTATAACTCATTACTTCCTGGAACCCAAGTTTCAAATATCCTGTTAAACCCCTGGATTTATTGCCGGCAAACACAGAACTAATGTGCGCGTCAAAGCCCATTCCAGCCATATTAAAGAAACTTTTTCCATTAAATCTACCAGTATCGATCAATTGCATCTTGCCCCCATTTAGGAGTTTAATCGCATCCAATGGTTTCAAAGGGATTTTCAAAAATCGTGCAAGACCATTACCTGAACCGAAAGGCATAATCCCGAGCACTTTATTATATTGCATTACCTTAGCCGCAACTTCGTTAATCGTGCCATCGCCTCCCACAGCGACAATTACATCAAAATTCTTATTTGCCGCCTCTTCCGCAATCTCAGATGCATGCCCTATATATTCCGTAAAGCTGAAATTAGGGTTAAACTTTCCCCGGTCAAGGTTCGCATCGATCAATGCAGGAATCTTTAACTTATCCTTCCCACCTGAAATAGGATTGATAATAAATAGAATGTTCGATTTTGACAAAAGGCTTTTCTTTAATAACGGTACAAAATAATTGATATTTTTTGACTATTTAAATATATAGTGTAATTTTGGCGCATCAAAGTGGACTGATTTGCGATGTTATCTTAAAAATAGCGGGATTGCAACCACGTAAAAAAAAGTGCTAACCTATCTACACTTCATTTTACCGCCTGTTTATCAGGGTCTGATTCCATTTAGGTAATTGTTTAATTAAAAATTTAATTATTTAGAATGTCGTATTTATTTACATCCGAATCAGTTTCTGAAGGTCATCCAGATAAAATTGCCGATCAAATTTCAGACGCACTTATCGATAACTTCCTTGCCTTTGACGCTGAATCTAAAGTAGCCTGCGAGACATTGGTTACTACAGGACAGGTAATCCTTGCCGGAGAGGTGAAATCTAAAACCTATCTTGATGTACAACAGATTGCACGTGATGTAATCAAAAAGATTGGCTATACGAAAAGTGAATACATGTTTGAAGCTAACTCATGCGGCATACTTTCTGCAATACATGAACAGTCACAGGACATCAACCAGGGTGTAGACCGTAGCAGCAAAGAGGAACAAGGTGCAGGTGATCAGGGTATGATGTTTGGTTACGCAACCAATGAAACGGAAGATTATATGCCATTGGCTTTGGACCTTTCCCACAAACTTCTGCAGGAACTGGCTGTCCTCAGACGCGAAAACACAGAGATTACTTATCTGCGCCCTGATGCCAAGTCGCAAGTGACACTGGAGTACGACGACAACAATAAACCGGTACGCATTGATGCCATCGTAATTTCTACACAGCACGATGATTTCGATGAGGAAACAGCTATGCTGGCTAAGATCAAAAAAGACTTGGTAGACATTCTCATCCCTCGTATAATTGCTAAATACCCGCAGTATGCTCATTTATTTAATGACAAAATAGAGTACCATATTAACCCAACTGGTAAATTTGTAATCGGTGGACCTCACGGTGACACCGGCTTAACTGGACGTAAGATCATCGTAGATACCTACGGTGGCAAAGGTGCTCATGGTGGTGGTGCTTTCTCCGGAAAAGACCCAAGTAAGGTTGATAGAAGTGCCGCCTATGCAACACGTCATATCGCGAAAAACCTGGTAGCGGCCGGAATAGCGGAAGAAATTCTGGTACAGGTCAGTTATGCCATTGGTGTAGCCAAGCCTATGGGCATCTATATAAATACTTACGGAACTTCCAAAGTAGATAAAACTGATGGTGAAATCGCAAAGATTGTAGAGGGGCTATTCGATATGCGCCCGTATTTTATCGAGCAGCGCTTGAAATTGAGAAACCCAATCTATAGCGAAACTGCTGCTTACGGACACATGGGCCGTAAATCAGAAACGGTAACAAAAACTTTCAGAACGCCAAACGGCGAAGAGAAAACAGTTACTGTGGAACTGTTCACTTGGGAAAAGCTGGATTTCGTAGATCAGGTAAAAGTTGCTTTCGGATTATAAGACTCACTTTTCAAACCAGCATAAAGGCTTCCCAAGATTTGGGAAGCCTTTTTTGTTACATTCTTAGAAAAAACAAACCATTTTCATACCCCGTTGTTTTATTAAAATAAAATTAGAACTGTTATGGAACATCCGGTAGAAATGAATACACTTAGCCAAATTTTGGAGAAATTAAGGCTTAAAGGTTTAGACAATGAAATTAAGATGACCGACCATGGCAAAATGCAAGGCGTTGGCGTTAATAAAATTTACAATCCTGAGGACCTCAGCATTATTAAGACATATCGTTTTGAAGGTGATTCTGATCCTGCAGATAACTCTGTGCTGTACATCTTAGAGGACAAAGATGGTCAGATCGGCTATATCCTGGATGCATACGGCATGTATAGCTCACAGGGTAATGCCGGATTTGATGATTTCTTAAAGAAAATCCCTACTGCCGACCGTGATCTTCAAGAGTTGTTTAGCTAGCTAGAATAAAAAATTATTAATAACCCTAAATGTTAATTGAGCCCCTCAAAAAGGGGCTCCTTTTATTGATATTATTTTGGCTCTACTGCCTGGCATAAGCTTCAAAATTGGCTAAACACGGGTATGGACTACCCAGGAGCAAAGTAATCTTAACATACCTGATCGCAGCGGCAGGACTGACCTTAAAAATCTGCTCATTGGTAGTCGCTGGACTAAAGGTCTTCTGTCCGTCACCAATATCCGTAAACCCAATTCCGTCTATACTGCCTTCTATCTTAAACTGTGTAAATCCTTGATTGGCATCCGTATGTGCATTTAGGCCAATTTTCGTAATCTTAACGTTTTTTTTCATGTCTACGATCAACCAATGCGGATAAGGGTATATCGGATCTAAATAATAATCGGACTGCCAAAAGGAAGGTACAGAAGGTGAGGTGATACTTTTTGCTGTGACTAAATCTACGATGTTCTCCGCACCGTTTAACTCATCTCCCGGGGTATTTATTTCACTTGAAGCGCTGGCAGTCCAGCCAGTCTTGCTCAGTTTAACTTCTGGCTTTAAAACTGGAAATACGCCAATTAATCTACTCGTAGTACCCTTGCCTCCCGTGTTAGAAACAATAATGGTAAAATTAGTCAGGCCAAAAACAGGGATAGTTACCGTACCTATGGCATCTAAACTATTGTCTACTACTATTTCTTTGTTGATCCCATCCTCATTATACCTAAACTTCAGTGTTACGGCTTTTTTCGCTTCATTCTGCCAGGAGAACCGGGCTCCTTCCAATAAAGGGGAAACCTCTATACTTTCGGTAACGGAAATATAGTTTGTGCTTTCGACCTGCACAGGCACTTCCGGATCGGTAATAACCTCAGGGGCTACCGTTTTCTTTTTACAGGAACTGAGCGCTATCATGGCAGTTAGCAGCACCAGATAGACTGCTTTTCTTTTGGAGATATTCATGCTTTGCATTTAAATATTTTTCAATGGTTACTTAATGAATTCAATTTCAAAATTTGAGATCCAGGGTACACCGTCCAGACTCCAATCCGATTTCACAGGCATTTTTAGCCAATAGAACGTAAGCGCGGTCACATCCGGTCCCGTCGCCACAATAGAAAGCGTACCATCAGTGAGCGACTGAGGACTTCTACTCGCAGGAATATCATTACCAAGCGCATCCCATGATCCAGAACCCCGCATCAGGAAGCTATAGCCTGTAGTTGCATTATTGGACACCACCGCACCTCCTCCGTCATCTATCGGCCAGTAACCGATCAGGTTGGCATAATTAGGATGTTTACTGATATCTTTCAAGGCAATATTACTTTGGATCACCGCGGCATCTAATGCAGTATTGAAATAAAGTAAGTCGGCAGCATAGAAATCCAGTCCCGTCCCGGAATTGTCTATACTTTTCCAACCGATCTGGAATGGTTGTGTTGGTACACTCAGGTTATTGGTACCCTGGATATTGCCAGTCGCATTCAACACTCCATCTGTGTAAGTACTGGCAATCCGAGTAGCACCTACAGTCTTAACCGTCATGGTAATGGTATGCCATTTCCCATCAGAGACGACACCACCCGACACCTGAACCTTACCAGAACCACCGTACGCAGAACCGCCAAAGACCGCATTGTATTTATCCCCATCACTCTGAAACAAAGACCAACCTGTCGAGACCTGGCCTGTTAGGCCTGTACTCTTACTCAGGAAACCAGCGTAATAAGTATTCACATTAAATTTGATCTGCAACTGTACGCTAAAATCCTTGTTTGCACCGGGATCGTAAAGGCCCTTGTCGTCTTTAATATAGCCATTCACACCTGTACCTTTAAAACGCATCGTATTAAAGCCTTCTTTAGAAATGCCCTGTGACTTCAGTTTTGGATTGTAACAGATGATAAAACCTGGTTTGGGAGTATTTTCATCACCGCCACGGTTGGTGGTCACGATCACTAGCCAATCTTCATTTGCATATTCTTTTCTTTTTTTCAACGCAGCCAGCATTTCGCCGATATAGCCGTCCACTTTTTCTATAGCGGCTTTGTATATTGTAGCACTGGGACTAAATCCTGCATCTATACCTGCTTGCTTCACCCCTCGAAAATCAGCCACCACCACCTTGGCATTGTTGTTCTGCAGGATATTCACTGCGGAGTCTTTAACCTGCGCATCCGTACTTATTAGTATCCGATGGTCTGCATGGATGAGATATTTGTTGAGTGCAGCATCAGTAGTAATGGTCACCGTTTTAAATTCGGGCCTTACATCCAGCATACGTGAAAACATAGAAGGATAGTTGACAATAGCTGCATGGTCATCATCTCCTGAATTTATCGGCATATAAGAATCATCAGCAATTCTATGCTTTGCTGATGATACGCCTGTCAGCATACTAGCGAGTGAACCTGCATCTGAACTTACGGCATCCCGTAATTCGTTGAAACTGTATTTGCTTGTTTTCAGCATTTCGGCAATGTTCGTCGGGTTGATGGTCTTCACATCTGCGCCTACTGCACCATCAACGTTTATGATGAGCACCTTCCTTACTGCCGCAGCTTCCATACTTCCACCATATTCTTCAAAGATTTGTTCGGGATTTTCGTATTTCTTACAGGCAGTAAATGATACCGCAAGTGCAAACATCAGGCTATAAAGAACTACTTTTTGCTTATTTATATAGTATATCATCACTTTAATGATTTAGTAGGTTAATTATTTAATGATGTTCAGTTCCGCTATCGCTGCATGAACTCCAGCTGTCCAGTTATCTTTGATCACCAATCTGTAGTATTGCGCCGTTATACTCGCGGGAAAATTGTAGTTGAACCTCGCAAAAGCATTGGTAACCTGAGTGGTTCCCCTGAGGGTCCAGGTTACATTATCTGCACTGGTGTAGATTTCTATATTCTTAGGCCGTTGGGCTGTGGAATTCCTGGGTACGATATAGATACCTTTCGCCACCGCGGCTGTACCTACGTTCAGGTTAATGGTATAAGGGAATGAGCCTACCGGATTTGCCGACCATTTAGAATGCCAGAAAGTATTGTTGTCGCCGTCAATCATGGCATTGGCATAGCCACTTACAGGGCCTTCTCCACCGGTCTCTTCCGAATTTGCGGTAACCGTTACCTTATACACAATATCTGCAGTCCCACCGGTCTTAGTCATTGGGTTGTACGTCCATACCTGCTTTGTGAGCAGGGGATACTGTGCGGAAATCTTCGCGACCGACTGTGGTGAGATTTGAATACCCCAGGCTTGAAAGAAGGGCTTCAGATCGGTCCTTGCATATTCTGAGAACCTTTCATACACGAAATCATGCTTATCCAGATCCGTATTAGAATACCGGGGCGCATGCCGGGCAGCGGTATAAAGATAGGGCATTGCATCATATCCATAGATTCCGAAAATCTGCAGGAAAGGAATCATCCTTTTAAACGGATCGTCCATAGCGCCACTTCCGGCATCAAATGCAGTAAGGGAAGTATTAGAAGCTGCAAAATCCAACGCCGGTTTCACCCAGTCATCGCCATGCTGAATGGCGAAATTTGCTCCGTTCCTATTGGCCACTTTATAGTTAAACAGGTTATTGGTGGTTTCGCCCAGGGTACTCCAGCTCCAGATAGAGGGTTGCTGGCAGTTGTGCCCGAATTCATGGTAGGTGCCCCAATTGGCGCCATGCAGCAACTGATCCAAGCTCACTACGCTATTAAACCATTCATCATCCATAGTAGCTACAGTAGGAAATCCATTGTGCCCATAGCCCACTGATGGTTGAATGTCTAGCACTTCGCGCCAAGCACCTTGCGGACTCCTGTCGCGATTATCAGCAGGATTGTCAGAAAGTCCCATCCATCCATTAAAATCCAGTTCAAAGACGTTGTTCCAGGCCGTCATTAAAGCAGTTGGATCAGTAAGCGGCTTTGACGAATTGAAATTCCTAATGAGGAAATCTCTTGGAATTAAAAAGATAACGCGCTTACTGCGCAACTCTAACCAGGGAACCGTAGAAGCTTTGACCTGTTCTATCCAAGCTCCGTTACTGCTTTCCCCCAATACAAAATCAGGGGACTTTACTGCACCGCTAACGGTAAATTGCACAGGTTGTTCTACACCAAAAGGGGCATTGATGTAAATGGTCCCGCCATAAGGGTTACGAACAAAGTTATCACCGGGATAAAGTTGCTTTACCGTAAAGATCAGTGGATCCCGTTTAAGGTTCAGCTGCCCTGTGAGATTATCTGTATGACCACCAATCTGTACGCTCAGGCCATTCACGCCTGCAGGAACAACAATTTTGATCAATTCACCTGCCGGGGCATAGTACCCTGTACTGAATTGCGGCAATGGTGCCACCTGAATCCGCAACAGATAAGAGTTTGATGCAGAAAAATTGAGGTCAAGAGTAAATTTTGCATCCTTAATCCTAGGTTCAGTGGCTTCTACCAGGCCAGGGAAGATTCTTGCCTTGGCGTAGAGTGAACGGTCCACTGTACTCATAGAGGTATCTAATGTTTGCTCAGCCTCTGCTGTGCTGGGTTTATTAAAGCCATCCTCAAACTCATAACCATACTTTTTGCAGGAAGCGAGGCTAAGAATAAGCCCAATTACCAATATCTTTTTTGAAAAAATAGTATTCATGTGGATTAAGGTTTAATGTCTGAATAAATAGGGTTCCATGATTTTCCGTCGAGCTTCCAGCCGGTCTGTACTGAGACGCCCAACCACTGGTAGATCTCAAAAGGGATATCGATGTTGTTAGGCACCATTCTGAAAAAGGAATCGCTGATCTCAGGACAAAGCATAGAGCCTACATCATTGAAACTATCCCATACCGGACTCCCACCCATAAGGAAGCTCGGGCCTCTACCGGTCTTTTCTAACAGGGTAGCGCCTTTACCTTCATTCATCGGCCAGTAGCCGATCAGATTTGCATAGTTCGGATTGGATTCCGATACAATTGTTTTACAGGCATAATTCTGAATTTCCTGGGTAGTAAGTGCCACCTTATAGATTTGCAGGCTGTTCATCAGCAGGCTTGCATTCTGGTTTCCGTCGGAGGGAAGGTAGCCCAGTTTTAAAGGGGAGGTATTGTTTACACTGGTCGTGTTCATCGTCACTTCCTGATCGAACTGTCCGTCGGTGTACACCCGGATCTTTGCATTTCTGCCATCAAATACAACAGTCAGCTTATGCCATTTGTCATCGCTGATTACGCGTCCTTTAGCCTGGCCACCCAGGGAAGAGTTGATCCCCCAAATTCCGCCGTATTCCAGGAACAGGTTCCATCCTGTTCCAGAAAAGCCCTGAGCTCTTTTCGACAAAAAGGTAGGATAATAAGGATTGACTGCTTTACTGTTGATCAGCAATTCAATCGTATAATTGCCCAGAGCACCAAAATTGAATGCGTTTACGTCCTGGATCACAGCCGTAGGTCTTGTAGATGTAGTGTAGTCGTACCGGATACTACTATTCGTATAAGGGATTTTCTCAGAATCCGGTTTAGGCACAAATAGCGTGCTGAACCGAGGATTGTAAAAGATCACAAAGTTATTTCTGACCGGATCTCCGTAAGAGGTAAAATCATTAACATTTGGATCCGGGGCAATAAAGCCACCTTTATTGGACGCAACGACTACCAGCCAGTTTTCATCTGCATAGGTCTTTCTGCTGGTCAATGCCGTCATCACCTCACCGATGTAATTGTCAATCTGAAGAATAGCATTCGTATATGAAGGTGTTCCTTCTTCGTAACTATCTGATCTACCTGCCAGTTCAGCACTGTGAAACTGGGCAAGGACAAAACCTGCATCTGCTCTTTTCAACTCTTCTTTGAGTGCATTTTTTACCGAAAGGTCGTTGTTCTCAAAAGTCTGTTTCGCAGTAGCATCGAGTGCTAAATTTGCATTTAACGCCCCTGAAGCTGCGATAGAGACGGTCCTCAATTGAGGATTCGCCAGTTTAAGCCGACTAAATATCGTTGGATACTCTCCCAGCTTATTGCCTGAAAAATCCTCAGAGGCTACGCCATGTTTCGCATAGGTTACCCCGCTGAGCATATTCGCCCAAGCCCCTGCGTTGGTCAGCGTATTCTTGTCAAAATCACTCAAGCCATCGTAAGCATAAATGGCGTTTCTCGACATTTTGGCAATATTCGGCGGGTTAATAGATTTGACGGCCTTACCCCTCACTCCATCCACTATGATATAGAGCACCTTACGTGATTTGGCATTTACACCAAGGGTATCGTTCTCCGATGGTGTTTTCAACTTATTGGGAAAATCTTTGTTGCAAGCTGTACTCATGGCCATCAGAAGCGCCAAACCAAAAGCGAGCATCGATCTATATGTGTTTATTTTCTTCATCTCTGTTTCTATTTAGAAGATTTACTACTATGGTTTAATCTCGACACGTACTATACCGCCGGCTTTCTGGTTATCAAACTTTGAAAAATCACCTACCAGTAACACTGCAGGATAGCCAAGCGCAGAGGTAGTTTGTACCATTTTGGTAATCCTGCCCTGAAAGGCACCAGTATTGTTGTAGCCCGGAGCCAGGGCACCGTCCTGACCAAGAATCATAAATCCCTGACGGACGATATTATTATAAGTACTGAAATCTCCCGACACGATGACCTTTCCGTTATTGAGCTGCACAGCATAATTGGGTACACCGCCAGCGGGTTGTCCGAATTTAAAACTCTCATCTACACTGCCATTTGCATTCAGCATCACTACGCCATTGTAAGGTTTTCCGTTAAAGACTTTAAAATTACCGGAGAGCATAATCCTTCCAGTCACCGAATTATAGCTGACGGAATTGATTGGCCCATCTGCTCCAGTGCCTACAGCAAAGCTCTGATCGATGCTACCATCATCATTGAGCCTCACAATGTTGTTGGCCTGAATTCCGTTGAAGGTGGAGAAAGTACCTACTGCTACGATTTTTCCATCAGATTGCATGAAGGCATCATTTACCGGACCGTTGCTACCAGCATATCCCTGTTTAGTTGTCGGATCATAATTAAAAGTAGAATCCATCTCACCATTTTCCTTCAGGCGAACAAACTGGGCCATACGGGTAAGGTCTGTAACTTTAAAGTCGCGCGTAGAGCGTGGGTAGTAATAACTCGCATAGTACTCGAACCTGCCTAACAATGTAATTTTGTTGTTCCTTACAAAACTCTTGGAGACTCCGCCAAACAGGCCACCGACCACACCGCCATTAAATGCTGCAACCGTATCATAGCCCAGGGCTGGCCTATCAGGTACCGCATTAATTACCTGTACAATGGTAGTATCCAGTGAGCCGTTCGAATTTAAACGGGTAATCCCGTTCATTCCAGTTCTCTTATTGTAATTGTTGAAGCTCCCTGCAACTATGTATTTACCACTTGGCAATTGGTTAACAGAAAGAATACTTCCATTTGAGCCGAGTTTAGACAATAAGGTGTTTTGAAATACACCATCGTTGGAAATTGCAACAATATGGTTGACCGGAATGGCCGGAGCCTGACTTTCAAAATTAGTAAAGCCTCCCACTAGAAGATAACCGCCATCGGGTGTCGATATAATATCATTAATAGCACCATTGGCACCATTGATTGCTTTAAAGGCCGGATCGATAGACACTTTTCCCTGCACCGTAAACTTAGGACCAAAGAATGACTGGCCTTCCAGCAATAACGTTGTACCACCTGTACTTGCGTTCAGCGGGATTTTTACGGTTAAGGTACTATCAGAAAATGTCACCAGCTCTGCTTTCGTCTCATTGATGAGGAACTCGAACTTCCCTTCGTATTTGGCAAGACCCCTGATGCTAAAAGTAACCTCATCTCCCGGAGCACCTGCATTTGGATCTGGCTCATCGCCAAAAAACTTTACCCCCAAAGATTCCTTACCTCCCTTGTAAGGGTCATCCTGTATCACACTTTCCTTCTTACAGGAAAGTCCTGCCAGCACCAGCAGGAGCAAGGCTGACTTTAGCAGGCTTGCCTTTGTATTTTTTATGTAGATTGACATCATAACTGCTATTAAAAGATCTCTTTAAACCTGGACTATTCGCTTACTTTACCTATTCCTGCGGCTATTGCCGAGGTGATGAACCTTTTGCTTTCAAAGCCCAGGGAATGGTTTTGGTACCTGAGTACATGCAGCACACCATTGACGGGTTGAATGTCGGAGGTAGCAACAGGCGTATTGATAAGTCCCACTTTAGGATTAGAAAAATCAGGGATAAAAGACAAAATCAATTGTCTGTAGCCGACGTATTTGATTCCATTTGCATCATTATAAAACACCCCAAGGTTCATAGACCTACCGCCATATGAAGTATAACCCTGACCAGAAAAGGCATTCAGCGCGAGCGTATCTATCTGCGGAATGTCCTTTAGGCGGTAACTTCCTTTAAATACATATTGAGAAAGTACCGCCTTCCAGACTTCAGGCTTGATCTGTGTGAGTTTAGAAACCGTATCTTTTCCATTTGTACGCAAGTCTTCGTTCAACCATTTGACTGCCTTGTAGATACAAGAATTGGCCGGTGCAAAGAAAGTAACGTTCTCTTTGTCAAATACCTCATTCATTCCCGCGGCATCGATGGCCATCACGAGGCTGTCAAATAAAATGGGTTTGGACTTTAAGTACTGCAAAATGCTACCATTATAATTTGGATTGTGAAGTCCGGTATCTTCAAAATACCCGTCCTTTGAGCAGGCCATCAGCAGGCAGCATATTGCTGCCGATAAGGCGATGGTTGTTTTTATTCTCTTAAGCATAAATTCCTTTCTTATTAATCGTAAACACTATTTCCAATAATCATTTAACTGCATGTAGGGATTGTCCGTCAATGCGCTTTTATCTATAGGCCATGCCCAAGCCCCTGCTTTAAAATCTTCTATAGAGATGGGATGGTAGCAATACTCTTTGTCCAGCACTTTTTTAGTGCGTACAAGATCGTAGTAATAATGACCTTCACCCATTAGCTCGCGACTGCGTTCGTACCAAATTGCGTCTTTTAAGTCTTTACCGCTATCGGTAACGGGAAGTGCCTGAGCCCTACCCCTGATCAGGTTAAGGCTTGTTCTTGCTCCCACTTCATCATTGAGTTCCGCCTGGGCTTCTGCCCTGAGCAAGATGGCATCTGCCAGTCGAAATACGATCAGGTCATCATCAGGCAGCACATCCTCTCCTTCGGCAGCAAAGATGTTGACGAATTTGAGCAGCTCCCATCGTCCGTCTGTCGAGTAAATAGTTAGCGGGTCAAACCAATACTCTGCCCGTTTATCTGGTGTTCCACTTGGATATAGCTTGTTAATGAATTTGGTGTTGTAATAGATATAACTCTTGGTAATGGAGGGTACGGGCTTATGCGGATAACGCAATACCATATCAGTAAAAGTATTGTACAAATAGGCGCCATTTGAATACTCACCGTAGTTTAAGCTCCTCAGTACTTCGAATAAACTTTCTTTGGTCCTGCCTTTAAATATCTCCTTGGTCCTCTCTATAGGCAATAGTGCATAACTGTTATTTCCCATGATTTCTGCGCCTAGTTTATCTACCGCAGTGTAATAGCCATCTTTATTTGCTTCATCAAAGCCAGCTGCCCACATGTTCATGTGCATCATTAAAGCTATAGCGCTTCCCCTCATGGCCCTGATCCCTACTATTGATGGATCATCATAGGTCCATGGAAGGTCGTCCTTTGCAACCATCATATCTGCTATACAGTTTTTCAGCACCTGTACCATTTTCATCCTGGGAAGCGGGGCTTGGTTATAGGCATTCGTATAGTAAGGCACATCACCAAACTGGCGTACCATAAAGAAATAAGCCAGATTACGTAGAAAAACAGCTTCAGCACGATATTTCTTTCTTTCGCTCGCCGAAAGGGCCTCTACTTTATCCGCCTGCACATATAAGATGTTGGCAGACTGTACCATTTTATACCAGTTGTTCCATTTGGTAAGGCCTATATAATTGAAGATCTCCCCGTAATAATCGCCTACTTGCAATAAACTCCTCAAGTTATTGGTAGTGATATAGGTGATATAGCTTCTCCCTAATCCAGAAGTCTCTATGGCCGGACTGCACCTGAGGTCGCCGGTAGTAGCGAAATAGGGAGATGACAATGTATTTTCCCTGAACTGGTTATAAATCCCTGCAGTAAAAGCCTCCACATCTTTCTGATTCTGCCAGTAGTTGTTTCCCGAAAGGTTATCTATCGGTGTCACATTCAAGAATTTCTTACAACCAGGCAACACAAACGAGGCCGTGCTGATGATTAAAAATGTGTATATCAAATGTTTCATAATTTCTGTTTTTTAAGATTAGAACTGAACATTAAGACCTAGGGTATAGGTACGTGCATTTGGATACCCCCCCGACTTGTCCCGTCCGAGATCAGACACATTCTCCGGATCCGGACCTGAGTAGTTGGAGAAGGTATAAATGTTATTTGCAGTTCCATAAACACGTAATGAAGACACACCCCATCTTTTGGTGAATGAGCGGTTGAGATTATAAGATAAGGTCGCGGTATTCAGTTTAAAATAAGATCCGTCTTCCTGAAATAAGGTCTGATCATAGCGGAATGGATTGTATAGGTTATAGCGCGTATAATCATAGGGATTAGGATAAGACGCATTATCCCCTGATCGCTGCCAGTAATTGTACTGTTCAATAGGCACTAAGGAATTCATTTTTAGAGGATCCTTAAAATTCTGGAACCTAGAAGCCATTGCATTATTAAGAACATCTCTGATCAGGGTAAAGGAACCTGAAATACTTAATGAGAAGCCCTTATATTGCATGTAAGAGCTGATACCTCCCACGATCAGAGGCTGTGAATTTCCCGCAGCAACGTAATCATTGATATCCAGCACATAATCACCGTTTACATCGGTCCATCTGGGATCTCCAGCCTGGAAATAAGTCTGTGCACCTGTGCTGCCCCCGGAGCGATACCGCAACCCGGTTAGTGGATCTACGGGTACGTCCACATCAGAAGCATAGATTCCTTTGGTGTTCAATAGTACATTGGTAAGACTGTTCCTCCCCAGACGATACAAAATATTCTGTCCGGTTTCAGCATCCACCACCATCAGCTGGCTCGCACCATCTGGTAAATGGACCATCACATCCCTGTTCAAAGCCCCGTTGGCACTCAAGGTCCATGAGAAATCTCCTTCTTTTTTCGGTGCATAAATACGCGAGTTGAGGGTCAGCTCATATCCATAATTTACCACACTCATTTCGTTGGTCTTTACTTTTCCAAAGGCATTGATGTTTGAAATATTCTTCTCCCTTAGCATATTGTCTACCTGCTTGTAATAGGTTTCAAATACAAGTCCGAACTTGTTATTGAGAAAGCCGGATTCAAATGCGGCATTGTATTGGGTAGTGGTAGTGGGTGTCAGTGTTGTATTAGGCACTACCCCCAGGTCCAGGCTCACTGTTGGCTTCTGATTGTAGTTGCCTGCAGCATTATAACGTCCATATACATCGTACACGGTTCCTGTAGGCACAATATTCTTTCCATAACTCAGGCGGATAGACCCATAGTCAAGCCAGCTTTCCAAAGATTTCATGAAGCTTTCTTTATGGAAATTCCAACGTACCGCTGCGGAAGGACTCTTTGAATAGCCTGCATCAGGACCATTGGTAGATGATCCGTCAATACGGTAAGACAGGTCGAGTACGTACTTCTGTTCGTAATTATAAGAAAAAGCTGCTGCAAGTGAAGCAGACCTCAACTGGTTCAGATTATTTAAAGTTCCGCCCTTTGAATTGTACCAATCGTAGCCCAGGGGGCCTTTAACCTGGTCATTTGGTGTACTTACTTGCTGGGTTACATCTGCCCTAAAGTCCGTGGCATTGAGCTCACTAAACATAGAGAGGTTAAAATTATGCTTCTCCGCCACCTGTTTCACATAAGAAAGGCGCGTTCTGTTATACAAGGTATTCTTACGGTCGAAGTAATTGTAGACCATATTAAAACCATCACTCAGGGCACCAGGATTAAATTTATCCTTTGCCTGGGTCATGTAGTTGTAGCTAAAGGTTGTGGAAGCCCTTAGTCCTGCAAATACTTCGTACTCCACATCTATATTGGCCGTGATGTTAATTACCTTACTATCGTCCACCACATTGAGCGTGTTCAGCAGGTCGCTGGTTGCCGTAAAGAGCGAAGGCGCAGGTAGGAGCGACGAGGTTTCACTTGTAGTGGAGAGGCCATTTTGTGAAAGACTGTTTCCTCCGCCCGAACTACTGTTTGACAGGACATTATTAAGGGAAGCAAGTAGCCTGAAGCGATCATTAGGTTGATATTGAGCATTCATATTCAGGTTGTAACGCTTGAACTCAGTATTCTCTACGATCCCCTTTTTACCGTAATATCCTGTATTCACCTTATAGTTGAACAACTGGTCGCCACCGGCAATATTGACGTTATGGGTTTGGTTAAAAGTACTCCTATAATATTTACCCTGCCAGTCTGTAGAATTATTGTAAAAGGCATTCAGACTATCGGCCAAGAAAGGCGTGCTGTTAATTGTATTTAAGCCATGGTAGAAGCTCGTATCATTGCCTAGGATTTGGTCGATGCGCATCATCCTCTCTGCCTGTCCGCCAATTACAGCCCTCAGGGAAGGTGGCGTATCAAAACTGTAATTGCCGACATAACTTACAATCGGGATTTTAGAGTTACCCCGTTTGGTCGTAATGAGGATTACACCATAGGCACCCCTGGATCCATATAACGAAGTGGCCTGGGCATCTTTCAATACTTCAATCTGCTGGATATCTTCTACCGGAATCAGTGAAATCGGACTGATACCCGGTCCGGCAGACTGGAATCCATAGGAATAATCGGCGTTATCATCTACGGGAACGCCGTCTACTACAAACAATGGCGATGTCGGTGTAAGAAATGCCTGGTCTCCAGAGCCGGAAACATTCACGTTAGAAATACCGCGAATGTTAACCGAACCCCTCATTCCCGGCGTGCCGTTGTTGTTCTGCACATTCATACCTGCTACTTTACCTTGCAACAGCTCCATTACATTCGCCACAGGCACATCCTGGATTTCCCTGGCAGTAATGATCACACTGGAACCAGTGGACACTTCTTTCGTTTTCTTGGCATAGCCGATGATGACGGTTTCTTTAAGTGCATTTACCTCTTCTTCCATGGAAACCTCCATAACGCTGCTGCCCGACTTTCTACTAAGGGTTTTATAACTCACATACTTGAATGTGAGTTCTGCACCCTCATCCACCGTAACAGCAAAAACACCTTCAGAATTGGTCTGCCCGACCGGTGTCAACGGCCTGCCAGACATAATGATTACGCCTGGGATTGGCTTCTTGGCAAGCCTGTCGATCACACTGCCTCTTACTACGACTTTCTTTTGCTGAGCACTTGATTGCTCATTCAATCCCAGAAGCAGGAACAAAGAAAATATTATCATCGCATATCTCATATCAGATCTTATATAAATTTGAAATCCTTTACTATTAATCATTGCTAAACTTTGGACTTTCACCTGTAAACCAGACCGTGATTTCCCAATTACCATGCTCATAGATGGCAAAGTCCAGATAGAGATAAGCCTCCTCCCTGATATTTCCGAAACCTTGTCTTTCATAGCGGAATACAGCATGGGCTTTGTCACCGTTGATATTGGTATAGTCGGTCCTGTAATTAATGAGTGGAATCGGGAAAGCCACATCATATTTCAGCAACTCATTTGTTTTAACGAGATTGAAACCATGTACCAGTTTATCCCATTTGGTCAGGTTAAAAGCTGTTGGATTGATCGGGTGGAATAAAGAATCTACAAATTTAAAAGTAAGAGAATTGCCACTGCCTTCCGTCTTGCGAAACAATACTGTAACATCATTGAAAGACATATACCTTCCTGTTCTAGCTCCCCGGATGTTATTGATGCTGGAAGGTGTAAGTCCAATGTACTGCGCCAGTCCGGTGACAGGGTTTTGTACCGAAGGTTCAAAAGCACGTTCTTTTAAAGGCATGAGTTTAAAGTCTCTGAAATACCTGCGCCCTCCGGAATTAGACATCTCCACATCGAAGACGTAACCTGAATCAGGCTGGGTCTTTACATCAGGAGACCGCGCGGCAGACCACATCAGAAATTGACCGGAATGTTCCCTGATCTCAAACAATGGTCGATTCTCTATTTTCCGCTTCGCCTCAATCTCAGCGATGGATTTTTCAGTACCCAGGTAAGGTTGTACCCATACCTGTACAGGTGTATTTTTCGTGAGCACTGAGGCTTCCGCTCCGTCTCTGGTTCGCATATTAATGATTTTGAAATTGAGCGGCTGAGAGGAAGCACCAACAAAAAAGTTATCTGTAAAAAGGGTATTTCTTCCTAATACTGGTGCATATAAGGTTTGCGTAAATCTGGTATCCAGCGCAATAGATTCCCGGTCCTCGGGGAGGTTCTTTTTACAAGCTGAGTTGCTAAAGAACAACACCAGTCCTACAAAGAAAATACAAATTGATGTGAGGGAGTATTTATTGTTCATTTTCTATAGCCTTAGTTGTTAATTCTTGTGACAAAATCGCCGAAGCCAAAATCATGTCCCGGGGATACTACATTGATGATCGCATTGCTGGTTTTGATATTTACGGCATTGGTTGGGGTACTTTGCCAATACCTGACGAAAATGGAATTCTTCGGGTCACTGAAGGTAATGATACCAGGACCTCCTCCGATAAAACCAGCTGCATCTGCCTTTTTATAGAGCACATGCATGTTATAATCGTGACCAATGCTTTTTAATAACAGACCATCTGCATAGTTCTGAAAACTGGCGGTGGTAAATGTTCCCCTGATAATATATCGACTCAGCATGGTATCGAGTTCTTCTATATCCATATCCTTCAAATATAACGGCGCTCTATTTGTCCGTTTACGGATTGCATTTAAATTCTCTACAGAGATCTGGAAGCTCTTATTTGTTGCTGCAAAAAAGGTAATTTTTTCATTCTGAACCGAGTCCTGCAAGGCCGGAAGCCGGTCGAGCACCAGCAGCAGTGAGTCATAAACGCCCTCCTGTGATTTTAAATAGGTCAGTGCATTGCCATCGAATTTCTTGAGGCTATTTTCGTAATTGTAATATTCGCCATCGTTTTTCTTACAGGATAGCAGGGTTGTACAGATTACTGCAACGACCAACATTAATTTCAGTTGTGTTCTTGATGTTCCCATTATTTCCAATAGCTATTTTGTTCCAACTTATTATTTGCATTCAGTACTTCTTTGGCAATTGGCCAATAGATTCCTTCTTCACTAATCAGCCTCATAAATGCCGGATTGTTATTCTGAATCTTATGGTACCTGATCTGATCGTACCAACGCCAGCCTTCCCCCATCAGTTCGCGTCTGCGTTCGCTGAAGATCTCCAGGATGATGTCTCTGTTCGGTGCATCGGTAATCGTCGCAACACCCCTGCTTTTTTTCACAATATTGAGCAACGTGATCGCATCCAGACGCTGGTTCAATACTGCCAGTGCTTCCGCCCTCAGCAGCACCAGCTCTTCCAGCCTTGTAAAAATGATATTGGAACTGTAAATGGCGAAATTTCCGTTGGTCGATCCTCCTCTCAATACTTTGATCTTGCTAAATACCGGTATTTCTCCACTGTAGTTCACAAAATAGTTAGTCCTCGGCAAACCGGATATGGTATCCAGGCCGAAGCGTTGATCATTCAGGTCGGTAAATACCGATGAAATGGAATCCTTAGATACGTATAGGTCCGGGGTCTGCCTGGCGATCAGTGGTGCAGCCAGTACAAGTTGTTCAATATGACCGTTTGCAGTAGATTCACCATATACATCGCTGAACCCGAAGCTGATAACCTGGCTATTGGACTGTCCATTGAAAATCCCATCAGCAGCGGTCAACTGTGTAGTGGTGGAATAGCCAATCCCTGCTTTGGCATAATTAGTCATGATGAAGTCTGTATACACTGATACGTCGATATAATGCGACTGCCATGCGGCAATGTGTGCAAGTAAAGCATAGGCTGAGATCTTTGTTAGCAGAGCTCCCCTCCACCTGTCCACACCATATCCATAATAAAACCCTGGAAGGACCTCATTATTTTCCTCCCCATAGATATACGGCAGGTCTTTCGCTGCCGCAATCAATTCAGACTCGGCATATGACAGTACCTTCGATTGCTCAGTTCTGGACTTCATCTGGAAGCTGCCATCGTGTGATGAAGTGATCAGCGGTACATCTCCCCAAATCCTGACCATATAGAAATAGGCAAAAGCTCGTAATGCCCTCGCTTGTGCCACATCTACTTTATAATTCGGTTCAGTATAGCGCACATCCGCCTTTAGTACTTCCGGTGAGCGCTCAATCAGCAGACTGGCGCTATTGATCACGGCATAAAAGCCACGCCAGGTCGTGATCTGCTGAAGCAACGGGAATGATGCCTTTAAATCCTGGTTAATGATTACTTTGAGGTCAGACCTATTAGTCGCGCTAAAGTCACCAGCCCTGAGTTCTCCCCAGAGCCAGTGTGCATTGTTCTCTGCCATGGCACTTCTCATAAGGGAATATGTTGCCATCAGTCCGGATCGCGTATCCTGCAAGGATGTCCAATGACTTTCTTCCTTTGCCAGCCTGCCTGATTCTATATCGAGCCCCTTCTTGCAAGATATGTTCATGCCAATGACCACAAGCAATATTGCCATCAGCGATCTGTCAAAGGGAATATTTTTATTTACAAAAGATATCATATTAAATAATTTTATATCTGTTAACTTATAAATCCACCTTTATACCCAGAATATAGGTCCTTGGGATGGCCAGTCCATAGCCGCTGTAGATGCCGTTGTATTCTACCAGCTCGGGATCACTCCCTGAGAAAGAGGTAAGGGTTAAGAGGTTATTTCCGGTTACATACAGGTATGCTCTTTTGATACTCGTTTTTCCTTTAAATAGGCCAGTTCTGGACAGATCATAGCCTAGGGATACAGACCTCAATTTGGCATAGGAAGCATTTTCGAGGAACATGTCCTGCTCCAGACGGTAAGGCACCACACTACTCCAGGGGTTATATATTGCATATTTCAAGGGATCTGCATTTTCCTGCCAGGAGAAGATCTCTCGGACCGAATTGATGTCATTTGCTGCTTCTCTGTTAATGAAATCATATTGTTGCGAGGCCAACTTGCTCAGTGCTTTCTGCCCGATCGCGAAAAACACATTGACGTTCAGGTTGAAATTTCCATAGCTGAAATCGTTGATCCATCCACCATTAAGTTTTGGCATTGAATTGCCCGTGAGCACTTTATCCTCACTGTTGATCACAAAATCGCCATTTATATCTTTCCATCTAGGATCACCGGCTTTCAGCACAGTGCCCTCGAAACTGAGTAGTTGGTTGTTTACGGGGTTAACCGGAACTTCAGCGTTTGTATTGTAGATACCTTCGTTTTGGTATAGCCAGAATTTACCGGCCGATTCACCAACTTTAAGTTTTCTATCCCCAATTACCATTTCCGTAAGTCCGTTTGGCAGTGCGGTCAATTTGTTTTTATTGAAATTCAGGTTCAGACCAGATTCCCAGGCAAAGTTGCGTCCCTTAAGCAGGCCAGCCTGTAGGCCAAGGTCGAGCCCCGTATTCCTAACGGCCATCCCACTGCTGAACTGACTTGAGAAACCTGTTTCTGCTGGAATGAGGGTATTGAGCAACATCCTTTTATCGTCTTTCAGATAGAAAGTAGCGGAAGCGCTCAACCTGTTCTGAAAAAATGAACCATCGAAACCCAGGTTTAACTGATCTGTATAAGGCCATTTGATGTCATATCCCACCCAACCTGAAGTATAAGGCCTAGAAATGGTTGCCACGCCATTGTATCCCGGAATCGTAGGCTCAAGTCCCCAACCGGAATTAACACGGTATTGCGGCCCTGCAGCAAACCTGTCGTCCTGAAAGGGTTTTCCGATCCTGGACCAGGATAAATCTATACTCAATTTATCGATGGAGTTGCTGCCCTTCAGGAACTGGTTCTTTAAGTTCCAGCTTGCACTTGCTGCCGGTGCAATGAACCACCTGCTTCCGGGTTGCGCATTGGAGGAGCCATCATCCCTAACCAGGGCAGAGAAACTCAGGAGATCCTTGTATTCGTATTTCGCCGAGGCATAAAAGGAAAACAGACGGGTCTTAATGTGATCCGTATAGCGGTACACCAGGTAGCTAATCGGTTTTAAGTAGTCCTCTTCATTTGCATTGCCTTCCACTACATTGATTTTGATGAAATCATTAGGTCCGTTGTATGCATTGGCATAATTGTACTTGTGCATATCATCCTGCATGGAGTGTCCCAGTTGAAAGTTCAACTGATGGTCTTTCTGAAGTGTTTTGGTATACTGAAGTGCATTGCTAATGATGAAGCGCTGATTGTATCCAAAATAATTGGACACGAAATTATTGCCGCCCATCAATGTGGTTGGGTAGAATACATCCCTTACTCCTTCATTATAATCAAAGTTTAGCGTAGAAACCAGATTAAAAGGATGCAGATTAAACTTAAAGGAGAGGTATCCCTGCGCCTGGGTAGTTCTGTTGTCATCTATAACTTTCTCATACTCATCCAGAAATAGTTGATAGGTCGCCTTGCTGGGCGACAGTGGGTTGTACAGATCGGGGATATACCTGGTTTCTGCAAAACGGTCGCGCAGGTTTTTGTTCCTGTCCCTGTCCATACGGCCTACGTTGACCATACTGGAAACCGTGATCCAGGTATAGGGCGCCATATTAATCTGGAAAGATGCATTATATCGGTTCAGCCCAGTATTGTCCGAATTTCCGGCATTATTAGTTGCTGATCCGAAAAAACGGAAATTGGCCCGTTCTGATCCGCCGGTAAGTCCCAGGTCTACCGAATGCAGGGCACTGTTCTTGTAATAAAGGTCTCCCCATTGTGCGGGCCCATAATAGTCCAGGTTGGTAGAGTCTCTCAGGTAACCCACGTAGTTTAGGTAATCGGACTGTGTTGCATATTTCTGATAAAAAGGCCGGCGGAACTGGTTCTCATATTCTGCATTCACGGGGCGGATATTGCTGGCCTGTGCCATGCCAAAATAGCTGTTTACGCTCAGGTCACGATAACCTGACTTAGCCGCCTTCGTCGTGATCCAGATCGCCCCGTTCGAAGCATTAGGTCCAAGTTTGGCCAGTGCAATGGGATCTTTGATCACTTCAATAGCGTTTATGTTGCTAATATCGATTCCCGCGAGCAGGTTGGTCGCCGGACCAATACGGTTAAAGTCGTACTTCTGGATATCGAACACATAGTCATTTTCCCGGATCATAGGGATGCCATTGACATAGACCGTAGGCTGCTGACTGTAGATGTCGTTCTTATTAAAAACAGGAGCAGACAAACCTCTGATCAGCATGCTCTGTTCAGAACCGGGCTCGCCACTTGTTTCCTGAACATACAATCCGGCAATATTTCCTTTAAGTAATTGCTGTACAGAAATGCTGGGGTTCAAAGCTGCGGTCCTCACCCGCAAAGAATCTTTATTGCCCCTCACCGTTGCCCTTCTGTCGACCATGACCATGGTATCCAGCTTTTTCCTGGAGGTATCCTGGGTGCTTTGCCGGGCCGCTACCCCGCTTGTACCCAGGACAGATAGCAATGCAATATAAATACCAACTGCACTAATTCGTGTCATTTTCATTCGCATTATTAATTTTTAATGATGAAGTTCTGTTAAAACTTACCGATACAGCAAGGCAGCACAGATGCTGGATGTAGCTGTTTAAGGGTAAGAAAGAATGATGAAAAATAAACTGTCAGCGTGCTGACGCAGGAAGAATAATAGTAAAGGTTAAATTCATAATTGTTTGGTTGTGGGTTAGATAATGGTTCGTTGTTATAAGACCTAAACTACTACATTGAAAGCAACCGAGCGAAAATATGTCTACGCAAACGGTTGATAAGCGACTGCTAAGATCTGTTTGATCAGCAATTCAGGCAATTACAACCACTAGGAAGGCTGCAGTGGTATTTAATCTGTTTTACGAAAAACACACGCAAAACCCATATTTCTGAAAAATATTATCAAGAAATGATAAATCATCGGTATGTCAAAATCTCAGCATCTGACTGCCCGATTTTTTATCGGATTAAAAACAACACAACCGTTTGCACAAGTTGTAAAATCATCACTAACTAGGACAATAAGCCCATTGTTTCTGCGATCCGACAGGCTTCGAGGGCATTTGTTACATTTAATTTCTGGAAGATATTTTGCCTGTGCCTGTTCACCGTATTGATACTGAGCTCAAGTTTATCTGCAATCTCTTTACTCCTTCTTCCATGTTTGATAAGTTGCAAAACCTCTTTTTCACGGGAAGACAATAACTCGTTCAACTGCCGGTGGTTATAATTCAAGACTTCGCCTGATCTGGTGTTGATAATTACTCCCTGAGGTACACTGAATTCAGAGTGCTCATAAACCTTGTTGTACAGACAAAGCGCCAACCATATACTTCCGTCTTTAGAACTGCTAATGTATAACAAGCGGTGCACGACCAAAACATACCGGCCATCTTTATTTCGGATCCGCAACCTGGTGATTACCTCATAATCCATCCGCTCACCTGCATCAAGGGCATTCAGCAGCTGGAAGAATTGGAATTCAAGCCTGTATTTCCTTTGTAGGTCTTCAGGATGTACCCGGTTCAGCAACTCATCTTCCCAAATGGATTTAATTTCTGATTCTTTCCGGCTCAGGCCAAGCTGCTCTGCAATTGCACCATAATAAATATAGCTTCTTCTTGCCTTCATGTCACTCAGCACACTGATACAGTTCTCTAACTTTACATACATCTGGGCTATGAGCCGAGCATTATCTAATTTTAAGTCCGGATTTAATGTTACTTCAAAAGGCTGGGACAACAATTTAATATCAAGCAGGTCTCGCATATTTCAGGCTTATTATGGTTATTAATCACCATTGGAACTCGTTCAGGTTGTCAATAACTTTACGAACTTACTAATTTGAATGAAAAAAATCCTTTTTACCCTAAGCCTCATGCTTAGCCTGAACGAAATGAAAGCACAAAGCCTTGAAAAAATGCAGTGGTATAATGAACCGGAGCAATGGCAAATTAAAAACAATAGCCTGATCATGCAAGTAACGCCCAACAGTGATTACTGGCGAATTTCCCATTACGGCTTTACCGTGGACGATGCCCCCTTTTACTATGGAACTTACGGCGGTGAGTTTGAAGCAAAAGTAAAACTAACCGGTGCTTATAAAGCGCGATTTGATCAAATGGGCCTCATGATCCGTACAGATCATAAAAACTACATCAAGACCGGTGTCGAGTTTGTTGATGGAAAATTCAATGTGAGTACCGTTGTTACACATGAAAAAAGTGATTGGAGCGTATTGCCTTTAGATAAGGCACCTCCATTTATCTGGATCAAAGTAGTCCGAAGACTAGATGCAGTAGAAATTTTCTATTCACTGGATGACAAGACTTATACCATGACCCGTAATGCGCCCTTGCAGGACAATACACCGGTTATGATCGGGCTAATGGCTGCTAGTCCGGACGGCAATGGATTTGAAGCAAAATTCGAAAACTTTAAAGTCAAGCTCCTCCCGGATCAACGCAGGCTGGAATGGTTAAAAGCACATCAGTAATACTGTATCATCAAACAAATAAACCTATGTAAATAAAACGATGAGGTTGTCCGACTTGTAGACTCAACTAAATAGATTTCATCATTTCAAATAAAAAAATGCAAGAGGAATCTACTGTCTGGACAGCCTCATTTTACAATCGAATTACCGATTCTTCTCTTCCAAAGCAGTTCCTTCAAAAACAATCCCCGCCCATCCATTTGCCATAAACTGTCTGATGTTCTGGTGGTCCGTTCCGATTGGTGCTTCCAATACAGCCTGATAATGTTCGGCAAATAAACTCAATGTATCTGTTTCGGAAAGCTCATTTTGTTGAGCAAAAGAAAACACTTTAGCACTTCCTTGGTTCTGCGTAGCTTCATTGTAAATAGCTCCATTTTTGAACGCGGTAGGGATATGATGATAATGGTTTTCTATAAAAGCGACCACATCTATAAAATTGGTCTGTTTCAATTTTAATTGCGCTAATAAATCGGCTATTCGTTCTTGCATATTGATATTTTTTCTGTTACATAAACTACAAACTTAATTAATAATCCTCTAAATCGTGATGCACTCACCCTAAACCGGGATGCTATCTGCTAATTTGAATTGTTGAAAATGTCCATACTGCAGGTGCTTAGTTTCGTCCTCCAATCGGCATAGAAACATTCAGCATCACATACCGCCCTAGCAAACTCGCGCTGCTCAGGGATTCTCCGACATTACTCACATTATTGTTAACCAGGCTATTCACATTAAATAGATTTTTGCCTGTAAGAACATAACTGATTTTGCCATTCCCAGGATTAAAAAGCAATTCACTGTTCATGATCAGGTAATTTCTATTATTGATGCGGTATTGATCATATATCGTTACATGCGTAAGGAACTTACCCAGCTTGATCCGGCTCGCTATGGAATATTTGTACGCCTCGTTACGGCTCAATTCTTTCTCGTCTTTGTTCACCAACTGGTTGAGGTAGCTGAACTGTGTGGTAAAATTTATTGGCAACTTAAACCCCGTACCGAATTTAAGCAATATGGATTGGTTAATATTAGAATACGGATTAATTTCATCGCCAATACTTGCATAATAATGGCTTTTTGAAATCGACATATCCAACGTCGCATCAATGGATAATGACGCAAAGAATTTCTGAAATACAGTATTTCCACCGAAGCTTTGAATCCCCTTGTATAAACTCCTTTGTGTATAGTAAAGGGTATTGTCAAAAAAGTTCGTATTGATAAAGCCATAAGGGCTGAAATTTGCGTTACCGGAAACCCGGAAAGTCAGGTACTGTGAAGAAAAGCGGCTGTTCTGATAAGCCAGATTGAGGTCGTGGCTATTGTAATAATACAATTGAGACAAGCCAGAGTTGAGGTTCCGCAGATCGGTCAGTAAATAATTACGGTAATAGCTGAGGTTGCCTGGACTGTTATTTTTCATTTCATAACCCAAAATTAATTCTTGTCCCTGTCCCAGCTTCGCTTTCAAATTTAAACCCGGCTGCAGGTAAAAGAAACTACTATCCCGTTTATAGAGCTCTACATTTCTGAAATTACCTCTTAAAGACAGCTGCAAGCGGAGCAACTTGTTGTCAAAAGTATACTTCGCACCGAGGTACAGTTCGCCGTTATTTACTTCATTGTAATTGACATATTGTGCTCCTATCAATGTTTGTGACACGGCTTCGTAGAGCCCGGTATTTAGTCTGCTATTGGAAGTAAAAGCACCGGCATTTAGGTAAAAGTAATGTTGCGCCAACTTCTTCAATCCTTGAAGATCGATCCCTGCCTGATTTAATCGCGTGGAAGCAAGTTGATAAAGTTCCGCGCTTCCACCAAAGTCTGGTATGCTACTGTAAAGGCCTGAATTGGACCGATATTCCTGATGAACATTCTCAGAACTAAATCTGACAGAGGCAATCACTGCTGCATTTTGGCCTGACTTAAGGGTGTAACGTAATTCGGTTCTTATATTTCTCGCCTCGTCCGACTGTTGCTGCAATGCCTGACCGGCCTGAATGCCGTTGAAGGCAGAAAGATCATCAGACCGGTAAAAATCGGGCCTGGTCGTGTAAGCGAAGGACGCAAAGAGACGGGATCTCATATTGATCTTTTGATCTGCACTCATTTCTACCTGGTAGTTTTTACTATTACTGCTCCGGTTTTGATAGTCTTGCGTCAGTACCGTATCTTGTAAGTAGTAGCGCTGAAAAAGATTGCGTTCATCATACAATTTATTGCGAATGCCATATATACCGAGCGTCAGTTTTAGGTCTTTATTGATCCTGTTGATTGCAGAAATACTTCCTGACAAACTATTGTTCAGACGAAAATTATTATTATCGAACGGGTTAGTATCTTCTATGGCATGATTGATCAACTTTCCCGCCTGGGGGGCTGCATCTTTGTTGCTAAGGTTGAGCAGATCTGCCTGGTATTTCCCTACATTATTGTTGTTAATAAATGAAAAAGCTTTTACACCCTTAAAAAGAGAAATGAAATTGCTTGACAGATCATTTCTATTATCCGTCCCATAAGCGACATCAACACTTCCTGAAATGCTTTTTAAATTTTTGAGCTTTAGGTTCAGTACCATATCATCTGAACTGATAACTCCATTTAAAAGGTCATCTTCCACGTAATTTTCAATGGCCTGTACCTCCTCAACCAATTGCGGTTTTAGATTTTGGGTAATTGTCTTGTAACCTTCACCGGTCATATCGTCACCTTCCAACAGGACCTTGGTAATGCGCTGCTGGTTAAAATAGATTGTCCCGTCATTGCTGACCTTCATCCCCGGCATTTTCTTAATGACACTTTCAATATTCCGGTCGTCAGCTGTGGTCAGCTTTGCCACATTGTATTTGGTCGTATCGTTTGAACTAGTCACAACAGGTTGATCGGATTTAATGTTGATCGTTTCCAATTGTATGGCATCTTCCTGAAGTTGGAAATCATGCTGAAAAATATTGCCCCGAATAGTGCTGAGGTCAACTTTTAGGGTATCTCTTTTCATTCCGATGTATGCAGCGATGAGGTATCCAATTTGCTGATCTTTAACATCAGCTTCCAGCAGATAACTTCCATCCTCATTGCCGGAGGTGAAGGAAAGCACCTGGAAATCGGCTGTTTTTAGCTGCACTGAAGCAGAAGGAATGATTTTACCAGCGGCATCTCTGATCGTACCACTTATTTTGATCTGCTGACCAAAGGCAATTCCCGCTATACTAACGAGCAATAGAACAAATAGGGATGATTTCAATGTTGATTAGTATTTTTCTGGCTTCTCTGGCAGTTTGATCGTTGTGCTACCGGTCACACCGTTTCCGCTGGTCTCTACCACCCTAGATAAGGCTTCATTTTTTTTCAGTCTGTCTTTATAAATCCTTACGAAAGCAGCATGACTGATCGGCTTATCCTTCGCATAGGTTTTTGGCACCGTTAATGTTGCAGGATCAAATTTCGCTTTGAGGTTGATCCCCGTCAACTTATAACTGAACACTGAATTGACGTCCCTTACATCCACGATCAGACCTGGTAAACCGCAGAATTTCCAGGGTCCATTGGAGATGGCGATATCATCTGTAAACCACGCTTCATAACTTCTGCCCCTAAAGGTGGTAGTCGCTTTAGTACAGTTATAGTTTAATATCTTTTTTTGCTCCTTACTGATCTTCCATTTGAAGTTGGCAAGAGTATCACTGATTAAGTAGAATCTGGCGAGAACATCATCACCAAGCAATAATTTTTTGCTTTTAAAGTCTTTATACTGGAAACGCGCCTTGCCTGGATTGATGACCATGATCTCAGTAATACTGTTATCGCCATCTGCTACTTTACTTGCAGCAACATTTTTAGGAAGATTAAGTTCCAGGGACTGGCTACCGGAAAAGTAAATAATAGAATTGATTGTGCGGGGCTGACTAAGCATCCCGTCATCGATAGTAAGGCTATAGTTAAGGGTTCCTTTTACTTGTGCATTGATCCTGGTACTGATGCAAAGCAGGTTGAAAAAGAATAATACGCTGATACTGGCTTTAGATAAGGACATAAATAGATGGTCGTTTAAAATAGGGCAGCTATTGTAATAAAAGAACAAGGCCGCTCAGAATATTCATTCTTTATGAACAGCCTTATTAAATAAATCTAGACTAGGCGTTTTTCCAGAATTTTCTCCAGAATGGAGTATCTGCATTAACATGTGCCTGAGCAATAGCCATAGCGTCAAAACAGTTGGAAGCTGTGGCTGTATAAGTGATGGTGTATACCGCTTCACCCTGAGCGTTAATAAGCACTCGGTTAAAAGTAGCCTGGCATGCAAATTTACTTTCAGCTTTTAATGGGATAAAGTTTGCGAAAACGCCGATACTGGATAATGCCAAGGCGGAGAAAAGGATGATTTTTTTCATGGTTTTGTAGATTAAGTAAATATTATTATTTAATTGTGAAAACACATTCAACTATTATGCCGTTTATACCAATTTTTTTGCGCTAATATGTAGCATAAGTACAACTTCAAACGAATAGTCGGACTGTTCTAACAGATAATCGGAGACCGTTGACGCTTACTCATAATACATTGATGAATATATTTTTTCACCAAAAAAGCAGGACCACACAGTATCGTCATAAAATCAGCAAAAACTGAACGCAAGTGACGACATGTCTATTATGGAGGACTACAATTTATGCTATTCCTTCAAATTAATTAATGCCGGCACTGCCAAGGCCAGAACCTGAGGCGGCGCCTTGAAGATCAACCGAATAAAAGGATGTATCAGAAGTATAAAACGATACTTTGGCCCTTCCGCTTTCATTTGTAAAAATGTTGGGGAACCAGAATATCGTGGAACGGAAATCCGGCTCTGCCACTTCTGATGGATTGATTCGATATTTAGGACCGTAGAATTCCTGTGGATACATAATTTGCAGAGGTGTGTAAGTTACAGCACTTGCACTATTGTTAAGGTAATCGGAAGGATTGAAAACAAAAAAGCCACTCGATTGAGTGGCTTTTGCGGACCGGACGGGACTCGAACCCGCGACCTCCGCCGTGACAGGGCGGCATTCTAACCAGCTGAACTACCGGTCCGTTTTCCCGTTGTTCGTATCGTTGTTTCGTTTCGGGATTGCAAATATAGGTACAATATTTAATTTTGCAACATTTATTTTAAAATAATTATAAGTTGCTAATTACCAGCACCTTCTTTTATTTTCTCTGCGTTCTCCGCGAACTGTAGCGCATCAATTAACTCCTGAACACCACCATCCATAATGTTATTTAGATTATACAGCGTCAATCCTATACGGTGATCCGTAACCCTGCCCTGAGGATAGTTATATGTTCTGATCTTCGCTGAACGGTCTCCGGTAGACACCATAGTTTTACGTCTGGCCGCAATATCTCCGTTTTTTTTCTGAAGTTCTATATCATACAGCTTACTGCGGAGCATCTCCATAGCAATGACTCTGTTACCAAGCTGCGAACGCTCCTTCTGACAAACTACAACCAAACCAGATGGCCTGTGCGTTAACTGCACCTTGGTTTCCACCTTATTTACGTTTTGTCCACCTGCACCGCCCGAGCGTGAAGTCTGCAGGTCTATATCCGCCGGGTTAATGAATAAGTCTATTTCTTCTGCCTCTGGTAATACCGCAACCGAAGCTGCTGAAGTGTGTACCCTTCCCTGAGTTTCAGTATCCGGCACACGTTGTACACGGTGCACCCCGGACTCATATTTTAACTGGCCGTATACATCTTCACCTTCTACTTTAAGGATCACCTCTTTATAACCTCCTGCTGTACCCTCAGTTACGTCAACAGTTTCTACTTTCCAGCCTTTTTGCTCAAAGAAACGACTATACATCCGGTACAAATCACCGGCAAACAATGCTGCCTCATCACCACCTGTACCTCCACGGATCTCAAATACCGCATTTTTTGCATCTTCCGGATCTACAGGGATCAGCATCAGACGGACTTTTTCTTCCAGCTCTTCTTGTTGAATAAGCAGAAGATCCAATTCCTCTTTTGCCATATCGCGCATCTCGGCATCCTTTTCTGTACTAAGGATCTCCTTATTGGCATCAATATTACTCATGACATTCTTATAGATCTTATATTCATCTACAATCTTGCCCAAATCTTTATACTCTTTATTTAAAGCTGCAAAACGCTTCATATCCTGCATAGTATCAGGATTACTCAACTGTTCCTCTACATCTTCCCAACGCAGCTTTATGGCTTCTAATTTTTCTAACATATCTCTTCAGAAAAGAATATTGGTTTTTTTATACGGGCAGCAAAATTACGGCTTTTTTAATTAACCTTTTCAAAATACTTAAGACTTAATTCCTTACCATCAAACTCCGCGTAAGAATTATACTTGAGCCATTCTCCGGTATTTATGTATCTGCTACCATTTTCAAGATCAAGGTCTAAAGGCAAATGACGGTGTCCAAAAATAAAATAATCGTAATGTTGTTGCCTCAATTGCTCCTTAGCATATACTGCCAGCCATTCATTTTCCAGACCCAAATATACTTCTTCATTCTTACTCGCAGCCCTGCTATGGTTTGCCCAGCCATTGGCTATACCGATCCCAATCCTGGGGGGAACCAATCCAAAAAGCCATTGGCAAACCGGATTTCGGAATACCTTTCGCAATAATTTATATTTGCGGTCACCAGGCCCCAAACCGTCACCATGATGTAAAAAGAAGCACTTTCCAGCACGCTCTATAACCAGTTCATCACTGATAATCTCTATTCCTAACTCCTTCACGAAATAGTCGTTTACCCACATATCATGGTTACCTTTAAAAAAATAGATCTTGATCCCGGCATCACTCATCTGTGCCAGTTTACCTTGTAAACGAATAAATCCCTTAGGAATGACCATCTGGTATTCAAACCAAAAATCAAATACATCGCCCATCAGAAACAACTCACTACAAGTCGGTTCAATCAAATTCAACCAGCGGACAATACGATCTTCACGCACACGGCTACTCTCAAAGTCAGGAGAGCCCAAATGAAAATCAGAAGCAAAATATATGTTCTTAGTCATCTATAAAACAAAGATAAACAAAATATCAGCTCAGTTCCATTTCACAAGTTCTACGGATTATATAGATATATATAAATAGAATCGTTATTAATAGCAAAAGTTTGTAAATTCGCACAAATTTTAAACACATGATTTCTACTGATATAGCCATTATTGGCGCCGGACCCGTAGGTTTATTTGCAATATTTGAAGCTGGATTATTAAAAATGCGTTGTCATCTGATCGACTACCTTCCTCAGGTTGGAGGACAATTATCTGAAATTTATCCAAAAAAGCCGATCTATGACATCCCGGGTTATCCAACAGTATTAGCTCAGGAACTTATAGACAACCTGATGGAACAGGGCAAACCTTTCCATCCGGGCTTCACTCTTGGTGAGCGCATCGAAGGCCTGGAGAAACGTGGAGAGGGTGATTTTGTGCTAACCACAAATATGGGTACCATTATCGAATCCAAAGTTGTGGTTATTGCTGGGGGCTTAGGGTGTTTTGAACCACGCAAACCGGCGGTAGCAGGATTGGAGCAGTTTGAAAACGGAAGGGGTGTAAATTACATGATCCTTGACCCTGAACAATATCGCGGACAAAAGATGGTGATTGCAGGTGGCGGAGACTCTGCCCTGGACTGGACTATATTCCTGGCTGATATTGTAGAGGAACTGACCTTAGTACACCGCAGCGAAAGCTTCCGTGGTGCGCCTGATTCTGTGAATAAAGTTATGGCATTGGCAGAAAGCGGAAAGATCAACCTGATCTTAAACAGCAACCTTAACTCTGTTTCTGGTACGGGTAAACTTGAAAACGTGGAAATCATCCATAATAAAACACATGAAGCAACTAATGTTGCAGCAGACCATCTGATCCCATTATTCGGTCTTAGTCCTAAACTAGGCCCAATTGAACAATGGAATCTAAATATCAACAAAAGTGCGATTGAGGTAAATACGGATGACTATTCAACCAATATCCCTGGAATCTATGCAATTGGCGATATCAATACCTACACAAACAAATTGAAACTGATTCTTTGTGGTTTCCACGAAGCGGCCCTAATGAGTCATAGTGCTTATCAGTACATGAATCCGGGTATAAAATATACTATGAAATACACCACCGTAAACGGCGTATCAGAATTTTAGAAATGGAAGAGAATAACATTACCCTGCATGTCCAGAATGCGGACGGTAGCCGCACCACACTTGAGGCTCCGGTAGATATGGGCCTCAGCCTGATGGAATACCTCAAAGCTTGTGAATATGACATCCTTGCTACCTGCGGGGGCATGGCACTTTGTGCTACCTGCTGTGTAGATGTATTGGAAGGTGAAGAGAACCTGAATGAAATGACAGACGACGAATACGCCATGCTGGATACTTTGCCTGACCTGCTACCCAACTCAAGGCTTGCTTGTCAGTTGCAGCTGAGCCCTGCTATGGATGGATTAGTTGTAAAATTACATGGTGGAGAATAACATCTCCACCTAATTCTCCATCGCTGCTGCTGTCACTATTTTTGCAGGATTGCCAATAGTTTTGTAATCCCCTTCTCCCTTTAATATAGCTAGCATTCGGGGTTGATTTGACAGCACGGATTTAGCCGCGGCTAGTTCCTTATCATATTGAAAGGCTTGTAATACCTTACCCTTTTCATAGTAATATCGACTGACGATCTGCGTTTCCAATACCTTTTTAATTTCTTGTTTATACGTCAGCAGATCGGTCTTTTTTGCACCCAGCATTTTGGTTCTAAGGTCTTCCAGATCCGCTTTCACCGAAGCTAGCTTATTCTCTCGCTCGGCTTCTGTACGCAGATCAGAAAGCAGTCTCTCGGTCTTTGATGTATAAGAGTAATCCCTACCCGCCATCAAACTCACAAAAAGATTGTAATCAGCATCTGTCAATTGAAAACTTGCTGGCCCGGCGATAGTTTTGTTTCTCCTTTTAAAATCATTTGCGTAGTCGAAGAACAGGTTCTTATTGACTATTGAAATGGTAACCGGACTTGGTTTACTGGCAGCAACCACCACATCAGGATAAATCCCATTTCCATCATAAACATTTCGCCCGCCTTTAGTATTGAATTTCTTGGAAAGTGAATCTGCAAATTTAAGCGTCTTACCTTCTGCATCCTTATGTGCATAATCCAGAGCCTGGATACACCTTCCGGAAGGAGTGAAATATTTGGCGACTGTAACCTTTACCAAACTATTATAAGGAAGATTAAAGGTTTGTTGGACCAAACCTTTTCCATAGCTGCGCTGACCTATAATAATAGCCCTGTCGAGATCCTGTAGTGCGCCGGCAACTATTTCCGAAGCGGAGGCCGACGAACCTCCTACCAATACCACTAACGGCATCTGAGGAAGAATAGGTTCGTTATAAGTTTTATAAGTAATTGTCTTTTGGGGATTCTTGCCTTTTTGGGTCACCACCATGATGTCCTTACCGATGAAAAGGTTGACGATCTTCACTGCTTCCTGCAATATGCCACCCCCATTGTATCTCAGATCAAGAACGATTCCTTTAGGCTGTTGCTTATTTAAAGCCAACGCTGCATCTCTTACCTCCTGGGCTGAGTTTTCCAGGAATTTATCCAGTCGGATATATGCGATCTGATTATCAGTCATTCCAGAATAGGAGACATTTGGCTGCTTGATCTCGTCACGTGTAAGTTTTTTAGTAATCACCGCACCGTCTCTGATCACCAGCAGTTCTACATCAGAGGCTTTCGGTCCGCGCAGCAACTGACTAATCTGATTACGTTCCTTACCTTTCACGTCATTACCATTGATCTTTACGATCTGATCTCCGGGCCTGATACCCTGCTTATCTGCCGGGTAGCCCTCGCTGACTTCATTAACGAACAGTTTGCCTTCTATAAATAACGTACTTGCGCCAATACCACCATATTGGGTACTTACATATTTTAATTTATA
Organism: uncultured Sphingobacteriaceae bacterium; assembly: GCA_963795585.1. Taxonomy (GTDB): domain Bacteria; phylum Bacteroidota; class Bacteroidia; order Sphingobacteriales; family Sphingobacteriaceae; genus Pedobacter. The sequence goes on along the minus strand of CAWCIO010000015.1, from coordinate 58,395 downwards.
ATCCTCAATTTCAGATTCCGGAACATACTCTGTATATGGATCAAGACCGTCAAGCATAGCATCTATACCGCTGCGCATGAGATCAGAAGGGTTGGTTTCCTCAACGTAGTTGACGCTAACTTCCTTATAAAGAGCGGCAAAGATATCCAGGTTCTTAGATACCTGAAAAAGGTCTTCCCTGAATGACCAGGACAATGAGGCAAAGGCAATAAGTAGAAATGCTGCAGTCAATTTGTATTTTTTCATCATTCACTGGTCCTTAAGTGTAACACACCTAAAAATACGCAAGTATTTACAATACACGTGTAAAACAAACCAAAAAAATGAAATAATTACAATCTGTTACCTTCAGTATCAGCCAATGCCTTTCTAATAGTAAACTCTACATATTCCCTATCTCTTTTTACCAGGTCCATAAGTTGGGCTACCAATTGATCCTCCTGGCCAGGAGTAAAAGAAAGATTTACCTGAGCCAATTCACGATATTTTCTTAGAAATTTGATTTTAACCTTTTTCCAGGTCTCAGGAGTAAGTGTAAAACTTGCCATAATAAATACTTTGCAACAAAAATAGGAAAAAATAATAAACCCCGGCTGCGGGACCGGGGTTTAAGTTATAAGGAGTTATTTATTGACTGTATTATCTACAAACGTAGCTGGACTTCCCGTGAGGATATTGCCTCTCAACGCTAGGGTATAGACCCGCTCTTTCAAAAAGGAGGTTGCAGCCCTAATGGCTGTTTTCCCGGTGGCTTCATCTGTTACAGTAATAGAATAGGCTCCAGGTTTAAAACCAAAAAACTGGGAAGCTCCCTTATACGCTACCCCTGTCGCCACCTGCAGATCTTCTATTATAGGGGGCTGACCTGTCACTACTGTTGTCTTAGTCAAGACTAATTTCAATGTAGTATTTGGACAAGGATTTACAATCCTGATAAATGCTCGCGCCGTATCCAATGCTATAGGAAAATTATCTTCCACAACAAATGCATCTGATTTCTTATCCGTCGTATTATAAATCCCACTTATAAAAACACTATAATATTTATCCAGTTCCAGTTTGTGTACCACACTTGCAATAGTAAGATTGGGAGTTGTAGTTGTGATTGTTGAAGAAGTAGTAGCCCTGATAATATTTTCACCGCCAGGTGCCAAAGCATACTGGTTTGCGGGATAAGTACCTCCAAAACTAACGCCATTAATCGACTCTGTTCCTGTTTGCGAAAGTGCTGCGGATATTTTAGTATCGTTAGCATAAAAATTAACAGAAGGGGCGTTTATGGAGAAATTATATAACCTGATTCTAGCCCCTGCAATAGGTTCGTTAATATCCAACACAGCTTCGTCTTTACACGAATTCAGCAGTAAGGGAACGAGCACCACCATTGACATAATTTTTATATTTATTCTATTCATCTTTTTAGTAATTAAGGGTTTACAAACCAGGTTGGTTTTGTGGTAAAATCAATATCAGTACCACCGATCTTTTTCAAAGCTTCAATATTCCAAACGTATTCCGAAGCATACCTAGGCCTAAACCTGTAGACCAGATTTCCTAGATTATCTGCAGATAAGCGGGAAACATCAGGGGGCGAAAATCCTCTGAATACCTGTTGATTGGTCTTAGGATCGAGATCTGTATAGTGAAATCTTCGGAGGTCAGTCCAGGTCTCCAAAAATGCCCACCCAAACTGAGAAATATACTTTTGACAAAGAATGTGACTTAGCGTAAGCTGCGTTTCAGAGGCGGGCACAATATTCACATTCGTCATATAAGCTGTTTTTTCAGTCACGCTGATTTGAGATGCCGTTCCCGTCGGAACACGGGCGTTGGTTGTATTTACAAAGTCTATATGTGCATCAATGCCTTTCTTGTAGGCATCCATAGCAACAGACAAATACCCTTTACGGTAAGCGGCCTCAGCTTTAATGAACTGTAACTGAGAATAAGTCATCAATGGTATTTTCGCCACATCGTCAAATAAATATCGACCTGGCGAGCTTTCCAGTACATTACCTGTTGTATTGAAAAATGTTGGGGGCCTATCTGCAGTAGGTGAAATTGTGGTCAAAGCAAAACTAGGTTGCACACCTTTGTAAACTCCCGACAGCGAAGGCCATATCATGCGGCTCATACGCGGATCCACAACACCAGGAAAAGCAGTGCCATTTAGCAGATTAACCAGAAATTCCGTTTGTCTGAAAGCATTCATATTTGCCCTTCGCTGTCCAAAAAAATTAGACAAAGGTGACTGCCCTCCAGTAAAAGTATATAAAGCATTGTCGGTATTTCCGACGAAAGATTTATCGACATACTCTATTACTTTATCTGCGTCATACGAGGTCTTATTGGTCAAATGACTTAAATTAATTGCCATCATACCATAAGCAAATTTTAGCCATTGCTCTTTTGCTCCATTATAAACCAGATCACCTTTTGCTAAATAGCTTTTAGAAATGGTGCCGTCTGAACGCTGCAAATTAATGATCGCGGTATCCAATAATTTCCTAACTTCTTCATATGCATACTCCTGAGAATCATAGTCAAAAGAAGTCCTATCTTGCCCAATTTGCTTGATAATTAACTCTCCATGCATATCTGTTGTTTTCTGAAAGCCTATAGCTTTCAGCACATAACCGACGCCTAATAAATCCCATCGCTGTTGTGCAGCAGCATCGCGCATCATATCTGAAAGATTCTTACCTAAAAAGATATAAGTCAACTTCCAGGTCTCACCACCGTTATCTACTGGAGGCGGCTGATACCCCATGATATCCCAGATATCCTTATCTCCGGTACCGGACCAGTTCTGAATATATTTCCCTACGTATCTACCGTCCCATTGATCTGCCTGAACTACGTAGTATAACATAGGGGCCAATAATAAATTAGGCGAAACCTGCTCCGGACCATTTGGATTCTGATTTACATCCAACCATTTTTTACATCCTGTCGCCGCAAACAATATTAGAACTGCAAAGGCACTATATATAATTTTTTTCATAACTATCAATTAAAATCCTACTCTAAACCCAAAATTAAACCCTGTTGGTGTAGCAAAATTTCCATAATCGATACCTACACCTCCAGCTCCACCAACTGCTGCTGTATTTCCATTATTAACAGGATCAAGACCTGTATAATTAGTAATGATAAACAAATCTGTTATAGTTGTAAATACACTTGCCGATTTAACGAAGTTCTGTCTGGCAAGAAATTTAGTAGGCAACGCGTAAGACAATGTTATATCTCTCATTCTTAAATAATTAACATCTTTCTCTATAAATTGCTCCGGCAAAGCACCGGTGATATAATAGCTATCAGCCAGGTAAGGCAAAATGGTGATATTGTTCTTGGTTGGCGTCGCACTATTTTCTAAGCCATCCATCAATACCCCTTTTACAATTCTCGGTTCCTCTCTATCTAACGTCCTCGTAGCCAAACCACGAACGGTTAGTTGATGTTGCGTCCCGTTCAATACATCTCCACCTTTTCTGATATCAAGCAAAAAGGAAAGATTAAAATTCTTATAAGAAAACCTATTAGTGATACCCATTGTCCAGCTAGGCCAGCGATCAGAACCATTTGGAATATATTCTGTACTTACTACGGGCAAGCCATTAGCCGGACTGATAAGTAGTTCACCTTTGTCATTCCTTCTCCAGAATCTACTGGTAAATGAGGTGATTGGCATACCTGGAATAGAGGCCGACCTTATATCACCGTAAAACCAGGTATCTGAATTATAGGTTTCGGGCAAATCTTTGGGCAAAGCGACCAATAAGCTCCTTTGCAACGCAAAATTAGTTGTAACGTTCCATGAGAAGTTAGCTGTAGAGATTGGTTTAGCATTTACCATCAGTTCATAACCCCAATTCCTGGTCGTTCCTCCATTCAATTGCGCTAAAATAAAATTAGTCGCAAAACTAGACCGAATTCCTCCAATAATCTGATCCTTCGTAGTCTTGCGATAATACGCAAAATCAACTGTTAGCCTGCTTTTAAGAAAAGCTAACTCAGCGCCAATTTCATAGGAAGTTGCCATTTCTGGTCTCAGGTTTGGATTAGGCCCATAGTTACCATAACCAAATCCACCTCCTACAACTTCTTTAAACTCTAATGAAGAAAATACCCGATAAGGACTGGCATCTCTACCCACCTGCGCGACACTAGCCCTCAGTTTACCTGAGTTCAGGATTGATTTAAGCCCGGATAAAGCCTTCAGATCTGTGAACATAAAGCTAAGTGAAGCTGATGGATAAAAGAAAGAGTAATTATCTACGGGCAAAGTAGAAGACCAGTCATTTCTGCCGGTTAGTGTTAGATAAACCAAACGATCGTAATCCATTACAAGGTTGCCATACACTCCCATTAACCTTCTTTGGGCAATAGTTGTCTTCGTAAACCTTGAAGTAGCGGGACTATTATTTACAGAAACAAAATTAGGATCTAAAAAGCTCTCCGTACTCACTGCCGTAGTCTTGTTGTAGTCGTCCCTGGCTTCTGCTCCTACGTTAAAACTCAATCCAAATTTAGGAAGGACATTCGCAAATTTCCCGGATAACATAGTACGCATAGTCAGATTACCCGTATTGGAAACAGCCTCATCATACTGCCCACCCTGTGCCAGTCCGTAGCTACTTTCAGGATGTCTTAAAATTGCATTTTTATTAGCATAAGTATCGTACCCAATCCTGGCTTCCGCAGTCAGCCATTTCGCAAGTGTAAATGTCAGAGCCGTGGCAGTAAATATCCTGTTATTTCCAGAATTGATAAAATTCTTATTATTGTTAAAATAAGGATTATCAGTTTCATTATCAAAATTTAATGTTCTTCTGGAGCCATCTGGGTTCAAATAATTTTTAGCGTCGTCAGTAACGGGCCACAACAAGAGGTTCATCAGCACGCCACCGGTACCTTTAAATACCTGGTCATTGCTCGCATTTGAATAGGTAAACGAAAGGTCAACATTTAGCCACTTATTTACCTGGCTCTTGGTAGCTCCTGTCAGCGTATATCTGTCGTAGGTAGTATTTGGCACCACCCCTGTCTGCTGATTGTAAGTTCCAGAAACACGATAGTTAGACTTTTCCGTTCCACCTTCAAATGCCACATTGTGTTTCTGGGTAATTGCCGTCTTGAAAAAACCGCTGATATTGTCATAAAGCTTTGCGTCTGGTTCATTCTTTGGACCCCAATAATAAATGGTGTAACCAGAACCAGGAACGCCATTTCTGCCCATTCCATAAGTAGTCTGTACTTCCGGAGCTTTCGTCACTTCATCAAATCTTAAACTATTGCTGTAGCTGATCCTTCCCTCTCCACTTTTCCCTCTTTTTGTAGTGATCAAAATAGCACCGTTTGCTGCATCTATCCCGTACAGCGCCGCTGCTTCAGGTCCTTTCAAAACAGTAATCTCCTCGATATCCTCCGGACTAAAATCTGAGGATCGGTTTGTAAAATCTACACTTCTGTTTTCAAATCCATTTACCCTGGTTGCTAATGCAGCTGTCGAGAACGTACTGTTATCCATAGGCATTCCATCTATAACCATTAGCGGCTGATTGCTACTACTTACAGAACTAATCCCTCTAATTGTAATTTGGGAAGATGCCCCTGGCACTCCTGAGGTATTAACAACATCAACGCCCGCAATTCTTCCCTGCAGAGAATTTATAAAATTTTCTCGTTGCGTCTGAGCAACTTCCGCACCACCAATAGTTTGTATGGCAGAACCCTGACTCCGCTTCTGCGTTTGAATACCAAGCGCACCGGTCACCGTAACCTCACTCAACTGGTTCGCATCTGTTTTCAGTACCAAGTCAATAACGTTCTCTTGACCTACTACACGTTCTTGGCTGACAGTTCCAATGTAAGTAAATACCAATGTCTGTCCGGGGCTAACTTTAACGGAATACAATCCATCACTAGCTGTCTGAGTAGTCACTGTCGCTCCTTTAATTCTCACAGAAACTCCAGGAAGCGGCAACCGATCTTCATCCAGAACCTTTCCCGTAACGGTCTTCTGCTGCGCAAATGACTGTGCGATCAGCAAAAAACCAGCTACAACAATTAGAAGTAGTTTTTTTTTCATAAACAATTAGGTTAATAATTTAAGTTTTGTTTGTTAGTTGATGGCTCGTCAGGCTTATCATCTAAACACGCAATTACACGCATTTATCCGAACCTGTAGTAAATATGATAAATGTTTTCCATTTATTTGCAAAACAAATGAGTGTTTTAATCTTGTTACACAAATTATTGTTGCAAAAACCCGCAGAAACCCGCACAGATAATTTATATTCATTTTTTATTACTTTAGCCATAATTATATCAGCAATCCAAGCCGAAACCAAACGCCATGCTTAAACGGGAACGACACGATTTTGTAATGAGGCAGATTAATCTGCACAACAGGGTACTTACATCCGACCTTGTACAATTGCTCAATGTTTCTGAAGATACCATTAGACGCGATCTTCAGGAGTTGTCAGATTCTAATCAGCTCTTCAAAGTGCACGGCGGCGCGTTGTCCAAATCCTACCAATCCTCCTTCGACGACAGTGCGGTATACGCTAAGGATGCAAAAATAGGAATCGCAAGAAAAGCCATCTCTTTGATCAAAGATGGCATGGTTATCCTTACTGGAGGAGGAACAACCATTATTGAATTAGCCAAACAACTACCAGAAAACTTACATGCGACATTCTTCACCATCAGTCCTTTCGTAGCTATAGAACTCGCCAAATACGCTAAAATAGAAGTCATTCTCATTGGCGGTCTATTCTCTAAAAATTCACAGGTTACCTATGGCGGGCATGTAATCAACCAACTCTCAGAAATCAGCCCTGATCTGTGCCTGCTGGGAACCAGTGCCCTGCACCCATCCGATGGACTCACAGATACAGACTGGGAAATCAATCAACTGAAGAAAACGATGCTCCAATGCTCTAAAAGAACAGCAATATTATGTATTTCAGAAAAACTGAACATTTCCCTGAGGCTTAAAGTTGCAACCCTGGAAAACATCCAATACCTGATTACGGAATTACCGCCAGCGCACGATTTGCTACTACCCTATCGAATCAAAAATTTACAGATCATTTAATGCGGCAGAGAAATCTTACCCATACATACTGAAGGAATACCCCTTCTGTTTGCAAAATCAATCGGCTCAGCCGCCAGCGTTTCATTAGCAAGCACAGCGAATAGAACAGCTTCTTTAGCATCGGGATTGATTTCGAGCGCTGCTGTACTACAAAATTCCCCCTGTGGAAATCCGGATTTCAGCATACGGATCAGCAAAGGGTTATGCATTCCACCGCCGCTTATATAGATTTTTGGCACCGCATCCTCCAGAAAGCATCGCTGTAGCGCGGCAACAATCACACTGGCTGAAAATTGACATAATGTGGCCATTATATCTGCCTTACTCAAATCCGGGATTCCCGATTCCTCAATCGCAGCATCTAGGTAGGCAAGATTAAATAGCTCAGGCCCTGTAGTCTTCGGAAAGCCAAGGTCTAAAAAACCATCTTTTAGCAATGCTGCTAACAGCCCCTCGCTGACTACTCCGGAACTGGCAATGGCCGCATCCACATCATAATATAAACCTTTATAATGTTGTTGTACAAATTGATCCATTAACGTATTACCAGGGCCCACATCTGTGGAAAACACCTTCGAAGCATCATTATCAGAGGGCAGATAGGTAAAGTTTGCGATACCGCCAATGTTGAGCATTACCCGGTCTTCATCTTTCTTCGAAAACAAAAGGTAATCGCCATAAACTGCCAGGGGAGCACCTTCTCCACCTGCAGCAATATGTTTTTGTCGGAAATCACTGATGGTAACTATTCCGGTTTTCACCGCAATATGATCTCCATCACCGATCTGTAGCGTTCCATTCGGATAATCAGACAAACCATGCAAAGATTTAGGCGCATGAAATATAGTCTGACCGTGACTTGCAATAACATCAATATCAGTTGGTTCCAAACCCCATTCAGCAATCGCCTGAAGAACCAACGCTGCATGTACCGCTGCTATTTTTTCATTCATTAGGCAAACCAGCTGCAGATCAGCATCCCTTCTCGAAAATACGGCTTTGATTTCCATTTTAAAGTCTTCACAATAGCCCACTGTTTGAAATCTAATTACCTTTACCTGCATATCAGGTCCACCACCGTTTATGGCACAAAGCGCTATATCAAGCCCATCCATAGAGGTGCCGGACATCAGCCCAATGATTAGTCGCTCAGGTTTATTAATAATTTGAAAAACTCTGCTCCAGTTTGAATTCATGATTAAGCTTTAGAAAGCCAAGATACCAAATTGAACCAGCGTTGCAAGCTCGACAGTTAATCATTCTATTTTGCTGCTTGTTAAAAATAATTCTATTTATGCCTCGCCTGCCGTATCGCCCTCTACTGCATTTTTCAAACGTTTGATTACTTGCTAAAAACAAAATTCTCTTTGTTTTACATTCAAAACTCAAAATTTAATTATTTGATATGCCCTCTTGAGTATATATCTTTACTGCTCCGTACAAACTTTAAGCACAAAAAAATGGCAAGATTAAATCTTCTGGAAGAAACGCGTTTTGAAAAATTGCCCGTTTCTGTCTTTGAAAACCCTAAGGCCGCATCGCTGAGCGTTGCAAGACGTATTGGGAACCTCATTAAAGAGAAACAACAGAAAAACACGCCCGCTGTTTTGGGTTTAGCAACCGGGGCTACCCCTATAGCCGTATATGCTGAACTGGTTAGGATGCACAGGGAAGAAGGACTGAGTTTTAAGAACGTAACTACTTTCAACCTGGATGAATACTACCCAATGCACCCTGGGGCTGCACAGAGCTATGTTTCCTTCATGAATGAGCACCTGTTTGACCACATCGACATCGACAAAGCCAATGTAAACATACCCGACGGTACCCTGGCATTGGAAGAAATTCCTGCTTTCTGCCTTGCTTACGAGAAAAAGATTGGCGACATGGGCGGACTGGACATCCAGATCCTGGGGATAGGGCGTACAGGGCACATTGGCTTCAATGAGCCGGGATCTGCACCCAATTCAGGAACGCGCCTGGTCACTTTAGATGACCTGACAAGACGTGACGCAGCCAGGGATTTTGGCGGGAAATCTTTTGTGCCCACAAAAGCCATTACCATGGGGATTGGAACCATTTTCAAAGCACGAGAGATCATCTTGATGGCATGGAACAGGAAAAAAGCATCCATCATCAAAAAGGCAGTGGAAGGAGAAATCTCTAGCGAAGTACCTGCTACATACCTGCAGCTTTCTGATCACGTAGAATTCATCCTGGACCAGGATGCAGCAAGCATGCTTACCCGCTTCGATACTCCATGGCTGGTAAAAGACTGTATATGGGATGAAAAACTGACCCGTAAAGCAGTAATATGGCTGGCCAACTACCTGGGCAAACCTGTATTAAAACTCACAGAAGACGATTACAACAATAACGGGATGTCGCAACTGGCCATAGAACACGGCCCGGTTTACAACATCAATATTCATATTTTCAACAAACTGCAGCATACCATCACCGGCTGGCCGGGTGGAAAACCTAATGCCGATGACTCACAAAGACCAGAAAGAGCTGAGCCTGCCAAAAAACGCTCCATTATCTTCTCTCCACATCCGGATGATGACGTAATTTCTATGGGCGGTACTTTCATCCGCCTGGTAGACCAGAAACATGACGTACATGTTGCTTATCAGACCTCTGGAAATACCGCAGTATGGGATGATGACGCACTTCGCTTTGTAGAATTCAGCATAGATTTCTCCGAGAAAATGGGCCTGGATAAAACTGAACTGACCTCCCTATACCAAAATATGCGTTCTTTCATGGAGCAGAAACAGCCGAACCAGGTAGATACTCCTGAACTACAGGCGGTAAAAGGACTGATCAGAAAGGGTGAAGCAATTGCGGGCGCACGTTACTGCGGACTGGAGGATGACCATATCCATTTTATGGCTTTACCTTTCTATGAAAGCGGGAAGAGTCAGAAAAACCCGGTTACAGATGCTGATGTACTGCTGACCATGGAGCTCTTGCAGAAGGTGAAACCACACCAGGTATTTGCCGCGGGGGATTTTGAAGATCCGCATGGCACCCATATTGTTTGTTTCAATATCATCCTTGAAGCCTTGAAACGCCTTGAGAAAACAGAAGAATGGGTAAAAGACTGCTGGCTATGGATGTACAGGGGTGCCTGGCAGGAATTTGAAACTCATGAGATTGAAATGGCTGTACCGCTCAGTCCACAGGAAGTGGAGCGCAAGAAGTTCGCCATCTTCAAGCACCAGTCACAAAAAGACAGAGCAGTATTCCCGGGAGACGATGCAAGGGAATTCTGGAGAAGGGCAGAAGACCGAAACAGGGAAACTGCCCAAGCCTATGATAATCTAGGACTCGCTGATTACGAGGCAATGGAAGCATTTGTCCGGTATAAATTTTAGGTATATTTATGCTTGCTACTATCTTCTTGTAGCAAGCATAAATAAATCAAAAGACCACCATGAGCTTCAGAATTATACCTAACCAAAACACCACAAGACTGCTGTCGCTAGACTTCTTTCGCGGACTTACCGTAGCCGCGATGATCCTGGTCAACAATCCCGGCGACTGGGGCCACATCTACGCACCACTGGAACATGCCGAATGGAATGGCTGCACGCCTACGGACCTCATATTTCCTTTCTTCCTTTTTATTGTTGGGGTATCCATCGCTTTTGCCATGGGCGACAAGAAAACGAATCCCGAATTGCACGGGAAGTTGATCTTTAAAGCCTTTAATCGAGCGCTGATCCTCTTTGGACTCGGCTTATTTCTTTCCCTTTACCCAAAGGTATTTACCGATCCTTTAGAGGCTTTTGCTCATGTTCGGATTCCCGGTGTATTGCAGCGTATTGCTATAGTTTTTTTCATTTCAGCAGTATTATTTATCAAAAATTCTGAACGAAGCCTTTTCAGAGTCATGCTACTGTTACTCGCTGGCTATTGGGCCCTGATGAACTTCGTACCCGTGCCCGGCACAGGATATCCCAATCTGGAAAAAGAAACCAACCTCGGTGCATGGCTGGACCGCAGCTTACTTACTGAAGCTCATTTATGGAAATTGTCTAAAACATGGGATCCGGAAGGTATTCTCAGTACAATTCCTGCAATTGCATCAGGTTTATTCGGTGTGCTCGCAGGGGCTTATCTGAAGCGTAAAGATTTGGATGTATCAACCAAAGTAGCCTGGCTTTTTTGCACCGGCTGCTCAGCAATAATCTTAGGCCTGATGTGGGATCTACAATTTCCTATTAACAAGGCACTATGGACAAGTTCCTTCGTGCTCTATACCGGCGGATTGGCTACGCTAATGCTTTCTTTATGCTATTGGATCATCGATGTACAGCAATATAATCGTTTTACTAAACCCTTTGTTGTTTATGGTGTAAACGCAATCACCGTTTTCTTTCTTTCAGGATTGATTCCGCGTACTTTGGGAATGTTCTCTGTAAAGGGCAGTGATGGAGAATACGTAAATCTCCAATCATGGATGTATTCGGGATTTACTGAACATCTTTCACCAATCAATGCTTCCCTAGCCTGGGCATTTTCTTTTGTCCTGCTCTGGCTAATGATCCTTTGGATTATGTACAACAAAAAAATCATCATTAAAGTCTAAATTGGTTTGAAAAGACATTATTACTTAAAAATTGTTAAATTTTGTTAAAAACACCCCATTTATACGAACACGTTCGTAGGTTTGATCACGAAACTTATTATTCATGAAAAAAATATCTAATTTTCTCTACGGGGGACTAGCTGTTCTTTTGATAGCGGGCAGTCCGGCTTTTGCTCAGAAAAAGAAGGCAGCCAATGTTATAAAACAACCCTCAGCAGTCAGCAAGACTACAGATACAACGATACCCAACGACCCGAATGTGAAAATCGGGAAACTTGCCAATGGCCTGACTTATTACATTAGAAAAAATACAGAGCCAAACAAAAGAGCAGAACTATACCTGGCCAACAGGATCGGCTCTCTCATGGAGGATGATGATCAGCAGGGCCTTGCCCACTTCACCGAACACATGGCTTTCAACGGATCCAAAGATTTCCCAAAGAACGAAATGATCAACTACCTGCAAAAAGCAGGGGTAAGATTTGGTGCAGATTTAAATGCTTATACGGGCTTTAATCAGACAGTGTATCAATTACCTATCCCGACAGACAGTGTCGAAGTTTTTAAAACAGGCTTCAAGATTTTAGCTAACTGGGCAGGAAAAATCTCGATGGAAGGAGAAGAGATCGATAAAGAACGAGGCGTAATCATCGAAGAAGATCGTCAACGCGGTAAAGACGCCAAAGACCGTATGAGCAAACAGCTCCTTCCTTTGCTACTGAAGGGATCCCGTTATGAGAATAGGATACCCATTGGTAAAGTAGACATCCTGACCAATTTTACACACGATAAGATCAGAAATTTTTATAGAGATTGGTACCGGCCAAATCTTCAGGCGGTAATTGCTGTGGGAGATTTTGACGTTGCTCAGGTGGAACAAATGATTAAGGATAATTTTTCTGAACTCAAAAACCCTGCAAATCCAAGACCGAGGCTGGCATACGACCTACCGGATAATAAAGAACCATTAGTCAAGGTAATTACTGATGCAGAACAACCATACAACATTGCTATGGTGATCTATAAGCAGCGTGGAAATGTAATAAAAAATACTGCAGATTATAAGAAAAGCCTGATGTATTCAATGATCAACAACATGCTTTCTGCGCGTTTACAGGAGATCCTTCAAAAAGGAAATGCCCCATTCATTTTTGCCCAAAGTGGCTTTAGCAGCTATCAGGGTGGATTAGTCCCCGGCATCAATGCCTTCCAAACTATAGTCGCCGCTAAGTCGGGGCCAGAACTGAACATTGCACTAAGCGCAGCACTTGCTGAAAATGAACGCATGGTAAAATTCGGATTCCTGCAATCTGAACTGGATATCGTGAAGAAAAACATCAGTGCGGGCAATGAGCAGCAATTAAAAGAAAAAGACAAAACGCCTTCTTCAGGCTTTGTACAGCAATACCTGGAAAATTTTATTACCGGTGAGAGTATCCCCTCTATTGAATATGCTTATGAACAGACTAAAAAAGACTTGGCTGTCATTAGCCTTTCAGAGGTAAATGCATTGGCAAAAACACTGGTGACCAAAGAAAATCAGATCATCGTGGTTCAGGCTCCTGAAAAAGAAAAAGCAAGCCTGCCTACAGAAGCACAACTGATCACAATACTTAAAAGCACTTCTAACGGTGTTACCGCATACATAGACAATTCAGTAAACAAGCCCCTGCTGGATAAAAAACCGATCGCTGGTAAAATACTCGGCGAGACAAGTTTGGATGCCATTGGCGCAACAGAACTGACATTGAGCAATGGGATCAAAGTAATATTAAAACAGACCGACTTTAAAAATGATCAGATCATTTTCAACTCTTTTTCAAAAGGCGGTATTTCACTGGCACCAGATGCTGACCTTGCCTCTGCAGAGAGTGTGGACCTGATTGCACAAAGTGGCATAGGCGAGTTCAATCCCACACAGCTAAATAAGCTGCTTGCTGGGAATACAGGTCGTGGCGGAGCATATATTAATGATCTATACCAGGGATTTTCTGGAAGTGCCGCCCCAAAGGACATTGAGACAGCATTTCAAATGGTATATGCTTACGCAACAAATCCTCGCAAGGACATAGAAATCTTCAACAAAAATATCAGCGACACTAAGGTCGTGCTAGCCGGTAAAAACGATGACCCTTCCAGCGTATTTGCAGATACGGTGCAGGCTGTATTGAGTGCTTATAACAAGCGCAGTATGCCTACTACTCTGGCAGATCTGGAAAAGATTTCCTTAGATAAGGCATTTGCATTTTACAAAGAACGTTTTGCAAATAATGGATCTCAAACTTTTATCATCGTAGGTGCTTTTGATTTAAATACCATTAAACCCTTAATTGAAACTTACATCGCAAGCCTTCCGGCTTCTGGCAAAAAGGAGGACTTTGCTGATAACGGCGTGCGTCCGCCAAAAGGCAGGGTAAGCAAAACTGTTTACAAGGGGCTGGAAGACAAATCTAAAGTACAGCTATATATTCATGGTGATTATGACTACACTTCTGAGAATAACATACAACTTTCGGCTTTAAAGGCAGCTCTAGAGATAAAGATACTGGAACGTCTGCGTGAAAAAGAAAGTGGTGTATATAGCCCTAATGTAGGCCTGAGTGTACAGAAGTATCCTGCGGCTCACTATTACTTTACAATTTCCTTCAGCTGTGCGACCGCCAATGTAGAAAAGCTGATCGCTGCGGCACTGGATGAAATTAAAATTGTAAGGGACAATGGGATTAGTCTGGACGACATTAGCAAATTCAAGTCTGAAGAACAACGTCAGATGGAGCTGAACCTGCGTAACAACAACTTCTGGCTGGGCGCCATCAGTGGACGTCTGAAGAATGGTGACGAGCTAAACAAACCGATCGAACTTAAACAACGGTTAGAAAAAGTAACTGTACAGAGTTCTAAGGAAGCAGCAGATCAGTTCCTGACTGAAGAAAATTACATTAGACTCGTGTTGAGTCCACAGAAATAAACTGATCAAAAAAAGAGGTGCCGTTCAAAAATAGCACCTCTTTTTTTGTTGATCATTTGACTACTTGGCTTGCACACCTACAGGCCCGCTGGGCTCGCTTTCATTTTTCAACCTGTCCAGTGCAGTAACGAGATAATTGTAGCGCTTGCCTTTCTCTACCTTAGTGTCCAGGAACGACGTAAATTCTTCAAAACTGATCTTCAGTATATTCCTTGCATCAAGAATATTAATTTCTTCACCTTCTTCAAAGCGGTAGATCACGTACCCTGATGCAGTTTCCCCGTCTTCTGCTTTCAAGGGCCTTTGCCATTTGAGTTGCACACCCTCCATCAAGGCATCTGCGACAAGGGTCTGTGGCTTATTGGGTTCTACATCGTCAAGCCAAGGCATCTGCGGTGGGAGTGCCGGATATTTGTAAAGGTCGTTTTTCAGAGAGTCACCGGCGGCACGTGCTACCGTAGAAAACGATTTGGAACTGAAATACACACTTCCTTGTACGCGATTATTGTTTCGGATATACCTAACCTGGTTAGGGATCTGATCTGCTTCGCGCCAGGCGGCTTCCATTTTTTGGTTCACGAGGTAAGCGGCCTGACCGATATATAAATGCCGGCCAAAACTGTTATTGCTCCACCAATCGACTAAAGTACCAAAAGGTGCCGCCTTACGTGTAAAACTGAAATAGACTTGCGGGTTAATATAATCTACCCAGCCTTCTTTCACCCATCTACGGGAATCAGCGAACAGTTCTGCATAATTAGACAATCCACTGGTGGCAGAACCAAGAGTGTCTTCCTTGCTATTCCTCCAGATACCGAATGGACTAATTCCAAATTTCACATATTTTTTATAATGGTGGATACTGTCGTCAAGTTGCTTGATCAGCAGATCCACATTATTCCTTCTCCAATCATTGATATTGGTAAATTCGTTTGGATACTTGTTGAAAGTGGCCAGATCATTGATCCGTTGTCCTGATACAGGGTATGGATAGAAGTAATCGTCAAAATGAATTCCATCTACATCATAACCCTTTACAACGTCCAGAATAACCTGTACGATATATTCCCGCACTTCCGGTATACCTGGATCAAATTGCTTCTTCCCTGCATAAGTAAAGAATAGTTCGGGGCGTTTTTTTGTCATATGGCTTTCATGCACCGTTGTATTTACACTCATAGTCGCACGGTAGGGGTTAAACCATGCATGTAACTCCATCCCTCGAAAATGCGCTTCTTTTATCGCAAAAGCCAGAGGATCATATCCAGGGCTGGGTGCTACGCCTTGCTTGCCCATGAGCCACTGACTCCAGGGTTCCCTGGATTTTGTATAGAAGGCATCCGCAGCAGGCCTGACCTGTAAAACAATGGCATTCATACCATTGGCTTTATGCTGCTCAAGAAGACCGATCAGTTCCTGCTTTTGCTGGTCTACCGTGAGGCCCGGTCGGGATGGCCAGTCAATATTGGATACTGTCGCGACCCAGACGCCTCTGAACTCCCGTTTTGGAGCAATTTTTGTTGTGTTTTGAGCTGCTAAGGGTATCGGAAATATAAAAATGGATAATAGCGCATAAAGAGTTAGTTTAAGCATCATTTGTGTTTGTGTGTATGTTAATGTTTCATTTGTTGTGTTCGACAGACAGTACAGTCCTCGACTCTAGCAAGTAAACGATTTTTTTCAAAGTCTCATACAAATCGCATGTTTTTTTTACCTTTTGATATATTTTTATTTATGTTCGCCCCTTTCAACCTGAATTTTAAATAAGAATTAAATTAATGTCAGACCACAAAGATTTAGTAAACAAGGGGGACCGCAATAAGATCTATTTTCTGGTTGTGGTGATCGCTGCATTATTAGGTACCAACGCTTACCTCTTGGTGAAGGATAAGCACGAGAACCAGCGCTTCGTTAGCGTAAATACGGAAAAAGACCGTCTGAAACTGGAGGTAGAAAAAATTGAAGTAGAGCTGGACAAGGCAAACTCCCTTAATGTTGCTTTAAGCGAAAAACTCATCCAGGAACAGGAACTTGCCCGTAAAAAAATCGCTGAACTAAAACTTGCCCTGCAGGATGGTGAATTAACAGAGGATCAACTTGATAAAGCCCAGGAAGAGGTAAAAAATCTTCGTGTATTTGTAAAGGATTATAATGAAAGCATCATCAGGTTGGAAAAGGAAAATCTTAACTTGAAATCGGAAATGGACAGCATTAAGGTTTCTGCAGAAAATGCCGCAAGGAGAGCTGCTGAGCTGGAGAGAAGAAATTCTGAATTAGATGCTAAGATAAAAACTAGTGCAGCCCTTAAGGCAAGCAATATAAACATTACCGCTTATCGAATAAAGAGCAGTGGAAAGAGCATTGAAGTCACTAAAGCAAATACTGCAAAAAAATTAAGTGTTAATTTTGGCATCGTTTCCAATCAATTGGCAAAAAAAGATTACCATAAGATTTATCTAAGGGTATTTGATCCTGCAGGGAACCTTATTGCAAATGAAAACAACATGTTTGAGGCTGATGGACAAGAGATGCAATTTAGCTCTTCGACATCCATTTCTTATAATGACGATGACACTTCTTACACCATGGACTGGATTAACCCCAACTCCTTCATTAAAGGCACTTATGCCGTGATATTATACGCTGATGGATATACGATGGGTCGCGCAGCAATAGCGTTACGCTAAAGGGAAACTTAAATAAAAAGTAGTACCTACGTCAGCAAAAGACTTAAATTCCACATTTCCACCCGCATTTTCTACCGCCTGTTTAACGAAAGCAAGCCCCAGTCCAGTCCCTGAAGACTTAGTAGTAAAATTGGGGACGAAGATTTTATTTTGTAAAGCCTCATCGATTCCCTTTCCATTATCGTCTACCTCGATAAACACCCTTTCCTGATCATTGACGACAGTGATGTTTATGATGCACTTATCATTGTCACTTGCCGCCTCTATCGCATTTTTAAACAGGTTATTGAAGGTCCGTAGCAATTGATCTTTATCTCCCAGGATCATCACACCGGCACTACTCTTATCAAAGATCGTGATCTCCACACCCTCTGTACTGGTAAAAACATTTCTTGCCTGATCTATGATCGGCAACAGGATCAGTTTTTCAAGTTTGGTATCCGGCATTTTAGCAAAATTCGAGAATTCAGAAGCAATTGTAGACAAGCTATCGATCTGTTCGATGAAGGACTTATTAAAACGCTCAAATTTCTTCTCAAAATTAGGATCCTTCTCTTTCCAGGATTTCTCCAGCAACTGCACACCAAGTTTTAAAGGGGTAAGCGGGTTCTTGATCTCATGGGCCACCTGCTTAGCCATTTCCCGCCATGCACTTTCTCGTTCAGATCGGGCCAGCTTTACCGCACTCTCATCGAGAGCAGCAATCATTTTGTTATACTCCTTGATGAGGGAACCTATCTCATCATGTCTGGACCATACTATAGGCTGATTTTTTTGTCCCCATTTGGTCTTTTTTATACTGTCTTGTATAAAGGTAAGCGGACTCGTGATCTGATTGGCCAGAAATACAGCAAGTATTCCGATTGCTACAAATACAAGGGCATAAATGTTAATCAGTGTATTTATAAAGACTCCGATCCTGTTCTGATAATCTGCCTCATTGGCATAGTAAGGAACTCCAATATAAGCCACAGTCTGATTCTGGGCATTCCTAATCGGCGCATAGGCCGATGAGTAGACAAATGACCCGATACGTTCATGGGAGTTGATGAATTCCGATCGCTGCAGTTGATGCAAATTAAGATAGGCTTCAGAGTCCATTCTTTTAGCCATAATGCCGAGATCATACATTTTTGGAAGAGAGGTGAACAGCAACTTTCCATCCTTATCATAAAGATTTAGATAAGTCGCATTGATATCTGCAAATTGATTGAAATCGTTTACGGCTTTATCATTCTGTTCAGGAATTCCAGCATTAAGGATCTGTCTTTCATAAGAACGCTGTACCTTACGGACCTTTTCTTTGATAAAATCCTGTTGCTGCCTACGATACTCATCCCTGATGTAGAAATAAGTAATCCAACCCACAATCAGGAGTGTCGCTACCACAGAAAGCACAATGGAAAACTGGATCCTCGTCTTATACAAAATCTTATTAGCATTGATCATCAGAGAGCGGTTGATATTAAACCAGCCGCCCCAACTCTCGTCCAAATTTTTCAACAGCCAGATTAAGGTATAAAGAGCTATAGAAAAAAGGATAAAGACCAGAAAGAAGAAAGATAAGGTAGCAAGCTTGATCACAAAGGAAACGTCTGGCTTACTGACCACAATAACTTTGGAAGATCCGGCAGAATAGACAAGATGGGTGTATTTCAGACTATCCGTAAAGAAATGTGTTTGAACCGCAGCTTCTGTAAATTCATCACTAGAAAGTCTGTAAGTATATTTACCAGCTTGATTTTCAAGACTCCCATCTTTATAAAAAGCAATTGAATAATTGCTGTAATCGTCATCGCTCCTAATCGTTCCGTCTACCAATACTTCTGGCAATAAACCTTTATAATTATAAGGCTGAGATTTTAATTCTATAACAAGTGTGCCCAGTATCCGCTCTTTCTCAAAGATGGGGATAATGCCAAAATAGTTCTGATATCCAAAGGTATCATTGATGCGGTAAAAATAGTTGGATTCCGATGCTTTTACAGAGCCCGACTGTACGAGCCCTTTGAAATAACTGAGCGGGATATTTTCTTTTCCTGTGATGGAAGAATCCAGATTATTGTAAAGATAGATACTGTATTCGAAGCGTGGCAAGTATCTGTTTAAGTATTTGCGATCGATGTTCTTCTGTAATTCAGCTGCGCTGCTCAACGCCGGATGTTTAAAGAAATTTTGTATAAACTTATTGAACCGGATATCCCTTTCGAGGTTCTCTATGACACCGATAACAGTAAAATCATCCGTTGAGACCAGCTTCTGCGCTATGCTTTGCCGGTTATACCGCTCCTTTACATCAATAAACCTCAGGTATTTGACAGAGGATATGAAGGCCAGACAGAAAAATAACGACGCAAATATGGTAATTGAGAACTTATTCTGACGCATGTAGAAATTCCAGCCGATGAGCAGAATAAATAGCGCGTAGGCAACAAAGAAAATATTAAAACCTTCTCCAAGCCGGTAAACAAAATAAGTTAAAAAAGCAGCAAGAAACAGGAATATACGTTCTCTATTCGTCACGTTTAACTGCAGCGTCTGTTGCATGAAGATATTCGCAACGATGTAAATATTAAACCATACCAGACATAGGATGATGATACTGATCCAAGTAATCCAACCAAGGTTAATGATGTTCGTGATATCAAAATTGATCTTGGAATTGATGATCAAGCCAAGAAAAACATGGTCAAAAAGAATGGCAATTCCACCAAAAACAAGCAGTAGCAAACAGTGAAATATCAGTCCCGGCAACCTGTTCTGAGATAACCAAGACGGCAACCTGTATTGATCATTATAGGTATAAATAAATAGCATTACCCATGTAAGGGCTACCACGTTAAGCAAAAAATCACCCAAGGAAGGCATGAAGAAGCTCTCTGCATAGATTTTAGGACTGAATATCAAAAGGTTAAACTGCTGATTAAACCAACCATATTCAAGGTCTGTAATTCTTATGGTGAGAAAAAACAGGGCAATCAAAATAGTCGCGGCTACCAGTTCGCCCCTTTTTGCCAACCAGGAGCAAAAGGAATTAAAGAAAAGGCAGAAGCTAAAAAGACCAATCACCCAGAGCCAGATTTCTATGGCAGAATAAATACTGGTAGAGAATCCTGGTTTTAATTTAACTTCGAAAAGTAATTTTCCTTGAAGATCATTAATCCCATATACGTCAGGATCGGTAAAAGTAGCTAAAGATAGCGCGTCTGCATCTGTCAAAGTATTAGACAAGTTACTATCAAGATATTGATTTTCAATACCATATTGATTTTTCACTTCTATCAAAAATATATAAGTACGATTACCTGCCGTCTTTTTGATAATTTCGTAGTAACCATTAATAACTTTTGAAAAAGAAGATCCCTCATTAAAAGAATCTGGGTCAGGAGGAATAGTCTTGATAGAGCTCCAGAACTTTAGCTGTCCGTCCCTATAAGTAAGGATATTAATCCCCTTCGGACAATATTCTTTGATAAAGTTCAGTCCGTAATCTTCATTAAAATGGAACTGATTTGCTTGCTGAACTTTAATTGGATCAGCAAGGAAATTCTGTACGATCCTTTCATTAGTATTGAGGTTTTCCTGAAGCTTACGGGCTTCATGGCTAAGTAATTCTTTTTTTGTTATTGAATGCTTCAGTGAAAGTGCGGTTACTATGCAGCAAATACCTAATAACAACAAAAGAAATCTTATTTTACCTCCTATACTCACGCTTATGGAATTAATATCATGTTGTTTTGCTCGCTGAAATGGTCTGCACTTCCCTGCTTACCTTTTTTACCAGACCTTGCAACACATTTCCTGGGCCAACTTCAACAAATTCATTCGCACCATCTGCAATCATATGTTCAATAGTCTGTGTCCATTTCACTGCACCAGTTAGCTGAGTGATTAAATTTGCTTTTATTGCCTCCGGATCTGTAGTTGGAACAGGATTTACATTCTGATAAATAGGACAAAGTGGACGTGTTACCTTCACATTTTTGATCGCTTCCTCCAATTCCAGACGCGCAGGCTCCATTAAAGGAGAATGAAATGCACCACCTACATTCAACTTCAGCGCCCGTTTGGCTCCTGCTTCTGTCAATTGCCGACAAGCGATATCTACGCCTTCGATGCTTCCTGAGATCACAATCTGCCCAGGACAATTATAATTGGCAGCAACTACCACTTCATCAATACCCTCGCAGATATCTTCTACGATCTTATTCTCAAGTCCTAAGATAGCAGCCATAGTAGAGGGTTGCAACTCACATGCTTTCTGCATAGCGTTAGCCCTTGCGATCACCAGCCGCAATCCATCTTCAAAAGAAAGTGCATTCGCGGCTACCAGTGCGGAGAATTCGCCCAAAGAGTGCCCAGCTACCATATCAGGTGTAAAACTGTCACCCAGAGTCTTAGCAAGAATCACCGAATGCAGGAAGATTGCCGGTTGTGTTACCTTAGTTTCTTTCAGCTCTTCATCAGTTCCGCTAAACATAATATCGCTGATGCGGAAACCGATGATTTCATTTGCCTGTTCAAACAATGCTTTTGCTTGCTCATTTTCGTATAATTCTTTACCCATTCCTGAGAACTGCGCACCCTGTCCTGGAAATATATATGCTTTCATTTACTAATTTCTGTTTGTTTTTAATGTAAGTCAGCCGTAATCAATCTCAAAAACTCGGCCCTTGTTTTATCTTTTGCAAATTCTCCCGTGAATGCGGAAGTCGTAGTCACAGAATTCTGTTTCTGGATTCCGCGCATTGCCATGCATAAATGCTTGCACTCTATTACCACAGCAACTCCCGTTGGATTCAATGTTTCCTGAATACAGTCTCTGATTTCATTCGTCAATCGCTCTTGTACCTGCAGGCGACGCGCAAAGGCATCTACAATGCGCGGTATTTTGCTTAATCCCACGATATGGCCGTTCGGAATATAGGCAATATGTGCTTTACCAAAAAATGGCAACATATGGTGTTCGCACATTGAATATACTTCAATGTCTTTTACCACAACCATCTGGCTGTAATCTTCTTTAAACATTGCACTCCGCAGGATTTCTGCAGGATTGAGATCATAGCCATGGGTAAGGTACTGCAGTGCTTTGGCCACACGTTCAGGAGTTTTTATCAGGCCTTCCCTCTCAGGATCTTCACCAAGTTGCCCTAAAATATCTTTATAATGGTCAGCCACAGCGTTTATTTTACTATCGTTGTAACGGTCAATTTTGATGTAACCGTCTTTATGCTCGTCGAAATGGTTATTGTTCATGTGTCAGTAGTTAACCAAGATATTCAACAAAGTTGTTCTCAGTCTCGTAAATTTTAATGCTGTGCAGAATTGCTCCTGATTCTGCAATAATTGTGTACAATTCAGCCCAAATAGCAATAGCCAGGTTTTCTGTAGAAGCGAGTTTGTCCTTCATGAAATCAACATCCAGATTCAGATTCTTATGGTCGATTTTATCCACCACCGCGGTATTAATAACATCTTTCAACCATTTCAGATCCACAAGGAAACCAGTTTCGGGATTTACTTCCCCCTTTACTGTTACGTACAACTGATAGTTATGACCATGCCAATTTGGATTTGCACATTTTCCATAAACGGCAGCATTTTCATCTTCTGTCCAATCCGGACGTGAAAGCTTGTGTGCTGCGTTAAATGATGCTTTTCGTGTTATGTATATCATTTATATAAGGTTAATGTTAGTGATATGGCGGCAAATATACATAGAAATAACTAACTTAGTTGTCCATGAAACCCCTGATTATAGCTGCAACCTGGCCCGAAATTGCACCCCTTGCCGCACATTTTAATCTTAATGAGCGGGATTTTGTCAGCACGCATGAGTTTGACCTGCTCATTACCGGGGTAGGTATGACTGCCACGGCATTTGCCCTTGGACGACATCTCTCTTCGAAATATAATCTTGTCCTGAATCTTGGAATTGCAGGAAGTTTCAACAGAGCACTTCCCTTAGGTTCAGTAGTCAATATTAACCAGGATATATTTGCCGAATTAGGTGCCCAGGACGATAATGAATTTATTGATATTGAAGAACTTGGCTTTGGACGATCCAGGTATTCTGCCTTTAATAACGTATTAAGTGAGGAACTCCGTCAATTGCCAAAGGTAAAAGGCATCACTGTAAATCAGGTTCATGGAAATGAGGTACAAATTGAAAACATTATCAAAAGATTACAGCCTGATACCGAAAGCATGGAGGGTGCTGCAGTTTTATATTGCTGCGAGCATACAGCAATACCTTGTATCCAGGTACGCGCCATTTCCAACTACGTCGAAAGGCGCAACCGGGAAAGCTGGAAAGTTGGTCTCGCCATTAAAAACCTAAATGATTGGGCAATCGGATTTTTGACAAATGCTTAACCAACGCCTTGTTTTACTTCTCTATCTTTGAATCATGAAACTTAGCCTTGGATTTTCTCCCTGCCCCAACGATACCTTTATTTTTGATGCACTCATTCATCATAAGATTGATACTGAAGGCCTGGATTTTGAAGTCTTTTTCGACGATGTGGAGACATTAAATCAAAAAGCCTTTAAAGGAGCACTAGACATTAGCAAACTAAGCTTTCATGCTTTTGCCTATGTATATGAACGATATGCTCTGCTGGATGCAGGTAGCGCTCTAGGCTTCGGAGTTGGCCCAATGCTGATTAGTAAACGGAAAGACCTGAACGTTGCGCATCTTGACCGCAACCTAAGAGTTGGAATACCGGGAAAATATACAACAGCTAATTTTCTATTGGGAATTGCATATCCTCAACTTCAAAACAAAGTAGAACTGGTATTTTCTGAAATAGAGACTGCCCTTTTGGAAGGCCGCATTGATCTTGGATTAATTATCCACGAAAATAGGTTTACTTACGAAGAAAAAGGACTTACAAAAATCATCGATCTGGGTAATTATTGGGAGGAACAAACAGGATGGGCCATCCCGTTGGGGGGAATTGTCATCAATAGAAAACTTGACTTTGAGGTACAAAAGAAAGTCAATCGCCTGATCAGGAAATCTGTAGAGTATGCTTTTGCAAACCCTAAATCGGGGATTGAATTCATCAGGAAGCATGCACAGGAAATGAGCGAAGAAGTAATGTATAAGCACATTAATCTGTATGTCAATAAATATTCAATTGACCATGGCACTGACGGCAGAAAGGCGATAGATGGCATGTTTAAACTGGCGCAGGAGAAAGGCACCATCGCATCAATTACACGTGACATCTACCTCTTGCCATAGAGCTTAGTTACAGGGACCTTCTGGAATTTCCTTACTGATTTTGAGCAACTTTGTCACAACAAGTGTCGAATCAAAATCGGCGGACACGATGAGGCTGTCAGATTTGATGAGATGCCCTTCTATCTCGATATATACTGGTTCGTAAGGCTTCTCAAAATTAAAGTTACTATACGCCAGTTCCAATGTCTTGGCACTATCTGCTACCCAATATTCTTTTCCTTCCTCGCAATCTGTAAAAGATTTTATCTCGGGACCATAACTATACAATCCTTTGACTACCCTCGTAGTGCTTTTTTCTTCCGTGTCAGATTTCCGGTTGCAGGCCACCATGACGATTGCAAACGCGAATACTAAAATGACAGGTTTACTTAATAGATTCATATAATTAAAGATCATGATTCAAATGGTTGATTTTCTTAACGCTCAAATTAGATGACAAAGCTGATGCCACAAAAGAGAATATGCCAACAGTTAAAAAGACCAGGATAAAGTCATTCAACTTAAAGCTCACTGGATAAGAATTGGTAATCACCAGATTATCCTGCGACATCTTCACGAAACCGAACTTTTGCTGGAGTAAACAAAATATAAATCCAACTAATAATCCAAATATGCAACCTGTCATAGTGATCATCATGCCCTCAAACAAAAAAATACGTTTAATCAATGTTCTTCCTGCACCCAAGCTGCTTAATATCGCAATATCCTTGATTTTATCAATTACAAGCATAGTCAGTGAGCCTATAATATTAAAGATCGCAATAATTAAAATAAATGTAAGAATAATATATACTGCCCATTTTTCACTACCGAGAATATTGTACAATACACTATTTTGCTGAATACGGTCTTTAACCTGAAACGAGGCACCTATATTTTCTTCAATCTCATCCCTGAAAGCGTCAGCATCTATTCCGGGCTTCAGGTTGATTTCAATAGAGGATACTTTTTCGGGTTCACCAAGCAGTTCTCTTGCAAATTTAAGAGGAACAATAGCCATATTATCGAAATCCTGTTGAACCTCAAATATACCTGCAACGGGAATTGATAGAATGGTAAAGTCATCGCCGGGATTAATAGAATTTACCTTTGCTTCTTTTTTAGGTGAAAAAACCTGCAACTGATTAAAGGGATCCGTAGTATTTACCATCAGATAGGTCTGAATAGCAGAACCAATAACGGCATTACTGCCGTACTTGCTATTAAGTACAAAACTGCCATCTATGGTGATACTGTCCAGGCTTTTATTTTTCAGATAATCTTCACTCACTCCTTTGATCAGCCCTACCGATTGCTTGTCATTGTACCTGAGTAAGGCATTTTCTGAAAGAATCTCGGTGTAAGAGTAAATGTCTTTATTCTTTTTTAAAGCACCGAAATATGCGGAATTGGGATCGAAGGTCTTGCCTTCAAGCGGTGATATCACAACCTGAGGGGTAATGGTATTGAACATCTTCAACACCACTTCCTCAAAACCATTAAATACAGAAAGGATAATGATCAACGCAGCACTCCCAACAAACACTCCCAATACCGAAATGGCAGAAATGATGTTAATCGCATTGGTGGATTTTTTTGCAAAAAGGTACCTGCGTGCTATGTAAAAAGCTGTATTCAAATTGTCATTGTTAAATTTTATTGCAAAAATGGATTATGTAGCTTCTCAAAACCGATATTAGTGGATGATCCATGTCCTGGGTAAACCATACAGTCATCAGGCAATATAAACAAGTTATTTTTGATATTGCTGATCAGTTGAGCATGATTTCCGCCGGGAAGGTCTGTACGACCAATACTATTATAAAACAATACATCACCTCCGATCAGGAAATTCTCTTCCTTCGCATAAAAACATAAATGTGCAGGTGAATGCCCGGGAGCAAAGATTAACTCCAGGCGACTGTTCCCAAACACGACATGCCCTGTTTCTGCTAAAAATACTTCGGGCTCCGGGGAAAGTTCGTATTTCAATCCCATTTGTGGTAAATAACCAGGTATCGCCTGCAACACGTATAATTCTCCTTTATGAAATTGCGGCTTTAGTCCCCAATTGTCATATACAAATTTATTTCCGAATACATGATCGTAGTGGCAATGTGTATTCAACAGCAGCACTGGACTTAAATCGTTTTCTTTGATAAAATTCACCAGTTCATTTTGCTCCCTGCCATCGTACATTCCTGGATCTATGATAACACAGTCACTTGTCTCATCATATAATACGTATGTATTTTCCCTAACAGGGTTAAATGTAAATTTTTGTATGCTAATCATGTTACTAGTTTTTCCACCTAAAAGTTCCGATCAATCTGTCAATATCCTGCTTAATAAAATTCACAACAGGTTGTATAGAGTCGTATCGAGGTCGCTCATTAAAATACAAGGCTCCTCTAAAATAGTGTCTTGTACTGTCTGTGAGAAAGAACTGTACCGAAGATGCTGTGTTTCCCTCTATCGCGTAATATATGCCATATACATTCTGTTCGGGATAGTTGATCATCTTTTGATCGATAGCATTTGCTTTTACAGTATGCTTAAAGGCAAAGGTCCTGGCATCCTCTACCAGATTTTCATACTCCTCTTTTGAATTGATGTCATAATAGGTTAAGTGAAGACGTCCGTTAAATTGAGGAAAGCTCAGGTTATACCAGCATCGCCTGGTATCCCTGCTGTCATCTGCAACCATTTTAGCATACACCGGATAATCGAATGAAAATACACAGCCCTGATCAAACCTGCGATAAGCCTTTTTAGGTAATTCAATATTAAAATAGCCCCTGGGCTTTGGTGTATAATTACCCCCGGTACAGGCAACCAGAAAAAGCAGCGAAAAGAATAAATAAAATAAATATTTACTTTTCATCTTACTTATTCCAATTGAACCATGAGTGTTCTGCTTGCAGGTATAACATTTCCAAACCATTTTTCACGGTTGCGCCACTTTTAGCTGCATTTCTAAGAAAAGTTGTTTCTTCTGGATTGTAGACAAGGTCATAAGCCAGGTGTTTCTCTGTCAAAGCCCCATAGGGAATGTCCGGGCAGGTCGTCGTATCTGGCGACATACCTAAAGGCGTTGTATTGATTAGTATGGTATATTCCTGAAGCAATTCTGGCGTCACATCTGTGTAGCTGAGTCCTGATGGTTCAGGCCTACGGCTTACAACCAGAAAAGGAATATTTAGCTTTTTCAATACATATTTAACCGCCTTAGCAGCCCCACCGTCTCCAAACACGAGGGCTTTAGTATGATGGATATTTAGAAGCGGGGTCAAAGAAGCTTTAAAACCGTAGGCATCAGTATTATAGCCTTTTAACCTTCTTTCGCCTGCATCAAAAACAACATGGATACAATTCACAGCACCTATCTCCGCTGCCGCCTCATCTACTTCGTCCAAAAATGGCAGCACCTGAAGCTTATAAGGAATAGTTACATTGATTCCTACAAGTTCCGGCTCTTCGTCAAGCAATGGGTTGAATAAATTTATATCGGCTATTGGGTACAATTCGTACTTACAATTCCGGATGCCCTCATCCCTGAATTTCTCAGTAAAGAATTTTTTCGAAAAGGAATGTGATAAAGGGTAGCCTATTAAACCAAATTTTCTCATCTAATTAATTCCGTACAATTAAGGATTACTTGATAATGTTTAGGAAGTGATCAAAAGTGTCTCCTCTTAGACCAAGACGAATAGTTTCCAAAGGAATGACCTCTGCAGGGGCAATGTTACCCAGGTTAACATTTGAACCGAGTAGCTTAATAAACCAAACTTGTTGCTCCTTCTGCGGAGCCTCCCAAATGATTGTTTCTTCAGGAATCTGCGTCAGGATCTCATCCACTAAGCCCTCTCTTACTTCCCCGGAACCTCTGTAAATACCCACGTTCCCGCCTTCTCTGGCTTCCGCAATCACTTTCCATGAGCCGGCATCAATCTCCGCCTGCATCAATTTGATCCATTTGTATGGAGCAAATATTTTCGCTGCATCTTTTGAACCAACTTCAGAGATTACTGTAACCTGCTTAGACAATTTTTGTATAAATTCACATTTCAGATCATGCTCGATTGTGATAGAACCATCGGACACCTCTACATACTCCATATTAAATTGATCCAAAACACGTCGATAATCATCAAACTGGTTTCTGATAATGAATGCTTCAAAAAGGGTACCGCCAAAATACGTAGGGATTCCTGCAGATTTATAGATCGCCAGTTTCTCCTTCAGATTAGGGGTAACAAAAGAAGTGGCCCAACCTAATTTCACGATATCCGTATGCACACCTGCAACATCAATAAAGTCTTCAGTTTGCCTTAAGCTCAGTCCTTTATCCATAACCATTGTAATTCCTTTATTGCGTGGTTTTACAGGTCGTTCTGGTATATTATTTAATGGGTAATTCATATTGGTCACAAAGGTGAAAAAAAACAGACAGTTTTTATCAGAGATTACTAATAAAACTGCCTGTTTTTTATTTTATATAACGGCTAATGACTTCAAGGATCGAACCGTTCTCCTGAAGCTGAGGTAAATATTCAAATAAAATATAATGTTTATCAGGATCAGTGGCCAAAGCCGTTTCCAGATATAACAATGCATCATTCTTTTCACCCAATGCAAATAGATAAGCTACCATGCGGTAATAAAGCTCTGCCGCATCCGGATTGTTTTTAATGGCGTCAGACATAGTTTCAGAGGCCTCCACCAATTTTCCCTGTTCGTATAATACAGTCGAGAAATCCAACCATGCTTCTACATCTAGAGGATTATACTCCAGCACTTTATAATAAGCTTCTACCGATTGATCAATCTGTCCAAGCTTATAGTAGGCATCTGCCATAGCAAACCAGAAGTCCGGATTTTCATCATCCAGTTCTATCGCCTTTTTGTAAAAATGCAGTGACTCAAAATAGCGTTCCTCAAAATTAAGCGTAACACCTATTCCAAACCAGCCATCCGCCATCTTAGGATCCATCTTCACCGATTTTTTATAATAAGACCTGGCTTCATCCATCTGCTCAAGTTTCTCATAGCATTCACCTATTGCACAATAAGTATCGGCATTAGGCTTTTCGTACTCAAAAGTTTGCTTGTAAACCGAGATCGCTTCAGCATATCGATCTAATTGCACCAGGGCATTCCCCTTATTATAATAAGCAGAAGCGAAATTATCCTTAATTAGAATAGCATAATCATAAGCGTCAATAGCTTTCTCGAAAAGATCCAGTTTATGGTAAGAATTAGCCAGGTTATACCAGGCTGCATAGGAATAAGGATCATTATCTATATATTCCTGATAAAATTTGATACTCTCTTCCTGTTTATCAAGGATGTCATAGCAAAATGCGAGTTCATATAATCCGTCCTTATTCTCCATATTCTGTTCCAGGCTCTGCTTGATATAGACAATTGCACTTTCATAATCCAGCATGTTCTGATATACATAAGCGATCTGAAGCAAGATCTCATCAGTGGTCTCGGCAAAACCAAGTGCATTCTGGAAATTATCCAGCGCCTCACTGTAACGCTCCATGCTGTTGTAGATATTGCCCCGGAGGATATAAATCTCTGCCTCCGAAGCTTCCAGCATTTCGGCCTTCTGCAGTGCAAGAAAAGCGCGTTCTACCTGGTCCGTCACAAAAAACAGCTGAGCTTGTTTTATCAAAAATACCGCAGCATATGGGTGCTGGTTCAGGGCGTATTCAATCACCTGAAGGGCTTTAACCGGATCGCTCTTCTCAATGTAATAATCAATAATGTTTTCAAAGGCCTGAGCATCAAAAAAGTACTGATCCTGATTGCGGATCATCTCCTCATAGCGCTCGACTGATCGTTGCGCATCATCACTAAAATCAAAATAAAATTCCTCTTCCATGTATCGAATAATTAAAGAACAGATCCCTGTGTTAAAATATACATTATAAGTTTACAACAAATAATGAGACAAGCCACTATTTAATTTTCAACATACAAACACCCCCATTCGTAAACAACTGATTACAAATCAACTGAAAAGCAAATACAAATAAACACAACTTTATTTTAGGGAAGGTAATTGAGAGGTCATATCTTTATTCATGCAAAAATCCATAACTGAAGTTTTAAATAACCTGCAAATACAGGACTTAAACCCCGCTTACAGTACAGGAAGTACGTGGTCCTCTTCCGCAGAGGCTACTGTAATCGACAGCTTTTCGCCCGTAAATGGTGAACGTATTGCTGGCGTATATTCTGCTGACAACAACGATTATGACAGTGTCGTCGCCACTGCAACAAACGCTTTTGTATATTGGCGAAGTGTTCCTGCCCCAAAGCGTGGCGAAATTGTACGCCTGTTTGGCGAAGCATTGCGCAGCTATAAGGATGACCTCGGCAGGCTCGTATCTTATGAAATGGGCAAAAGCCTCCAGGAGGGCTTGGGCGAAGTACAGGAAATGATCGACATCTGCGACTTTGCGGTTGGTTTGTCCAGACAGCTTTATGGGCTGACTATGCATTCCGAGCGTCCCAACCATCGCATGTATGAGCAATGGCATCCTCTCGGAATTGTAGGCATTATCTCTGCCTTCAATTTTCCCGTAGCTGTATGGAGTTGGAATGCCGCCCTTGCATGGGTTTGTGGCAATGTATGCATCTGGAAACCCTCTGAAAAAACACCCCTTACCGCTCTTGCCTGCCAGCATATTATCTCAGGTATCTTCAAACTGAATGAAATACCGGAAGGAGTCTCTAATTTAATTATAGGAGGCCCGGCAATAGGCGAACTGATGGCTAAAGATGCACGTCTGCCTTTAATATCTGCTACCGGCTCTACCCGTATGGGCAAAGCTGTAGCCATAGCTGTGGCAGGAAGACTGGGAAAAAGTTTACTGGAACTGGGCGGCAACAACGCCATCATCATTTCCGAACATGCAGATCTGGATATGAGTCTTATAGGCGCCGTCTTTGGTGCAGTAGGAACTGCAGGACAACGGTGTACTTCCACCCGCAGGCTCATCATACACGAAAGTGTTTACGACAGTTTTGTTGAAAAATTAGTTAAAGCCTATAGTCAGTTACGGATTGGTGATCCACTGGATCAGCACAATCATGTCGGCCCACTGATTGACACCAACGCGGTAAACAGTTACCTGGACGCTATTGAAAAGTGTAAAGCTGAAGGTGGGAATTTTGTTGTTGAGGGAGCTGTGCTGACCGGAGAGGCTTATCTTAGTGGCTGCTATGTAAAACCCTGCATTGCTGAAGTATCAAATAATTTCCAGATAGTACAGCATGAAACATTTGCGCCGATATTATACCTCATCAAATACAAAACATTAGGTGAGGCCATAGCAATTCAAAATGGAGTGCCACAAGGACTTTCTTCTGCAATCATGACGCTCAACCTAAGAGAAGCAGAGCTTTTCCTTTCATCAAGAGGTTCCGACTGCGGCATTGCAAATGTTAACATTGGAACATCCGGCGCTGAAATCGGTGGTGCATTTGGTGGAGAGAAAGAAACAGGTGGAGGCAGGGAAAGTGGTTCAGACGCCTGGAGAACCTATATGCGCAGACAAACCAATACCATCAACTATTCTGATACCTTGCCTTTAGCCCAGGGCATCCGGTTCGACTTATAGTACCAGGAACGAACGACTGCCTCATATAATGGCGATCAAGACCTAAATATAATCTCAAAGCTTGATCGCCTAATCTTTTACTTCGACGTTCTGCTCCATGCCATTGCTTCAGTAATGGTATTTGTAGTGGTCCTCGTTGCTACCAGATTGCCCATATTCAATTTTGCGAGGGAATCCATCACCAAGGTATGATCTTGCGTAAAACCACTCAGGTTCAAATGTGAACTACCTTTTAAAAAGGTATACATACTTTCAGCAGTCGCTTTTACATTGGCTATAGCCTGATCTTGTAAAAAGATTTGAAGATACTTCAGGTTAAGCTTCCCTCTTGTTTCAATTGTCACTTGATCCGAAGCATCTATCCTTTGAAGGTTTTTCACTGAGATCTTGATGATTATCGGTTCGTATTCCGATGATTTAATGATCAGCGTATAACCCTGCCTTTTGATCGAGGTATTCCTCGCAGAATATTCTCCCTGTACTTCGATCCGTTCCTGGTCTCCTTGTACAACTTCCAGCTTCACATTACCACTGACTTTGATCTTATTAAAGGTAAACTCTGCAGCGAGCGTGGTCAGTCCCGTTGTAATCAATATAAATAAAGTAAGGGCCGCAGCGGATAATTTCTTCATTAAAGTGTTCATTTTCAAAGATTTTAAGGTTTAATATTTTGTTTGTGTTGAGGATAAGACGCGGGACGTTTGGAAACGTTGCAGCAGTTTCTGTTCTTTTATATCAGATATGGAACGTAAACGACCAACTGCCTTTTTTTTTCGACGAACAGGAAATAAAATTTCAGTCATAATTATAAAACCCTATTTGAAAGCCCCTCAATTTGATGTATGTTTAAAGATTTTTAAATGCATATAGTCCGATTGTTTTAACTTTTAGCCAATGTTACGCGTAGATAGTACCAAACCATGTAAAATCGTATACTCACTATGCAAACATGCGTATTTTGGTTACCTTATTGAGCCTCACGTGGTGCAACTGAATCCACAGGGCGATTTCTCCCTTACTTATCAGCGACTTTTTTCACATACCGCCAAAGAATTCAGTAGGCATTTAACAGAAACGGACCTCAAACTGATTAAAATATTAGATGAAACAGAGCAGGATTATATCATTAAAAAATACCATAAGAAAGCAGTAAGACCAGCTGAGTTCTTCGGCAAATTCTTCAATGAGAAATTTTACGAAAACGTTCGGCCGAAAATAGAAAAAAGGTTATCTGAAGTTCTGGAAACGCTAAAGACTCACAGTGCACTTTACCTGATGGACAAAGATGGCTGGCCAGCAGAACGCAAACTCGAAATCGCAACAGAAGCAGCTACAGTTTTATTCCACTTCAGGAGGAATGAACTGGAAACTCGCTACTTCCCTACAATTAAGTACCAGGGCATGAGGATTGAATTTATGTTTAAGGATGCCCAAGTAGTAAGCAATCAGCCTGCATGGTTACTGCTCAGTGATATGATTTATTTCTTTGAGCAGGGCATAGAAGGCAAAAAGCTACTTCCATTTCTGAGCAAGCGATTTATTACGATTCCAAAAACAACTGAAGCCACCTATTTTGAAAAATTCGTAGGACCGTTAATTGAGAAATACCATGTGTACGCTGAGGGCTTCGACATCAAAACAGAGAAACACGAACCTGTTCCAATGATCAAAGTGATCTATGTAGAAGGGGGCATATCCCAGCTGCAACTGTACTTTAAATATGGAGAATATGCTTTTGCAATGGGCACAGAGAAAAAAGTGACAGTCCGTCTCAATAAGGAGGAAGACAATTACGTTTTTACCCGAATCAAAAGAAACACGGAATTTGAGAAAACAAAATTCTCGTTGCTGCTCAAACTTGGGCTCAAGAAAACAAGCGCACTGTTTCATAACCTGGAAGTAGCGGATGGCGAAGAAGAAGAGCGATCTTATGCCATCATCAATTGGGTAAACGAACACATCGACTTGCTGAATACAGAAGGCTTCGAGGTAGAACAACATACTGGCAATAAGAAATTCCTTTTTGCCAGCAATAAAATAGATTTTGAGATTAAGGAAGACAACGATTGGTTTGACATCAATGCCATTGTTTACTTTGGCCTGCATCCAGTCCCATTTCTTTCGCTTAAACCCTATATCCTTCATAAGAAGAGGGAGTTTCCCCTTCCAGATGGTTCTATCGCGATCATACCCGAGAAATGGTTTACGCAGTACGGTACTCTTTTTAGTCTTTCCGAAGGCGGAAAATCAATGCGATTAAAGAAACATCATCTGGGTCTAATTAATGAACTGGCAGAAGATGGAATTGCCAACGTCACGCTGAGCAGAAAACTGGAAAGACTAAATGATTTTGAGAATATAGCAGATGTACAGATGCCCGTACATTTTAAAGGCGACTTAAGGAGTTACCAAAAGGCAGGCTACAACTGGTTCAGTTTCCTGAGGGAATATAACTTCGGAGGGTGCTTGGCAGATGATATGGGGCTTGGTAAAACAATCCAAACGCTTGCCATGCTGCAAAAGATGAAGGAAGAACATGAGTTGGGGCAGACGCAGGTTACTTCATTGATCATCATGCCAACCTCATTGATTTACAACTGGCTCAATGAAGCAAAAAAATTTACGCCTAAGCTTAAAATCCATGCGCATATAGGCACCTCCCGTGATAAAGACATCAGTTTATTTGCAAAATATGATATCATCATCACAACCTATGGAATCACCAGGGTAGATATAGATCTGCTGAAAAATTTCTACTTTAGCTATATTATTCTGGATGAAAGCCAGAATATTAAAAATCCCTCCTCTAAGTCTTTCAAGGCAGTAAAAGCACTAAAATCAAAACACAAGTTAATCCTTAGCGGTACGCCTGTCGAGAATTCAGTGAGTGACCTCTGGACGCAGCTAACCTTCCTTAATCCGGGATTATTAGGCACGCAGGCTTTCTTCAATGAGGAATACGTACAGGCAATTGAAAAACGCAAAGACGAGGAGAAAGCACGTAAACTACAGGCGATCATCAAGCCTTTTGTGCTGCGCAGAACGAAGGAACAGGTAGCTGCAGAGCTGCCTTCAAAAACAGAGCAAGTATTCTATTGCACCATGTCAGAAGATCAGGCAGCCTATTACGAAAAAACAAAATCGGCTTACCGCAATGACTTGCTGAGCAGTATGGATGATGGAACCTACGCAAAAAAACAGGTACAGCTACTTCAGGGATTGACGGCTTTAAGACAACTTGCCAATCATCCGGTTATGATCGATGAGGAATACACCTCAGATTCCGGTAAGTTTGAAAATGTAATCTACA
Source organism: uncultured Sphingobacteriaceae bacterium (assembly GCA_963795585.1). Lineage (GTDB taxonomy): Bacteria > Bacteroidota > Bacteroidia > Sphingobacteriales > Sphingobacteriaceae > Pedobacter. Next base: position 22,857 of record CAWCIO010000015.1, on the reverse strand, counting down.
CACTGGATAACGTGCTGAAAGGGGGCCACAAGGTGCTGATCTTTTCGCAGTTTGTGAAGCACCTGAACATCTTCAAATCACATTTTGAAAAGGAAGGGATTCCTTTTGCGTACCTTGACGGAGCCACCCGGAACCGAGGGGAGATCGTGGCCGATTTTCAGCAAAATACGGACCTTAAAGTATTCCTGATCTCGATTAAGGCTGGTGGTGTAGGGCTTAACCTAACACAGGCGGATTATGTATTTATCCTCGACCCGTGGTGGAATCCTGCAGTAGAACAGCAGGCCATCGACCGTACGCACCGGATCGGACAGGAGAAAAAGGTTTTTATTTATAAATTTATTGCAAAAGATACTGTGGAAGAGAAGATCCTGGCCCTGCAGAACCGGAAGAAAAGATTGGCAAGTTCGCTGATTACTACAGAGGAAAGCTTCTTTAAATCTTTGAGCAAAGAAGACATCAGTGAGCTACTGAATTAGTCTGCCAATAATTAAAAGACTAGGGGGCAATCCTGCCCCCTAGTCTTCATTATTAACGCCTAAATTTTAAATACTTTGTTTCACCTCCCCGCATGTCAGCATATTCTTCGGAAAGTAGGGATTTTTGATCTCTTTGTCCAGACTCAACCAGGTATCTCCGGTCATTGGGCATACCTGTTGATAAACTACTGTTTCCATTGGCTTGATCTTGGGAGCAAGTTCCCACATTTTCGCAGAAAGCTTAGACAGGATTTTTCTCTGACTATTGATGTTTTTTGTCTTTGAAATCTCCAGTGCCAATTCTTTAATTTCTTTACGCAAAATTGTCGCGGCGTTCATATCTGCTAAAGTCAGTTTTTTAAATTTAAACTGATCCAGTGCAGTCACAAACTTAACTGCTGCAGTGGATGCATTCAAAGAATCTGAAAGAATCATATGTTCTTTCAAGCTCATGTAAGTGGCAAGCACATCCTTTTTTTGAGCCTCTCTTTTAGAAACAAGTTCTGGTGCGGCAACTTCCTGACTGGAGTTCAATTGAGCCTTCACATTCGCTGCAACCATCAGCAGCAGACAAATCAACATGTAGTTTATTCTTTTCATATTATTCTTTTTTACTCCTTGCTAATAAAATTTTATCGATTTCTGTTTGCAGGTCCGCCTTATGTTCCATATTAAGCTCTCCTACAACAGGCATAGCCGAAATTGTAGTACGTAACCTTTTAATGTGTGCGATGGCAGCTAACCTTACGTCACTACGTTGGGCATTAGACATCATTTTTCCATCGGCAACGTCCTTTGGATTGATCAGCATGTTGAGTTTCTCCACATAAGCGCGTTGAAAAGCCCTCCTGTAACTGTCCCTAACCGGGTCGCCGGAAAGATTTTTCCACACTGCCTTCTCCAAATCACTAAAATACTCAGTGAGGGAATAAGGATCTGCAGATTTGAGGGCACGTTGGCTGAGATTGAACAGCATTCCCGAACTGAGTACAATATTGAGCATTTGCGCCTGCTGATCCATGATTTCATTAACCGTATTGAGTTCGGTAAGGGCCGCAATTTCTTTTGGATACATCCAAAGCGGCGCTTCAAAAACCTGTTCATCCAAGTAGCTGATCACACTTTTTACTTTTGCTTTTGGTACTTCTGTATAAACTACTCCCCGCTCATCTGTGCTACGCTGCGTAATATAGCCATTACCTATATTTTTCATCACATGATATAGATATCTTGAATACTGACTTACTACAGCTTTATGCATACTTTTGAGGTTATCGTACAGATCTCCCGGTTCTTTAGTCCAGCTAATGAGATTAGGAACCACCCGCTTTAGGTTTTTGATGCCATAATTACTCGCTGCTACAGCATCGTCACCAATGTCTTCTGTCTGGCTCCTCGGGTCTTCATCCTTACCTTCTCCTCCAAACCAAAGCTTAGGGTTTTTAGTAAGGCTGTCAATGGTCATCCTATTCAGTATTGCACTTTCATCAAATTCGTCTTTTGCACCTGAAAGATATGCGTAACCCCACTGGATTGCCCATTTGTCGTACATCCCAATTCGTGGGTAGATACCAGCCGGGCCAATATGGTCTTCTGGCTGCGCGACGTAATTGAACCTTGCATAGTCCATGATGGAAACGGTATGTCCGTTAGCTTCTACCCATTTCTTATCCCTTAATTTTTCTACAGGAGTCTGGCTGCTTGCCCCCATATTGTGCCTCAAACCTAGCGTATGACCAATTTCATGAGAGGAAACAAAGCGGATAAGCTCGCCCATCAGTTCATCATCAAAATTCATTTTACGGGCACGTGGGTCTAAGGCACCGGCCTGGATCATATACCAATTGTGCACTAATCTCATTACGTTGTGGTACCAGCCTACATGACTCTCAATGATCTCCCCGCTGCGCGGATCACTAATCCTCGGCCCATAGGCATTTGCCTTTTCAGAAGCATAGTAACGAATCACTGAATAGCGGGCATCTTCCAGGCTCATTGTAGTATCGCTTTCAGGCCATTCCTTCCCTACAATGGCATTCTTAAATCCCGCCTGTTCAAAAGCCTTCTGCCAATCGTTAATACCGGCGATCAGGTATTTCCGCCATTTCTTCGGAGTCGCAGGATCTATGTAGTACACAATTTGTTTTTTGGGCTCTACCAGCTGCCCTTTCTTATATTTCTGTAGCTCTTCTGCTCTAGGCTCCAAACGGTAGCGCTGCACAAAGTACATCGGCTTGGCATATTGCTGCTCATCATCAAACAGGACGTATTTGTTCGCAAAATATCCAATACGTTCATCTTGAATCCGTTTACGCATCGGAACTTTTGGCAACAAAACCAGTGAAGTATTCAGGCGTAGGGTCAGATTTCCCGTCAGGGCACCTGCTGCAATGGTTGCTCCAGAAGTAGTATAAGTACGGGTACTGCTCACTTCTATATTGATAGGATAAGTCCTGATGGATTCAATAAAAGTGCGGTCATCAGCAAGTCCGCCTAACTTCTTTTCTGTTTTCTCAGTCTGCGAAATAGAAACTACCAGGTTATCCTTACGGAAAAGGTCTGTTACCTCAATCACTGAATTGCCAGTGACCGGATTTTTAGCTTTGATATCAAAGGCTGCAACGATTGGATTTACCTGCGAGCTGCTCACGGCTTTAAAGATTTGCTGCTGCTCGTCTTTTACATCCTGATTATACACTACCGCACGAAGGAAAATCCTGTTACCATTTCCTTTTTCAAAATAGACAGTTTGCTCATTGGCTTTTTCACCGCCAAAGCTCCCCGCTCCCTGGGGCATGGCAATGTAGCGTGTTACTGCCAGAATATATCGATTCAGTAAACTATCAGGAATTTCGAAATACCACTTGTTGTCAGCAGTACTAACTTCAAATAAACCTTTTCTTATCACAGCAGTTTTAGGGATCAGTTTCTCATAAGAAACGAGTGCCTTAGTCTTGGTACTATCGGTCTTTTTATCTGTTTTATCCTGCGCATACCCCATGAGGGATATGGCGCAAAATAAAATACTCAATGTATATTTCATTTGTGTGTGTTTATCTAAAAGGGAACAGTCTCGTCCGTATTCAGTCTGAGCCTTGGGTTTTTCATCATCACATCCTGCGGGAAAGGAATAATGTATAGACGCGAATTTGGCGGCAAAGTATAGGTCTGTTGCGGCACGGTTTTATTCACTATAGGGAATACCCTTACAGTGGTTTTAGCATAATCCGGCTCCAAGTTGTAGCGTTTCAAATCAAAAAAGCGATTGAAGCCAAATAACAGTTCCTTTCGTCGCTCCGCAATCACCAGATTTACAGCTTCTTTTACAGTTGCCGGCACAGCTAGGTTCACCGTTCCTGAAGTGATCCTTTTTACACGGATTTTATTTAAAGTCGCTACAGCTTCCGAAAGGTTATTCTCTCGGGCATAGCATTCCGCAAGCATCAGGTAAACCTCTGTAGTTTTAAGACCTACCGTAGAATAGAAAAACTTGGTATAGGCCATGCTCCAGAAGGCTGTTCCAGCTGCGACATCCAACCAGGTCGCATTGGTAGAATTGAAGAAAAGATTGTATCTCGCGTCATTGTTACCAAATAGGGTCTTCAACTCCGGGCTGATTACATATTGATAAGCAAAGTTCATTTCGTTATATCCCGTCATGTGGGTATAGCTTAATACTTCGGGATTATTTGGCGCGATAACCGGCACCACATTAGGGCCACCCTGAGCGGTATAAGCTACCATATCAAAGATCTTGTCATTGTACGAAAGGGACTTCAAAGCTGCATCTTTAGCTTGCGCAAATTCCCTTTTGAACAAATGTACTTTCGCTTTGAGTGCCCAGGCATAGGCCAGACTTGGGTGGTACACATCTATCGGTGTGGCCTGCAGATTAGGAATGGCCTCATCGAGGTCTTTCTGGATAAAATCATAAACCTGTTGCACTGTCGATTTTACAGGCTGCGCTTCCAGGTCAAATTTATCCATAATACAAATCCCTCCGTCAGTAGCAGCAGTTGCCGGATCATAGGCTTTAGCATATACATTGACCAATAGAAAATGATCGAAGGCACGGTGAACTTTTGCTTCTGATTTTGCAAGCAACTTTAATGCATCATCGCCCGCTGAATTGTCTACCAGCGAAATGATCATATTCCAACGGTTGATATAAGCGTAAGATTGATTGTACATACTGGAGCCCTTAAGCAGATTGGTCCGGACATCAGAATCGTCAAAAGTGAAGTTAACAATGTCAATTGTCTTGTTCATCCCAATCACATTGCTTTCTTTCATATACTGGTCATCTACCAGGTATTGAAAATTATTGATCGGATACCCTCTGTTGGGCATAGACACCAGTTCATAAAACTGCTGAGTCGTTTCAATGACAGCGGCTCCTTTCGGAACAATGTCTATATATTTTTTGCAGGAAAGCGAAAGCAATACCAGCAAACATAGGATGAGTTTTAAATAGCTTCTCATGTTCAGGTCTTTAAAAAGTTACGTTTAAACCAAGGATGAATGACTTAGGGTTTGGAATATTGCGCGTTCCGCTGTTCAGCGAATAGACTTCCGGATCGATGTCGTCGCCTGCTGCACTCCAGTACCAGATATTATTGAGCTGGCCAGTGAGCCTTAAGCTGGAGATCCCTAACCTGCTGTAGATTGATTTCGGCATATTGTAGGATAAACCTACATTTCTGAGTTTCATATAACTGGCATCCAATATCTGGTTGTCTCCAAACCTCCATAACGAATTGATGGTGCTTCCGCTATTGATCAAGGCCTGTGGGTAATCCACTTTCAATCTCGGCAGAGCAGAACCTTCAGTCCATCGTGTAGCGATATCTACATCAGTCACATCGTAAGAATCGAGCGCTGTAACATCTTTACGCATTTTATTACCACCTGAAAATACCAACATGGCATTTAATTCGAAGTTCTTATACCTGATCCTTTGTGAGAACGCTCCCGAATATTTAGGATCTAACTGGCCAACCTTTACCAATGCCGCTGGATTATTGATACCTTTAACACTTGTCGCAACAGGCACTCCATTTGCATCAAAAGTCATATTTGGATTTCCATTTTCATCTAAATAATATGGATAACCGTTGGTCATGCCACCATATTTATAGGCATACATGGTATTGAAAGCTTCTCCCTCAAAGAAATAATCTGAAGGAGAGGAAATGTATACACCGGCTGAAGTGGATGTATTATTTTGCTCCAGGACCTGGTTTTTATTGGTTGCAAATGTTACGTTCGAACTGAATGTCCAATCGCCATTTTTATACCAGTCGGCAGCTAGACTTAGCTCCAATCCCCTATTGCGCAAAGCACCACTGTTGAGTTTCTGGGTCAAGGTTCCAACAGTAGGATCTAGCTGGGTAGTTACCAATAAATCCGTACTTTTTCTATTGTATATATCTACACTACCACGGATGCGGTTATCTAGAACGGCGTAATCTATACCAAAGTTGACACTCGCAGTGGTTTCCCAGCGAAGCTTAGGATTTGGCATAGTAGTGATGTTCAGGTAACTTAAATTCGTGATCAACCTATCATTGGCCTTCCTTGCTACAATATTTTTTGTAGTAGACTGGTCTACGTTTCCATTGGTACCATAAGTTGCCCTTACCTTCAGGAGATTTAGCCATTCCTGACTTTTCATGAATTCTTCAGAACTCGCATTCCAGGAAAGACCACCTGACCAAAAAGGACGGGTTTTATCCTGATATTCTACACCAAACAGATCAGAATTATCCTGACGTACACTTCCGGACACACTATATTTCCCCTGGTAGGTATAACTCATGTTTGCAAACATCGAAGTATAACGGTGCTTGGTTTCAGTAACGGAATAACTTAGTTCAGATAATCTGCGTGTCCCATTAAAATAACTGTTAACACCATCATCAGACAAGACTTTCTCGTTGAGATTCACCGACTGCAAGGTCTGCGGATCAAACCCATAGCGCAAGGATTCATTGAACATTGGTACAAAGGTTTGCCTCATTTCGAAACCTGCCAATGCGGAGATGTAATGCTCTGTATCATCTTTTCCAAAGCCCTTGCTGTAATTCAACTGGTTCCTAAATGTATAACTGTTACTAGAATTGTTCAACTGATACAATCGACCACCTGAAGGAAGGTTATTGGTATACACGCCACTCGCCAAACTGGTGAACATATCATAAGCATAGCGCATACGGTAGCCCTCGGCCTCATGGTAGCGGTCAAGGTCTTTATTTGATATTTCATATTGACCTTGCGTACTGAAGGTAAGTCCCTTGTATATTTTCGCTTCAATATTTGCGAAGGTCCGCAGGTTAGTGTAAACGGTTTTGTCGATTCCATCACCCAGTGCATCAATCACATTGAAGCCCAGAGATTTGAAAGCAGTGTTACCTGCAATGCTTCTCACTGCAGAGCCATTGACGAAACCATTGGCACCAAAACCATCATTTATATTTACGTAGTCGCTGGTCACCAGATTGCCATCGGCATCGGTAATCCTTGCGTAGCGCTCCTGAAGAAAGAGATTGTTATAGGAACCGTCTGTCTCTTCATCGTTTGCATACTTCCCATTTAAGCCCACCGTTGCCGTTAGCCAGCTTTTTACATTGAATGTTGACTTCAAATTCAGGTTGAAGGAGCGGTTGAGGTTATTAATGATCCTTCCTTTACCCTGATCATAGTTCAGGGAAACATAGGTATTGCTTTTGTCCGTCGCTGAACTCAAAGAAAGGTTATAACGCTGACGGACTTCATTTTGCCATACATGATCTGTATAGTCTTTGATATAATCATTTTGACGCCACTGATCCAAAGTACTGTTGAATTGGTTCGTGCTGACCGTACCAGCAGCCTGGTCCCTGTACAGTTGGTAAAGGGGCGAGTAATATTTCAGCGTTCCGTTACCAATGACCCCGTAGCCGGCAAACATGTTATCGACACTTGTAAAATTAGTACGTTCCTGCTGGTATTTGGCCATCTCCCAGTCCAATAGCTGACTGGTAGATGCATAATGCATCGCATCTAGACTAGGTCTTGGGGTAATAAACAAATCGGTGTTCAGTGTTATTATTTTAGCACCACGGCTCTGCCCGCGCTTGGTCGTCATTACAATTACTCCATTGGCAGACCTTGCTCCATAGATAGAGGATGCAGCAGCATCCTTCAATACAGTAATAGACTCTATATCGTAAGGATTGACTTCATCCAGGGTGTATTCTGTAGGCAAACCATCGATGACCAACAATGGCCCTGTTCCCACATTCAGCGTAGAAAAGGTACTGATTCCCCTCAAAAGAAGCTGATCTCCGGCCGCTCCTGCTTTATTTTTTACCGTCAGCAAACCTGCCACTTTACCTTCCAGTGCCGAGACCAAATCTACGTTTAAGTTCCTGTTTAAAGCTGCATTGTCTACCAATGTATAAGAGGCCGGACTACGTACCTTTGGAATTTTTTCAAAGCCATTTACGAAAACCTCATCTAACAAGGAAGCCATAGGACTGAGCACAATGCTAATGCTGGTGTTTGCTACAGAAGGTGCAACCTCAAATTCACGCTCTGTATAGCCGATATAACTAAAGATTAGTGTTGGTTTACTCCCGGAAACATTCAGCAGAAAACTACCTGTACCATCGGTTTGCACACCTGTTGCTTGTCCTTTCACGCGAACGATTACCCCTGGAATTCCTATTCCAAGGCTATCGATCACTTTTCCCTTAACCGGGTATTCAGATAGCTGTGTTTGGCTTTGCCCTTTTGGCTTCAGCACAATGATCTTCTTATTGATCTGGTAAGTAAAGTCCTGGTTTTTTAAAACCACATTCAACACTTGATTAATTGTTGCGGATCTGATCTCCAATGTGGTAGGTGCTGCAGCTTTAAGGTACTCGGCATCAAATACAAATTCGTATCCGCTCCTTTTTGCTACCTCAGCGATGACCTCTTGTAATGGAGTGTTATTGAATGAGAAAGAAAGTGTTCCGGTCTGCGCCTGTGCAATCCGGCTAAAGAGCATCACTACAGATAACAGGAGAACGGCTCTCCATGACTGCGACATAGTGGTGGTTAAATTCATTAAATTAGTTTATTTAGGTTATTGATAATAGATCGGTTTGGTAGTGTATTTTTGGGTAAAGGTTTATTTCATGAAAGAGACCCTCCTTCCTTCTACTTTGAATTTCAGGTTGCTGGTCAGCGCAAACTGTCCTAAAACCTCTGATAGGTTCACATCCCTGCTGATTTTCACATATAGCCGGCGGTCTGGTATCGTGTTGTAGTCCACATCAACATCATACCAGCGGCCCAGTTGCCGCATGATCACCGAAAGTTCTTCATTATTAAATATAAACAGGCCATCTTTCCAGGCCATTGCCTCTTCAGCATTTACTGTCGCGACCTGTAACCCTTTTTTATTCAAACTGGCTTGTTGACCGGGCTGCAACACCGCGGTCTCTCCATTGCCGCTAAATTGAACCTTCCCTTCCAAAAGAGTAGTCCGCGAAACAGGCTCATCAGGATAATTGCTGACATTGAATTTAGTACCTAGTACACGGGTAATACCAACACCAGATTGTACAATAAATGGCTTCAACGGATCTTTAGTTACTTCGAAATAAGCCTCTCCGGACAATTTCACCCGACGTTCAGTGCCATGAAAACCTATAGGAAATTCCAGGCTGGAGCCAGAATTCAGGATCACCGAAGTACCATCGGACAATAGAACTTTATATTTTCCTCCCAAAGGAGTAGTCAGCGTGTTCATGACTGCCGCCGCACCCGCTATAGCGGGATCTGCGGTATAGACTAATTGCCCCTCAGCAGTTTTCGTCACTTTTACACCCGATTGCGCAATTACTTCACCTGTCTTTTTTGTCTCCAACTTAATCTCCTGACCGTTTGAAGTCATCAGAGATGCACAGTTGCATGCAGGTTGTATATCTTCTCCCTGATCGGGCTTAGCGAAATAAGTGTAGGCAAAAAAGCCTGCAAAGACAATAATAACGAAACTAGCAGCTGCCTTAAATAACCACTGCCCATACCATGGACGCAAAGCCACAACCCGGCTTTCGGCATCAATCCTGATGGAAATGCCCGTATGAAGTTCTTTCAAGTGCTGCTGCATCTCCGCATTTGCGCTTTCTTCCTCAGAAAAATGTGAGAGCGCAGAACCAATCATTCCACGCAGTGCATCTTCTTCTCCTCTTCCAAAAAAATCCAGGAGTTCATCCAATTCAGCCGCGGTGACTTCATTATTTAGAAATCTTGTATACAATTCTTCTTTTTGCTGCGCTTTTTTCATGTCTTATTTACGGTTATACGTACGAAAACAGAAAACACACTACTGATAAATGAAAAAAAACAATTTTTTTTTAGAAACTCGGCTTCGTTATTTCCGAAGGTAGAATGCGATCATGAAAATCAGGAATTCCCTCGAGTTGAAGAATACAAAATCTTTAATGCTTTTTGTTGCCTTTACCAATTGGTTGCTTACGGTAGACGTGCTGATGTTTAAAATAGCTGCCGCTTCCTCATAGCTTTTGCCTTCGATCCGGCAAAGTTGGAAAATCAGTTGCCTCTGTGCAGGAAGGCGTCGAAGAGCCTTCTCAAGTAAACTTGTTCGTTCTTTATTTAAAATATAATCTTCCGTATGGTTATATAACTCCGCGAAATTCCGCACCAGGTCCTCCCGCATCCTGGCGTCCCTGGACATTTTTCGATAGTGGTCATACACCGTATGCTCAGCAATTTTATAAATCCAGGCTTGGAATGACAAAGATTCATCTATGCTGTCACGCTTCTCCCAAACTTTTAAAAAGATGTCCTGAAGGAGTTCGTCGGCCACATCGTGTATCTTGGTCATTGCTAATATCCGCGCGTAAATAGGATAACTATAATGTTGATAAATCACATCAAAAGCCTTCCTTTCCCCATTTTTCAAAAGGGAAAGCCAGTGGCGTTCATCTGCAAAATTATCGTTGATCATGTGCTAATAACGCAGAGCCCCACGCTCCGCTAAAATGCTAAATTAGGCATTTTCTCTTATTTCCTTAAGATATTTACTTACGCAACAGGAGATTATACATTTCCCTGTCAATCATTTCCGCACCCAGGCTCATCAAATGCTCATTTGGAATCTGACAATCAATCAGCTCATGAGCCCCCTGTTTACATAACCAGATCAGGGCAGCCTTAGAAGCATTGCTAACCCGACTGAACATGCTTTCACCGCAAAAAACAGTTCCCATCTCGACGCCATATAAGCCTCCTACCAACTCTGCGGACTGCCAAACCTCTACACTAGAGGCATAACCTTCCTGATGTAAATTGATATAGGCCTGTTGCATTTCTGCTGTAATCCAGGTACCAGGTTGATCTTTGCGTGCTATTTTAGCACAATTTTGGATGACCGATGAAAAATCACGGTTCATGCTAATCTCAAAAACACCATTAGCTATTACCTTTTTCATACTCTTACTTAACTTTACCCGTTCAGGGAAGATCACACAGCGCTCATGCGGAGCATACCAACAAATGGGGTCATCATCACTGAACCAGGGAAAAATGCCATTTTCATAGGCCAGCAGCAAGCGTTTTAAACTCAAATCACCACCGACAGCCAGCAGGCCATCGGGATCGGCAAGTTCAGGATTAGGGAAAATGAGCTCATCATCAGGTAAGCGGAAAACCATGTGCAATAATAAGCAATTACTGCTTCAAATCGGTAATCAGTCCAATGCTTTTAGAATGCGCAATGGCCTCAGCACTGTTATTGAATAAGCAAGTATTAATATTTTTTGCCGCAATTCTCAATAGAAACTCTTTTGCCGGCTCTTCCATTTCCTTGCGCACATTTCGGATGTAAACCGCCTCGATATTCTTCGGATATTTCTCTGCAATAGCAGTATAGATTGCAGGATCCTTTTGGGAATTATCGCCAAAAAAAACAAATTTCTGATTCGGAAAGGCATCCAGAATGCGCATCACGCGGATCAGCTTCCCATCATGCCCGGTCTTTCCGGTCTTCACCAAATCTTTCCAGCGCTTGATCTGGTTTAGTAGAAAGGCACCTTCAGGCAGCTTATTGTAACGAAAGGTCTCGACCAGATAATCATAAAGGTTCCATTCACTACTTGATACATAGAAAAATGGATTGGGCTGATCACTTCCTGTATGAGATAAGGCAAGTAGGTTATAATGGGTATAGGCATCTTTGAAAGTCTTGCGGGTCCGGGGGTTTTTGATGAACAACTCACGCAATCTCCGGCCTATCGTTGCCGAATGCGAGACCATAATCGTATCATCAATATCTGAAATAAAGGCATATTGAGTGATATGGGGCACAAAGACTTCACCCTGACCTACTGAAAGCACCGCGCCATGCTCATCAAGGGCCTCCACTTTTACAGCGTGCCAGCCGGCATCCACATCTTCAAAAGCAGACCACTCAAATTTGAAAAAACCATCATATTCAGTCTTTTGATAGACCTCCTGCCCATTAAAAGTGAGTTTTACCGCTACATGAGGATAGGGCTTCAATATAAAAAGCTTAAAGAGATGTACGATATTAACAAATAAGTTATTACTGAAATTCTGTTCCGTTTTCGCCCTGTAACGAAACACATGTCCGTACACCACCAGGTTATGTGTGTGGCCATAGCCATGATATATTTTTACACTAACAGATTTGTTCATTAATATTTAAAACAGAGGAACACCACGGTTGTTTGGCTAATAAAGAAATGAAACTATTATTCATCGTTAACCCCGGCTCGGGAAATGGAGAGGTCAGCTTTAAAGATCTCATCAGAGAACATTTTAAATCCTCTGATGCAGATGCGATAATCTACGAACTGCCCGGGAATTGTGCATTTGAAGAGTTAAAAGCTGTCATTGATGAGGCTAATGCTGATCGTGTAGTTGCAGTGGGTGGAGATGGCACACTAAAACTAGTTGCCGAATGCCTGATCGGTACAGAGACACCAATTGGTATTGTACCCGCAGGATCTGCAAATGGCATGGCCAAGGAACTGGGCATCCCCCTTGATATAACGGAAGCTTTAAATAAAGTTCTTAAAGGTATACCTAAGAAGATACACGCAATAAAAGTTAACGGGGAACTATGCATTCACCTGGCCGATATCGGGTTCAACGCATATATTGTCAAAAAATTTAGTTCTCTGGATCATCGGGGCATGTGGGGCTACACTAAAGCCGCCTGGAGCGCGCTATGGAACCATCGAAAAATGCATGTAGAATTTAACATCAAGGGCAAGACTATTCGATCAGAGGCTGCGATGGTCGTGATCGCCAATGCAACCATGTACGGAACGGGTCTTAAAATAAATCCAGATGGAAAATTGGATGATGATGTATTTGAAATTGTGCTTGTCAAAAAATATTCCGTCATGGAAATCCTTAAACTCCGCTTCACAAAAATGGCACTGAATCCCGAAAACATTGAACTGTTTCAAACCACTAGCCTTAAAATCAAAACCAAACACAAAGCTCATTTTCAGGTAGATGGCGAATATCTTGGAAAAGTAAATAAGGTCGAGGCTAAGATTATTGCTGAGTCGATCTGCATTATAGTCTAATTGCAATACTTAGCTAATAATTCATCAGCTAGTGTAGATCCCATATATTTTACAAAAAGGAAATCCTCACAGGCTCCCTGCTTGTCTTTTTGTTTGAGTTTCTTTTTACCATCAGCAATTCTTTTCTGTAAATAGTCCTCATCGTAGCCCAGACTAGCTTTTAATGCGGTGATTTTATTTTCTTCTTCCTTAGCAAAGAGCCCGCCCTTTTCCTTATTCCTGTAAAAGTTCAAAACTGCATTCGTCAGCCCATCATTGATCTTATAATTTTGAATGGCCTGAAGAATTTGTTCCTTGCTTCTGTGACCACAATCTTCTGCAGAAATCCTGAAATTGATAGGTGCAATGATTGAAACGGTGGTATCGTGTCCTGAAGGCATAATCCATTTTCCACTGCTCATCCGGATCAGCCTCAGCGCCTCATCATCCAGATCAGTACCAACGCCACTGCTGATCCTGGAATAATATACTTCACCTCTGGGGTTTAGCTTAAAACTGATGGTTACCGTGCCATCTATGCAATTCTGCAGAGAATAACGCGGGTAGATTTTATTATTGAGTACAAAATTTTCCAACCCACCTCTTAGCTGAGGCTGTGCCTCAACATTAAATCCGTAGCAAAGAAACAATATCCATATGATCTTTCTCATACTACAATTTACGAAAATTTCCGCTTATTCTTCTGTTTCCTCTTTGCGTTCCCTGGATATTTTATCAAAAATCTTATCCATATGTTCTACATATTCATTCGTATCATCCACAAAAAAAGTAAGTGTGGGTACCACGCGTGCCTGGTGACGAATACGCGCACCTAATTTATACCGGATCTCACTCGAATGGGAATTTACCTCTGCCACAGACAAAGAGGTGTTGTTTGTATTCAAAAAACTGAGGTACACCTTTGCTACAGCCAGATCAGGGGATACCCTTACCTTTGTGATCGTCACTAATGTATTCGGTAAATAGGAGGATCCCTCACGCTGAAAGATGGCTGCTAACTCCTCTTGTAGTACTCCTGCAAATTTCTGCTGACGTTTACTTTCCATAATCTTTCTTTTTCAATTAATATAACAGCTTATCATAGGGATAGCGCTCAGTGTGCAAAGCGACAACTTTATCGTATAATAATTGTTTAAATTCTTCTAAATTCTCTTTGTGCAGTGCAGAAATAAATAATGCAGGTGCATTGTTGCTAGCCATCCAGCTTCGTTTAAAATCTTCCAAAGTAAGCACCTTTGGTTCTTCTTCCCCATTATCCGGCTCAGGACTTACATAGGCATCAATTTTATTAAACACCATAATTGTATCTTTATCCCTGGCACCCAAATCTTTCAAAGTTTCGTTCACAACATTGATCTGATCTTCAAAGTGCGCATGCGACACGTCTACAACATGGATCAGAATATCTGCTTCGCGGACTTCATCTAATGTAGATTTAAAGCACTCCACCAAGTGATGCGGCAATTTCCTGATGAAACCAACAGTATCTGAAAGCAGGAAAGGAAGGTTTTCAATCACGACCTTTCTCACTGTTGTATCCAAAGTTGCAAAAAGTTTATTTTCTGCAAACACTTCTGATTTAGAAAGCATATTCATAATGGTAGATTTACCGACGTTTGTATATCCAACCAAAGCAACGCGGATCAGCTGCCCTCTATTCTTACGCTGTGTTTCATTTTGTTTATCAATCAACTTCAGACGGCTTTTAAGCAGAGCTATTTTTTCCAGGATCATCCTCCTGTCACTCTCAATTTGGGTTTCACCTGGCCCACGCATGCCGATACCACCTTTTTGGCGCTCCAGGTGAGTCCACAGACGGGTTAACCGCGGCAACAAATATTGTAGCTGCGCCAGTTCCACCTGTGTTTTAGCTTGTGCGGTTTGTGCCCTCCAGCAAAAATATCCAGGATCAGATTGCTCCTGTCCAGGATCTTCACTTGCAGCTCTCGTTCAATATTTCTTAATTGTGATGGCGACAACTCATCGTCAAATACCACCATATCTATTTCTTCAGACTTCACATAAGCCTGTATCTCCTCCAATTTTCCAGTACCCACAAAGGTTGCGCGGTCGGGCTTAAGCATCTTCTGTGTAAATTCATGCGCTACCACACCTCCGGCAGTATCTACCAAAAAGGCCAGTTCATCCAGGTACTCCCTCGTTTCCTCAGGCTTTTCTCCGGGTCTGATTACACCAACAAGTACTGCACGTTCCTGCTTCAGCGCTGTATCATAATATTTCTGTTTTCCCATGTAAACTACAAAGATACAAAAGTTATACCGAGATCATCTCCCTGACAAAGTCTGTCATAGCTATACCCGGATTTCCTGTTTTCATAAAATTCTCCCCGATCAGGAAACCATCAAAGCCAGCGTCCCGTAAGTTTCTGATAATTTTAGGATCACTGATCGCACTTTCAGAAATCTTAAGAAAATCATCTGGAATTTCATCTACAAGGTTAAAAGAGGTCTGGATGTCGACTGAAAAATCACCAAGGTTTCTGTTGTTCACACCAATAGCATCCAGTTCCGGAATTACACTACGCTGCAACTCGTCAAGGTTATGAACCTCCAAAAGAACATTGAGCCCCAAACCTTTAGCTACTTCCGCAAGATGTTCAATCTCGTCCGGCGTTAAAATCGCCGCAATTAATAAAATGATATCTGCTCCCAGTGCTTTAGCCTCTATAATCTGGTATTCATCTATCATGAAATCCTTCCGAAGAATGGGAATTTGATTAGCTGCACGGGCTTCCAGAAGGTCCTTCGCGTGGCCCCCAAAGAAATCCGTATCGGTTAACACCGACAGTGCCGAAGCACCAGCACCGACATAACCTTTAGTGACTTCTTCGACCGTCACTTTGTCATTGATTATACCTTTAGAAGGAGATTTCCGCTTAAATTCCGCAATGATCCCACTGCGTTCTTCAGCCAGCAAAAACGCTTCAAAAGAATGTGTTTTACGGTCAAAATAAACAGAGGCTTCCAATTCCCGGATCGGGACGTTTTGTTTTGCAAACGCCACTTCTTCTCGTTTGCGAAGGACAATTTTATCTAAAATATTCATACCTATTTCTCTAACCAGTTTTTCATCATTTGCTTCCCATGATCTGTCAGCACACTTTCCGGGTGAAACTGCACGCCGCGCACATCGTATTCTTTATGCCTCAAAGCCATAATTTCACCGCTTGAATCTGTAGCAGTTACAATAAAACAACTTGGCAAGCCATCGCCATTTACCACCCAGGAGTGATAACGTCCTACATTGAAAACCTCCGGACAATCTTTAAAAAGGACTTCTTCCTTATCTAAAATATCAATTGGTGTCGCAATCCCGTGCATTGGCCGCCCAAATTTAATAGCGTTCCCCCAAAAGCTTCTGCTATCGCCTGCTGTCCAAGACACACCCCAAAAATACTTTTGTGAGTTGCATATTTCTTGATCACCTCCAACAATAACCCAGCCTCTTCAGGAATGCCAGGACCTGGCGAAAGCAGGATCTGATCAAACTGATCTACATCTGCAAGCTCAAACTTATCATTTCTCCAAACTTCCACTTCCCTGCCCAGTTCATTCACCAAATGCACCAGATTATAGGTAAAGGAATCATAATTATCTATAACCAAAACTTTTTTTTGCATGTTCTTATTCCTTGTTAATCTTTAAATCTGTGTAGCCATTTCAATTGCTCTTCGCAATGCGGCAATTTTGTTATTCACCTCATTTATTTCATTTTCCGGAACAGAATCAGCTACAATCCCTGCCCCCGCCCTATAATGTAATTCATTATTTTTACTCATAAAAGTACGTATCATAATACAGTGGTTAAACTCATCATTAAAACCCATATAACCCAATGCACCCGCATAAAAGTTCCTTCCAAGACCTTCATACTCATCAATCAATTGCATAGCCCTGTATTTTGGCGCACCACTTAAAGTACCTGCAGGGTAAGTATCTGCTACAATCTTAAAAGCAGGTACATCCTCCTGAAGTGTTCCACTCACTTTTGAAACCAGGTGGATCAGGTGTGAATAATATTGTACCTCTTTAAATGATTTTACCTGTACCCTATTACAATGCCTGCTCAGGTCGTTACGTGCCAGATCTACCAGCATTACATGCTCTGCACTTTCTTTAGGATCCTGTTCCAATTTCCTGGCCTGTTCCGCATCTTCCTCATCGTTGCCCGTGCGTTTAAAAGTTCCCGCGATAGGGAAAATGCTGGCTACCTTATTTTTTATCGTAATCTGAGCTTCAGGCGAAGAACCGAAAAACTTGAAACTGCCGTAATCAAAATAAAAAAGATAAGGCGAAGGATTGATTGACCTCAGGCAACGGTACACATTAAATTCATCACCCAGGAAAGATTGCTTATAAGCTCTTGATGGTACAATCTGAAAAACATCCCCCCTTAGAATGTGTTTCTTCAGTTTCTCTACCATATCTATAAACCCCTCATCGCTCAGGTTGGACTGCTCTTCACCTGTCGATCTGAAACTGTATTCCGGAAAGTTTTTATTTTGAATAATGTATTCGATCTTCTCCAGATCTTCTGTATCATCCCCGTTAAAGGTATTTTTAAAAAGCGTAATCTCATTTCTGAAATGATCGATAGCAATGATGTAGCGGTAAACATGGTATTGCATCAGCGGAATTTCCTCCCCTTCAGGCGATTCCGAACTAAAAGTGATATCTTCAAAATGCTGCACAGCATTCCAGGTAAAATAGCCAAACAAACCATTCGAGATGTACCGTTTATCTGTAACTTCTGTCGGTCGGAATGTAGCTTTAAAAGCTTCAATTTCTTGAGTTAGCACAAAATTCGTCTTTTCTTCTTTCTTCCCATCAGGAAAATAGGTCGATAATGTCCCATTTTGCAGCGCAATCCCGGCAACGGGTTCTGCACAAACATAACTGACTGAATTCTCCCGACTGTGGTAATCCGAACTTTCTAACAGAATTGTATTCGGAAACACATCCCTCAACCTCAAATAGATGCTTACGGGCGTTGTTGTATCTGCCAGTCTCTTTTTGTAAGTGGTATTGATATTATACTTCATATGGTATTGTCATCCTGAATTTATCTCAGAACCTTATTTTTAAATTGTGTTAAAAAACAAAAAACCCGACGTGTGGTCTACGTCGGGTTCTATGTGGTTTGGTTTAGGTTGATAAACTATAAGGTACACAGGACTGCGACTAGACTCTTTTCAGAAGTGCTACGCCATTGCCAAGTATGTATATTGTTAATCATGTGTCACAAAAATATAAATAAATCTTACAAAGCAAAATTAATTTTGTGAATTTTATGATACACCGAAGAATGATCGAGAAGGATCAGCTTTTACCATCAGTAAAATTGCCGCAACGATCACAATCAGTGCAAGTCCGAAATACAATGCTACAGACCTGTGCTTTGTTGCGGCATCATCACCTTTCTTGGATCTTGCATTCCCAATCGTTACCAGTATTGCAGCAAAAATCATCATGCTGATATGTTCCATTTTCCAATACCTCATTCCAGCCTCTACTAAAGGGCTCAGAAAATAAAGCACTAAACCGATCAGTACCTGTACGTGCGTAAAGATCAAAGTAAACAGGTTTATCTTTCTGTTGCCTTCTGTGTAAGGCTTTTTGCCCAGCCACCGGCAAGCGCCTGTATAAGTGCAACAACCAATAGAATTAAAACCAGGTAACGCCAACCTGAATGTGCGCTTCTTAAAATCTGATACATAACAATTTTTCTTTCAAACTTAGCTATTTAATTCTCTTTCCTGTACGCGACAAAAGCTCAAATGACTTTTTAGAATCATTATAATTAAGCTTCTGTTGCATCATAAACAACTACTTTACTCCATAAATGGCTACAGTTTTTGATGAACTCCAGGTGTAAAGGATGGGTTTGATATGTGGCCTGTGCCGCCAGATCTGTAAAATAGATTAGTTCAGAAACGCTCCAGCTCATGTCGATCACATCACGCTTTTCTGTGGCGGCCACAACACCAACATGCATGTTATGTACCGTTTCTATTTTTTTCAAAGTTTTTATTCCAGCGATCAGCTGATCCCTGTCTGATTTTGAATCCGGGTTTTTAAGCCAGAAGAATACATGATGTACTACCGGGTATTTCTTTTCCATAGTTGTAGAGGGCATAGCCGATGCAACTGTCGCAAGGCCTAAGGCTGCCGCCGTGCCGATAAATTTCCTTCTATCTGATTTTTCCATAATGTGCAATTAATTTATAAAGATATTCCTTTTCCCTATCTTTAATCCATCATTTTATGATACACATTTGACCAAATTAAATATAAAAACGACAAAATTCTGTCTGCATCAGCTTCCATGTATTCAATCTGGAAGTATTTATTATCTTAGTAAGCTTTAAACTTTGTATCCAAATAGATGTTGTACACAAGTATAGCCTGGAGAACCAAATGAACCTTAAAAAGTACATTTTCAGCTTGTTAATCCTATTTTGTGTCGTAGATTATAGTTCTGCAACGCAAAAGCCACTAACTGCCAGAAACGGAGTATTGGATCTCCGAAGCTACTCCTTTAAAAATCATATTGAACTGAACGGACAATGGCAGTTCTACTGGAATCAGTTGATTCAACCGGAAGATACCAGCATAGGAAAAGGGATTCTGGCCGATTTTCCTTTCAGATGGACCGATTATAAAATAAACGGAAAAACACTGCCGTCTTTTGGCTACGCCAGTTATAAATTAAAAGTACTGCTCAATAAAGATGCACCAGCATTAAGGCTGGAAATGCCTGAAACATACACTTCGTATCGCCTGTATATCAACAAAAAATTGGCGCTCACGGATGGAACAGTAAGTAAAGATGCAAAAACCTTTGTTCCTCATTGGGAGGTTAAATTCATCAACATCACTCCAGGAACCGACACCCTCGACCTGCTTTTGCAAATCGCTAATTTTACACATAGTAAAGCAGGTATAAAAAAATCATTAATTCTTGGCGAGAAAAACAAAATTGGCCTTGACAGAAGAAGGACGGAAGCCATCGATCTCATATTAACTGGCTGCCTTATTATGGGCGGACTATTCTTCCTTGGACTATACTTATTTGGGAACCGCGATAAAGCGATATTACTATTCGCCCTCTATTCCATCGTATATAGCTACAGAATAATTGGGGTGGACAATTATGCCCTTCATACTTTAATCCCTAATACAAGTTGGTACCTAACCGTTAGATTGGAATACATGAGCCTCTTTCTCGGAATAGGTTTGTTCGGATTATACACAAGGTTCCTATATCCCGATGATGTACAGCCTAAGATCGTGGATACTATTACCTGGATCTGCTTATGCTTTGGCCTCGCGTCCATAGTACTAAAACCAATTTACTTCACTCAATTGATCAATCCCTTTCTGGTGGTCACCGTATTCTGCATCGTATATGTTCCTTACGTATATATTCTAGCTTATAGGAAAAGACGGCCGGGCTCATTGTTTTCTCTTCTGAGCACCTTCGCCCTCATGTCGGTATTTGCGATTACCTTATTGCATTATTGGTCTATCATTCCGCAAATGCAATTACTCAGTTTCCTCGGATATATCACCTTCTTCTTTTTACAGTCCCTGGTACTTTCACATCGCGTCTCGTTTGAACTGAAAAAAGCAAGACAGGAGGCTGAGCTTGGGCTCATTGCCAAGAGTGAATTTCTAAGTACCATGAGCCATGAAATCCGTACACCTTTGAACGCCGTCATCGGCATGAGCCATCTGCTGCTTAAAAATAATCCAAGGGAAGATCAGCGTGAAGAATTGGATGTGATGTTATTCTCCGCCAATAACCTATTGGCTATCGTAAACGACATACTTGATTACAATAAAATAGAGGCTGGAAAAGTAACCTTTGAACATATAGAAATGGACATCGCCTCCATTGCCAGAAATATTGTAAGCGGTTTGCAGAGTGCCGCGCATGACAGGAATATCGAACTAAGACTCAATGTAGATGATAAGTTAAACACTAGATTACTGGGTGATCCTACAAGAACTTCTCAGATCATCACCAATCTGGTTCACAATGCCATTAAATTCACACCGGAGGGATACGTTGAGGTCGACATTTTTATTAAAGAACAGACTGAACTGGAAGTCCGGCTTTCTATAGCAGTAAAGGACACAGGGATTGGCATATCTCCTGAAAAACAAAAATTGATTTTCGAAAGATTTACACAGGCAGACTCTTCCACCTCCAGGGGCTTTGGCGGGACAGGCCTTGGATTAGCCATTTGTAAAAAATTACTGGAACTCCAGAACTCTTCATTGCAACTGATCAGCGAACCGGGGAAAGGTGCCACTTTTTTCTTTATTCAGGATTTTGAAAAGAGCATTAAAACTACTGAACAGCAAATTAAGGAAAGTAACATACCAAGCGAGGCAGATAAACCATTCGCAGGCGTCCATAGTCTTCTGGTAGAAGATAATGCCATGAATGTATTGGTAGCACAAAATTTCCTCCAACGCTGGGGAGCGAAAGTAGAAGTAGCAGTGAATGGCCTGGAGGCGGTCAAAAAGCTAGATCCCAGCCTGCACAGTCTCATCCTCATGGACCTGCACATGCCAGTTATGGATGGTTACGAAGCCAGCACAACCATCAGAAAAAAGGGTATCAAAACTCCAATTATAGCACTTACGGCCAACTTACCAAACGAGATAGAGGAACGGGTGGCACGTGCAGGAATTAATGATATTGTGGTGAAACCCTTTCTTCCTGACGAACTTTATCGTAAGGTATTGCACCACCTCGGCACTTCTTTCTAATTTTAAAACATTCAGCCCTTTTCATGCGTTTTAGTACAAAATTTCGTCCCAACCTTACATATACCATGACCAAATCTTCGCTCCTGCTCTTTTCTTTGCTCCTCCTGTTGATTTGCTGTAAGCAAAGTCCATCAACGGAAGATCTTCTAAAAGCAATACCAAACCCTAAAAGCCTCAACGAAAGCTATGTAAGCAATCCAGACAAAATCTTAACTCCGGCTACAGTTAATGAGTTAAATGGTAAATTGAGTGTACTCGACCAGTCTGGACTGGCTCATATAGATGTAGTATTCGTAAAAAGTATCGGCGACCTCGTTCCAAAAGAGGTTGCGCATACCTTATTCAACACCTGGAAAATCGGAAGCAAGGAAACCAATAATGGCTTACTCATCTTTATCGTTCAGGATCAGAAAAGAATAGAATTTGAAACGGGATACGGGCTGGAAGGCTCACTCCCCGATGTAATTTGTTACCGGATCCAACAGGATCACATGATTCCATATGCAAAACAAAATGAATATAACGCCGCAGTATTACATGGTGTAGATGCAGTAATTGCACATTTGAAGGACGACAAACCTTTCGCTACTTCAGATCCTGATGCAACGGCCCCTGCACCAGGTAGCCCACCGGAAGTACTTTATGATTCTTCTTATTCAGAAATCTATGCTCCTAGCATTGACGTGGCGATACCTCAAACACAACAGGCTGGTTCACAGGCAGAGAAAAGTAATCGCCCAGGTTACTTTGTAATAATGCTGTCCGGGATGTTCCTCATCTATCTTTTTTCGCTCATCTATCATCACATCCGCTTCTTTGCAATATCCAGAAGATTACGCATCAATGGAACAAATAAAACTGCTCATGAACAGTACATGGAGCGCGAGCGTGCTTTTTTTGGCAAACGCTGGATCACCAGAATTTTTCCATATCCGTTCCTGAAGTCCTTCTGGAAAAAAAATGAAG